>CANFJX010000004.1 GCA_947447665.1 Bacteriovoracaceae bacterium | reverse complement strand
CCAATTTTTCCACGCATGGCCGCTCAAATGATCTCCGTTGGAGAATCAACCGGAAATATGGATAAAATGCTCGATAAAGTCGCCGAAATGTACGAGACCGACGTCGAGGACATGGCCGCAGGACTCGGCAAGGCCATTGAGCCTTTCGTTATCGTATTTCTCGGCAGCCTCGTCGGAGGGATCATGATTGCGATGTACCTCCCCATTTTCCAAATGGCCGGCGGAGGCGAGTGATCGGATTTCCTGCTCGAATCAAAGCAAAGACCCCGCCACTGAGGACGGGGTCATGCATGAGATTTTATTACGCTATACGCTGAGACGAGCGATTATTGTAGCGATTGCGTCGTGTTTAATACGACGTTAGTTTCGTTTACAGTCCAGACGTCTGAGGTAGTGTTGGTGGAGGTACTAGAGATGAGGCCTTCGGCGGCTGCGGTAAATGCAGTGCGAGAGGGTAATGCGGTGGCTAAGGTGACGTAAGGAGAGGCTGCAAGCGTCTGCGCACCAGCCGAGGTAGTTGCCTTATAAGCAATAAGTGTAGTACTAATACTGCTCGTACCTACGCTGCAAGCGGTACCGGCGGTGGCGCCTGGAGAAGTTAGGTAAGCGGTCTTGTAGAAAGGAGCGGCGTCCGCAGCGCCTCCTGAATTAAAACCTATATTGTAGTATTTCGTCACTAGGTTAGTTCCGATGTTGCCAAGGCAGGCTGAATACGCGCTGATGTCGGCGAAATAGGCAACCTCCGAAGTATAGATAGCGCCGAGACCGACTTTTGCCTCAGTCTGGCGGGCTTTGGCTGTGAACCGATTGTAGTTAGGGATCGCAACGGCTGCGAGGACCCCGATGATGCCGACTGAGACCATGAGCTCAACGAGAGTAAAGCCTTCTGAGCCAATTGAAAGGGGTGGAACCCCTTTTAATTTTTTTGTAGAACGAATTGGAAAAAACATTTTAACCCCCTAGGTTAGTCTGTTTAAGTTTTGTTGTTACTAAAACAGTAAACTATTATTTAATTAAATTCAAAATAAATATTTTTAAACTAAAAGGCCCTGTGTCATCTTTGATCTTTACAGTTTAGTTACTAGGAGAGAAGGAGTGTTAGCCATGTCTGTGTTTGGGTGGTTTAGTTTTCGGGATGTTCTAGGCGCTTCGCGAGGGGTGATTGCCTGGGGGTTTTCGCTGATCTTGCTATGCGTCCAAATCGAGCTCAATCAGAAAGTCATCCTCGCAGATCCTCCCCTGCTAGAGCTTCCTGCGTCGAGTTATCTTAAGCCTGATTCGGGCCTGATTCAGGTGCTCAGTTTTGGGCAGCTTCCCGCTTGGGTGGATTGGATTTTTCTCCGAGCGATCGGATGGAGCTCCTACCTTCGTGGTCAAGATCGATCTGGGAGGTCTCAATTTTATTACGATTTAGATTTGATGACAGACTTAGATCCCGCTTTTTTTGAGGTCTATGCGGGCGGTGCGTTACTTCTGTCAGTCGGTCGTCATGAGCCCGTCTTGGCTAGGGACTTACTCTTAAAAGGGAATCATTTTGCGCGCGAAAAATTAACTGGGTTTGAGCCCTCGTTTCGTCAACGATTTTGGAGTCGGCCGTGGGAGCTTAATCTC
The DNA here is from genome assembly GCA_947447665.1 of Bacteriovoracaceae bacterium. Classification (GTDB taxonomy): domain Bacteria; phylum Bdellovibrionota; class UBA1018; order UBA1018; family UBA1018; genus CAINWE01. The sequence goes on along the minus strand of CANFJX010000004.1, from coordinate 168,231 downwards.
ACATTGGGATACCTTTACTTGTTTGAGTTCTATGATTTGCCGCAAGCGGCTCAGGCGATTCGGGAGGCTTCGATTGTTAGCGGTTCTCCGACTTATTTGGCAGATTTTGCCAAACGACTCGGTACACCCGATGGGCAGTTTGAAGTCGGAGGCCGGATCCTGGACTTAATGATTCGTAATCTCGCTGGCCAGAAAAATGACCCGGATCTGGAGAAAAAACTCGAGGATCTCAAGCACAAGAAGTTCAACCTCGATGTCGCACAGTACCTTTATTTCGCTAATCGCGATTACGCCGCATCCAAAAAAACTTGGTCTGAGTTTCTCATCCAGACGGGACGACAAGAGCAAGACCCCTGGGGTGGCGTTCTTTCTGTGAACTCCGACGGTGTCGTGATGACGAGCACCCCTCATGAGTCTGTGTTTCATTTGAAGTATGGTGATTGACTAGTTTCTTAAGACCCCATTCTCCGAGTAACGCGCGGCATTCAGTGCGTCCCGTATCAAGATTGGGTTTCGCGCCTGTGGAGCGACAAGTTCTTCTAGCCCAGGATGTCATGCCGTTTTGACTTTGAAGGTCATTCATGGTTTCATTAGCTGAAGCACTCTATGGAAAAAGCACTCGAAATTCAAAAAGTAAGTCAGATGTTTCGTACCGGCTTCTGGATGAAGCCCGTGTTGATTTTGAAGGAAGTGGAGTTTTCAGTTCCGACCGGATCGGTTTTTGGTTTCTTAGGAGCGAACGGGGCGGGCAAGACGACACTGATTCATCTCATTATGGGGCTCAGGAAGCCGACGTCGGGGCAAGTTCGGGTTTTTGGATTAGACGCCGTCTCGCGAGAGGCGCGGAGCCAGGTCGGGTATTTACCTGAGCGTCCCTATTTTCAAGAGCATCTCACGGGAGAGGGACTACTGAAATATTACGGTGCTCTTTCGGCGATGGACTTAAGCGAGCTGGGAGACCGCATCGCGCAGGTTTTGCGCGAAGTGGGGATGGAGCGGGCTCGCAAAACTGAGCTCAGGCGTTATTCAAAGGGGATGCTCCAGAGAATTGGGATTGCTCAGGCACTTCTGCATAGTCCTCCGTTACTCGTTTTAGATGAGCCGATGAGCGGCCTCGATCCATTGGGAAGAAAAGAGATGCGGGATCTCATTCATCAACTGGCTGCGAGTGGGCGTACCATTTTTATGACGTCTCATGTCATACCGGATGTGGAGGCGATCTGCGATCAGGTGGCTTTGATTCAAGGGGGGCGGTTGATTGAGAGCGGGCCCCTGAGTCAGTTTAAAGCCAGGGGTGATTTGCAAGATACGTTAGAATCCCTGTTTCAAGGAGAGGATCGTGATGGAGAAGCCAGGCATGGATCATAAGCCTCGATTTCCTGCGGCGATCCGGGTGGTTTTTGCGGTCGCCCGGGTGACGTTTAAGGAGATTGTTCGGGATCGGTTGCTTTATAATATTTTAGTCTTCTCCGTTCTTCTTTTTTCGGTTGGAGTTTTGGCCTCTCGGGCAGCTGTGGTGATGAGTGCCGAGCGGGTGATTTTAGATTTTGGGCTAACGGCGCTGCGTCTCTCCGGCTCAATGATCGGAATTTTTGTTGGCTCTGCTCTCTTAATTCGCGAGGTTGATCGCCGGACGATTCATGTTGCTCTGAGTCATCCCATTACTCGAGCGCAGTTTGTGTTTGGAAAATACTTAGGTTTAGCAACTGTACTGCTTTTGAACTGGATCTTGTCCACGGGGGCTTATATTCTCCTGTTGATTGGGTTTAATGATTGGAACTTTTCGTTTACCGCCACATTCGGATGGGCGGTTTTCTTTGCGGGTTTGGAAGGTTTGTTCATGGCGAGTGCGGCTGTATTTTTTTCAACCTTTACGACGACCTCGCTTTCAGTCATTTTTTGTATTGGACTCTATTTGATTGGAAATAATATTTCTGCGATGCGCACTTTGGCCGTCAAATCGGCAGGGTCGTTTCAAGGAGTGATCTTGGACGCACTGTCTCGAGCTCTCCCTAATTTGGAGCATTTTAATCTGGGCACGAAACTCACTTATAGTCTTACCATACCGGGTGCGTTTTTGACTTACGGAGTACTCTACGGCGTTGCACTGATTCTGCTTTTTCTTTGGGCTGCCGGACTCCTCCTGGGTTTAAAGGAAATCTGAGATGCTGGATTCATTGCCAGGCTGGGAAATTCATCTTTGGAGCATCGTTTTAGGACTCGTGGTGGGGAGTTTTCTAAACGTGGTCATTGCCCGACTTCCCCATGGGCAATCCCTCATTACTCCGAGAAGCGCTTGCCCCAAGTGTCACGCGCCGATTGCTTGGTACGACAATATTCCGGTTTTTAGTTTTATTTCTCTCCGCGGTAGGTGCCGCCACTGTGAGGCTGCCATCTCAGTGAAATACCCCATCATTGAGTGCCTCACGGCTCTCCTTTTTCTTGCAGCCGAAATGAAGGTCGGTGTTTCGAGTGCGCTTGTTTTAAGGCATTGGCCTTGGGTTTCTATCTTAGTGGCCGTCACTTTTATTGATCTCGAGCATCGGATCATTCCGGATGCATTGAGTTTGGGGGGGGCTGTTCTCGGGCTACTCACATCCTTATTGCCCTATGAAATCGGTTGGCGATCCTCGGTCTTGGGTTTTCTGTTTGGTTTTGGAGTTTTCTATCTCCTGGCCCTCCTTTATTTGCAGGTTCGGGGACGATCCGGAATCGGGGGCGGGGATGTGAAGCTTTTAGGCATGATGGGAGCTTTTTTGGGTGTGCAGGGGGTTTTTGTGACCATCTTGCTCAGTTCTGTTTTAGGAAGTGTGGTGGGAATCGGATGGGCTCGATGGAGTCATAAAAAAGATTTAATGAAATTTGCAATTCCTTATGGGCCCTTTCTCGTTCTTGGGGCTTTATGTTACTATCTCTTGGGCGATCAATTATGGTTCCAATTCATGATACCGATGTAGCTGCCGAACGCTGGGCCCAGGAAGAGTGGGAGAATTACGAACTTTGGGAGAAGGTGGAAGTTCGCCTGAGGCGCCAAAAACGACTCTGGGTTCTGGCTACCTCCGTAATTTTTGTTATCCTCTCAGCTTTACCGATTGTTGTGGATCGATGGCCTAAGTGGTCCACACGGGTGGTGCTGAGGCATGTGATCCGACAGATGAGTCAGATGAAGCGTGAGGCAGGAGTTCAGCGGGCAGCTCTTAGAATGCGGTTTCTGGATCCTATTCGCCTCACTTATCAAGTCGAAAAAATTCCCAACTGTCAGTTCCACGGAGTAGGTGAGGTCGTTGCTTCTGGAAATTTTGCACTCCTGTCCAGATCCGAACAGTATTTGTTTGTAGATCCGAAAACGGGTGAGAGCTTAGGTATCCCCGGCTTGCAGGGAGAGTTCTGCTATGATCATCTGGCTGGATTCGCCGCAGCTTCCGAAGGTAAAGAGGTCGTCGGGTTTGCTGTGATTCCAGCGCTCGATCTCGCCGAAAAACGATTAGATCGCATGTCAGTTTTGCTTCTCTCCGGCCCTTCGGCTGAAGTCTCGATGGATTAGCTAAAGTTCGATAGAGATTAAGCTAATCCACAAGTCTAGGTAAAAATTGCCTACATTCATATAAGAATTAAGTAGTTGATCCCTACTGTTAAATCTGTAGTATTTAAATATGAAAGGCATCGACTAACTTATACTTATGGCAGATTTGATTGGGAATTTCTCATCTAAGCTCTCCTCTTTTTTTCCCTTTGGCCGGAAATCTGCGGTCGGTCTCAGTATTGGCTCTTCGTCGATTAAGCTGGTGGAGTTAGTTAAGAAGGGTAAAGTCTGGAAGCTGCTCCATTTTGGGGTGGTGCAGTTGCCTGAAGAAGTCGTGGTCAATCGAGAGATCGTTAATCCGGTAGCGTTAGTAGAGTGCATTAAGACGCTCGTGAATCAGATGCAGCTTAAAAATCGACAGGTCTGCACTTCAATTTCTGGCAACTCGGTGATCGTCAAAAAGTTGACCTTAGAAGGCGCTGAGCTCAAAGATCTCCAAGATCAGGTTTTCTGGGAAGCAGAGCAATACCTTCCGTTCGATATTTCAGAAGTGACCATGGACTATCACCTAGTTTCCCACATTCCGGGAGGTAAAACAGAGGTGATTTTTGTTGCAGTCAAAAACGCAGTCCTCGATTCTTATCTAGACTGCGTATCTAAGGCAGGACTTAGACCTTCCGTGGTGGACGTTGACTTTTTTGCGCTCCAGAATTTGTTTGAGGTGAATTATCCGGTTCAACCCTCCGAGGCGGTAGCCTTAGTGGATTTAGGTGCGAGTTCTCTGAAAATCGTAGTTGTGGCAGACGGCGTGCCGATCTTTACTAAAGACACGGCCCTGGGTGGTCGCACGTTGACAGAAGAAATCGAGCGAACCTTGAGTTTACCGTTCGGGGATGCAGAGGCACTGAAAATTGGAGACGGGGGAGGCGGAACCCCTCAGGAAGTCACGGACCTCGTGACTTCGATGATGGAAAATATTGCCGTTGAGGTAAAAAAAAGCCTCGACTTCTATCACGCTTCCTCGAGTGGTCCACTTATTTCATCTGTTTTGCTAGCCGGAGGGGGTGCGCAACTTTCGAATCTTTCAAAGTCGATTGAAGAGTTAGTAGGACTCCCTACTCAGATGATCAACCCGTTTAATGCAATTGCTTATTCTCCTGACGTCTTTGCTCCTGATTATTTGAATCGAATCGCAGCGATCGCAGCAGTGCCGATCGGTTTGGCTTTGAGAGCCGGGGCCGGTGGGAGGTGATTTGTGATTAAGATTAATCTTGCTCTAAAAAAGCAATCTGGATTGACCCAGTCGTCGGGAATTAAGCTGAGCAATCGCTTCAAATCTCTTAATTTCGACCAGGTCCAGGAGCTGCCAATCAGAAAATTGGCGGTTCCACTGATCGCTGGGTTTTTAGCGTCTCAGACCCTGGATTCTTTTCAGGCGGCCGAACTGACGGAGGTCGGAAAGTCGGTGGCTCAAGTCAATTCTGAGTCTGAAAAAATTCAGAAAGAAATGGCAAATTATTCAAAATATGACGCTGTCCAAAAGCAAGTCGAGGGCGATTTAAAAGACGTTGGGCTTAAACTAGATACAATTCGTAAACTATTTTCTGAGCGAAAAAAATCGATAGAAATCATGACTCTTTTTGCTCAAGTGGTTCCAAAAGAAGTTTGGTTATCTAAACTTAAGGTGGATTCCGGTAGTGTGGTTTTATCTGGATCCTCATTAGGGTTTTCACAGGTGTCAGATTTTATAAAGTCCTTAAATGAAAGTAGTGTTTTAACAGGGGTAGAGCTGGGTTCGAGTCATCAGGATCAAGGTTCGAATGAGGGAGATGTTACGCACTTTGATCTCAGATCTAAAGGGACCAATAACAAGTGATTACTAAACTTTCAGAAATCATAGAGAAACTGCCGATCACCATGTTCTTTGTTTGCTACCTTCTCTACCTCGGCTATGAGCAATATAATTTTAAATATGATGCTGATTCGGCTTTTTCGGTTAAGAAAAAGGAACTTGAGGACTCCAAGACCAGACGCGAACAAATGAGCAAGAAATTGACCTCTCTCGCTGATTTTGCCAAGAATGTCGAAAAAAAGAAATCAGACCTAATTCAGGCAGTGACTGAACTTCAAGGAGTGAGGGATGCGATGCCGGATCGACTAGATCTTCCGGTTCTCATGAAAATGTTAGTCACTGAGGCAAAAAAAGTCGGCCTGACCGTACAGGCGATTAGCCCGGTCGGAGAGGTCAAGAGGGATTACTATGTTGAGCAGCCGCTGAAAGTGAAGGTGAGCGGTGCGTATCTTCAAATTTTGGCCCTATTTGAACGCTTATCCAGTGTGAATCAGATCATCCAGATCGATTCCTTCGAGTTGACCCCCGACTCAGAGAAGTCCAAAAAGGGGCCTCTCCTGATTGCAATCCTTGAGGTCAAATTTTTTCGATATTTAGGAACGAAGGAAGATGGTGGTCAGGTAGAGAGCAATCCATCCCTCGCTAAAGAAAAACGGAATTCCCCGTTGGCTCAGCCTGTTTCCGCTCCTAGTCTACCTCAGGGGGGGGCGTCGTGATTTTTCTAAGCTTATGGTTGGCGTTGGCGCTTCCGAGCGCAATGGCAGACGTCGGGGGCGATCCCTCGATCGATGGCTCTCGTTCGCAGTTTTTAGAGGGTTTGCTGAAGCTCAGAGATCCATTTAAAATGCCTGATGTGATCGGCAACTCATCAAAAAATCCAGGCGAACAACTCGAACGTTATTCCTTAGATACTTTGAAAGTGATTGGAATTTTAACGGGCCCCGATCGCTGGAGGGCTCTGGTTGCGGCTCCCGATGGGCGAACCTTTTCCGTAGGTCAAGGCTATAAAATAGGCCAAGAGGGCGGAGTGATTCGGAAAATTTACGAGGACCGGGTGGTAGTGCAGGAGAAGGCAACCAATTTAGCGGGAAAGATCGAGTGGCTTGAGATTGACCTTCCACTAGTGTCGGAGAGTTCCGGGTCCGGTTCCAATTCAATCGGTCACGAGTAACAAGGAGAGCGCATGGGCTACCAAAAACAGCGGTGGGCAAGTTGGGGTATGACACCTCTCGTAGGGCTCTTCTGGGTTTGCACGACGAGCTGGGCGGCTGACGAAGTGATGCCGAGCCCGACTCCGAAGGCTGATCGACTTGAGGAGTTACTGGAAAGTCGCGTGACTCATACTTTTAGCGGAAAGTCCATTTCTCTCAAGGTACGAGATGCCAATGTGGCTGATGTTTTTAAATTAATTGGTGAAGCCAGTGGCTTCAATGTGGTGCTTGGCAAGGACGTTGGCGGCAAAATCTCGCTCTCTTTAGACGAGGTCCCCTGGGATCAAGCGTTGGATACTGTTTTGAGAACCCTGGAGCTCGGGGCTGAAAGAAATAATAATATCTTGCGCATCGTGACGCTAAAAAGTCTAACGGATGAAAAACAACAGGAGCTTTCGGCAGCTCTAGCGGTTAAGGCGAATACTCCCAAGGTCACGAGAGTTTTTCCGGTCAGTTATGCAGCTCTTAAGGATCTCACCCAAGCGCTTCAAAAGTTTTCTTCGGTGGCTGGCAATGGATCGGGTGTATCAGGTGCAAGCGATCCCGTCATTGTTCAGGCGGATGACCGGACTAACAGTATTATTGTCCACGATATCCCGCAGAATCTAGATCGGATGAAGAAGTTGATTGAAATTTTAGATACTCAGACCCCTCAAGTCATGATCGAAGCAAAGGTGGTGGAGGCCAGCGAAACCTTTTCAAAGAACCTCTCTGGGAACTTGGGAATTGGGGACACCAATGTAGCCGCCTTTGGTAGTTTCGCCGGAGGAAATCCGGTGGATGCGCTGGTGGGAAGTCCTGGGGTTTTTGCCGATGGATCTGCGATTGGAAAAGCATCGGGCGCAGCATCGGCTGCGAACGGGACCTTCGGGTTTTCGCCGAGTCTGAGTTTTTTGAGTTCTACCCTGAGGCTGAATGCAGTTCTGGGGATCGGCGAAAGTGAAAGTCAAGCCAAGGTGATGGCAGCGCCAAAGACGGTGGTGCTCAACAAACAGAAGGCGTCCATATTGTCTACGACTCCTGTCTTAACTCCTGCTCTCACGGCGACTCAAAATGGTCCTCAGTCCACGCTGGTGGTGACCCAAGCGAATTTAGGTCTCACAGTAACTCCAACGGTGACGAACGACGCCAGTGTTCTGATGGATTTGAACGTTTCGAAAGATATTCCAGTTTCACTTGCTGGCGGGAGCGCGGTGGGACAACGTAATTTACAGACTCAGGTTCTGGTAGAGAGTGGGACGACTTTGGTCATCGGCGGCATTTACACTTCAAATTCCTCACACAATGCTTCAGGTTTTCCCATTTTAAGAGATATTCCGATCATTGGATGGCTTTTTGGAAACGAGTCCAATGTGAATGACCGCGAAGAACTTTTGATTTTTGTAACTCCACGGATCTTGAATCCGAAGGATATCTTCACAGGGGGGGCGTCTTGAAAAGCCCAGTGAATCCCAAATTTCAGCCGCTGATTTACCAGTATCTCAAGAAGTTTCAAGAAGATCCATCATCGAGAGTTTTTGCTCCTCTCACGGAGGCCTACCGGAAGGCTGGACTCGTCGATGAGGCGATCCAAATCGCTCGAGAAGGGCTGGAGCATCACCCTCGATTCATGGGCGGTAAAGTGGCTCTGGCGCGGGCGTTATTTGATAAAAAGCTGTACCAAGATGTGATCGAGGAGCTTTCGCCCATGGTGAACGATGTTCCAGACAACTTGATTGCTCAGCGCCTCTTGGCAGAATCCTATCTCTTTCAGGGGCGTTTGGCCGAGTCATTGAGCTCCTATAAGATTTTGCTTTTTTTCGCGCCTAACGATTCCGAGGTGGCAAAAATGGTGCAGGAGCTTGAGGTTCAGGCATACCAGAACGGTGCCCTAATTTTAAGGAGTGATTCTGGGCGTAAAAAGATGGGACGGGTGCAGAGGATTGAATGCCTTCAGGGACTTCTTCAGAAAGTAGAGCGATATCGAATTCGGAGCGGCTTAGCGGGTTGACAGGGCTCGGAGGCTCGGGTACCTATGGGGAATGTACGCAACCAATCAGTTTCGAAAAGGACTTAAAGTCGAAATCGAAGGAGTTCCCTTTGAAATCGTTGATTTTCAACATGTGAGCCCAGGCAAAGGTCGGGCTTTTACCCGGACCAAATTAAAAAACATGTTGAATCAAAACGTGATTGAGCGGACGATCACTTCAGGCGATAAGCTGGATCAGGCGAATACTGAGCAGAAAGAAATGCAGTACCTATATCGAGATGCCGCAGGGTTTCATTTTATGAACCAGGCGAATTACGAGCAAGTCACTCTTTCTGAAGAACAGCTTGGACCAGGGAAAGACTTTCTCCAAGAGAATCTCGTCATTAAGGTTATGTACTTTAATGAGAGGCCCATTGGTGTTGAGTTGCCCACTTTTGTAGTTTTGAAAATTGTTGAGACGGAGCCTTCCTTTCGCGGGGATACAGTGACGGGGGGGTCCAAACCAGCGAAAACAGAAACGGGTGCGACTGTGCAAGTTCCCTTTCATTTGAAAGAAGGGGACTTAATCAAGGTTGACACGCGTGATTACACCTACGTGGAAAAGGCGAATAAATAACGTGGCAAAGTCGAGAGCACAGAATTCTAAGCAAAAGAATTCAAGTCGGGGGGCTGAGAGTGATTCGAAGGATCTTCAAAATTTGGAGAGAATCTTCGAGTTGATGGAAAAACACGAGATCACTGAGTTTGAGTGGGAGCGCCAGGGCGAGCGTTTCAAGTTCAAGACCAGTCAGTCGAGTTCAGAGATTTCTCTAGCGGGTTTGACAGCTTCAGCGATGGCTCATCCCTCTCACTTGAGTGCGCCTCGCGCGGCACCCCAGCCTGCTACCTTGCCTCAAAAGAGCGAAGAAAAAACCAAGCCTGCAGATGCTCATCCCAACCGCAAACAGGTTCTTTCTCCCTTTGTGGGGACATTTTATCGTGCAGCTTCTCCCGAGGCCGAACCCTATGTTCGCGAGGGACAGGGCATTAAGCGGGGCGAAGTGCTTTGCATTGTCGAGGCGATGAAGCTCATGAACGAAATCGAAGCTGAGTTTCCTGGTAAAATAGTTTCAGTTCTTGCTGAAAACGGTCAAGCGGTGGAATTTGGTGAACCCCTCTTCATCGTCGAGCCTTGAGGTCGAGGCTCAAATGAATCTTGAGAACGAAGCCAAAATCCTAGGTGGGCAGAAGTTAATGAACCAAACGACTCCGCATCTTTTTCGCAAAGTTCTCATCGCAAATCGGGGAGAGATCGCGCTTCGAGTGATTCGGGCCTGCCGAGAGCTGGGTATAGCGACGGTTGCAGTTTACTCGACAGCCGATGAGCATTCACTTCATGTAAAAATGGCGGATGAGGCCGTTTGTATTGGTCCCCCTCAGTCCAAGTTGAGTTATCTGAATATCGCTAATATTTTATCTGCTGCTGACATTACAGGAGCCGATGCAATCCATCCGGGCTATGGCTTCTTGTCAGAGAATGCAGAGTTTGCCCGACTCTGTGGAGAATGTAAGATTCACTTTATTGGGCCGACGACTGCCAATATTGCAGCCATGGGAGAAAAAACCCAGGCCCGCAAGATTGCCAAGCAGGCTGGAGTTCCGCTTTTGCCTGGGACTGTGTCTGCCGTTCCAGACGCTGAAGCGGCTTTAGTGGAGGCTCAAAAAATTGGATTTCCCGTGATTTTGAAAGCGGCTGCCGGCGGAGGCGGTCGGGGAATTCATATTGTTCGAAACTCTGAGCAGCTCATGGCTTCTTTTGAGAGAGTCAGTGCCGAGGCGGGTGCGGCTTTTGGCAACTCTGCCATGTATCTAGAGAAATATTGTGAAAGTCCGCGCCACGTTGAAATTCAGGTGCTTTGCGATCGATATGGGAATCGAATTTCCCTCGGAGAGCGCGATTGCACGATTCAGCGAAGGCATCAGAAATTGCTGGAAGAGAGCCCGAGTCCCATTTTGGACCCCCAGCTCCGGCGCGAGATGAGCGAAGCGGCTCTTAAGCTTTGTGCTGCGGTGAGTTACGAAAATGTGGGTACGGTAGAATTTCTAGTCGATAACCGGGATAAGAAATTCTATTTCATGGAGATGAATACTCGAATTCAAGTCGAGCACCCGGTGACTGAAATGGTGACTGGGGTTGATTTGGTCAAAGAACAGATCCGATCGGCCGCGGGTTTTCCGCTAAAATTGAAACAGTCGGACATTCAGATCAATTCCCATTCCATTGAATGTAGAATTAATGCAGAGGACTCGGAGCGATTTGCCCCTTCGCCAGGTAAAATTACTGGATTGCATCTGCCTGGAGGCTTTGGGGTTCGGGTGGACTCGTTTGTCTATGATCAGTATAAAGTTGTGCCCTTTTATGACTCCATGATTGGAAAGTTGATTGTCCATGCGGGCAACCGTCATGACGCGATTGCTAAGATGAGGCAGGCCCTCGATGAGTTTCAGGTTGAGGGGATTAAGACCAACATTGCGTTTCATCGCAAAATTCTAGCGAGTAAAAAATTCAGAGACGGGGATTACGATACTCATTTTTTGGAAGAGTTTCTTTCGAAAAACTAGTAACATTCATGAGTTGAATGGATGATTCTAAAAAGCCTTCGTCTCAGGGATCGAGAGAGGTTCAGGTGGATCTCGGCGATGATCTACTCGTGGACACTTCCTTTATTCCCCGTCCCTCCCCCATGGGTGTCAATGATTGGATGCAGAGTGCTGATATTTTGCTCCGAGAGGGATTTTCACCCGATGCTAAAAAATTACTTCATCAAGTTTTAATTCATCAGCCTGGAAACTCTCGGGCGCGTGTCCTTTTGGAGGAGATTCAAAAGGCTGAGATTCAGGGAATGCTTGAGCCTCAAAAATTAGGCAAATCAGCAAAGAATCGTCAGGAGACACTTCATGAGGATGAAGATCCCGATTTGGTTCTTAAGAAACTAGATCATGAGTTACAGCTCGGCTTGTTCAGTTCTACTGCTGATTCGAGGACCTTGTCCCCGCGACTTGGGGACGTTTGGGCTCCAGAAATTTCTGAACAGCTGATACATGAGGTCGATCAAAAGTATTTCGATGCGAGCACTCAGGATTGGATCGATTTGGGAATTGCGTTTCTTGAGATGGAGCTCAGTTCAGTTGCGACGCATTTATTTACTCGGGCTTCACAGAGGCTGAATTCAAGTTCATCGGACACTCCACTCTTGAGTCGGTCGGTGATCTGCTTATTAGCTCTCTCGTTACTTCATCAGGGAAAGCCCTTTGAGGCATTTATACAGCTTCAGCCACTGGTTCGCGATTTTGAAATTCAAAATGCGGATAAGCTCGAACTCTTTTATCTCATGGGCAGGGCTTATGATCTCATGGGTAAGAGTGAGATGGCTTTTGAGTTTTACCTTCAAGTCTTCAATATTGATCCACACTATCGGGATATCGAAAAACAGCTGAGAAAGAAAAGTAAACCTCTCGTATGATGAGACGCCCTTTTTTCATCTTCGCTTTGGTTGTTACTTGTTTGGTGGTGGGCATTTTGACGTTTATTCAGAGTGCTCCATTTGCAGGCGTGCTCAAGTCGGTTGCGGCCCGCTATTTACCTCAGGATTTAGGAGTTGGCGGAGATTTTTCTGAGATAGCGGTCCAGCTCTTTCCACCAGGATTTTCGCTGAAAAACCCAAAGCTGTGGGTCAAGGAGCGAAACCCGATTCGGCTCCCGGGGGGCTCGAGGGTGGAGGCTCGGAGGATCGACTTTACTTTTCGGCCTTTTCAGATTTTTTCGGGAGATATTCGATTTCATCAAGTGACCATTGTCGATGGCGAGCTTAGGTTAGCGATCGATCCGACTCAGCAGAGGGCGGCGAAGCCTTCAATCCAGTCTTCCTCAGCAAACTCCAGTCATCGATTTCGCTGGGAGGAGCTGTTTCGGATTCGTGCGGATGGGGTTGCTTTAGAAAATGTCCAAATACTTCTCGGACCGTTGGATGAGGCAAGCTCTCTCCAGGGGGTGGCTCGATCAGCAAGACTGAGTCGATCGGAGGACCGGAGCACTCTGGCCTATGATTTGGAGCTGGAGCTCAATCAAGTTCAAGGAAAGTGGCTCACCCAATTGTCGATCCCTGGACCGACGGAATCGCTCCGAGCGAAAGCAAGGGTGAGTGCTTCTGGAGTTGAGATCCAGCAAATTTCCCTCTCGCAGCCAGGATTTAGTTTAGAGATTCTCGGTCATCTTCGGGGAGATATCCTCAATTTGCAAAATAAGCTCGAAGCAGACCTAGCAATTAAAGCAAACGGAGATCTCAGGTTAGTCTCGAGTGAGTTTCAAAGAGGTAAAAAGGGCCCACTGCCGCAAGGACGCTTAATGGTGGACGGAACGCTGCAGGGAAACATGCTCAGCCCTATGGAGACTTTGCGACTGGCGGGGTCGATTGAAGTCGATGATTTTAAGTACCAAGCTTGGCATGCTCAATTGTTTCAAGCCAAGTTGAGATGGGATGCTTCTCCGGCGGGAGGGGAGATTATTCTTGAGAGAGGTGTAGTGAGCTCTCCGCTTTCACCTCGCTCGGGATCAGAGCATCCCGGGGAAGGGGGGCGAGTCGAGTTCGGCCCAGTTCGTTGGGAGGTAAGCTCTCAACGTCCGCTTAGCGTGCCAGTGAAGTTGGAGCAGGCTCACCTTCACTGGTTAGCTGCTCCAGCCGTGGAGTCGATTTATCCACTCGACTTTAGACTGAACGGAGAAACTCAGCTCGTTTTTAAACCCCAGGGTTCGGGACGGTCATGGGAGCTTCAGGCGGACTTGAAGAACTGGCTTGAGGGTTTTCAGTTGGATAACCAGCAATATCGAAAGCCTAAGCCGCTCAGTACTGTTTTTCAGATTCCAAAAATCTTCCTTGCAGGACAACTCTTAGTGGATCCGACTGGGATACGACCTAATCACCTCGATGTGAGTCTTCCTCACTCAGTCCTGCATTTAAACGGTAAGCTTGATTTCAAAAAAGGCTATGATTTAAACGCGACTGGAAGTCTTGATCTGGAGGATTTAGGGAGAGTTGCCTCGAATGAGATTCGAGGCAAAGGAGAAGTGAGTGTCCATGTGCATGGTGCTCCCGTCGCCGTCTTGGTCGATATCGATCTCGATGTGAAGGGGGGATCTTACTTAAATCTTGCCTTAGGTTCGATCCAAGGAAGGATTACTTGGGACGATCCCAATAATCGGCTGATTTTTTCAAAGGCAGATCTCCACCATGGTGAAACCCAGTATTTTGTCGATGGATTCATCGATGTGGGCGCAAATGACCGGGCAAATTTAGATGTGCGTGTGCCTTCGGGAAATATTCAGGACTTCATTCAAATTTTTAGCCGCCTTACGGGTGACTTGAGTTGGTTTCCCCACTCTCTCAACGGTCCCTTTGAGGGAGCATTAAAAGTGAGGGGCGGCCTGAGTTTTCCGAGGCTCATCGTTTCAAGTGAAATCGATGGTCGTGATTGGGAGTTTTTTGGGGAGCGATTTAAGACGGTTCATCTTACAGGCGGGTATGATCGAGGAAAGTATGAGATCGAAGCTCTTAAGGCACTCAAAAGAACCGGGGAGATCGATGCGAGCGTCTCTGTTGAAGATGGTCGCCAAATACAGTGGAAAGTTGAAACACATCATTTTACCGTTCTAGACTTTGATCACGTCGCTCAATCCGACGTACCTTTCCGGGGAGATATGAAGTTCCGTAGCGAGGGAAGAGGCTCGATTGATCAGGTGGAATCCTCCACTGAGTGGAATTTGAGCCGCTTTTCAGTGCGAGGGATTCAGATGGCCTCCAGTACGACGGCATTAACGACTCAGGGTGGAGTAGCCCGGTGGATCGGCTCGTATTTTGGCGGTCAGGCTGAGGTAAGTGCCAATTATGATGCTAACTCTAAAAATCTGAGCTCGATTCATGCGGTTGCAAACCAGCTAGATTTTTCTCCTCTTCTCCTTTTAATTAATAAAAAAAATATGCAGGACTCACAATTGGCAGGCCTTCTCTCAGGAGAGATGGATTTGCGCTTTCGAGCTGGGGCGATTGAAAAAGCGAACGGCTCTGTGCAGATCTCAGATTATCTCTTGGCCTGCACGGATGTTCGCTTCCAGTTAGATCATCCAGTTGCAGTCGCTGTGGCCGATGGGAACTTTGAGGTAGCCCAATTGACAATTGCCAGTAAATCCAAGAAGGCAACCTTAGATCTACGCAATAAAAACGACCTTCTTGAGGGGCGCATTCAGGGGGAGCTTGACGACTCTTGGGTTTACTTTTTTCTGCCCTCCGTAACTCAGGTAAGGGGTGCTTCGATTCTTGATTTTGTCATAGGAGGTTCGATTAAAGAGCCATCCATTGAAGGAGAGGCTAGACTCAATGGCGGGGACCTCAGAGTTGAGGCATTAGAGTCTCCACTCGAAAATCTTGCAGGCACCATCCAGATTAAGCAGAACGAAGTGATAGTAAAAAATATCCGATCAGACCTTGGGGGCGGAAGAGTTTCGGTCAATGGAACCGTGCTTCTGAGTGGGCAGAAGCCACCTGTCGTAGCCCTCAAGGTAGCTCTTCAGGAAAATAAGATCAAAGTCTATCCTTTTCAATATGCCAAACTTTCAGGCCAATTAGGAATTCGAGGAACATCGGCACCCTATCTCATTGATGGAAATATCGCGATTGACTCGGCTCTTTCTCGGGAAAAAATGTTGAATCAGAAGCGCGCGAGTGATGGGTTTAAGGCAGTGCAGTATTTGCCCTCGACGTCCGCAAAAGGAGAGGCTCCCACCTCTTCGTTTAAGCTTAATATCTCTCTTGAGACTCCCCATGGGGTGCTCGTTCAAAATGATTTGTTCAGAGATGTCGTTGCTCAAGGAAAGATGACCTTGGTCAATACTTTGGATACTCCTCGAGTTTTAGGAAGAATGGAAGTGACTCAGGGCAAGCTCATTTTTAAAGATCATGTCTTTCATATTCAGAGTGCTTCCGCACTGTTTGACAGCCCCACCGTGATGAATCCTTCATTTGATCTAATGGCTCATACTGAGGCCAATGGGGTGAAAATCCAGATGTTTGCAACGGGACGTAAGAGCGATATGAAAATCGAAATGACGTCGAATCCATCTATGCAGGAGTCTGAGATTTTCTCGCTCCTTGCTCTAGGGCTGACTTCGAGTGACGCTAAAAAGTTGAGCGCAACCGACTTGGGATATATTCAACAAGGTGAGGCAGCATCACTTGTTCTGCATTCGCTGGATTTTAATCGTGAGCTGGAAGACCGGACGGGTTTTCAGGTTCTTGTCGATGAGTCCGTCAATACTCAGCAAGGCGTGAGTGCTTTTCGGCCTCAGGCCCAAAATGAAACGGGAGCCGCCCCTCAGATCACAATCAAGAAAAAGTTTGGAGACCGATTTAGCGTGTCCGCTGGAAGTACCATGGGATTCGGATCTTCTAAGTCAAATCAGATTAACTTAGATTATTCTGTTAGTTCTGATTTATCAGTGAATGGAGTGCTAAGTAACTACGGGTCAAACGTGGCGGGTGCAACTAGCGGTGCAGCTACGGATGCGCAGGCGTCTCAAACTCAAAATTCGTTTGGGCTCGATTTGAAATTTATAACGAGGTTCAAATAAGAAGCAATATGAACCGTTATCTGCAAATTTCACTGACAGTTATTTTTTTGAACTTAGGAAACCTGAGTTGGGGGGCTCCCCCAAGCTTAAAGGTAGATCAAGTAGTTATCACAGGAGTTCATGCTTTTTCGGTTTCAACGATTGAGTCAGCCGTAGACATTTCTCCTGGTCAGGTATTGGATCGGCACGGGGTGTTGGTTTCCGAGGAGAATATCCAGTCTTTTTATCGATCACATGGTTATGATGAAATGACCGTGAGAACGCGGATTAGTCGAAAAATGCAGGAGCAATCCGATGGTGAGAGAAGGCTTCAAAACGTCTTAGAATTTACCGTCTCTGAGGGTAGGCCCATTCGAGTTGCCGAAATACAGGTGACGCCTTTAATTCAAGATCAAAATTTTTCAAAAGACTCTTGGAAAGCACAAGAATATCGATTGAAAAAAAGTATAAATTTTTTACCGGGTGAAATATTAGATCAAGCCAAGATCGGTGATGCTAAGCGAACTATTCAAGAAAATTTGCTTGCAGACGAATATGTCGGTGCAGGCGTGAGTCAAGTTGACTTTGAGGCAACTTCTCCTGGAGAAGAAAAGGGAGACTCATCTCGGTGGGTGAAGGTCCGGTTTCGCGTTGATATGGGAGATCGAGTGAGTTTTGGTTTTCGCGGAAACTCGTTTCTGACCTGGAATAACTTACGAGCGATCGTCGATGATCTGAGATCGGTAGGGCTGGGTAAGGACTATCTTCAAGTGATTCGAAAAAGAATTGAAGATGAATATCGGAGTTCTGGTTTTGCAAAAGTCTCAGTTACTTCTTATTCTTATGAAGAAGCTAAGAGTCGAAGTCGAAAAGTCATTTACTCGATCAACGAGGGACCTCGAGTTAGAATCGAGGCACTTGATTTCGATGGAAATCTTTCTTTTTCCTCAGAAAAGCTCAGGTCAAAGTTCTACTCCAAAGCCTCTGGTGTGGTTCAAAACGGAATTTACGTTGAGAAGGATGTGCAAAAGAGCGCAGAGCTTTTGACCGAGTGGATGAAGGAAAAAGGATTTCTCTCGTCAAAGTTAGTGACCATAAACACCATCTTCCCGGCAAAGTCTAAAACCCAGGTCGGAAATAGCACGGCCCAGCTGGTGATCTACCTCTATGAAGGTAATCAGACGATCCTCAGAAAAGTGGACTTCACCGGGCTAGTTCAAATGAAGGGTGACGAAGTGCGGACCGATCTGGGTGTCAAAGAAGGCGAAGCTCTCAATGTTTTTGCCTTGGCTGAGGGAATTGAAGGGTTGAAAAGGCGCTATCGTGACCTCGGGTTTCTTGATTTTCAAATTAAGAATGAAGGTAAGGAGGGACTGGTTCGCTACACCCAGGAGAACCGTCAGGCTGATGTGGTTTTGGATGTGAGCGAGGGCCCTCAATATCATGTGAGCCGAATTCAGGTCGAGGGGTTGAGAAAGACCCATTCCAATATTGTTCTCCGGGAGTTGTCGTTCCGTGCCGGGGATGTTCTAGGTGAGTCCGCTCTGACATCGAGCGAGAGAAAACTGAGGAAGTTAGGACTTTTCTCATCGGTTGTGGTGAAGCCCGTAGACGACGCCAGCGAGGAAAATAAGAAACTCGTCATCGTTAAATTGGTCGAGAGTGACCGAGGGACTCTCGTGGGGGGGCCTGGAATCCGGAATGATCTTGGGCTGCGGCTCTATGGTCAGCTGACCTATGCCAATCTCTGGGGTGATAATCATACGGCGTCAGTGAGCGCTAGCGTCAACCGCCGCTTCGTCCTCTACAACTTTCTAGAGGGGCAAGCTCAAGTAAGCTACGCTTGGCCTTGGTTCCTCCTTCCTGGATTGACGTTTCGTCCTTCTTTCAGCGTGGGGCGAACTCAGTATTTGGACTTTACCTCCAATCAAATTAGCGCATCTTTTGCTGCGGACAATCAGACCGTTTCCCTGAGTTGGGATAAGCAACTCTTAAATCAACCCAATCTCTTGGCGAGCTTCACTTATACGTTTGAAGGAATTCATCAGTTTATGGCGACTCGTACCGAGGATAATTCGGACTTGACCATCGGGACGATGACGCCCCGGTTGACACTCGATCTGCGAGATAATTCGCTGTTACCCACCTCGGGTTTTTACACCACGAGTTGGCTCGATTTATCGCCTCCTGGGTTGGGGTCAAACTCGGCGGATGGGCCGATCGGATATTATCGCCTCCAGTTTCGAGCAGATTATCATGTTCCATTACCGATGCGAATTGGGCTCTATTTTAGCTTTCGTACTGGATATGAACAAAGTATTGTCACAACGAACAATCCAAACTTGAATACGATTCCGCTCATCAAGCAGTTTTCATTAGGTGGAATTGGGAGCTTACGCGGCTACAATGAGCGCGTGCTCAATACAGCGACGAGCAAAGTTTTACAGGGGAGGCCCTCGGATGTCATTCAGGGAAGCTTGTCTTATGTGAATTACCGCGCCCAAGTGGACTTGCCTCTCACAAGCTCTCTCAAGTTCGATGTGTTCTTGGATTCAGCCAACCTTTTGATCAATGATTATGGGTTTAAGTACATGCTTTATGGCACGGGTTGTGGGTTCCGTTATCTGACTCCAGTAGGGTCCGTGAACGTGGATTGGGGGTATAAACTGAACCCTCCTTCATGGTCGCAAGACCGAAGCGTACTTCATTTCTCGGTAGGGGTGATTTAAGGCAAGGGCTCAAGAAGGGGGGAGCTTGCGACGCGAACGAATTTTTTACCGAGTTGAGGCAGATTTATACAAAATGTGCCCCAGAAATTGATTGACTTCAACCCTGGGCTCCTGTAATTCCTCTGTCCTATGTTTCAGCAAAAGTCTTATCAGGCAAAGCAGTATGGTCCCCACTTTTTCGAGCCCCATGGCCCAAATGCTCCAAAGTGGTATGTAGTTGATGCAAAAGATCAAGTGGTGGGTCGTCTCGCTACGGTTTTGGCCCGAGTTCTTACGGGTAAGCATAAGCCTACCTACACGAAACACGCCGATACAGGTGATTTCGTCGTCGTGGTGAATGCAGATCAGGTGGTTTTCACCCGTAACAAGTGGAACGATAAACTTTATCGTGATCACTCGGGATACGTCGGGGGTCTTAAGACCAAGACAGCCAAGCAGATGTTGGCTCAGCACCCAGAAGAAATTCTTAGACAAGCGATTTGGGGAATGACCAATAAATCCAGTATGGCTCGTCATCAGATGAAAAAATTGAAGATTTTCGCTGGCAGCGAGCATTTACACCAAGCCCAGTGTCCTCAGCAGTTACCTGCCGGGGCTGCTCGGAACACGGTTGTTTCTCGACCCAAGAAAAAAGTTTCGTAAAAGGAGAGATTTTAAATGGAAAAACAGTTACACCGAGTGGGAAAGCGAAAAAACGCGATTGCTCGTGTTTACCTTCGCGCCAGAACCGGAGATGAAGGTGTAATCCGGGTCAACGACCGCTCATTCGAAGAATATTTTCCTCGTCCAACTTCTCGAATGGTGATCATGCAGCCTCTAGAACTGACCTCGACCGCTGGCCGATTTGACATTGCAATCAATGTTCATGGCGGTGGTCTTTCGGGTCAGGCAGGTGCTGTGAAGCACGGGATTGCTCGAGCGCTTCTCGAAGTGGATCCAGCATTCAGAGCTGTTCTGAAAAAGGCTGGCCACCTTACTCGCGATTCACGCGAAGTTGAGCGTAAAAAGTACGGCCTGGCAGGTGCACGTCGCCGTTACCAATACTCGAAACGTTAATTTTAACGATTCTTTTGATTTCAAAGGTGGCTCCAGCAATGGGGCCACCTTTTTTTTTGTCTCTTGAGTCGAAGTTGAAGCGCCAAGCCTCTTAGGCTGCCTTGGGCTTTGTTTTGAATTCGGCCTCATACCCGAGGGCCATACATTCGAGTGCTCTGCCATACTCGTGGGCAACTTGAATTCGCTCAGCCCGTAAGAGTTCATGTTTCTCTTCGATGTTTTCTAGTTTTTTTAAATGATATCGGGCACGAGCTAAGTAGCGTTGCATGTTCTCAGGCATTTCTTTAAGTCCGGGTGGGATGTGGGTGGCGACCGAGTTTAAAAGATCTGCCGTAGTGTCTGATCTTTCATGAAGTCCATATTCCTCATCATGGGCTCCTTCTAGATAAGGGAGTAGTTCAACGTTTTCTTCAATGTAGGCTATTTTCGCTTCATGCTGAAAGGCTTGAGCGAGGTGCTTTGCCGTTCTTGCCCAGCGTTCAGCTGCAAGTCGATTTTTTGCGGCAAAGCATTGATATGAGTGATGATAGGTCTCAGTCATCTCCTTTGGGTTCACTGCCTGAATAGAGCGGGCAATCCAAGAGTAGACGACCGACGTTTTAATGACCTCGTGGTAAGCCTTGCGGATTTCGTGCTCGGCGTTATCGGGACCGTGAACACAAAAAAGATCATTCTTTTTGCGCGACATCAAATCACTCCCCTTTTCTTTTAACTGTGCAACTCCTGGGCCTTTAGGAGTAGTCGCGAGCGTTGATCCCGTATTTTTCGAGTTTTCTCAGGAGGGTTTTTTTGGGGATGTTGGCTTGAAGGGCGGTTTGGTTAATTCGGCCCTTGAATTGTTGTAGGGCTCGAATGAGAAATCGCCGTTCAAACTCCTCCTTGTTGACCTGAAAGTCTAATCGCTGCGGCACGAGATTAAGATTCTCCTCGTCAAAGGTGAGTCCAGGCCTGGAATGAGAGACGGGTAGCAATGGTGCGGGTGCCAGACTGGGAAGGATTCCGAGTTTCAGGATGGAGATCGCTGTATTTTGAATGCTCGCTGGCAAACTTTCTGGCGTGATTGCTTGAGTGGTTTCGATAACGAAGGCGTGTTCAATGACGTTCTCAAGCTCACGGATGTTTCCTGGCCAGTGATGGGCTCTGAGAAGATTCATGGCTATTGGCGATATGTTTCCAATCTTCTTTTTGTGCCGGCGGTTGAATTTTTCAATGAAATAGGAAGTGAGAGCCTCAATATCATTTTTCCGTTCTCGAAGAGAGGGGAGTTGAATCGGGAGCACGTTGAGCCGATAAAATAGATCTTCTCGAAACTGACCTTTTTTAATCATTTCCTCGAGATTGCGGTGTGTGGCGGCGACAATGCGTAAGCTCACCTCAATTTCTCGGTTGGAGCCTACTGGGGAAAATGTTTTTTCTTGTAGGACTCGAAGCAGCTTAACTTGCATCGATGGAGAGATGTCACCCACTTCATCCAAGAAAAGCGTGCCACCGTCAGCGTATTGAAATTTTCCAATTTTTCGGGAGTCGGCGCCCGTGAACGCGCCCTTTTCATGACCGAAGAGTTCGCTTTCGATGAGAGTCTCGGGTATAGCTGAACAGTTTACGGTAACAAAGCGGTGATTTTTTCTAGGGCTATTGTAGTGCAAAGCCTGAGCGACGAGCTCCTTGCCAGTGCCACTTTCTCCACGGATGAGAACGGCTGTATCGACTTGGGAAAGTTTGTCGATAACGCTAAAGATTTTCTTCATTTCTTGGCTCTGCCCGATGAAGTCGGTTCCACTGGGAAGGCGAAACACTGGGGCTGCCAAGGAAAGACTTTGAACCATGTTTTTTGCCCGGATCGCTTGCTCCACGAGGTATACGAGGCTGTCAGCTTTGATCGGCTTTTCTAGGTAGTTGTATGCTCCTTCGCGCGTGGCTCGGACCGCATCACGAACATTGGAGAACGCCGTCAGCATGATTACGGTGACGGATGGATCGTGGGTCTTGATTTCCTTTAGGGCTTCAAGTCCAGAGAGACGAGGCATGTTGACGTCGAGAAGAACTAGGTCATAGCGACCCCCTCGAACCCGGTTAATGCACTCTTCTCCATCGCTAGCGTGATCCACACGGTAGTTCCGGTCGGCAAAAGCCGAAGCGATCGATGCGCGAAGATCGAAGTCGTCGTCTGCAACGAGTACTTTAAACATAGGGATTCTCCTTGAGAGAGCGGAAGGGGATTCTGCTCCATTCTGCTTTTTTCCGTGCGTGATGGCCCAGGCGGGTTTCGTCGATGGGAAGGTAGATGGTAAACTTGCTTCCGCAGTTGATTTCGCTCTGTACGTGAAGGCATCCTCGATGAGCTTCGATAAAAAATTTAGAGAGATAGAGCCCGAGGCCGGTGCCTCGAATTGAGGTCGTTATATCGTTTTTTGCTCTGAAAAATCGAGTAAACAGCTGACTCTGTTCTTCCGGGGTCATTCCGATTCCTTGATCTGAGACCCTGATAAATATCCAATTTTTTTCCTCTCCGGATTCCAATCGAATCGTTGATTTGGCGGGGGAATACTTCAATGCATTATCTAAGATGTTACTTAAGACCTTATAGATGAGCTCAGAGTCGATTTTGACGGCAAAAAGGGGGGCGAGATCGGTCGTAATTTCTATTTCCTTGGCTTTGGATAGTTCCCGAAATCGCTCTAGAGTTCTCTCAATGACTCGATTGATGTCCCGTGGTTCGTATCTGATTTGAAGGTGATTGGATTCGACTTGATTGAGTTCCAAGATTCGGTTGATAAAGTGATCGAGCTCCTCAGTGGCTTCTAAGAGGTGTTCGAGTGTTGCAAGTTCTGTTGAGTCCTGTCGTCGCCGTGCGAGGCGGAGGGCGATTTCAGCTAATCCCTGAATCCTAGCTACAGGTGTTTTTAAGTCGTGGGTAATGAGCGAAATGAAATGGGTCTTCATCTCTTCGACTTGCGTAAGGAGTTCGTTTTCGCGTTGGAGTTCCCAGCGAGCTTTGTATTCGCTTATGAGTCGGTATGGAACCGCGAGGTAGTAGCTGATAAAAATTCCGAGGAGCGGGAGGCTTTCCTTAATCCAGATGCCGTATCCTTGGAATGCGACATGACAGAAGATAACTAATCCAAGCGTTAAGGTGAGAGTTGTAAGTACCCCAATGACTGGAGAGAAGTTCATTACGCAACTTAAGACGCTTATGTTAATGATTACAGTTATAAGAATATTAATCCACTGGGGAGCTTCTTTGATGAGTGTCTGGCGGGGAGATGGGTCAAGAACATCAGCACGAAGCCGGTGTTTGTATGTGTTATCGTCAATAGGCTTAAGCCGATTTGAAAGCTCAACAAAGCTAGACGCCCTCAAGTCGTAGAGTTTGCTTTCTAAATAATGAAATTCAAAAGTGCTCAAGGCAGCGGACAAAGTCATCGCACTCGCGATGATGATCGCCCATTTTTGAAATTGGCTCAATCGCGCAAGTCCACGCTTAAGCACTTGATTCCCCCAAAATTTGTCCCGCCAGTCGAAACTGACTTTTAAGAGACAGCCCCCTGTTCTCTTAGTTCAGCGTTATATCAATTAGTAATAATTTGCACGAAATTATTCGTTTTTTAAGTAAATCTGTTTCGTGTCTATTTTTTTTACATTTGAAATAAAGATGAACGCTGCAAAGAGTCAAATTTAATTTAATTTAATTAAAATTATAAATAAAAACAGACACTTAACGCGTGTTTGCTAGCGGTTCTATTTTTGCAAATACCCTTGGTAAGATGATCCTAATTCAGTTCATTAGAAAAAATTTAATTTTAATCGCATTCGCGGTTCATTGGTTGGCTCCGAGTATTGTATTTGCGAGGCCACCTTGTATCGTTTGTGAGGAGGGCACTGTTGAGAGCTCGAGTCTCGCATGTGCTGATGGACATTCTACCTGTGCTCGCTGTGTGAAAGGAGTACTCCGTTCGACGCTTGAAAATCCAAGTGAATTTCCGAATCTTAAGATCAATGGTCTTCTTTGTTCGCACACGGATTTGGCTCGATACGGAAAAGCCAATCAGTGTAGACAATATCACCCCTTTGAGTCGATCCGTAGTCTACTGAGTGTTGCTGAGTTGACAGCAGTAGATCATAGGCTTTCCTTGGCTGTGCAGCCCGAAACCCGAGTTGAGTCGCGCCAAAGGAGCACGGATCACATTGAGCGTTTGAGAAGGGGAGTTGAAGAAGCGTTTTCTCTCTCTTGCTCTGCTTGCAAAACTCCGTTTCTCGATCACGAAGGATGTAATGCTGTAACTTGTCGTCATCATGACTGTAAGAATGATTTTTGTATGCTCTGCTTGCAGAGTTTTGGAAGAGATCAGAGCCAAGCTGCGCACGCCCACGTGAGGCTGCAGCATGGAGGTTTTTGGGAGACACGGATTGACGAGTTTGACTCGTTTGGTGGCAGTGTACAATGGCCGTACATAAAGCGATATCACTGGTTGATTGCCCGAAAAAAGCTAGGTTCTATCCTGAGCGAGGAAATCGAGCCGGAAGAAAAAAGCGCACTTTTGGTAGGTTTAGAAAGATTTCTGAGGGATGAGGACCGAATGATGTGGCCAATGCCAGCGGGCCAGCCGACCGAGGTATGGGTTGAAGCGGTCAATACGGATGCGGAGATCGCACCTAAGAAAAAAATCTGGTTACTCCAAAACGAGGCGTTGTATTTACGTGAAGCGGGGAAACCGCTTCAGGCTGGCCGAGTCGAAGGCAACGTCCGAGCTCTCGGGGGTACCGTGCTTGCCATGTTGGATCCCCTCGGGCCTTCTCTTTTTAGTCGAGCTCCTGAAATTTTCCCTGTGTTAGAGGATCATCCAAGATTTCATGAGTTGAGTGAGGGATTTCGGGCGCTGGGAAATAGCTACGAAGCCGCAGGCTCGCTCTGGAGTGGTGTTGCTACTCAGCGTATGAGTCAGCGAGATGCTATGGCTTTTTGCGCCGGCATCGGGGCGAGATTGCCTACGCGGGAGGATTATTTGGCTTTGACTCGAGCGATGGGTGCGAGGGATCCCGAAAACGAAGATCTGGTAGGTTATCGGCAGAACCTCCTGCCGGATATGTATAATCGATGGTTTTGGTCCTCCTCGATGGCTCGTCGTGGGGCCACTGCCGTTTATTTCGGTGGTAATGACGGTTACTTCAATGACTCCATCCCAATGAGCGGCAGATCGGTTCGATGCATCCAGTAGGTAGGTATTGCTGATGAACTTGTTTATGTTAAGCCTAGAGGCATGATGGATAAAATCATTTGCATTGGTAAGAACTACCTCGAACATGCCAAAGAACTGGGGGATGCAGTGCCTGAGCGCCCGGTGCTCTTTATTAAGCCTCCGAGTGCAGCGGTTCAGGCGTCCGGGGTTGAGTGGAGCGGACAGCGAGTCGCGATCTCGCTTCCTCAAGGGAGAGGATCGGTTCACTATGAGTGCGAGATTGTTCTGCGTCTCAATCATCTAGGCGTTCCCGATGCAGTTACTTTGGGACTCGATTTGACCTTGCGAGATTTACAGGCGGATCTAAAAAAGAAGGGGCATCCGTGGGAAGTAAGCAAGGTTTTTCCTGGGTCAGCCATCGTCGGCCCATGGATCCCTCTCGATCAGTTCCCAGGTTATCTGAATGAAAAATTCGAATTTTTGATCGATGGGATAGTGAGGCAGTCTGGCAGAGGGAGTGAGATGCGTTCTTCGCCTGAGGTCTTTCTTCAGTATGCTCGAGAGTGTTTTATTTTGTGCGAGGGCGATCTGCTATTTACCGGGACTCCTGCTGGGGTGGGGCCTCTGATGAGTGGGCATAGAGGTACCCTGCGGTGGGGCTCGATGTTAGAATTTCATGTTGATTTTAACTAGGGAGAAAAATTCGATTTTTAACTTCCTCTGAAATCATTTCAATCAGAATGTCTGATTCGAGTTGATTGGAGGCGATGGTGTGGAGTCTCGTCGCTTGATTTAAAGTCTTTTTTATGGAGATTCGATTTTTTTCGCCGCCAGTCAGGATGGGAGCCGCAAAGCAGTGGAAAATATCACCATAACCGGCAGAAATGAATTGAGTCAGAGTTTTGCTCCCGCCCTCGATCATCACACTCTGAACGGGGCGGCCCAGGGCTTTTTCGACTTCTGGTCCGCTGATGATGTCGATGAGTTCTGGTGCTAGGGAATGTCCAGGTTGTGCAAGAATTACAAGGTCGCTCAGGCCGTGAAGCCAAGAGCGAGGATTTTTATCCAGAACTGAAAGAGGAGCGATCAAAATACATTTTCTACCAGGTTTGAGAGTTCGGCTTTTGATTTGGGTTTGGATCTCTTTGGGCTGTTGGAAAAGGATGCCCTTGGGATCGAAAAAAACGGGAAGCGGTTGACCTTGGTGCGGTCTGAAGCAGTCTCTGATGTCGAGCTGCGGAAAGTCGCTTACGAGGGTTTGAGCGCCGACGAGAACCAGATCATAATGCTGCCGGAGCCAATGCGAGTAGGAGCGTGAAGTTCGACCTGAAATCCACTGAGATGACATTGAGTCATCAGCGAGCTGGCCGTCGAGAGTCTGAGCCCATTTTAGAGCCACGAGAGGGCGTTTCAGAATTTGCTGCGTCAGGAAGTTGAGGTTCCAAGCAGTGAGCTCCCGCGAGAGAATTCCGATGGTAACGTCTTTTCCTGCTGCTCGGAGTTTTTGGATGCCTTTTCCTTGGACGAGGGGATTAGGGTCTGCTCGCGCAATCACGATACGGCGAATCGGCGAAGTAGCGAGTAAGTCAGCGCAAGATGCATTTCTCCCCGTATGAGCGCAGGGCTCTAGGGTAACGTAAGCTGTCCCTCCGACAAGGGAGTTTGAGTTAGTTACGCGGTCGAATGCTGTTTTTTCAGCATGTGCCCCAGGAAAGAGCTGCGTCAATCCTCGACTGATTTCTTTTCCAAATGCATCCACCAAGACGCATCCCACGGCGGGATTGGGTTGGGTTAGGCCATGGTGCTTGAGTGATTCGGTCCAGGCCTCCATCATCCAAAAGCGGTCACTTCCCTCGCTCTCTGGCGTTCTCAGCAGGTGCGGCTGCAAAAAATCGTGAGGCAGGATTTGCTCCCAAGGTCCGGTTGCGGAGATTCCCCGCGCAAATATTAAGTCATACGAATCGAGTGTCATGTGGTGAGATGATGATACACGATTTTTCACTTGGACGGGGTTGTAAATTGTGTTTCTACTGGCCGCAAAGTGAGTCTGAAAGTAACAAAAAAACAGGTTTTAATATTTCTATTTTTTTCACGTTTTACGGCTGCTGAAGAAATTCAGCTGCCGACTCTTGTGAAAGAGGGACTAGCCGGTGAGGTGCTTCAATCAGATTGGGTAGTTCCTTCGCAATCGGGCTCAGCCGGGGGCGCGACGGGCGCGGGTTCTGTTTTAAGTGGGATTCAGGATGAGATTCCTGTGTCCATTTCGAATTCGGGTCGGCCCGGAAATCTCTCGCAGTTGAGAGGGTATGGAATGTCATCTGAGGATATTGATACTCAGTCCTTCGGTATTTCACTGAATCCCCCGCAGGGAGGGGGGTTTGATCTCTCAGTTTTTCCTTTTTACCTCTGGTCGGGTTTTAGCTTTCAATCAGGTCCAAGTCTGAATGGCTTTAATCCGTCTGCGCGGTCGGGCACTTTGACTCTCTCTCCTTGGACTGCTGAGGCGCTTAAAAAAGAGGGCTCCGTTTATCGAGCGGGCGAGTTCTATTCTTCGACTGGTGTGAATCAAGTGTATGCTGCTGGGAAAAGCCAAGAAGGATTGGCTTGGGTTTTTGGCTACAGTTTTCTGAAGGCTGTCGGTCCGAGTGCGGGCTTCAGCACGCGCTGGCATCATGGGTCTTCTTCCTCGGGTTACTCGGGGGGGGCACATTTATTAGCGACTCATCTCGATGCGGCGGCTCAGGGGCCTGTTTTTAGTTTTTCGCCGTTAGCAAGAATGCGCACTGCGCGAGTGATTCCCATTCTTGAGAATGTTTATCAATGGAGTGATTCTCAGATTTTTCGATCGAGTTTGTTTTCCGATTTTTCTCTCATGACTTACCAAGATCCCAATTCGGGATTGGGCTCACGAGACGAAGTTCAGCAGTGGGGGATTGAAAACGTCGTTGAGCTGGGTGCTTGGAGGTTGGGTGCGAGCCTGCGCCGGGCAAGCTATTTTGGCCAGAGCTTCCAAGCTCCTATCCAGACGGTCGGAAATTTTCAAATCTCGAAGGTATTTGGTCACGAGAGTTGGATTGTTGAGCCCCTTCTTCAGGCTTCTTGGGTGAATGGTTTTGGGCTACTTCCTCAAGGCTCTCTGGGATTTAGAAATGAATGGGGGAGGGGAAAGCCTTCATTTTATTTAAGGTTGGGATTTGCTCAAAAGGTTCCCTCTCTCTTGGATCGCTACTTCGTCTACGGGCATTTCGTCGGTAATCCGGACTTGAAGACTGAGGAAAATTGGACCACTACGACGGGCGTCGAGTGGAAGCGTGGTTCGCTCGAAGGAATGCTCCAGGTCTACGGTCAGTTTCGAGATCATGTCCGGGCACTCATGAGTCGGAGCTCGGATTCGTCACCGGATACGGTCACCAATCTGGGTGGGGCGAGTGTGCTTGCAGTTCAAAATACACTACGGTACCAGGTCGACTCCCTTTGGGGCTTTACTCATTCGTTCGCATGGAGTCCTTCTCGTATAAATGTAACTGGTCGGCCTTTTCCTTATTTGCCTCGCTGGACAGAAATTTTGGGAGTGAGTCTTCATTGGGGCGGTGCGGTTCAAAAAGTCGAGTGGAGCGGAGTTTTACGAGTTTCCGGTTCGTCAGGTACGAGTGCCACGGCGGGGCAGGAGCTTCCAGGATTTGCGGTGCTGGATACGGCCCTTGATTACCCGCTCTCTCGGCAACTACGCTTGGCCGTTCGAGTGGAAAATCTCCTGAACCAGCAGATTCAATGGGTTGCAGGCTACCCGGTGGGTCGAATTTTTTCGTTCTTGATTTCCGGCCAGATTTGAGTTGCATCTCACATGATTTCTGCGATATGCATCCTCCAAATTACGCACACCTTCGGCAAACGTGGTTCCGATCCAGGTCGGTCAACGAAGGTGGAGGACGACCCGGGCACATCACCCAGGTCTAAACCGCGGTAAGCCCTTCAGCGCATTCAGCGCAGGTATGACTTCCGCACTATATTAAAGGAGCAGTACAATGCCAGCAATTACTATGCGGGAACTTTTAGAGTCAGGTGTTCATTTCGGCCATCAAACTCGCCGTTGGAACCCAAGAATGAAACCCTATGTTTTCGGCGCTCGAAATGGGATCTACATCATCGACTTGCAGAAAACTGTGGACCAAGCTCGTGCGGCCTGCACCTTTGCTGCTCAGATTGCGTCTGAAGGCAAAAAAGTACTTTTCGTAGGTACCAAGAAGCAAGCTAAAGACGTGATCGAAGAAGAAGCAAAGCGAGCTGGAATGTACTACGTGACCAATCGCTGGTTGGGTGGAATGTTGACCAACTACCAAACGGTCAAGGCATCGATCGATCGCTTGAAGAAATTGGAAGCTTTAAAGATTTCCCCAGAATGGGATGAAACACCTAAGAAAGAGCAGTCTCGCCTAGATCGCGAACTCGATAATCTGAGAAAATCCCTGGGCGGCATTCAGGACATGAAGAAATTGCCCGGCGCTATTTTCGTGATTGATACCGAAAAAGAGCACATTGCAGTGAAAGAAGCGAAGAAGTTGGGCATTCCAACGATCGCAGTCGTGGATACTAATTGCGATCCTTCCGATATCACTCACGTGATTCCAGGGAATGATGACGCGATTCGAAGCATTCGTCTTTTTGCTCGCCTGATCGCTGATAGCTGTCTTGAAGGCGTAAAAACGTTCCAAGAAAAGCTTCGCGCGCAAGAAGTTGCTGATGCAAGTGCTAAGGAAGACTCTGAGACCGAGAAGAAAGTTTCTCGGTTTGAAGGCGATATCGACCTTCAGGGCGTGGACGAAGCTGATTTGGAAGCGCAGGAAGTGGAAGCTGAATTGACTACGGTCGAAGGTGAAGCTGCTGCTGTTGTGGCTGCCTCACCCGCTGCTGTAGCTTCAAAGGCTGCTGCCCCTGCTCCTGAAAAGGCTGCAGAAAAGCCAGCTAAGAAAATTAAGAAAACTTCCAAAGGAGAGTAAGATCGTGGAAATTTCAGCATCATTAGTTAAAGAGCTCCGCGAAAAAACCGGTGCCGGCATGATGGATTGCAAGAAGGCACTGACTGAGAATTCCGGTGATTTTGAGAAGGCGATTGAATACCTCCGAAAGAAGGGTATTGCCGCCGCCTCTAAAAAAGCAGGACGATTAACCAAAGAAGGCGCAGTGACTTCCTACATTCACGGTGAAGGTAGAGTGGGTGTGCTTCTTGAGGTAAACTGCGAAACTGACTTCGTCGCAAGAACTGAGCAGTTTAAGCAATTTGTTAAGGATATCGCTATGCATGTGGCTGCCGCGAATCCTCAATGGGTGCACTCAGGAGAAGTTCCTAGTTCTGTTCTCGAAAAAGAAAAAGAAATCGCTGTGGCCCAAATGCAAGCATCTGGCAAGCCTGCTGCTGTGCTCGAGAAAATTGCCGAAGGAAAGTTGAAGAAATTCTACGAAGATCATTGTCTTCTTCAGCAGACGTTCGTCAAGGACTCAAGCAAGACCATTGAACAGCTTTTGAAAGAGACGATTGCTGGTCTGGGAGAGAATATCTCCGTGCGTCGCTTTGCCCGATTTGTTTTGGGTGAAGGCGTTCAGGAGTCTGCGACCGAGTCGAACTAAGTGGATTGGTCTGAGCTGCTGAAAAGCTGAAGAGGAAAACATCATGTCAAAAGCGGTTTTAGATTCAATGACCGAAAATATGGACAAGGCAATTCAGTCCCTCAAGGGTGAGTTGGTAAGGGTCCGTACCGGAAGGGCATCGACTGCTCTCGTTGATCCAGTCCACGTGGACTATTATGGTTCGAGCGTTCCGCTGAATCAGGTTGCTAACGTGACTACGCCAGACGCTCGGACTATCCAAGTTTCTCCATGGGAAGGGGGAATGATTGGAGCGATTGAAAAGGCGATCCTCGCGGCCAATATTGGTTTAACCCCACAAAGTGACGGCAAGGTCATTCGCATTCCGCTCCCGGCTATGACCGAGGAGCGCCGTAAAGACATGGTGAAGCTGATCAAGAAGATGGGCGAAGAAACCAAAATTACAATCCGAACTCATCGTCGGGATGCAAATGAGGAATTGAAAAAGCAGGAAAAGGCCAAGTCTTTGTCTGAGGACGATGTAAAGAAGGCGATGGATCAGGTCCAGAAGAAAACGGACGAAAAGACGGTGGAAGTCGATAAAGTGATTTCCAGCAAAGAAAAAGAAATCTTGACGATTTAAGTCTTAGTGATTGAGACTGAAGTGAATCTAATGATTCCGAAGCATATCGCCATCGTGATGGATGGGAATGGGCGTTGGGCGCAAAAACGAGGGCATTCCCGCCTGTTTGGGCACATTCGCGGTTCATCTCGTGTGCGGTCGATCGTCAGGACTGCGAGTGAAATGGGCGTTCAGGCCCTAACCCTCTATGCTTTTTCTACGGAAAACTGGAGTCGACCAGAAAATGAACGGCGAGTTTTGTGGCGCCTCCTCAAGAAGTATCTAAAGAAGGAGGCGGACGATCTTCATCGTCAAAACGTTAGGCTTCGAGTGATCGGTGAAGTAGAGCGCTTGGATGCGGACCTTCAGGAGATTTTGAGCTCCGTCGTAGAGAGACTCAAAGGCAATTCCGGTCTCCAGCTGACCTTCGCAATTTCATATGGCTCTCGTCGGGAATTAGCTGATGCGGCCCGGCGTTTCGCGCTAGACTGTGTTCATGGGATTCTTTCGCCCAGTGACATGAATGAGGCAGTTCTGGAGAAATATCTCTGGACGGCCGGGTTAGGCGATCTTTCTGAAGTTGATCTTTTTATTCGCACCAGTGGTGAGCATCGGATGAGCAATTTCCTACTTTGGCAGTCTGCTTATGCAGAGTGCGTTTTTGTGGATACTTGCTGGCCTGATTTTGAGCCGAAAGATCTCATCCAAGCGATTGAAGAGTATTCCAGAAGAGAAAGGCGATTTGGAGGGATTGCGGGTGCGGGTCCTGAATTTACTTCTCTGAATTCTGAGGGTATGCTTCTGAAGTAACGCCAGGAAGGGTGTGGCCTATGTCTTCTGAGTTGGGAAAGAGGGTCCTCACAGGGGCTCTCGGAGCAGTACTTGTTTTAGCGCTTTTGATTTTTGGTAATTGGGTCATTGTTTTCTTATTAGTGACTGGGCTTTCGCTGGGGTTAGTTCACGAATATACTGAGATGACCTTGACGCTCCCCGACCGGCAGGAAAAAAAGTACGCCTTTTTGGCCGTGGCTTGGTTAGTTGCTGGAGCAGACCTGCTGATTCCACAGAGTGAACACCTCCTTCTTATTTTATGTTTTTTGGTGTTTTTTGGGTATTTTTTGTTCACGGCCAGCCGGCACTATTCCGCAGCCCTGACGCAGCATTTTCGAGAGTTAGCGCTTTCTATTTTTGGGCTTATCTACCTAGTTTTCTTGCCACTTTACTTTCGAAAAATTTATGAACTCCCTCATGGTTTGGAATGGGTTTTGGTCTTTCTTCTCATTAATTGGGCCGGGGACACTGGGGCTTACTTTGCTGGAATGCATTACGGAAAGATTAAGCTCTATCCACAGATGAGCCCCAAGAAGACACGAGAGGGAGCCTGGGGTGGCCTCCTGGCGGGTGCGGTCACGGTGATCGCTTTTAAATACGCTTTTTTTCCGAGCCTTTCGCTGGGCGTCGCTCTTTTTCTTTCGATTTTCGTTGGAGCTGTGGCCCAGGTGGGAGATCTTTGTGAAAGTTTTCTTAAGCGCTCCTTTCAACTCAAAGACTCGGGCTCTATTTTGCCCGGGCACGGTGGGTTGTTGGATCGCTTCGACGGTGTAGTTTTTAGCCTGCCCGTTATGTATGCTGGCATCCGGATTTTCATCTGAACGGAGGTACTCATGTTAGGTCTTCTGGCGACTCTGACTTCACTGCTGCGGCCTGTCGTGGCCTTCATTATTATTTTAGTGCCTCTCGTGGTTTTTCATGAGTTTGGGCACTTCCTCTTTGCGAAGCTTTTTGGAGTAAAAGCTGAAGTTTTTTCAGTCGGGTTTGGGCCAAGGCTTTGGTCGCGACAGTTCGGAGAGACTGAGTTTCGAGTTTCTGCAATTCCGATGGGTGGCTACGTTAAGCTCTTGGGAGAGGATCGAGAGACACAGTTAAGTCCGGATGAGATGAAGCGCGCGCTGCATTTGCAAAAGCCATGGAAGAGGTTTTTTATTTTCTTTGGTGGCCCTCTCTTTAACTTTATCTTGGCCATTATGATCTTCATGGTGATTCTCGCTTTGGGTGAGCCTCAGATGGCTAGCTTCGTTGGACGAGTGGTGCACCGTTCGCCAGCCGAAATCGCTGGTTTCAAAAGCGGTGATCACATTCTGGAAGTGAATCACCGTCCCGTCACGAAGTTTGAAGAAGTAGTGATGACCCTGACTGAAAGCCCTGGTCAAAAATTAGAAGTCAAAGTTCTGCATCCGGGAGACTCTCAGCCCGTAGTGATTGAGGCTCAAACAACGAGTGAGTCAGGCCTTGGGGTTTATGGAGAGTCAACGCATGTAGGTCAAATCGAGGGGCTTTTGCCGTTCGCACGTGCTCCGCAGGCGGGTGTTTCGAATCCTCAATCCAAAGCAGCTCAGGCCGGAATCGCTACGGGGGACCAACTCGTTGGCTATGACGGAAAGCCCGTAAAAACCTGGGAAGAAGTGGAAGCTCTCTATGCGACTTCGAACCCTGGAACTCCTGTCACCATCCAGGTCGAGAAAGGAAAATCCTCGGACGGCGCTCCCAAGAGGGTCGAGTGGAACTTTGAAAAGCCTGCAAACTCACAAGGTTTAGGGGTGGATCTGGGTCTTTTCTCATCTGAGCTTTTTGTTGAAAAAGTGGTGTCCAAGTCACCTGCTGAGCAAATGGGATTGAAGGCGGGCGATCGTCTCATAGAAGTCGGGGGCAGTGAGGCGCAAAGTTTTTTTCAGCTTCGCGAGAGTGTCCAAAAATCAGGGGAAAAAGACGGCAAAGTTAAGGTCAAGTGGGAGCGGATGGGTCAAGTGCAGGAAGCAGTAGTAGAGCCTACTGCGACGGCCACGCGAGATGTTTCTCTGAATAAAAAGACCCAGTACACCATCGGGATTGCTCCGATGTTGGTATTGACGGAACCTCCGACCGTAATTGAGCGAGTACTCAATCCGATTCGCTTAGTTGCCCAAGCGACTGAGCGAATGTTTAGTTTGACCTGGCGAAATCTGGTTTCCCTCCGGAAGATGGCTATGGGAGAGGTTTCCATGGGGCAGTTGGGTGGACCTCTGACGATTGGCAAAATTGCGGGAGAGTCTCTAGCTCGGGGCTTGATTGTATTTTTGACGAATATGGCCATTTTTTCGATTGGTTTAGGAGTGCTTAATATTTTGCCAGTCCCAGTTCTCGATGGGGGGCATCTTTTACTTCTTGGGATTGAGATGGTGAGGGGCAAGCCACTTTCTCTGCGACAAATGGAAATTGTTCAAGGATTCGGTCTGGTTTTTATTTTGTTGCTCATGGGAATCGCTTTCCACAATGACATAGCACGGCTTATTTATTCATGAAGGTATTGGCTTGGGACACTTCATCTAAAGCAGGAGTTGTCGTTGCGGTGGAGTGGAGCGAGGGTCCTCTTTCGGAGGTCAAGCTCGTCTCACAGTTCGCCCTCAACGTCGATGCAACCCACTCAGAGCGCCTTTTGTGGGCGATCCATCAGATCCTGGTTTCAGCTCGTTGGAGTTTGGAGGAAGTCGATGCTTTTGCGGTGGGGAGTGGGCCTGGTAGTTTTACTGGGCTTAGGATTGGCGTGACGACTGCTCGAACACTTGCCCACACCCTCGGAAAGCCACTGATTCCTCTTTCTAGTCTTGCCGCACTGGCACGCCCAGTGGCGCAGCATTTTTCCGCAGGTTCAGAGAAGGTGTTAGTTATCGCGGCAACGGATGCGTGCAAGGGCGAGTTGTTTGCGCTCTGGGGTGAAGCTCAGGAGGTTCAAAGATACGGGGTCCCTGGTGATCTTCCTGGTTTTACGGTCGGGTCTCAAAATGTTCGAGAAGCAGTGGTGAGCCCTGATCAATTCTTGCAGAGTATCCTCCCCGTCCTTCAGTCAAGCGACACGGAGCTCAAGTGGGCGGTAGTCGGTGAGGCACTTCAAAGGTATCCTGATTTGTGGGAACATTTGCCGCACGAGCGAAGACGGATTTTCCCATTTCCTTTCGCAAATCAAGTAGAAGGTCGAAGTTTGGGGCTCATGGCTTGGGAAGCTTGGCAGATTCAAAAGCGGTGGCATCCTCTGAATGTTTATCCCCGCTATTTGCGGGCGTCTGATGCTGAGCTCAAGTTAAGGGCGGGGCTCCTGCCTAGCTTGCGACCTCGATAAACGGTGCATTTTGGTTCTGTGTTTGTAGATTTTTGAGGTATACTTTCGTTTATGAAGAAGATCTACTTGGTGCCTAATTTTGTCACGACTGCCAATATGTTTTCTGGATTTTATTCAATTATTGCGTCGACTCATGGAGAGTTTGTGACGGCATCCTGGGCGATCATGGCGGCAGGAATTTTTGACATGCTGGATGGGCGGATCGCACGCCTTGCGAAGGCGACAAGTCAGTTTGGTGTCGAGTACGACAGTTTGTCTGATCTCCTTTCGTTTGGAGTGGCTCCTGCTATTCTCCTTTATCAATGGGCGCTGGAGCCTTACGAGCGATTGGGCTGGATTGCAGCGTTTTTGTATCTCGCCTGCGGAGCTCTTCGATTGGCTCGCTTTAACGTCAACACTCAGAATCAACCTAAAAACTTTTTTCAGGGACTGCCTATTCCTATGGCGGCGGGAGTGGTCGCT
Source organism: Bacteriovoracaceae bacterium (assembly GCA_947447665.1). Classification (GTDB taxonomy): domain Bacteria; phylum Bdellovibrionota; class UBA1018; order UBA1018; family UBA1018; genus CAINWE01. The sequence continues at coordinate 132,255 of CANFJX010000004.1, read as the reverse complement.
ACTTTCGTACTTTTCAGTCATACGATTCAATGGGAGACGGCTGCTCAAAGTCCCCTAGTTCTCTTTCTTGCTTTCGGCCTTGGGGCTCTCATGGTGAGCACGATCCCTTTCCCTTCTTTTAAAGAGCTTAACTGGCGATCGAGAGCTACTTTTGGTTATCTGATGCTTGGCGTCCTTTTGATGGTATTGATCATTATTCGGCCTGAAATTACTCTTTTTCTTAGTTTAATTACTTTTATAGGTGTGAGTTTGCTGCGGTATTTGATTCGACTCGCGATGCATCGTAATTCAAGAATAAAGGAAGGGAGTTCTACCGCAATTTATGAAAAACGGACTTAGGATCGCAATTGTCGGCGCCACTGGCGCTGTGGGTCAGCAACTTTTAAAAATTTTAGACGAGAAAAAGTTTCCTGCCAGGGAGTTAAAGCTTTTTGCTTCCTCTCGTTCGATTGGTCGGGTTGTGTCTTGGCAGGGTCAGAATTATACTTGCCAAGGACTTGAAAAAAACTGTTTCGCTGAATCTGACCTGGTTTTTTTCGATGCCTCGGACGCCGTTTCGAAAGAGTGGGTTCCGCAGGCCGCTGCAGCGGGCGCCTGGGTGGTCGATAATTCGGCTACCTTTCGGATGGAAAACGATGTTCTGCTGATCGTGCCTGAAGTCAATGGATCGGCGCTTGAGAAACTGGTTAAATCCAAAGGGTCCTCGGATTTTTTACCTCGTGAGAGAATCATTGCTGGTCCAAATTGTTCGACAGTTCAGATGGTCGTAGCGCTTAAGCCGATTTTGGACCGTTGGGGTCTAAGGCGGGTGGTGGTTTCTACCTATCAAAGTACGAGTGGTGCAGGAGCTGCTGCTATGGACGAACTCACAGAACAAACCCGGAATTTTTTATCTGGGGAGGAAGTTCGCTCTCAGATTTTCGCACACTCGATTGCCTTCAATTGCATTCCACAAATTGGAGGTTTTAAAGATGACGGTTATACCAGCGAAGAGCATAAGATGATGGCAGAGGCTAGGAAACTTCTGGGTCTCCCCGGGTTGAAGATTTCGGCTACGGCAGTTCGAGTTCCCACTTACTCTGCCCATGCGGAATCCATCAATGTAGAGTGTGAGCGGCCATTTGAGCTCGAAGAAGTTCGGCAAGCGTTGCGCGCTCAAGCTGGAGCAGTGCTTCAGGATGACCCAAAAAACCAAGTTTATCCCCTAGGCATGACAGGGCAGGGAGATCGAGTTGAGAGTGCCTCCGGGCGTGATGCAGTTTATGTTGGACGGGTACGCCGCGACCCATCCGTCGATCACGGCATTAATCTATGGGTGGTGTCTGATAATTTGAGAAAAGGAGCTGCTCTCAATGCAGTACAGATTGCTGAAGTTTTACTCAAAGCGCTTCGTTGATTGGGGTAAAACCAAAAATTATTTAATGAGGGTCGCTTATGTCGCAGGCTTCATAGGAGCCGTGATCGGACAAGTTCCATTGGCTTTGGGAACAATGACGATCTCACCGGTAAATGGCACTCTGCCCGTGGCTACGCCGAAGCCATACGTGCAAGGATCGATGACCTTTAACTACTATGTCCAACAGGATAGCCCCGCTTCAAGTCTGGGAAACGCCTTCTTGGACCCGTCCATCACATCCCTGAGTGTTTCTCGGGGGACTGGGTATACCTGCGGCTCTCCTTTTTCAGGAACTGACGGTTCGACGAGTAGGGCGGTGATTGGACCGAATGCATTTGGGGTAAATATTTCAACCACCGCAACGATCCAGGCGTCATCCACTTCGGTTCCAGTCATCATGATTCAGATTCAGACGGGGGCAGGACTTCGCTACGTCCCGATTGCTGGGGTTGGGGGAGCGAACGGAAGTAATCCGGCAGCCTGCTCGAGTACGAATTGTTCCGCGTTTAATCTGAATAATGTGGTTACGGTCCCAACAAATTTTTCAGGTACGGCTCCCTGGTATGCGGGAACGATTTCTGGGAATAATTTCAGTGTCTATTTTTATCCGAAGGATATTTGTTCTGATCTCTATCAGTCCACCTATACAGGTTGCGGTGCATCGAGTGGAAATGGAGCAGTGACATTTCCATCGCCGGGTCCGGGACTCGTCACTATGAACTTGAATTTTGTGATTCGAAATCTTCCGGTTGCTTCGCCTACGCCGATACCTACGTCGAATCCCGTTGATTCGACACGGAATCCGGTGTCCTTGTCTTTTCAGACGGCCTCATCCACTTTTACCTGTCCTAATTTGTCGTCGGTGACAATTCAGCCCGACGACAGTCGTATTTATATTGATTCCTCCCAGTTTTCACTCTCGGGGGGATTAGCACCTGGCAATAGCCTTGTCGTGGTGGCTCAAGATTCATTAGTGACTGCTAGTGCGCCTGTGCTGAATTCGACTTTCATGGATTCTGGGGTCAATAGTCTCTATACCTCAAATGCTTCCGGGAGTTACAATAATGCTCTATTTGTTGCGCCAGGGTTCACTAACTCAACGAGTACTGTCACCCATCCCTACTATTTGGGTTTTCTCATTCAAGATGCGGCTGGGATTTACACCCCTCCTGCTTCCAGTCCTCCTTTCGTCCCAGGTGGGAGAAATCTGAGTTGCGCTGCATTTGGACCAATCCAGACCTCTAACGTCTATGGTTTTTTACCTTCGGATCAGCGTTGCTTCATTGCGACGGCCGCCTTTCAGTCGCGAGACGCGATTCCGGTTCAAATGTTGAGGGAGTTCAGAGACCGAGTGCTTCTGCAGTTTGAGCCGGGCAGGGCTTTTGTGGGGTGGTACTATGGTTGGTCTCCCCGAGCTGCGGATTGGTTGGATGCTCATCCTCCGTTTCGGTTGCCAGTCTTGTTGGGGCTTTTTGAGCTGCAAGTGGTGGCTTGGCTTTGCCTTCATCCTATGGTTTTTGTCATGCTTTTCAGTTCAGCACTAGGGCTTGGACTGGGTTGGTTGAAAATGAATCAGAAAGACTCGCATGCTTCTTAATGGACTCAAGGCTAGGGCGATTTTTGCGACAGCAGTTGTCCTTATTCTCAGCGCCGAGAGGGTGAGTTTTGCAGAGGGCGAGTCTTACACCGAGCAGCTCAAGAAGGAGATCGAACCCAAGGGTCCCGGAGCTCGGACTCAGGGGAGTTACACTGAAGAGTTCAAAAAAAAGCTAGAATCTCGAACGGCAGTCGAAGGTGAGCCTGAAGCGGCAACTCCGGCGGAGGCTCAGGGATACACTGAGCGGCTTCGTGAGGATTTGCCAGCTCTGCGGGCCCCTTCGCCGAACGGAGGAGTAGAGAACTCTTATCTTGAAAGAGAAAAAAAGAAACTCGAATCCAAAAGCCAGACAGGAGCAATCGCGGCGGTGGCTGAAGGTAAATCAGATCTGAGTCTTAAAAAACCTGGGAATATTTCTCGAGCCTTTGGATTTCGCTACGGTGTCGCTTCTTTAACTCGGAGCTATTCCGTTTCGGGTTCCCCCGGCGCTGTTGGTTTTAGCTCTCTTTACGGTGCGAATTATGTTCCCGAGGTTTCCTTTCTGTACGAGATGCAGCTGTTTCACAGTGAGATTTTGGGAAGTCTGGGTGGCGTTGCTCTCATGGGCCTCAGCTATTTCTCAGGAAAAGGGATAATGTCGAGTCAGTTCGCCGATCCTAGGACAGGGGCTCCCTATTCCTCAACATCGAAAACTACCTTTCAATTGTTTAGTGTCCCGGCTACCTTCGCCTTGAATTACCGCCTTAATATTTTGCATTACGTGCGCCCTTATATCATGGCCGGGCCTACCGTGGTGGCGAGCTTGGAGTCTCGGAGTGATTCGAAACCGAGTGGATCGGGGTTGTCTTATGCTGCTTACTTGTCATTCGGGGCGTCTATTTTGCTCGATTGGATGGCCAAAGCGGCTAATTGGGATCTCTATATGGATCATAAGATCCAACATAGTTATCTAACAGTAGACTATATTCAATTTATTCCATTGGGAGGCGCAATCAAAGCTCAGAGTTCTGGGGTTTTTGTAGGATTCACTTTCGAATACTGATTGACCAATACTGATGTGGAAATACGCATTTTTGACAAGTTATGTGGGAAGTGCCTACTGCGGATGGCAGAGGCAGAATGGGTTTCCGAGCGTTCAGGAGACTTTGGAGAAGGCGCTTGCCCGAATTACGGGTGAAACCCCTTCGGTCGTTGGCAGTGGTAGGACCGACTCTGGAGTTCATGCGGTCGGGCAGGTGGGGCACTTTGTCTTAAGGATCAAAGAGTGGGATTCTCAGATTTTACTTCGAGCCTTGAATGGACTCCTGCCTTCGGATATTCAAGTCCTCTCGCTCCAGTCGGTTTTGATTGATTTTCACGCCCAGCGGAGTGCGATTAAAAAACAGTACTCCTATTATTTTCAACAGGGCCCAGCGGCGATTCCATGCCTGGAGCCTTACAGCTGGTGGATCCGAAAGCAGCTGGATCTGGGTGCGATGAGTCAAGGGCTGAGCTATTTGCTCGGAGAGCATGACTTCAAGCCTTTTCAGGCATCTGGCTCGAAGCCCGGGCCCACGATTCGGAAAATCATTGAAGCCGACGTGACTTTTGAAAACCCAGGCGGGTTTCTCCAGATTCATCAAACTGGCTTGGTTCGGGTACGTGTTGTGGGGAGTGGATTTTTGAAGCAAATGGTCCGTGGGATTACAGGTACCCTGCTACAAGTGGGTGAGGGGCGGAGGCCTCCCGAGTGCTTTCGCGAGATTTTGGCGAGTCAAAATCGAGGTGAGGTCGGACCGACCGCTCCCGCCCGAGCGCTTTGGCTTGAAAAGCTTTGGTACCCTGCATCATTTCAGCTCGCTTGGCAAGTGGAACCTTGACATTTTAGGGCAGTCTAGTCTAGAAAAAGCCCATGAAATTTAATGTAGAAGTTGAAAAAACCTCCAGTATTGTTCGCAGATTAAAAGTTCGTGTTCCAGCTGCGGAAGTGAAATCCTACCTAGACCGCGGCTTCGTGAGCGTCCAAAAGAGCGCAACGCTCAAGGGCTTTCGCCCAGGGCAGGCGCCTATTTCTATGATCAAACAATTCTATGGGGATGATGTTCGCCATCGCGTATTTCACTCGCTCATTGATGAGTCGTTAGATGAAGCTGTTCGACAGGAGTCTCTCAAGACCGTGGGCAGTCCAAAGATTGATACCTCCGCTCACAAGACCGGAGAGGGTGCTCATGATCATGGAATACATGAAAATCAAGATCTTACTTACACTGCAATAGTTGAGATTTTTCCAGAGGTTCAAGCTCAGGGCTATGCTGGGTTGCGGCTTAATCGAGAGACCGTGTCCATTTCTGATGAAATGGTCGAAAAAGTGGTAAAAAACTTTCAAGACTCCCAGGCTCAGATCATACCTGCGGGCGGGGGCTTGGCTCTTCCAGACGGAAGTACCTCTTCTCGTCCTGCTCAGATGGGAGATTTTTTAGACACGTCATTTTCGGGTGGCCTCGTGACTGCCTCAGGGGTTCAATCTCGTGAAGACATGACGGGAACTCGGCTCATTGAGATTGGTTCTAACACGATGATTCCTGGCTTTGAAAACCAGCTCATTGGGATGAGAGCTGGCGAGACTAAGACTTTTCGTATTCGGTTCCCTGAGGATTACGGTGCTGGGACTGAGTCCAGTGAAGCTAAGTCGATTGCTAATCAGGAAGCCGAATTCACGGTAACCGTCCAAGAAGTGAAAGAAAAGAAGCTTCCCACTCTGGATGATGAGTTTGCCAAGCAGATGGGCTATGAGTCGGTGGCAGACTTGAAGGTCAAAGCAAAAGAATTCCTGCTCCGAGAGCGAACCCAAGAGTCCGATGCAAAGATTCAGAGTGCTTTAGTGGCGCAGCTGATTGAGAAGAACCCATTTGAAGTTCCATCTGCATTGGTGGATTCCCAGACCCAGGTTCTTGCCAAGGAGTGGACCGAGGAGCTTAAGCGCCAAGGTTATCCTGAAAAGCTCATTCAAGAGAGTATACGGGGTGATTTAAAAACTTTGAAGTCTCGAGCAGAGAGTCAGGTTCGAGCCAGCCTAATTCTTGAGAGCGTTTCTGAACAAGAAAAGATTTTGGTTTCAGAAGATGATCTCAGGAATGGAATGGCCGACCTTTCCAAGTCCTCGCGCCTCGAAATGAATCAGCTGGAAGATTTTTATGCCAAAAACCCTGGCCGTAAAGGTGATCTCGAGTTCAGGCTGAGACAGGAGCGAACGATTAAGTTTCTGCTCGATAAGGCAGAGATCACTTCAGTTGAGGCCAGCGAAAAATAGTTCGGATAGGTAAATTCGATTCCATAGATCAAGCCAGGTTGAGCATGAGTGGCTTCAGCGATCCGCACTACGCGGCCGATGATCACGATGCCGACCTGGCTTGATTCTTCTTGCGCGACGAGTCTCAGCCATCTACGAGGCTCCAAAGGGTGGTGCGTCTTAATGAGGCAGCCACTTTGAGAAATATTGAGAAGTTCGCCGGTTTTTTTCCTTTCTGTTTTCGCAAAATAATCCCAAGATATTTGTCCGAAGAATTCGAATCGTTCATTTTTTCGTTTATCCACACGGTCCCTCAATGTCCGATCGCGGGCATGCATGATTCATGCCGACGATCGGGGATCGGGACCGGGATTTATTTCATTTCATTTTGAGATAAATGGATTCGATGGCTTGCAAGATGAAATCCGTGAGTTTCAAGATTCTTAAGTGCCTCGACATAAATGCGATCGCTGATTCGATAATGAATTCCATAATCGTCAATATTGAAAACCAGCTTAAATCCAATCCAAGACTCGGTCGTCTCGATGATGAGGACTCGAGGGGCAGGGCGATTTCGGACCTCCGGGATTTTTTGAGCAGCTGCGATGAGAATCGCTTTGACCTCCTCCACGGGCACTCCAAAAGGGAGTCGAAACAAAATCGACCGGACAATACTTCTAAATTTAGTTGAAAAATTCGAGATCTCCCCCTGCGACATCAATCGATTGGGAATAGTAATCGACTCCTCCGTCATGGCAATGAGAACTGTGGCGCGCCAGGAGATTTCATGAACTCGTCCAGCCCAGTTGAGGGACCCGTTGGAAATCTCGATCCAGTCTCCGATTTCGTAGGGTTTGTCAAATTGAAGGGCGACTCCAGCGAATAGATTGCCCAACGTATCTTGGAGTGCAAGACCTAGGACTAATGAAAAAATGGCAGAGGTCGCTAAGATCGGGGTGAGTCGAAGATTGAAGATTTCGGCGCCTAGCCAGGTTCCTAAGATGAGTGAAAGTAAAAGGGTGAAAAGGTTCACGAGTAGAACTGGGAAAGCCACTTTCATGTGGCTCAAGAACAGGTATTGAAATACTAGAATGCGGCACACTTTTACAAAAATGACTGCTCCCGACAAAACGGCAGCAAATCCAATGTAGTTGCTCAGTCTTTCGATAGCCATCGATTGGTTTGGAAGTCGCGTTAATCCTGAATAGAAAATAAAAAGAATGATCCCAAAGACAAGGTGATAGCTGAGGTTACTGAAAAGCCCTTTAAGGTTTCTCCGTCTCTCGATCGAGAGTCGGCCCACAAAAAATCGAGAGCCAAGCCATGCTCCGATCGCCATGAGAAAGATGACTAAGGCAGGTTCTAACTGCACTAAATCACTGATTCGTTCAGAAGGGAGCCAGGCTTGAGTTTGTTTTGAGTTCATATAATTTTTATAGAAGGAATTTTTTGAAGGGTCAAGAAAAGGGGGTTAATCAAATCTGCTTACTGGCCGAAGCGGTACAGAGGGGTGATTATGGCGAAAAAAGCTTCTGTTCAAAAAAAGGGCCCAATGGTTCGAAAAAAGGCCTCGTCAGCGGTGAAGGTTAAAAAGCGAGTCAGTGAGGCCGGCCCGGTCCATCGAGTGGCCAAGAAAAAAAAGCCACGCCTAGCCACGGCTCGAGTAAAGAAAAATGAGTTTCGGGCTGGAGCCTATTATGCAGTTGGGGCAGCTGCTCTCGCATTTACGTTTCTCCTTCTAGTTTATCAATCCGTTACTCAAAAAGCTCACGGGCCCGTAGAGACTGCAAAGGTCCGGGATCCGCGCGTTGCTCAAGTCTTATCTCAGGAGTCTGGTACTCCGCTTGAACTTGAGATGAGACGAGTAAATAGCTTGCCGGTTTCAGAAAGAATGGACTACTGGAGCTTAGCGGTCGAAAAGAATCCCGGCTTAGCGGTAGGACTTCGGGAGTTGATGAGAAATGAAGTGATTCATGACTCCGCGCCGATTGTTCCAGAAAAATTGGACTGTACGACTTATGTTGAGACCGTGGTTGCATTGAGTCGAAGCGCTTTGCCTAAAGATGTTTTTCATAGAATTTTAGAGATCCGTTACCGCGATGGACAGCCGAGTTTTCCCAGTCGCAATCATTTTGTTGAAGCGGATTGGATTCCAAATAATCAAAAATCTCAGGTGCTGAGTGATATCACTCTGAGTGTTGCCGCCGCTTCCAAGGTTCAGTCTCGAATCGAACAGCACACTCTGCATCGAGGAGAGTGGATTCGCGCACAGATGTTGCGAGAAGGGTTAGGGCGTGGGGTTGCCTCGAGCTCGAACGAGGTCACTGATGTGAGAATCCCGTACCTGCCCTTGGAGGGGATTGAAAATGTCATGGGACACATTCCTAATGGAACGATTGTTAACTTTGTAAGAGAAAAGAGTCCAAGGCACCCTGTTTTAGTAAGTCACCAAGGGCTTTTGATTCGCGCATCGGACGGTCAAGTGATGTTACGCCATGCTTCCACCGGTGGCCGAGTTCGAACTGAGGCCCTGGTCAATTACCTAGCAGGGATGAGAGCGCATAATCAAAAATCTCGCCGTTGGGGGTGGCTGGGCTTGAATCTCAATCAAGTCAGCTCTTCTAGCCCTCTTAAGATTTTGCGTAATGACTCCATATAGTTTTTGAGACGTTCCTTATCGTCAGTTCTCTTCCACTTGAAGCTCGGGATTGAAACCACCCTTTGATCGAGTCGATATTCAAAGGGCTTCAACGGGGTCTTTTTCTTGACCGCAGGTATCGTGGGTGAGTGAGTCGCGTCATTTCCTGCTTCGCTGGAAGTTTGAGCTTCTCCAAGGATTTCTTCTTTGCCTGCTGCGTCAATAATTAGTTGGGTATGCTGATCTGAGGGTAAGGTGAGAAGGTGTCTCAGAAGCGATCGATTTTTCACCCCAGTTTTTAGGAGTTCTTGTTTGGTAAGTATAGGGAGTCGGGTAAACCCAATACACTCGGTAATTCGGGATTTGGGTTTACCAAAAGCCTTAGCGATTGCGTCATGACTTGTGTACGCTTGTGCTTCGAGAAGTGATACGTAGCCTTCCCCTTCTTCGAGGGGGTGAAGGTCAACGCGGTCAAGATTTTCTCGAAGGGCGATCTCATGAGTTGCTTTGTCATGGGTGGATAAAACTCTCGCTGGAATCCGGTCCATCCCGGCGAGCCTTGCTGCTCGAAGGCGGCGTTCGCCCGCAATGACCTTGTAGCGATCTCCGTTTTGAACGACCAGGATCGGTTGAAGGACTCCGTGCTCTTTAATGGATTGGGATAGAGCTGCAATCTCTGCGTCGTCAAAGTGAACTCGAACTTGAAGTTCAGAGGCATCGACTTGGTCGACAGGGACAAAATTCACCAAAAATGTTGTGAGATTTTTTAAGTGAGAGTGAGTCGTTCCAGCGGTAGTTCGAGCAGTGGAGTAGAGCTGTTTAAGGTAACCGCTGCCTTGGCGGGTTTTGATCTTTGAATTAGATGGTTCATCCTTTTTATTCTCGTCCATGATTGATTTCCTCTCTGATCGTTATGAAAAAAGTAACTCTTCGGTGAGGGCTTTAATGTCTTGTGCTGCCACCCCCTTCGCGTTCACTCCCCAGACGGTGGTTCGTCGCTTGGTAGCTTCGTTTAGGTCAGCGCTCCGATTGACTACAGTTTGGGTGCAGTTCTCGGGGAATTGGGACTTCAATTCTCCTAGGACTTCTTGACTGATGATCTCTCGATTGTCGTATAAGTTAGGAACGATTCTAACCTCAAGTGTTCGCCTGAATTCTCGCTCCATCCCTTCGATGGTCGCCATCACGAGCGACATTCCATGAAATGAGAGAGGGTTCGTCGCACAAACAACGTTCACTAGGTTGGCGGCCACCAGCATAGATCCATTGAGAATCGAGGCTGCAGGATTTGTGTCTGCAACCACGAGGTCGTATTGATCAACTACCTTTGCGAGAGCCTCGGATAGTCGATATTCTCTTCTGGTTTTATTATTGAGGGGGATTTCGATATTGCACAAACCTAAGTTGGCAGGAACGAGATCGAGACCTGGAGCTACCTGTAAGATGGCATCAGAAAGTGGGAGATCGTTAATTAAAACATCGTAAATCGTGGGACGTTCGTGTCCATCGAGGATGTCGAGATTGACGGTTAGGTGGCCCTGGCCATCAAGATCAATAGCGAGGACTTTCATACCTAGGATGGCAGCCTTCATGACGTATTGGGCGGTAAGGGTGGATTTCCCCGTTCCGCCCTTGACGTTATAAAACATCTGGACTTTGTTCTTAGGAAGTTCTGCCATTTTTTCTTGGTCGCCGTGGCGACCGCTACGAAGTTCGTGAAAATATTTCTGGATCTCCTCCAGAGGGACCATTTTTCTGTCTGAGTTTCCTAGGCGGCGTCTCACTGTTTTGATTATACCGCTCGACTCGAGAGAGTTGAATTTGGACTTATCTAGTCTCGCTATATTTGAGAACTCAGCGGGTGTGAAGCAAATATCCTTAAATGAAGCCATGTCTACCTTCCTCTCGTTAGTTGAGAAATCGCTCAACAGAACTGAGTGAATCTTATGACGAAGGTAATTTTGTGCAAGGTAAATGATTCAGAATCGAATGAATTATCATCCGGTCGCCGTGGCGACCGGATGATTTTTGAGTGGTTTTCTTATTTAGAGTTAAGAAATTGAATTAGCTACTCGCGCTTTGATATCTGCCAAGTCCCTTTTTCCAGAGAATCGAGTTAATGCCCGTTAAGGAGATGAGAACTCCTGCAGCCCCCACGTATTCATAGGCACTGAGGCCATGGAGAAGTGCCCGCGCAGGGACGCTGCCGATAAACGCGAAGGGCAGTGCTGTTAAGATTAAGTATCGAATGGCCTTGGGATAGATCGTGTCTGGTTTCGTTGCGAATGCGAAGAACTGATAATAAAGTCTTGAAAAGGCCCAGCTACGATCGGTCCAGAAAATCCAAATCGAGAAGAGAAAACGCATTTGTAATGCGGCATAGAGACCGAAAATCAACCAAGCTCCCCATTCGAGCCAGTGCCAGCCCCCTGTAAATCCCGCTGGCCCTGCATATCGGGCGGAAATGATGAGACCTAAAATGACATTAAACACAGCGGTGAGATTCATCGACCTCGAAAGAGCTAAAAAGAGGGGATGGATGGGTTTAGTTAAGAGGATATCGAGTTCCCCTTTGTTGACTAGGTCGGAGAATGCCCAAAAGTTCCTCTGAAAAAGGATGGTAAAGAGAGCATCGGACGAAAAAAAGATCCCTAAAAAAAAGTAAACCTGCTCGCGGCTCCAACCCGCTATGGTCTGAGTATTTGCGTAAAGAATAGAGAATAATGAAACTTCAACCCCCATCCAGATGAGGTCGACGGTCACGGCGGTGAGAAAATTGGTCCGATAGACCGCCTCACGGACTAAGTTGTTCTTGAATTGGATTCCATAGACGTCGAGGTAGCGTTTAATCTTCAATTTCATCCCCCTAGGCTTAGATAGCGTTTCATGCCCAAACCCCAAGTTCCGCGAATTAAGGCCCGACCGAGACCAATCCACACTAGCGCAATACCGACTTGAGTGAAAAACTCCGTATGGCTCCAGTGACCGAGGGCGTACTGGGTAGGGCCAAAAACGAATAAATAAAATGGAGTGGACTTCCAAATCCACTGAAGCGAGGGCGGGAATAAATTGAGAGGAATCAGTTCACCCGAGAGGAGATTGACCACCATGTTCTTTACCATGAGGAGGCTGTATGCTTCCTCCCAGAGAAACGCCGTTGTAGCAAGTGCGGCACCCACTTGGTAATGAATGATGTTACCTAAGAGTGCCAAAAACATCGCTCCGATCATTCTGGGTCCTGAAAATCCAAGAAATTGAGCTAAAATCACGCCCAACGTTAGGCAAAGTCCTGCAATGAAAAGCCGGGAAGCTACCCCGCGAATATAAACAAACTCAACCACGCCGACAGGTCTCAAGAGGTAGTTGCTGAGTTGCCCAGATCGAATCATTTCAGCGAGCTCAAAATCATGATCTCCTCCTCGCACTTGACTGAAGAGGAGGCTGACGAACGTATAGTGAATCAGGTCCATATAGCTCATCCCAGCGACCTGGGTTGCGCCCCCGAGCTGAAACAGTGCATACCAGAGGACCCATTGGATCGCTGCCGGGACGAGAGCTGACCCTAGGATTTCAAAAAGGAACTCGACTCGGTAGGCTGTTGCGTCTTGGAAGCCATTTTTGAGGGCGGCCAATCTCCATTGGAGCTTCACGCAGGACCTGCCTTCTCTTCTGAGTAAATTCTTTGAATGACTTTTTCTAGACTCTGTTCTTCGATCCCCATGTCTAAGATAGGAAACCGATTAATGACTGACTGCAGCACTGAGACGATCTGGTCTTGTTTGATGCTGAACAGGATAGGGCGGGTTCCATCCGAGTCCTCAGCTTCAGAATCTCCGAGCTGAATTAGTTGAGCGGGTAGTCCAGTGGCTTTTTGGAGATCTTCGATCGAAGGAGAGTTGATAAACCGAACCCTTAAGATCCGTTCGCCCTCCTGAATGAGCCCTTGAGGATGCCCATCATAAATTAGCGCGCCCGAGCGTAGAATGAGGACTCGAGAGCAAAGGCGCTCGATGTCATCCATGTTATGGCTCGTTAGGATAATGGTCGCTTTTTCGCGGTGGTTAAAAACTTTGAGAAACTCACGCAGCTTGTGTGCTGCCAGGACGTCGAGTCCAATCGTGGGTTCGTCCAGAAAGATGACGCTAGGCCAGTGAATAATAGCACCAATGAGTTCCATCTTCATTCTCTCTCCTAGGGAAAGTCGACGAATTTGGGTACCCAAGAGGCGCTGCACGTCCAAAAGCTCAGTCAAAGTGTGGAGCCGTTCTTGGTAAACCTTGTTAGGGATCTCATAGATGGCTCGCAGTAGGTCAAATGCATCCCGAGCAGGAAGGTCCCACCAAAGCTGGGCTTTTTGGCCCATGACGAGGGCGATTTTCCGCCTGAAATCAAGACTTCGTTGAAACGGATCATAGCCCAATACCCGCGCCGAACCGCTCGAGGGGGGGATCAGGCCTGACAAAATTTTAAGTAGAGTGGTTTTCCCTGCACCATTTGCCCCAATCAGGCCGTTGAAAGACCCAGGTTCAATCGAGAAACTCACATCCTTGAGAGCCTCGTGTTCCTGGTACTTAGGGCGAAGTAGGAGTCCAAAGGTGCCCCTCCATCCTTCCTCTTTCTTGGTGGAGCGAAACGAGCGGCGAATGTTTTTCACTTCGATGTTCACAGGGGGCCCTCTCCGGCTTTGTAAAGTGCGTGGTTTGTTTGAGAGAGGAAGCTAGCACGAGGAGAAGATCGGTTCAATCATTTGGAGGTGAGGGTTTTTTTAAGTGGTGGCCTGGGACGGAATCGAACCGCCGACACACGCCTTTTCAGGGCGCTGCTCTACCGACTGAGCTACCAGGCCAAAAGAACTTTCGATCAAGTCGAGAGTTATCAGCTATGCGATCTTACCTAAAAAGGCAACTGATTAACGCTAAGCGTGATGAAAAATTTAAAGCAATCAATTTAGTCAGGCAAAAGGAGCGACTACGAGTGGAACACTCCTTGGAAAATTTCTAAAAAATCGTTGCTGAATTTGACAAATTGTAATTAGTGTCCACCTAAGTCTGCAGAAGCGGTTGAGTTTTAGGTGGCAATTCAGAACGCTATCTCAGTTTGGTTACAACAGTAGTCGAAGAGATAATGCTCCGAATTTCCGCTCACTCACCGTAGCAGGCTGAATAAAGACCGAAAACTGATTCTAGGTCCTATTCATGAAACTATTGATTTGGAGGTTGAATTCTATGCAAGTAAGACCATTGCACGATCGTGTGTTAGTGAAGCGCTTTACCGAAGAAGAACGCTCAAAAGGTGGGATCATCATTCCCGACACCGCTAAAGAAAAGCCAATTCAAGGCGAAATCATTTCTGTTGGCCAGGGTCGTGTCGCTGAAGATGGCAAGGTTCGTCCTCTTGACGTGAAGAAGGGTGACCGAGTCCTTTTTGGTAAGTATGCCGGCACCGAAATCAAGATCGACGGAGAAGAGTTCCTCATGATGCGTGAGGAAGATATTCTCGGTGTTTTGAATTAATTGACTCAATATTAAGGAGAAGTTTATGTCTGCAAAAGAACTCCGTTTTTCCGAAGATGCTCGTTCTGCTATTTTGAATGGCGTGAACGCACTCGCTGACGCTGTAAAAGTGACGTTGGGACCTAAGGGCCGTAACGTCGTGATCGAAAAGTCCTTTGGTGCTCCTAATGTCACCAAAGACGGCGTGACTGTGGCGAAAGAAATCGAACTTTCTGATAAGTTTGAAAACATGGGCGCCCAAATGGTGCGCGAAGTTGCCTCCAAAACCAATGACGACGCAGGTGACGGTACCACCACCGCAACCGTTCTCGCTCAAGCGATTTATCGCGAAGGCGCAAAGATCGTGGCAGCTGGTCACAATCCTATGGAATTGAAGCGCGGGATTGATAAGGCTGTTACTGCAGTCATTGAAGAGTTGAAGCGAATCAGCAAGCCTATCAAAGATCAGAAAGAAGTTGCTCAAGTCGGCACTATTTCTGCCAATAACGATCCAACCATCGGCAAGATCATTGCTGAAGCGATGGAAAAAGTAGGCAAAGAAGGCGTCATCACCGTGGAAGAGTCTAAAACGGCTGAGACCACTTTGGATGTCGTCGAAGGGATGCAGTTTGATCGTGGATACCTCTCTCCATATTTCGTAACCAACGCGGAAAAAATGGAAGTCGCCCTCGATAATCCTTACATCTTGATCTACGACAAAAAAATCAGTTCGATGAAGGATCTTTTGCCCCTTTTGGAAAAGGTCGTTCAGCGCTCCAAGCCGTTAGTGATTGTTGCTGAAGAAGTTGACGGAGAAGCGTTAGCGACTCTCGTTGTCAATAAGCTTCGTGGCACAATCCAAGTGGCTGCTGTGAAGGCACCTGGATTCGGCGATCGACGCAAAGAAATGTTGCAAGACCTCGCGGTTTTAACCGGTGGCCAAGTCATTTCTGAAGAAATGGGTCACAAACTCGAATCTGCTCGTATCGAAGACCTGGGACAAGCTAAGAAGGTCACCATCGATAAGGACAACACCACAGTTGTGGACGGTGCAGGCAAGAAGGCGGATGTGGAAGGCCGAGTGAAGACCATTCGCGCTCAGATTGAAGAAACAACTTCAGACTACGACCGCGAAAAGTTGCAAGAGCGTCTTGCAAAGCTCGTTGGTGGCGTTGCTGTTGTGAACGTCGGAGCTGCAACCGAAGTTGAAATGAAAGAAAAGAAAGCTCGTGTGGAAGATGCTTTGAATGCAACTCGCGCTGCGGTTGAAGAAGGGATCGTTCCCGGCGGTGGAACTGCTCTTCTTCGTGGTGCTAAGGTGTTGGAAGCCATCAAGGGCCTTTCTCCTGAGCAGCAGGCTGGTGTGAATATCATCCGACGCGCTTTGGAAGAGCCTCTGCGCCAGATTGCTGGCAATGCAGGCTTTGAAGGCTCCATCGTTGTGGATAAGGTTTGGAATAACACCACACCTTCATGGGGCTTCAACGCATTGACTGAAAAGTATGAAGACCTGATTGCTGCTGGCGTCATTGATCCTGCTAAAGTAGCTCGTTGCGCTCTTCAGAACGCAGCAAGCGTGGCAAGCTTGATGTTGACCACCGAAACCCTGATTGCTGAAAAGCCTAAAAAAGACGGCGGCGCTCCTATGGGCGGCGGCGCTCCAGGCGGCATGGGCGGTTACGGCGACATGATGTAAGATCAACCCTATTTCGAAAGAAATCGGCTTGATAAAAAGCCCCAGAAGAAATTCTGGGGCTTTTTTTTTGCTCTCTGTGACAGTTACTGCAGCATGTGTTAAGGCATAAAAATGGCTATGGAAGTGTCTTCTGATCGTTGGATAAAATGTATTTCGACCCAGGGAAATATCCGGGGGGTTGCCATTCAGGCGACTGAACTCGTGCAGCAAATGGCTGAGCGACATCAGCTCAAGGGGCAAGCCGTTCAAGGATTAGGAGAGGCAGTGGTGGGAGCGCTCCTGATTGCATCTTATTGCAAAGCAGGACAGAGAATTAACTTAAATATTCAAGGCTCCGGGCCCTTCAAGCAGGCTTTAGTGGATGCCCACCCCGATGGTACAGTGCGCGGTTATATTATTGAGCGAGGCGAGCCGCAAGCACCAGGGGCTCCTCTCGGCGAAGATTTTGGTCCTTGGGGAGAGGGTTTACTATCCGTCCTTCGAACAAGAGAGGGAGACGAGGTCGCTGCTAAGCCTTATATTGGCACCGTCCCTCTTCTGACTGGGCACCTGGCAAAGGATTTGAGTTTTTACTGGGTCCAAAGCGAGCAGATTCCTTCTGCTGTAGGGTTGGCAGTTAATATGGAGGGTGATCGAGTTTCATCCGCTGGGGGATTTTTAGTTCAGGCCTTGCCGGGAGCAAGCGCGTTAGACGTTCGTGTTTTAGAGCACCATATTAGCGAGATCCAATCTCTTGCTAAAAGTATTGCAGAGAATTCCTCCCCGATGCACCTCTTGTCTCAAATTTTTCAGAGTACTGCCTTTGTGGTGGTTGAAGAGAAGCCAGTTCAGTTTCAATGCAACTGCAGCTGGGAGCGAGTTCAGAGAGCTTTGGTGCTTGTAGGTGTGCCAGAGCTCGAGGCGATTTTGGTCGAGGATAAGTCTGCAATCGTGAAATGTGACTTTTGCTCAACGGAATATCGAATGGACGAGGGTGAGCTTCGCGGTTTGATCCTCCGCCTTAAAGAAGCCTCAGCCAGTGGAGTAGATGAAGTAAGTGACTAAGTTTTTGGCTTAAAAAGTTCCACCAACATGGAGATAAAATGTTGTGTAGGTTCCGCCTAAGCTCAGAAGTGAACCATTAGACAGTGGTTGTGTTGTTCCAAACATTTCATGGAACACGAGAGATGCCCCGAAAAATACATTCTTACTCAGGGCAAGATCAATTCCAGGCCCGAAATGAACGCCGAATAAAAGTGCGCTCACACTCGGGAGGGAGGCGGCATTGGCTCCTCCTGCTGTGCTCGATGGGCCCGAAGGATTCGAACCGCTGCCAGCCGCAGCAGTGGTGTCGGTGTAGCTTGGCAAATAAAAGCCAAGTCCGAAGACTGCATAGGGGATAATTTTATCGTACCAGCTGAGGTTCATTCGTACTCCGCTGAGCAAAGTCATAAGAGAGAATAGCCCGTTTGAATGCTGAGAGTAGCCGAGGCTCGAGTCAAAGCTAAAGAGATCACTCACGCCGTAGTTATAATGAAGCTGAGTTCCCAAGTTGTTTTGAAATTTGGATAGATCTCCCATGAGAAAGACTTGCCCAAGGTCTAAAGAGATGTTGTTGGAGCCTGGACTAAATGGAGAAATTTCACCGCTTAAACTATCGCGAGGATAAATGCTCCTCGACGGCCGAGAATCATTGCTTGACCAACTGGAGGATGCAAGTAAGCCTGTGGTCGCTGGAGTCAGCATCTCTGTGCCCGCTGAGGCTGAGAGTTCATTCCCAAAGTAAAGTAGGGAGAACGCGAGAACCCCGAGCGGGAACAGAAATTGCCGACCTAATACTTGCCTTACCCATTTCAATTGGAATTTCATTTTTTCATGGTATCAGACTTTTTGTTTGTTGCATCAAGTCTGATTAAATCTATGACAAAAAATGACTATTGATTGAGGGCTGGAATTCTTGCGGCAATAGTTGCTTCGACTTCTTGCATCGAGTGCTGAGAAAAGTCGTTAGACTCTGCACTCGGCATTTTGCTTTGAATATATCCTGAGAATGACCCATCTCCATGGCGGATAATCTCTTTGAGTAACTCTACCGATGACTGAGTCTTTGCCTTACGCTCGCTTTCATAGAGGAGCTGCGTCAAAGTGGCTGCAGTAATGTCATTTTTAGTTTTGTTGTCGATGACCCGAAGGTCTTCTCCGCCCTTGATCATTTTCGCAATTTCATCGAGTGTCACGTAACTGGACTCGTGAGTGTCGTATAGCTTGCGATTCTGGTAACGTTTGATGATTTTAATTTCTTTCATGATTCCCCCTATTGAATCACTTATTGAATTTGAGGCCTGGGTTAGAAACAGAAAATAAACCCCCTCCTCAATTTTTATCCCACTGTTTGATGTTCGGCGCAGCGCATGAGCTACATCGTGTCATCAACATCCCTTAAGCCAAATAACAACCCACTGCGGTAAAGTCAAGGCTTCGCCCAAAACCTTTTTATCTGATTTTTGGGATTTTATTTAATGGATCTAAAACTCTATGCTTTTCCCTGCTTGATTGGGAGTCTTATTCCTCCTCTAGCAAGGGGCCTAGGCCCTTTCTGTGTTTTGGGCGATGCAGTTAGTGTTCCAAGCAGCGTAGGATTAAATCGAGCGGTACTTTTATGTTTCCCTTGTGAATGTCGATAGGTAGAGTGGAGGCCGTCAGATTCTATGATCAAGACTAAGTCGAGCGATTTAAACCTCATGGTTCTCGGGTCAGTTCTTCTATCGGTTTGTACGCTTTACCCGGGCTGGGTTCGCGCATCCGGAGTGGAGAAGGTAGTTAAACAAGGCGAAGAGGATAAGGCTAAGAATGATCAGCAAGCAGAGTATCACTTTAGCATTGCTCAGGGCTACTCCAACGAGGGCGATACTGAGAAGGCAATTGAGGAGTATAAACTCGCTGTGATCTTTGATCCAAACTCTGCTCTCATACATGCGAGGTTATCTTCTGAATTTATAAAAAAAGGCATGCTTTCATCTGCAATGGAAAGTGCTAAAGAGGCGGTTCGACTTAATCCTGCCTTTGTTGACGCTCGTCTGATTCTTGGTGGATTGTATTCTGCCGTTCATGAGAATCAATCCGCTGTAGATGAGTATGATCGGGTTCTGAAATTAGATCCAAAAAATGAAGAGGCGCTGATCTATAAGGCCCAGGTATTGATGGAAGATGGCAAGGTGAGTCAAGCCGCAACCGCTCTTCGTCAGTTCACTAAAAAAAGCCCAGATTCGGTCCTTGGATTTTATTACCTAGCTCGCGCTGAGCAGCTTTTAGAACATTTCAAAATAGCGGTTCAGGCCTATGAAAAGTCGATTTCATTAAGACCTGGTTTCGCTCAGTCAGCTTTAGGCCTGGGAAGCCTCTTCGAGGAGCAGCAGATGATCGCTCAGGCTATTGCAGTTTACAAGACTCTCTACGATCAATCGCAAGATGCTGTCGCTGCTAATCGTCTCGCTACCCTTTATCTTAAGCAAGAAAAGTACTCCGAAGCACTCCAGTATTTAAAGTCGGTTGAGGTCTCCGATCCGGAGGACCTCAATGTCCAGGTTAAGTTGGGCTTAGTCCAGATGGAGTTAAAGCACCTTGACGATGCTGTTAAAACGTTCAAGAAAATTTTGGTGCATAATCCTAGTTCTGACCGGATTCGCTATTACTTAGGGACTATTTATCAGGAGGAAAAGCAGCCGGAACTGGCAATAAGTGAGCTGAAGTCGATTCAGTCTGGGTCAAAACTCTACCCTGATGCTGCTCTTCAGGTGGCCTATCTTCTCAAGCAAAATCAGCGTGCCTCCGAAGCTCGCTCTTTTATAGCGGATGCGATTCAAAAGGCTCCAAAAGTGCCTAATCTCTATCTATTTCAAGCTAGCCTTGAGGAGGATGAAAAGCAGCCGAAAAGAGCGATTAAGATCTTAGAAGCAGCGACTGCCCTCTTTCCGGAGGACGAGAAACTGCACTACTATTTGGGTAGTCTCTATGATCGTCAGGGAGACGTAGACCGTGGTCTGGAGCAAATGGAGACACTCCTCAAATTGAATCCAGAGAATGTCGATGCCATGAATTATGTTGGCTACACCTGGACTCAGCGTGGTGTTCGCTTGAATGATGTTGAAAAGCTCCTGAAGAAGGCCCTCGTTTTGCGGCCTCAGAATGGATATATTCAGGATAGTTGGGGATGGTATCTTTTTGTTCGAGGAAGAGTGCAGCAGGCGGTAGTCGAGCTTGAAAAGGCAGTGAAATTGAAACCCAACGAGTCGACGATTTTGGAGCATTTGGGTGATGCCTATCTGCGCTCGAATTTGCGCGAAAAAGCGATTGAGGAGTACTTAGTGGCAGTAAAGTACGCAGAGACTGATGACGCTAAGCATAAAATTGAGGCCAAGGTCGATAGTATCAAGAAGGATGCCTCCTTGAATCGTTCGGTCAGTTCGGCAAGATCCGATCAGGGCCGTCCGGTGAAGGAAAAGGCAAGCGCCTTCACGATCGAGAATAAAGCCTCCCGTGACCAAGCACCCCTGACACTTCAAGAGACGGAAGAATGAGAAAAGTACCCCATGCCTCGATCGAACATTTTCTTGCGATTACTGCATTAGCACTTCAATTGAGTTCGTGTTCAACGCTGTCCCCGGTGAAGAAGGGGCAGTACTCAGCTTCAGAGCTCTTTGGCTTTGCATGCGAGCCAGGCAAGAATATTGTTTCGGCCCGAGGAAGAGTTTTAGCAAAAATGACGTCGACTGAAGAGGCAGGACAGTTTCAGGCTAATGTCTTGGTTGACTCGAGTGATCATTTGCAGTTGGAGATCACAAATCCATTGGGTGGCACCCAAGCCCTGATTAAGGTGAGCCAGGGTCGATACGAGATCATTGACTACTCCGAGAAAGGCCAACGCCCCCGGGTCGGCCAAGATCACTGGGGGGGGATTCCGCTTCAGTGGGCGAGTATCTTATTTCTGGGCCAAATTCCATGTCCCCAGAGGGGGAAGGGTCTGGATCTCGAAGTGAGTCAGGACAATGAACTCACTGTGACCGAGCTGAATAAAAAAGAGAACGAGAAGCAGAAGTTCATTTATCGCTTCAAACAATGGAACCACCATCCATGGCCCGCTTCATTAAAGTGGATTCGAGAAGGTTCTGAGCGATCATCAGTCGAGTTCCAGTTCGATAGTCCTGAAAAGGAAACTGGTAGTCCCGAAAAGTGGGACGTGCGTTCCTCCCAAGGTCAAATCAAAGTCAAGTGGCGGACACGCGAAATTACTCGAGATTGACACGCGCCCCGTAATTAGGTAGCTACGGCATTGGGGAGTGTGTTTTGATGCTGCGACTAACGGGGGTTTTTCGTTTTGATTTTTCATCCTATTTTTATAAATATAGGCATCTATTTCTTTTTACTTTGGCTCTTACGATCGGTGGCTGCACCCCTCGAGGCGCCTCGGAGCCTGTTCAAACTCTTCATTTGGTGGTTGGAGAAAAGTTGAAAGGTCTTGATCCAGTCCTTGCCGAGGATCTTTACTCAGGGACCCAATCTTCCCAGGCTTACGAAACGCTTCTTCAGTTTCACTATCTAAAACGCCCGTATTCGCTAGCTCCTCAATTGGCTGATAAAATGCCCGAAGTGAGCGCGGATGGGAAAATATACACGTTCAGTCTAAAGAAGGGGGTTCTATTTCAAGATGATCCCTGCTTCAAAGAAACGAGTGGAAAAGGGCGCGAGCTGGTTGCCGATGACGTCGTTTATTCACTGAAGCGTCTTGCAGATCCCAAGTTGGTATCTAGCGGATGGTGGATTTTGGATGATCGTGTCGTTGGCCTAAACGCCTGGCGAGATAAAGCCCTGAGAGACTCGACGACTCAATATCAGAGCGAGGTCGAAGGACTACGATCCATTGATCGATATACATTTCAGATTAAATTGAACCGACGATCAACTCAGTTTCTCTATTTTTTAACCATGCCATTTGCCGCCGTAGTGCCACGAGAGGCAGTGGACTTCTACGGTAAAGAATTTCTGAACCATGCAGTCGGAACGGGGCCATTTCGCCTCCAAGAATACCACCCCGGATCGAAGATAGTCTGGGTTCGGAATCCAACCTATCGAAGAGAACTCTATCCGAGCGAAGGCGCACCAGGCGACCGCGAAGCGGGGTTACTTGCGGATGCTGGTAAGGCGCTTCCTCTAGCGGATCAGGTGGTTGTTCAGGTTTTTGTCGAACAGCAGCCCATGTGGCTAAGCTTCCTCTCGGGCAAGGTAGATATCTCAGGAATTCCTAAGGACAGTTTTTCCACTGCAATTAATCCTGGCCACGAACTCAGCTCGGATCTGGCTGCAAAAGGGGTTCGCCTCGTTAAAACGCCAGCCTTTGATATTAGCCATCTGACTTTTAATATGGCAGATCCGGTTTTTGCTAAAAATAAATACCTCCGACAGGCCCTCAGTCTTGCGTATGATCAAAATACATTTAACGAGATTTTTTTTAATGGGGCTGCAATGGCGGCACAAGGACCTATTCCACCAGGAATTGACGGATATGATCCGAGCCTAAGAAATCCAAATAGGCAGTTTAATATGAACAAGGCGCGAGAACTCCTTGCAAAAGCCGGGTATCCAGGTGGCAAGGGTCTGCCGCCTCTTGAATATGCGACTCTAGCAGGAACCCTGGGCCGTCAGCAGGGCGAGTTCACATCGAAAATGTTTTCTGCTTTAGGGGTAAATCTCAATATAGGTACTTACTCATGGCCGCAGTTTTTGGAAGTAGTAAAAAATAAAAAGGCTCAAATGTGGGAATACGGATGGTCCGGAGATTATCCTGATGGAGAGAATTTTCTTCAGCTTTTCTACAGTAAAAATGCCTCGCCTGGGCAAAATGACGCTAACTATAGCAGCCCGGAGTTTGATCGAGCTTATGAGTATTCACTCACTCTGCCCGAGGGGAGGCAGAGGACTGAGACTTATCAGAAAATGGTCAAAATTTTAGTAGATGACTGTCCATGGATTTTTGGTTCACATCGACTAAGTTACGTACTTGTTCAAAAATGGCTTAAGAATTATAAACCCAATGATTTTAACCACTCAAACTACAAATTCTATCGCGTCGATCCAGGCTTGAAGAAATAGGTGGGAAAGAATGTTAGTATACGTCGTTAGAAAGCTGCTCAGCACGATACCAACACTTCTTGGCGTCGCGTTAATTGTCTTCATTCTCTTTGATATGGTTGGTGGAGATCCGACCTACCAGATGTTAGGTAGGCATGCGAATGCTCAGCAGATTCAAGAAGTCAGGCATGAGTACGGTTTTGATCAGCCCCAGCCGATTCAGTTTTTGCATTATCTTAAGCAAATAGTAACCTTCGATTATGGAAGAAGCTATGCGACCCGGCAACCTATTAGTCAGATGATCATGGAGGGCGTCGGTCCGTCCCTTTCTTTAATGATCCCCGCCTTTTTAATTACAACTATTTTATCGGTCTCAATTGGTCTTATGGTTGCCTATTTTCGGGGGCGAGCCATTGATAGAATCGTAGTGATTCTCTGCGTTTTTGGGATGAGTCTTCCGATGCTAGCTTATATCCTTTTTGGTCAGTATTTTTTCGCATTCAAACTGGGTTGGTTTCCTATTTCTGGGTATGAGTCAGCATGGCCAGATCGTTTAGAGTTTATCCTGATGCCCATGATTATTTTCGTTATAGTGAGCTTGGGATATGATGTTCGCTTTTATAGGACAGCTATCCTTGAAGAGACGACCCAAGATTATGTTAGGACGGCCCGAGCCAAGGGTCTATCCGAGCCCGTTGTTTTTTTTAGGCATGTTTTAAAAAATAGTATGGTTCCTATTTTAACCAATGTCGTCATCGAGATTCCTATGTTGATTCTAGGAGCTTTTCTTTTGGAAAGCTTTTTTGGTATTCCTGGCCTGGGGAGTATCACCATTGATGCCGTTCACAATAGTGATTTTCCGGTCATCAAGGCTATGACCACGCTCGTTGCATTTCTCTATGTACTCGGGAATCTGACGACTGACATTCTCTACACCTTAGTAGATCCGAGAGTGAGCCTAAAATGACGACCCAGGTTCAAACAGTTCAGTCTGCCGTGGGCAATCAGGTTCACCCTACGAGCCGAAGCCTCTGGGGTGACGCATTTCTCAGATTAAAAAGGGACCGCATTGCGTTACTTTGCATCTCGATTCTCGTTTTGTACGCATTGGTTGCCCTTCTTTGTCAGTTTGGTTGGATTGCCTCACCTTGGGACCGAGTAGTCGGGAGTGCCTACCAGCCACCCAACTTCGCATCAATAGACCTCATACTCGGAACTGATCTTTTTGGTAGAAGCGTTTTTTACAAAGTATTGCACGGTACTCGAATCGCAATGAGTGTGGGTTTGATGTCTTCGTTGTTGAGTATTCCTGTGGGTGTATTTTTGGGTTCAGTTGCGGGCTATTTCGGAGGTTGGGTGGACGACTTAGTGGTTTGGTTTTATACTACTGTCTCATCCATCCCAAATATTATGCTGTTAATTGCAGTGACCTTCGTCTTAGGCAAAGGGTTGACAGCAATGTATGTTGCCTTGGGTGTCACGGCTTGGGTAGGTCTTGCACGTGTGATGAGGGGCGAGTTTATTAAACACAAGTCTCGAGACTACGTGGTGGCAGCTGAAAGTATTGGTGCAGGGCACGTGGCCCGTATTTTTAGACATATTCTGCCCAATGTTTCTCACTTCGTGATCATTAATATTTCAATTCAGTTTGTGTCCGCAATTAAGTCTGAGGTCATTCTAAGTTTTTTAGGCTTGGGAGTTCAGGGACAACCAAGCTGGGGAGTGATGATTGATGACGCAAAACTTGAGCTTTCTAGGGGAGTGTGGTGGCAGTTGGCGGGGGCTTCGTTGGCGATGTTTTTTGTCGTTTTAGCTTTTAATCTGCTGGGCGATTCTCTGAGGGATGCGCTAGATCCAAAAATGAAGCACTAGAGATGGCTAAGTAAGGGGCGACGATGGATGAAAAAGTTTTAGAGGTTAAAAACCTATGTACCTCGTTCTTCACAGAAGGTGGAGAAGTTAAGGCCGTCGATGATGTGAGCTTTTGCGCCTATGCGGGGAAGACGCTTGGGATTGTTGGGGAGTCTGGTTGCGGAAAAAGTGTCACTAGTTTGTCAATTATGAGGCTTATTCCCGAGCCCCCTGGTCGAATTCGATCTGGACAGGTTCTTTATCAGGGAAGGGATCTCCTGACGCTTGGCACGAGTGAGATGCGAGCGATTCGCGGCAACGAAATTTCCATGATTTTCCAGGAACCCATGACCTCCCTAAATCCTGTTTTTACGATTGGCTATCAGGTGAGCGAGGCGATTCGCCTTCATCAGGGACTTTCATGGAAGGATGCCTATAGTAGGTCAGTAGAAATGTTTGAGTTGGTCGGGATTCCGTCGCCTTCCAAGCGAGTGCATGAGTATCCGCACCAGCTTTCTGGCGGAATGCGCCAGAGAGTCATGATAGCCATGGCCCTTTCTTGTGATCCTAAAGTGTTGATCGCCGATGAACCTACCACGGCTCTCGATGTGACGATTCAGGCACAGATCCTTGATCTCTTGAGAGATCTTCAGCAAAAAGTTGGAATGGCGCTTGTATTGATTACTCATGATCTTGGGGTTGTGGCCGAGGTATGCGATGAGGTCGTCGTGATGTACGCTGGTCGTGTGGTGGAGCAGGGCGGGGTGAGAGAGATTTTTAAAAATCCAAAGATGCCCTATACTCGCGGTTTACTCCGGAGCACTCCGACTTTGGCTACGGACTCGATCGGGCATATTAGGCGAGATCGGTTAGAAACCATTCCCGGCATTGTGCCTAACCTTCTTAGCCTGCCCGAAGGGTGCCGCTTTCAGGAACGGTGTTCTCACGTTTTAGATGTTTGCAAGGGGGTTGAGCCAGAGCTCAGGGAAGTTGGCGAAGAGGCTCCTAGGGCTCACCTGATCCGATGTGCGAGGGATATTTAAAATGACCACCGTGGCAGATTCTGGGATCATTCTTTCGGTCCGTAATTTAGTAAAGCGATACCCAATTCAAGGTGGATTGCTCTCTAAAGAAGTGGGCAGTGTCCGAGCTGTATCTGACGTCTCCTTTGATATTAAGAAAGGGGAAACATTTGGGCTTGTGGGAGAGTCTGGGTGTGGAAAGTCAACGTTAGGTCGAACGATTCTGAGACTTACTGAGCCCTCGTCGGGGCAGATTTTTTTCAAAGGGCAGGATATAACGACTCTCAATCCGCACGATCTCAGGAAGTTAAGAAGACAGATGCAGATTATTTTCCAGGACCCCTACGCATCGCTTAACCCGAGAATGACGGTGGAGAGCATTCTAGGTGAACCTCTCACTATTCATGGAATCTGTAATTCGAAACAAGAGCGCCGAGAGCGAATTTTAAGCCTCCTTGACCGCTGTGGGCTGAGGCGGGAATCGATTTCTCGCTATCCTCATGAGTTCTCTGGCGGTCAACGACAGCGCATCTGCATCGCCCGTGCCTTAGCGGTGGAACCCGATTTTATTGTTTGTGATGAGCCGGTTTCGGCGCTGGATGTCTCTATTCAAGCCCAGATTGTCAATCTGATGCAGGATCTTCAGAGGGATTTGGGACTCACCTATCTCTTTATTGCACATGATCTCAAAGTAGTTCAACATATCTCAACTCGGGTAGCCGTCATGTATCTCGGAAAAATCGTGGAGCTTGCTAGTTCCGATGATCTTTATCAAAATCCTAAACATCCGTATACTCAGGCGCTTTTGTCGGCGATTCCGATTCCAGATCCAACTCGAAAAAGGGAAAGAATTATTCTCAAGGGAGATGTGCCGTCTCCGCTCCAACCTCCCCCTGGATGTTACTTTCATCCTCGCTGTCCGAGATCGAAAGAAGACTGTAAAATTGCTTCGCCGAGATTAGAGCAGCAGTCCGATCCTTCTCGTGAGAGTCATGAAGTTTCTTGTCATTATGTGTAATTTATAAGGCTATTTAAATGGACTTTAAAGATAAAAATATCCCTTACGAGATTGGAAAAAAATTAAAAAGAGTCAGCTTCAAAACCGTTCAGCCCTATTCTATTAATTTTGTCCCTGCTTACGTTTTAATAAAAAAAAAGAAGGAACTCATTGCTGTCAAAGGGGTGTTGGATTTTTTTTCCCCTGAGGACCTCGAAAGACTCCGAGGCTACGATTTTCTTTATTTATCAAGGTTCATATCTTCTATCGAATTTGCGAAGGACGCAGCTGTTTCATTGCAGAGTCTCCTGAGTCAGCAGGAGATCGGAAGAGATCTAGCTAAAGTACCCATTTTTCGAGGAGTCACTCTAGGGATGTCTCCCTTTGAACAGTCTGATTCAGTGTTACAAATTCTTTCACGCTTTTGGTGTCAGGATCAAAACCTTGCTATTGGCCTGGAATTGTATTTCGTTTCTGTCTTGGTATATGAATTATGCGGCAAAATTCCAGTCGATCTCCTATGCCAGGCAAAAGTGAGGGGCTCCAAGCGTCTGGAGAGATCCATCGGGCTCTCTGGCCTGGTTGTTTTTCTTGCCCTGCATTTGGGGTATTTTAACCTCGATTTCATCAAACGTCTTCGCGACTTTGTTTTCATGGTTGCTACTGAGGACTCTTATGATTTGCGGTTTAAATCTAATTTTCCTGCAGAAATTGAAGAGCTCATTGAATTAGTCCTCAGTCGCTTCGAAGGAAAGGGTGATGAGACGGTGCTAGCTGTTGGTGTTGCTAATAGCTCATCGCGGGTAACAAAGAAAATCCAAGAGCGATTGCTCAGGATTAGAAGTCTAGTGAGGGATCGAAAGTCGTCGACCCCGAGCATTTTTGGGGAGCTAGGCTTCATTTAGGGAGGATGCGTGAATGGAGAAGTTTGGTTTAGAACCGGTTGGTTCCCTTGCTAGATTCGGCGTCTCAGGTGCTCTGGGTCGGAAGGCGGAGATTTTATATTTCCCATTTTTCGACACCCGTTCCCTCGGTCGAGTGAGTGATCTCTGGGTGGCTCAGCTCAGGCCGTCTGGGATCGACGAGGTTGCGCTCAGAGATCTAATTAATCTCTCGATCCTATCAGCTTATTCTGCTCAAGTTTTTGATCCAGTAGATGCTTTAAAGCCTCTTGGTGAGCCAATTTACGCCGAATGTGGAATTGACCTTGAGAAGCTAGTATTTGGAGTTAGTTTTCGACTG
Organism: Bacteriovoracaceae bacterium; assembly: GCA_947447665.1. GTDB lineage: Bacteria > Bdellovibrionota > UBA1018 > UBA1018 > UBA1018 > CAINWE01. The sequence goes on along the minus strand of CANFJX010000004.1, from coordinate 103,952 downwards.
AGTCCAGCCTTGGGCGTTCAGTGGCCAGGGCTGGCTGACCGAGTATTTAGCGGAAATTTCAATTCAGAATTCGAGGCGAAGTTGATTCGCCTACAGGCGAGAGCCCATCGAATGATTTTAAAATATGTTCCTGAAAATGGCTTGGCCGAGTTGATGCTATTTCTGGGCCTGCCGGGTAGGATCTCCGAGGATGTACTCAAAAAAAAGGTGCCGATGGACGTCGTTCTGCTTGAGCCAGTTTCGTTAACGGAGTCCTCAGGTGAGGAGAAGTATACTGACTTTGGAGATCTTAATTATCGAAAGCTGCTCGAGAGTGACCAGCGCCAGAGGTCTTATCACCCTAAAAAGAGAGAGTTTCGGCTGCCTGATCTGAGCTCATGGAAGTGGGCGAAGTGGCTAGGGGGCAATGCGGTAGAACAAGGTGCGGACGATCCAGAGAAGCTAACGCAACTTCTGGCTTTGAAGACTAAGCGAATTGAAGAAATGGAAGTTGAAATTAAAGCCCTCAAAAATATGGAGGCCTCGAAATCGTTGAGAAATGGCCCCCATAGTTCTCCTGCTGTCGGCGATCGCTCGTCTGCATTAGCCGACTATGCCGTTCTTAGGGTGCAGTGTGAGCATCTCGAAAAGACCGTGGAGGAGCTCAAAGCCAAAAATTTGGAGCTGGTCTCTCAGGTTAAGTCGCGTTCCTAACTTACTTTGCTTTTTTGTAAATTGAGAGCATGAATCGCGAATACTGGCTCGAGAAAGCGAATTTGATCGAGGAAAGCGGTGGGGATCAGGGTGGATAAAACTTCGGTGGCCGAATTGGCCTGTAAAGGACCCATAAATCCGACCTGAATGAGCTCCATGACATCATCGGGCCTAAAACCTTTTTCCCCAGGCTGAGCGGCAACTACGCTTTGGCTGACCTCGATCAGGTTGACTGTCACTGAGCCAGTGGTAGGATTGACGGGTAGCTGGGGGATGACGGGAGCGATCATCTTCATAATCGCAAGCCCTCGTTCAGAGATTTGGTGTCGTTTGGAAGGTTCTAGGCGATTTTCCTCAATGAGGTAACGGATGAGTCGATCTAAGAACGGGATTTCTTTAAATCGGGCCTTTTGTTGGGTTTTTTCGCTAAATCGAGTCGCCAGGTTCATATTTTCTAAAATCTCAATCGAGCAGTCTACTTTCGATGAAGGAACACCAAAAACAGAGTGTGCATAGAGAGTAATGTTTTGAACAAAGACCTCAACGCCCTCGACGTCTGATTTGCCCGCGCGAAGGGCCTCCAGTTGAATCGCGGCACATACCTTCATGAATTCGTGCCACGATAAATATTGGTAAAAAATACGCTTACCGGTGCCACCCGGCTTAAAGTTGTAATCGATCCCTTGGTTGGCTGCTTCAAGCTGCCGAAGTCGGGCGTCTGCTGTTCTCAATCGTCCTACGACCGTTTTGAGGAGAATCTTTAGCCACTCGGGTGCTTTCGCGAGAGTTTCCAGAAAAGTAGCACCAGAGATCTCTACGAGTTCACAGGGGGTGAGAGCTTCCCCGGAAAGCGAGCGAGGGTTTCCGTCAAGAAACGCCAGCTCTCCTAGTATTTGGCCTGATCGCACGGTGTCGACTTCGACGTTTGAACTACCTTTTCTCATAAAGAGCCGAATAGCTCCCGATGTTACCAAATACATTGAGCTAGATCGTTCGCCTTCTGAAAAGAGGAGTTCGCCCTTTTTAAGACGTTTAATTAGATTAGCGGGTGGTACTGTTGGTTGCATCTATTTAGCCTCGGGCTTAGATTCGCCGGCTTCCCTGAACTGGGTTGCTCCCCCTTCGGGGCTTTTTGTGTTTTTAGGTAAGTGAACCTGGCGCCCCGACTTGAGTTTGATTCCCATCTTTTCAACCTCGTCATGGAGGCTTTTTTGGAGCGATTCGTGGCTGGATTCATTAATTTCTTGAGCGTGCTCAGTCAACTCAATTTGGCTAGGAATTTCGTCACTTGTGGCCTCGACGGGTTTTATTTTCTCTTTTGAGTCAATTTTTTCAGGATTTCGGAGTTGTTTTGCGAGATGAACCCCAAGGGTGAAAGTAAAAATAGTCGTTGCGATGAAAAGAAACACGAGCACTATCATCTCTTTAGGGTCGAAAATGAAAAGTTTTTGTCTATATTTAAGTCTCATAGCAGCCTTTTTTAAATAATAAAAGGATATGTAGTTAAAATCAACATCGCCTTTTTTTAAAATGATCTGTCAATGAATTGGCGGGGCACTCTAGAGTCCTAAATTCCGACAGATGCTCCTGGTTTCGGCTGCTTTATTCATATCGATAGGCTCAACTCTGGCTCATTTATTTCATACTGTTGGATTAAGAGTGAACAGAATTGAACAAAATTGAAAGGTTGAAAAATGAAGTATCAGAAAGCAGAGATGATTCTCGATCGCAGAGGGCAGGGGCTTACAGAGTACGCGATTTTGATGGTGCTAGTAGTGATGGGTTCAGTGGTCATTGTTAAGTCGATCGGTACTCAGTTGAATATTAAGCTGACCTCAGTTCGTGATGATATTAATAAGAAAATCACTGTGCATCGATAAAGCTCTTGCCCACTCTTCATCCCGTCCAGCCCGCAGGGCAGTCACTCGTCGAGTTCACTGTTTCTGTACTGCTCCTCTCCATTTTTTTAGGTGCTGGTGGTCTCGTGCTTAAGGCTCAGTGGGAGAGGGCAAGGTGCGCCTACATTATTTTCGAAAAGGCTCATCAGCGGCTCATTCAGGGGGCAAAAAGTGATGGTCACGCGAGAGGAAATTATGGCGTCCAGGTGCGAGGAGTTTGCGGGGGCGCTGAAGAGCGGGTTGATCTGCCCTGGCTGGAGTCCGCTCAATGGTGAAGAGTTGTCGGGGAAGCCTTCATTTTCCAATGGTGCTGATTCTTATGGTTATACTCATGTGCGGGTTGGGAACCTGGGGTATTCTCAGGAGTTGGCGGAGTAATGCTGAAACTCAGTTGCGATTAAATCGATGTGTCGGAGAAAATGCCCGAGCGCTGCGGAGTCATCTCAATTTGATCGAGACGACTAATATTAAGATTCGAGGCCTGAGAGTCTCTGTTGAGGCAGCGCAGGTGTTACTTCGGGTTGAACTGGTCCCCCCGTTATTGGCGGCAATTCACGCGGCCGTTTTAGCTCAGGAGGGCGCTCTTTGGGCATGGAAAGCCCGCAGAGCGGCGTGGGCTCTCCGACGAGGCTGCGGGCAGTGGGGTGATGGAGCGACCTCGCTCCCTCAGTTAAATCTGCGGCGCGGACTGCCCGATCAGGCGGGACAGCAACCATTAGAGTGGATTGGAAAAAGGCCAGATGAGTTTCGGATTCAAGCGTATCATCCTCCCCGAGTTGCAGCGGCCAGAGTCGCTGACCAGTCTGAATCTAGTTTTTTTTCGGGTTCCTGGTTGGCCGAGTGGATCGCTCCATTCGTGGTTGGAGTGCAGGCGGGGCCAAGTCTTTTTTGAGGTAGTTTTATGGGTGTTTCTCATGTTTGGGGTTATTTTGTTTTTAAGTCAGGGATTTCGCCGCGAGTACCGGCTCTACCGGAATGGTTTGGAAAAAAATTCAGGCTACCCTCTAAGAAATGGATAGGACTCACTTACATCGTCTTTTCGGGAGTTTTGGGACTAGGTGCATTTAAATGGACCCAGGAGGAAGTCCTGACTCGGTGGCGAAGGCAGCACTTTCCTAGCTGGAGGGTTTTGAATAGCTCATTCAATGCACTTGGCTTGCGCGAGGTGAGTCAGCCAGACCAACAACAAAGAATTCTGCGCTCACTGCCGGTCAGTACAGATGACTCCGGACGGCTCTGGTTCACTGATGACTTGGCCTGGGTCGCTTTGTTTTTAGAGGGGGAATCGGGTTCGGAGCTCAAGGTATTTTGTCACTCTTGTCAGGATCAGGCTAGGAATTGGATGCCCGCTCGCCTGGGCTGGGAAGGGTTTGAGCAGATACTCGAGACTCTTGAGAAAAGAATTGAACGCGAAAAGAGCGCACTGCGGTTGGCGACGCATAAGCGCGTTGATGTGAGAGATGCCAGAGAGATTATTTACTAAGGGGGCTCATCTAGTTTGATCTAGACTTGACAGTCTGGTGCCCTCGAGTTTTACTTCGACCCTATGAAAACGCATTCAATATTGACGGTCGGTTCCTTAGCATTCGATTCCATTCAGACTCCTGCAGGGAAGGTAGATTCAGTTTTAGGGGGGTCTGGAAATTATTTCTCGATCGCTGCTTCTCACTATGCACCGGTCGAGGTTGTAGGAGTTGTGGGTGAGGATTTTCCAAAAGATCATCTTGAGTGGCTTTCGAGTCGCAAGATCGGTGTGTCCGGAGTTAAGATTGCTGCTGGTAAGACGTTTCACTGGGTCGGTTCTTACGATAGAAATCTCAACGAAGCCCAGACCCTCTCGACATCCCTGAATGTATTTGAGCACTTCGATCCCCATTTGAGTCAAAGACACCGCGAAATTCCCTATGTGTTTTTAGCCAATATTGATCCTGTGCTGCAGCAAAATGTCTTGGACCAGATTCAGACACCTCGGTTAGTTGCTTGCGACAGTATGAACTTTTGGATCACGGGCAAGCCCACCGAACTTCGAAAAACTTTGGCGAGAGTTGATTTGTTGTCAATTAATGAGGGTGAAGCCTATCTGCTCTCTGGTCATAAGAATGTGATGCTGGCTGCAATGGAAATTCAAAAAATGGGTCCATCCACCGTGATCATTAAAAGAGGCGAGTATGGCGCGAACTTGCTCACTCCGTCTGGATTTTTTATCGCTCCAGCCTACCCTACTGCGAGAGTTGTTGATCCCACGGGGGCAGGAGATAGCTTTGCCGGCGCCGTCATGGGGTACCTTGCTGAGCAAGGAGCGCATCGGGACCTGGCACATTCTGATCCGAAGCAGTGGGAGAGGCTTTTGAGAAGGGCTGTTTTGGCAGGAAGCGTTATGGCTAGTTTCACAGTCGAGGATTTCAGCTTCAGACGATTAATGAATCTCAAGGTTTCTGATCTCGTTGAGCGTCAAGCCGCACTGATGCGAATGATGAGCCTCGAGTAGAACTTCATTGGAACTACTTTGTAGTTGTGATTTACTTTCACTCACGGGAGTTAAATTAAACCATGGCACTACCTCAGGGCAAAAAAAACGTAATCGGTGGCATCATCACAGCTGCCATCATCGGCGGGGTCTACTTTATCTACCAGTCTGTTTTCTATGTCACCACGGACAACGCACAAATCCAGGCTAAAACGGTACTCGTGTCCGCTCGGGTGTCGGGTTACCTGGTCAAGGTCAACGTCGTCGAGAATCAGAAAGTGAAGGCAGGGGATGTTTTAGCTGAGATCGATAGCCGCGATTATGAAAATACTGCGCTTCAAATGGAGAGCGAAAGATCTTCTCTTGAGGCTCGGGCTAAAGATGCTGAACTGAATGAGCGACGTCTTTCTGAACTTTATAAGAAGGGCGCAGTTTCTCACCAACAGTTTGATACTGCTGAAGCGACAGCCAATGAGCTTCGTCGGAAACTCAGTGCTCTTCAAAATCAGGTGACTCAGGCTCGGCTCAATTTGGAATATGGGAAGATTAAGGCCCCATCGGCTGGAGTTATTGCCCGTAAGTCTGCGGAAGTGGGAATGTTGGCTGCTGTAGGAACGCCACTTTTTGGATTCGTGAGTTCGGATGAGCGTTGGGTGGTCGCCAACTTTAAGGAAACTGAAATGCATCACATTCGGTCCGGTGAGAAGGTCGAAGTTTCGGTCGATGCCCTTCCGGGGAGGACTTTCTCGGGATCTGTAGAGAGCAAGAGTGCCGCTACAGGTTCAACATTCACATTGTTGCCCCCCGATAATTCTACAGGTAATTTTACCAAAGTGGTTCAAAGGGTCCCGGTGAGGATTGCTCTGGATGCACTGAGTGGGGCTGAGATCGATGAGCTTCAAGCGGGGCTTTCTGCCTATGTAAAAGTACGAGTTCGTTAAAAATGAAGGCAGGAGGAGTCGACTTTGGCCGAGTTTAAGCTTTCAGCGCAGTCTAAGTTTATTATTCTAACGGCCGTATTAGCTTCGCTTTTAGAGATTGTCGACACCTCTATTGTGAATGTGGCGATTCCCACGATGATGGGTAATCTCGGTGCCACGCTAGAAGATATTAGCTGGGTGGTAACGGGTTATATTATTGCCAATGCAGTGGTCCTCCCACTTTCTGGTTGGCTAGGTACTCGAATTGGTCGGCGGAAGTATTATGTAGGGTGTATTTCAATTTTTACTTTTGCTTCAGTCCTTTGCGGTTTTGCGCCTAATTTGATGACTCTCACCTTTTTTCGGATTATTCAGGGTCTGGCTGGGGGGGCGCTTTTACCTACCTCTCAAACATTGATTCAGGAGCAGTTTCCACGTGAACGGGCGGGGATGGGTAGTGCCATTTACGGGATGAGTATCATGATTGGGCCTACCCTGGGGCCGACCTTGGGTGGGTTTCTCACTGACCACTATGGTTGGAGATCTATCTTCAATATTAATTTGCCGCTGGGCTTATTTGCCATTTTCATGGCCTTGATTTACGTCGAAGAACCGCCTCATATGCAGGAGAAGAAAAAAACAGCCCCTATTGATGGAGTGGGCTTAGGCCTGCTTGTAGCAGGCATTGGCTGCCTTCAGTATGTCTTGGAGCGAGGCCAGGCGGATGACTGGTTTGATTCGACTGCGATTCGAATTTGCAGCACGATTGCGGCATGCGCCATTCCGGGGTTTGTCTATTGGGAGCTGAAGGTAAAGGATCCCATTGTGAATTTAAGGCTATTTAAGGATTCTGTCGTGAGAAACGGAACTCTCCTCATGATGGCTCTCGGAGTCATGCTTTTTGGCCTAGTTTTTATTCTGCCGATTTTCGTTGGTACAACAATGCATTATGATGCGACTCAAACAGGGATGTTATTTATTCCTGGCGCGCTGACGACTGCCGCCTGCATGCCGTTCATTGGCGCGATGCTGAGGAAAATCGATCCACGGTATTTGATCTTATTCGGCATTTTTGTGGTCGAGAGTTGCCTTTATTTAATGACTCAGTTTAGTTCTCAATCAGGAGAGAGGGAGCTTTTTTGGGCACTGCTTGTTCGAGGCCTTGGGTTAGGTTTTCTCTTTGTTCCGATCAATACCGCTGTTTTAGGCCAATTTCGGGGCGAGAGTTTGGGGCAGGTCGCCGGTCTTCTTAATTTATTTCGACAACTGGGCGGGAGTATTGGGATTGCGCTGATTGGAACTCTTTTAGATCGAAAAAATCAACAAAACTACATTGACGTCGTGGCCCATGTGAGTTCATTGAGTCCTGCGGTTGATTTGACATTGAGACAGGCTCAGTCTGGGATGATGACTAAATTTGGAGGCGAGATTGGGTTAACTTCCCCTACTACGGCTGCACTCCGATCTTTGGCCTACCGTGTTCAGAGTCAAGTTTTCTTAATGAGTTTTGTTCAGATGATGTGGACGCTCCTGATTATTTTTGGCTTTGCTGTGATCCCACTCTATTTTTTGAAGGTAGACAAGAAGATCGAAGGTCCAATCGACGCCCACTAATTTTTTCGAGCGTTTCCAGGGTGATTCTTAGCCTTTAGGAAATATCGAGGGGCTCTGCGCGGGTGCAGGCCCACGTCGAGGTGATGCTTTTGACTAGTTCCGTTTTAAATCGATCCTTGGAGAATTGACTAGCTCTCTGACGACAAGCTGCCTCAGAGATGTGAACTTGGCCCGACTCGAACTTTTGGACCGCATCGATGAGTCCCCCTTCATCATAAAATATTCCAGTTTCCTCGGTGACTGTTTCTAATACGCCGCCTTTTTTAAGGGCAATCACGGGGGCTCCCGCCGCCATCGCTTCGACGGGAGTGATGCCAAAATCCTCCACGCCTGGAAAAATGAACGCCCTGCATTTGGAATAAGCGTGAGCTATTTCCTCATTGGTAAGCGCGCCGAGAAACTCGACATTCGGACCGGCCATTGCCCTGAGTTGATCCTCATTCTGACCGGACCCGATAATTTTAAGGGGGAGCTTCATTTGGTTGAATGCGCGAATGGCGACATCAATTCGCTTATAGGGAGCGAAGGCGCTGACCATTAAGTAAAACGATTCTGCCTGGCGCGGAGATGAAAAGCGTTCAAGGTTAGCAAAGGGGTAGACAACTTGGGATTCGCGATTATAGGCGTTCCGAATTTGCCCAGAAATAAACTGACTAATCGCTATGAGCGAGTCCACTCTTGAGGGTTGGCTCACTTTTCGGTCCCAGGCCTGAAGTGATGTCCGGAGCATTCGAGCAGCTAGGCGCACGGGGATGGATGCTTGTCCTGGCCCAAAATATTCATCATAACGATCCCAGATGTATCTCATCGGGGCGTAGACATAACTGATGTGTACAGCATGAGGGGATTTGATGATCCCTTTAGCGACGCAGTGAGAGGAGGAGATAATGAGATCAAATCCGGAGAGATCAAATTTTTCAATCATGGAGGGCATGAGCGGGAGAAAATGTCGGTACTTTGATTCCGCCTTGGGGATTTTTTGTAGCCAGCTCGTGTGGGCTGGAATAGCTCGGAGCTCAGGAGAGATTTTTTCCGGCACGCGCACCAGCGTGAAGAGCTCAGCACTGGGGAAGATTTCAGAGATTGCCTCCAAACAGGATTCGCCTCCCCTCATTCCGGTCAGCCAATCGTGAACCAACGCAACTCGAATCATACGATCGTCCCCCATTTATGGTGTATTGGAAGTTTTGATCCCTCGAGCATGCCTAGGCGACTCAATGCGAAATCGTACCGGACGGGGTCAAGTGGATCAAGGGCTTTGAATGATTTGGTGACTTCGATCGCAGCCTTCCAGTTTAGACTTTTGCGCTGGGTCAATCCGAGAGATTGGCTCAATCGACCGGTATGAGTATCTAAGGGCATCACCAGTTGGTGGGACTCAAGGGTGCGGCCCGCAGGAAACGTCGAGCAGAGGGGGCTCGCCTGCATCCAGAGACCTAGGTCGACCTCATCTTTTCTTCCCATCCAGCGAAGAAGCATGCACCAGCGTTTACAGCAGCTTCCGTCTTGAGGGGCCGTTAGGAGGTAATAAAAGGATTTCGGAAAAGTGAAAGAGGATTTCGCCTCTTTCCAGTTGGTGATCAGCTGGTTGAGCGCACTCTCAATCGTCTCGTCCTCAGGGCAGAGATAGGATAAAAAGTGGCCCCCGAGGGATCCATGGGTTCTCCAGCTTTGATTCAGGAGCTCGAAGAGCCGAATGATGTCTCGCCCCGTATTAAACCGGTGCACGTAGTCTTCAAAGTGCTGAAGTGACTTTTTGAGAAAGGCAGGGTCTTGGAGTTGTGAAACAAAATCGCGCGGAGATTCAGCAAGTTCTGAGATCCGAGTGATCGCCTCTTGGATGGATTTCCGAATTTGTCGGACATTGCCATAGGCCAGCAAGGAGGCCAGGAGCGCAATGGCTTCCTGATCCCAAGGGTCTTGATAGTGGTGAACGAATTCAATGGGATCAGAAGAAAGAAATTGGGCACGCTGATAGTTATTTTCGATCTGACTGAGGAATTGCTTCATTTCGATCATGGCGTTTTCGCAATCTAGCTTGATTCAGGATTTTTTTCTAGGGTGCGCTGGTGTTAAGATGATGGCATGAGTGACAAAATGGTACCTTGGCTCCTCATCTTTTTTTTGGTGGCTCCGCGGCAGGTTCTGGCAGATGAAAGCTGGACCCAAAAGCTCTACGCTAATCCTTTGAACCAGGGGCTTTCCCAAATCCCTAGTCAACCTAGCCAGCCGCCCGGCTTAATTCAGAAGCAGATGCCGAGCTATAGCCACTGTGAGCGATTCTTTATTTTTAAGGGCCAAAAGTACGAATGTGATTCCAACCTGGGGGGAGATGCTGAGCGCTTGCGGCCAATTCTCCAGAGCGTGCCCCAGGCTGTGTCGGAGTTGGATATTTATCAGAAAAACCTGCATGACGTCCGTATCTCGGGTTTGATGGTGAGTTCAGCTCTCGTTTTGGTCGCGCTCGGGATGATTTTTAGTCAAGGGCAACCCTTCAATCCTTCCAATGGGGCTGTAACTCCAGGAGGCGGGATTATGTTGACTGGATTGGTTTTGGGAGTGGGAGGTATTTTTCACGGGTTCACCCTAGTGAACTCGAATGAGACCCATATTGAGAAGGCCGTGAACTCCTATAATGCAGTTCATCCTGATCTCCCGATTGAGCTTCAGTTCAAAACTGGAGTTGGGTCTAAGCTGATACAGTAGTTTCTAAAAATTGAGTTTGGAGGAAGCAGGCAGTGAATCAAATCGGTAGTGGTCTGTGTTGGAGCTGTGGGAATCCTCTCTCTTATTTGGAGTATGGAAGGGGCGATACGTGCTCCCAGTGCGGACGAGATACCCGAGTATGCAAAGGGTGCGTGTTCTACGAGGTGAATTCTAATAATCAGTGCCGAGAATCCCAGGCCGATCGGGTGGTCGAAAAAGAACGTTCCAACTTTTGTGATTACTTTAAGCCTAGCTCTCAGGGGAGTGCATCTGCTTCATCGTCGAGAGATCTTATGAAGGCCGCAGCTGAGGCGTTATTTAAGAAGAAGTAAAATGCCCGACCCGATCTACTCTTATTCGGGCCTTGAGGCCTGGGCTGATTCCATTTTTGTCATTTTTCCATTATCCATCATCCACAGCCTATAAGGTAATTGGACTCTAAATAGGCAGTCAGTTGTAAACTATTTCGACACTCTTTTTTAGCCTGCCAAAACAAAACTGATTCAATTCAGTTGCTCTAAAGTCTCATTCTTAATCGGTTTTTTTAAAACAGATAATGTTTAATTATTTGGCCTAATCATTGCTCTACTAAAGCTCAGAGAGTTTTAGGAAATGTTTTTAGCATGAGCTTCAAACACAAGATTGGGAGAAAATAGAATGCGAACTTTAAAGACTAAAAATAAAATTGAAGATGCCATCCGATTGAAGTTAGTTTATTCGACGGCACTGCTCGCATTACCTCTTCTATCAGCCTGCGGGGCAATGACAACAGCAGCACCCACAACAGCAGCATCACCTACGCCTGTGGCATCGACCTATTTGTATGTGAATGGTTTTAGCCCAGCCAGCGGAACAACTTCGCTTCCAAAGACTGTGGTTGTTAATTTTAGTGAGACTTTGGGAAGTAGTGCCGCTGCGGTCTCGAATTGGTCTTACTCTTGTGTTTCAGCAGCGACTGCTAGCAATACTCCCACCAGTGTGACGATCAATGGTTCTACCGCGACTGTGGCTTTACCTAACGTTTCTGGACAAAGCGCCAGCACGGCTTGTACCCTAACGCTCACGAGTGCGATTACATCCGCGAATGGAGATTCATTGGCATCGACCCCGACCGCTGTTTACGGGCAGAACTCAGGAGGATCGAGTGCCTCGAATTATTCATTTGTTGGATACTTCAATAATTTAAGAGCAAACCAGATCGTTACAGGCAGTACGTCGATTCAAGCCGGTATTTTTTCTGGCTACGGGACGAACGTTGCTCCTGCTAAGGTTGAGTTTGTTTTAGGTAATTCGAGCGGCGCTCTCATTTCGCTTAACTACGTCAATTACTCAGGTCAGACCTCTACTTATAATTTTCTGACAGCGCTATTTCCAAATGGCTCCTACACCTTGCATCTAAATGCTTATGATGCAAACGGTAATGTATACGCTGATATCGCAACCCCTCTCCCTGTGACGATTGCAAACATGTCTCCTGCTACTGCACAGGATTGTGCTCAAGCGAATGGGGTATCTTTTCTTGCAGCCGGAGTCTCGATTTGTAAGGTTCCAGCCAGTACTTGTCCTGGAAATATGGTGGCTTATGGAGATGGTAACTGGACGATTACAACGAGTGTTTCTTGTGATGGCGGATCTACCACAAATTGTGGTTCTGGTCATAAAACGGGAAACACTGGGTTTCACTCGATATTTGAAGACGTTGCCCCAGAAACAATTTCGGAGCCTCAGGTACTTGCATGCGGACCTGCTAATTCAGGAAACAACAACGTTTGTACCGCAAATGTCGTCGCTATCGGTTGTGTAGATGCGAGTGACTTAAATAACTAAGGCCAGATTCGTCAATTAAGTTCTTCTCGTGGGTTGATGTTCAAATCGAAGTCGATGTGGAGTGGAAGTCGTTATGAAAGCATTGAAGTGGATTTGGATGATAGCGGGGGTCGCGGTGATCGCAGCTGGTTGCAGCAAGAGTACGATCTACACTGATCGCGGAGAACTACTTCCCAGCTTCTGCCGTGAGTGGAATCCCGACTTTCAGTACAATGGAGGGCGCTGCGCCTTCAACCTCTCAGGCGTGCAGCGCAAGAAGGTGAAGGGTTGTAATCTTAGCCGCAAGCAGTTTAGCTACTGCGGCGATATGACCCCTGCCCAAGTTTCCTATTCGAATCAGGTAAACTCCAGTCGGCTAGACGCATTAACTTTGATTTCAAACTCCGATCGATCTCAGGAGCAGGCTTATCTATCTGTGAATGATGGATTTCTAGCTGAGGGGAGAAGAGTGATTCCTACCGCCTTCAATCACGTAGTTCTGCGCTTTCCGAGTCGCTGCACCAACTTTGGTACCGATGCAATGGCCGGGATGATTGAGTGGTTAGGGCATGAGATTGGCAAGGCGTATAGTGGAAAAAAATTTTCAGGGATTAAACTCGTCGTCGGCGATGTTGCCGCCCCCCGCGGAGGTTGTCTGTGGGGGCATGGTCAGCGGGTTTGTCATAAATCTCACAAGACAGGTCAAGATGCTGATATTGGTTACCTGACTCCTAGGCCTGGCAAAAGCTCGCCCGTGGAGTTTCATCAAATTTTTGATCCCAAACCGAATTATTGGTTGATTAAAAAACTGTTTCACAACCCCTATGCGTGCGTAAAGTTCGTGTTTTTAGATCGTCGAAATATTAAAAAACTATCTCGAGAGGCTGGCAGTGACCCTGAGTGGCAGACGATCAAACATTATATTCAGCACGCAGCAGGACATCACAACCACTTTCACGTTCGTATTGGAAGTGGGCCTGGGAAACCCGGATGTTTCTCTCCGGACCTTCAGATTGCTCATAATTCTCGCTGAAAAGTTTTGAGTATTAATTGGCCGGGAGTTATTTCAGGGCGTGGGATCCAAGTCTTTAGCGCCCCAAAATTACTTCTTGCAAATCACCCCCTAAAGTTTGACAAAAAACCGTCTGATTCTGCATTTGATTGCTTGCTGTAACCCATTCAGGATAGGTGACGTCCCCTCAAATCCAGCAGATTACTGTTTTTTTTTAAATTTTGTGTTAGGCGTTATTTCCATGGCAGACGAAAAGGTTCCGATGACAGTCCTAGGAAAACGCCTCTTAGATGAGGAGCTCAAACACCTCACCTCCGTAGAGCGGCCTAGTGTGGTGAAAGCGATTGAAATTGCTCGGGGCCATGGAGATTTATCCGAAAATGCCGATTACTCCGCCGCAAAGGAGCGCCAGAGCTTTATCGAAGGACGAATTGGAGAAATTAACTCCAAGCTCGCTCGGGCTCAGGTCATTGATCCGACGACGATCCAATCGGATCGTGTTGTTTTTGGTGCAACGGTTGTTTTGGAAGAGTTAGAGTCCAGCAAGCGTGTGACCTACAAAATTGTAGGTGTGGATGAAGCCAATATTAAAAATGGAAAAATAGGAATTACCTCTCCGATTGCCCGAGCGCTGATTAGTAAAACAGAAGGGGAAGAAGTGGTTGTCCATGCTCCCAAAGGACAAATTCGATACGAAATCGTCAAAATCTACTACGAGTAGCTTAAAGACGCACGTGAGCGCAGATTCTGAATTGGAAACCCCGATTCAATTTGTTAAAGGGGTCGGCCCAAAGTTAGGCGCCGTTTTTAATAGTCGCGATATCTTTACGATTCGGCACTTGTTCCAATTTTTTCCGAGAGGCTATGAAGACCGCTCTCAATCTCGTACGATCGCCACCCTAGAGGATGGGGTGAAAGCGACCCTCACGGTGAAGGTTCTGACGAGTCGAAGTATTCCGATCCAAAAACTCGGCCGATCTATGTTTGAGGCCCGCTGTACCGATCTCACTTCATCGGGGTCTATTAGTCTCAAGTGGTTTTATTTGCCCCGTGGATTGGATCGACGCCTGCTGCCTGGGGCTCAGTTCGTTGTCACAGGAAAAGTGAAGGACTTTCAGGGTCGGAAAGAGATCGTACATCCAGAAATCACGTGGGGCGCGGCTCTCGAAGAGGCTCGGTCGGAAGGCAATTTTAATGTGGGCCGGATTGTCCCTATTTATGTCGAACTCGAGGGCGTCCCGACTCGTACGTTGAGAAAAGTACTTTGGGAGGCGCTCGAAAAATGGGGTCACTTGATCCCCGAGGATCTGCCTCAGTATTTGATCGATCTCCGTAAGTTTCCTTCGGCTGCGGAGGCCGTCCGAGCCCTTCATTTTCCTCCCGACCAAGTGGGAGATGATCTCCAAGCGTTGATTGAGTTTGAAACTCCTGCTCACAGTCGGCTGATCTATGATGAGTTTTTTAAGTTTGAGTACTTGATGCTTCGACAGAAGTTGAATGTGGAAAAAGCCTCGGCCCTACCGTTTGGCCTCCGGGGCGGAGTGGCTCGGGTGAAGAGTTTAATTTTAGACCTGCCATTTCATCTCACCCGGGGGCAACTCAACGCGATTCGAGAAATTTTGGAGGATTTGAAGCAGTCGCATCCGATGAACCGGCTGGTTCAAGGCGATGTGGGGTCGGGTAAAACTGCGGTCGCGTTTTTAACGGCTGCCTGTGTAGTCGCTGAAGGGGACCAAGTCGCTCTGATGGCGCCTACCGAGATTCTAGCCGAGCAACACTTTTTCAATTTGCACAAGCTTTGGGGTGATCAAGTTCCCGCGGCTCTGTTAACAGGCAAGACGCCGACTGCTGAACGGACTCGAATTCAAGGTCTGCTGAGTTCGGGGCAACCCCTGATGGTAGTTGGGACTCATGCTCTCTTGGAGGATTGGCTTAAGTTTGATCGTCTGTCTTATGTGCTGATCGATGAGCAGCACCGATTTGGAGTCGAGCAGAGGCGGACGCTGAGAAATAAGGGGAGTCGCGTGGACCCAGATTTGGGGAAAGCAGTACTTCCACATTCGCTGATTTTAACTGCAACTCCGATCCCAAGAACTCTCGCGCTCACCGCATTTGCAGATCTCATGGTCTCGACGATCGCTGAATTACCCCCTGGGCGTTCGCCCATTCGAACGCGTGTGATTAGAGAATCGAGTCAGAGAACTGCTGCTTATCAAAGTATTCGGAACGAACTGATTCAAGGGCGGCAGGCTTATTTTATTTTTCCTCTCGTGAATGATAGTGAGGCCGAGGGCTTCACGCATCTCAAGTCCGCTGTGGCTCAAGCAGAGTCTTTAGCTCAAGAGGTTTTCCTAGGTCATCGGGTGGGTTTATTACACGGCCAAATGCGTCCGGATCAGAAGGCCGATGTGATGAACCAGTTTAAGGTGGGCGCGATCCAGGTCTTGGTATCGACGACCGTGGTGGAAGTTGGAGTCGATGTGCCGAATGCCACTGTCATTGCCATTGAACATGCGGAGCGATTTGGCTTATCGCAGCTCCATCAACTTCGTGGTCGAGTGGGAAGAGGGCAGTATCAGTCTTACTGTTATTTGTTTGCAGCTCAATCCCGGGGTGGCACAGTAAATGAGAGACTTGAAGTTTTGGAGCAGACTCAGGACGGATTTAAGATCGCTGAGGCCGACCTCGAAATTCGTGGGCCGGGTGAGTTTCTAGGTACTCGGCAGGCGGGGAGTCTGCCTTTCCGTCTGGGAAACTTAGTCAGAGATCGAGACCTTTTGCTTCAGGCGCGAGATGACGCGACGCAAGTTTTAAGAGAAGATCCCGAACTCGCAAAAGAGGCTCACCGACCTCTCCGTGATTACTTTGTCCGAGAGGGTGAAAAACAGTCGGGCCGGCTGGGGACTTTTTGAGCTCATTTCTTATTCCTAGTCTAAAATGTTAAATAAAATCAATTAATTAAAGCGTTGTAGATGGTCAATTGACAAGCTTAATGCGACGCACTATAATAAATACATATGATTGAAAAAAATAAGAAATTTAAAATAGTTGGTGAGTTTATCAGGTCTAAGCGTGAGGCTCTTCACCTCTCGCAAAAGAGTCTCGGGTTGCTGTTTGCTCCAGCAGTGACCACCCAGTTCATTTCAAACTTGGAGCGAGGGGTGACGCCTTTGCCTCATATTCATATTCCGGTTTTGGCCAAGGCCTTGCAGGCGACTGAGGCCGAAATTGCTTCCTTGGTAGAGAAGGAGTATGCGCTCAAACTCACAAGTAAGCTCGGAGGGGCTCTGCCTACTCAGACGGACCTCCAAAACTCAATGCTGAACTTCATCGTGCAGAATCAGGATTATCCCTTCATGAAGGGGCTTTACGAGGCCTACCAAACAGCAGACCCTAAGACGCGACAGGCATTTGCCTCAGTCTGTGAAAGTATTTTGCACTTGTCTCGGTCGACCTCTTCTCAGTAAGATTCGGCTCATGAAAATGCAACTTCCTAGAAGTCCGCGTCCTCCAGGTGCTCGTAAGAAGAGCCTTTCCGAAAGGCTTCGATCCTCGGACCGGCCACCTGCAAGTCATGGGTATGTAAAGAGTTTTGATGGCACAAAGCTCTTTTACAGCGTCGAGGGAAGAGGCAAGCCTTTAGTCTTTTGCTACGGATTGATCTGCTCGAGTCTTCACTGGACTTACCAGATCGAGCATTTTCAGGAAAACTATCAGTCGATCTGGTTTGATTACCGAGGTCACCAGAACTCTGAAGTCCCCAAAAACATGGATAGTTTGACACTCGAGAACATTGCTCGGGACCTGGGGACAGTCTTAGATGAGCTGAATATCGAAGATCCCGTGCTTTTGGGTCATAGCATGGGCGTGAACGTGGTTTTAGAGTTCTACCGCCAGCAGCCCAAGCGAGTGGCCGCAATGGTCCTCGCGAATGGAACCGCCCAAAGGCCCTTAGAGACAGCGTTTGGTAATAATGTTCTTCAAGGATGCTTCGGAGCTTTAAAAAAGGCTTATCATTATTCGCCCGAGCTGGTTTCATTTCTTTGGAAGTCTTCAAAGTCCAATCCGATTGCTAAGTCTCTCGTTGCGTTTGGCGGTTTTAATCCCCACCTCACACCCAAAGAGGACATCGATCTTTACGTCAGACAGGTCGCAGAGACCGATCCTTCTATTTTGATTCATTTGATTGAGAACTATGAATCCTACGATGCGAGTGCTTGGCTCCATACCGTAGATGTGCCGACACTCATTTTAGCGGGAGAAAATGATCGACTTATTCCGTTAGAGCAGCAAGAGCTTCTCCATCAATTAATTCCAAAGAGTCAACTCGAGGTAATTCGCCATGGAAGCCATTGTCCGCAGATGGATCTTCCTGATTTGGTAAATTTGAAAATTGAGAACTTTCTTTCTCGAATTAATGGTTGGGTAAAACCCAATCCGACCAAGGAAATCGCCAGTCAATCCAAGATGAAGCAGCAAGTCCTTGTTCCGTAAGAATTCGCTTAAAAGGTCCCATGCAGATTTGCCCGTGACACTTGCCCTCCCCCATTTGGGTAATAGCCAGGACCGCTTCAGGTGACTGGAGCTTCCCTTGTTTCACTCGATCGACTACTTTTTCTTCTGAAATCTCCAGGCATGGGCAAAGTAGGCTGTCATTGGATGATTTGTATAGGCTCGGGTGGGGAGTTTTCACGGAGATTCCTTGGTGAGTCCGAGTTTGACAAGCTAATTTTTTCACCCCATCTACAGAGATGAGGCAGCGTCCGCAGCTTCCATCTGGGCAGAGCAGCGAATCCTCCGCTCGATTTTGTCCGATTTCAAAAAGAGCGATGGAAATCGGGATCTGGTCACGGAGGAGTCGTTTTTCTCCGTTTAGTGAAATTTCCACTTTGTCTGCGGGGGCATCTGCTTGGGCAACTGCTGCGAGGTAAGCTGGATCTTCGGAACCGTTAGATCTTCCTCTTCTGATCCCACGGGCGTCCCAGAGAAGGTGTGTAGGGATTTCAAGTTGGAGAAGCTGAGTCTCCTGACTTTGAGAGGGAAGAAGGGCCTGAATTCGCGCCGAGCCCAAACTTTCACCTCTGCGATTCACTAACGTCGCGAATTCTCCAGCAATCCAAGGTTTCGCACCGCGCCATGCGATCGTTAGAGTTGAAAAAGACCGATCCGAAAATTCTTGGATCATAGGAATTGACGTAGAAGGGCAGGCCTGAGTGCAAAGTCCGCAAGCGGTGCATTTAGCTTCGTCGAGGATGGCGCTTTTAGCTCTTGCGATCGAGTGGATTTGGATGGCTGATGTGGGACAAATTTTTTCGCAGACTCGACAGGGGATGTCCTCAAAGCACTCCACGGAGGCGGTCTTTTGGGAGGTGTGAGTCTTCTTGGGTACGCCACTGAACCCCTTGATCTTCTGGGTGTCGGCGAAGCTCAGCCATTTTCCTTCATAGCTGGGCAGGAAGGGTTCTTGATGGTGTCGCGCGTGGTGTTTTAGGCGGAGCTTTGCTTTGCGAAAAGTTAGGTCGAGCTCCTCTTTTTGAGGGTGTATGTCGTGTGTAAGGGATCGAATGATCTTGGAAGCTAGCCATCTCCCTCTTTGTGCTTCGAGGGACCAGCCCTCGCTATTTTCAGCATATTCGGCTGGAGCGGTTTGGGTCATTTCATAGAGTCCAGCACCGGGTGGATATTCTTTCACGCCAGGATCATCTTGAAAGGGGCCCGCCGAAATGACTCGGATCACCTCCAAGATTCGGATTCCTTGAGCGTCCTGAAGTCTCAGCTGCCAGAGAAGGGGAGATTTTCGTAGAAGTTGAATGGGTTTTGCCTCAATCAGTTTCCCGCCCAGAATTTCGAATCGGCGTTTTTCAACTTCCCATCCCGAATACCGCTTGGCGCCCCATTGAGAAAAGGTCTCGATGCAATAAACTTCAGGAGTCCCGCTCTCAAGCAGCGTACTTCCAAAACGAAGTGCCCGATTGCCGGTCCCAAGGATGGCGATGGTGGGCTCCCACGTGATTTGACTCTCTCTTAGGAGGCGTTCCGCCGTTGGAATTGGGATCAACCCAGAGCTCTGCCAACCTGGGAATGGGGTGGGGTTAAAATCAGGTGGCGTTACTCGAACGATCGAACGGGCTATGATTCGATGAATTCTCTTTTGAATGTCCTCGATCACTACAATCCCACCAGTCTTCGGAAGTGGAATCACCCCTCGCACGAAAAGCGACTCGCCCCCAAATTGACCTACGCTCAGGCCGAGTTCGGCGCAGAGGACGGAGAGAGTTCTCACTCCGATGGAGGGCCAATTTTCCAGGCGGGGCCCGGCTGCTACCACTAAATCTAATTTTCCATCACGAATAGAGAAGTTCAATCCTCAGTCCCCTTTCTTCTCTTCACAGGCCGAACGGACAGCTTTGAGAATCTGGACCACTGGGCCATCGCACCCGCGGACGACTTTCAGTTGGGGCGTGAGCGACGTGGCCGGAAGCTCACCGAGTCCCTCCCACTCGAAAATGGCCTTAGCTCGAAGCGAGCGTATTGAGAATTGGCTCCATTTTAAAAAATCATAACAGAGGTGACTGAGTGCACCCAGGGACTCATGCGAGATCCATCCCTCTTTCGTTAACTGCAGGTCTGAGTCTCCGACTGAAATCAGTGGGCCAGATCGGAGCACGGCGAGGCGAGAGGCCTCGGGCTGCTCCTCTGGGAAGGTCTTGAGATTGGAAAACCGAGGTAAACCCTCGAAATCAGCCCAGACCACCATATTTTCAAACATTCCTACCGTTGCTGGAGCGGGTTGTTCCTTTGAGTTCAAAGACCACTGTTCCCACATTCGGATACCTTTGGGCGGGGTGAGTGGCGCTCCCAGTTTTCTACTCTGGTTTAAGATCCATTGAGTCATTCGGGGTGTCCAAAAAGCGAGGAGATTTTCTTTCAGTTGAACTGAGTTCCAAACACCCTGAGCATGGTAGCGGATACCCCCCTCAATGAGTTCAACTGGTCCAACTGCGCAAATGACGTTTTCGGCGCTAATTCTATCACGAATGAACTCTAATATTCCGTTTCGATATCGCGAGATATCGATATCGCAGAGCTTTGGGATCGAGAGTCCACGAAAGTGATCGGTGCTGGCCGCCACTCCTGGAAAACGACGAATTGCTGGAAGGCCTTCTAGTAGTTGCGGTTTTAAATGCGAGTCTGAGGCTTCAACATAAAGTTCCTCGATCTGTTCCCAGCTCCACGGCGAATCAGGGCTGGAGAGGGAGGAAATCCAAAGTCGGGCACGCTGTCGTAAATGTGGGGCGCTCGGATCGTGGAAACCCTCTTTTTCAGCTTGAGGTGACCAGGTTTCTACTGAGCCGGGGTAAACGGGGCGAATCACTTCCATTGCTTGTTCGAAAGTGTTCTCTAAAATTCGTTTTGAATTAATTTTACCATGGAGAAAAGGGTCGAGGGGAAGCTCTGAGTCTTCGAGAAAAAAATCAAGGTCGGGGTTAAGCAGAAGGACTGATTTTCCTTGGAGTGTGAAATGCTGAGCCGCGACTAAAGGGGCGAGTCCGGTGCCGAAGAGTGCAACGTCAAAGGGCATCCCCGAGTCCCCCCATGACCCGCTTCATCGCGGTAATCACTTGGGCTCGTTTATACTCGCTGTGCGCACTTCGGCCCTTTTCATTTTCTTCAGCGCTTTTCTGATCAACGATTTGCACTTCATAAGGGTAGAAAAATCGAACTTCTTTCTGAATTGATTTCGGATCGACTCGGTCCAGAATTTTTAAAAGCTCCACGTTGGGAGACGTTTCCTTCACGGTGTTTCTAAGGTCTCGAAGTACTTCATACATGGGGTTCTTCAATTTAATGAGCTGTCGGCAGGTAAATTGGATCGCTCGATAAAATTCACTTGAGTGAGGATTGCTGGGACTGACTCTGGGGTTAAGGAGCGCCTCCTCGAGGTGCATTGCGAGCTGCTTTTCTTGAGCACCTTCCTCGGGGAGCTTTTTAAGGACCTCTGATAATCGGATACGGAACTCCTCCGTGTCGAGCAGTGTATTTCTCGAGCGGCTGGGCTTGATGTTCGAGGGTATGATGACCATTTTGTCCTTTAAGTATTTTACGACCCGAAGGGCCCCAAGAGTAGTCGGGGTGATGAGGCGAATTCCAACTCGGTCAAAAATATCCTCAGCAACATTTTCTGGTTTGTGAAGCAACTTCAAAATAATAGAATCTCTCGACTTTTTTGGTTTGGTCTCAAACGCAGTCAAGTCAACTCGAAGTGGGTCATCATCTTTTTCTCCGAGGTAAAGATGACCCTCCGTGTCTCGGTGAACTAATTTATAAAATCGATCAAAAATTTGTTTTTGAATATCCGAGAAATAAGGCGATCGCAGATCCTTGTCAATGTGGGAGATGGTGTGCATCACCTTGAGTAGGCTGCAGGCCCAGTTTTGCAGGGTCAGCCCTTGTGGATCTTGTGTTTGTCCTCGTTTGGAAAAGCTGGCAAAGAGCAAAAGTTCTCGAACGTCGGTAAGCTCGAGAACTTTTCTTGGGATTTCGATTTTAAGGCCATCCGAGTTGCCCGGATGGAGAAAGTATTTACGGATAAAATTGAGGGACTCATGAAAATTTCCGAGAATCTCAGCGTTCTCGATGGGGTTTTCTAGATCATAGCCGTAGCTTTGGATAAAGCGGTCGGCTTCTTCCAGAATCGAAATCTGAAACACATTGGGAGAATCCAAGGAGGACTTACCCCCGACGATTACATCGAGGACATCACTTCGGAAGTCGTACTGATTTTTAAAACGAGTTACTTCATCTTTTGTCACAGTACAAACTCCTCCGTCGTCCTTGCTTTTGACAGTAAGGTATTCTGGCGATCGATCCAAGAGTTGGATTTCTTAGCCTTTAGGATGCCAGTCTATCCGAAAGCAAAGCTTACCATCAATGAAGAAATGAGGTAGCGTAGGCGTATGGTATCACCTTCTCGTCGCCGAATGGATTGGAAAAATGTCCGAGACTTTAAGTCTATTTTTGCGGTTTGGGTTGCTACTGCATCGGGGGCTGGCTTATTCCCTGTGGCTCCGGGAACCATGGGTAGCCTGGTAGGGCTTCCGATCGCCTATTGGACCCAAGGGATATCTCCTCTCGTTCGAGTTTTTTTCTGGGTGGCCCTATTTTTATTGGGCACGTGGGCGGCTCAGATTTTCGACGAAAAGATGAAAACTCAAGATAATCAGAGCATTGTCATCGATGAAGTCGTGGGAATGGGCATCGCGGCCTGGACGGCAGGCCAAGATCTTAAAACTTGGGCGGTCGCATTTTTAGCATTTCGCTTTTTTGATATCTTGAAGCCCCCTCCAATCCGAAAAGTGGATGAATGGTCCAAAAAGCAAATCTCTCGGAAATGGGCCGGCTTTGGGGTGATGGCAGATGACCTGATCGCTGGGGTCGAAGGCCTATTAGTTGTAATCCTGCTACAAAAGCTCGGGTTTCTTTAGTGATTCTTACAGCGAGTTCGAGCATTTTGTTTTGAAATGAGGTGTGGTACGGTCGTTGCTCACTCATCGACAAAACATCAAGTTTAACTCAAGAAAATTTTTGATCCCCAAGGAGAGAATCATGGAAATGACAGAACGACGCAACGGGCTTGAGGCTGCTCACGGGCAGAAAAGTAAAGCCATCGATTTGGCAGTACAAGCGATCGAAAAACAGTTTGGTAAAGGCTCCATTATGCGTTTGGGCGCAGAGGAGAATTTGATTGCCCAAGATGTTCCTGCTGTCCCTACTGGTTCACTAGGTCTCGATATTGCTTTGGGAATTGGTGGATACCCTCGAGGCCGAATTGTAGAAATTTACGGGCCTGAATCTTCAGGTAAAACGACGCTCACTCTCCACGCAATTGCTGAAGTTCAGAAGCAAGGAGGCGTGGCAGCTTTCGTTGATGCGGAACACGCTCTGGATGTGACCTATGCTCGTAAGCTCGGAGTTAGGACAGATGATCTCTTGATCTCACAGCCTGACACGGGAGAGCAAGCTCTGGAGATTGCAGATATGCTGGTGCGCTCGGGAGGGATTGATCTTCTCGTTGTTGACTCGGTGGCTGCTTTGGTGCCTCGAGCTGAAATTGAAGGTGAGATGGGAGACTCTCATATGGGCTTGCAGGCCCGGCTGATGAGTCAGGCTCTGCGTAAGCTGACTGGAACGATCAATCGAAGCAAAACCTTGGTGATTTTCATTAATCAAATCCGAATGAAAATCGGCGTCATGTTCGGCAACCCAGAGACGACAACGGGTGGAAACGCACTTAAGTTTTACTCCTCGGTGCGTCTTGATATTAGAAGAATTGCAGCGATCAAAGATGGCGAGAATATCGTGGGAAATCGCACCCGCGTGAAGGTAGTCAAAAACAAGATGGCCCCTCCATTTAAGGAAGTCGAGTTCGATATCCTCTACGGTGAAGGAATCTCTAAAGAAGGCGACTTGCTCGACTTGGCGGCCAGTCTGAACGTGGTTGAAAAGAGTGGGACTTGGTACACTTATAAAGACGAAAGGCTCGGCCAAGGTCGCGAGAATGCTAAAAACTATCTCAAGGAGCGGCCTCAGTACCTTCAGACCATTCGCGATGAGGTTTTGAAAAAAGCAGGGGTTAAAGCTCAGCCAGCACCTGCATCTCAGGGATCAAGCATTTCCGCTCCGGCTTTGCCAGAGGCGGGAACTAAGTCGCGAGCTTCTTCTTCAGCGGCTGCGGGTAAGCTGAAACAGTAAGTGATTGATGGATGAGTGTGAGGGATGGGGTGCAAATCCCGTCCTTCCCCTCCTCTGGATTCATCGCGAAGGCGGGTTGATCTGTTCCACTAAATAGGTTAATCCTTTCCTTATGATGGGTTGGTTGAAGTGGCGTAAGGGTTGGGCGGGGGTTCTCTTTCTTGTATTTCTCTTTTCGTTGAGTTGCACTAGGAAACGAGATGATGAGCATCTAAACGTATTTCGAGGTTTTGAGAGAGACGACGTAAAAACGTGGGATCCTGCAAATGCGTATGACGGGGTTAGCCTCGACTTAGTCCCTCTGGTTTATGAGACGCTTTACCAGTACTCCTATCTTTCAGATCATTACCAGCTAGAGCCGCTGCTGGCTGAAAGTCTCCCTAAATATTCTGCAGATCAATTGACCCTGATCATTCCCGTAAAGAAGGGAATTCGATTTCAAGATGATCCCTGTTTTCGAGAGTCCCAGGGCAAAGGCCGCGAACTCAAGGCTCAGGATTTTGTTTACGGGATCAAGCGTTTGGCGCTCCCTTCGCTTCAGTCTCAAGGTTGGTGGGTTTTAGACGGCAAGGTCGTTGGTGCTAATGCATTTCATGATCTTCTGCTCCACGCGCCAGCTCAAGAGTTGACACAAGTATTTCAAAAAGACTTGGAGGGCGTCAAAGCCCTCGATGAGTACACGCTTCAGATTCAGCTCATCAAGCCTGATCCATCTCTTTTGCCGCTGTTGGCGATGAATTTTACTTCTCCCGTTGCTCACGAGGCAGTTGAAAAGTACTCAGACCATCAGGGTAATCTGACGGATCATCCGGTCGGCACGGGTCCATTTGTCTTGAAGCGCTGGAATAGAAACCGAGAAATTATTTTGGAGAAAAGTCCGACTTACCGAGGTGAAAAGTATCCATCGACTGGATCAATGGCCTTTGCACAGCTCGGGATGCTGCAAGATGCGGGTAAGACATTGCCCTTTCTCGATCGAATTTCGATGCAAGTAGCGAAGGAAGATCAGCCACGGTGGCTTAATTTTTTGAAGGGAAATCGAGACGCTATTGTCCTGCCCAAAGATAATTTTAGACAGGCGATCGTAGATCAAGTTAATTTAGTGCCTGATTTAGTAAAGAAGGGGATGCACCTTCATATCGAGACGGGGAGCGTAATTCGTTATATCTCGTTTAATATGCGAGATCCTCTAGTGGGCGGAGATCACAAATTTCTAAGGCAGGCACTCTCATCGGCGATCGATCGAGACGAATGGATTAGTATTTTCACCAACGGGACTGGGAAAAAAATGGTCAGTGCAATTCCACCTGGAATTCAAGATCGTCCGAAGGTCGAGGGGATTAAGTACGATCTTAATTTGGCCCGCGCCAAGGAGTTATTAAAAAAAGCAGGTTATCCTGGAGGTAAGGGCCTTCCTCCGATTCGATTCGATCTTCGCGGCGCTTCGACCACGGATCGTCAATTTGGGGAATTTATTACGGAACAGTTTGCGAAAATTGGGGTCCAGACGGACATCAGCACAAATACGTTTCCGGCATTTTTAGAGAAGATGAAGCAAGGATCAACACAGGTGGCCTATGGTGGGTGGTCGATGGATTACCCGGATGCAGAAAATATTTATCAGCTTTTGTACGGAGCTAATCAAGCTCCAGGGCCAAACGAGTCCAATTATAATCGTCCTGAAATGAACTTACTCTATGAGCAAATTAGCGTAATGAAGCCGGGCCCCAAGCGGGCGCAGTTGATCGAGAAAATGGACCAACTTCTTCAAGAGGATTGCCCGTGGGCTTTAGGTTACTATGAGGCGGCCTATGATCTGGCTCAGCCGTGGTTGATGAACTACCGAGCGAATACGATTATTTTGAATAGATTTAAATACTATCGAGTGGATGCCGAGATCAGAAAGCGATACCTAGAAGATCGTTAGTTTGCGGAAAAAGCGATTAGAGAGTGGGGCCAGAGATGGGAAAGAGGGCGCTTAGGTTCGAGTTCTTAAAAAATAAGGTATTGCTGATTCTATTAATGGGAGTCGTTCTCCGGGTTCTTATTGCTATTTTGCGCTCAGATGCAGTTTGGCCGGATGAGCAATTTCAAGCTCTGGAGCCTGCTTCGAAGATTGTTTTTGGTCGCGGAATTCTTGCTTGGGAATGGCAGGAGGGATATCGCTCCTGGACGTTACCTTTGTTGTATGTTCCGATCCTTTTTCTGTGCAAGCTTCTCGGTTTTAGCGGCGGGTTGGTTCCGATTCATGCGAGTCGAGTGTTTACAGTTATTTTTTCGGGCCTGAGTCTTTGGCGGTTGAATGAGGTACTTTTTTTACTTCGTCTCCGGCCGTGGGCGAGATTACTAACATTTGCAGCATTTTCGTTCAGCGCACCAATGGTTCTGTGGGGGGCTACGACTCTGGCTGATCATTGGGTGATGATCACGAGTATTTCTTTTCTTCCTACCTGCATGCGGCTCAGCGGACAGAAGTCAGATCGAGCCTGGTATCTTTTGGGCGTGCTCGCAGGGTTGCCGCTTTTACTCAAGCTTCAGGCTGGAATTTTCTCGTTCGCGATCGGGCTCGGTTTTTTAATTCAACGTAAGACTCTGCGCCAGCTTGTTCTTTACGCTTCGGGAGTTTTTTCCGTGGTGATGTCTTTGGGCATATTGGATTGGGTTGCTTACGGTCAGCTATTTTCAGCTTTGATTCAGCAGCTCAAACGAGGAGAGATGACCTCGCGCTTTTACGGTGTCTCCCCTTGGTTTGATTATTTTTCGCGATTTGTGGATGATCAAGGAGTCTGGATCGTGATTGCGATGGCGATTGGATTCGTCACCGTGTTGATTCGCTGGAGAGCTGCACGTCTTTTTGTATCACTTCGATGGGAGCGTTTGTGGATAGCTGTCGCTCCCGGCCTTCTTTATTTTTCATTTCATATTTGCATTCCCCATAAGGAGACGCGGTTTTTACTCCCAGTGATTCCCATCGCTTACATTTTTTTTGGAATTTCATTGCACCTTTTTCCAGGTGTCGCGTTTCTCAGTCGCCTTAGCCAAAAATACCGACTCTCACCCTTTTTAGGGTATATGAGTTTAGGTTTGAGCGGGGTGGTGGCGTTTGCATTTGCTTGGGCGACTCCCCTTTATCTTACGACCGTAAATATAGCCCCGCTTGAGGCAAAAGTTTATGAACTTCAGAATCAATCAGGTGGGGGATCGAACTGTCTCCTTTTAATGGACCACAATTGGTCGTGGACTCGAGGGCAACTCATTTTGGGAGATGGAATGACGGTGGTTGAGAGGCATGTATCTGAGTTCTCTGTGGATCAAGATCTTGCTTGCTCTTATGCTATTTTACCCGAGAGTAAGCTGCCAGAGTTCAGCCTGAAAGCGGCTTCTCGTGCCTGGAGTTGGGTTGGGCGTGCGCCAAGTGGATACGTCTTAATGCGAAAATTTCAGGCTTACTAAAAGCTCCCAGGTCTTTTGCGTTTCTTAGTTGGAGTTTCTATGGGGCCTTGTCCCTCGAACTCCTTGGCTAAGTCTTCGATGAGCTTTTTGGCACGAAGGTAATTTTCACGAGTGTTTGGGTCGTTTCTCATTGCCTCGAAAAGTTCTGGGTGGGGTAATCTGGAGACCTTCGGTGAACTGAGTAATTGCCGTACAATCTCGGTATGTCCGAACATTGCAGCAGCGTACAGCGGGGTTTTTGCCTCGAAGCTCAGATTTGGGTTAAGGTCACTTCGTTCCATCAGAGCTTTCACGCATTCTAGGTGACCGTCTTGGGCAGCAAAGTAGAGGGCAGTAGCGTTACTGCCGTTGGGGAGATTGGGGTCGGTATCGGGTCTTTCGAGAAGAGCTCTCAAAACTGGAGAGTAACCCTCCATAGCCGCCTCAATAAGGGGAGTGATTCCGCTGGAGTCAGATTGGTTGGGTTGGGTATCCTTGCGAGAGAGAAGAGACCGGACTTGATTCAGATCGTTGGCCTGCGCATAGTGAACGAGGGGTGTTGACCGTGGATGCTCAACAAGCGGCACGGTGCAGTTTTGGGTTAAGGGGTCACAGGGTAGAATCTGAGTAAAGCCCCGTCCCCATTTCAGCATTCCGCGAGCGAGTTCGTCCAGGTCATAGGGTCCATTTCTTCCTCTTCCCCATGAGTTGAGTAGGGTAGCGTTGTAGCGGGATTCTCTAATGATCCCGTCGGGGTCTTTACAGTTGACCTTCTCGATTCGGGTGAGCACCACCGCATGGCCACACTCATCATCCGAGTCAAAAAGGGTTTCTAACGCAAAAGGGAGGGTGGTGCTCTGATGAGTAAAGGCTTCAACTAAGTCATGGGTGATTTGATTCTTTGACTCAAGGAGATCCCAAGTTTTGAGCTGGAATGGAGGGACTTGGACCTCAGTCCGATGGGAGTTTTGAAGAAGGGTTTGAATCGGAAAGTTTGGATCGAGGTCCTTGGAGATTTGATCCCAATCTGTGACGTCTTGTGCAAGATTTTTGAGAATCGCTTTCCTGCAGGTTTTCATCAGACACGGAGGATGAGAGTTCTCGCCTCGACTACATCTCTGTCCACATTTTGCAGCTTGGCATCGCTCCATCTGCTTGATTAAATCGTTATTGCCAGCTAGGGCAGTATTTATTGTTAACGGAGATGGGTCAATGAGGACTCTCGGGTGCTGTCTCAATTTTAATAAAAATGAACTAATATTTGCCATGTAGGGAAGGGAGCAGTCCTCCCCCTCTTCTTCTTCGATTCTTCCAAACTTAAACATTCCGTCGAGAATGCTCAGGTCTTGATTGAGGGAGCTTTCCCCGGGGGGGTACTCTATTTGGGTCTGTTTCAGTCTGTAAATTGAATTTGCCAGGATCATGCTTGCATGAATAGCGCAAGTGGGGGTGTCCCCTTGGTCAGGTTGATACTGGGGGAGGAGATTCGGACTCACTTCTGATAAAAGTTCAGTGTGAGCCCTTGTCCCCTTGGGGCAGGATTTCACTTTGGAATAGAAATTATCGGCCCATGTGACTTGGGATGCCAAAAAAAGACCGAGAAATGCCCCGAACCAGTGCCCCACACTTAGCATTTATTTCGAATAGAGGAGACGCCGTCGGATTGCAACTAAAAATAGTAGGTTGAGGTTCGAGTTCTGCTAAGTTCGACCGAGCATTGGTCCATTTTGAATCCGAAATAACTCTTATCTTCGTCTTTAACGTCAATTGCCTCGATGCTAAAGTTATGTCCATTTTGAAATTCATGGTTCCAGCTAGGATTTCCCTGGCAGGAGTTAGGAATCCAAGTCATTTTTTCCTGACTCATTTGTTGGAAGAGTGCTTGAATCGGTGAGTCCTGAGTTTTTATGTCACTGATTAAAGTGTCGGTACATTTCTGGCAGTCGGTTCCATAGGTAATCGAAAAAGGCTCGAAATCAAGCAGGCTGTGAAAATAGTTGAGACGACACTTTCGAGAAATCGGAGTAAGATGAGTGTTTTCTTTTTGTAGATCATTGTGCAGGTCTAAAGTAAATATTCGACATTTTTTATTATTTTTAGACTCATTAGAGTAGAGTTCGTTTCTTGGGATCTTAGATTCGGAAATAAGCGGTTTCCAACAGGCATTTGCCTGGTTCTCATAGGCCAAGACAGCGAGTTGACAAGGTTGTCGGGATTTTTTCTCACATTCAGGTTTCGATAGGTAAAAGTCGGGTCGTGAGCAAGGGTTTTTTTCAGGCGGCGCCTTGATATGGATGATAGCTGAAATCACACGATTGATCTGGGATCGCTTCATCTGAGAATCGATTTCGAGTTCCATGTAAAACTCGAGAGCAAGGCGGCTGATTTCTGATTCTGTCGGTTGATTGGAGTTTGAATATTTTTCTGCTTGGTCGATCAAGACTTGATTGATTCTGCCTGATTGTGAAATTTGCCCAGCTCGATGAGCGATTTGTAAAAGCCTCAGACGCTCCTTGGCTTGGGAGGGACTCAGCTTTTCAAAGAGTCTTTCGATTTCGGCAATTAGTGCGCCGTGGCGAGATGAGTTGAGTTTAGAAAGATAGGCGGTCAATTTCTCAGATCCGATAGGGAATTGTTTAGAGTTGGAGAGCGAAATTTTAAAGAGATGTTCCTCATGGTTATTGCTTGGATTGCGAGCGATATAAAATTCAGAATTTGGATTAAACGATGTATCCGGGGGCAGGAGGAGCAGAATCCCGAGGAAGATCGCCAGCAGCTTAAATTTTTGAAAAATTTGTTTTTTCATTCCGTAAGCCTTGGTCTTGCTCAACTTCCTGGAAATTCAGGGGGGGCCGACAAGCAAAGTTCCTTAGGTCTCTATCGGAAGAGAGTTCAGAATACTTGACTTTTTTAATAAGTAATTTGGCCGTCAATTTCTTTACTCAGTCTTAGGCAAATTGTACCGATAGACAATAAGATGACTTTAGGAACGATCGATGGGAGCACTCTATGAGATGGAAGTTAAGAGTCGGGAATCTTGCTCATTGGGGGCTCTTATCTATGATCATGAGCATATCGAGTCTTCATGCGCGCCAAGTTGGATTTGCTGTGTATGAGGTTCGCCAGAATTTGAATCTCGGTGGCTCGGCCGAGGTTGCCCCCAAGGAGTACTATGTCAATCTGGGTTCAGAGCATGGAGTGCGAGCCGGCGATATTTTGCAGGTCTCGAGGCGTGCTCCAACCTATGATTTAGTGAACCAGCAATTCTATCGAGATGTGGTCTTCCCAATCGCCAAAATCAAGGTGATCCATGCCGATTTAGGGGCTTCTATTTGTCGCCTCGAAACATTTCTTCCTTCCGACTCTTCGGCCTCGATTTCACCCAAGGCAATTATGGTTGGAGACCTGATTGAACCGCCTAGGCCCTAGGGATCGATTCAAAGTCAGTCTAATCGGCTTAAATTCGAGCACAATTAAGATTCTCTGAGAACGTCTCTTGGCACTTTTCTCGCTCTCATCTCCTCCCTAGGAGGATTGAAATTCAATGAGAGATTTAAATCAAGTGAACCTAATGGGACGGCTGGGCGCTGGCCCGGTTTTGAGGCAGACCAAAACGGGTAGTTCCGTAGCTAATTTTTCCTTGGCCACCTCGCGCCGATTCCCCAGGCGAATTGTCGAGGGCGGGCAGGAGCCGGAATTTGTCGAGGAAACAGAATGGCATAAGATCGTGGTTTGGGGGAAGCAGGCGGAGCTTTGTTGTCAGTATTTGAAAAAGGGTGATCCGGTCTATTTGGCAGGAAGTATCCGCAGTCACTCCTATGTTGATCAAAGTGGGAGTGCACGTACGGCTTATGAGGTTCATGCCGATGAGGTTCATTTCTTGGGTACGAGTCGGAGGTCTACCGGTGGATTAGAGGAAAATCACGAGCCAAGAAGCGTAGCGGCTTTGGAGGAGGAAGAGGTGAGAGAGTTGAGCGTCTCATAAAACTTCGGATAAGAAATGGAGACGCACTCGCTACCTCGGATCTCGCTGGAAGTGTCAGCTTTGAGGGCTGCGATAGAAAAAGCCATGGCGATACGGTGGTCGCCAAAGGATTCCATCGCGTTGCCTCGAAGGCGTTGAGGACCCTCGATCGCAAAGCCGTCAGGGAAAAGTTCGATTGCACCGCCCATTGCTCTGAGATTGCAGGCAATGGCTTCGAGTCGGTCTGTTTCTTTGACGCGAAGTTCTTCAGCGCCCCGGACGATGGTCGTTCCATTTGCGAACGCGGCTAAAACGGCGATCAAAGGGAGTTCGTCAATCAGGGTCGGGACTTCGTTGGGATGGATTTCAATCCCGCGAAGTTCCGAATGGTTCACTTTGATCCAACCTAAAGGCTCTGGGTGGGATGAAGTGATTTCGAATCGAATTTGAGCTCCCATTTTTTGAAGCAAAGTGAGGATTCCGATGCGGGTGGGATTGAGCAAAACATCTTGGATCTCAATCGTCCCGCAGGGAATCAATGTGCCGAGGCCGAGCCAAAAGGCAGCGCTCGAGATATCGCCCGGCACGATGATTTTCGCTGCCGTTAATTCCTGGCCGCCCTTAATGGACAGGTAAGTTGCGTCGCTCTCGGGCTGATCAATCGGATGAGAAGGGTTTAGAAATTCTTGGCCTTGGGTACGCTCGACGTGGACTCCAAAATGCTGAAGAAGTCGCTCGGTGTGGTCACGGCTGAAAATCTGTCCTGAGAGTCGGGTCGTACCCTCCGCAGAGAGTCCGGCCAAAAGAAGGGCGCTCTTGAGCTGTGCACTCGCCACAGGCAGGGAGTAATTGATTGCTTGGAGAGATCGAGTTCCTAGGATTTGGACAGGAGCAGTTCCAGCTGAAGAGAGTTGGATTTGAGCTCCCATCTTTCGAAGCGGCTCTGCAACTCGCTTCATGGGGCGATTAGAAAGTGATGCGTCTCCATGGAGGTGAGCCAAAAAAGGTTCGGCTGCCAAAACGCCCATGAGAAGGCGGACGGTTGTCCCAGAGTTGCCGCAATCGAGGTGGGTGAGCGGAGTTTTGAGTCTTTCTCTGCCCTGGCCTAGGACGCTCCAGCCTGAGCCCGTTCGTGTGATTTGGATTCCCAGGTGCCTCAAGCAGGTTTCGGTTGATCGGACATCCTCAGCTTCTAGGAGGTTTGAAATTTCTGTCGAACCGCGCGCAAGTGCCCCAAAGAGGAGGGCACGATGCGAGATGGATTTATCTCCGGGCACTTTCAGGGTGTGGCTGCGCACCGCTGAGTTCAGGGTTGGGGAATAAGGCTCGATTCGGACGAAGGACATTTGTGGTCTGAATATCTCAAGTAACCAGGATTTTCGAGGAATCTTCTTTCTCGGGGTACGAATTCGTTGTATTTTGGGTTCAACTAGTAAGTCTTTTTTAGAATTTTAGGAGAAAATTATGACGATCAAGAGCGAGACACGACATCAATTTCTTTTGTCCTTAGCAGTTGCACTCAGCATCTTCGTTACGGCTTGTTCGAGCGCGAAGAAAAAAGAAGAAACCGAGGCAGGTGGGGTTGCTACAGCTTCCTCTGCCGATGAAAGTATGATGGGGGACTCTGACTCTGGGAAAGCTATGGGACTTCAGACGGTGTTTTTTCCTTATGACTCGTTTGTGCTCGACAGCAGCGCCAAAGCAGCGCTTAAAGCCAATGCAGATCTCATGAAGGAAAGGCCTACCTTAAAAATTCAGATTGAAGGTCACTGCGACCAAAGGGGCGGGATTCAATACAATATCGCCCTCGGTGAAAAACGAGCTAACTCAACCCGAAAGTATCTGCAGGATTTGGGCGTCGACGGGAGTCGTTTGACGGTGATTAGCTTTGGCAAAGAAAAGCCTCTCGATTTAGGAACGGGCGAAGAAGCCTATGCAAAGAATCGAAGGGCTAACTTTGTAATCACCTCGAAATAAGCGGATCGGTTTGGTTGAAAAAAGTTGATTTCTCTAGGGCATAGGGAAGAAGATTAAAAAACAGAGGATCTTCTTCCCTATGCCCTTTTCTTTGATTGAATCGGTCGTCTTAGGACTTCTCATGTTTGTAGGGGTGAGTTGTTCATTAATGGCAACTCGTCCTGTACAGGAAATGTCTCTAACCTCAGCGGCTCTTAAGGCTGCTCACGAGGTCCATGCGGACACTCTTTCTCCTGATTACTTTAGTCAAGCAAGGGACTGGTTTGAGCAAGCCAAGACTGAGTATCGATTCAAGAACTTCTACCTCGCTAAGCAATATGCCGACAAATCTAGGGTTCTAGCTGAAAAAGCCGAACTGAACTCACTGCTCAAGGGAGGGGCTAGGACCGAAGAGGCGATTCCGGATCCCTTGGATAGTGGTTTTCCAAGAGACCCCCATCCTCCTATTTCCCAATCCTCATCCTCCCGTGAACCTTACGTTTATCCGTCTCCGACGGGTACTCCTGCTGAAGATTTAGAGCAGAGGCGGGCTCAGGATCTGAACAGTGCGAATAAGCCTAAGAGTCCTTAGGGTCCCGCTCCGAGTTTCTGATCGATTCCAATCTTTTTTTGAGCATGCTATAAAAAAAGGATGAATACTTTTATGGCTAAAAAGTTGATCGGGGCAGGTCTACTCATCTTCTTGTCGATACATCTACAAGGGTGTCTAAAAACCAGGGCGCAACTGAGGAGTGAGTCGAGCGCAGATAATCTCTATGGTGCTCGGGACGAGGGGGATGAGAGGAGTGATCGGGACTCTTCAAGGGGACCATCGTCGGCGCCTCCGCTGAGGGAAGTTAAGCCTCAGGGAGGATACGTGATCGATGAGGTGAAGGATGAAATTACTCGTTTGTCGGGTCGCATTGAAGACTTGGAGCGGCAACAAAAAGAACTCGATAAAAACTCTGACCATCAAAAAGCCGACGAATCATTCCGCAAGCTTGAGGCAAGGCTTTTGTCCCTAGAGAAAACTCAGCAAACTCTTCAGGAGGCCTTCAATCAATTACAGGATTCGGCCCTAGCTCATCAAGATCCAGAAGAAATGATGAAAATGGCCAAGGCATCTTTTAATGAGGGTCGGTATGAAGATGTGACTGAGCAATTAGCTAAGTATCAGAAGGTGCCAAAGGCTAAGAATTTGGATGAAGCAGCATTTTTGCGGGGTGAGAGTTTTTTCCATTTAAAACAGTTTAAGAAAGCTGTGGTTGAGTACTCTAAGTTTCCGGAGAAGTTTTCCCATTCTGCGCACTATCCTGAAGCACTGTTCAAAATTGGATTGTCCTTCGATTCGATGGGCATGAAAGAAGATGCTCAGGGATTCTATCAAGAGTTGATTGAAAAGTTTCCAAGATCTCTCCAAGCTAAAAAGGCCAGAAAAAAGGCCAAATGAGAAAGTACCTATTAGGAATTGAAACCTCCTGCGACGAGTGCAGCGCCTCCGTGGTGTCGTTCGATCCGGAGCGCCCGCTTGATCCAATTCAAGTAGAGAGTGTAGCAACATTTTCCCAGATTAAAATCCATCAGCCCTATGGCGGCGTGGTGCCCGAGATTGCCTCCCGAAATCACCTAGAGACCGTCAATGAAATGATCGACGAAGCGATTCAAGTCTCAGGAATCGATGCGAAGCGAGACCTTGAAGCCATCGCGGTCACTAATCGCCCGGGGCTCGTAGGTGCTCTTCTGGTTGGTGTGAGTGCTGCTAAGTCTCTGGCCTACGCACTTAAAAAACCTCTGATCCCTGTTCACCATCTCGAAGGGCATTCGGTGAGTATATTTCTAGCTGATCCAGGGGCTGAAGCTCGGAAGCAGGAGGCTGAGTACCCGATGCTCCTTGCGATTGTATCGGGCGGGCATACGAATTTATATCGGATGGAGGATCATCCACGAAGCTGGTCCCGGGATTTTCTCAAAAAGTCCTTGGTGGGGCGCTCGAGAGATGATGCGGCTGGCGAAGCCTTCGACAAAACGGCTAAGATTTTGGGATTTCCTTACCCGGGAGGCGTTTGGATTGATCAAGAGGGCCGAGGTGGAAATCCGAGTGCCTATCCTCTTCCGAGGGCATTACCTCAGAAGTCGACTCTTGATTTTTCGTTCAGCGGTCTGAAAACTGCTGTATCTCTCTTGGCTGAGCGGCTGCGGAAAGAGAATGTTTTAGACAAGGAAATACAAAACGTCTGTGCCTCGGTGCAAGAGGCGATTGTGGACGCCCTCTTAACTAAGATCTATCTAGCGATTCGAGAACACGGGTGTCGGAGTTTGGCGATCGTGGGTGGTGTCGCAGCTAACTCACGTCTCAGAGCGCGTTTAGATTCAGAGTGGAAGGCTCAGGGGTTGAGCAGTGCTCCGGTCTTTCCTCAAATGAAGTATTGTACTGACAATGCGGCGATGATTGCGGGAGCGGGAGTCTTTCGATTCCTTCAGGGAAATTTTCTTCAAGAAGGAGATTTTCTGACTCTCAATGCGATTGCTAACCCCGAAAGTTGAAAACAGAAAAGAGAGCGATCTAATGGCAACTCATGGAAAAAGACGGGCGCTGGGCCAGCATTTTTTGCGGGACACTGCGGTTTGCCTTAAAATTGCGGAAACGGCCCTCGAAGCCTGTAGTCAGTACTCCTGTTCTGCATTGATGGAAATTGGTCCCGGCAAAGGAGCGATTACCCAGCCGATTCTAGAGAGACTCGGGGAGACTTCGGAAATTAAAAGCTTTACGTTGGTCGAGCGAGATCAAAAATTGGCCTTGGAGTGGAAGGAAAAATTTAAGGCACTCAATGATCCCACTCGCTCCGTCGAAATGGGAGATTTTCTCGAGGTTCAACGGGAGACGTGGCTGAAGAATCGGCCTCTTGTTATTGTGTCCAACTTGCCTTACTCGGCGGGCACCGCGATTCTGATTCGGCTTGCCGAAGAGGCTCAAAGCATTCCCGCGATGATTTTAATGTTTCAGGCTGAGGTCGCGAAGCGCCTGATGGCTGGTCCTAGCTCTGATGGGAGGGGGAGTCTCTCCGTTTGGATTCAAAATCAGTGGGACGTCACGTCCCTCATTAAGGTTCCTCCTCGCGCCTTTTCTCCGCCGCCGGATGTTCAGTCCGAAGTAGTTGTTCTTACTCGGAGGCAAAAGCCCTGGATTGATGTTTTCGATCGGCCCGAGGAGCTAAAAACCTGGCAGGCTGTTCTCAAGGCGGCTTTTGCTCATCGGAGAAAAATGCTGCGCTCCACCTTTCCTTGGCCCCAGGCCCTCGCTGCTTCGGGGGTTGACCCGACCCTGCGGGCCGAGGCTCTCGATTGGCCTCAATGGGAGGGATTGCTGCGGGCTGTATTGACTCATAAAGCTTAGGCTAGGGGGGCTTCCTTAGATCTGGATTCTCTTGCTTATTAAACAATAAGCTGATAAATAATCGGCCCTATGCGACTCCTTTTTGAGGCTGGGGCTGGATCTCTGTGATCAAATTGCGTCCCCTTATTCTTGCCGTTGTCATGATCACTGGTTTGTCGGTGGATTCTCATGCTGTATTTCTAGAGATCACCTCTGGCGATTGGCTGGGGATTGTTGAATTTCCTCATTCCGGGCCAGAATTTGCGGATTTAGAAAATCAAGAAGAGTTGGGTGCCGCGATCGAAACCCAGGTCAAACAGGCTAGGACTGCGTTCTCTGCCCTCATGGGGGGAGAATCTCAAGATCTTGAATATTTATCAGCGAATTACGAGTCGTTTTTCAAGGAAGCTCGATTTTCTGTTTCCCACACGGGGGTGGATGCATTTAAGTTGAAGGGCCTTCCAGTCTATTACGCCCTTATTTTTCTCTGGAACCTCGAAGATTTAATGCCAGGGGAAAAGCCCGAGACTCGTGGGGGGCGCTTGGCTTTGGCGCTTCAAAACTACTTTCATGCTGCGGCTCCTGGAACTACTGATCAGGAACGGGCTAATCTACTGAGCTTTTCAGAACTGCAGGGCAATCTTCTTCAGCGGGTGAATCAAACTCAGCTTATGTGTTCAGAAGGCACGATGGCCATTACCCTTGCGGCAGCCAGAGGGTTTCCCGATGTTCTGCGTTTTTTACTTAAGACACGTTTGCCTCTTGTTGGTTTTCAGTCAAGCGGGCAGCCGCTGCTTTGCGCGCTCGCAGAAAAGAAAGAGTGCGCTGTCAGACTTCTCTTTGATTATGATCCTAGTTGGGTTTCTGCTAAAGGACCTCAGAATGTGACCCCCCTTCATCTTCTGGCCGCTCACGGCTATTTAGACTTGATTCAGCAAGTGTTCAAGCCGGATTCGGCATGGTATCGTCTCCGCGAAAGTCGCAAATCGAGTCTTCTTTGGCAAAAGGACGAAAAAGGGGCTTTACCTCTGCATTATGCCGCGAGTTTACCGACGGATGATCTGGCGCTGTACTTACTGTCGCTGGCCCCTGAGACTCGCCTCTCAAGACTTTCGAGTGACCAAAATTTAGCTCATGGAGCAGCCCGAAGGGGTCATCTCAGGCTCTTAAAGGAAATTTTTAAGGAAAGCACTGACGGCATCAAGGCCAAGGGTAAAAATCAAGAGACCGTACTACATCAAGCGGTCGTCGGAGGAAATCCAGAAGTCGTTCGTTTTGTGGTCTCTCTGGATCGATCTCTCCTTAAAGAGTTGGGACGGGTGGGTGAGTCCGTTCAACAGGCAGGAGAGAAGGGATTCTCTCCATTCGAATATGCAATCGTGCAAGACAATCTCGGTGTGCTTCAAGTCTTTCTAGATTCCGGTGTGGATCCTCATGAGTTTCTCGCTCCTAAAAGTAAAAAACAAAATGCGCTTCATTGCGCTGCTTTTGTCGGCGCTAAAGACTCTGTAAAGTTTTTTTTGGACTTAGGTGTCAATCCGGATCTTCGTGATCAAATGGGTCTTCTCCCTGAAGATCTCGCGGATGAAGATATTCTTAGGGTTTTTCATGATTGGAGAGTGTCCCATCGTGGGGTTTTTCCAGGTGAATTGAGAGGAGTCCCTCCTGTTGCCACTGAGTTTCCAAACCTTCGGCGGTATGCAGAGGCTTTCGAAAGATGTTCTGATGAGGCTGAGAGAGATTTAAAACTCTTTGAGCGTCTCCAGTATTTAAAAGTGAGTGAACAAAAAGCCCTGGTAGACGAGGCCAAGGCAAGGGTTTCTCGAGTGGGTAAGGGCGACTTGCTACTCGATTTGGCTGGGGCGGTACTTCGTTTTGAAGAAATTCTCGAGGCTGAAGGGCTTCTGGATGGTCTCGTGAGGCAAATTGATCTCGGCAAAAAAAAGAAAAAGATTACTTCAACTGAGATCGAGGCAGCCTTAACCCAGGGCGACGCAATCATCGCAAAAATCACTTATGCTTGGCCAAAGCGTTTGAGCTGGATCTTTGAGATGAGTCGAAGGCGCTCTGAGTGGGTCAGTGATTCCCGATCGGAGACACCGAAATCTCGCGCGGATTCGTTGGAGAGTCTCGGTCACGATCTGATCGCATTTCGGCCGGCTCCCTTGCGAGTGGGAACTCCAGCTCCTCTCAGTCCTAAGGACCTCATTAATTTGGGCGAGACCTTGACACCGGAGCTGATGAGTCTAGACTTTTTGATGGTTTGGGCGTCCTTGCCTTATGAGGGGCGTGAAAGAGTTTATGAGCGTCTTTATCCTGAGTTCAAAAAGGTTTGGGATCAGCGACTATTAGAGTCTTTTGGGTACTCACTTTTATTGGATGGGTTTCGAGGTATTCTGGAAGAGCGAACCATGGATGTCAGGGCCTTACTGGCTGACCTTAGAATGGCCAGCGAAACGCTTTCCGAGATTCAGATCGCATCCTACGTTCTGGCGAGTGATCATAAAGATTTGAACAGTTTGAAAAGTAAGTTGAGAGAGAGTTTGGGCGATCTCAAGAGTCGAGCGAGCTCTGGGGTTTCAGGCGTTTCCCTGACTGGAGAGGTCGAGGTAGATCAGTCTGGGCGTGATGATGCGGCAGAAGACGTGTTGCCGTTGGTTTCTCCTGAGCTTTGGGCCCAATCAGAGCGGGAGCTGACTCAGGCTCTGCGGGATCGTGGATTCAGAGAGTTTTTTAAAAAAATTCTTATGCCCAACAAGGTTGAAGTGGCTTCAGTGTTGGGTCGTGACTTTTCTGAAATGAAAAGTCAATTGCTCGCTCATATACGTAAATGCCCCACTCGGTTCAAAATCAGAGAAGGTCAAAGCGGACAGGGGTTTATCTTAGTGGATCGCTTCGCGGGTGCGTTGGGCTACGAAGTTAAGGCCGTTGGATGCCATGCTGCCCATGGTCGGACGAGATCCGACTACGGAATTGGCTGGAACATTCTGACTGACTTGCGAAAATTCTTTGAACAAGCGCGGATGACTTTAGATCGGATCGATTCAGCGGAGAGTGCATCTCGACTTGAGACAGCCGGTGCAGACGAAGAGATCCTGTGAGGACGACCTCAGGTGATGAGTGATCCTTGGTGCGGATGTCCGAATTCCTAGATTATCTTGCCCTGCGGCCTAGTTTGAGGAATATTGGGGCGTCCGTTTTAGGTAGCTAGAGAGATTCTAGGGAGTTTTCATGAATAGGATCGACACTTCGGTAGCTAAAAAATTACTTCATCCATTTTTAGGGTTAATGCTTTTGGCATCCCCCTCCATCGCTTTCGCCCATATAGGCGATTTTTTAGGTTTTGGAGCGCGGACCATGGGGCTTGGCGGGGCGGGCGTCACGGGTGATACGAGTGGCTTTGAGGCCTATCATAATCCTGCCAGTCTAGCGAGTGACTCCAAAGAGCGGCTTACGTTCAGTTGGGGACTGGTATTTGTAAGGCCTTCGTTCTTATCGATCAACCATGTGGTGACTCAAAATACCTATGTAGCCGACGGTCAGGTTTATGGCACCGTCGATACGCAATATCGCGACACTTTTGGCCAGATTTTAGGTTTATCCTACAAAGTTTTGCCCGATTTGGGGCAGTTCACCGTCGGGTTAGTTGCCTTTCTGCCGCTGAGTCAGTTGGCTTACATGGATAGCGGACAACCCTATGTTCCAGAGTATTTCCTCTACCGTTCGGGGACGCAGCGCCCTCAGTTTGAGCTGGGGGCAGGACTCAAGGTCTTGCCTGGATTACGTCTGGGGGCAGGACTGCACACGGCCTTTGGGCTGACTGGAAACGGTTCTGTATTTTTGAATACCAAAGCCAATTCTGTTTCGACGATGACGTTTGGTGCAAGCCTGAAAACGGTGTTTTCGGGTTATCTCGGACTCTTATGGTCTTTGGGGGAGGCAGAGGGGACGGGAGAACAAGCTCAGCGGAAAAGCCAACCTTGGAACTTGGGGCTCGTCTATCGCTCGTCTGCCTCGTCGGATTTTACTTTGCCGATGACGGCTTCGGCTCGAGCCTTAGGTAATGCCAGCCTGGATTATGTGTTTACGGCTTCTTCATCTCTATTTTATGACCCCGCGGCTCTAGAGACGGGAGCGAGTTTCGCAGCAGGGGATCACCGCTGGGTAGCTCAGGTGGACTACCAGTTTTGGAGCGGCTTTA
This sequence comes from Bacteriovoracaceae bacterium, assembly GCA_947447665.1. Lineage (GTDB taxonomy): Bacteria > Bdellovibrionota > UBA1018 > UBA1018 > UBA1018 > CAINWE01. The sequence goes on along the minus strand of CANFJX010000004.1, from coordinate 63,158 downwards.
AGGTGCCTGCGTTGACTTTAAGGCCCGGTCAAGATTCTGCTCAGATGAATCCAGGGAGCGTTCCGTCTTATAACTTCTTGAACATCTTGGTGCCGAGAGCCGGCTGGGAGTGGAAGCTGAATTCCTTCCATACGCTGAGAATTGGCTACTCGTATCGCCCAGGTACTTTAAAGGGGTTATCTAATGGGCCGGGTAATTACCTAGATCCCTCGAAGCATGTGATTACTGCTGGCTGGGGCTTTCACTTTGATACATTCTTAGGATTTCCAATTCCATCCCAGTTGGACATTGCTCTTAACTATCAGCAACTCTTGACTCAAAAAATCGTCAAAACCGGTGGAAATGAGGCGGGGGACATGACCGATCTCAAGATTGGCGCGCCCGGGTATAATGCGGGTGGACGCCTCTTCGGAGGTGCTGTATCCTTGGCTCTGGCTTTTTAAGTCCAGAGCGGCTGGAATCAGAGAGGATTAAAAATGTCTTCGGACCAAAAATCGGGTGAAAAGCTGATCGCAACTAACCCTAATGCTCACTCTAACTACTTCATCGAAGAAGTCGTGGAGGCAGGTTTGGTGCTGACTGGAACCGAAGCGAAGAGTTTAAGGAACCAGTCGCCTAACCTGAAAGATTCTTACGTCGAAGTAACCTCCTCAGGTAAAAAGTTTGAAGGCTGGCTTTTAAATACTCATATTGGTCCGTACTCTCATGGCAATATTTGGAACCACCTGGCCACGCGGAAGAGAAAATTACTCCTTCATCATCACCAGTTGGAGCGGCTTCATGGGGCTGTCATTCAGAAGGGCATGTCGATCATTCCGATCAAAATGTATTTTAAAAAGGGCTTAGCTAAAATTGAACTCGGCTTGGGTAAGGGTAAAAAGAAGCACGATAAACGTGAGGATATCAAAAGAAAAACAGCCGAACGGGAAATGGAAGTCGAGCTGAAGCGTCGTTAATTTGTTCATTGCAAACTGCTCTTCAATGCGTTGCTAATTTCTTCCCGCCTTGCTAATTGCAAAATTTATAAGATATAAGTCAAAGCCTTATGAGCTTTATTGTTGGTCGGACAATTACTGAAACTTTTCTAGAACGCGTTAAAACGTCACCAGGATTGATTGGCTTTCAATTCAGGCCGACCTACCCAGAAATGGGTCCAGTGGGGCAGTGGAAGCGGATCACCTTCAAAGACTTTCATCAAGAGTGTCGGCTGGTTTCGTTTGGATTAATGGGTTTGGGTGTTAAGCGCGGTGATCGAGTCGTCATTCTGTCGAACACCCGTTTCGAATGGTCCTTGGCTGATCTGGCTATTCTCGGAGCGGGGGCTGTGACAGTTCCCGTTTATTCTTCAAGCACCGCCGATGATATGGCTTATATTCTCGAGCATTCGGAAGCTCGTATTGCCTTAGTCGAAGACTTTAGCCAGCTCTCAAAAATTTTAGAAAAACGTGCTGAGAATCCAGCAGCATTTGCCGCACTCGAGAAGGTCGTGGTGTTTGAACCCTCGGCAGTTGCATTGGCCCAAAGAGATCCTCGGGGATTTAAAGATGTTCTCACACTGCAGGCGCTTCGTGAGCTGGGTAGAAGAGAAGAGGGTCGAACGCCCACTCGATTTGAGGAAAACTTGCGGGCGGCGGAGCCCAATGATGTGATCACCATTTGCTATACGTCAGGAACTACCGGGGTCCCGAAGGGCGTCGAATTGACTCACGACAATCTCATGAGCGTATTGGAGGATTGTGTTTCAGTCTTGCGAAAGTCCATTCGGCCTGAATCCGAAGTTGTTTTAGCGTTCCTTCCATTTTCTCATATCTTTGGCAAAGTCGAGTCCTTGGCTCTCTATACGTTTGGTTGGCGATGCGTTTTCTCTGAGAGTAGCACTCAATGGATGAATGATTTATTAGAGATCCAGCCGACTGTGATTTTCGGGGTGCCGCGACTTTTTGAGAAAATTTTTACAGGAATTCAAGTGGCAATCGATACGGGTAAACCCTCGAAGAAGAAGCTCATCGATTGGGCATTTCGGGTAGGGCGGCGCTACTATGATGCGGTTTGGGCAAAGAAGAGGCCTAGACTCCGGGATCAACTGGAGTTTGAAGTGGCTAAAAAAGCAGTCTTTCAGAATCTTTCCGCGTGTTTTGGCGGTAAACTCAGATTTGCGATCTGCGGCGGTGCTCCTTTGTCTCGTGATTTAGGTGAGTTTTTTCAAATCATGGGGATCAAGATCTTGGAAGGCTATGGACTGACGGAGACTTGTGCGCCTATTTCTGTGAATTCAGTCGAGGATACTCGCTTTGGCGTGGTCGGAAGACCCCTTCCCGAGGTGATGCTTAAGATTGCCGGCGATGGGGAGATTTTGGTGAAGTCTCGAAAGGTCTTTCCCGCTTATTTTAAGATGCCGGAGGAGACCCAGCAAGTGCTAGTGGATGGTTGGTTCCACACAGGAGACATTGGTTTTCTGGATGCGGACGGTTACCTCCATATCACTGATCGAAAGAAAGACTTAATCGTGACGAGCGGCGGGAAAAATATCGCTCCTCAAAAAATTGAGAATCTCGCTATGAGTCAAAAGGCTCTGAACCAATTCGTGGTTTTGGGTGATCGGCGAAGCTATTTAACCGCCCTTCTGACTCTTCACCGAGATCAGGTCATTCAATACGCAAACGAGAATCAGATTTTATTCAGTGAGTATGCCGAGCTCATTAAAAATCCAAAGATTATCACCTGGATTCAGAAAATGGTCGATGAGATTAATCGGCCCCTCGCCAGCTTCGAGCGGATCAAAAAATTTGTCATTCTGCCGAATGAGTTTACTATTGAGGGAGGGGAGCTCACGCCTTCGTTGAAAATCCGTCGAGCTTGGGTGAGTCAGAAGTATCAAAACGAGCTCGATAGCTTGTATGCGGACTCTAGTCTTGTTTCAATTGACTCCTAGCGCGGAGTTCGATAAAAACAGGGCTTCTTTTGCGCAATAAGGAGTAAGAATGGCTAGAGTTACAATTGAAGATTGTTTAGATCACGTCACCAACATGTACGAACTCGTTCATCTCGCAACGAGGCGGGTTCGCCAGCTCTACAAGGGCTCGGAACCATTGATTAAAAGCAAGAATCGCATCATCGTGACTGCCCTTCGAGAAATCGCCGCTGGTCGCGTGAAAGCCGTTACTCCTGCCGGCCTAGGCGCTGGCGATGATCTGCCGCCTATGTCTAATTAGAGAGTCATTCTCTCACTTGGGTGTTGGCTCCCGGGATGATTAACTCCTAATACCGTTGGTCGTGAGTGTTATTTTAAACACTTCCTCGAAAAGAGCTTTCTTCTGTTGGATTCTAAGGACCGTCAGGTCTTGAGATCGTCGGCCGTTGAGAGTCATTTTGACTTGCTGGTCTCGGATTGTTACTTTTTTGAGCGTTGGGAAGGAAGCGCTCCTTGGGCCCAGAGCCTCGGCTATGCGCATCAGGGCGAGAAGCTTCAAGAATGTCATTCGGCTTTTTTTGCCCGGGACAAATCCCAGGTCTTTTTTTGCGATCGTCGGATCGCCTGCCTTGAGGCAAAGCTGAGCAATCCATTCTGACTCCCAATTTTCCATAGCTAAAAAGTCGGCGTGACGAACCATGTAATAAGAGTGTGCTTCGAAATGAGTGAGGCTGACGACTGAACCTATTTCATGGAGGATGATCCCCGCCGAAAGGTACCGCAACCAGTCTTCATCGAGGAGATGAAGCTTTTGAGTTTTTTGAAAGAGCTCCTCAGCCGTCCTGACCTTGCCTTGAAGGGAGGGTTTGGAAAACCCAAGCTGAGCAGCTTTTTGGTAAAGATCTTCCAATTGAAAACGACTCTCGGCTCCTCCCGTGTGAGAGAGGAGCAGAATCTCTCGGTCCAGAATGCCATCTCTTAAAGAGTAGCGTGAGGGGGTAACGCTACGAGCGTTGAGAAAGTCCATTTGCTCTTCGAGTAAAATAGCTCCCGCCAGGATCATCTCGACTCGTTTAGGTTCCATGCCTGGAATCAGGAGGAGCTCTCTGCGCGACAATCCAGTCATGCGGTGGACGAGAGTCATTAACTGTTCCCGCTCAATGGAATCGCCTCCATAGATCCGTTTGAGAATCCGTGCAATGGCGCGAATCGTTCCGCTGGAGCCAAGGAGAGTCGAGACTTTCGGCCATTTCTGTTGAATCGTTTGTGCAGCAATAGTACTGCGGATTTGTCCCCTGAGGTTTTGAATCGAGTCAGCTTGTGCCTTTTTTGAAATAAGAGGGGGGACTTCTTTTAAAAACACCTGCTGGAGTCGCGCAGTCCCTAGTTGTAAACTGCAAGATTGCAAAAGGGTAGAGTCTCGGCAGAGGCTGATCTCAGTGCTCCCCCCTCCCATATCGATGAGGCCGAAAAGGCCCTTGGGTTTCTCTTCACGGTTGAGAATGGCAAGAGCAATGAGTCGGGCTTCTTCTTCTCCCGAGATCACCCGAATTTCGATCCCCGTTTCTTTTTGAACTTCCTGAACGAATGACTCCCCGTCGACCGCCTCTCTCAGGGCGCTCGTGCCAAAAGCGATTATTTTAGACACTCGCAATCGCGAGGCGGTGCGGCGAAACTGAATCAGTGCATCGATCGTTCTGCGTTTTGCGCTCGGATCGAGTCTTTGCCGGAGAAACACTCCTTGTCCCAACCGGACCATGATTTTCTCGCGATGGAGCTGGCGAACCCGGTGAGCGGGTCCAATCCACTGGACATCAAATCGAACTGAGTTCGTACCAAGATCAATAATACCTATTCGCATATTTTATTTTTCTTTTAATGTTCCTTTGCCCCAGAGAGGGGTTCCTTCGTACTCGTGGACAGCCAGTTCCTCGAAGTAAAATTGAGAGCGAACCGGCCTATATCCCTTTTGGCGTTGGGATGGACGATGACGCTTCCATCTTCCACTGGGAGTCAAAATTCTTGCCTTCTCTGTGTCTCCGAGTGAAATAGGGATGATAACATCCTGAATATAGCGATAAATGTCCAAGTCCAAAACTGGAAAGGCAATTTCAAGCCTGGAGTAAAAGTTTCTGGGCATCCAATCTGCGCTTGAGAGATAAATCACCTGGGCATCCCCAAAATGATAGATTCGACTATGCTCTAAAAATCGATCAACGATACTCATGACTCGAATGTTATCACTCAAGCCCTTCACTCCTGGGACCAGCGAGCACGCGCCACGAACCACCAGATCCACTTGAACCCCAGCTTGTGAGGCCCGATAGAGTTGCTGAATCACGGTTTCATCGACCAAGGCATTGACCTTAGCAAAAATACGGGCATGACGCCCCTTTTCGGAGGCGTGAATCTCGGCCTCAATATGGCTCAATAGGCGGCGATGAAGTTTAGCTGGGGCGGGGATGAGCCGCTTAAAGTCTTGGGGGATTTGGCCACTAAAGATCCGATCAAAAAAGTACCGGACGTCTGAGCAAATTTCGGTATGTGAGGTTATAATCGCCAGATCTGTGTACTGCCGAGCCGTCGAGGCCTTGTAGTTTCCCGTAGATAGATGCGCATAGAGTAGAGTCTCCTGATTCACCTTTCGAGTAATGAGAGAGAGTTTACTGTGAAGCTTGAGTTTACCGAAACCGAAGGATACCTCCACTCCGGCGGCTTTTAACTCCTCCGCGACTTTGAGATTATTGAGCTCATCAAAACGAGCGCGGAGTTCGATCATCACTCGGATTTTTTTGCTGGTGGCAGCTCGCTTGAGAGCCTCCATGATGGGAGAGATTGTATCAATTCGGTAAACAGTCTGTTCGATTTGAACGACGCTCGGGTCCTCACAAGCGGCACGAATCCAATCCTCGAATGCATCAAACGAATCGTAAGGATGGTGTAGGATCATGTCCTCTCGATCGAGGCGATCAAAAATTTGGTGGGGCTTTCGAAATGGAATGGGAATTCGAGAGCGAAGTGGAGGATAGGAGAGGCGGTGTTCCTGGATGAGCCACTGTGGTGTCTGCGCCAGGAGCTGAGGAATTGCTGAGAGGCAGAGGGTGCTCGGGACTTCGACGACTTGGCGGTTCAGGAGTTTGAGAGCATGAGCCGCCTCGATCAGAAATTTTCTTGTCGTTCTCCCACTAATTTGTAGTCGAGTTGGCCTTCCGTGTTCTCGCTTTCCGAGACCTAATCGGACGTGATCGGGGATCGACTCAGGATCTAGGTCTGCGAATTCTAGAGTGAAATCTGAGTCTCGGGTGATTTTTAAAACGCTCGGTCGAGCATCAAAGCCTATTTTGGCCCCTAGATGCTCCATGAGAATTTGGTCCAAAAAATACCCAAAGAGTTCACCCGTGACTTCATTCCACTTAAAAAAGCAGGTGGGGATTGTCTTTGGGATCTTAAACCAATAGGGAGTGTTAATCTGATTAGAGAAAATGATGGCCAGCTGAAGATTTTCAAGCGTGCCTAGTTTCTGGGGGGTGAAAATCTCGGGAGCGGGTAGTCTGGGGTATATTTCTTCCTCAAAAATGGCCCGCTCAATGAGAGATGCTAGGTTGCGTGTCGAAGTATCAGCCGAAATGTGAATCTTCATGGGATCGAGTCTTGCCTCTAGAATTTCTAAAATCTCAGCCTGCCGCTGATTAAAGATCCTAGCAGCCTTAAGAATATCGTTTCGAATTTGGATAATTCTCACCGTAGAAACTGAATCGTGAGAATTTACGAGCTGGATAGATCGAATGAGTGACGGATAACGAATCATAAAAAACTCATCTAGGTTACTCGATGAGATTCCTAAAAATCGAATCCGCTCCAGCAGGGGATTAGACTCGCATCGAGCCTCCGCCAGAACTCGTTCATTGAACTGGAGCCAGCTGAGGTCTCGATGAATGAACGGTAGATCGGGACGGACTAATAAATGAATAGGAGTAGGGAGTTTGAATTCTTTTGTAAATTCTTTCAATAATGATTGGTTGACGATCATTTTTTCCTCCCCCACTAGAAATTAGGCGTCATCCCATTCTCTTTTGAATACAGATATGCAGAGTTGTTGTCGACTGTTACTTGTTTTTTAGAGGGCATTGAGCTTGCATTGGATTTGCGTATTTGGGGTAAAAAGATGAATTTTAAGATTCGGGGCGTAATTATAGATTTAGATGGAACACTCGTAGATAACCGAAGAGCCCATGCATTTGCATGGAAGAAAGCACTGGATCATGAGGGTGTTCGAAACACACTTGATGAAATAGAGCGATGTATGGGGTGTGATGTTAATCAGGTGATTGTCCAGCTGGTAGGTGTGGAAGCTCGGTCTCAAAGAGGCCAGCGGCTGATCAAGAAAAAAGCAGAAATCTTAGAGACAGAGTTTTTAGGCCAGATCAAGCCGAATCCATTTTCAAAGAATTTCCTGAATCGGCTGAAATCTGAAGGGCTTCGATTTGCTTTGATGAGTTCTGCTAACCCATGTGAATTAAAGTTATTCTTGAACCTTTTAGATTGCTCTGATTTGTTAGAGAATAAAAAGGGGGTTGATCTTCAGTCTGCTTGGCTAAGCCCTGTTGAAGGCGCGATAGAGTCCTTAGGGATGAATCCCGAAGAAATCATTCTTTTGGGGAATACGCCCTATGATATTCAGGCAGCACTCGCTCATGGGGTTCAGGCCATTGCTTTTCGCTCGGGCGGGTGGAGTGATCAGGAGCTTTCGGGCGCTTTGGTCGTTTATGAGGATATTTCAGAATTACTTAGAAAGTTTGATCAGTCGCCTTTTTCTGGGAAGGCCGGACGGGAAGTTTCTCCGATCGCTGCTTGATCAAAGCCAGAGGGAAAACTTCCTCAATTTGGCTAACGAAGTGGATTTCTAAGTCGTTGAGGGCATCTTTAGGGACTTCATAAAGGTCTTTTTCATTCAGTCGCGGAAGGATGAGAGTTCGAATTCCAGCCCTTTTTGCAGCGAGAATCTTTTCCTTGATTCCTCCGACCGGTAATACTTTACCAATGAGTGATAACTCACCAGTCATTGCTACTCGGCTTTTGGCTGGGCGTCCCGATAGCAGCGAATAAAGCGCGGTGGCCAACGTGATACCAGCCGATGGTCCATCTTTGGGAATTGCCCCGGCGGGAATATGCAGATGTAGGTCATTTTCCTTAAAAAACTGGGGATTCATTTGGAGTGTCTTAATACATTTTTTCTTCACATAACTCCAAGCGATAGCAGCGCTTTCGGTCATGACGTCGCCCATTTGGCCTGTGAGCTTCAGAGTTCCTGAGCCGGGAATGTCGGCAGCCTCGATAAACAAGATCTCTCCGCCCGTTGAAGTCCATGCGAGTCCAACGACCACTCCAGGGGAAGTGATCCGTTCGGCGATCTCGTTGTAGAACTTTTTAGGACCTAGCCAAGAAAGAAGCTCAGATTCCTTAATCTGGATCGGCTTTTGTTTGAACCGAGTTTGTAAATTCTGCTTTTGGTGCATCTCGGTTTCTCGCACGACTTGCGTCGCGGCCTTGCGGGCGATCTGGTTCATGAGTTTTTGAAGCGATCGGAGGCCCGGCTCTCGAGCATAGTCGATCATCATTCTTCGAATCGCTGTTTTCTCAAATTTTAGCTGATTGGCTTTCAGCCCGTGGGCATTCAGCACTTTGGGTAGAATATATCGGTGGGCAATGTCTTGTTTTTCTTCGAGCGTGTAGCCAGGTAATTCGATGATTTCCATTCGGTCGAGGAGGGGTGCCGGAATGGAAGCGGTCGAGTTGGCCGTGGTAATGAAGAGAACCTTAGAAATATCGAAAGGGACGTCTAAGTAGTGGTCCAAAAAGGCGGAATTCTGCTCCGGATCGAGAACTTCGAGAAGGGCGCTAGCCGGATCTCCCTGAAAACTTTGGCCGAGTTTATCGATCTCATCGAGCATGAGAACCGGATTTTTTGATCCAGCTCGCTTCAGGCCCTGGATGAACTTTCCAGGCATCGCTCCGACGTAAGTTCGCCGATGGCCTTTGATCTCAGCTTCGTCCCGCATCCCACCTAACGAAAATCTAAAAAAGTTTCTGCCCATAGCTTGAGCGATGGACCGTCCAATGGAAGTCTTGCCAACACCGGGCGGACCCACCAGGCAGATGATCGAGCCTTTGGGATCTTTTTTCAGTTTTCGAATAGCAAGGAACTCCAGGATACGTTCCTTGACGCGTTCGAGGCCAAAGTGTTCGTGGTCCAAAGCTTGTTTGGCCTGCTCGAGATCTAGGATATCGACGGTTTCTTGATTCCAGGGGAGGGAGCAAACGAGCTCTAAGTAGTTCCTGGAGATGTTAAATTCAGGGGATTGCTCTGAGAGGGTCTCAAATTTTTCTAGCTCCTCGAGGGCAGTTTTTTTGGCTACGTCAGGCATTTGGGCGGCTTCGATTCGATCTCGAAACGATCGTGATGACTTGTCTTTTCCATCTACTTCGATTCCGAGTTCGCGTTTGATCGACTTAAGTTGCTCTTTGAGAAAAAATTCACGTTGAAGCTGGCCATGTTTGGAGTGGAGATCGTCGTTGATTTTTCGTTGAAGCTCGGCGAGCTCCTGCTCTCGGTGTAAATGAAGAAGGATTTTTTCAAATCGAGATTTAATCGAGAGCGTCTCTAGGTAGTCTTGAGCGTCAGCCTTAGGAAGGGTGAGAGCAAAAGCAACGAGGTCAGCGACTGCTCCCGGTCCGGTGGCATTAATCATCGCTAGGCGCATTTCCTCGGTGAAGAACGGATTGACCTCAGATAGCTTTTTCACGTGACTGATCGCTGAGCGTGCCAAAGCGTCCATTTCATTCGATTTCTCCGTGATGTCATCGAGATACTCAGTCTCGACTACTATGTAGGGGAGCTCGGATAGGACCTTGCGGCTTCTGAATCGCTTCAGGCTGTGGACGAGTAGATTGACTGAGCCGTCGGGCATTTTAAGGCGCTTGATTATTTTGACCGCCACGCCGAAGTCATAGAGGCTTTGATATTCCGTATCCTCCTGGACGTCTCCTTCTCGGGTTAAGAGTAAGCCGATCACTCGTTTGCGGTTGATCGCTTCTTCGATCATGCCGACATGTTTCGGATGGGTGACGAGCAGGGGGGCTAAAAGAGTCGGAAAAACAAGCGGACTATTTACGGGAAGAACGAACAAATTGGCCGGTAGGTTTTGATCGGACAAAACTAAATTTCCCGCCCTCATAGGATGTTGCAAAGTACTCTCTCCTGATGCGGAAGAGTTTGCTGCGTCATCGTGTGGATTGATGTTTTCTTGATCAGTTCTATCTACCATAAAATTTGCCCCGTATTTAATATAAGTGGGCACGATTTGGGCGATGGCAAGTCAAGTTCTTAACTCGGCGGCGCAGACCGCAGTTCAGAATTGATTTTGTCAATTAAGTCGCTTGCGATACTTGGATCGGGCTCCCCAATCGTCGCGTAGCCGGCTGGAGATCCTTGGGGATTGAGTCTCTCGACTTCCTCAGTGGTGGTCACTTGGACTCGAACTCCACCTAGAACCGACTCTGCCAGAACTTGATATTTATACCGATTCTGGAGGTAGGTTTTGCGAGGGTATCCATTGACATCATAGGCAATGTATTTGACTCGAGATTGGGAGTAAATCCAATCGGTTTTCAACGAACGCCGAGAAAGTTTTTGAAGCTCCAGCGTCGTGACGTGAGTCGGATCTTTTTCAATTATTTTAGTCTGAATGAGTGCGGATTCAACCGCTTTCCAAACGATGGGAAAATCGTACTCAAAAGTTTGGTGGTCCTTCGATCGAGCGTAGGACTGAGTTTTGACATCAGGTAAACTGGAGCAGCCCACGATGGGTCCGGCTAAAAGAATCAGAATGCTAGCAGAAATGATTCTTGGGTTCATTTTCAATTTCAACCTCGCCCTTCCTTTAGCTCTTTTTAAGACTGATATCCATGATAATTCGGACGGGTTGGGATAGTTCAAAAACCTCGACCTGAGCGTTGGTTTTGATAGGTAGTACAAAAGTCCAAACATCGTCCTCTACTTTAGGTAGTAAGGAGATGTTCCCAATTAGAGCGCTTTTCTTAAAAACTGCATTCACTTTTCGCGAGTCAAAGCGGAGTTCGGGGCGGCCCCAGACTGAAATTCCGATGCGTTTTTGATCTGTGCTGACTTCGACCTGGTAGTAAGGTGGGCGGGGAATGCCAGAGGTTTCACCGTTATGGGTACCCTCAAGATCAATAACGACTCGCTCATAGCCTATTTGGCTCGAAAAGCGGATATCTTTAATCATGACCTGGTTGATGGCTCGATCTCCGCCAATGATTAGGCCGTGTTGAATGGGGGTCTTGGTCTTTTTAGAGTCGGCAACGAATACCTTTTCTGAGCTAAAGTGGATGGTAGGTTCGACGGCCCGAGGGCTGGGTAAGGAGGTGGGCTGTTGTATCTCTGCCATACTCTCGTTCGGAAGAGAGAAGCCGACCATAAGAGCGCTTATAACGAACCCGAGTGTCCGATTTTTATTCATTTACTTAGCTTAATAGTGCGGATGGGGCGATGCAAGAAAATCAAAAGCCAAGGGATGAACCAACTGACGGCAAGAGCCAGTGGAGGTCGGCTATCGCTTTTCTTTTCGTTTGGGGTACTGAGCCGTCCGCAACCTACAGCCGCGCTTCCGGTGAGGGTCCCAGATGCGCCGGGTGTGAAGTGGCGAATGGGATTTCCCGGCGGGGAGGAGTAGGTAGGAAAGTCTTCCAGGGCGCGGCAGCGCGCGTTTTGAGCGAGTTGCGAGCTAACAGGGGAGCTGGGTAAAGGGTTAGGTGCAGTGTCTGGATTGGAGTCATCTGAAGATTCAGATGAGGTGACGGGCGCAGCGGCAGCGGCTGAACCAAAAACGATCAAAAAAGGGTTTGAATCCAGAGAGAGGGATCCAGCTGGATAATAAGCCGACGCAGATTGAGTAGTCAGATGTAAAGTGTAGTTCCCTGAGAGATTCTCGGCGGTGAGAATGCCGTCGTAGTTTTGAAATCCTGAGTTACCTGAGGTGCTTCGGTAAGTAGAGCTTTGATAGTTCGGATTGCTATAGCGCCCGACGACGGTGTTATTTTCATCTGTGAGCGAGAGCGTCGCTTTCACTCGCGAATACAAGCTGAAGCTCATGACGTAGAGAGTCAAATTACCGGACACATTCTCTAAAGAGTAGGTTTTTGAAGTCGAGTACGGCACTGAATCTAAAAACGCAAAGCGGTTCCTTTCTGAGAGATTTACAGGAGGTGACTCGGTACTTTCTGGGATGGGTTCACATTGGACTGAAATATCTCCGGCAGAAGTGTCGTCCCCGGATGTGACCGATATTGTCTCAAGCTCAAATGGGTTGTTTGTGCTCGATGTTAAAAACGTTCTCTTAAATTCCGTTAGCGCTTGATTGGCCTTATTTTGACAAAAAGTGGGATTGATCGTCGAAAAGTAGTGGGGAAGGGGAGCTGCCCCAGCATAATAGGGCTCTGCCATGAGGAAGTAATTGCCAGGCTCAAGGCGAGGGAAATGAAAGGTTCCTGAGGGATCGGTCAGAGCTGAGGCTAAAATGGTTCCTCGCTGCGCAGAAATCGCTACCACATGAGCACCAAAAATAGGGGACTGGCCGAAATGAACTGTACCATGCATTGCACCTGTAAGTTCTATGTGTGAGGCTGGGTAAAGACTTTGAATTCCCACCTGATCGTCGCAACCCAAGTAGGCCTGATCGGGGGCTTCCATAAAAAGCATTGAAGCGTTCATGTTTCCGCTGTGTGAAAGACCGAGAGCATGACCTAGCTCATGAGTAATCGTGTTTTGAATAAAAACCCTGGGCTTAAGCTTGGTGAACTGAATGCTACCCGTCGGAGGCTCTGTGCTATCTGATGGGTTTGAGGTGAAGTAAAAGTCTTTGTCATTCAACAGGATATCCGCCTCATAGATTTCTCCGGTATCGGTGTTGTACCAGACTTGGGTAGACCCTAAAATAGAGGCAGAGAGGCGATTAGGTGCATCGGATTGAGAAGTAAAAAATATAGTAGAAAGACCATCATTGGCGGCGGTCCTGGGAAAATTGGCGGGATCAGTGCCCTGCCAGTATTCAAAGTTGACTGAGCCCTGTGAAGCCGCCTGCCATCGTTGCAGTCCAAGAATGACAGAGTTAGAGAAGTCCTGCGGGCTGATCCCAGTCGAGCCCTTAGGATTGCCTGCCAAGTGGAAGGTTAGAGGCTGTTTCCAGCGCATGGCTGCCCCATTGGGTGCGATGGAGGGTGTAAATGCACGAACTTCTGAACATAACGCTACGAGGGCCGTGAATAGAATGAGGCTGACGACGAGTTTAGCTTTCATGTTAAAAATTTCCATAAGAGCGTCAATACTCCTATTATTCCTAAAATGATTATTATGATCGGTACAGCAGTAAAGGGGATGGAATCAGATGGCTTCTCTTCGTTTGTAGGAGCGCTGACCGCGCTTGATGGACTGGGCGAGGGTTGAGGGTGGTCAAGCTGGAGATCTGATTTTTTCCCCTTCGATCGCTCAGCGTTCTCCTCGTTCTGGGCTTGCTCTCGTATAATGCGCTTGAGATCTGCCAAGGTCCATCGCTTTGAATTTTCGAGCGTGTCGAGCCCGGTGCGCGCGCCCCATAGGGCGGGGCCTTTGAGAATGATGTCTCCATTGGGGTCAGTTTCTAGATTCAGCTTACCCATCATCATTCCATGCACGTCGAAATTTTTTTCTGAATTCATGTTGTGCAGAAGTACGACCACAGTCTCACCTTGATCAAAATGGGCAGAGCCCTCGACGTGAAGTCCTACGCCGTCTTTCTCTCCCCCTAGCTCCCGGATGGTCAGAGGCGAGTCGGATCGGATTTGGCCCTTCAAGACCTCTTCATTTTGGAAGTCATAGTAAGTATAGATTCTTTGGGCGTTCTGGCCTTGTCCCCAGTCCGAGTACGAAGACCCTATTTTGCCTCTTACAATGATGGGGGCTTCTTGCACGGTGCTCGGAAAGGGTTGGGGGAAAAAAGAGGCCCCAAAGCAGGCCTCATTTAAACTGGTAGCAAACCACAGAGCGCCCACAAATAAACATTTGAGGAACCCATGGAGCACAATCAATGTGAATACAGAGTTGGTTCTTAACTTTGATTTCCAGACTGTTTTCATGCAGACCCCTTAGACTTAAAATGCCCGACTTCTCAAGTTTACCAGGTTATTTGGGGCGCGGGAGTGTGTCATTGCTGATTGTTTTCTTACGGCTTGTGTCGCTTGACTTAGGAGATTAGGATAAAAAAATTTGCCTTTTAGGCTTAGGGGTGCTAACTAACCACTTCCCTTGATGTTGTGGATCGCTAGCTCAGTTGGTAGAGCAGCTGACTCTTAATCAGCGGGTCGCTGGTTCGATCCCAGCGCGATCCACCACTTTTAAATCCATCAAATCATTGTCTATTCTTCGCGGCTCTTTTATCTATAGGGCTAGGTTGCGCTCCATGACCCTTACGCTGATTCTTGACAGTGCCCATTGATTCCTGCGACCGGTCGTGTTTAATTACTAAGCGGGTCATGCAGGGGGAAAATGGGGGATGGGCGAAAAATTAAACATTACCAGGAGTTCGGTCAGTCAACTCACTTTAGAGCAGGTGAAAGAGGCTCAGGCCTTTTTGCGGCAACACCTCCCACCTTCTCCGCTAGTTTTTAATGCCTGGTTGTCGGAGGCCCTCCAATGTAAAGTTTATCTCAAGCTTGAAAATATGCAGCCCATTGGATCATTTAAGATTCGCGGGGCAGCTTACAAAATTTCAAGGCTCTCTGACGAGCAGAAGAAGCAAGGGGTCATTGCGGCCAGCGCGGGTAATCACGCGCAGGGAGTCGCTTGGGCTTCTAAGCTTCTTGGGATTCACTCGCTCATCGTGATGCCTAAAACGGCCCCCTTGGTGAAGGTTCAAAATACGCAAGCACTCGGAGCCGAGATCCTACTGCACGGCAATAATTACGACCAAGCTTTCGCCGAAGCTCAGAAAATCGCAGCACAAACTGGCAAAGTTTTCGTTCATGCATTTGAGGACACCGAGGTCATGACGGGTCAAGGCACCGCAGGACTTGAAATTATGGAGCAACTCCCTGATGCCGACTGGGTAGTGGGAGCGGTCGGAGGGGGGGGGCTCATGGCTGGAGTAGCCACTGCTGTCAAGGCTTTGAGGCCCGGTATTCAGGTCGCGGCGTGCCAAGCTCAGGGCGCTTCTTCGATGATTCGGTCCGTTGAGCAGGGTCAAGCGGCAACGCTATCAAAAGTGGATACGTTTGCGGATGGCATTGCTGTGATGAAAGCGAGTGAGTCGTTGCGACAGATCCTGACTCCTTTGGTGGATCTTTGGGTTGAGGTCGAAGATGAGGACATTGCGGCGGCTGTTTTGATCCTCATTGAGAAGGCAAAAACAATTGCCGAAGGATCGGGTGCAGCAGCTCTCGCGGCTTTATGGGAGATGAAGTCGCAAATTCGAGGAAAAAAAGTCGTGGTGATCGTCGGTGGCGGCAATATTGACGTCAATGTCCTTTCGAGAATTATTGACGTCGGATTGATCCGTGCGGGCAGAAGAGTTCGTGTGAATATCGTTATAGCTGATCGACCCGGGTCTCTGGCTCAAGTGACGCAACTTATTGCTGATCAAGGGGCAAATATCTTGCAAGCAATTCATGATCGAAATGAGCCATCCAATAAGCTCAATGAGACAGAAGTAGCTTTGACCTTAGAGACCCGCGGCCCTGAGTACAGTCGAGCGTTGATTGAAGAATTACGGAAGCATGTTATTCGGCTCGAGCTCACTCATTAACTTGGGTCGCGCGCCTGAGGTGAAATCACAACAGGGGGAAATGGTGATGCGGGGAAAAAGCCTCTATTTTGCCTTTCATTTAGTGGGACTCTTGTCGCTGACCTCTTGTGGGTTGAAAGATCCGCTCCCAGATTTGGGCAGCTCATCGTGTGCTCCGACCAGCCTCCTTCGATTGGCTGGAAGTACGGGGGTCGCAAAAGCTTTTATTACAGATCCAATCAGTAGCTCAGGGGATGCAAATTTGCTCCCGACCACAGGCGAATTAGATCAATACGCAAGTGAAGTGTCTATTTCTCATCTTTCAGGTTTGGGAGTTTTGGATGGACAATATGTTTCCATTCGGAATCGTGTCCAGTGTTCCGATCACTTTGGCGCGTTCGACCTGAAGAATCAATTTGTTTACCCCCATAGTGATTTCAGATTCCAGGAGGCAATGAGTTATTACTTTGGGGATCTTTATCAAGACCGACTCAAGGGTAATGGATATTTAGTCTCTCGGGATCCTGTCGTGATCTTGGCCCACTGCGAGTCAGTAGATAACTCATACTTTACTAAAGCACATGATACTTCTGGCCAAATCTATAGTGGGAGAGAATTCAATGAGGTCTGTTTGGGTGACTCAAACTACTCTCCAGGCGCTTTTTACGCGGATGATGCCCAGGTCGTCATTCATGAGCTTCAGCATGCGGCGACGATTGATAATTATTCGGCAGAGGCTAATTTAAATCAATTTTTTTATGATGAGGCCGGTGATATTAATGAGGGAATCTCAGATTTTATGAGCCTAGCCTTCTCGGATAACCTCGTTCCAGCGTCAGGTGCAACCGACCCAAGGCTTTTTAGTCGATGGGCACTGGGGACATTTAATTCTAAGCCCAACCATAGCGGCGTGCGAGGCGCTCATCGATGTCCTATGTATGACGCCAGTTTTCCGGATTGTAGTTCTTACCCAAGTTTTGCCCTACCTTCTGAGCGCAATGGGAACACTGCGACAGTTAGTTATGTTTATCCTGATGGTTTGGGTTGGCCGTTTCCAAATAATTATAAAAATCATAATGTATTATCCAGAATCTATCAGTCTTATGCTTACGACGAGGAAATCCATAATAATGATCTCATTGTGATGGGCGCCCTTTGGGATGTGTACGCGGCTCTCAAGCAAAATCGCCGGGGCGATGGCTGGGCGGCATTCAATTTGACACAGAAATTAGTTTTAGAGAGTGTGCGACACTTACCTTTTCCGACGCCTCAAAATCGCTCTCCAGTGACCTTTATTCAACTCGCAAGCAAAATGGTCGATTCCATCCCTCTCATCTCTGATCTGAACGCGGCTGATCGGGCGTCGATCCAGCAGGCACTAAAGGATCGCGGTCTTTATCAGATGCCGACGATTCAGGCGCGTTCTTGGGCTTCCGTCGGGGCCGGGACGTTTAAATTCCGTCCGAACACGGCTACTCCAGGTGTTTTTGTTCAAGATAATCCGGATATCCTCAAGAAATGGCTGACGCAGATGGGACTTGATTCCTCAGTGATTACTCACGGGCTTGCGACTGGATCGAATTCGATGTTGGATCCTGGAGAAATAGCCGTGATTTGGTTTGATTTAGAGAACAATGACGATCTCACGGCGGGAGGTGTCTTGCTCACTGTATCCTCATCAGACCCGGACGTTGAAATTCTAGATGACACTTACAACGTCGGGTTTACGGGGCGCAGGAGTCGAAATGAGGCTCAAGTAATGTATTATAAAATTAATGGTAAGACGATGGGAGGCATCTTGAATCCGATTTTGGGAAGCTCGCCTCCCCAAGGGTTCAGTTTTAGTACTCAAGGAAATACCTATTTCACCACGGACCCTCTCTTTGGATTCAGTTATCGGACGGGACTTTGGGTGAGGGTTCATCCGGCGGCCCAGCATGGAAAGGAAGTGGAGTTTCAAGTCCAAGCGGTACCATCCAATGGATCCGAGCAGGTTCAGAATGATCCGGTGAGCCTCAGGTTCCCGGTTACAATTCAATAGGTTTTCGAGGGAGAGTGAGAATGCTTAAAAATCATAGGGCCATTCTATGGGTAATTTTACTCATTGTGGGTTTGGTGATCCTTCAAGTTTCGAAGGGGCGGCGATCGCTGCTGAACCGAAACGAGAATCAGGTCCTTCAGGAGTCTCCTTTCGATGCCTCTCCGCGGCCCTCTCCGAAATCGACCGTCTCACCGCCTCGATCTTCTCTGGGCGCATCCACTCAGCAATGGGTGGATTTTAAGGCAAAGTACGGGGCGCATTTGGTACCTCGATTTTCGGCGGATCATTTTTTGACCTCGATTCAGGGTGCGGTGGGAGAGGGAATCCCTCGAGGTCTGGAGTTTAATCCTCAGAGTGAGAGTCAAGTCAGGGAGCGTGCGAGTGAAATTGTCCGGGCGCTTTCTGTTTTGATCGGAGAAAGAGGGGATTGGCCGATTGAGTTCCGGGAGGTTCGGGTAGGTCCCGCTTCTGGGCAAGTTTCGTTCCGGGAAACCCATGACGGTTTGGTGGTAAAGCCCTTCGGGGTCATTAAAGTCGATTTGGGTCCTCAGGGGGAAGTCTTGGCCGTTTATTCTGATTATGCTTCTCAAGTTCAATCGGTGGTTCCGGCAGTTTTATCGGAGGATGAAGTTCAGGAGCGAGCTCGAAGTATTTTGGGGCGGCAAAATTTGGCAAAGTTGAGTTTGAGTGCAATGAGACCTGGGGAGAAAATCATCTGGGTTTCTGGGGACACCGCTCGGGTTGCTTATGAGTATTTTGTCGAGGGCCGAAACGTCGTGATTGATGCTCAAACGGGCCGCACGGTTCTTTTTCGCGATCGGCGGCATTTCTAGGGTGATAGAAGACCTGGCGCGCTCCCCCATCTCTGGTATTCTGATTTTATGAATCAGTCTGAATTCAAAAAATGGGTGATGTTCTTAGGGTGGTTGGGTTTACCGGGGTGTGCATCGGTTCCCCAGCATCCCGGGCAATTTGAGGAGGTTAAATCACTGGGTGGAAAAGTGTGTGTTGCCGCCCTCCCGGCAGCGAAAAGTGCCCACCTCCCTAAGCTTGAAACTCTCTCTCCCTTAGAGGGGGCTACACCCGGCGGAAATCAAATCAAGATTACGGGCCGGGGATTCAGGCCTGGAGTGCAGGCTTTCTTGGGTGACGTACTCTGCGGGGTGCTGAATTACGTAAATGAAACTACTTTGACTTGCACGAGCTTAAGTCACGCTCCCGGGGTGGTGAATGTGACCGTCGTGAATCCTGATCAAAGCTGTGATTCGATTTCCGATGGTTTTCGCTATTCTCCCGTTGTTCAAATGTCATCGAAGCGAGTGCGTCTCAGCGTGGGGGATCAGTTCAAATTGAATGTTCAAAATGGAACCCCGCCGCTCCAGTTTTCCGTGGTGGACGGGCTTGGTCACGTTGACCCTCAAACGGGCGTTTATACGGCCAGCGAACCACCGGGCACTGCGATGGTTGAAGTGCAGGACGCCAAGGGAGGGCGGGATAGCGCGGTGATTCAAATCCGACCCCCACTCACCGTTTCTGCGAGCTTGAATCAAATCGCAGTAGGCGGTACGGCCTTTTTGTCAGTGGTCGGGGGAGTCGGTCCTTACACATTTACCGTCGATCCGGAGTTGGGTGCAGTAGACAATTCTACAGGACGCGTGACGGCCCTTCGACCATCAGACGACGTAGTGGTTCAGGTGGCTGATTTTTTGAATCATCAGGATTCAGTCCATTTTAAGTTTTTGGATTCAGTTCACTTGATCGGTCCTGAAAAAATCGAAGTCAACCACGTGGGTCAGATCGATGCCAAGGGGGGAGTTCCTCCTTACATTTTTGTGATTCTCTCGGGTTTGGGTACCATTGATCCTACGGGTCAATTTACTGCTCCTGATCGACCTGCCAGTACGGTCATCTCGGCCAAGGATTCCATGGGTAATTTAGCCCAGATTTCCGTAGTTACGATTCCAGGTTTGTCACTTACTCCGAGTCAAACTGAAGTTCTACCGAATGGGACAGCGCATTTTACGGCGATGGGAGGTTTTATGCCCTACTCATTCCGTTTGACTCAGGGGATCGGGCAAGTTGATCCCGTGCTAGGAAATTACAAAGCTCCAGACACATCCACCTCAGACATAATCGAGGTTAAAGATGCCCACAATAGCACTGCATTCGCAAGAGTCGAGGTGCATTCGAGGATTCAATCCCGCTCGATCTCCTCATCTTTAAGTCATACCTGCGCTTTGTCCCACGGAGCTGCCAAGTGCTGGGGTGAGAACCAATTCGGGCAACTGGGAGACGGTACGCTCTTGAATAAGCTCGAGCCTGCAGCCGTTTCTGGGTTGGAGGAAAATGTGGCCAGCATTGCCACGGGCTATCGTCACTCTTGTGCACTTTTGGGAAGTGGAGCCGTGAAGTGCTGGGGTGATAATTCTAAGGGGCAATTAGGGATTCAAGCGGCCACGAAAGATGAAATTGAGCAGAGCTCTACGCCTCGAACCGTAGCAGGTCTTAATCGGGGGGTCGTTGCGATTGCTGCAGGTCAATACCACACCTGCGCAATTCAGGATTCGAAGGTTTTTTGCTGGGGTGATAACTCGAAAGGACAGTTAGGGAGTGCAGTGCAGGGGATCAGTAGAATTCCAGTTCAAACCAGCCAAATTTCAGAGGGAGTTCAACTGATTACGGCGGGCGCTTTTCATTCCTGCGCCATAGTGAATGGGGGGGCTAAATGCTGGGGTTGGAATTATAATGGCCAGCTGGGGAATCGCTCTCGACTCGATAGCGAAGAGCCCGTGGACGTCTTGAATCTCTCTCAGGGCGTTCAGCGGATTGAGTCAAAAGGCAATCACACATGCGCTCAAACTCAGAGTGGGCTTTTCTGCTGGGGGTATAACGCTTCAGGGCAGTTAGGGATTGGCTCGACTAAAATTGAGACCGCACCTGTACCCGTTCTGGGAATCGATGGATCGATCGAGGAGATCTCTCTCGGATCCCAGCACACTTGCGTTCGTGTGAGCGTTGCTCCTAAGGTACGGTGCTGGGGATTTAATTATTTTGGCCAACTAGGAAAAGCATCCAGCGCGCTCCAGGCAGAGCCCCAGGTAGTGAGCCTACCTGATTCCGTAACGGCTTTGGGCGCAGGGGTCAACCATACTTGTGTTCTTCTTGGAGATCTCTATTCCTGCTGGGGACATAACTCGAGTGGGCAGCTGGGAGATCGCACCAGAAAGGACCGCGCAATCCCAGAAGTTGGAGTGAAGTTGGATTAAGCAGGGAACTGAAATGGCGACCCCGGAGAGGTTCGAACTCCCGACCTGATGCTTAGAAGGCACCTGCTCTGATCCAGCTGAGCTACGGGGTCGTTTTATCAGTTTGCTATAAGTGGTGCTCGCGGAGGGACTCGAACCCCCACACCCGAAAGCACTGGCTTCTAAGGCCAGCGTGTCTACCAATTCCACCACGCGAGCGTAAGATGAGACTTTTAATTCATTTCAGTGCTTTTTGCCAATACTTTTCGCGGGTCAGGGTCTAACTCGGCTTCTTAACTTCTTCCCGAGAACAGAATAAGTCCCATGATCTGCTGGGAGGCGCCGTCTACCTCGAGGCGTGCATCCTCGGCAGCATAGTCCAGGGCCGTCTTTTGGGCGCGATCTTTGGTAAGACATCGAATGCCAGGTGCTTTAACCAGGAGTTCAACCACCTTGGCGCAGGATTCTCGGGTCGCAAAGATGAGCGGTGTTCTCCCGAATTCGTCGGACGCGTTTACGTCTGATTTGTTCTTGAGAAGAACCTCCGCCATTTTAGGTGAGCAGTTTCGGGCAGCAAACATTAATGGACTGATCCCAGCGGCTGTAGTTGTGTTTACATCCGCTCCTTTTTCGATGAGTCGCTGAAGGTCGATGACTCGATCCTCGCGGGCTGCGAGGCGGAGTGCATTATTTAAAAGCTCCTTGGGATTAGCCTCTAACGAGACCAATGGGCGAATCGCATGGGTGTTGCCCAGTCTTCCTAGGTTCGGAGCAATGTAAGAATACTCTGAAAAAAATTGATCCATGGGTAAATAGTCCGCATGAATTATTTTAATATCAAATAAAAATATTGTGATAAATAAAAAGCAGAAACAGACCAGCTTATGATTTCTGGCCTCGAGATCGAAGCGAATTTTCCCCATAAATCCCCCCAAGGATTAAGTGACTTGCTCACTCTGCATGAGAAACTAACACAAAATATAAAAAACAAGGATTAAAAATATAATACTTCAGGCCGTAAATACCGAGGTTTTCCATTGTTCGATGACACAGCTAGCTAGGTTCGTCCATCGCTCATCCTGATTCTTTGAGCCTACGGCCAGCTGGAGCGCCTTCTCTTGTCCGACGAGCACAACTAGTTTTTTTCCACGCGTGAGGGCAGTGTAGATGAGGTTTTTCTTCAGCATGATGGAGTGCTGCATCATCACTGGGATCACAACGGCCGGATATTCAGATCCCTGTGCTTTATGGATAGTGATCGCGTAGGCGAGAGAAAGGAGATCCATTTCTGAGTAAGGGATGGCCACCTTGCGTTCATCGAGATGAATGAGGACGTCTTGGTGTTCGGATCGAATGGAGTCGATTACTCCAATATCTCCGTTAAAAACTTCCTTCTCGTAGTCATTGGCAGTGATGATGACTTTGTCGCCTGGGGCAAAGAGGGTTCCAAATTTTTCGATTGAGCCACGGGGATTTGGATTCAGAGCTTTTTGGAGTTCGACGTTGAGGCTTCGGCAACCCAAAGAACCTAAATTCATGGGACATAGGACTTGGATATCGCGAATGGGGTCTAGCCCATAGGCTTGAGGGATTCGATTTTTGACAAGGTCGATGATCTTTGCCGTGGTCTGAGCAGAGTCAGCTGAAGGAATGAAGTGAAAATCTGATTTTTTATCCCGTCTTTTCATCATGGGCATTTGACCTGCGTTAATCTGGTGGGCCGATTGAATAATCTCGCTTTCTGCAGCCTGACGAAACACCTGTGTGAGCTTGAGTGTGGGAATCTTTCCTGTCTGGATTAACGATTGCAGTACGGCACCCGGCCCGACCGAAGGGATTTGGTCCACATCGCCGACGAGAATAACAGCTGCTCGCGACGGAATGGCACGGAGGAGGTGCTGCATCAGGGTAATATCGATCATGGATGCCTCGTCGATGATGATGAGATCCGCTGGAAGCAGATTTTCTTCATCATGGAGAAAGCGTTGAGTGATCGGATCAACGCCGAGCATACGATGAATGGTTTTTGCCTCTCGCTTTGTGCACTCACTGAGGCGCTTAGCCGCTCTACCGGTGGGAGAGCAGAGGAGGATTTGAATCGATTTTGATTCGAGCAAACGGACGATCGAGCGAGTCAGAGTGGTCTTCCCTGTGCCCGGACCGCCGGTGATGATGAGCGTCTTGGTGGATAGCGCCATTTCAACGGCCTGTTTTTGGAGATGAGCGAGTTGAATATTGAGATTTTTTTCAACCCATGGAATTCCCTGGGAAGGGTCGGTCTTTCCCCAAGGAACAGGACCTTGGGCAAGTTCTGAAAGTAGGCGCGCCACTTCCCTTTCTGCATGAAAAAGAGAAGAAGGATAAAGGCAAGAAATGGATCGAATCGTTTCTCGAAATAATTCGCGATCTTGCACCTCGAGTTCAATCGCCTCACGAACGATGGCTTCCTCGGTTTCCAGGAGCTCGATAGCCTTACGGACCAACGTGTCCTCGGGATAAGCGCAGTGGCCGCTTCCGATTCGTTCAAAAAGTACGTAATGAATTCCGGCTCGCGCCCGAATCAATGAGGTTTTAGAAACTCCCAGATTTTGAGCGATCTGGTCAGCGCTTTTAAATCCGATCCCTTGAATATCTTTTGCCAGTTGGTAAGGATTTTCTTTGACTCGACTAATCGCTTGATTGCCGTAAGTTCGATAGATTCGAAAAGATTTGGAGGTACTCACACCGTGAGATTGAAGAAAAACTAAAATCTCTCGAACTATTTTTTGCTCGGTCCAAGTCGTGGTGATCAGCTTGACTCGCGCGCGCCCCATACCAGAGATTTCTAGAAGTCGATGAGGTTCGTTTTCAATAATTTCAAAAATTTGTGTACGAAACTTATCTACCATTTTTTTTGCGAAAGAGGGCCCGATACCTTTGAGCATTCCAGAACCCAAATATTTTTCAATCCCCTCTAGAGTGTTAGGTTGAATTGATCGGATAGATTGAGCTTTGAACTGGAGCCCAAAGTCCCGATGGCTAGTCCAGATCCCGATGCATTCTAGATCTTCGCCAGGTGCTACAGAGTTAGTATAGCCTACGACTGTGGCGAGATCTCGCTGGCCCTTGATTTTAAGGCGCAGGACGCAGTAGCCACTTTCTTCGCTGTGGAAGGTTACTCTCTCTACAGAACCTATAAATGAAATGGGAGTAGAGTCTGGGTTTGAGTGCCCTTCTGAGCTTGTGGGTGCCTGTGCTTCGTTCATAAAATGGACTAAGTCATTTCTTTCGATGGACTCAAGGCTTTGAGTACTGACTTAATGTATCCCACTAGGTAGAGCGATCCGGTCACTAAGATTAGGTCTTCCTCTGAGGCCAGATCAAAAATCGATTGGATTGCCTCGGCTGGGTCTTCGTTGGTGCCCTTGGCTAGGTCTTTCCATTGGCCGTAATCTTGAATTTTTAAACCTTTAAATGGGGTTTCTGTGAGAAATATGGATGTATTTGGAAGAGAGAAAAGAGGGCTCAAAATTTCATCTCGACTTTTATCCCTGCCGACCCCGACTAAAATGTAGAGGTGATTTCGCCAGTAGTGTGGCAGAAGTTCGGTTAAGCTTTTTACTCCCTGTGGATTATGGTCACCTGATAGGTAGACTGCACAACGGGAAGCGGATCCGGTCCACTTTTCCATTCTGCCCTTCCACTGAACTTCGCTGATGCGCGAGAGAAAGAGAGATGGATTGTACCCACACTCTTTAAAGTAAGTTAGAGCGGTAGCCGTATTTTCGGCCCCCCTTCGTCCGGGAAGAGCTAGCTTGGCTTCTCCCCAGGGGGTTTCGATGTAAAAGATAGGCTCGCGTCCATGGATTTCGACTCGCTCTATAATGCTGGATGAGGGTATCCATGTGCTCCCGGTCGCCTCTTGAGTTTCGGTAGCGAGTGATTGCACTTCGTCGGGAAGTGGAGAGTGAACGACGAGGGCGTTTTTTTGAATAATTCCAAACTTGTTTTTTGCGATCTCTGTGAGTGAATTCCCTAAGAGGTTCTGATGGTCGTATCCGAGTTGAGTGATGATACAGTGATCGTGCGGGATCGCGTTCGTGGCATCCCACGTTCCGCCAAGACCGACTTCAAAAATGGCCCGATCTACTGGGGTGTGTGTCCGTCCAGAGAAAAATGCCCAGGCTGCCATGAGAGTGAGAATTTCAAAATGCGTAAGTTTCATTCCAGGAAGGAGAGATTTGACTTCGGAGTAAATTTGGCAAAACTGCTCCTCCGAGAGGTGGGCGCCGTTGATTCGAATTCTTTCGGTGGTCTCCTCTAGGTGAGGAGAGGTATAGAGTCCGACCGTCTCGCCCGCAGCAATGAATAAAGTCTCTAGCGTAGCACATACGCTTCCCTTCCCATTGGTTCCGGCTACGATCACAGTTTTTTTTGGGCGCCAGCAAGATG
Organism: Bacteriovoracaceae bacterium; assembly: GCA_947447665.1. Taxonomy (GTDB): domain Bacteria; phylum Bdellovibrionota; class UBA1018; order UBA1018; family UBA1018; genus CAINWE01. Next base: position 37,697 of record CANFJX010000004.1, on the reverse strand, counting down.
AGGGCAAAAGCAAATCGAGAGCTTCCTGCATGGTCACCAAGCTGGGTGGGCGATCCGGCATGATGCCCAAGGATTCAATTTCCGATACGATTCGACGGTACTCTAGGTTTGGCACCGAACGACTCCATTGGCGTGAGACCAGGCTATTAAAGCTCGAGAGTTGAGGACTGGCTCGTGGACTCTGAGGTAGTCCACCCCCTTTTCAAAAAGGTCAATCGAAAGGGCGGCTGTTTCCAAGTCTCGTTCGCGGGGTGGCACGTTACTTACGTTGGCAAGAAATGATTTTCTGGAATGGCCGACCAATGTTTTTACACCAAGTTGGTGAAATTTTTTGAATTGCCTAACAATCTGCCAATTTTGGGCTGGGGTTTTTCCAAATCCAAGTCCGGGGTCGAAGATCAGCTTTTCCCTTGAGACTCCCTGTTGCAAGAGTTCTTGAATTTTTTGTTCAGCCCACTTTAAAATCAGATCGACAGGGTCCACTCCCTCTGGAATGACGAGGTCCCTTCGAGACGGTACGCTTAAGCTATGCATGAAAACAGCGACCCCGCCGGAATCGGCTACGATCCGAGTCATTTTTGGGTCATCAAACCCTGACACGTCGTTGATCCAATGAATCCCTCTGGGGATTGCCCATGTCGCCACTTCTGGGTTTCGGGTATCGAGACTCAGGATCAAGTGACTTTCTTGGAGCTGGGAATCAGTTTGGAGTGCGTTCAAAATCGGTTCGAGACGTTTGCATTCTTCACTAGGGGAGATTGCAATTGCATCCGGGCGAGTCGATTCTGCCCCTAGGTCTAAAATTCTAACGCCCTGCTGACACCAGATTTTGACTGTCTCCAGCACCGTCTCGGGCCGAGCGTGCAAGTCGCCGTCCGAAAACGAGTCGGGCGTTATATTGAGAATCCCCATGACTTCGGTGAGGGTTTGGTTGGATCGAACGGCGTCTAGCGTGGAGCTGGTGGGAAGGATCTCAGAGATCTTCTTTCCAAAGAAGGGACCTGCGCTAGGAAACTGCCAATCAGGGGCTAGATCGCTGAACGGTAAGAATGCAAAGGGTCGCTTAAGCAAGCCGGGGTGCGGGATCGTCAGGTCGGATTGAGAGAAGACTTCATCATTGCGAGCGAGAATGTCGATATCGATTTCGCGGGGGGCCCATCTTCCTCGGTTTTCTCGACCGATTTCTGCTTCGATTCTCTTCAGAAGTTTTAAAAGGTCAGGAGACGAGAGGGGCGAGGAGCAAAGCACGTTTAAGTTAAGAAAAGGTCGGTCCCATGAGGGGGGAGCATTGGGAGGTAGGAGGGCAGAAGATTCGTAAATCGGAGAGATCGCCTGGATCTGAGTCTCTGGGGCAGAAGACTTGAGTCGATGAATCGCCCGGCGCAAAAACGAGACCCGGTCACCCCAATTGCTGCCCAATCCTAAAATGATCATTATTGGCTCCTCGTTCTATCGATCCATTCGAGCGGAGGTGGGAGCCGGCTCCCAGTCACCGAGAGAGAATGCGGCGCCTCCCTCAAGGTGAGCCACCGGAGGATGTTCTTTGGTTGCGCGAAGCCAAAGAAGCGACTGCTCGGGGAGGTCTTCACGGACGGCTTGATAGATATCCCAGCCGAGCTTTTCAATGAGTTGGTATTCACGGCGATCGCAAACTTCTTTGATTTTTTGACTCAGCTTTGCGTAGCAGACCGTTTGTTCAAGGGAATCAGTCATGCACCCTTGCGGCGGAACGATAAACCGGACCTCCAAGTCGAAGCTCACATACTGAAGGACTTGGCGCTCCTCCGGGCTGCAGCCTAAGCTCACGAGAAGTCTGAGTTTTTTGAGGGAGAGTTGACTATACGGGGTTAGCATGGTTTTGCCGCGCCCAGAATTGATAGAGCGTTCGAAACCCGATGAGTGAGATACATAGAAATTCATATCGTCGAGTTAAATAAAACAGTCAAGAAAAATCAGGAGGGGCAGACAGTCATCTACCCCTCCATTCCGAGGCGGGTCGCGCTATTTTTGGGGGCGACTAAAATGGCGCAAGCAATTTTCCTCGGCGTAACAGTTGGACTCAGAGTAGCCGTGCACAGGAATCTACTTCAATTCTTATGCCCGGAAATCCTACGTAACTTTCACTGCTTGGTTTAATTTACGCAGATTCGCCCATCTCTGGGTTGTGATAAAATCTCTCGTGTGGAAATCGATCAAGTCTCACAATTTATGAATCAAGATTTCGCTTGGCCTCAGACTCACTCAGAGTTGGACGGCCTGACTGAAAAGATCGCACGACTATTGGAGTGCCCTTGCGTTGTCTTGCTGACGGGGCTTCCTAAAGAGTTGGAAGGAGTTAAGATGGGTGCAGAGATGAATCTCTCACCCGTTGAGCGAGATGGGTTTGTACAATATATAAAAAGTTATACCAAGAAAATGAGTTTGGATCTCTACCGATTGAGACGAATTCAACTCACGGGCGGAGTGGGGGGAGTCGTTCAGAGTCTGGCATGCGTTCGCTTTGGTGAAGTTAAGGCATCTGGGAATGTCGAGTATGGAATCCTGATTTTGGGCACCAGCAAAGCAATGGGCCCAAAGGAAGAATTAGCCGCTTTGGTAGTTGTTCAGCGCCTTTCCGAGCTGGCTAGAGTCTGTGAGTTAGAATCCGAACTCAGTCTTCGGAATCAGTTTTTATCGATCGCCAGTCATGAGCTTAAAACTCCGCTCACTTCGATTTACGGGATCCTGCAACTTCAGGCAAGAATGCTCAAGTCTCGGCCAGAGTTGCAGTCGTTTCCTGATCAAGATCGCTATGAACATTTTTTAAAAATGAGCATTCGTCAAGTCGAGCGCCTCAACGAATTGATTGACGGCCTTTTGGATGTTTCTAGGATTCAAAATGGCCGCTTCGTGGTTGAGCCTATTGAAACCCAGGTTCCGCGGCTTTTACAAGATTGCATCCAGTCGCGGCTCCAAGTGATTGGGCAAGAGTCTGGCATTTCTATTCAGGTAGAAGCCCCAGAGTTCTTGACAGCATGGGTTGATCCCGTGCGACTGGAGGAGCTCATTACGAACTTAGTGATGAATGGAATCCGCTTCTCGCCCGAAGGGGGGGTTGTTTGGGTCAAGCTCCGCCAAGATGGAAGTGGTTTTCGTCTGACGGTGCGTGACCAGGGACCGAGCGTTAACAGTGAAGATCGGGAGCGAATCTTTCAGCCGTTTGAGCGCGCCCAGAGAACGAGTCGACTGGGAGGACTGGGTCTCGGACTTTTTATTTCCCGGCAAATTGCTCAGCTCCACGGAGGTAATGTGAGTCTGATTGAAAGCGTTCCTGGGAAGGGTAACGTGTTCGAGGCTTACTTCCCAATTCGGAATCCCCAAGACGCCTAAATTTTCGATCATGAATGTGGGGGGCGTCCACCCATTCGGCCCACTCTCCTGTGGGGTATCGGATGACTGGCGTCCAGTTGCGAAAGAGCTGCGTCGTAAGGAGGCGTCCGGGTTGACCCGCTTCATGAATCGGCTCTAATGAAACAGGGTCAATTAATTCGATCCAGGTAGCTTCACTAAAAATCCGATATTCACGGGTCGAACAGCTGGAGTCTGAGTATCCAATGAGTCCAATCTGTGGGTTCGCATAGCCGATCGAGTGAATCATGGCGTTTGGAAAGAGAGCACAAAGCGGATCGGTCTTTTTTTCATCGAACAGTTCGCTACCAAATAAAATTTGTTCAATTGAGCATCCGAGTGTTTTTTCTGTGGCGCCCATTCTTAGGCAATAACTAGCGAAGCGATTCAGAGTCGAGAGGGGGCCTGCGAGCACGTTGATTTGAAATTTTTTCAAATATTCTATCATCTCTGCATTCTTGATTGATCCAGTGAGAGGAAAGTGTAATGCCTCGATCGCAGAGCGATGGAGGGATTCACTTAAAAGAAGAAAGTCACCATTCAACTGTACTGAATCGAAGAGATTAGCTACTCGATCGCCCCGTTTGAGTGGTCCGGCAGCTAAGCCTCTTGCAAAGATTCGAGTCATTAAGCTCCATTCTTGTTTAGAGTAAGTGGAGTAGTGGCTTTTTCCTAAGTTGTCTTGAGATCTAAAGACTACACCGTCGACAGGATTTCGATCAAAGGTCGCTCGCCAAAACTCGGTTGGATTAATGATAGGAATGTCAGAGATATCGTTGATAACTAAAGGAATATTTTTGTATATTTTCCTATAAAATAGAGAGTTCTCTCTCGCAGCTTGCACTAATTCTCGCAGTTTAGAATCTAAAATCACAAAAGACCCCCCTTTGATCATCTGCGTTTTACATCGTTTCACGACGGTTTCTCAAGTCCTATTAATATAATCATTGCAAATTTTATAAAAAAGTTCTGGGTAACGGTCTGGCAGTTGCAGGAGTGATAAATGGAGAGGTAGGTATAACGAATGAGTCGTTCGCCGACGGGACTAACAATTGCAAAAATAAGAGGCGTAAGACTTAAGATCCACTTTAGTCTTTTATTTTTACTTATCTATGTTGTGTTTATTGCTAGCGCCCAGTTTCCATTAATTGTGACTCAGTCGGGAATTAATCCCCAGGTACTCTTTTGGAGTCCTGTTTTTTGGGGGTTTAATTTTGCGATAGGCCTTTTTGTTTCTGTAGTTCTTCATGAGTTTGGCCATGTTTGGGTTGCTCAATCGATGGGTGTGAAGGTTTCTGGAATCACTCTGATGATGTTGGGAGGGGTTTCTGAAATGGAGAAAATTCCTGAAAAGCCCTTCGCTGAGTTTAAGGTTGCCATTGTTGGGCCATTGGTTAGCTTTGCGATTGCTGGAGGCCTTCTGCTTCTGAGTAAAGTCGTGACGTCACCCAATGTTCAATTCTTCTCGTATTGGCTTTCTCGCGCTAATTTTGTCCTAGGTGTTTTTAATTTATTGCCCGCATTTCCTCTTGATGGTGGAAGGGTTTTCCGCTCGCTCCTGGCTGCTCGGCAGGGAACAGCTCAGGCTACTGCCACCACCGTGTCATTGGCTAAGGCTTTGGCTTGGACGTTGGGGGTCTTGGGTTTTTTTCAGTTTAATTTGATTTTGATGCTGATCGCCCTGTTCATTTACTCTGCCGCTAATAGCGAGTTGATGATCTCGGAGAGTCGCGGACTCCTTCAGGGAATTACAGTAGGCGACGTCGGGATTCGAGTCCCATCTCTATCCGAAGACTCCTCTCTTAAGGAGGCCGCATCTCTGATGTTTCAAACTCGGAGTCGAGTGCTTCCAGTTCAGACTGGCGCAGGACCTCCGATGCTTGTGACTCTGAATCACCTGAGGAGAGTTCCTCGAGAGGCCTGGGGTGATGCGTCCGTCAAAGATCTCATGGTGCCATCTCCTCAGATACCAGAAAGTGGCACTCTTCTGGAGGATATCCTTCCCGAATTAGCAGCCGCCGAAACTCTTCCTTTTGTTGAGAATGGGAAAATTGCAGGCTTAGTTAGATATCAGGATTTGTCGGATCTGGTAGATTTTAGGGGATTAGACGAAACCTTAGCAGAAAGTTTCAAAAAAACTGCATGATCTGTGTTTCTCAACGATTCAAGTAATGAATGGTGAGCCATGATGGATTCGAACCATCGACCCTCACATTAAAAGTGTGATGCTCTACCGACTGAGCTAATGGCTCCCAAAAGATGTGGGAGACCATGGGTTACCAAAGACTGGAGCGTACTGCAAGTGCTCTGTCACTTTTTCATGTTTTTTTGGGTTCCCCCTCACTTACCGGCTAGTAAGTCGCCCAGCATTGCCAAATGGTCCAGGTCGAAAAACTGACTCTTCTCTTCAAAAAAGGCTTTAATGGCCTGAGTAGGCGGGGTTTGGGTTGCCATTGAGTAGCTGTCAAACTGGTTACATAAGCTTAAAATCTGGCTGGTGACGCTCAGCCCCCCTAGGCTCTTTCTTTCAGGGTATCCTTTGCCGTCCGCTAGCTCCTCATGCTCAATGATCAGGCGAAGGATCGTCGGGGTGACGTACTTCTTGGATGAAAGCAACTCAACTGCCTTTTCAGGGTGTTTTTTATAATCCTTCACTTGCTGAGGAGTGAGTTTGTTGAGTTGGATGGGGCCGGTGAATCCGAGCTTGGATTTGCCAAGATCATGGAGGAGGGCCGCCAATGCAAGATCACCGACTTCTCGTGGTGAAATTCCGCCAACTCTCAGCGCAAGTCCGGTGGCGAGAGATGAAACGTTGGCGGCGTGCTGATGATTATCTAGTGCACAGCCTGCCGCCTCCAGAATGCTTTTGAGCGTGCCTTGTTCGGAGCCTAGAAAGTCGATAATTTTGCTCACCCGCCCTTTGACGGCCGCATAACTCTTTTCAGTTTCTAGGTTTCGCTCAGCGTTCTCTGCATCAGTGACCAGGGTGTCGTAGGACATTTCCCCACGCTTTGAAAGCTCGATGTTCTTTTGAGATAATGTATTCAAGCATTCATCCAAGTACTTCAGGTAAGACTCTTCTTCTTCGCTGGATACGAAAAGCTTTTTCACGCCCTTGATTCGCAATTTAGTTAAACGATGACTATCAAAAATTTCATTTTTCTTGATATAATGAATCTGCTTGTCCGCGATATGAATAAATAAATCGAAAAAAACGGGAACGTCGGGACGTAATGTATTTAGTCGAATAGGGATATAATTCATGGATAATTCAATTATATTAGATTTTATAGGCGAGTCAAAGCAAATACTTTCTGAGCTTGAGGAGATTGTTCTAGAGCTTGAACGAGCAACTACATCAAAGGGCAATGACTTTTTAGTTCAGTTTGCTCAGAGAATAGACCGAGTAATGGGTGCAGCCCAGACGCTAGGAGTGATGTATCCAGCGAATATTGGTTTGAAAGAAATTGGCAAGATTGCAGCACTTTGTAAAGCGATGGGATATAAAGTGTCCGAAATAGACGCACCTGAGCTATTGCCCCTTTTTTGCGCATTTTGGTCAGACACGATTGAGGTACTCAGTGAAATTATTGATCACCTTGAGAACGCTGAAGAGGTCTCAAAAATTGCAGGAAATTTTGTTCCTGTGGTGAGAAAAAGATTAGAGTGGCTTTCTTCGAAAATTAAAACTGTTTCGCCGAAAGAAACGACCGCAAATCAAGACCTCAATGAATTGCTCAATGCTCTTTTCAAGTAAGTAATATATATATTACTTTGTCGCTTGTCTCAGTGAGTTCAAAAAATCTGGCGTAAATCGGTCTGTATTTAGCGTCTCTTCTGAAAGGATTTGTTCTTTCACGACCTCTGGATTCACCCGTGCCCGGCCCATTCTTAAGGCGGTTCGCTGATCGAACTCTTTGCAGAATTGAATCATTTGTGGTTCTACGTGCAGTTTTTCCGCAAATAAACCTTTGGGAAATCCCTTTCCATCAGCTCGCTCATGAACAGAGATGAGTATCGTTCGCATTTTTTCACTCATAGCGACCTTGCGATCCAGTACCAAGTCCATGCTGATTTGAGGGTACTTTCGATAGCTGGTGAATTGCTCTGGAGTGAGCTCTGAGAGTCGATTTTCACGGATTTTCTTAGTAATATCCGGAGAAAGAAAAATGATTCCTAAGTCGACGAGAAGAGCGACCAGCATAATGTCATCGATTTTGGAAAATCCAGACTGAAGGGAGAAAAGCGATGCATAGGCTGCTATTGCAGGAGCTCGTTCCATGGATCCGAATTCTCCAATAGTAGAATTATTGATGATGTCCCAAGCATTCGAGAATTCACCAAGAGTGCCAAGGAGCTCCTGGCAGAGGGACCGGCAGGAGTTGAGAAGTTTTTCGCCTTCTCCGAACGAGGCGCGCTCGGACTGATCGGTCAGGATCAGCGCTAAATTTGAATATTGTGAATAGAGATCCATGAACTGCGCCCTGCATCGTCGAGCAAGCCCTGTATGGGTCCTGTCATTGATTTCTTCGATATATTTCTTGTAGGCGCTGGTGTTGGACCTGTGGACGTAGACCTCTCCGACCTCGGTAATTTTTTTAATTTTGGCTTCATTAGGGGTGTCGTTTTTGAATAGAAATTTTATGAATTTATTGCGCTGAGGCATGAGATGAAAGACGTCGAAGGGGAGTTTTTTTCCCTCTGTAAAGTCAGTGGCCTTGAGCGGGAGATAGGACGCACGGAGCACTTGACTGATGACAAATTCAAGTTTGCTTGAGTTATAGAGCTCGTCTTCTAATAGAATGAGATCTGCCCCTGATTTTTTAGCAAAAGTGGCCGCTTCTTTTGGAAGGGATCTTTCGACGCCACAGATTACGTAGCTGCTAATGTCGACGTGTTTTGCACTCTGCGCCAGTTCTGCAGCAATGTTTTTGTTTTTCTCATCCCGAACGAAAGCGACTAAGACGGCCTGCTCAAATTTTGAGTCTAAGAATTCATCAATAGTTGAATAGGTTTTGACGGTGTAGCTAAACTCTTTTGAGATGTCATTAATTCTTTGGATGAGTAGTGGATCCGAGGTGACTAATCCTAGATCAAATCGACTTGGTTCCATTGAAGTTCCCCTGCTTGTTGGATGTAAGGCGAATTAAAGTAATTTCCGAAGGCACTAGGAATCGATGAGCAGGTCCCCAGTAGCCTGTTCCCGCGTTGACGTATACCCACATTCTGCCATGACGATTAAGTCCACGGTAGTATTTATGTGCTAGGCGCACCAGTAAGCTCCAAGGAAAGAATTGTCCAGCATGGGTGTGGCCCGAGAGCTGGAGGTCAAATCCAACAGTCTCTCCTTCAAGGCAGCTTTCGGGGCGATGCGCCAAAAGAATCTTCAAGTCACAGCTGTGAGTCGTCTGCGCCGCCAACTGAGGGCTAGATCGATGGCCTGCAATAAAATCGTGAGCCCCCGTGTCAGTGACGCCGGCTAAAAGAATTTTTGATTCGCGGACCTTTAAAATCCGATTCTCATTTAAGAGTGGAGTGAAGCCTAGTTGAGTAGTGGTTTGTACCCAATCCTCGGCGCCCCAGTAATATTCATGATTCCCCGTGACGTAAAATGTTCCCAGGGGGGCACTTAGTCTGGAGAGTGGCTCAATATGATTAGCAAGGCGCTGGGGGGTTCCATCTATCAAGTCTCCGGTTACGGCAATAAGATCAGGCTGAGTAGCTAGAACCCTTTGCACCACTTGTTCGACAAAGGCGCGACGAATTGTCGGGCCAACGTGGAGGTCAGAGATCTGGGCAATTTTGAGGCCCTCGAGATCAGAAGGAAGGTTGTCAATCGGTATCACTATCTCTCTAATTTTTGGGCCGGAGTTGACCTCCCATAGCCCAAAAGCACTACTGCCGCCTGCCAGTCCGAGGAGTCCCGCAGGGAGCCATGCTGTCATGAATTCTCTTCGGATAGGGTCAAGTTCCCTGGGTCCGCTAAGTTTCTGCATACCCCAATAGCCGAAGTGTAGAAGATCGATCGGTAGGGAATAGAGGATGAAAGAGGCCCAGATCCCCATGCTAAGCGAGCCGGCCCAAGCCATAAATTTAAAGGGTGTGGAATCAATCGATAACTGCGGTGCGCGGTAAGCAAACTGCCAGGCTAGCATCAAAACAAAGAGAACGCCGCTTAGAGTCCAACCCAAAATTCTACGGTGCGGCGCAAATTGAATCAGCTTGGTGCCGGAATAATAGAACAGAACTGCAATAATAATTGGGAAAAGAAATATCCTGAATTTCATAATCCCAATCTATCACACTATGTCCGTATTCGTGATTTTGTTCAGCCGGGCACTTTTCTTGCTGAGTTTTGATGAGTTGTGTTTTTCGGGGGGCTAGACATCATGGCGAACTTATTGGTGAACTTATTTGGAACGGATGGCATTCGTGGGCGCGCGAATGAGTACCCATTAGACGGTCAAACACTTATCGCACTCGGGAAAGCGATGGTCAGTTATCTTTTAGCTAAATCCCCAAACTCAAAGCCACGAGTCGTTATCGGGAGAGATCCACGGGTCTCTAGCTCGCCGATCGAAGCCTTGATCAGTGAATCACTGATCGCCTTTGGATGTGAGGTCTATCTTTTAGGGGTGCTTCCGACCCCAGCGGTTCCGATTTTGACCCGCTCCTTTGATGCCGATTTGGGAGTGATGATTACCGCCTCCCATAACCCTTACTGGGATAATGGAATTAAGATTTTTAATCAGCATGGGGTTAAGCTTGCAGAACGCGACGAGATCGAGTTAACCGCTCTTATTTTGGAGTATCAGGGTAGTTCGCGCTCTTTGCCGCGGTCGAGCCATGAAAGTTTATTACAGTATTTGGATGGAACTAGGATCTACGTCCAGTCCCTTCTTAGTTCGTTCCCTGTTGGTAGAGATCTCGAGGGGTTTCGGCTGGCGATAGACCTTGCGCACGGGGCTGCTTCTGATGTGGTTCTCCCTGTGTTTAAAGCCTTGGGTGCGGTGGTCCATTCACTGGCTCATACGCCCGATGGATTTAATATTAATGAGAATTGCGGGGCTCTTCATCCTGAGCGTGTTGCTCAGGTAGTGCTAGAGACTCAATCAAATCTTGGAATTGCCCTCGATGGAGATGGGGATCGATGTGTTTTAATTGATGAGAACGGGCAGGTTCTCTCTGGAGATGAGATCCTGGGAATTTGTGCACTCGATCAGATGGCTCAAGGCCGACTGACTACGCCTGTCGTCGTTTCAACTGTGCTGGCCAATATTGGCCTGGAAATGGCGCTATTTCAGCATGGAATTTCCCTCGCTCGAGCGCAAGTCGGAGATCGTAATGTGATCGAACAAATGATGATTAGGGGAAGTGTCTTGGGAGGAGAGTCCTCAGGTCATTTTATTTTTCTGAACCACTCCACTACAGGAGACGGGGTTCTGACTGCACTCCAAGTATTAGAATTGATGCTGAGACTAGGGCAGCCGCTCTCCGAATTGAGAAAATCGATTCGCCTTTTACCTCAGGTAGTAGTCAATGTTCAGGTGAAGCGGAAGGATCCATTCTCGTCCTGCGGCGAGATTATTGAGGTGATCTCCTCGGTTCAAGAGACGTTGCAAAATCGGGGTCGCGTCCTTGTACGGCATTCTGGGACTGAGCCTGTTGTGCGAGTGATGCTTGAGGGGGAAGACATCTATAGCATTCGTGCTTTATGTAATGATATAGCCTCAGTAATCGATCGAAACATGAATTATTAGGAAGTGACTAATCTAGTAATAGATTTTTGTTATTCTGTCTGCTAGTTATTCATGTTGGGGATATATCAATAATGAATAATAGGCCATTAAAGTCTGCTTTAAGGACTGTTTTTTTATCATTTATTGCTTCTTTTTATTTTGATTTTTCATCGATAGCAAATGATGGGCCTACTCTGCTGCCTCCTGTTGCTCCAGTTCCTATTGCAGATTCTCCGCAGCTCTATCCTGTGGAGAGACTTATCGGAGACGATAATTATCGAAAACTTATAGCCGGAACAGATGGGCTTGGAGCTCAAATTCCAAGTTTAATTTATAACTCAATTAGTCATTATGGAGTTACGCTTTTGAGTGTTCCTAATTTTGGTCTTAACCTGAGGTTTGGTAGAGATGTTTACGATAATAGAAGTGTTTTAGGTTCTTGGACCGTGGTGGACCAAATTGCAGTTGACGGAAATATTCCTCTGTTTAATTCAAATACAATGGTGCCTGGATTGGTGAACGGTCTAAGCTTTTATATTGGCACGGATTTGGGTGTCGTCGTGACAGATATTAGGCAAGTAAGTCCGCCTCACTATTCTGAAATTCCATCAATCCAAGAACGTGCAAAAAAGATTTCCCGCGGAGATACATTTAAAAACTTTCTTAAAACGATTCAGCTGGGCTTTAAGAAAGGGTTCGAACAGGTCCAGGGTCAGTGGGTTCAGTTCATCAATGAAGAGGGCCACAAGTTAGTCTCCTTTTTGCCGGGCGACGCGCAGTCTTATGCCCGTTTTTCCAAGATTTGGAATATGTTTCTGACCCCTTTTCGGCTTCCTTTAAACATCTTAGGTCTTCACAGAATGGACAAAGATGAAATCATTTCCTATGAAGGGCAGGGATCGCTTCAATCAGGTTTTGGAACGGGGTTTAGTATTGATCCCACTGGGTTAACGGGTGCTCTCAGCGCAGGGGTTTCAGTGAGTGCTTTTAGTCGGGGCATTTTTCGGATCTCCATTCTTAAGGAGAGCGATTCGATTGCGAAGGTGAAGATCACTAAGACAGGCACGTTGGGTCATCAGTGGACTGCAGGGTCGGATGCGACTCCGGGATTTTTGGATAATTTTGTTATTATTCGAACACTCACTAACTTAATTAAGATTCTGCCCTTTCAGCTGAGTCACGAGGCGGATCATGCTCAGACTTTTGAGGTTACTTATCAGTATGATGTGTCCACTCAGGGTGGAGCTCATGCTTATGAAAACGCGGTTCTAGGTAATTTGAAACCATCAGATGAGCTAGCGGTTAATCCACAAGGGAAGTGGAGGAGTGTTCTTACTGAGACAGGCGTTCTAAGAGTGAGTGATTTTCAGAGTCATAGCAAGACTACCTCGATCTCGGATCATATGCAGCTTACGTTTCTTTTTAGGCAAAACGAGACGGGCCAGGTGATCGATACGGTGGGGGTCCTTACTACGCCAGATGGCGCTAAAAAAACACTCACAGCCTTGGCGCAGAATACCAAGGAGTGGGGTCTTGTTTTCAATCAGTTTCAAAAGTACCAGCATAATTTCGTGGTGAATTTGGACTTAGATCTCTGCGAGCGGGAACCTAAAGCTTGCCAAAAGTTCCCAATGCAAATTGAGGGCAGAATCGATGATTCGGACACGACTCAAGCCGCACTTCTTCATTATATTTTGGAGGTAGAGAACTCGGTCGGTCAACCACAGATTTTTCCAAGAACTCCTGAGATTCGTGACCTAAGGGACTTCAGTCACGACCCTTATCATCCCTTTTATTTTTACCATCCAGGGCATGACTTAGGAGGGTCCCACTTTTACTATTCCCTCAATTTGAATGCGGATCAGGTTCAGGAATTTATTGATTATCCAGAAATTCAAATGTGGCCTGCTCTGGAGAGAGCCTTTAATATTACTCCCGGGGGTTGGACTACTGAGGCGAGTCGATGGGCATATGGTATTTCTCGATCCCCCGTATCCTTTGCTGATCTTTTCCTTAATTTGTTTCAGCTCAACTGGGCGCCAGGTACGGATCTTTTCCATGCCGAGGGTATTTGGGCGAAATGGAAAAATTTGAAAAATGTCTCCCATCCGATTGAAAAGGCGGAGGCGTTGGCTAAGACTTTTTTAGATCCTCTTTATAGCAAAAAAATGACCCATTTGGTTAGAAGTGTTCTGGTGGACCAGAATGTGGACTATTTTGCGAATGGGAGTAACCGCGTTTTCGGCAATGTGACTCACCACGGGGGAACTCGACTTAGTTTTGAAGATCTTGCGAGCCAGATGTCAAGGAGCGTGGAGTTAAAGAAGACCCCCACTCCGGAGGAATTGGATCCTGAGCTTCAAGTCAATGGACTTCGATTCCAGGAGATGCCCAACGGCGAAATGCAGTTAAATATTGATACTTCAATAGCGCCGGATTCCTACTATGTCGATCTAACAATTGATGATTGGTCTTCGTTTTTGTTTAGGAATAAGCTCACCTTTGCGAAGGTATTTAAAAATCCTGGACTGCCGTCTGGGGAGTCCTCGATTCCGCTCAGTTCAAGCGATGTCGCTAGCGACTGGGCTGATTTGGCTCATCATATCCAGCCTAATATTCGTTATGTGTTGAGGGTGGCCATTTCTAGGGATGGGCAAAAGTGGGGGCGTGTAGCGCAGACCGAATTCCGTCTGTTGCGGCATAAAGCTCATTGAGTTGTTGGAGTTAGATTTTTACATGCGGATATGGAGGCGGATTTGAGAACCGTAGTGATAGGTGCGGCTATCGGGCTCAGAGATGGTAGCGGTTTGCCACGATCTGACATAGAAAAGCGTGGCGATGTGGCTCTCTTGAAAGGTGAGGGTCTCGAAAAAGAGGTTGAGCGAAAGACCATAGTCTGGATGAATCCAATAAGTGACGGGTGCTTGGACCCTAAAAGACGTTCCACTTTTTAAGGTATTACCGAAAATGGCTGGCTTACCCTCCATGGTGGTTGCGCCCGGGTAGGTCAGCTCAAAAAATCCACTCAAGGGTAAAGCGATTGAGGGCTCAAGTCCGACCTCGAAACGATCATTCAGAGAATACTTCCACTGGAATCCGACGGGGATAGCTAATCGGCTGTAAGTTTCATCATAGCCGCTTCCTGGGGCTTTCTTTAAGGTGTCAAGTTGCCTCACCCAGGTTCTTGAATGGATTCCAGCAAAGAGGGTGAGTTCATGTCCGCTTTGCTTGAATAGGGAGTACCCGGTCGTCAGTTGGACCTGAGTGATACTCAGGCCACTTTGGGTGACGAGCGGGGTTCCGTCTTGGAGTCCACCATCATAGAGGACGGAGCTTCCACTGTAGTTGAGCTGGGCCATTAGGGAGAAAGGGGATTTTCTTTGCGCGAGTCGGTAGGTGAAGGCTATCCCAGGTACCATCCCTCGTTCCTCACTTTTGAAGCTGGGTTTTGAGGGTACGGATTCTTTATAGTCGAAGTATTGAAGCTCGGTTCCAATGGTGATCTCGTGGTCGCGATGGTGCCGCCTGAATGGTGCTTCAGTCCTTGTCTCTAAGTTAGAGGCAAATACGGGCGAATAAACGACTGCGGTAATCGCCGTTTTGGCTACGGTGGCTCGGAGACTAATCATCTGGGTGGTATTGCACTTCTTTTAAATCAAATTTAACTCTTGGAACTGTCTGCGAACGTCCTGAGTACCGCGGCCAAGCCCTGTCCTAACTCAAATGGATGCCCTAGTTCATGAAGGACTAGTTCGAGGGCTGAAATTCCAGTGGTGATGTCGAATCGATCACAATAGCCAAAATGAGAAAGGCGAATAATTTTGCCCTCGAGTTCGTCTTGGCCTCCAGCGATGGTGACGCCGTATTTGTCTCTCATGATTTTGGGTATTTGCTTTCCATCCTGAATGCTAGAAGGCACGAGGACGGCAGTGACGGCATTGGAGGGAGCATTTTTAGAGAGGAGTTCGAGGTGAAGGGCCTTGGCTGCATTTCGGGTGGCCCGGGCCAGAAGATCGTGGCGCTTAAAGACGTTATGGAGCCCCTCTTCCCGGATCATTCGCAGGCTTTCTTGGAGCCCCTGGATAATGGAGATGGCGGGTGTCCACGAGGTTTGATTTTTGGCCTGCGATTTTCTTTCCTTAGCAAGGTCAAAGTAAAATCGAGGAAGATCGGCCTGTTCATTGAATTTCCAGGCTTTTTCGCTTAGAGCGATCGTCGCCAACCCAGGGGGAAGCATCAAGGCTTTTTGCGATCCTGTAATGAGGACGTCGATTCCCCAGTCGTCCATTGGCAGATCAAAAACCCCGCAGGCGGTGATTGCATCGCAGACTGAAAGCATTCCAGCTTGGGCTGCGATTCGGCAAATTTCCTTGGTAGGCATGACCACGCCCGTAGACGTCTCAGAGGCTTGAAAAAGAATAGCACGGGCGTCAGGGTGGCTGCGAACGCAGTCTTCTAATGCGGAGGGCTCAATCGCCTCCCCTGCAGGGAGGGCTAGCTCGATGGGGTTTAGGTCGAAAGTTTTGGCCAATTTGGTCCATCGCTCACCAAACTTACCCCCATTGATCGTGATGACCTTTTGGCCTTTTTGGAAAAGGTTGGTAACGGCTGCTTCCATTGCCCCGGTGCCTGTGGTGGTCAAAACCAAAACCTCATGTTTGGTCTGATAAAGATACTTTAGTCCTTGGCGGACATCTTCAAAGAGGCTTTGAAAGGCCGGGGTTCGATGATGAATGATGGGTCTCGCAAAAAGGGCACTGATGTTCTCAGGGATTGAGGTGGGGCCGGGGGTGAGTAAGTAGCTTTTCCTCATGCTGCTCCTTGCGGGTTCGGTGTTATTTTACGACCTTTTGATTTCGTTTTTCAGCCTTGTCCACGATGATTTCGTCGATAATAGCCAATGCTTCGTGCCGAAGGTCGTTTTCGAAGATAAAGCGGTAAAAATTTTCCATGTCGGGATGGTGTCTAAAGTTCTTAAAGGAGGCAGACATTTCACCTCCGCCGGCAGCGGCCAGCGCCGCGGCGTTGCCTCCGGACCCAGACGAGGCCTCTGCATCCTCTTCAGCGTCTTCGAGTTCGTCGGCTTCTGCCGAAAGAGCGGCAGGTGTCAATTCTTGAATTTCTTCTTGGGGTTGGACGTGTTTTTTATCGATTTTGCCGTTGGGTTGGGATTTTGAGTTTTTTTTGCCGGACTCTTTTTTTGCAACGGCAGATTTCTGGGTGGCTTTAGGGCTCATGTTTCATTCCTCAGCAGGGGGTTTGATTGTCATTCTTGGGCTTTCAACCGATCTCGTTTTGCTGTGATTTGATCACCCTGATGCTAGGCTAAAGCTCTGAGAATTTGCCTTTTTTCTACCTCACTCAGAGGTAGATCCAAAGTAAATTCTTAAGCGTCTTAAGGGAGACATCCATGCCAACATGAGCGGGAGCGAACTCTAAATCGCCTCCACCACAAGAACCATTCCAAGTCCGCCGGCTGCGCAGATCGAGATGAGGGCGAGGTTCTTCTTCCTTGCTCTCAATTCATGGAGGGCTTGGAGAATTATTCGGGTGCCCGTTGCACCAAAGGGGTGTCCAAGTGGGATGCTCCCTCCATTAACGTTGAATTTGGAGCGGTCTACCTGGCCGATGGCTTGGTCTAAGCCGAGTTTATCTTTGGCCCATTGCTTGGATTCGATCGCTCGGATCGTAGAAAGCGCTTGCCCGGCAAAGGCCTCGTGCATTTCGACCAGGTCAATGTCTTCCCATCTGACTCCAGCTAGTTTCAGTGCCCTTGGGATCGCAAAAGCTGGCCCAATCAGGAGAGGCTCTTTTTTAATGTCAACTCCAGCCGAGGCCACCGACCGGATCACTCCGAGTGGGCTCATTTTGAGTTCTCTTGCTCTGGTCTCGCTCATGAGCAGGGCGGCAGAAGCTCCGTCAGTGAGGGGGCTGGCGTTTCCTGCCGTGATGGAGCCGTCGGGGTAGAATGCTGGTCTCAATTTAGCTAGTTTTTCCACTGAAGTGTCAGCTCGAACGTCGGTATCTCGATCTACGATTTTTCCGTCCGCTGTAGCAACAGCCACGACATGAGATTGATAAAATCCCCTTTCCCAGGCTTGGTGGGCTTTTTTATGGCTTTCGACTGCAAACTGGTCCTGCTCCTCTCGACTCACCTTAAATTCTCGCGTCATTAAATCCGCCGATTGCCCCATGGTGAGGCCTGTGGTGGGTTCTTTGATGCCTGGAGCCATCGGAGTGAAAAAAGCTGGACGGAGGTGGGCGGCATGGGTCAGTTTTTGAACGGGAGTTTTTAATTTACCAAAGTCCTGAAAGAAATCGGTAGCCTCCTGGCTGAAAAGTGCGCGAATCGAACTAATCGATTCGACCCCGCCTGCAATTCCAATGTCGATTTGCCCGGCGATAATTTTTGCAGCGATCCCGGCTGCGGCTTCAGCCGATGACGCGCAGTACCGATTGATGGTGGTACAGGGGATCGAAGCAGGGAGGCCTGAGTCAAATAATGCTTCTCTAGCGATGTTGGTGCCTTCGGCGGGAGGACTGACGATCCCAAAATAAACTTCTTCCACCAGGGTAGGGTCGAGATCAGATCGAGCCAGAGTCTCTCGGAGGGCAACTCCTCCTAGAGTCGAGGGGGGTGTTTTTTGGAAAACGGTTCTAGCTCTAACAAAAGGGGTTCTAACTCCGTTGACTACCACCACACGCTCTGTTGCCATAATATTCATGTCCTCTTATTCTCTAGAGATCGTTAAAATCGAAAAAAGTCAATAGATTGCTGAGTTTTTAGCGGTAGACTGAGTTTTCGATCAAGACGGTATCGATCGCATGGATGAGGACTTCTGCAGCTTCTTTGGTATGAGTAGGTGTTGCAGCTTTGGATATTTTTCTGTTTGGAATTGATTTTTGTGCCACGTGGGCGAGGGTGGTTACGGTTTTAAACCCAAAGGTTTCTCCGCTGTTAGCAACCTGAGCGCATTCGGTACGCAGCTCTTCCCAGTTTCGTTCAATCAAAAGTCGACGAAGTCTTTTGACTCGCTGTCCCAGGCGATCAAGGTATCTTCGCCGAAGTCGTTCTTCTATTTCTTTCGGACTGTCAGGGAGTAGTCCAATCATTCCTCGATTAAAAAAATCCATATTCCTCATTCTCGTCAGAATGGGGTTAATCTTGAGTTTGTTTGTGTTGAGGAGGGGAGAGACCATTTTGGGGAGACGCAGTTGCCGAGTCCGTAAGTTAAGCGTTTGACAAATGTGCCATCTAGATTCATGACATAGACGTTTTTTTGTCCGGTCCGATTTGAGCTGAAAACGATAAAATTGCCGTCTGAACTGAAAAACGGGTCCTCGTTATTTCCTTGGCTTTTAGTTAAGCGCTCGATGTGGGTCCCATCAGGATTCATGATAAAAATATCGAAACTCTTATCGATCCATCCGGCAAATGCGATTTTTTTATTTTGAGGGGACCAGGAGGGCGTTGCGTTGTACCGCCCAGCATACGTCAAGCGAGTTACTTGGGTACCGTTCGCTTTCATGCTGTAAACCATAGGAACCCCTGCTCGGGAGGAAACGAAGGTGAGTTCATCACCCGAGGGGCTCCAAGAGGGGTCCACATCAAAACCAAAGGATTTAGTCAGTTGTTGCGTCGCACCGGTTTTTAAGTCGAGGGAAAAAATTTCTGGATTTCCACCATGGCTCAGAGTGAGGGCAAGGGTTTTTCCGTTAGGTGCATAGGCTGCCCCGCTGTTAATCCCCTTTTTATTGGACAGGAGCCGGATAGTGTTCGAAAGGAAATCAAACTCGAAGAGATCGATGTTGCGAACATTATCGGCGTGCCGATTGAAGAGGGAGTAAGCAATTCGAGAGCCGTCAGGACTCCAAGCGGGTGCAAAAGCGATTGAATGGTGACGTGTGACTTGTTTCACGTTTGAGCCATCGAAATCCATGATGTAGATTTCTTTTTTACCGGTGAGATCGCACGACATGGCAATCTTGGTTAAAAAGATGCCGGAAACGCCAGTCAGCGCATGGATAATGTCATTTGCAGCAGTATGGGACAAGTTCTTAGCTTCGCCGGCTGAGGAACGGTACTTACGAGAAAGAATCTGTTTAGCCCCAAACGTGTCATAGAGGTGCATCTCAAAAAGGAGTGTTTTGGGATTCTCTTGGAGAAGTTCTGATTTGATGAGAAATTCCGCCCCGATTTGAGTCCAATCATTCCATTTGAGGGGATTGATTGAGTTTCCGCTTTTAGTTGAGTCCTCGACATAAGCGGTTGGATCTAGGATCTTGATCATGTCCATGTAAAGGAGATCCTGTTTCACAGTCTCGGCGATGATGTGAGATACGGCGAGGGACGCTGGGCTAGTTTTAATGGCTGGGAAGGCGATAATCGTCTTCTTGATTTTTGCATTGCCCACTGCAATGGAGTGGGAGCCGGAGCTTGGGTCGGTGGCGGCTGAAGCTGAGATTGCAAATCCGGCTAGAACAAGAGAAAAAATCCATCGGGATCTAAGGGCGATACGGAGATTCATTTCCTATTCACTATAGAGGAAATCTGAATGAAATACCACGACTCATCAGTTTTCGACCCATCTCCAGCGGGGGAGTTGGAAACGGCTGGCTTTGCTGGATTGCCTTTTTAACCGCTGAGTCAAAATGGATGTTTCCGGAGGGATTTTCAAATACGTACCGGAGCAAATCGCCTGATTCAGCGATGAAAATGTGAACTTGCGCAGAAAGGGGCTGGCGACTGAGCCAAATGGGAAGTTGGAAGTTTTCGTGGAGTCGGTCCCGCAAGCTGTCGAGATAGCTGTTTTCGTTCGATTCTTTGGCTTCCCCTTCTGTACTGGTCCCTGCGGAGAGCTGGTTTCCTTTGATGAGATGTGGCTTGGAGTTTGGAGAGGGTTCCTCAGCCCAGTTTTGGATTCGAGCGAGGGCTTTCAGTCGTTGGAGGGCATGCTTATTTTTTACGATCCGACTGGGGCTCTTGGTAGCGACGGTCATTTCGTGGGATCGGGGCGTTGGGTGGAGGATCTTTTTGACTTCTTCCTTGAATTTGCTTTGGGCAGGGCTGAGTGCGCGTTCTTGTTCCTTTTTTAGAAGGTCTGGCAATGCGACTAGGTCCACTTTGAGAGACGGCGAGTAAGGTGTTTTATGATCCGGAAAAGTATAAGACTTTAAAATCAGAATCAAAAAAACTGCCAAGTGTGCCAGAAATGACCACTTAATTCCCTGATTAAGCTGCGGTGTGGATGCGGGGTGTACAATCCGTTTCATTTTTCCACGGCCTCTACAGGCTAGGTTTGGATTCGCCCGGTTCGGTCGCTAATCCGACACGGCTGATTCCAGCCTTTTTAACCTCAGACATAACTTGGGCAATAAAACCGTACGGAAGTTTTTGGTCTGCTTGGATGACAACCTCAATATGAGGTTTTGCCTGGACCATGGCTTCGAGTTTCTTAAAGAGGGTGCCGGAGGGGATTGGGTGGTCCGCAATGAGGATTTGTTTTGAGGACTGAATTGTCAAAATAAGTTGATCCGGAACATCGTTGATTTGGCCGGCGGATGTTTTGGGTAAATCGATCTGGAGCCCTTGCTGCATCAATGGAGCTGAAATCATGAAAATGATTAGAAGCACTAACATGACGTCGACTAAGGGAGTTACGTTGATCTCAGCGAGAGTGCTCGGAATGGACCGAGAAACCCCGCCTGAGTTTTGAAAGGGTCTTGCTCCGTTCATGCCCATGAGTTAGCTCCCTTTTTTAGAACTTCCTAAGAAGTTTCTTTGGATAATATTCATAAAGTCCTGATTGAAGCATTCCATTTCGACTGCAATTCTGCGAATTTGGCCCGTAAAGTAATTGTAGGCAACCACAGCGGGGATTGCTGCACCAATTCCTGTAGCGGTCGTGATGAGGGCCTCTGAAATTCCGGGTGCGACCACAGCTAAATTGGCTGCCCCGCTGGCTCCAATGTTTTGGAACGCATTCATAATTCCCCAAACGGTACCGAATAGACCCACGAAAGGGGCTGCGCTGGCGGTCGTTGCGAGCCATCCTAGGTTTTTTTCTAGGTTCGTCACCTCTTGGGTTGAGGCTCGAATGAGCGCCCTCTGGATATTATCGAATTTATCTGCACTGGAAAGTCCAGATGACTCGGCCCCAGAGATCATTCTGAGTTCCCGAATTCCGTGATGGAAGACGGCCGAAACGGGTGATTGGGTCAGCTCTTCACTTCTGGATACGACTTCCTCCATGCTTTTGCCTTTTCTAAAGATTTCAAGAAATGCTTGGTCGCATTTAAAGGCTATTTTCATGCCCCTCCATTTCGTGAAGATAATCGCCCAGCAAACGATCGAGGAAGATAGAAGTAAAAGGAGGATGAACTTGGCAACCCACCCGGCCTCAGTGATGAGACTTAGAGTGTCATTGGGATTAAGAGTATGAGCGGACGGCATTTTGGTTCTGACCTTTCTGGTGAGCTTGATCAACAGTTGGTTTTAGGATTACTTCTCCCTAAAGATATTCATTTAGTGTCTGGGAGTTCAAGAAAATGTTTCTGTTCGCTTAAGATTTGGGTCTGACGTCTCGTAAGTATACTTCGGAGTAAGTCCAGCAGCAAGAGAGCTTGAAATGCTAAGCTGGCTAAAGGGCCTCCCTCGCCTCCGGTAAAAACCTTTAATCCAGTAAAAGTCAGCTGAGAATTGGTTTTGATCATCAAAGTTCCGCTAAATTCGTTTCCGAAGATAGGAAGACTAGCCAAGGGCTGCAAAACGATGAGGCAACCAGCCCAGTAGCCGGCTCCCCTTTCAAAGGTTCCCGTTTCCTCAGATCGATAAAAGAGCACCAGTGAAAGAAGGTAGAGGGTGAGGAGGTGCATAAAGCTTAGGTCAAATTGCAGGAGCTTGATACCGCAATAGAGAAAAGCGATTAGTTGAGCGGAGAGCCAGGAGGGTATCTGGTCTTTAAAATAGCTGACTACTTTAAATCGAAATAAAAACTCCTCCGTGTAGGCCAAGACTGCTAGGGCTAACATTCGGAAAATGACGTTTACGACATCCAGGGGAACAGCGCTGAATTGAATAAAGTAGCCTAAGTAACGGTAAGCACCAACGAGGATAAAAAACAGAATCAGAGCTCCCGAGTAGGTCGCCCCTTTCAAAAAACCAGGCACAAAAGAATTCTCAAATCGCTCCCGCTTGAAAATGTCGCCCCTTTCTACCGAGGTAATCGGGTGAAGGCGCCATAGTAGGACGGTAAAAATCAAGGATGCCAGGCCCATGAGGCTAACTTGGTTTGAGGAGAGCGAGTCATTGATGTCTTGGAGGCGAGAATGCGGAATGCTTAAAAAATAGGTAATAAAAGTTAAGCTGAGAAAATGAACCAGAATTATCCAGACTGCATAAGATAACATCAATAAAGAGCAGTAATGAAACCACTGCGCCCTGAGAAGAAACTTCTTACCTCGGCGTAACGGATGACCGCTGAAGTCGCCGATCTCAATCGACATGAGAAATCTCCTTATCTCAATTCTACGTGCAGCTCGTGATCTGTTAAATAATCGTACTAAATAAATAAATAAAATTAAAGAAGTTGAAAAAATAAAAATCGAACTGCAAAATTGTAGAATGGGTTCACTATGGTAGCTTTATCAGATGTTTCAAAATGGTACCACGGACAATCTAGAATTTTTGAACGTGTTAACTTCGAGATGAAAAAGGGCGATTTTCTGTATCTGGTGGGCGGCACGGGTGCGGGAAAATCTTCCCTGCTTAGGATGATCGCTACCGAGGAGGCTCCTACCAGCGGGCAGATTTCCTTATTTGGTTATTCGTTATCCTCGGTCTCTGGGAGTACTTTGCGGGCGATCCGTCAATCAATTGGCTACATTCCCCAGGGAATTCGACTGATTCCAGACTTGACTGTCTTTGATAATGTCGCCTTGTCATTGTCGTTATCGGGAGAGAGGGTGCTCTCGGCCTCATCGAAAGCAAAAATCAGTGATTTGCTCAACCGCCTGGGGTTGGAAAGTAAAAGAGAAAAACTGGCGGTCACTCTCTCTGGTGGCGAAGCCCAACGAGTCGCGGTAGCTCGCGCCTTGGTGCGTTCACCTGAGTTGATTATTGCAGATGAGCCAACAGGCTCGCAGGACCGAGATTACACCTGGTCTTTGATGGATCTTTTTCTGAAGGCGAATGTGGGAGGAGCGGCAGTCATATTAGCTACTCATGATCGAGAAATCGTTCGTCGAGTTCGAAAAAAGTGCGCCGTTTTAAAAAAAGGGCACGTGACCCTCGAGGAGGCGGCTTGTATCTATTAAAGCTTTCGCTGCGACCGTGGCGGCTGGCTCCCTGGAGCCAAATTTTTTCCGTCTTGGCGGTTGGATTTTTGCTCCTTCTGGCGGGTTTTCTGTTTTGGATGCAGGATGGGTTGAGGACTGTTGTCCTTCGTCTCAAGGGCGAGCAGGTGATTACGGCCTACTTGCAGCCTTCTTTGGAAGCTGAAACTGAAAAGCGAGCTTTGGAGCAAATTCGCGGGGTTTTGGGTGCCGGAGTCGGCGCATCGGTTCATTTAGTAGATCACTCTGAGTTCTTGGGTGGGCTGAAGGACTCTTATCCTGAGCTCGTCCGCGACTTGGAAGACTTGGGTCAAGAAATGAGTCAGATTGTACCACGCTATGTATCGATCTCGGGCGTCTTGCCCGAATCGATGGTTGAAGCGGTCAGGAAAATCCCTGGGATCGAGTCTGCAGAGACCTCGGGAGATCGATTTCGACCAATCGTCGGAGCATTCTCGGCTCTGCGCTGGGTGGCTCGAGTGATTATGGTTGGAATTTGCTTTGCGTTATTCACCGGCTTGATCCATCTCGCTCGGATGAACGGTTATCTCCATCGCGAGGCGCTGGGAATTTTGCGGCTCTGGGGTGCCAGTACGATGTCTTTGATGGCGCCAGGGCTGATCTCAGGCGTTTTAGTAGGGATCTTCGGGGGCTTGATAGCCGCTTTGGGGTGGCTGACGTTTGGCGCGAGGCTTGGGTTCCAGATTCGGTTGCTGTCACCGATCTTAAGGGGCTTGCCGCCATTTTCAACGCAAATGTCATGGGTGCTTCTTTTGATGGGTGCCGCTTTAGGTCTTTTGGCGGGAGCCTTAGGGAATCTCTCGGGCCTATCTCTGTATCGCGAGGATGGGAGTCAAGGGTGATCCGTCGACTGCTTTTCGGGCTCGCACTCACAGGATTCGCCTCAGCTTGGGCGGGGGAGTCCGTTAAAGAGCCGGCCGTTCTTTCAGATCAATTGGTTCGGATTAGAAAAAAAATTGACTCTTTAGAGCAGGATTGGCTGAACCATCTTAAAAGTCAGAAAAATGCCCGGAGTGAGATCAAAAAGGCGCAGCAACTCATCCAGCTCAAGCGGCGGGAAAAAGATTTGGTCGATAAGCGAATTCATGAGGTAGAAAAGACGTTGGCAGGCCTGGATTCTCGCAAGTCGCAACTTGGGCAAAAGATCCAAGGACAGCAGTTTCGGGTGATGAAGTTAATGAAGGCATTAGATATCTCTTATCGCCAGTTGAATTTAGCTCCGGTCAACTCTGCGGATGTTTCTCTCTCGTCCTTAGAAAAAGGGGAAGCCCCCAGGCGAAAGGTGATGGCTCATTTAGTGGATCATGGTTTGAAAGAAATTGAAGTGCTGCGGATCGATCTTTCAGATCTGGAGCAGCTTGAGGGCCAAATTCAGGACGAGCGACAGCAAATTGCCTATTTCTCCCAGGAGCTACAGGAGCAAGAAAGCGTCTTGGCCCTGAATCGACAGCTTCAGATGGAGCTTCTGAAAAAAGAAAAAGGTCAAAGCCTGACTCAGCTTGAAAACTATAGAAAGCTTAAGAACTCGGAAAGCCAAGTGGAACATTTGATTTCAGAATTCAACACCCGGAGCGAGCTGGAAGACGTGGTAGATTCTGAAAAGCGGATTGCAAAGCTGATGAAAGATGGCGGGTTTTCCAAGGCCAGGGGCAAGCTTCCTTTTCCTGTAGAGGGCGGAAGGGTGGTCTCAGTCTTTGGTAAAGGGTTTGATCGGCTTTCTGGTTTGCAAATCTTCAAAAAAGGTGTGGAAATTTCTGCTCAGAAAAGTCAACCTGTAATGGCTATCTCTGCTGGAAGGGTGGCTTTTTCGGGTGAGTTACCTAATTATGGACAGGTAATGATTATTGACCATGGGGATCATTTTTACTCGCTCGTGGGTCACCTGGGCTCAGCTCTGAAGAAACAAAAGGATTGGGTAAGTGCGGGAGACTCGATTGGTCAAACTGATCCAAGCGGAACTCCGATTTATTTTGAAATTCGATCAAGAAACGTTGCAGTGAACCCATTGCAGTGGGTATTGAATTAGTTTAGCCTGAGGAAATCTATGATCCAAATCGTAAAAAAAGTTTCAATCTTTGGTTTCGTTCTCACCGTTGCTGGCCTTGGAGTGGGAATCGGTCAAAATTTGTCCCGAACCACCCCAGAATCGGACTTGGCCCGGATCTCCTCTGCTCTGGCTTCATCTTCGTCGACTGGAGAGCAGGATCGCTACGAAAGTATAGAGTTGTTTAGTCGGGTGCTTCAGTTCGTGAAGGCTAACTATGTCGATGAGGTGAAAAACAAACAGCTCATCGAGGGTGCGATCAAAGGGATGTTAGAAACTCTCGATCCTCATTCTAATTTTCTTCCGGCTGATCTTTATAAAGATATGCAAACCGATACGAGCGGGAAGTTTGGTGGGTTGGGAATTGAAATTGGGATGAAGGACAATATTTTAACCATCTTGGCCCCCATTGAAGATACCCCCGCTTGGAAGTCTGGCCTGAAGCCGATGGACCGGATTGTAAAAATTAATAGCGAAACCACCAAGGGTATGAACCTCATGGAAGCGGTCAATAAAATGAGGGGTAAGCCAAAGACCGATGTGATGCTCTCGATTTACCGAGAGGGTTTTGAAAAAATTAGGGATATTAAGATCACTCGGGACATTATAAAAATTCAGTCCGTCAAACATGAGGTTTTGGAGCCTCAATACGGATATGTGCGTTTGACCACTTTTAATGAAAGCGCTTCCAAAGACGTCAAAAAAGCCATCGAAGAAATGAGTAAAAAGGCCAAATTGAGAGGCCTCGTATTTGATCTGCGAACTAATCCAGGCGGTCTTTTAGACCAGGCAGTTGAAGTTGCATCACTCTTTGTCGACGATGGGGTGATTGTTTCCACGATTGGACGAAGTAAGGATCAAAAAGAAGTTAAGTACGCGCTGAAGGGGAAAGCTTTTAAGGATTTTCCAGTCGCGATTTTAGTGAACTCGAGCACTGCTTCTGCTGCAGAAATTGTTGCAGGAGCGCTTCAGGATCAACATCGAGCGATTATCATGGGCCAGCCTACTTTCGGTAAGGGCTCAGTTCAAACGGTGGTGCCGCTCCCTCCGGACATGGGTCTTAAGCTCACGATTGCTCGTTACTATACCCCTAGCGGCAGAAGTATTCAGGAAAAAGGAGTTCAGCCTGACGTGATTTTGGATGAATACGATCCGAGATTACTCTCTCAAGCTAAACTCAAGGGCGAGTCTTTTCGAGAAAAGGACTTGAAGGGTCACATGGCCAACACGGACGAGGACAAGGGTGGGGAAAGCTCCGCTAAGGAGTTCAAAAAAGAAGAACTCGATGCATTGTCGCGTGAGTCTAAGGATAAGAAAAAAGGCGGCTCGGATCGGAATTTATCGAAGGACAAAGATAAAGATCGTGAAGAAGATGACATGATTCCTCAGCGGATGAATCCTAAAGAGGATTATCAAGTCAGACAGGCTCTCACGTCTCTTAAGTCCTACGAGGTTTTCAAGAAGATTGCCTCGCCTTCTGGTATTGCTAATGCGGCCTCTCTTAACAAGGTTGAGGCTACTAAAGAGGCGAAAGAGTAGTTCTACTCAGATTGGCGCGTAAGTTTTATGGAAGGTTTACCCTTATTTTCTAATCTCAAAGAGGGGGGTTCCTCGGCTGCTGCTGCGGTACGTCATTGGTCTGTCACGGAGTTGACCGGCAAAATCCGAGGGGTCGTTGAGCCATCTTTTAGTCAGGTTTGGGTTCAGGGAGAGTTGAGCAATTATCGGCCAGCCTCATCTGGACATGCTTACTTTTCGCTCAAAGATCAAGGCGCCTGTATTTCTGCTGCTATTTTTGGTTGGGGCGCCCGGAAGAGGAACTTTGAACTAAAGGACGGCCTTCAAGTTCTCTGTCGAGGAAAAGTCTCGATTTATCCACCTCGAGGGACTTATCAATTAGTGATCGATCATCTAGAGCCGCTGGGGTCGGGGGCGCTTCAGATTGCCTTCGAAAAGCTTAAGGCCAAGTTAGCCGGTGAGGGTCTTTTTGATCCTGCGGTGAAGCGAAAACTGCCGAAACTGCCATCGCGGATAGCGGTGGTGACGTCTCCGAGTGGAGCTGCTATTCAAGATATGTTGAATATTTTGAGGCGCAGGGCTCCGCAGATAAGGGTGACGATTATTCCGGCGCTTGTTCAAGGAGCGGATGCGACGCCTCAGTTGATTCGTGGAATTGAATTAGCTAATCAACATGGATTGGGAGAAGTGATTGTCTTGGCCCGCGGAGGGGGAAGTATTGAAGATCTCTGGGCTTTCAATGACGAGGCATTAGCTCGTACCATTCGGGGTTCTCAGATTCCGGTTGTTTCAGCTGTTGGGCATGAAATCGATTTTACAATCTCTGACTTTGTGGCTGACTTGCGGGCTCCCACCCCATCCGCAGCAGCTGAGTTGGTGAGCGGAACCTGGGTAGATGTGGCGGAGCGGGTTCGAGAGAGTTCGACCCGTTTAAGAAGTTTAATTTTAAGAGATTTAAGTCAAAGAAAAACTCTACTCTCCCATATCATGGCCCGAGTGGTGAGCCCGAAAGATCGCCTCCGAGAGCAGGCTCAGCGCGTCGACGAGCTGGCCTTACGCTTGGATCGAGCAGTTCAATTTCGGCTGGAGCGGAGACGAAGCGCACTTCAGCAAGTCATGGGTAAGTTAGACGCTCTTTCTCCCCTGAGGGTATTGGAGCGCGGTTATACCCTGGTTCGGAGTCCCGGAGTCGAGGGGCAAGTAGTCAAGAGTGTGCATCAAGTGCAGTCAGGAGAAGAGTTTGAAATTACCTTTTATGATGGTCAAAAAGCATTTCGAGCAGTTTAGGGCGGATCGTTTTGGATATTTATTGCCCCTGCTTTTTTTTGTGTCATGTCAGACCACTCAGAATTTAGGTCAGAAAAGGTTCAGTCGATCGATCGCTGAGATTGACCTCCAGGGCGCTACATCTCAGGTGTCTTCGCCCGAACTTCCTAATGGAGGACTCGGTTGGGTCACTGTTTCGGTTCCTTTACGGGTTGAGGGGGAAATCTCCTCAGGTCTTGAGGTGAGTGCGAAGCTGCTCGGAGAAGAGAAGTCGAATACGGACGAAGTCAGTCTTCTTTTTTTTGAATCAAATCCAAAGCAGGGTGATTCTAAAGTGAAAATTTTCCAGGCATTTTTGCCAATTCCTTATGGTCGTGTGCCGGGTCATGCAAGAGTCCTAGTTACTTTGAAGAACCAACACGAGGAGAGGTCTATCGAAGTTCCTTTCTTGGTTGTGGAGGGGAAGTACCCTTCAGAAAAGCTGACAGTCAATCCGAGTCGAGTTCACCCGCGGAACCAAGACCTGCCCCGGATTGCTCGTGAATTGAAAGAAGTGGGAGCAGCTTATAGAAATTTTGAGAAAAAGAAATTTTGGCAGGGCCCTTTCGTAGTTCCAATCCAGAGTCAGGTCACGAGCACCTTTGGTACTCGGCGGGTTTACAATGGGGCTTTGAAAGGGTTTCATTCTGGATTGGATCTCCGGGCGGCAATTGGTACGCCTATCTATCCGGCTGCGTCTGGGCGAGTGGTTTTGGCCAAAGACCTTTTCTTTACTGGTAATACAGTCATTGTGGATCATGGTTATGGCGTGATGACCCTGTACGCTCATATGAGCGAGCTTAAAGTGAAATCCGGAGATACAGTCACACCCAAGGAGCTGGTGGGCCTCTCGGGCAAAACTGGTCGTGTGAACGGCCCACATCTTCATTGGCAGGCGGTAATTGATGGAGTGAAGGTGAATCCTCTGGGACTCACCCAAGATCAGTTGCCGTGATCGAAGTTAGTGGCGGTATCCGATATGTTGCTGGAGTGATTTTTCTCGTCCTGTCGGCCTGCTCATTTTCCCGGGTGAAACCCTGTACCTCGGGTGGTCAGCCCGCTCGCGAGGGAGAGAGTCCGTCGATTGGTGTTAAAAGTTGCCATCAAGTGATTGATTCAGTGACGGGCAAGGCCCTCAATGAGGGCAAGTACTATGAGTGGTATGAAAACGACGCGCTCGCGCTTGAGGGCGAGTATCGGGGCGGCAAAAAAACAGGACGATGGATTGAGTACGACGAGAACGGGCAGAGGATTTCGGACCGTTATTTTCTAGAGGGTAAAGAGGTTTCTAGGCCTTAGTGGGCGGGTAGGAAGTCATCATTGGTTTGCTGTTCGGTGATTTCGAGAAAAAATTCGCCAAAATCGCCCTTGAAGGGGAGAACTAAAGTAGGGGATGATCCAACCGATTTAGAGACAATGACTTTACCTTGAATAACGGTCGGGATCGCTGATTTGATTTGATAGCCGTGAATATTGAGGACGGTCTTAGCACTTCCATATATAATGTTTAATAACTCGGCAGCACCACTGCTGAGTTCATCTGTTATTTCTAAAAAGTTTTCAGCGAGCATCTTGTTCATGACTGCTAGAAAGACTTTTTCTGGGAAGGCGAGATGGATATTTCCTTTGAATTGGGGGCTAATCATGCCGATAATCCCCATGATCGAAATTTCAGACTCTGGATGGGTACCCTTAAGGAAAGGTTTTTGCACGGTGACTTCTAAGCCGCATTGAGTAGATAAAGTTTTTTTAGTTCCCTCAATAAATGCAGAGATAAACTCCCTACTTAAAGTATTCATAGCTTAATTATAAGATCGTCAGTATTTATTTTGCAATTAAATTTATTTATATTTTAAAAAACTAAAATTCAATATAGAATTAAATTTATGTTTGATCCCAAAACTCGTGTTTTAATAATCGATGATATGATGACCATGCGCAAGCTCGTTGCAAAAACTTGCAAAGAGTTGGGCTTTACAGATCTCACGGAGGCATCTGATGGCGCAGCGGGTTGGGCTGCAATCAATGCAGCCTCTCCTGCTTTTGGGCTCGTGATTTCCGATTGGAACATGCCTGTTTCTACTGGGCTCGATCTCTTGAAGCGAGTGCGGGGGGATTCTCGATTTGTCGAATTGCCCTTTCTGATGGTCACTGCCGAGGCTGAGCAAAGCCAGATCATGGAGGCGGTTAAAGCCAAGGTCAGTAATTACGTTGTAAAACCATTTACGTCGGACATTTTGAGGCAAAAGCTGGAATTGGTTTACCAAAAGCATTCCAAAGGCTAACTTTTTGGTTCTCCCAGCCTTCCGATTTTTGCAAAAGTAGTCTAAAGAGTGAGGAAGCGATCTGAACGCAGGGTGTGCACTATCGGCACCCTTAAAACGCCTTGACGCGCAGAGCCGTGTCAGCCTAAAAAAGGTGAAAGCAAAATCCTTGCGTTTTTCTTGAGGGAGAGAACTTCTTTGCAAAAGCTGAGCTATTTAAATTCTTCTAATGCCATTTATATCGACGAGCTTTTTGGCCGATATTGTCAGGATCCAGAATCGATTGATTTAAGCTGGCGATATTTTTTTGAGGGCCTAGAGCTAGGTGGTGAAACCGCTTCAGGCGGAGCCGTGAAATCAGAAGGGCCCACCGATGTTTCGGCCCCTCGCTCCTTAGACTCAGGATCGGACTGGAAAACAGAAGGTAAAGTTGCTGAGCTCATACTTGCTTATCGCCAAGTGGGACTCCTCTTGGCTCAGGTCAATCCTCTCCAGCCTGCTCCCGCTTCCACTGCTGCCTTAGATCTCGTGCGCTTTGGGTTGACTTCGGAAGACTTAACTAAAAAATTTGCGGCGGGGCATCTTTTGGGTTTGGGCCCCGTGTCGCTGAAAGACATCATTGCTCGCCTCAGAGAAGTGTACTGCCGATCGATCGGCGTTGAATTTGCTTATATTCAAGACTCAGTCGAGCGCGAGTGGCTTCAAAAAAAGATGGAGTCCTCTGGAAATCAGGGCAATCTGGACTCCGCTACGCGTAAGCACATTCTTCGAAGACTCACTGAGAGCGAGACTTTCGAGCGATTTTTACATACGCGATACGTGGCTCAGAAGCGATTTTCTCTAGAGGGCGGCGAAGCCCTCATTCCTGCTTTGGATGGAATCGTTGAAAAAGGAGCAGAACTCGGTGCTGATGAGTTTGTCGTTGGCATGGCCCATCGAGGTCGTTTGAACGTTCTAACCCATATCTTTGGCAAAAAGCCCGAATACATATTTACTGAATTTGAAGGTGCTTACAAAACCGATACCTCTTTAGGAGAGGGGGATGTTAAGTATCATATGGGGTTTTCGTCTGATTTGACGACTCGCCAAGGCAAGAAGGTTCATCTTTCTTTGGCTTCTAATCCCAGTCATTTGGAGTTTGTGAATCCTGTCATTCAGGGGATGGCCCGCGCCAAGCAGTTTCAACTCAAAGATGAACAAAGAACTCGCGTAATCCCTATCGCTATCCACGGAGACGCAGCCTTTGCTGGTCAGGGTGTTTGTTATGAAACTTTGAACCTTTCGCAGCTTCGTGGCTATCGCGTGGGTGGAACGCTCCATATTGTCATTAATAATCAGGTAGGATTTACAACATCGCCTGTGGATTCTCGCTCGACCACCTATTCAACTGATGTTGCCAAAATGCTTGAGGTTCCTATCTTCCACGTCAATGGGGACGATCCTGAGGCCCTATGGTACGTGGCTCAACTCTGTGTAGAGTACAGACAAAAGTTCATGAAGGATGTGGTCATTGATCTCGTCTGCTACCGCAAGCATGGCCATAATGAGGGTGACGAGCCTTCGTTCACTCAGCCTCTTCTTTATAAGAAAATTAAGGCCCATGCTTCTACCCGTGAGGTTTACTCACAGTATCTCGTTGAGACTCAAGTAGTCGCTGCTCAAGAGGCTCAGGGCTGGATTGATCAAGTGACCCAGTCATTGACCGAAGCTCAAGTTCGTACCCGTGCTGAGCCGCCCCAACCCTATGTTTCTGTTTTCGATGGACGTTGGAAGAAATTAAGACGTCCTCAGGCTACGGATCTCTTTGAATCGGCACCTACCGCTTTGGCTAGAGAAGCTCTTCGCAATTTGGCTGCTCGTTTGAATGCAATGCCATCGGGATTTCAGCTTCATCCCAAGCTCAATCGCTTTTTTGAAGCACGGCTCAAAGCAGTTGAGGAAGGGAAGGGGATCGATTGGGGAAATGGCGAGGCCCTCGCCTACGGATCTCTTTTGATGGAGGGCTATCCGGTGCGACTCTCGGGTCAAGATGCAGAGAGAGGGACTTTCACTCATCGGCACTCAGTGCTTTATGATTTTGAGACTGGTGAGTCTTATACCCCGCTAAACCGAGTGAGTGATCAGCAGGCTCAATTTGAAGTTTATAACAGTCATTTGTCAGAGACCGCAGTTCTAGGTTTCGAGTATGGTTATTCGCTCTCTGAGCCTCAAACTTTAACGATCTGGGAGGCTCAGTTTGGCGACTTTGCAAACGGCGCCCAAGTGATAATTGACCAATTTATCGCAACCTCGGAGTCCAAGTGGCAGAGAATGAGTGGACTGACTCTGCTTCTTCCTCATGGATATGAAGGTCAGGGCCCAGAGCACTCAAGTGCCCGTCTCGAGCGATTCCTGCAGCTTTGCGGCAGACAGAATCTGACGGTCGCTAATTTCACTACTCCTGCTCAGTTTTTTCATGCCCTCAGAAGGCAAGTGAGACGAGACTTTAGAAAACCACTCGTAGTGATGTCGCCAAAGAGTATGCTCCGTCATCCCCTAGCTGTTTCGCAGCTAAAGGATTTCACCGACGTCTCGTTTCAAGAGGTTCTGGATGATCCGGCGTTTGCATTGAGCGATGTGGCTCAATCGGATTACTCTCGCGTCAAGCGGGTTCTCCTTTGCAGTGGCAAAATTTATTATGATCTCATCACTGAGCGAGCCAATCAAAAGAGATCCGATATTGCTGTCGTTCGGATCGAGCAGCTCTATCCTTGGCCGGCAGAGCGTTTGGCCGATATTTTAGCCCGTTATCCAAAAGCAGCTTCATTGGTCTGGGTCCAAGAGGAGCCCAGAAATATGGGAGCTTGGAGCTTTATCTTTAATCTTTGGAGCGGCGGTCTCGATGATTTCAAAGAAAAAGTCGGAGCTCGAGCCATTCAATATGTGGGTCGAGACGTCGGCGCTGCACCTGCTGTCGGCTCCCACAAAGTCCATGAGAAAGAACAGATCACCCTTATTCAGAAAGCACTCACACTATGAAGCATAATGTAAAAGCCCCCAGTGTCGGAGAATCCATCAGCGAAGTCAGTATTTTAAAGTGGACTAAGAAAGAGGGTCAGGCCGTAAAGACGGGCGATTTAATTCTCGAAATTGAATCAGACAAGGCTACGGTTGAAATCGTCGCCGAAGCGAGCGGCAAACTATCCATTCTGCAGCCCGAAGGGACTCGTGTGCCGGTCGGCGAAGTGATCGGATGGATCGATGACGCGGCTCAAGGGACAGTTGAGGCAGCTGCCGCGCCCAAGGCGCCTCAAAAAGTTGTGCCAT
This sequence comes from Bacteriovoracaceae bacterium, assembly GCA_947447665.1. Classification (GTDB taxonomy): domain Bacteria; phylum Bdellovibrionota; class UBA1018; order UBA1018; family UBA1018; genus CAINWE01. The sequence goes on along the minus strand of CANFJX010000004.1, from coordinate 3,780 downwards.
CCGCGCCCGCATCGGCGCCAGCAGAAGGAATGGGCCCTGCAGCCCGGAAGGCTCTTGCCGAAAGCGGTCTGTCTGCGTCTCAAATTTCAGGTACCGGCAAGGACGGAAGAATTACCAAAGGCGACGTTTTGGCTGGTGCTGCTCCAGCTCCAGCTGTTACTCCAGTTTCTATTACAACCCCTCCTGCGGCTCGGCCTGCATCGATGCCCACCCGCGAAGGGGATCGACGCGTTCCGATGTCGAATCTCAGAGCCAGAATTGCAGAGCGACTTGTTCAAGCTCAACACACGGCCGCTATTTTGACGACGTTCAATGAAGTCGATATGGGCGCAGTGATGGCCGTCAGAGCTCAGCATAAAGAAGCCTTTAAAGCTAAGCACGGTGTAGCCTTGAGTTTTATGTCGTTTTTCACACGTGCATCTGTGGAAGCTTTGAAGCTCATTCCTGAGGTGAACGCATCCGTGGATGGTCGAGACGTCATCTATCACGATTATCAAGACATCGGCATTGCAGTGGGCACTGAGCGAGGCCTAGTTGTGCCTGTGGTGAGAAACGCGGGTTCATTAGGATTTGTAGAAATCGAAAAGAAAATCACTGAGCTCGCAGTCAAAGCTCGGGATGGCAAGCTTTCCATTCCAGATATGTCAGGTGGGACTTTTACGATCTCCAATGGCGGGACCTATGGATCACTTCTTTCCACTCCGATTTTAAATCCTCCGCAGAGCGGGATTTTGGGAATGCACAAAATCCAAGAGCGGCCAGTGGCAGTGAATGGCAAAGTAGAAATCCGCCCGATGATGTATCTGGCGCTTTCTTACGATCACCGCCTCATCGATGGTAAGGGCGCTGTAACGTTCTTAGTTCATTTGAAAGATTTCTTAGAAAATCCTGAGAAGCTAAAGTTAGATTTTTAAGACTAGAACTGAAAGAGGGAAATCAGCATGAGTTTTGAGAGATTTGATCTGATTGTGGTTGGGGGTGGACCTGCAGGATACGTCGCTGCGATCCGTGCTGCACAGTTGGGAATGAAAGTAGTCTGCGTTGATAAGCGCAGTACCTTTGGCGGCACTTGTCTGAATGTAGGCTGTATTCCCTCCAAAGCTCTTTTGGATTCGAGTGAAAAATTCCATGCCGCCCAAACTCAGTTTCAAAAGCATGGGATTTCGTTGGGTGAGGTGAAGCTTGACCTTGCTCAGATGATGAAGCGCAAAGACGGCGTTGTCAGGCAATTGGTAAATGGTATTGCAGGGCTTTTAAAGAAAAATAAAGTCGAAGCAATTTCTGGTTTGGGTCGCTTCTTGCGCTCTGAGGGAGATCTGCGTCGAGTCGAAGTGGAGACCTCCTCTGGGAAGCGCCTTCTGGAAGCTCCAAAGGTTTTGATTGCGACCGGGAGTGAGCCGTCGAGTCTCCCTTTTTTGCCGTTCGATGGAAAAACTGTTTTGAGTTCGACTGAAGCGCTCGAGTTGACTGAGGTGCCTAAGCACCTAGTCGTGATTGGTGGCGGTGTCATTGGTTTGGAAATGGGCTCGGTTTGGCTTCGTCTTGGAGCAAAGGTCACGGTAGTTGAGTTTCAGGATCGGATCTGCCCAGGCGTTGATCAGCAAGTGGGTAAGGAGCTTTTCAAGGCCCTTCAAAAGCAAGGGATGAATTTCCGACTCGCCACCAAGTGCAAGGGTGCATCACAGAATGTGAACTGGATGGTGGTTCAGTTGGAAGAGCTGGCTACAGGCAATCAATCTCAACTGGAGTGCGATAAGATTTTGGTCGCCACGGGTCGTCGCCCCTACACATCCGGGTTGGGGCTGGACGCCGTAGGGCTCACTGTGGATCAGGCAGGTCGGATCCCGGTGGACGCTCACTACCAAACTTCTGCAACCGGGATCTTTGCCATTGGTGACGTCATCCAGGGTGCAATGCTTGCTCACAAGGCAGAGGAAGAGGGCGTTGCTGCGGTAGAAATGATGGCTGGGCAGGCCGGACATGTGAACTATTTGGCGATTCCAAACGTGATTTACACTTGGCCAGAGCTCGCCTCGGTTGGATACACTGAAGAAGAGCTTCAGGCCAAGGGCATCGCCTACAAGGTCGGCACCTTTCCTTTCATGGCCAACGGACGCGCCAAAGCGATGGAAGAAACCGACGGTCTTGTTAAAATATTGGCTGATCACAAAACGGATCGCCTCTTGGGCATGCACGTCGTAGGCCCCTGGGCCAGCGATCTCATTTCAGAGGGCACCACCGTAATTGAGTTCGGTGGTAGCGCTGAGGATATAGCGCGCACTTGCCATGCTCATCCGACTCTCTCTGAAGTCGTAAAAGAAGCCGCCCTCGCCGTGGATAAGCGACAGATTCATTTGTAAGGGGCCACCCCATCAACTCGGGCACACTCTCTAGGTCCGTTTAATAGGTAGTAATGTTGCAAGGACTCGTGGGGGTGGGGGCACTCGTGCTCACAGTGAATCCGTAGCCCTTATAAGAAGGGCAGTAGTATTTTGCATCTCCGTTGAGGCTATAAAAACAAAATGCGTAATTTTGGTTCGAGGGCGTTCCTGATGGGAATGAGAAATTCATGTAGAGAGGATTATTCGGAATTAGGAAGTGATTGGCTGAAATGAGTGAAATCGTTGGAGCGGATGGGTTTGCGCTGCAAGCATAGGCAAAAACATTTGAAAAACTTAGACCTGTATTTGTAGCCCTAGGGTTTATGTTCGTATAGGAGATTGAGTTCCCGTAAGGGTCTTCGAACTGTAATAAAAATTCAAAAGTTGGTGCGGTTGACGGCAACCGCTCGAGATACGCAACTGTTGCTGTAACGACAGAGTTGATCGTGAGAGGAATCGCCTGAGAGCTGAGGCTGGACCCTGTATCAGGCGAGTCCACAGTGACGGTGCAACCTGATGTGCAGACGTCGGAGGCTGTAAAGAAGATGGCTCCGGAGGGAGAAGTGGACGGGGCCGCTGCAGAAAGTCCAGCTGTGGTGACGTTGATGTTTTGAGTAATATCTTGAACGTAATTTCCATAATCATCCACTGCTGAAACATAAAAGGGCCCTACGGTAGGATAATAGGTGGAGAAAGTGCCTAGGGAGGTAGTAAAGGCTGTGGCAGGAGTCGGTGAGGCCTGGGGTCCGCCGAGATGATTTGCCAGCGCCAAGCTAGTTGGGGTGGAGAGTCCGTTCACTGAAACTTGAACAGTCCCAGCGCTGAGATTGTTGGCAGAGTTAAATGGGTCAACCGCCGATACTGAGATCGTTTGGCTTACTCGATCGTCGGTGAGATAAAAGTTTCGATTCGATCCCCCCGAGGTATCATAATTGGCATCTTCTACATCGCAGTTCGACAGGTTGGCTGCACCGTTCACAAAAGTGCAGATGAGAGCATTGGGCATGTGAGAAGTTACTCCCGCCCAGCTCGGGGTCAAAAAGCTGGAGATGCTGGGCGGACCCGCAGCTGATGGTTGAGTCACCAGGTACGAAAAATAAACATTAAACGATTGATTGAAGTGAGTCAGGAGAGTTGCCTTTCCTGCAGGATCGACGCTCTGAGCTTGAAACGTAAAGTTCAGAGTCTGTCCGGCATCGGCTGTGTAGCTCTGTCCGCCGTTAGAAGTAAGCCCAGTGAGTGAGACCGCAAGCTGCTGGGAGGTATTATCAGCGGCGACGCTGAAGATAAACTGGGTGCTGAGGCTGGTTCCATCGACTGAGGCCTTCACGCAATCGGATGCACCGCTTGAGTTGGGTGCGATGATCTGCGTGGAGGCTGTTCCATCTGCACCGGTGGT
>CANFJX010000003.1 GCA_947447665.1 Bacteriovoracaceae bacterium | reverse complement strand
ATCATGATTACGGGGAGTCATATCCCCGCGGATCGAAATGGGCTTAAGTTTTATCTCCCCGAAGGCGAGATTTTGAAGTCGGACGAGGAATCGATTCTCAAATATTATCATCAAGGAGAGAAAAACTCGGTGCCGAGCCTTTCTCACTCGCTCGTGCAGGCTGAAATTGATCTTGCTGGTCGGTTTCAAGATAGGTATCTCGAAGCATTTCCTGGAAGACCGTTGCAGGGGCTACGTGTAGGATTCTACTCCCATTCGAGTGTCGCTAGAGATCTTTATCCCCCGCTGCTGACTCAAATGGGGGCTGATGTTTTTGAATTTGGACGAAGTAGTCATTTTATTCCGGTCGATACAGAGGCCGTCGAGAGCGTCCAGTTTCTATCCCAGACTTTAAAGGAACACAGTCTTCATCTCGTGATCTCGACCGATGGGGATGCGGATCGGCCCCTGGTGGTGAGCGATGCAGGGAGAGTGGTCCCTGGAGAAATCCTGGGGCTCATAGCTTCAAATTACCTGGGCATCCAGACGATCGTTTATCCTGTGAGTTGCTCAAGCTTACTTGAGGCTTCGGGCTGGATTGAGGAGTGTCTGATCACCCGGATTGGGTCTCCTTTTGTTTTGGGCCAAATGCTTGATCGGATCCGGGAGTTTCCAAATCGGCGAATCGCTGGTTTTGAGGCCAATGGCGGGTACCTATTGGGATCTCAGACGATGGGGCTCAGGCCGCTCATGACTCGAGATTCATTATTGCCTATTCTCTGCTTTTTGCTCTCGATGAAAAAGCAGTCTCCGATGCAGGCCTCCCAGCTCTTGACGCCTTTTTCGAACCGGATCAACCTCTCTGGGCTCATCAGAGGGATTGCGCCGGATCAGGCAGCCTTAGTTCTTAGAAATTTCAAAAACCAGCTGAATCAAGGGCAGGATTTTGATTCCCCGATCTCTTTAGGGTTGGTCGGGGTCGTCAACGAACTAGATGGGGTGCGGGTTTTGTTCCAGACCAATCACATCGTCCATTTAAGACCTTCCGGAAATGCCCCTGAGTTTCGGATCTATATCGAGTCAGATAGTCTTGGAAACGCAGAGGTCTTGATGGATTACTTCCAAGACTGGGTAAAACGCCAGGTAGATAGCGCAAGTTAATCATTTCACATCCCGACCTCTAGAGCTCGGGATGTGAAATAATTAAAAAGACCTCGATCTTTTCGGATTTTTTTGGAAAAGTGGACTCTATGAAATTTATTCCAACCATTTTATCAGGTGGTAGCGGTACTCGCCTTTGGCCCGTTTCTCGGACCCAGTTTCCCAAACAGTTTTGCGAGCTTTTCGAAGAATCTCTTTTTATTAAAACCCTGAGCCGGCTCAAGCCCCTGGGCTCGCCCTGGGTCGTGACAAATCAATCGCTTAAGACTCTCACCGATACGGCCATGAGACAGTCCGGGATTCCTCTGAATCAGGCACTTTATGAGCCCAAGGCAAATAATACAGCACCTGCTATTGCGCTCCTCTGCAGGGTGCTTGAGCAAAAAGGTGATCTCAAGTCCGTCGTGGGGATCTTCCCTTCGGATCATCTGATTCAAAACGAAGAAACGTTTGCAAGGGTTCTGCAGCTGGGGATTGAGTGCGCTCAGAAGGGGCAGGTGGTCACCCTCGGCATCAAGCCGACCTATCCGGCCACCGGATATGGTTATATTGAGTTACAGGATCAACCGTTTTTGAAAAAAGCAGGTGACTCGGCACTCTATACAAAGGGGTTTAGGGAAAAGCCGAGCGAGGATATTGCTAAGGAAATGATCCGAGCCGGGAATTTTTATTGGAATGGGGGTATGTTCATCTTCGAGGTTGCAACGATGATCTCCCACTTGCGTCGCCTCATGCCCGAGACTTGGGCCGCAATCTCCGAGTTAAAACCTGATTTTTCTAATTTAGCTGAAGTCTACTCTCGTTGCCCGGCTCAGAGCATAGACTATGGAATTATGGAGAAGCTTAAGGAGCAGGTCTGTATACCCTGTGATCTGGGTTGGAATGATGTGGGCTCCTGGGATGAGATTGCAAAGTTGGGTGAAAGCTCCGAGAAGATTGAAGTCAGCGGACACGGGAATTTCGCCTTTTCGAAAGAAGGAAGGGTCACGACCTTCGTCGATACGAACGACCTGATTGTTGTCGATACGGCTGACGCTATTTTGGTTTCAAAAAAGGGATCGACTCAAAAGGTGAAGCAGATTGTCGAGCAGCTGCAGGCCAAAAAAGATGTTAGAGCCAGTGAGCATCCATTTGAGTTTCGTCCTTGGGGCCGGTTCGAGATCTTAAGGGATACCGAGCGATATAAATCGAAGGTGATCCACGTCAATCCGGGGCAGCAGCTTTCTTACCAAAGTCATCAGAAGCGAGCTGAGCACTGGGTCATTATCCAAGGACATCCCGAAGTCGTTTTAAATGATGTGGTGCATCGGCTCAATCCGGGAGAATCTATTTATATTCCTCAAGGAGCCAAACATCGAATCAGAAATCCAAAGTCGGACGAAATGGTCGAGTTCATCGAAGTCCAAGTGGGAACCTATTTTGGTGAGGATGATATCGTTCGTTATCAGGATGATTATCAACGCAAATAGCGAGGGCCTAATTTACAAGGCAGGAGGGGCTTTGATGGGTCACTTGAGAGCAGCCTCTCGATAAATCTCAACGCCCGTCGCTACTTCTCCGTCGTAGACCATCTTTCGGTCTGCGATGACGATGCATCTTTGGCAGTGGTTGAGCACGGCCTCCGGACTGTGGGTGATAAGAATAATGGTGCGACCCTTTTCATGGAGCTCGCGGATTTTGTTGATGCACTTTGCTTGGAATCCAACGTCTCCAACGGCCAAAACCTCATCGACTAGAAGAATCGGTGCTTCTAGATGGGTCGCAATCGCAAACCCGAGGCGAACGAGCATGCCGCTCGAATAATTCTTGACCGGCATGTAAATTTTTTCGCCTAGCTCTGCAAACTCTAAGATACTTGGCACGGCCTCTAAGGTGACTTTTCGGCCAAATCCCAACACGGCAGCATTTAAAAAAATATTTTCGTAGCCGGAGAGCTCCCCATGAAATCCCGCGCCTAGTTCAATCAATGGAGCGATTGAGCCGTTGATTTCTATTTTGCCGGAGGAGGGCGTGTAGATCCCACAAATGAGCTTCATGAGGGTGCTCTTTCCCGCTCCGTTTTTGCCCATCACCCCGATGAATTCGCCCGGGTACACCTCAAAGCTCACCTGAGATAGGCACTCAAATTCTCTGGTTTGGCCAATTGCGAACTGTCCCTTCATCAAATTGACGAGGAGTGTCTTGATGCTATTGGGTCGATCGTCCCAATAGCGAAATTTTTTTGATAGATTTTCTACTCGAATTGAAGGGGTTTTCATTTAGATTTGCTCCACAATTCCTTCTGCCAAATACTTCAGAACAGCGATTGCTAGGAGTTGAATAGAAATGGCCCAAAGTAAAATGATCCCGAATTGAGCTAAATTTGGCCACTCCCCCCTGACGCAAATCGAATGAAGATGAGTGAAAAATAAACCAAATGGATTGGCGTAGAGCACCCAGCTGAACCTCTCTGGGATCATTTTCTCATCATAAACGACTGGAGTGATATAAAACCAGATGGTCATGACAATCGACATGATGTGTCGTAAATCACGAAAAAGCACAAAAAAAACGCTTAAAATCAAAGCGATTCCATACGCCATTGAAAATAGTATCAGAAAATAAAGGGGGAGTAAGGCAACCGAGGATGAGAGGGGAGCATGAGATCCTAGGGCTACTGCGAGCAGAATGGGGATAGCTAGTAAGAGGGTAACGATGTTGGTTGCGGATACAACAAATGGGAGCACAGGGATCGGTACAGGCACTTTAGTGATTAAGCCAGCCCCACCGACGATCGACTCCATTCCTTCCATGATCGTTTGATTAATAAACCCCCAAACCAGCGTGCCGCTTAAAATGAACACCAAGTAATGATCTAATTTAACTTTAAAAACCAAATTGAAAACATAGTAGTAAATTGCAGCCGTCGACAAAGGGATCAGCATAGTCCAAAGAAATCCCAGAATAGATCGTCGATACTTGATTTTGAGATTTCTTCCTACCAAATTGAAAACCAAAAACTTTTTGCCCAAACAAAAAATATCAATGCCGAAGGGCCTAATCCAGGAGGTAAGTAAAGTCATTTGGTCTTACGTTATGCTAACAATTTCAGGTATGCGAGGTTTTATTATTTGATTCGATCGGAAACGTTTCTGACAAATCGAGCTGGAACCCCCATGACTAATGTCCCGGCCTCTACATCTTTTGTGACCAATGCCCCTGCGGCAACCACAGCGTTCTCGTTGATTCTGACTCCCGGTAGTAGGGTTGCATTAGCGCCAACATAAGCGCCTCGGCAAAGGTAGGGTCCTGACCACTTGGTTTGGTTGGCCTCCCGACCGAGGGTGTTTTCGCTTGCCCCGCAAACGTGAGTGCTTAAAAATACATCCTCTTCGATCATCATGTCACCGGGCAAGTGGCAAGTGTCCATAATTTTTGTTCTTGCGCCAATTTGGGTGTTTACTTGGACCATGACTCCTCGCCCCAGTAGGACGTCGTCTCCCAATCGGCAGTGTTCGCGAATCGAGGTGAGATCACAGATGATATTGTTCCGTCCTAAGTGCACGCCGCGATATAAAACAACTGAAGCTCCAATTACAGTGCCAGACTCAATGATTGTTGCCGGAACGTCTTCACTCAGCTGTCGTTTCACGAGCGAAGAAGACCTCGGAAGAACGGTCGGGCGCCCAATGACCGTGTTCTCTAAAATAGAAACGTGACTTGATATCGAAGTGCCAGGATAGATCCTTACCCCATGAGAAATTCTAGTGCCTTCGCCTATGGTTACACCACTTCCAATTGAAACAGATTGGCCAAACTCAACCCCAGGATACAGCTTCTGAAGATCGGACTCTACAATAGCTTGATACATTAGGTTAATCCGCCATTTAATTTGATAGTGGAGCCCGTAAGATAGCCACACTCGAGAGCGAACTTACATGTACTAAAGAGCTCGCTGATTTTACCAAAACGATTGAGTGGGATTTCGCCTCGTAGACTTTCTTGAATGTTGGTCGGAACTTGGAGAATCATTCCGGCTTCAAAATATCCAAGTTCAATTACATTGACCGTCACATCGAATCTCGCGAGCTCTTTTGCCGATACTCTGCATAAGCCACGCAGGGCGCTTTTCGATGTGGCGTATGCAATGGTACCAATCACCCCAGTTTCCCCTACGACGGAGGACAGTATGACCATGGAAGAACCGGGTCGGTCTCGTATGATTGGTTGAAGATATTTTAAAAATAGAAAATTTCCGCTGACATTCGTTCTAAGTGTTTTCTCAAAGTCATCATTGCTGAACTTGTGCATCATTCCATTGATCGAGATGCCCGTTGCGTTCACTACCTTGATGACCTCCTTTGGCTTTAGTTTCAGTTGAAGGCCTGAAACAAATCGGGCAACACTTTGCTCATCAGTTAAATCAATATCCTTCCTAGACGTTCCAATGACCTCTCCAAAATCCCAATGATCTTTGGATGTTTGCACTTCCGCAAGTTCCAGAAGTCCTTTGCCTAGACCGCCCGTTGCTCCCAAAATAATAAGCATAATGACGTAAACCGTACTAATAACTTTTTGATAATACAATTACAAAATGATATCCTACGAGAACTATGGCAACTGAAAATATTGGAACTCAGATTGGTTCAGTGAATGCAATTGAGCTGGATAGCTCCATTTCCGTGGCTGCTGCTCGATTTAAAAAAGAAGGTTATCTGGTGATTCGGCAAGCGTTCTCAAAATCAGATCTGATTGAGCTTCAAAAGGAAGTGAAAGGCAACCCCGCTTTAGAGGAGAGTTCCCGGATTAAATTTGCGGGAGGCAAGCCCTCTGTGAAGGAGGTTGCAAATGTTTTTGGCAGGAGTCAGGCAGCTCAAAAAATGATAAGGAATTCCTTCGCTCTAAAAATCATTGAAGCGATCGTTGGGGAGAATTTATACCTTTTTCGAGACGCATATATCGAGAAGCTGCCCAACCCAAAGAGTGTATTTCCATTACATCAAGATTCCGAGTTCTGGAAGGTTGTACCAGAATGTTTAGTTTCGATGTGGGTGCCACTTCAAGACACAAGCTTAGAGAACGGTGTACTACACGTAGTTCCTTATAGTCACCTTAGTCGTCTTGACCATTCGGTTAAATTTGGTAAAAAACTCAGGTTGCCTAAAATGGTGAATCGAATTTTGAGAAACGGTGCCAGCAATTCGAATGTAGTTGCAAAAACAATGAGTTTGCCGCAGCGAATTGTTCTTGATTTCGTGACCTTCGTTAATAGCAAACTAATTCCTTTTCTGAGTCGATACTTTACCTCCTTTGAGAAGTTTACTGAATTTTTTGTTGTGCAGGACGACGAACAGTACTGGGCAAATGCAGTTCATCCGGATTTGAAATTAGGGGATGTTATTGTTTATCATAGTCTTGCGCTCCATGGCAGTAAGGGGAACAGCCAAAATGTGCCGCGGGCCGCATATATTCCAACTTTTATGGGAGAGAATTATACAAGGGATGGCATTGTTGTTTCTAATCCAGAGCTTGGTTATATTTCGGTAAAGGGCTAAGTCGTGTATAAATCTGGGGGTTCATCGTTTAAAAAACTTTTAATTAATTTGCCCCTGTTCTCTGATCCTCGGGGCGATCTCTTTGTGGCTGAGCTCCAAAAGCAACTGCCCTTCGGTGTTAATCGAATTTTTATTGTGTGTAATGTTCCTGCCAACGAGATCAGGGGGGAGCATGCTCACAGGGAGTGTCATCAGCTTCTGGTTTGTGTTAAGGGATCGGTGCATGCTGTTGTGGACAACGGAGTGTCTAAAGAAGAATTTTACCTAGATTCTCCAGCAAAAGGCCTTTATCTCCCCCCGATGACCTGGGGTGGTCAATTTAATTATAGTCAGGATGCTGTTTTGTTAGTGCTTGCTTCGCATCAGTATTCTGAAACAGATTATATTCGAAACTACAGTCATTTTTTAGATATCGTCAGGAGTTTCTAAAGCCATCGATACAGCGCCGCTCCCCAGGTCCAACCGGAGCCGACTGCTGCAAATACGAGAAGATCGTCCTTTTTGAACTTTTTTGCACGGGTCATTTCATCCAGTAGAATCGGAATTGTGGCGCCTGAGGTATTCGCGTAACGATCCATATTGGTTAATACCCGGTCAAAAGGGATATTCAGTACTTCTGCGGTCTTCTTTAAAATTCGGATGGATGGCTGGTGCGGTACGATCCAGGTGATGTCCGTCGTGGAGAGTTGATTTACTGCTAATACCGACTGAATTGCTTGAGGTAGTACGATAGTTCCTGTTTCGTAGACGTCTTTACCTCGCATCGTAAAGTATGGATCTGATGGGTAAACGGTAAATGAGTCATGCCCACTTCCATCTGCAAATAAACTACTCGAAAAAAAGGCATTGCCAGAGTCGTCGCGTCTCAGGATGACAGCGCCTGCCCCATCTCCAAAAAAAACGCAGTCTCTTCTATTCCAGTCGGTGATTTTAGAGAAAGTATCTGCGCCAATGACTAAAACAGTTTTATGCATCCCGCTCTCTATGAATTGAGACCCAATGGTCATTGCGTAGAGAAAACCAGAGCAGACAGCGGAAATGTCGAACGCCGGGATGTGGTTAGTGATGCCGAGTTTTTTTTGAACGAAACATGCAGTAGAAGGGGCTTTACGGTCGGGTGTTGCCGTAGCAACGATGAGTAAGTCAATTTCGTTCTTGTCAATTCCTGCGGAAAGAATTGCCCGTTCCGCTGCGCTCGTGGCTAAGTCTGAGGTCCATGCGTCCGGGGCGGCAATTCTTCGTTCGTGAATTCCTAGATTGTCGAAAATCCATTCGGGTGTAGTGTTTACTCGTCTGGCTAGTTCTTCGTTGGTTAGTACGTGCTCGGGTGCATAGGAGCCGGTGCCTAAAATTTTTACTTTGCTACTTAGGTAATTCATTTCTCGATTTCCTATTATCATGGCGAATTGATACAATTGCTAATGGCCGCTGCTTGCTGTTTTCGTAACCGCGCCATGCATAGGTTCCCACTAATCCAATACCCAGCAGATTCAAGGTTCCCAATATAATAACAGTGATCATTGTGGCTGCATATCCGGGAACAGCTGAGATGCCCGTGATTCTCGCGGTTAAGACGATTGCTCCCAGGATGAGTCCAAAAAGGAGTCCGAGGGCGCCGATGCGCATCAGCAAACGTATTGGATAGTCTGTAAATGCAAAAACACTATCCAGCATATACTCGATTTTTTTGTTTAAGGTCCAAGCCGATTTCCCCTCTTGTCGAAGCTGTCGGTCATAGCCGACTGTCTTGCGACGAAATCCAAGCCAGAATATTAGTGCTATGAGTGATGACCGTGATTCCTCTAGCTTGAGCAAGTGATCACGAAAGATACGGTTGCATCCAAAGACATCGACCCCTCCCTCGGGCATGTCATTGACTACCAGATTCCGGTAGAGTTTCCAGAATAGGGTAGAGCTCAATCTTGAAATCAAAGGATCTTTGCGGCTATTCCTGGTTCCGACAATGACATCACACTCGTCGATGGCTAAAGATGTAAGAAATTTTGAAATGAGCTCAGGTGGCTCTTGGAGATCTGCTGCCATCACTGCGAAGAATTCTCCTCGGGCCGCAGTAAGGCCGGTGCGAATAGCGGGAAATGATCCAAAATTCCTTGAGTGCGCGAGCAATTGGGCTGAAAAGTCGGCACTATCTAGAGCGTCTCTTAAGATCTTAAAGCTTTGGTCTGGGCTGCCATCTACTACGAAAACGGCTTCAATTTCGCCCTTTAACTCTAAATTAATGACAGAAAGAGCTTGAATTAGTCGAGGTATCGAAGTTTCGTTTTTGTATACAGGAATGATGACTGAATGCTTCATGACTGCCAGCTGTTCACCGCTGCTATGACTAGGTCTACTTCAGCATCAGTCAACTCTGGGTAACACGGTAAGGTGAGTATTTCCTTGGCTAAGTGTTCCGTGTTGGGTAGGGATACGCCTCCAAAATAATTGCCGAATATGGGCTGACTGTAATCAGGGATCGGGTAATGAATGTCGGAGCTAATCTTCATCTGTTGCAGATGTTCGCGTAGCTGATCACGTTGGGAGCATTGTACGACATAGAGGTGAGCGACGAATTCAGTGCCAGTTTGTTCTGGTGTCTGAACTTTAGGGTTATTGATATGAGTGGTGTAACGGGCGGCAATCTCACGCCTGCGCGCATTTGCCTTGTCAAGTTTTGGTAAGAATACAGACAAGATTGCTGCTTGGATCTCATCGAGACGGCTATTTCGAGCTCCGGGGATTTCTACCCGATACTTGGTGCTCCAGCCATATTGTCTCAGTTGGTGCATTTTTTCCGCAATATCAGATCGGTTAGTGACGATGGCGCCACCATCGCCCAGAGCTCCGAGATTCTTAGTTGGGTAAAAACTAAAACTCCCGGCATCACCAAAGGTGCCAACGAGCTTGCCGTCGATTTCAGCGCCATGAGCTTGAGCACAATCCTCGAGTAGTGGGATACCCTTTTGAGCGCAGAGCTTTGCTATGCTTGCAATCTCAGGTGTTGCGAGGCCGTATAAATGTGTCACAACAACAGCATTTACCCCTGCATCAATCGCTCGGTTGACCTCACTGAGCGTGGTGTTTCTAGTAGTGAGGTCTACGTCGATAAAAAATGGATGGGCGCCAATAGCGAGTAACGCGGTAGTTGTGTACATTCCAGCGTTGGCTACTGTCGCAACGACACTGCTCTTGCCTATTCCGAGAGCCTTGAGCCCGAGTTCAATTGACTCTGTGCCGTTTGCAAGGCCAATGCAATGTTTGGCTCCTAGATAAATTGAAAAATCCGTCTCAAATTTTTTGACTGCAGGTCCGAGAATTGATCGGCCGCTCGCGATGACCGCATGGCAGGCGGCCATGATCTCATTTAAATTCGCCTCTATTTTTGGCGACATATTGTTAATGGGGATTGATGTCGTGAGGTCTTTGTGTGTGGCTGTCATCTACTTGATGAGAACGCGAAAAAATAGCTTGAGTCAAGTCTTTTGTTGGTCGCACATGGGGAAGATTTATGCCGTATAAATCTTTTGTTTCATTGGATATGTCTCAATTCAAGAGGATCCATGTTGACTGGTTTCAAGGGAAGCGATAGCTTTTCAAGCTGCAACCAATATTAAATTTAATGTAAATTCTTCGGATTTTGCTGAAATGTGAGTCCAACGTGCAAAAAAATAAAGATTATTTGGCCCGCTATAGTGCTCCTTTTTTGCTGATTTTATTCAGCTTTGGTTTCGGTTTAATTTGGTCCTTTGGCCTAAGTGTAAATCCATTTGAACGCCTTCAGCGCCCGATTCATTTTGCAGGTGATGGCGGCGGCATCTTGGCCTTCATTAAAGCAATGATTGATGGAGATTGGCTTCCCTATTCGGGGATCAAGAGTGCCCGGTTGGCGGCGCCTTTTGGATTCAATTTTAGTGATTACCCATCCACTGACGGTGTCTTTCACAGTTTGTTTTGGCTAGTATCGAGGTTTACGAGTAATCCGTTTCATGTTTTAGATGTGTCTTGGCTTTTGTCGTTCCCTTTGAATGCAGCGGCAATGTATTGGTTACTTAGGTCGAATGCTGTCAATCGATTTTTGAGCGTAGCTTTGTCGGTGCTCTATACGCTGCTCCCATTCCACTTCAATCGATTTAATCATATTTACTATGCTCTCTATTTTACGGTTCCCATTGCGTTCGGGTATTTAATTCGCCTTTGGCGGCGAGTGCAAGATGAGAGCTCGCCGGTCTTTGAGTGGCAAGACGCTCTTTTTGCAATTTTCTTTGCAGGTTGTGGATTTTATCAAAGCTATTTTTTGATGTTCCAAATAGCACTCATTTTTGTTTGCTGGGTGGCGCCCGGGAAGATCGACACAAGAAGGCTTTTGAAGGTCTGTGGGTTGCCTGTGGCATTTCTGTTGGTGTCGTTGATGATCTATCTCATACCGACCTGGGTTTTTTGGATCCAAGCTGGTGGTAATGCGGGACTGTCGAGTCGAACCACTACGGATGTTGAATTATATGGTCTTAAACTGATCAATTTATTTTTACCGCCAGTCGACTCGGTCATTCGGCCTCTTGCTGCTGCTAGCGCGCGTTATCGTAGTGGCACACCTGTGGTGGAGGGCTTTGGTGAAACGATTGGGCTTTTCGGGTTTGCTGGTCTCACGATGCTGATCGTGACTTTTGTCCGAGGTGAATATAAGAAGACCCAGTTGAGCTATTTTTTGGGTTTGTCTGCTCTAGGGATGTTGCTGTTTGCGACGATTGGGGGATATGGGAGTATCTTTGCTCAGTTTGGATTAGCTAGGTTCCGTTGTCTTAACCGAATTAGCATTTGGATCGCGTGTCTAAGTTATCTTTTTATTGGGCTGCAGCTGCAGGGACAATTAGCAAAAAGAAAAACTAAAGGGTTTCGATTTGGTGTTGTTATCGCTTTAATTTTTGCACTTCTCGAGTTGGCTCCCCGACATGGGCGATTTGAGGCAGGTCCGGATCCGGTGAGCTTCAATAATGACCATGATTTTTTTGCCGCTTTGGAGAGTAAGTTGCCAGAAGGGGCAAGCGTCCTCCAGTTGCCATTCGTGCCATTTCCCGAAATGCCAGCTGTCTACGGGATGTCTGACTATGAACACATGCGAGCGATGATTTTTACTCAAAAGTTGAAATTTTCATATGGCTCATTCAAGGGTCGAGCTAATACTGACTTGATCCGCAGTTTGAGTGAACCCTCATTGGATATCGAACGCATTAAGGCGCTTGGATTTAGGGCAATTTATATTGATACGGCTGGCTACCCAGGTGGCGTGTTTGATCTGAAGCCCAAAGTAGTTGGTGCAAATGATTTTCGGGAGAAATTAAGTAGTAGGGATCATCGTCGGATTGCCCTTATTTTTTAGTTACTACCACCCAGAACTTAAGCCCGGAAATTGTAAGAGTGATTGAAGATACTGGCCATATCCAGATTTTGAAAGGGGCTTGGCCAGGCGCTCTAGTTCCTCGTCATCAATCCAGTGCTGTCGCCAGGCAATCTCCTCTGGGCATGAAACTTTGAATCCCTGACGTCGCTCGATCGTGGAAATAAAGTGGGAGGCTTCGAGCATTGCTTCGTGGGTGCCTGTATCGAGCCAAGCAAATCCTCGACCCATGATTTGAACTTGAAGTTTACCAGTAAGAAGATAGTGCCGATTGATGTCGGTGATTTCAAACTCGCCCCGAGCTGAAGGTTTCACTTCTTTAGCGATGCGCACGACATCATTATCATAGAAGTAGAGGCCCGTGACGGCATAACGAGATTTCGGGACTGCAGGCTTTTCTTCGATCGTGATCGCTTTGCCAGTTTTGTCAAACTCGACCACGCCATATCGCTCTGGATCCTTCACAGGGTATGCAAAAATGGACGCATTCGTGTTGCTTTTAGATGCATCCGCTAGCATGGGCTTTAAATTGTGACCGTAAAAAATATTATCTCCCAGAACCAATGCGTTTGGGGCGTCTCCTAGGAATTTTTCGCCAATGATAAACGCTTGAGCAAGACCGTTCGGTACGGCCTGAACAGCGTAGCTCAGTGAGATCCCCCATTGACTTCCGTCGCCCAGGAGTTGTTCAAAGCGGGGAGTATCCATGGGCGTAGAAATGATCAAGATTTCGCGGATCCCAGCTAGCATGAGTGTGCAGAGTGGGTAATAAATCATAGGCTTGTCGTAGACTGGAAGGAGTTGCTTTGAAATAGCGAGAGTAGCAGGGTGCAAACGTGTCCCAGAGCCTCCAGCCAAAATAATGCCTTTGCGGTTCATGATCGAGCCTCATAGTTTTTGTTGATCCAATTGCGGTAAGAACCGTTTTGAATATTCACGATCCATTCGGGGTGAGCCAGGTACCATTCTACAGTTTTGAGGATCCCAGTCTCAAAAGTTTCATCCGGCCTCCAGCCCAGTTCGCGCTCTATCTTGCTGGCATCGATTGCATACCGACGGTCATGGCCCGGGCGGTCGGCAACATAGGAGATCTGAGCATCGTACCTACTGTTGTCGACTTTCGGACGAAGCCGGTCAAGGATGGAGCAAATCGTTCGGACGATCTCGATGTTGGTTTTTTCATTCCATCCGCCGATGTTGTAAGTCTCACCAGGTTTGCCACTCTCGAGTACGCGATGGATTGCCTTGCAATGGTCTTTTACATAGAGCCAGTCTCTCACTTGAAGGCCGTCACCGTAGACTGGTAAAGCTTTACCGGCTAGGGCGTTGACAATCATGAGAGGGATGAGCTTTTCCGGAAAGTGGTAGGGGCCGTAGTTGTTACTGCAGTTTGTAGTGAGCACTGGCAGCCCATATGTGTGGTGCCAGGCTCGTACCAAATGATCGCTCGCTGCCTTACTGGCACTGTAAGGACTGTTGGGTTGGTAGGGGTTAACTTCTGTAAACGGTAAGTCGGTCTTGGAGAGCGTACCGTAGACTTCGTCGGTACTGACATGTAGAAATCGGAAACGACTTTTTTCTGGCTGATCCAAATAACGCCAAAACGTACAAGCTGATTCCAACAATCGAAATGTACCAATAATGTTGGTTTGGATAAAGTCTTCGGGGCCATGGATGGAGCGATCCACGTGACTTTCAGCAGCAAAGTGCAGCACTGCGCGAGGCTTGTATTGGTTTAAAAGACGATCCAACAGTTCTCGATCGCCCAGATCGCCTTGGATGAAAGTGTACCGAGGGTTGTTTTGTAATGAGGTAAGATTTTCTAAATTGCCTGCGTAGGTGAGCTTGTCGAGGTTAATTAATGGCTCATCGAATTGCTCAATCCAATCTAATACGAAATTGCTGCCAATAAAACCAGCGCCTCCAGTGACAAAGATCATTCTAACTCCTTTTCGGCTGCTTGAGGGTTGGGGTGTTCGTGCTAGCGTGGCTCGTGGCTCTCCCGATTGCATAGAGAGTGAAGCCTTGGTTATGAAGTTCTTGCGGAGAGTAAATGTTTCTACCGTCGAAAATAGTCGGATTAAGAAGGATTTTTTTTAGTTTCTTAAAGTCCGGTTCACGGAATTGCATCCATTCTGTAACAACACAAAGCGCATCCGCTCCTTGTGCTGCTTGATACTGATTTTCTACGAATTTGAGATTTTTTCTTTCTCCAAATCGCGCGATGACGTTCTTAGTAGCGACCGGGTCAAAAGCTACCACGGTAGCGCCGGCCGCCAATAATTTCTCAATGAGATCAATAGAGGGGGCATCCCGGATGTCATCGGTACCGGGCTTGAATGCAAGGCCCCAGAGGGCGATGGTTTTGTTTTGAAGGCTTCCGAAATGCCTTTGGAGCTTAAGGAAAAAGTGCTCGCGTTGCATCTGGTTAGTCAGCTCGACGGCCTTGAGGATATGAAGCTCATCATTGAGATCCTCTCCCATTTTAATTAGGGCCCTCACGTCTTTCGGAAAACAAGAGCCGCCATATCCGACTCCTGGGTAAATAAAGTGGTGGCCAATGCGAGGGTCTGCTCCAATGCCATGTCGAACTCTTTCGATGTCCGCTCCCGTGTGTTCACAAATCCGCGAAAGCTCATTCATGAAGGATATTTTTGTCGCGAGCATTGCATTGGCTGCGTATTTTGTTAGTTCAGCGGAGGCGAGATCCATACTGACGATCGGATTACCGTTTTTTACGAACGGTTCATAAAGGGACGTCATTACGTTCTTCGCTCGTTCGTTGTCGTATCCAATGATTACCCGGCTAGGCTTGAGGCAATCTTCAATAGCGCTGCCCTCTTTTAGAAACTCAGGGTTTGCAATGATATCAAAGTCGAACGCCGCCTTACGTGTTGCGAGGGTCTTTTCGATGATAGAACGAACTCGAGTGCTTGTACCGACGGGTACTGTGGATTTCGTAACAATTACCTTGTACCCATTCATGGAGGTACCGATGGCTTCTGCGACCTTAAGTACGTATTGCAAGTCGGCACTGCCGTCAATGTCAGACGGTGTACCTACAGCAATGAAAAGGACTTCGGAGCTTTTGATCGCGCTCTCTATATCGGTAGTAAATAATAGGCGTCCGTCTTTTAAGTTGCTAGCGATGAGCGCCTCGAGGCCCGGCTCATAAATGGGAGAGACTCCATTTTGGAGTAACTGAATTTTGCTTTCATCAATATCGGCGCAAATGACTTCTCGGCCCATTTCGGCAAAGCAAACGCCTGTGACAAGGCCAACATAGCCGGAACCAAATATTGAAATTCGCATCTATGTTCTCCCGGGTGTAAGAGTCTTACTTTTACTAACAAATGCAGGAGTCAGCAATCATTATTGTGTTGCGGTGCCTAGGTTGCTTAAAGTTTTACAAACAGAAGAAATCAGTTACACTCCCCAGCTATGCGCCCTCCTCATCCTACCAATAAGGCTACGTCCTATTTTTCACTGATCTTTGCTCTGATTGTAGTGTTGAGTTGCTGTTACTTTCTTTTTTCTCCTTTAGGTTTTGTTCCTGTGCCTTGGTCGGACGCGGCTCCGTTTTTTCTCCCCTGGCGGGACTTGATGCAGTGGCCGCCATTGTGGAGAATGCATAATCAGGCTGCATTTGTTCCCTATTACGACGAAGTTAATTTTAATACCCTGCCGGCTTTGACCTTGGTTCTCGGAACAGGCGACGCCTTAGGGTTAACAAAAGTCTTGAGTCCGACCATAGCTTTCAAATTAATCTCTTTACTGGCCCTCATGGGTTGGGCTTGGGGACTTTGGAGTTGGCTCAGGCAAGGGCATAGTTATCGTTCGAATTGGCTGGTACCCATGGTGTTGGGTATGGCTGCCCTTTGGGACCCTACAGTTCGTTGGTCTACCGTCGTGATACGGCCCGAAGCCTGGGTTGGGTTGATATGGCTGGTAATACTTAAAGCGTTCTGGAGAGCGCAGCAGAAGTCAGAACCCCTATCGTCGAATTTCTTTTGGACGATTTCGGGCGGCTTAGCCACTGCAGCGTACTTTCATTTTGATGCGATCGTTCTTGTTCCTGGGGTGGTCGGGGCCTTGATGCCTTCTCGGGGTACTCATTTTTTTAAGATCTGGTTAAAAAGACTGATTGCAATTGGAACTCGTACTTTGGGTTTTCTCTCCCCTTGGTTGATTTACTGTGTCTGGCATTTACCGCTATTTTTAAAGCAGATGAGTACCCAGTTTGCTAGACTCGCAATCCCCAATTGGGGTTTTGAACATGGCTTTTTTAATTTACTTTTTATTGAAATGGGGAGTCCCGTTAAACTTCCTGCTTTTTTCAAGATCTCCAAGGTTCTTCTTTGGTTTCTGATTGTGACCCTAACGGTCCGGCTCTTTTTTACGGTTTTTGTCACTGGCCTACCGAGAAGTGATCGAGACAAAAGGCAAGTTGTTTTGCCGACGATCTCCTTAGAATTGGGCGCAGGACTGGCTTTTTGGGCCAGTTTCTATCTCTGGTACTCCAAGCCGGAGGCGTGGTTTGTGGGGATTTGTCACTTTCTTTTCTGGCCTTGGCTTGCACTAACGCTATTAAGCTTGCAAGAAAAGCTGGGGTCCAACACAAAGATGAAGAGAGCTCTGGTATTGATGGCAGGCGGCTTTGCTCTGGTCTCAGTGAGTGCTTCGATCGTGCAATCTAAGCAAATGCATCCGAGTTATCGATGGCCTGTTTTTGAAGAGTGGGTGGATTGCATTGATAGCGGTATACAATCCCATGTTCATCATGATCACCCTAAAATTTGGCAGACTCACCTTCCCGATGTTTTGGTGGATCTGGCTGTACGGCACCCCGAATACGATTTGACCCGAACCCTCGATTTTTATGATCTGAAGGATCGAGCTTGGCAGTTTGCTCAAACTACGGACGCTATTATTTTAAGTCTCGATTTGAATGAACCCAAGAATGAGAGTCAACCAGAGGCGTTCACTCGGTACTTTGGTCCACCTCGTCCCGAGGACATACCGCGGTATGGTGCCGCCCATTTTGGTAAACGAATTTTAGAGGAATTTTCCCCCGCACAATGGGACATGAAGATCTGTCATTACGGAGATTTTTGGGCATCAGTCGTGAGCCGGAAGTAATGGTACTCAGTTCTCATCGGCCCAAAGTGCGGAGAGCAAAATTACCAGCGCTGAGCTCTATCTTGAAGCCCACTATCAGGGGTCGGGTCTGTGGGTGGTCGAGGGCTCATTGGTCGAGCCTCGTTCACTGTGAGAGGCCTTCCATTGAGTTGTGCGCCGTTGAACTGGGAGATTGCATGAACCGCCTCCTCTTCGGAGCTCATTTCGACAAATCCGAATCCCTTGGATCGACCTGATTCTCGGTCAAAAATAATTTTGGTAGATCTGACTTGACCCACCTGTCCAAATATTTCCGCCAAATCTTGATCATTAGTATTGAATGGCAAATTACCGACATAGAGTTTTTTACCCACGATTGTCCTCCTGGAACATGAGTGTGTCGAACTTCGACTGTCATTTGGGAATGCACAAAAGGAACCAGTCTAAACAGATGGGAGTTTCCAGGAGTATTTGCATTGTCAGGATTTGCCCGTAAGAGCTAATAGTAATTCGGGAGGTAATAAAATGATACAGCGTTTTCATTGTGCAATTCCAGTTCTCTTACTTGTTTCGTCATTGGCAGTCGGTGGGATTAGAATCGATGAAAGATTCAAACAACGTTGGCAAGCCGAAAAAGTATCGCCCATGTCAGATATTCCTGCAGCGACGGTTGCGAACCTAGTAGATCGGCACGTAGTCTTTGTTGCTGGAATTTTGAATGAGCTGACATCGTGCCCGCAGTGGTTTGGGGGGACTAACTCTTATTTCATTAATAATATCTCAGCAGTCAAACAATTGGGGATGACCTATTCCTGGGTAGGTCCTTCCTCGGCTGAGAGTTTTGAAGATGACGCAGAGGATCTCTACCGGGAAATCATGGGGGACAAAGAGCTTGGCAAGCTGGGAATCTATGCTGAGAACGGAGGGAAGCCCATTATTTTGTTTGCTCACAGCATGGGTGGGGCTACGAGTTTAAGGCTAGTTTTGACTCACCCTAGTTTGATCTGGGATGGGGTGATTGATCGGGTGATTTTGATAGAACCAGCCATTGGTGGGTCGCCTATGGCATCTCAAAAGGAATTGAGCTGGGTTGCGAGGCTGGGGTCTCAGTTTTTCAGACCGAGCTTGGATTCTCTTACGTCCGAGCACGCCAAAACGAGCTTTGTATCGGCGGTTGACAGTTTTATGGGCTATCTCTCCGGATTTGAAAGTGACGCGGAGAGAGCTGAAAAGTTTGGAACGGTCCATAGTAAAATTTTTTATGTTCGCTCGGAGGCCAGCCCTGAATTGCTGAGCTTTGGTGTTCAATGGGTTCAGATGATTTGCGGAACGTCTTTGGCACGATTTGGGGCGGGAGATGGACTGATTCTTTCAAAAGACCAAAAACTGAATGGGCTCGGGATCGATCTGGGCGTCACGCATGGGGACCATTTTGGACAAACTGTGGGGTATTTTAGTAATCGGAGTATTTTTTCGATTTGGAGTCGCGAGACCATCCGACTTCAGGAAGCGTTTACCCGCGCGGTGTTAGCTCAGGCTTATGATTTGACTCAATTCGAGGGTTGCCAAATAGGGGTGAGTTGGGCGAATGACACAGGATGAATTCAGATGATGTTCAAAGGCCTTCCACTTGGGTTAAATTTAAGAAAAATCTCTGCGAAGGCTGCTGGTCGGGCTGCTGCACGCTTCCGCTTGAGGCGAGTGCTCATGACCTAATTCGTTTGGGATTGATCACAGAGGATGAAGCAGCCTCATCCCTAAAAAAAGTGGCCCGACGCCTCATGAAGGAGGGCTATATCCAGGCCTTCCAATCTAAATCGCAGCTCTTTGTGATTGAACAACGCAATGGACGGGATTGTATTTTTTTAGGAAAAGACCGCCGGTGTACCGTTTACGAAAAGCGTCCTGAGGTATGTAGAGCCTTCCCAAAGATTGGTCCACGCCCTGGATTTTGTCCAGGTCATTTGAGGTCAGTCGGGGAGAAGCCCCAGGTTCGGAGAATCTCTGCCTCCTCTTCCTGAGTCATGGCCTTTTTGAATTTAGCTCCGGAACGTCCTTGAACTCTCCTCTCGCAGTCGCTCCAAGTCGCGTGTCGTTGGGGGGCTCCGTTGACACAACTCAAATAAGAGTGGGGTTTCTTGGGGCTGCTCGATTTTTTCTTCAGACCTCGGCTTTGGGAAGGATCAGGCTGGGAGTTTTTTGAAAGATCGAGGATGTCGATGGAATAGGTGTCCAGTTCACCGCGGTAAAGCGAGGGTCTCCCCCCTTTTGAAAATTGCACGGCGATTTCATCGGCTCGTTCGTTTCCTGGAATGCCCGCATGGCCGCGGACATGAATCCAGCGGAGGGTACGTCCGATCGTGAGGGAGGAAAGTTGTTGCCAAAGATCGACATTTGCAATCGGTTTTCCCTCGGCAGAAATCCACCCCTTCTTTTTCCAAGCCCAAATCCACTGCGTAATTCCACGAATCACATAGGTAGAATCCGTGTAAATATCGATCGGCGCTCCGCGATCATCGATTTTTTGAAGGGCCTGAATCGCGGCCGTGAGTTCCATCCGATTGTTAGTTGTGGGAGATTCGGAGCCCCCAAGTTCGTGGACTTGGCCCAGGGGAGAAACTGCGATGGATCCCCAACCTCCCGGGCCTGGATTTCCTGAGCTGGCGCCGTCGGTGAAAACAACCCAGATTTTTTTGTCTTTCATGATTTGGAGAGATGAATCATCTTTCTCCTCCTAAATCAACGTACTTCTATGACACTTCTGTGACACAGGTTCTCGTCGTTTCAAGTAGGATTCATATATGCAGTTTGAGAATTTAGGCGTCATTCATCTCTCAAAAGGAAGGCACTTCGCTCTTGACCCCTATCTGAAGGGACTCATCGAGTCAAATGCCTGTGGTTTTTGCCTAGACACCTGCCAGCGGTGGGTTTGGGTTTTTGATACTCAATCCTCGAATTGGGAAAGTCTGAGAGCTCGAATGCCAGAGTATGGTTTTTACTCCGGTCAAAGTGCTTACCTCTTCTTGTTAAAATTAGCATCGGGACTTGAAAGCGAGATCTTAGGGGAGACCGATATTTTTGGTCAAATTAAGGAGGCTTGGCGAGTCGCGTCCGAGGCAAAAGGCTTTGCCCTCTCGTTTTTGCCATCAGTGCTGTCTCGCCTTTTTGAAGATACGAAGGAAATTCGATCCCGTTATATTCAAAACTGGGGCGGAGCCTCCTATGGATCATTGGTGAGAAAAGTAATTCGAGACCAATCCCAAAGCACGGGGGCTCCTCTAGGGCCGGTTTTTTTGGTGGGGGCAGGACAGATCGCTCACTCCGTTGCGCCTTTTTTGCTCGATTCGGAGCTGTGGATTTGGAATCGAAATGCCGAGCGGCTTTCCCGGATGCAGGAAGAACTCAAGGCGAAGTTGACGGAAAAAGAGATGGATCGCGTTCGTTTTCTTTTTTCGGAGGAAAGTGCACAGCAAGCCTGGCGGGAGGCTCGCCACGTCGTGCTAGCAATCCCCGCTCAGGAGCAGGACGATCAGACTCGGGTCGAGGCGTGGCGCGAGGGTGGGCTCGAGGGCCGCTCGGTCACTCATCTCGGGGGGCGCCGACAAAATTGTCTCCCTTGGACTTGCGTAAGCTCGGATAGTTTTTTTGCGCTGGATGATTTATTTTTGATGCAAAGTTCATTAGATCGTCTTCGATCGATTCAGGTTGCTCGCGCGGTTCTGGCCTGTGAAGAACGGGTTAAGTTGCGGGCTCTGGGTGATTCGATTTCGATCCCCCATGGCTGGGAAGATTTAGCCTGTTTTGCTTAGAGGTTTTTCAAATCCGATGGAAAAAAAGATTTTAAAATTAGGAACCAGGCGTTCACTTTTGGCTTGGGCCCAGAGTGGCTGGGTGGCTAGGGAGATCGAACGACTCAATCCACATCTTCAGGTGGAGCTCTTTGGAATTGAAACCCGAGGGGATCAAATCCAGGATGTATCGCTTCAAAAAGTCGAAGGGAAAGATTTTTTCGTTGCCGAGCTGGATCAAGCTTTGGAGCAAGGTCGAGTGGATATGACGGTGCACTCCTTCAAAGATTTGAGCCTAGAAAGGCCCCAGTCTTTGATCTGTGCTGCGATCCCCCAGCGGGCAAATTCGAGAGATGTAGTTTTGTTTGGACCCCAGGTCATGCGCAAGCTCAAGCAGGGGGAGAAATTAAAACTGGGGACTTCCTCTCCTCGACGTCTAGAGAATATTCCGGCCTTTTTGGAAAAGGCCCTCCCCCGATTTTCCAGTTCTACCCCGCAATTGGAGTGGGTCGAAATCCGAGGTAATGTAAATACGCGCCTCAGCCGAGTTCATGAGCCTGATGGTTCGCAGCGGCAGGTCGACGGCGTCGTTTTGGCATTCGCCGGGTTGATTCGACTTTGGGCAGATCCTGCGGGGCGAGCAGAATTAAAAAAGCTTCTGGCCGGCGTTAGATGGATGGTGCTGCCTTTGGACGAAAATCCAACTGCCCCTGCTCAGGGGGCGCTTGCAGTGGAGTGCCGGGCCCATGACGCTGCGGTATTCAAAGCGATTCAAAAATTGCATCATGTGCCGACTGAGAAGCAAATATCAGTTGAGCGAAAAATTTTGGCTGAGTCTGGCGGCGGCTGTCACCAGCGCTTTGGAGCGACTTGCATTTCCTCTCCTGCGGGAGAGTTGACCTGGGTCAAGGGGGAGATTCCATCTCGAGGCCAGGTTCACGAAGTTCAGTGGAACGCTCCCGAGCCCCCATTGGGCGAGGTTCGCTCCTGGGATGGAAGTTTTTGGCGAGGCGAACAGGAAGAGTCGATGACGAGGTTGGCACCCGAGGGCGATGGTGTGCAATCTCAAGCAATTTTTGTGGGTCACTCACGAGCGGCTCATGGAGAGTGGTTGGCTGTATTGCAAGAGGCTCGTGTTTGGACTTCGGGGAGTCCAAGCTGGTTTAAATTAGCCCAGCAGGGAGTTTGGGTAGAAGGCTGTGCTGAGGGGCTTGGGTTTGAAAATCTCATCCCGAGTTTGCAGGAGCCTGTGTTGGAGCTTCCGGTGCTTTCTGATTGGGGTGTGCTGACCCACGAAGGTGCGCTGAGCGAGTGGGTCCAGCTTGGAATGAAGGCCATCGGAACCTATCAGGTTCATGTAAAATATCCTGATGCGGTTCGAAGTCAGTTGCGCAGGGCAAGCGACGTATTTTGGAGCAGCGGTTCCCAGATAAATGAGCTAAAAGAGGATTTCCCTCAGCATGCGCGACACGCCTGCGGCCCTGGAAAAACGGCCGAGTATTTACGCAGTTTGGGAGTTGAGCCATTCGTCTTTCCCAAACGAGAGGAGTGGAAAAAATGGATCAAAACCTGAGTGATCAAAAATCGAGTAGCCCTATGAATCAGATGAATTTAAGAAGACTCCGGCAAAATCCAGCAATTCGAGAATTAGTGACTCAATATCGAGTTTCGGTGGATCAATTGATTCAACCTCTTTTTGCTGTTGACGGGATTTCTCATCGGGAGGCTGTGCCTGGATTGACGGGAACTTATCGGGAGACTCCCGAGAGCCTTCTAAAAATGGTTGAGCAGGATTTGGAGGCGGGTGTTCGCAAGTTTATTCTCTTCGGTGTGCCGAGGCAGAAGGGGGAAAACTCTTTTTCTGGCGAGTTCACCTCTCAGCAGATCAGAGCCTTGCGTAAACGATTTGGGAAGGATCTTTTTCTGGCAGTGGATGTCTGCCTGTGCTCCTATACCTCCCACGGGCAGTGCGGAATTTTGAATCCCGAGGGTGACCATGTGGAAAACTCCTCAACCGTCCATCAACTCGCGAACCTTGCCCTAGAATACGCTTCTGCAGGAGCGGATTGTGTCGCTCCGAGTGATATGATGGATGGCCGGATCGGAGCGATTCGTCATGCTCTCGATGAAAATCAGCTCTTCTCTACTTTGATTATGAGCTATTCAGCTAAGTTTCATTCTCGTTTTTATGGACCTTTTCGAGCTGCAGCCGATTCTGCACCGAAAGGAGTCACCTCTCTCAAGGACCGGGCTACTTATCAAATTGATCCTGCATCTCCACGAGATGCTTACTTGAGCTCAGTGAGAGACGCTGAGGAGGGCGCGGATATTTTGATGGTCAAACCAGGATTGCCGTATCTCGATGTGTTAAGCGATTTATCAAAAAGAATTGAAAAACCCTGGGCCGTCTATGAAGTCAGCGGAGAATTCGCAGGGATTGAGTTGATGGCCGAACGGGGGCTAGTTCGTGGCCCTGAAGCTCATTTGGAGGCATGGACTGCGTTTTTGCGCGCAGGAGCTTCGATGATTATTACTTATGGTGCAAGGTTCGCGTCAGAATATATGAAGGAGATTCGATGAGAAATCAAAAATCAGAAAGTTTATTCGAACGTTCCAAAAAAATAGTGCCAGGAGGAGTTCATTCTCCCGTGCGTGCGTTTAAAGGGGTTGGCGGAACTCCTGTTTTTATCCAGTCGGCTCGAGGAGCAGAGCTTGAGGATGTAGACTCTCATAGATATGTAGATTTCTGCATGTCCTGGGGACCTCTCATGCTGGGTCATCAAGATCCCGAAGTTTTAGAATCGGTTCAGGCCGCGCTTCATCGCGGGTGGTCTTTCGGAACAGCAGAGCCTTATTCTTTGGAGTTGGCAGAGCTGATGACGCAGACGATTCCGTGGCTTCAAAAAGTTCGCTTCGTCAATTCGGGAACCGAAGCAGTCATGGCTGCTCTGCGTGTTGCGCGGGCCGCAACGGGTCGTAGTAAGATTTTAAAGTTCGACGGCTGTTATCACGGTCACGTGGACTCGATGTTAGTTAAAGCGGGTTCGGGTCTAGCTGAAATGGCCAGTCCCGATAGTGCCGGGGTTTCTGCTCAAGTCGCTTCAGAGACTCTCGTCGTCCCTCTCGATGATCTAGCTCAATTGAGACAGGTGTTCGAGTTGCATGGCAAAGAAATTGCTGCCGTGATTGTGGAGCCAATTCCAGCCAATAATGGGCTTCTACTTCAGAGGCCCGAGTTTTTGAGCGAGTTATCCAAGTTAGCTAAGAAAGCGGGTAGTCTTGTGATTTTCGATGAGGTGATCACAGGATTTCGAATGGCTTGGGGGGGCGTGGCTGAAAAGTCTGGAGTCGTACCGGACTTGGTCACTTATGGCAAAGTCATCGGCGGTGGATTTCCAGTTGGAGCTTACGGTGGGCGCGCTGATTTAATGGATTGGGTTGCTCCCTCTGGGCCAGTCTACCAAGCTGGGACACTCAGTGCCAATCCGATTGCTATGACCGCTGGGCTGGCAACGCTGAAGAAAATCCGCAGAGAAAATTTTTACTCCACTCTCGAGAGCAGAACTGAAGTTTTAGCCCAGGAGATTGAAAAAATGGGGCAAAAGGCTGGGATCCCATTGAAAGTTCAACGAGCAGCCTCTCTGTTTTGGTGTATTTTTGGAAA
Organism: Bacteriovoracaceae bacterium; assembly: GCA_947447665.1. Lineage (GTDB taxonomy): Bacteria > Bdellovibrionota > UBA1018 > UBA1018 > UBA1018 > CAINWE01. The sequence goes on along the minus strand of CANFJX010000003.1, from coordinate 231,147 downwards.
AATTCAAACTGAAGATGGGTTTGTCAGGCACCCAGGTCAAATCCCCGAGGAGCATAAGGGGATTTATTCGAAGGTCTTTCACTCGCTTCTCGATCAGGGGGTTTACCTCGCTCCGAGTGCATTTGAGGTTTCGTTCTTGTCTCGGGCCCACCAGGAGGAGCACTATAATCGACTGACTGAAGCTCTGGGAAGAGCGCTCGGCAAGATTTAAGAGGATTTTAGATTTGAGTTGGTTTTTGCGTCAGCGATCGATACCGAAAAAAATGAGTTCCGACCACCGATTGAGGTGGATGGTGGGGGCGCATCTCGTTTGGCTTTTGCTGGTTTGCCTACTGGGTGGATGGTGGGGAAGACTTCTCCTGAGTCAGGCTGCTCAAATTGCCGAGCTGGGCTCTGATTGGGAGCACTGGCGTCGCACTCAGCGGATGCTGTATTGGGAGTCGCCGGTATTCTTTGGCTTATTGCTCGCGTGCTCGATGTTAATTTTTTGGATGTACTGGGCAGATGTGAAGCGAGCTCGAGGTCTTCAGGCATTTTTCGCATCAGTGACGCACGAACTGAGGACGCCTCTCACGAGTATACGTCTCCAGGCTGAGTCGATCGCCGAAGGGTTGGGAGAGTTCCATAGCGAAGCTCCACTCGTTAAAAGACTTTTGGAGGACACTCTCCGGCTGGAAGCTCAGGTGGAGAGGACACTAGAACTGGCAAGGTTGGAGGGCGGTGGACCTGTTTACATTCAACCACTCCAGCTTAAGCCCTGGTTAGAGCGCTGGGTCAAGGCCTGGTTTCTGGATTACCCAGGGCAAGTTGAACTCGATTTGAAAGTGGATGATATTTGGATTGAGGCGGACCCGACTGCGCTACAAATCTTGTTTAAGAATTTGTTTGAAAATTCAGTGAGGCACTCGGGCCGCGATCGAGTGAGGGTTGAAATACGGACTCTTTCTCCAAATGATCAGACGATTCAAGTTCTATTCCAAGATAACGGAAGCGGATATTCTGGGAATTCAAAGGATTTGGGAGTTCTATTTCAAAAAGGCCCGGGTTCGTCGGGGACTGGAGTCGGCCTCTACCTCGTTCGGACCCTGATGGAGAGGATGAACGGTCAATTGAGTTACGGTTCAGGTTCTGGCTTTGGGGTCGTGCTGAGCTTCCAGAAGGGGCATTCTCATGAGTGATCTTACACCTTCTCGTTTGCTTGTTTTGGAAGATGAAAAAAATGTCGGATCGACTCTAGTTGAGCGCCTTCAGAAAGAAGGCTTCAAAGTTACCTGGGTCAAGTCTATAGCTGGGGCTATTGAGGAAATTCACTCTCAAGTTTTTGATCTGGCCATCCTTGATGTGGGCTTGCCGGATGGTTCGGGCTTTGATGTGGCCGCGTTGCTGAGGAAAAAGCAGCCGGGAACGGCGGTGATTTTTTTAACGGCTTTTGGCAACGCAGAGGACCGAATTCGAGGCCTCGAGTTGGGAGCTGAGGACTATGTTGTCAAGCCATTCCATCTAAAAGAGCTCATTCTGAGAATTCGAAACGGACTGAAGCGAGCCCAGTTTGTATCTCCTGCTAAGGCAGGGTCGCAGGAAGCTGTTTCAATCGGGCAGGCGAAGATTTATTTTCTTCGCTTTGAGGCTGAAGTGGATGGCCAAGTGATCGCTCTCTCTCATAAGGAAGTCGCTTTGCTCAAGCTCCTTACTGAGCGCAGAGGCCAAGTAGTCAGCCGCGATGAGATTTTGAATCATGCTTGGTCGGAGGATGAATTTCCGACACCGCGGACGGTAGATAATTTTATTATGAGAATTCGGCGTCTAGTGGAAGTGAATCCCGAAGAGCCAGAAGTGATTAAAAGTATTCGAGGAATAGGATATCAATTATTATGAATTTATTTGAAAGCGCATTAGCTCGGAAAAACTTGGGTAGACCTCCTGTCTGGTTCATGCGACAGGCAGGTCGGTATCATTCCCATTATCAGGCTATTCGGAAGCAGTACAGCTTCGTAGAGCTTTGCAAAAATCCCGAAGTCGCTTGCGAAGCGACGATGGGCCCGATTCAAGATTTTGATTTTGATGCGGCCATTTTGTTTTCGGATTTATTATTTCCTCTCGAGGTGATGGGAATGGGTCTTAGGTATGAGGAGGGCCCCAAGCTCGACTGGCACCTAAGACAAAAGAGTGATCTGGGCAATCTCAAGGGCGGAGCGCAACTAGTAGATGGCTTGATGTACCAGGCTGAGGCGATGAAGCTCATCCGAAAGCGATTAGCTCCCGAGAAAGGACTGCTGGGATTTGTCGGTGGGCCTCTCACACTTTTTTGTTATGCCGTTGAGGGCTCTCATCAGGGGAATCTAGATTCTGCCCGCTCCGGAATGAAAGACGGCCGATTTGAGGGATTCTTTGAAAAATTGAAGGACCTTTTAGTTGCGAACATGCGGATTCAGGCTCAGGCTGGAGCGAGCACGATTGCCGTATTGGATACGTGCGCAGGTGAATTTAGCGCAACCGAGTACGGTCAATACGCTCGGGGCGCGCTCCGCTCTGTTTTAGAGTCTTTTCGTGCTCAAGTTCCAGGGACTCCTATTGTTTATTATTCTAAAGGGACTTCTTGGAATCATTGGGATTCACTCATTGATCTGCCTATTGCCGGGTTAGGGGTAGATTGGCGCACAGAGATTTCTGAGGTTCTTTCTAAATTTGGAGATCGCTGGGCAATTCAGGGAAATGTTGATCCTCATTGGCTTTTTCTCGAGCCGGCTGAATTAGAATCGCGTCTAAGAAAAGTATTTGATTCCGTCCTAAAATTGCCAGCCGAAAGTCGTAAGGGCTGGATCTGCGGTTTGGGGCATGGAGTTCTACCCAAAACACCGGAAGCTAATGTGAAGCTTTTCTTGAAAGTTCAAAGAGAAATGTTTTCCTCAGAAAGAGGGTCTGTATGAGCGTCTCAGACTTATTATTTCGCAAATACAATGTTCCTGGACCTCGTTATACCAGTTATCCGACCGTGCCCTACTGGACTGACTCACCGACGGAGTCTCAGTGGGTTGAGAGCATTTCTGAGGCACTCACGGAGGGACGAAGACAGGGAGCGGGAGCGGCGCTTTATATTCATATTCCCTTTTGTGAAAGTCTTTGCACTTATTGTGGCTGCAATACTCGGATTACGCGCAATCATGGTGTTGCGAGACCCTATGTCGAGAGCGTTTTAAAAGAGTGGGCACTCTACCGAGCTCGGATGGGTTCAGACTTCGAGTTGAGTGAGGTTCATCTGGGTGGGGGAACTCCGACGTTTCTCAGCGCCGATGATTTAAAGTTTTTGATCGAAGGTATTTTAGAGCCTGTTAAAATCAGCGTAAACTCAGAGTTCTCGCTTGAGGCAGATCCAAGAGTGACGTCGAGGGATCAACTCGACGTGTTGAGCCAGCTAGGTTTTAAGAGACTGAGTTTGGGGATTCAAGATTTTGATCCAAAGGTCCAAGAAATTGTTCACCGGGTTCAATCAAAAGAACAGGTAGCAGATATTACTCAGATCGCAAGGTCTCTGGGATATACCAGTGTTAATTATGATTTAATTTACGGTTTACCGTTTCAGACCCAAAAAAGTATTCGTGACACGGTCGAGGTCGTCCGCGGACTTTTACCCGATCGCATTGCATTCTACGGCTACGCTCATGTGCCGTGGATCAAGCCGAGTCAAAGGCGTTTCACTGAGGCGGATCTTCCTTCTGGTGACGAAAAAAGAGCTCTATACGAGCTTGGGCGTACACTTTTAGAGGAGGTGGGCTACGCTGAAATCGGCATGGATCACTTTGCTTTAGCTAAAGATGCCCTCTGGCAGGCTTACCAGCAAGGCAGTCTGCATCGAAACTTCATGGGCTATACCTCTCGTTTTGTGACACCTTTGATTGCCTTGGGGGTTTCAGCTATTGGAGATTCAGGCCGAGCTTTTGCGCAGAATGAAAAACTGGTGGAAGCTTATCAATCGCGAGTAGAGAAAGGCGAAATCCCCATTCAACGGGGGCATCTGCTTACCTCTGAGGACCAGATCCTCAGACGTCATATTCTGAATTTGATGACGAGGATGGAAACGAATTGGAGAGATTCTGAGCTTCAGGCTCCCCACCTAGCTTTGGCTCTCGAAAAATTAGTAGAGCTTCAAAATGATGGGTTAGTCGAGCTCACTTCAAGTTCCTGTCGAGTCACGCCTCAGGGGCGTCCGTTTATGAGAAATGTCTGCATGGCCTTTGATGCGCGGCTCGCTGAGAAGGCCCCAAACTCTCGGCTCTTTAGCCAGACGATTTAAAAGACGCTTCTGTTCAACCGCTCTAAGGTAATGTAATTGCGTCTCTCGGGAGATCGCGGCGCTTTTCAGCGAGGATCTGAAATAGCACAGCGGATAAAATCAGGGCGCCTCCGATGAGGTGGTGGGTACCCAGTTTCTCACCCAGAAATGCAACGGCGACGGCAGTGCCGATGAGAGGTTGGAGGAAAAGGGAGAGAACGACCGAACCTAGCGACAAGCTCCGGCTAAGTGCGTAGAGCCAATAGAGGTAAGGCACAGCGGTTCCAAAAACTCCAAACCAAACCACTGTGAGCCACCCTGAAAAAGAGAGGCGATGGAGGGGGGGTAAGCCTTTCCATGGAAGAATCACTGCGGCGAGAAGAACGACTCCCACCAACATTGCAGTTCCAAAGATGGTTGAGCCTGAGTGATTTCTTGTTAGGCGCCTTGCTAGAACCGAGTAAAGCGCTTCGCAAGCGACCCCGATAAGGAGAATAAAATCCCCAGAGCCGATCTGAAAACTGGGGACCCGAAAACCCGATAAATCCGCATTCAGAAATCGGGATAGAAAAAGGAAGCCTAGAGTGGCCAGAAAAAAGGAGCCATAATGTGAATGGCTGAGTCGCTCTCGGTACAAAATCCATCCAAATAGAACCGTAAATAGGGGTTCAAAGGTGACGAGAATACAGTTATTTGCGGCAGAGGAGGCTTGGAGGCCGAAGACCTGAGTCATGGGTGAGAGAAAGCAGGTCGCAAAACCGATGGCGACCACGGTCCAGAGTTCCGCTCTAGGGTAAGCGGGCATTAAAATCGGTTTGGCTTTGCGGCGAGTCTTTCGATGGGAAAAGCGCAGAAAAATCATGAAAATGAGGTAAAAACCGAGCGCTACTGTGTACTTTAATAGCGCCGTGTGCTCGGGTCCCACGTCACGCATAATTTGTTTGGCAATTGTGGGATTGATCGCCCAAACTAGATTACAGAGGATGAGTCCCATCCAGGTCATCGTTGACATGGTTGGAGTATAGAGCAATCAGTCACTGAAGTCATTGCTTCATCAAAGTCAGTAGTTAATTCTACTCTATTGATTGATAAGTCTCCGATTGGGCTGTTTAATAGTGTTGCCAGAAATAGAATATCAATCATAGAATAATTAAATGAAATTAGTGACGAGCCCTCTGCAGAGATTAGTGCTGTATTTAGCTGGTCTAATCTTGAACCTGCATTCCGGCCTTGCCCATGCTCACTTGGGAGGGGGAATTGACTCAATCGAGGCAGATCGTAAATTTCTCAAAGGCGAAATCGCTCAAAATTCGGCTCAAAAAAAAGCCGCGATGACGCACGCTCAATACTCAGTCCAAGAGATGGTGGTGGATGGAGTCCCTGTGCGAGAATACCTCTCTAACTCTGGGGTGGTTTTTGGAATTGCTTGGGCGGGACGGCATCAGGTCAATTTTACTCCGCTCTTAGGAAGTTATCGGGCGGAGTACGAGACGGCCTTCCAGGCGCATCGTGCCCGATATCCTTTGCATCACGGACTTAAGTCGCGTTCGATTAGTTCAGGAAATATTCAGGTAGAATTTGGCGGGCACATGGGTAGTATGCGAGGGCACGCCTACGTACCGTCGCTGATGCCGCCAGGGGTAATTGCCAGTGACATTAAGTAAGCTGATGATCGTGAGCTACCCAGGTTTCATTCTGATTGGGCTACTCAGTCTGAGTCTCGTTGGTTGTTCGGCCAGCTCAAGTGTCACTGAGGAACTGGGGTGTAAACAGAGTGCCCTTCAGGCTGATCCAAACCCAGGCGCAGCGGCTTCACCTGTATCGGGGAGTAATGTGATGGCTCTGACAGTGAACGGAAGTCAGTGCTTGTCGATGTCTGACCCAAACTCCGCTGTGGGACCCAATTCTCCCTGCGCGAGTGTGACGGTTTGTCCTCCTGGAGCGACTTCAGCTTCAGATAGTAACTGTCAGGTGATTTCTGGTCTCTTGGTTGATACGGGAAGTATTGGGCTTCGAGTTTTTAGGTCTGTTATCCAGGCTAATGATACGACGAATGGCACCGCTCTTTTTAGTCATTTGACGCCAGTCACTTACAGAGGGAGTACTGTGGCGGAATGCGTTACATACGGGGATGGCTCAGCAGATTGGGGACCGGTCGCCAACGCGACCGTATTTATGGGGGGTGAGGCGGGTGTAGCGACCCCGATTCAGCTCATCGATGCCTATTATGGGGGGTCGGGAACGAATGGCTGGAGTATCTGCAACTCATTGGCCGGTGGCTCCTCCTCTAACGTAGTGCTGGACCGATGTCCTACGAACATTCCTGCTTCTGCCCCTGTTTCTGGAACAGGGCTGGGTTACAATGGTATTTTAGGTCTGGGACTTTATCCAAACGATAGTATTTATGGATATTATTATTCTTGTGCTGGTACGAGTTTGAGCTCATCGAGTGGATGTGGTTCTGCTGTCTCCTCAATCACCTTAAGCGCGAGTCAAAAAACTCTCCAAAATCCAGTGTCTCTCCTCACGGACGGAAATAATAACGGCTTGGTCTTGGAGCTGCCGAGTGTCGGCAATATTGGGGTGTCATCGGCGAATGGCTACGTGGTTTTCGGAGTCAGTAATCAGCCTAATAATACTCCGACTAGCGTGACTACATTTCCTGTGGATTCCAATAATTCTGATAATGGATTTCTCCAGGCATTGGTTACTTTGAATGGTCAGAATCTTCCTGCCTTTATCGATAGCGGATCTACTTTTTATAATATTCCACTGGGCTCATCGACGAGTGGCTTTGTTGATTGTGGAGGGTTTCACGATGATAATAGTAATGGGTGGTCGGGATTTTTTTGTCCCACGGGCGACTCGAATACTTTTGGCAGTCTTACTTTTTCTTTTTTAGGATTTTCAGGATCCCACAGTCTAAGTGTTTCTTTGACCCTTGGAAATCCAATGTATTTCTATAATCCCCTATCAGCCAATGTTTTTTCTGATATTGCATCGGTCGAAAGCTTGGCTGGGTCTCTAAGTGGATCAGTGGATCTGGGTTTACCTTTCTATCTGGGGAGAAATATTTACCATGGGATTTATGGTTCTTCCTCCTCGCTCAGTAGTGGGCCTTATTGGGCGTTTTGACTTGAACGGCTCCTCGGCCAAAGTCCTCCCAACTAATTCACGCATTGCTTGATGACGATTTTCTCTGGAGTCTGTAAGTAGGAATCCTCAGGTAATTTGCATGGGACCATTTCTGGGCTGATCTCATCGCGAAGTGCAACGGGAGCGGTTAATGGGTTGGGCCTTGGGCTAGATGACGGAGCCACCGAGGGGAGTGGGCTGGCTGAAGCTACTGGGCTGGCTGAGGCTACCGGAGCAGGCAATGGATTAGCCGAGGCGCTGGGCGTGGGCGACGCAGAACCTGGCTGTGGTCGGGTGCTTTGAGTTAGGTTGCGGGCAGTCTTACCTAAATTCCAAAATACGAGGGCGCGAATTTCTGGATGATCGGCGTCTTTGCAATCTACTTTACCTCTGATTTCAATCAGTGAGGGGGTGGTGCAGTTCGTATTTCCCGCTCCATCATTCTTGACCTGGACCCTTCCTCCGTCGACACTGAAGTCAAATTGCCCACTGGGGGGGAATTCCCAAGTAGTGGCGAGAGAGGTTCGACTCAGACCACGAATATCGATCGTGTTTTTCTTGCAGTCTGCTTGAATGACCAAAGGGCTCAGGGATTCGCCGAGTTCCAAGGCTGTGAGCGAGGTGGGAGTACTCACAAACTCAATTGCTGAAGGCTGAGGAGGTGCAATATAGCCGTGGGGACACTGGCTCCCAAAACTGGCTGTCCCCACAACAGGGAGGACGACCAGATTGCCTTGAGCTGAGAAACCCCCTGAGCCCAAGGGGACTCTTCGGATTCCGTCGGACGGTGTTGAGTCAAAAGTGTCCATTCCGCACCCTGCCACCGTCACTATGAATGCTCCTAATATCCCTATTCTCGCCCATTTTCGAACTTTCATGGGCGCTGCGAATTGCAAGTGATAAGCCAGTCAGCTTTATTGAGTTCCCAAATGATTCACGATCAACAAAAAAATGAACGTGAGCGCAACCAACACAATCGGAATCACTGGACCACAGACGATAAAATCTCTTTTCATAAGTACCCTCCCTTTTGATTCTGATGCGTTCATTTTGCGTATGTCGTGCCAGGGCAAAATGAAGCTCAGAGCCGAGAGGTGTAGGAGTAATTGCCACACTAGGGGCTTCGGTTGGAGGTTTCCTGTGAACCGCGAAGAATTTTAAACATCACCCTAGGGTCATTTAGATCCCACCCTCGTAGGGATGAGTGGGTGGTCAAAGTGCACCGCTGTGGATTCAATCATTCCTCGGATGCTGACCTCACCAGTCGCGTTTCCAGCGAGGACATGACCTGGTTGATGGCACCATCCAGATCGGGCTAGTTCCCACGCGTTAACAAGATTTTGATCGTAAAGCGGGATCGCTCGCGGCCACCGAGTCATGGCGTAATGCTCGATGATCCCATCCCAGCCAAAGAGGGCTGATAATTCAGAATGGATCTGTTCCAAGACATTCGAGTTTGGGTCGTCAGTCATGACCGTGACGGAGGTCCATTTCTCAGCGTCTACGACTCGATGGGCAAATGAGCTTGAGTTGAAAAGGATCCCGAGGCAGCGACGATTCTCGACTGCTGGCATTAAAACTCCAACCCCCTGCGGGATTTTTCCTAATCGATTTTTTTCGAGAAAGACCGTGGTGGTGACCAGCTTGGCCCAGCGAACTTTCCTGAGAGACTCGGCGAGTCTCGAGTCGACATCCTTGAGAAGGTCGGCAGCCTTTTGCGGGGGGAGGGCAAGAATTAGATTATCGGCCTTCGGGAGCTCTTGGATGGGACAATTGAGATGCATTTGGTTAGGGATGCGAGCTTCTAAATAGTTTTTTAGCCCATGGATGAGGCTTCCCATACCTTCTTTGGGGGCCATCATTCGGGCCTTGGATTTTTTCGGGCGATTCAGACGCTGAGAAAACAGGTGGCCCAGCAGCGATCTCCCCTCAGCTACCCTGAGAGAAGGGAACGCCGCATGAGCGAGGATTTCATCCGGAGTCACCCCGAAGATTCCGCGCAGCATGGGGTTGATCAGATACTCTAGCGAGGGGGATCCGAGATGATGCTGGGTCCACTCAGTGAGAGAGGGGGAATGAGAATGATTCCAGTGGTGACGAGGCTGAACTGATGAGGCTCTGAGAAAGGCCTGGAGAGTCTCTACGAGGGAAAGGGGGAATTTTTTCATTCGACCGTCTCTGACGATCCATCGTGCTTTGGATCCGGGGTTCACCTCAAGAAGACTAATGTTGAGGTCGTGAAAAAGTTTTTCGACTTCCGATGTAACGAGAATCGAATGAGCTGCAGACTCGGCCATTCCGAGGGGAGTAGAGCTAGTTTGGATGAGCCCACCCCAATCTGGGCCGGCTTCGAATAGTTGCACGTTGTAACCGGCTTTAGTCAGGTAATAAGCGGCTAGAAGTCCAGAAACTCCGCCTCCGACGATCGTTACTTCTTTGCAATTAGGATTTAATTTGCCGATCATGAATGGTGAGGCCGAATCTATCCGAATTTCTGAGAGTGTGCCATAATTGATTCTCAAAAATAGCCAAAGGAGAAAACATTTTCTAGAACTCCGGATGCTAAATGATTATCTTAAATATTATATGAACCCATCTGCGATTTTCGGGACGAAAATGAAACTAAAATATAAAATCCTCGCGCTATTAACTTTGATTGTGATTGCTCTGGATCAAGCCACAAAATCGATGATTTTGGAAAAGTTTGGCTTGGGCATGACTCTTCCCATCATTCCAGATTATTTTAACCTGACCTATGTGCAGAATCGAGGAGCAGCCTTCGGGTTGGGATCTCAAGCTGATCCCAGTTTTAGGGGGCCATTTTTTGTGGTCGTACCGCTGGTTGCATTGATTTCTATTGGCTGGGTGTTTAGAAAGCTTCCGGATCGAGATCTCAAAATGTCGTCTGCTCTTTCTTTGGTGATTGCAGGGGCTATTGGGAACCTAGTTGATCGGCTCAATCTCGGATTTGTTGTGGATTTTTTGGATTTTCACTGGCATTGGGCTTATCACTTTCCCGCCTTTAATGTGGCAGATTCAGCGATTTGCATTGGTGTTGGCTTGCTGATGTTAGATTTGGTTCAACAAGACAAGAAATCAAACCCAGTCAAAAAAGGAGCATAAATTCAATGCATCCAGAGCTTATTAAAATTGGCCCATTCCCGATTCATACTTATGGATTTCTGATTGCGATGGGTTTTATTGCTGCTGTTGAAGTCCTGAGAGTTCTTTCTAATCGAGCTAAGCTCGATACGGAGAGAGTTCTTGAGGCTGCTTATCGAAGCCTCTTAGTCGGATTTTTGGGCGCTCGGACCCTTTTCGTAATCACACAGTGGAGCGAGTTTTCTCGAGATCCGGTGGGGATCTTTAAAATCTGGGAAGGTGGGTTTGTTTTCTTGGGTGGGCCGATTCTCGTAATTCCTTACTTGATCTGGTATTTGAGCAAATTCAAGATCCCAGTCTGGTCTCTTTTCGACATCGCAGCACCTCCCCTCGCGCTCGGGCATGCCTTTGGAAGGTTGGGCTGCTTGGCTGCTGGCTGTTGTTATGGGAAGCCTACGGGGACATCCTATGGAGTGAAGCTCTATTCCTCTATTGTTGAGCCGTATCTTCAAGGTGTTCCGCTCCATCCGACGCAGCTCTATGAGGCTGGCTCCTTGCTAGTTCTATTTTTTGGACTACTTTGGATTTTGCGGCGTAAAACTTTTGATGGGCAAGTGGCGCTTTCTTACTTGATTGCCTATCCAGTGATTCGCAGTGTGATTGAGGTCTATCGAGGAGATATGGTACGTGGGTTTATTATCGAAGACGTACTTTCAACGAGCCAGTTCATTTCTATTTTTGTTTTTATCGGGGCGGTTGGAATGTTGGCGTTTCGCCTTAAACAAGTACAGACGGCGGAGCTGAAATGAATTTTGGGTCTCTAGCGAATGTTTGGCCGGGATTTCTTTTTGGGGTTTCATTTTTTATTGGCTCGATTCCATTTGGGCTCCTCGCTGCGCGGATTTTTAAAATCAGAGATTTCCCGCGAATTATTCCTAAATCGATGGCGAGGCCTCACTTGGCAGAGACGGCCGGACTATGGCCAGCGGGTGTCTTGAGTGTAGTTCTTGATATAGTTAAGGGGGTCCTTGCCCTGCTTTTAGTCACTCCCGTGAGTTATCGGTTTTTGTCCATGCTACTGAAGGACTCTGGAGATTTCGGGGCTCTTGAGGAGAGCTTGGTTTTGACTTGGGCGGCCGGTTTATTTGTCATTTTGGGGCATTGCTTTTCACCTTGGCTTCGGTTTCGAGGAGGAAAAGGAGTGGCCACCGCGTTTGGTGTAGCTTTAGTGCTATCCCCGGTATCTGCCCTCTTGGGAGCTCTCGGATTTGGCCTGGCATTTTTTTATTCTCAAGTCACTTCCTTGGCCAGTATCGTTGGGCTAGTTTGCACTAGTGTGGCTTATTTGGTCTTGAACCCTCCTGGTCTTCAGCTCTGCGTAGGCGTGTGCATATTTTTTCTCATATTGCTGCGGCATGAAGCCAATATTGACGCCCTGTTGGAGGAACGTGAGCCTAAATTTGTTCCGAAGATTTAGTGCCCTGCCTTTGCTTGCTCTTTTGGGAGGCGTTTTCGGTCAGGCTCAAGTTCAGGTTCAGGTTCAGGTTCAGGTTCAGAGAGTCGATTCACCCCAGCGAGTGGTTGCCTTAGCTCCCTCATTGAGCGAAATAGTTGCGAAGCTGTTGGGGCGAGATCTTCATCGGCTGGTGGGCGTAACTGAGGCGAGTGATTTTCCAGCAGAGTTGAAGAACATTCAATCTGTCGGGCCCTATCACCAATTCAGTTTGGAGAGAGTTCTGGCATTAAAGCCGGATCTAGTTTTGGCCACTGCCGATGGCAATCCGAAAGACCAGGTCTTGCGTTTGAGGGAGCTTGGAATCCCAGTCGTGGTGACTCAGCAGAAAAGCCTGTCTGAAATCGAAAGTACCGTCCTACTTGTAGCCCGTTCACTGGGGCTTTTGGGCCGAGGACAAGAGCAGGTGATGGAGTTGAGGGAAGGTCTTAAGGCGGTTCGAAAGCAGTTTAATAGGGGAGTGTCTCCTCGTGTTCTCCTTCAGTTGGGGGATGAACCGCTGATTGTCGCTGGATCGGGCTCCTTTTTGGATGACTGTTTGATTCAGCTCGGGGCTAAAAACGTTTATGCTCACTCGAGCGTCGGCTATCCTCATCCCTCAGCTGAGGATGTGATAGTAAGAAATCCAGATGTCATCGTGATTTTGAGCTTCGGTGATGCTCCCAAACGGTATGAAGAAATGCAAAAAAAATGGCTGTCTTTCAAAAAACTCAGAGCAGTCCAGAACGCCCGCGTTCTAATGTTGAGAAGTGATGAGCTGCTTCGGCCAACTCCCCGGATTTTGGAGGGGCTCAAAAAACTCGGTGAAGCGATTTTTCAAAATGAGAGTTAAACTCCGCAAGATCTATTTTTTGTCGCTTTTAGGATTAATCATGGCTTGTTGGCTTGCGCTTCGTTTTGGTGCGACCCAAGCAGATTGGGAAGTTGTTCGAGAACTTCGGTTGCCGCGGGTGATTCTTGCCATGGGAGTGGGAATGGGACTGGCGGTCGCGGGCGCTGTTCTTCAAGTGTTATTTAGTAATCCACTTTGCGAGCCCTATATTTTAGGGATTTCCTCAGGATCCGCCCTCGGTGTCGTGATTGGATTGTCTTTAGGTGTCAGTTGGAATTGGGGCGGGCTCGTAGGGACTTCTTTCTTAGGCGCGCTCAGCTTTGCAGTTGTTCTCTCTGGTGTCACCCATCGAGGGTCCCGGTCGGGGTCTGGTAAGACCCATTCTGCGCTTCTTTTAGTGGGGGTGACGCTCGGTTTTTTTGGGAATAGTTTGTTGGCGCTCTGGATGGCGATTGTCGAGCCTAATCAACTTCAAAGTGCAATGGCTTGGTTTTTTGGGGATCTTTCTCGAGCCCGCCTTTCCGGGGCTGTATTTTCAATGGTGGCAATCAGTGCCGTTTCTCTGTTAATTTTCACTCAATCCGGCCAACTCGATGCCTTTCTGTTGGGAGACGAAGAAGCGAGTGCAATTGGAGTAGATGTGGGACGACTTCAAAAAATTCTCATTGCCTTGACCTCAATTTTAGTGGGTCTTTGTGTCAGCGGAGCGGGAGTGATTGGTTTTGTGGGCTTACTGGTACCTCATGGCGTAAGACGGTGGGTCGGTGCAGGTCATCGAGATTTGTTACCTCTCTGCGCACTTTGGGGAGCGACGGTCCTCGTTTTTGCAGATTTCGCTTCTCGGTGGTTTGCTCAACCGTATGAGTTACCTGTGGGTGTAGTGACGGCACTTGTGGGTTCGCCGGTTTTGATTTGGACTTTGCTTCGACGATCTCAGGAGGCCAATTGAGTCTAAACGAAAAACTTCTAGAAGTAGATCAGGTTTTCTTTTCTTGGAAAACCCCGTCTGAAAGTCAATGTGCCTGGGTTTTGCGAAATCTCTCATTTGAACTCATGAACGGAGAGATGAAATGCCTTCTCGGGCCAAATGGTTCAGGTAAGTCGACTTTATTGAGGTTGCTTTCCGGTTTGATTTTGCCTCGCTCTGGACGATTCTCAGGTCAAATCCGATCCAAAAATCGTCAGCTACTGGATCTTACTTCCCGGGCTCGGGCTCAAGTGATTTCTTATGTTGGGTCTGAGTTTAACACCGAGTTTCCACTCACCGTTGAAGAGGCGGTGGCCTTGGGGCGGACATGCTCGGGTGGGACTCCCTCAGATCATTTGATCCAGGTCGAAGCAGCTCTGGAGCTCTGCCTGTGCCAGGACTTGCGCAAACGGGACCTTCGAGCTTTAAGCGGCGGTCAGAGACAACTTGCCGGTTTGGCGAGAGGCCTTGCTCAATCCCCAGAAATTTTACTTTTGGACGAGTCGTTATCTAAAATGGATTTAGATCATCAATTTCGAATCGCACAAATGTTGAAAAACTGGGTGAGCTCAAAAAAGTCAGCGATACTTTGGGTATCTCATGATTTGAATTTGGTATCGAACTGGGCGAGTTCGGCTCTGTGGCTTCAGGGAGGCGAAAAAATAAGTGAAGGTCCTGTTTCTGAAATGATGTCACCTAAAATGTTGGGGCGCATCTATCCTTCGGCTTTGTTCTCGACTCAGAAGAAAATCGTCATTCCAATTTGATGGGCTAGCAAAGCAAACGGTGATTGGGCTCGCGTGAGCCCGTAATCGATCGAGAGTTTTGGTCCGAGCCATCCCAACCCAAGTCCATAGCCGTTGCCGCGAGCGGCTTCAAATGGAATCATTGAGTTTTTAAAACTCCCCATTCGTAGATAGAAATCAGATAAGACAGTAAACTCCAGCGCCATCTCATAGCCCCAGTCTTGACCTCCCGGAAGTGTTGGCACCCAATGGGGATCGAAATAGATCGATACAATAGATAAGATATTGAATTTCGTTCCAAGCGTGAACTCACGATAGAATCCGTGTGCAGCGTTGGCTTCGAGGAGATTATCTACCATGAGAGTGGTCTGAAACCATTGCGTCGCAAGTCCGCTCACCGATAATGTCCCATCAAAGAGCCGATTATTGGTCCCCGCTGGAAGAATAATCTTAGTCCCTAGCCCGAATCCCAGTCGATTGATCACGCTTTTTGATGCACCGACGTGGACCATGGATGCATCACCACGCTTGGTGAAACCCACCCCTGCTTGAAACAAAGAGTCCTGCGATCCGTCGAGAATTGAAAAATTATAATTCATTCCCCGAGTGGTACTTTGTCCTGCGCTGTTAACACCCTCTGATCCGTACGAGAGATAATTTCCACTGAATCCGCGGTAGGGATTGAAGGAAGTGAAGGAGGGATTAAGATAAATTGCGTCATTTAAAAGTGGGCCGGCGTGACCTGCTCCCCCGAGTCCTGCCGTCCTGGGCGACTGAAAGTCAGAGGCGTAAAGTAGGCTCGGCAGCATGGAAAGGATGTTCCAGGCGATGATGAGAAATTGGGACCAGCTCAGTGGGGGGGAAGTGTGGCGCATTTTTGTTCTTTACTCCATATCCGATTTAGGGTAAAGGTCTCCGTTCTTATGGCATTAGGCAAGGAAAAGATCGAAACTTACCGTAAAACATTGACTCTTAGACGAAATGCCTTGGCAGAAGATTTGCGTCAAGCAACTGTCCAACTCATCAATGACGAGTCTTACTATACGGACGCGGTCGATCAGGCTGCTGCAGATACCGATAAAAATTTTACTCTCCAGATGAAGAATCGCGACCGCGACGTATTGTGGCAAATTGACGAGGCGATTAAAAGACTCGATGATGGGTCCTTTGGAGAGTGTGATCGATGTGGTGACCTCATTTCAGAAGGTCGAATCGAAGCGTTCCCATTCACTACCCTTTGCATTGATTGTAAAGCCGAGCTAGAATCCGAAGAGCATCGTTTCCCGGGTCGACACTGAACCGCCGCCTCCCGGGTTCACTCAGGAGGTATGATGTCTAATTTCAAAGTTCGAAAAGCAGTGATTCCTGCGGCAGGTTTGGGTACCCGATTTTTACCAGCAACCAAAGCAATCCCTAAAGAAATGATCCCGGTTTTAGACGTGCCGATGATTCAGCATATTGTTGAAGAAGCGGTTCGCTCTGGAGTTGAGGATGTCATCCTGGTCACCGCTCGCCATAAGGAGGCGATCGAGAATCATTTTGATTTCAACTTTGAACTTGAGGAAACGCTGGATCAAAAGAATAAAAAGGATCTTGCCGAAATTTCTCGGTCGATCGGACGCCTCTGTAATGTGATCTCAGTTCGACAGAAAAACCCTCTCGGCCTAGGTCATGCTGTCCTTTGCGCAGCGCCGATTGTTGGGAACGAGCCTTTTGCTGTGTTGCTGGGCGATGACCTAATTGATGCCGAGGTTCCTTGCACCCAGCAGCTCATTGATATTTACTCACAAGAGGGAGCTTCGGTGGTGGGCATGATGGAAGTGCCTCTGAACGAAGTATCCAAGTACGGCATTGTCGCGGGAACTGCGGTTCGACCGCGACTGCTTGAGGTCAGCCATTTGGTTGAAAAACCATCGCCTGATTCGGCTCCGTCTTGCTATGCAATTCCCGGTCGATATGTTCTTTCTCCACGAATATTTGAATGCCTCAGAAGGACCCAGCCGGGTAAAAATGGCGAAATTCAGTTGACGGACGGACTCCAAATTCTGGCGCAGTGCGAAAGACTTTTAGCTTACCAGTTCGAAGGAACTCGCTATGATACGGGAGATCGTTTAGGATTGATTGACGCCACGCTCGCGTTCGCTCTCAAGCGTCCCGAGCTCGCGACAGGAGTTCGAGAACTCTTGAGGAAGCATCTAAGAGGAGGCTGAGCATGCCAAAAATCGATTGGGCCCAAAAGTTTTTACTGACCTCCCTGGGGGTTTGGTTTTTGGGTACAGTAGCAAATGCTTATATTCCCCCCTCCTGGTTTATTTTGAAAACTTGGGTGGGTAAGCATGCTCGGCAAAAAAAAATCAAAGTGAAGAGTTGGGTGACCGCGGGGGACGGGAAGTCGAGTCCTTCCATCGGCTTCAGAGAGGTTTTGGTTCTATCAGACGGGCAAGTGGTGAAGAGCTGGGCCATGGATGATTTGGATCAAGTCCTTTTTTATCAAGAAAAAGGAGTGAAAGAGCTGTCGCTTCCTGCCCAGTTGTTGATGAGTCCAGATTGGGCTGATTTGGGTCGGATGCTGAAAGATCAAGGCGTTCCGGTTTTGACTGGGTCTGGCTCTGTAGAGGCTGAGCAAGAATCTCTGATTCGCTCGAAGGATAGCGTCTCCTGGGTAGTGGCCCAAAAGCCAGTGCAAGGGGGACGTCCTCAAGTCTGGTTTGAAAAGGACACTTTTTTCCCGACTCGACTGATTTATTCGCCCTCAACTGATGCGAAAGGTTGCGATTTGACTTTTGAGAACTACCGAAGAGATTTTTTCTTTCCCCGCTCTGTGATTGCGCATGGGGCGGAAGGGGCAGTTTTATGGACGAGTCAGGTTGTCGATCTGAGTCCTCATGTTGAGCCAGCGAAGACTCCACGAACGAGCGTGCAGGGGTGGACGCCTACGGGAAATGCTGCTCCTTCTGAGTTGAAAAAATTAATCCGAAATTATTATGAAAGCTTCCGCTAGAGGATAATCTTGGACACTAGAGTTCAGGCTTCGAGAGGAAAATCTTGGGTCCCCAACAAATTATTTCTGTAGCTATACCGCGGCCGCTCGATGGCCTTTTTACCTATCGTGTCCCTGATCACTTCGCCTCAAGAATTAAATTAGGCGGATATGTCCGAGTTCCGTTTGGGAATACCTCTCTCGATGCGTTTGTTGTTGAACTTCCCAAGGCTTCCAGCGAGCTACCCCAGGGTCTTAACTGGGACTCCCTTAAGGAAGTTCAAGAGGTATTGAGCGATGTGCCCCCTTTGGTTCCAGATGTTTTAAATTTATGTCGTTGGGCTCATGAGTATTATTTTGCCCCTTTGGGAGAAGTGCTTTCTTGTGCAGCTCCCATGTTGAGTGGTGGGATTCGTAAATTGAAAAGGCCCCCAAAGAAAGTAACTTACATCGGCTCTGTAACGCGAAGACTGCAGCCGACGCCCGAGCAGGCAGAGGTGATTGAAAAATTTGAACGCCTCCGGTGTCTGAGGCAGGCAAGGACAGCGCTCCTCCACGGCATCACAGGAAGCGGAAAGACTGAAGTCTACATCGAACTAGCGCGCAAGTCCCTCGGAGATGGACAGGGCGTACTCGTGTTGCTACCGGAAATCGCTCTCACCCCCCAGCTTCATCAAAGATTTGAAGAGAGCCTAGGAGTCGCTGTCGGACTCTGGCACTCGGCCATGCCGGCGGCCAAGCGAAGGGATCTAAATCAATCTTTATTGGATGGGGAAGTACGGGTGGTCGTGGGGGCTCGCTCTGGCGTTTTTGCTCCCGTCAAGAATCTGGGATTGATTGTCGTCGATGAGGAGCACGACTCCACTTACAAGCAAGAAGACCGCGTTCGATATCATGCACGGGATCTGGCGGTGGTTCGGGGTAAGCTCACTCAGTCTTTCGTGTTGTTGGGATCAGCCACTCCGAGTCTCGAGAGCTGGGAGAGGGTGAGAGAAGGACGCTATGCTTTGGGAGAGTTGAAAAGTAGGATCGGTACGATGGGGATGCCCACAGTGGAGATTGTGGATCTCAAGAGTGAGGAAAAAGTCCATGGTACTCAAGCACCGCTCGCCCGAGTTTCATTGAACCGAATTCAAGCGACTCTGGATGCGGGGCAACAAGCGGTAGTCTATTTGAATCGAAGGGGTTTTGCAGCCTACCTTCTCTGCAAGGAGTGTGGGAAAGTAAGCGAGTGCCCACACTGTTCGATTTCCCTTGCTGTGCACCGGTCAAAGCGACAACTCAGATGTCATCATTGTAATTATTCGGAGGATATTCCGATCGTCTGCAAAGGATGCCAAGGCACAAAACTCCAAGCCATGGGGGCCGGCACTGAAAGTCTGCAAGACGACCTACCTCGGCTGCTAAAAGGCGCTAGAATTGCTCGCTTGGATCGGGATCTAGTTACGAGTGCGAGCCGGCTTGACGAGATTTTAGGAAGTTTTAGGGCAGGAGAGACTAACCTCATGTTGGGAACCCAGATGTTGGTGAAAGGGCATGACTTTCCTAATGTGACCTTAGTGGTGGTAGTTTTGGCAGATTCGCTTTTCAGGTGGCCTGATTTCAGAGCGCCAGAAAGGGCTTTTCAGATTTTAAAGCAGGTATCTGGACGTGCCGGCAGGGGCGAAAAATCGGGCCGTGTTCTGATTCAGACGTTTGATCCGGATCATCCCGTCTTACAAGTAATCTCGCAGCGCTCGAGTGAGGAGAGTTTTTTTGAAAATGAGCGAGATCTGAGGAAGGTGCTCATGTACCCGCCTTTTGGTCGAATCGCTCGAATTCGAGTGGATGGGCCAATTCAGACCGAAGTGATGCAAAGAGCCCTAAAGCTTGGCGAGTTGATGCGCAGCGAGTTCCGAGAGGAGACTGGTCTTGAAGTGCTTGGGCCTAGTGAGGCATTTTTGGAGAAGTCACACGGGATATTCCGCTGGGATATACTTTTAAAAGCGAAGGAAGTTCAAGTTTTGCAGAAAGCACTCCGATACGCAAAACATAGTGGCAAAGAACATAGGAAAAGAATTCAAATCGACGTTGACCCTTATGGGGTTTAGCGATGAGCGCTAAAAAAAGAACCACAGATCAAGTCAGAAAAAAAATTGAAGAATCGATTCTCATCGCAGAAGAGGATCGAAAGAGAAAACTTTCGAATCAGAGGCTTTCCCTAGTTAAGATGGGAGTTCAGGCTTTTCAAAAGCATGACCTGGGGACTGCGATCAAATCTTTTGTTAGTTATATTAAAATCCTAGAGGATATCAGGGGTGTAGATCAAGATGGTTTGGCCCCTCAGCATTTTGATCTCAAAAAAGATCTCTCTGAGCTGATCATGATTAGTGGGGTCTACTGGGATTTGTGCAAAATATATGATCGCGTTACAGTTGAGAATGCAGACTTTCAAAAGTACATGCGAAAATATATTCAGTTTACGAAAGGAATGCCGTTCCAAGCAGTTTGTGCAGAGAGTCTAAGAAAATTTATCGCTAATGGTAAACCGAAGCATACTAGCGAGTTTAAGGCGGCTTACAAAATTTTGGCAGTGTCTCGCTGTTTTGTGGTCACATCATTGATTGACGTAATTGATGAGCCCACCCTCCCTACGTTGAGAGCTTTCAGAGATCAGATTTTGGCACAAAAGAGCTGGGGACGAAAACTGATTACTTGGTACTATCGCAATGGTCCCCAAGTCGCGGACCGGGTGGACCGCCTACCCTCCGTTTTGCGCGTAATTCTAGGCAAGTGTCTGAATGTTGTAGCAGTCGGTGCGAGCGCTTTAATCAATGAGGGTTCCAATTCGGCTCGGTCGAAAAGTAAACTGACTCTCAGCAAAATTGAACCAGAGAGACCACCAGACGACCACAGCCTTTCCCTTGATATTTTTCCGAGGGACGAAACCCCAGTATCGACTATCGTTTGAAAAGTCGCGATTATCTCCCATGACGAAGAAGTGATCTTCCGGCACCTGAATGGGGCCAAAATTTTCGCCCATATAGTTCGATTTGTCCAACATGGTCCGGTGATCGGTTCCATCTAAATGCTCTAGGTAAAGTTCTAGATTAGCTAGGTTATATTTTCCATCATCGAGGGATTTGAATGTTTTCTCCACACTGGCGTCTTGAATGAGGTCTCGGGCGATCATTTTTTGATTAATAAAAAGGATTTTGTTTCGGAGCTCGACGGTGTCGCCAGGTACTCCAATCACTCTTTTAATGTAATAAATACTTTCGTCTCGGGGGTATCTGAACACGATGACGTCTCCATGCTTAGGAGGGTCTCTGTGAAGGAGAAAAATGGGGTGGTCGGTTAAATCATCCGAAAATGGGATTTTCAGTCCATAAGCAAATTTATTGACGAAGATATGATCCCCGACTAATAAGGTTGGAATCATAGAGCCGGAAGGTATTTTGAATGCCTCAAATACGCTCGATCGAAACATAAAAACGACCAAAAAAGCCAAACCAAAGGAAATGACATTTTCGATGACCCATTTGGTACGAGAAAGGCCCGGTTCTACTTTTTCAGGAGGTGTGGTTTGACTCATAACCCGCGAGATTAACCCGACTCTGGGTGAAATTGTATCGAAATATCAAGGAAGTTTGAGCTAATTTTTGTTAGTCTTTCTCTTGTGAGACTCTTGGATCGATACATTCTGGGGATTTTTGTAAGAAACCTCCTATTGGCTTTGGTGTCGATGGTCGCGCTATTTTTGTTTCAGATCATTTTCTCTGGCCTTTTGGATCCCCATTATACGGTGAGTCAGCTAGTCTATTACCATATTCTAAACACTCCACAGATTATGGTTCAGTCGGCTGGACCGTCTGTACTTTTGGCAACAGTGATGACGCTGGCGAGCCTCTCTAGGAGCTACGAGTTGGTGGCCTGCTATTCGATTGGAGTCAGTTTAAAACGGGTAATGGGCCTTATTTTTGGGGTGGTTTTGAGTGTGTCCGTTCTCAGTTGGGTGATGTCAGATCGAGTTCTGCCGCCGTTTTTTAAGATCCGAACTGCCTACTACATGAGAGAAATCGAAAAGCGACAGGATTTTTTTCTCGATATCCGACGGGACAAGATTTGGTATCGGTCCAAAAACATGATCTATAATCTTCAGCGGTTTGATCATCAGCTGAAGACGATCTACGGGATGTCGATTTATACATTTGATGAGGATTTCAATTTAGTTGAGGTGGTCGAGGCAGAGCGCGCAGAGTTCGATCAGGGGAATTGGAGTCTTCTGAACGGGAACGTTACGGTGTTTTCGCCGGAGAGCCAGTTTCCACTCATTCAAGGTTTCAAAAGAAAAAAAGTGCAGATCGCCGAGACCCCCCATGATTTTCAAGAAATCGAAAAAGAGGTGGATGGGCTTCGAACCCCAGAGCTTCAGCGCTATATTGCGAGGATCAAAGAGGCAGGGGCTGATACGAAGGCCTATGAGGTTAAGCTCCACTCGAGGTTGAGCCTCAGCTTCATCCCGATTGTGATGTGCTTTTTAGCTGTTCCGTTTTCGCTTAAGACCCGTCGAGAAGGGGGAGTGGCAAAAGATTTAGCTTTGGGCTTGGGAGTTACTTTTTTTTATTGGCTTTTTTACTCAGTCAGCTTATCTCTGGGAACCAGTGGTGCGTTGCCTCCTTGGCTCGCCGCATGGTTACCGAGCATACTCTTCGTAGCCTTGGCGGCAACGCTCATTGCTCGTAAACGTTCATAATCCCATCTCGACTTTCTAAAGCAGAGTTGTTAGCCTGCGGAAAATTTCATGGCAATTCTAAAGATTTATACTTTTCCAGATGATGTTTTAACTCAAAGGGCCGCTCCTATTGCTCGTGTGGACCGAGAGCTCTATGGTCTTGCAGAGCAAATGTTAGAGACCATGTATGATGCTCCCGGAATTGGGCTGGCTGCAAATCAGGTCGGGATTCTTCGACGGATTTTGGTCGTTGATACGGAGTATGATTTGGAAGAGCTCGAAGAGGGGGCTGTACCTCAAGCGGGCGTTGAGGTGGTCGGGAAGAATATCATTAAAAATCGCAAGCCTCAAATCCTGATCAACCCCGAGATCGTCTCTAAAGAAGGTACAACGGCGATCTCCGAGGGGTGTCTTTCGGTTCCTGAGTTCACAGCAGAGGTCAAGCGGTTCGAAAAGCTCAAGCTGAGGTACCAGAATATCGACGGATTATCCAAGGTGATGAGTGCCGATGGAATTCTGGCTATCGCTCTTCAGCACGAAATGGATCATCTGGATGGCAAACTTTTTATTGATCGATTGAGTCCCCTGAAAAAAGAAAAAGTCCGAAAAATGCTTCGGGAAGAGAGAGCACTTCGAGAGTCTTTAGAGCGCGAAGGCGGATCCAAGTCTAAAAAGAGCGGCAAAAAAAGAGATTTTAGTATCTGAGCCACCCCGGTTGGGTGAAGGAGGCGTAATGCTGCGCGTTGTTTTCATGGGCACCCCTGAGTTTGCCGTTCCCTCGCTCGTTGCGATTCATTCCTCTTTTGAGCTGGTTGCTGTATATACCCAGCCTGATCGCCCCGTTGGGCGGGGACTAGAGGTCCGAATTTCTGCCGTGAAAGCTCGGGCACTGGAAATGGGTGTGCCGATTATTCAGCCTGAGAGGCTGTCTCAACCGGGTGAGTTCGAAAAGCTTCAGGAGCTGAAACCAGACGTCATTGTCGTGGTGGCTTATGGCCAAATTTTGAAAAAGAACGTCCTCGAGCTACCTCTTTTAGGTTGTGTCAACGTTCACTCGTCTCTTTTACCTCGCTGGAGGGGGGCTGCTCCCATTCAATGGGCTTTGTTGTCTGGTGACCAGGTAACTGGCGTGACCACCATGCGACTCGTTCAGGAGCTTGATGCAGGCGATATTCTACTGCAGGATCAAACTCCCATTTCCGCCGAGGACACGGCGAGTTCTCTTCATGATCGTTTAGCGGAGATGGGGGCTCGGCTGATTGGGCCTACTTTGGCCGGCCTGGAAGCAAAAACCTTGCAGGGCCAGGCCCAAGATTCTTCGCAGGTTACCTATGCCTCTAAACTGAATAAGGAAATGGAGTGGCTGAACCCCGATCGAGAAACTGCTGCTCAGTTGGATCGAAAGGTGAGGGCTCTTAATCCTTGGCCAGGAACCAGTCTTCTTCTGGGGGAGCGCCTGAAAGTCAAGCAGGTTAAGGTTAGAGACGATATTCACGGTACTCCTGGACTGGTTTTTGAGAAAGCGGGGATGCTTTTGCTGGGCACTTCTCAAGGTTCTCTTGAGTTAAAAGTTTTGCAGTGGGAGGGGAAAAAATCAGTCGACGCAGCTGGATTTCTGAATGGCTTGCATGGAAGAGGACAAAAATTGCCCCTACGGGTTGGAACTCCTGAAAAGTCGAGTATGGTAGAGTCCTAGAGAACGTTCACCTGAGGCAATCACTCATTGCTAGATCGGGTGGTTTCTAAAGGACTAAAAGATGAGGATTCAGAAAAAAGCTAAGACTAGAAATCAGGCGTTGATCGCACCGTCCCTGCTGTCGGCGGATTTTTCGAAACTGGGGGATGAGATTAAGGAAGTTGAAAAGGGCGGGGCGGATTGGTTACATCTTGATGTCATGGACGGACATTTTGTCCCAAATCTGACTTTCGGCCCTGGCTTGATTGAAGCCCTTCGTCCGATTTCAAAATTACCCATGGATTGTCATCTGATGGTGGAGCGCCCCGAAGATTGGGTGGGCCCCTTTGCGCGGGCTGGAGCGAATTGGATTACTGTTCATGCCGAAGCGACTCCCC
This sequence comes from Bacteriovoracaceae bacterium, assembly GCA_947447665.1. Taxonomy (GTDB): domain Bacteria; phylum Bdellovibrionota; class UBA1018; order UBA1018; family UBA1018; genus CAINWE01. The sequence continues at coordinate 206,815 of CANFJX010000003.1, read as the reverse complement.
ATTTGAATCGCGTGCTTCATCAAATCCGTGATTTAGGTTGCCATCCGGGGGTATCGATTAATCCAGGAACGTCCGTGAGCCAAATTGAGGAAGTTTTGGATTTGGTAGACTTAGTTTTGATCATGAGTGTAAACCCAGGATTTGGCGGTCAGAAGTTCGTAGATGGGGCTCTACAAAAAGTCGAGAAGGTAGCAAAGCTAAGGGGAGATCGTTCATTCTTGATTGAAATCGATGGTGGCGTGGGATTAGAAAATTTGATTCCCTTGAGAAATGCCGGCGTTGATGTTTTTGTGGCCGGATCGGCAATTTTTGGTCAAAAAAATCGGAAGGGTGCCATTCGGCAATTGAGAGATCGTCTCGGGGAGGGATAAAAAATGGAATCATTGTCACTAGGTGCGAAAGCGCTGACACTCGAAGATATTTTTAGGGTGGCTACCGAGAGGCAGCAAGTTCATCTTTCTCCCGAAGCGATTTTAAAAGTCCAGGCTTCCCATGAATTTCTCCTATCTCGTGTGAAGACGGGTGAAACCTACTATGGGGTGAATACTGGGTTTGGCTTGCTTTCCAATGTGCGAATTTCGAATCAGGACCTCGAGACCTTGCAGTACAATTTGCTCCGGTCTCATGCTTGCGGCTTAGGTAATCCTTTGAGTGATTCCGCAGTCCGGGCCATGCTTTTGTTGAGGGCCGCAAATTTGGCCCTGGGGCACTCGGGCGTGAGCTTACAGTTAGTGGAACAAATCCTTTTGCTTTTGAACCGTGGAGTGACTCCGGTGGTCCCGGACCAGGGGTCGGTCGGAGCGAGTGGGGATTTGGCCCCTTTATCTCATTTGGCATTACCCCTGATTGGGGAGGGGCGAGCGCGGTTCAAGGGTCAAGAGATGAGTGGGGCTCAAGCGCTCAAGTTAGCGGGAATCAAGCCCATTCGATTGGGTCCGAAAGAGGGGCTTGCCCTGATCAATGGGACCCAATTTATGTCAGCCGTGGGTACTTTAAATCTTTTAGAGGCCGAACATCTCTGTAATCTAGCCGATCTCGCTGGAGCAATGTCTTTGGAGGCCATGCGAGGAACCGACACCGCTTTTGATGCAGCGATTCACCGGGTCCGACCTCATCCTGGACAGATTCAAGTGGCCGAGAATCTTCGACGGTGGCTGGTTCCAGGGGGATTGAAGAGCGAAATTAGTCTCAGCCACCAATCTTGCCAAAGAGTTCAAGATCCCTATAGCCTGCGATGTATGCCCCAAGTTCATGGAGCGACTCGAGATGTATTAGCGTTTGCCAGGCAGGTTTTAGAGCGAGAGGTGAACTCTGTTACCGATAATCCTCTTGTTTTCGCCGAAGAGGAAAAGATTTTAAGCGGTGGAAATTTTCATGGTCAGATCTTGGCAATTGCAATGGATATGTTGGCTATCGGCGTTGCAGAATTAGCTAATATCTCTGAACAAAGATTGGAAAAGTTAATTAATCCAGTCATGTCCGGCTTACCTGCTTTTCTAACGGTTCATGGAGGCTTGAACAGCGGTTTTATGATCCTCCAGGTGACAGCAGCGAGTTTGGTCTCTGAGAACAAGACCCTTTGTCATCCGGCGAGCGTTGATTCCATTCCTACGAGTGCGGACAAGGAGGATCATGTGAGTATGGGTGCCTGGGCAGCTCGAAAAGCCTCTCAAGTTTTGTTGAACTCGAAGCGCGTTTTATCTCTCGAATTTCTTGCGGCAGCTCAGGGGATTGATCTCCTTCGCCCCCTTCGAAGTTCGGAAGCTCTCGAGCAGGTGCACCAAATCATTCGCCGCCGAGTCAAGCGGTTGGATGAGGATCGGGCTTATTATGAAGATTTTGCTGCTATGCTTGAGATCATGGATTCAGCCGAGATCCGTCAGGCGCTTCAAAGGGCCGTCTAAATGCCTTTTCAAGCGATCGTTCATGCAAGTGAGTTGCTGACCGGGGATGGAATTCGACGAAAAGATGGAAGAAGGGTTACTCAGAGTGATCTCGGTAGAATTGCCGACGGTGCTTTAGTTTACCAGACTAAGAAAATTGCAAATCGGGAGGTTCCGAGCCGGATTGAATGGGTGGGCCGGACGGTTGACCTTCCCAAGAAATGGAAAAAGATCCCTCGACTGGATCTGAAGGGGAAAAAGGCACTCTCTCCTGGTCTGGTAGATTGTCATACTCATCTCATTTTTGCGGGAGATCGTTCGGAGGAGTTTTCTTCTCGATGCGGTGGCACGAGTTATGAGGAAATTGCTAAAAATGGCGGTGGAATCCTAAGCACGGTGACAGCGACTCGCGCCGCTTCGGAAGCGGAGCTGGTGCGGTTGGGTTCGAGTCGATTGCGAGAGGTTTATCGGCGAGGGGTGCGAACCGTGGAAATCAAGAGTGGCTACGGTTTGACGTTTGAGTCTGAGCTTAAGATCCTGAGGGTGATTTCAATCTTGCAGAAAAAATTTCCTCAGATGAGGCTGAGTGCGACCTACTTAGGGGCTCACGCGATTCCGAGTGACGTCGATCGAAGAGACTATATCCAAGAGATGATTCTTCGTTCGATCCCTGAGATTCAGAGTAAAAAATTGGCAGAAAGTTGCGACGTATTTGTAGACGCCGGATATTTTACGCGTGAAGAAGGAAGAGAGATTCTTTTGGCTGCCAAAAAGTACGGGCTGCGCGCCAAAATCCATGCTGATGAGATGACCAACACGGAGTCTGCTACCCTAGCAACTGAAGTGGGTGCACTCTCAGCGGATCACCTATTGAAGGTTTCCGATCAGGGGATTCAAAGTCTGGCTCAATCCGGTACTGTTGCCGTGTTACTTCCGGGGACAGCATTTTACCTCAAGGCTCCTCAGGCTCCCGCGAGGAGGCTGATCGATCAGGGTGTGCGAGTGGCACTAGCAACGGATTTTAATCCCGGAACATTTATGTGTCTCTCCTTGCCTGCAGTGATGACGATTGCAGGGCTTTACTTGGGTATGACCTGTGCTGAGATTTTTGCCGCTGTGACTTATAATGGTGCCAGAGCACTGGGTTTGTCGGAACATAAGGGAACTCTGGAGCCGGGTATGGATGCTGATTTTTGGGTTCTCCCGTTTGAAAAGTTTGAGGAATCCTATTACCGATTTGCTTGGTAGTGGGGCTCTAGCGGAGAAGGTAGTTCGCATTAGGGGGGCATCCTGTGGGGCAGCCTGCGGAGATGCTTTTTGTGTAAAAGCTCCAAAGTCCGATGAGCGCCCCTCGTAAACTGGATCCGAATGCAGCCACCAGGGACAAAGCAACGGTGAGCATGATTAGGTACTCTACGATCGCTTGACCCCTCTCCGCTAATTGGCTTTTGCTGGCCTTCGTCATACTTTTAATCATATAATGGTAGGATTACTTATGAAAGCTTCACCTAACGAAAGTATTAAATTGGGTTTTAAGAAGGTCCTGCTTCCAGTCTTAATTATTTTGACTGTGGTAGTCATTGCACTCACTATTTTGAAGCACTCGGTTACCACTCCAGGAGTCGAAATACCGCGTTCGGCTGAGGTCAAGGTTGGAAGTATCCTCCCTATTTTTTCTTTAACTTCATCCCCGGGGGGCCTTGCAGTGCCGATTTCGGAAGTCCCTGCTCAGGTGATTTTACTCACTTTTTGGGCGACTTGGTGTGATGCGTGTATGGAGGAGATGCCATCCCTGGTTCGGCTTAGAAACCAATTTCATAGCGCCGGATTTGAAGTGGTCGGTGTGAATCTCGATGAAAACCCCGACGGAGCGATTGAAAAGACTAAGGTGAAGTATAAAATAGAGTTTCCTCTGTTTAAGGATTTAGATGGCAAAGTCGCAGAATTATTTGATGTCCATGCGATACCATCGAATGTTGTTTTTGATAAAAATCGTAAAGTACTTTTTCTGAAAGAAGGTGGACAGGATTGGTTTTCTAAAGAGACCACCGAGCTCGTTCAGCGGTGGTTAGCTCGATGACCTCTGAACTGCCTGCGCAATTTAAAACCGTTCTGGCGCAGTGGTCTCTTCCAGTTTTTATGACCCGAGCGAATAAGAATCGGGTGGGGTTCTTGCTTGCTCTGATTGCTACAGTTCTGTATTTGGGCTCGAACCATTTCCATCTCTACCCTCCCCGCCTTCTACCGATGTGGTGGATCGATGAAGCTGTCCCGTTTATTCCGTTGAGCGTTTGGTTCTATATTAGTGAATACTTGTTTTTCCCAGTAGTCTATTTCACTTGTCGTGACTTAGTTAATCTCAATAAATATTTCTATTCTTTTTTGTTTTTGCAGACCATTAGCGTACTTATTTTCATTGTCTGGCCAACGACATATCCCCGAGAATTGTTTCCTTTGACGGAAAATGTGGACGGCGTCACTTATTTTATTTTTAATTTGCTCAGGACTGCCGACACCGCGGCCAACTGTTGCCCCAGTTTGCACGTCAGTAGTGTCTACCTGTCGGTATTTATATTTTTAGATGATCAAAGAGGTAAGTTTCCATTTTTCTTTATCTGGGGGACCCTGATTGCACTGTCTACCCTGACCACTAAGCAGCATTATATGGTGGATGTTTTTAGCGGCTTTTTTATGGCGCTAGGGACTTATTGGATTTTTCATCGATATATTGCTTATCGGGAAGTCGCCTCAAGCGAGCTTCTAAGGGCTTGATAAACGAGATAAATCTCATTCCCAATCACTCGACATTGCTTCAATTTTAGATTGAGTATTTCTTTTGGCAAGAAGCCCCGACCATCGACGAGGGTCGCAGCTGTAGCTCCTCCGATAATCTTGGGGGTCAAAGTTACGTGGTATTCTTGAATGAGGTGAGCACTAGAGAAGTCCCACATGATGCCGCCGCCGCCCTCGATCAGGAGGCTCTTGGTCCCGCGCTTCTTAAACCATTCCACGATTTGAACGGAAGCAGGCTTTTTTTTTGTGGGCGGTTTGAGAAGGACCAACTCTGAAGTTTTTTCAAATTTTTTGGCGCGAGCGGGGGACAAGGTATGTCCGACGAAAAGGACTCGATGGACCTTTGGGTCTTGAAAAAATGGCCAGTGAGGAGAAATCCCATCGAGATGGGTGCTCAGGAGCGCATTGATCGGTTGAGTTTTGGCTTTGGAGATGAGGTTGGGCTTCTTATAGCTCCTGAGGGTCGAGGCGCCGATGAGAATCGCGTCTGCTTGCTTTCGGAGTCGTTGCATTTCCTGATGGTCGCGAGGGGTGCCAAGTAAAAAAAGCTCTCGACTCCGAGTAGCAATTTTACCGTCGAGACTCATGGCTAAGTTTGAAAACACTTTCATGAGGTTAATCCTTCCTTTCGAGCGCCTTGCGTCTTAGCTTGGAATAGAGTCGCAATAAAAAAGATTTCCTTGCTCTCTTTTCGGGTGCTTTTGGGTCTGAGGATTTCAACCCGCCCGAATCGACTTCTTAGTCCATTTCTAAATCCTTCGAACTCTTCGCTGTGAAAAAGCTTACAGACAAAAGTTCCCCGTTGCTTAAGGAACTTTTCAGCAGTGGCTAGAGCGAGTTCACAAAGCTCGACGGATCGGGTTTGGTCCGTGATTCGAATGCCTGTCGTTTTAGGTGCCATATCAGAGAGGACAACGTCTACTGGGAGTCGAATGCCATGGGTTTCAATCGTCTCCTCAAGGTTTAGGTCTCTCAGATCAGCACAGACGAAAGAAGCGTTTGAAATAGTTAGTTGAATGGGCTGAAGGTCAATTCCAAGGATCTTTCCTGCTTTGCCGACTTTCTCGGATGCATACTGAGACCAGGATCCGGGAGCAGCTCCCAGGTCTAAAACCTGATAGCCAGGCTTTAGAATTTTGAATCTTTCATCAATTTCCTGAAGCTTGAAGATCGATCGGGCGGCATAGTTCTCAGTTTTTGCCTTCTTAAAGTAATAGTCCTTCGGATTAAAAGCCATTCTGATTCCAACTTAATTTCTAAACGATCGTCACTTTTCGCAGGAGATCCATATCTTGAAGGGCCTTGCCCGATCCGCGGACTACGCAGGTGAGTGGGTCTTCTGCTAGTGCTACGGGGAGACCCGTTTTTTCTTTGATTAAAATATCCAAATTGGCAAGGAGCGCTCCGCCGCCCGCCAAAATGATTCCGTTGTCCACGATGTCAGCAGCGAGCTCGGGAGGAGTTCTCTCGAGTGCAGTCTTGATCGTGTCTACTACGGCAGATACGGGCTCGGCAAGGGCATCCCGGATTTCTTCGGAATTCACTTCGATCGTCTTAGGTGCTCCGCTGATTAAATCCCTTCCCTTGACTTCGTAAGTTTTTTCTTCTTCAAACGGATAAGCACAACCAATCGAAAGCTTGATCTGCTCAGCCGTTCGCTCTCCAATCAAAAGTGAATACTTTCTTTTAATATAATTCACGATTGCATCGTCGAATTTGTCTCCGGCTACTCGGACTGATTTCGAGTAAACGATTCCCCCCAAGGAAATGACCGCCACCTCTGTGGTGCCTCCTCCAATGTCGACAATCATATTGCCGCTCGGCTCTCGGATTGGAAGTCCTGCTCCTAGTGCTGCCGCCATCGGTTCTTCGATCAGGTAAACTTCTCTGGCGCCTGCGGATTGGGCCGACTCTTTAACGGCTCGTTTTTCTACCTGTGTGATCCCAAAGGGGATGCAAATAATAATTCTAGGCCGAATGAAAGTCCGTCGCTCGCTCGATTTATGTATAAAGTACTTCAGCATGGACTGAGTCACTTCAAAATCGGCGATTACCCCGTCTTTAAGAGGCCGAATGGCTTGGATCGATCCTGGAGTTCGCCCAAGCATGTCTTTGGCTTCTTTCCCGACTGCTAGAACGCGAGTTTGCCCTCGCGAATTTCGGTGAATAGCAACGACCGAGGGCTCATTGATAATGATTCCTCGATCTTTTGCGTAGACAAGAGTGTTTGCAGTCCCTAGGTCAATCGCAAGATCATTTGCGAAAAAATCTAACATTTTCTTAAGCATGAATCGTTCTCACCACTTGTAATGTCGAATGTGTTCGCCTCTTTCGGCAATTTCACTCATTGATTTAATACCAATTTCCAAATGCAGATCCGTAAACTGGCGGAAAACCGCTTTGGCAGACTTCTTAGTTTTGATCCCACCCCTAGTTAAGGGCAGATCAGATACGAGAAGGAGTGCTCCAATCGGTACCTTGCTTGCGAATCCTGCAATGAAAAGAGTGGCAGATTCCATCTCAATAGCCAAGGCACGTTCTTCATAAAGTTGAGCTTTAAATTTTTCGTCGAATTCCCAGAACCGATAGTCGGTCGTATGGACTACTCCCGTTCGGTAGTCCATTCCCTTTTCGATGATGATTTGAGAAACGAACTTTTGAATCTTAAATGTGGGTAGTGCAGGAACTTGGGGCGGCATAAAGTGCCGGGATGCTCCCTCGTCGCGAATGGCTGCAGTGGGTAAAATAAAGTCCCCGATTTTTAAGGATCGGTGTAAACCGCCGCACATTCCTAGTAATAGGACTGCTTTTGGGTCGATGATAGCCAAAAGCTCGATAATGAGTGCAGCAGTGGGAGAACCGATCGAAAAGTCAACGATCGAAACCCCTGCGGATGAGCTATGGACTACACCCATGGCAGAGCCTTGGGTGCGGCTATCTCCGCACAAGGTGTGAAATCGCTCCAAATAGTAGTCGAAATTAGTCAAAATAATCTGTTTTCCAAACTGTTCGGGGGGGCTTCCGGTGTATCGCTCCAGCATGTCTCGAGCAATTTTTTGTTTGTTTCGATTGCTATAGATTCGATTGTTGTTTGGAATGATGAAAGGATTCTTGGGTAATCCCTGCCCAGGTTTGATTAATGATTTTTTTGTTTGCACAGAACCTAGCTTACATTTTGCAATCTTCGGAGACAAGGTAAGAATGAAGGAGAGTTTCGGGTTGGGAGGTCAAAAAGCAGGGTTTCTTCAAAGCGACGAAAAAACTGGAATTCTCCTAAATCCAGACTTGACCCGATCCTCAAGATTAAGGAAACTCTTAAGTATGAAGAAGTCTAGAGCTCTTAAGATTGGGGCTCTCCTCATTGCCTCCTTTTTCGTCTATTCAATTTTTTCTTTCGGTACCGGTCGGTTCAGATTTCCTTCGGGTTTGACCAAGAAAAAGGAATCTACGATTACCCGGGATCGCCTTGCGGAGACGATCGGACCGTTTGCGAAGTTCTATGAATTTCCAGAGGAGCTCGATTTTGATCTTGGGCGGCCAGAGCGGTCTCGACTTAAAGTCGAGTATACCCTCAATTCAAAGCTTCAAAAGACCATGGAGGCTCTTTTCCGTTCTTATAGTCCTGACTACGGGGCCTTTGTCGCTCTAGATGCCGAGAGCGGCAAAGTTTTGTCGATGATCAGTTATTCTAGGGAAAAAGGAGCTCCTGGTAATTTGGCTCTGAGAGCCTCTTTCCCTTCAGCTTCTGTATTTAAAGTCGTGACAGCCACCGCTGCAATCGAAAGCCGAAAGATCGCCCCAGACACTGTCATTCCGTTCAACGGGAGAAATCACACCCTTTATCGAGGGCAAATCCTAAAGTCTAACATCACCCGATGGACTCATTTTATTACCTTTAAAGATGCCTTTGCTCGATCCATTAACACCGTTTTCGGCAAGGTAGGGGCCTTCACTGTGGGCTCATCCGGGATGCGAACCTATGCATCTCGATTTGGGTTTAACCGAAAAATTTCTGCTGATTTACCTGTACAAGAAGGTCGGGCCCCGATTCCCGATGACTCCTGGGGTTTAGCGGAAACAGCATCGGGTTATACGACCGAAAATACCATGAGCCCCCTCCAGGGTGCCCTCATGGCAGCTGCAGTTGCAAATAATGGGGTCATGATGGAGCCCTTTTTCGTTCAGAGTCTGTCTCGCGCTGACGGTTCTTCTGCCTACACCGGCGCTCCCAAGGTCTCAGGCGTGACGATGGATATCTCGACCGCTCGTCAGATCAAGGCATTGATGAAGGAGACGGTACTTCGCGGGACTTCTCGCGGTTCTTTTCGGGGATTTTTTAAAAGCCATTTTGCACTTCTCGATGTCGGAGGAAAAACGGGTTCTCTGACAGGTTATGACCCCAAAGGAAAATATGATTGGTTTGTGGGTTACGCTGGGTCTGCCAGTCGTAAGATTGCAGTGGCGGCTCTGACGATTCATGAGAAGCAATGGCGGGTTAAGTCCTCTTACCTGGCTCGGCGGGCGATTGAGAGCTTCTATAAAGAAGCTTTTGATCAAAAAAGCGTTGCGAAGCGATGAGTTTCCCTGAAGTTAAGCACGTCCCGATTCTTGCTCAGGAAATCGTCCAATCTTTAGTGGAGCCTTTCAGTCAATCGTCTTTAGATTCCCCTTCATGTTGGCTAGTGGATTGCACTTTTGGAGGAGGAGGCCATACAGCTTCATTCCTCAAGGCATTTGAGGCTACACCAGCTTTGAGGCGGCACCGAATCTTGGCGCTCGATCAAGACCCGGAGGCCGTTCAGCGGGGAAAGTTAAGATTCCAAGAGGAGATTCGGGCCGGAAAGTTAGAGATCCTTCAAGAAAATTTTGGGAATGCAGGGCATCTCCTGGCGCAGCGCCCTGTTCTTGGACTTTTGGCTGATTTGGGATTTTCCAGTGATCAACTCGAGGATCGGAGTCGGGGGCTGAGCTTTCAGTGGGAAGGTCCTCTCGATATGCGGCTGAATCCAACTCAAGGGCGAAGTTGCTTGGAATTGCTTCAGCAGTCTTCCGAGTTAGAGCTCGAGAAAATATTGCGAGAACTCGGAGAAGAGAGGTTCGCCCGGAGGATTGCCGCCTCCATGGTCGAAAGTCGCAGGAGAGGGCAGCTTCCTCAGACTACAAAAGACTTGGTTGATCTGGTGGTGCGAGCAACGCCACCTTACGCCCGGCATGGAAAAATCCATGTTGCGACCCGAACCTTTCAGGCGCTGAGAATTGCCGTGAATGAGGAGATGGAAATGCTGGATCGCCTCCTTCAAGATGTTGTGACTCGAGTTTTGCCTTGTGGGCGAGCAGCGATCATTAGCTTTCATTCTTTGGAAGATCGAAAAGTAAAAAATCAATTTAAGAATAAAGATTTCTTTCACGCTCTGACAAAAAAGCCCATTGAGGCCAACGAGGATGAGCTACGTGTCAATCCGAGGGCGAGAAGCGCTAAGCTTCGGATCGCAGAGAGGTTACCAGTATGAAAAAGTGGATGCCTCTGTGGGTGATTCCTGTGGTTACTGTTTTTTCAGTTGGCACAGTATGGTTAAGGCTTAAGATTATTCGGACGACTTACGCCATTCATGACGTAGATCAGGGATTAGTTAAGGTTCGTAGAGAGAAAGAGCAGCTGCTGATGAGAGTTTCTGCCCTCCGTTCGCCCAAGAGATTAGAGAGTCTAGCGCACCATCAGTTTGGGTTATTTCAGCCCCGATCGGGTCAGGTCATTTATTTACAAAAATTCAATCAGGTAAAAAATTGATTCTATGTTGAAGAGTCGTTTCACTGCTTTGATGCTGTCCTGTTTTTTTCTAGCGAGCTGTATTCTGCTCAGAGCCGCTTACATCCAAATTTTATCGAATCCCAGATTGGAAGCTATGGCTCGCCGTCAGTATCTGAGTCGCTCTCTGATTAGGCCTCAACGGGGCCCACTGTTAGATCGAAATGGTGAACCTTTGGTAGTGAATATGGAAACTAGCAGTCTAGCTGCGAATCCAAATTCGCTCGTTAATAAGAGAGCCTTGGCTAGGTTATTGTCTCGATGCACGGATGTCCCATTTTCAAAAATTTTTCACAAGCTGAGCGAGAATCGAGAGTTTGTCTGGATCAAACGTCATTTGAGTGATTCTGAACTGAGACGTTTGAAGAAATCTCACCTAACGGATTCGGGAGGGGACTTAGTAGAAGGGTTTTTTTTGGTGAAAGAAAGCGACCGAGTTTATCCGCACGGGGCTTTGGCTTCCCATGTCCTCGGTAGCGTCAATGTAGACGTCGAGGGAGTTGAGGGTGTTGAACTCTGGTTGAATGATCGACTTCGCGGGCGAGTTGCCTCCGTGCAAGCGATCAAGGATGCTCTCGGACGCCCGACGTTTATCGATGCCGTCGCTGCAAAAAGCGTTCAAGATGGGGAACCCGTGACCCTGACTCTGGACGCTTCCTTGCAATACGAAGTGGAGCAAAGCCTTAAGTTAGCAGTTCAAAAGGCGAGGGCCCGAGGTGGGAGCGTCATTGTAATGAATGCCGACTCGGGTGAGATTCTTGCGATGGCGAATGAGCCTGGTTTTAATCCAAGTGATAAGGCGGCCCCTGCGAGTCAGCGAAGAAATCGTGCACTGACCGACGGCTATGAGCCCGGTTCCACTCTTAAGGCCATGCTTGCTGCAAGTGCTATTTCCCACGGCTGGAAAATGAGCGATGAAGTTTGGGGTGAGCACGGTTCATTCATTATTCAAAAACATAAAATTTCTGAGGCCGAGGCCAAAGAAAAATTTGAGTGGGTTAGCTTGAAGAAGATGCTTAAAGTTTCAAGTAACGTGGCAGCAGCCAAAGTAGCTTTGAAGCTTGGAACCGAGAAGTACCTGCGTACTTTGCGTCTTTTTGGTTTTGGGAGCAAAACGGGATTGGGATTTCCAGGGGAAATAGCCGGTCGAATCCCTAAGAAAAAAGATTGGCAACCTCTGACCTTGGCCAATATCGGTTTTGGTCAAGGCATTTTGGTTACCCCGCTACAAATGGTTCGGGCCTATGGAGCTATTCTTAATGGCGGACTTTTGGTTCAACCCTCGATTTTGAAAAATTCTGGACAAGTTCCAACAGGTGAGCCGCCCGTGCGGATCTTTTCTCAAAGAGTGAGTCATGAATTGATCGACGCTCTCGAGTCGGTTACCGAAGAGGGAGGCACTGGAGTTAAGGCAGCATTACCGGGTTTTCGGGTGGCGGGGAAAACAGGCACTGCTCAAATGGTTGATTCAGAAACAGGCAGGTACTCACGTGAAAAGTACATTGCCTCATTTATTGGATTTCCTGTGGGTATTGAACCCAAGATTGTGATTTTCACATCGATTGTTGAGCCGAAGGGAAGCTATTATGCTTCAGAAACAGCGGCTCCCCTTTTTAAAGAGGTTTTGGCTGCAGCAGCTAATCGCTGCAGTTTGCCTGTGAATCTGCCATTGAACTTAAGTCGTGATCCAGTGCTGGTGCGGGGTGAGTCGATTGCGGATCGGGTCCAAACACGGCAAGCTGCCCCGGAGACTTCACCTGATGTGTTGGCTCAAGCAGGGGGCTCTGCCGATGAGTCTGTTGCGGGCGGTTTATCTCACGATATAGTTCCCTCCTTTCAGGGATTAACTCCTCGTGAGGTCTTAAGGGAGTTCAAGGGGCGTCGTTTTCGCTGGGAAATGATAGGCTCCGGAGTGGTTACGTCCCAAACGCCGCCTCCTGGAAAAAGCCTCGTTGAGGGATCTACTATCCGCCTCATCCTTTCAGAACCCTAAGAAAGTTAGAAATCTATGGAAAAAAAGAAGTTGAAGATAAGAGATTTAGGGCTAAAGCAGCCCATCACAGGGATCACGGCAGACTCTCGAGCGCTGCAGCCGGGGATGGTTTTTGTTGCTGTGCGAGGAGTCAGTCAAGATGGTCATGTTTTCCTGAGAGAAGCGGAAAAAAAAGGGGTGTTGGCCTTAGTGGGTGAGATCCCCTCTACCGAAGTGCAGGCTTCCGTGCCGTATATTCAAGTCCCAGATAGTGCTTTGGCTCTGGCCGAGTTGGCAGTGGATTATTATCAAAACCCCTCTCATTCTCTTTTGATGGTGGGGGTTACTGGCACGAGCGGGAAAACTACAACGACATATCTTTTGGAGTCAATTCTGCGAGCGGCTGGGCATGAGGTGGGAGTGATCGGAACCGTAAGCGTTCGGTATGGGAAGACGGAAATTGCATCCACTCATACAACACCGGGAGCGGTAGAGATTCAGGCCATATTATCTGAGATGAAGCGCCAGGGATGTACAGCCGTGGTTATGGAAGTTTCATCGCATGCATTGAGGCAAAAGAGAGTTCATGGGACTGAGTTTGATGGGATGATTTTTACTAACTTGTCTCCTGAGCATTTGGATTACCACGCTGATATGGAAGACTACTTTGAAGCAAAAGCAATTCTTTTTACGGAGATCGCTCGTGATTCAGTGTTAGGGGGGAAGGATCCATTCGCAGCTATTAATTCTTCTGATACTTACGGGAAAAAATTACTTGAAAGACTCACTCAGGATCACTCTTTAAAAGTCGTGAGGGTGGGACAGTTTTCAGATGAAGGGCAGCTCGAATGCGAAGTCGACGGAATTCTCGGCACAATTCAAGACGTGGTAGTTCAGTCGCCTTTAGTGGGACGATTTAATGCCTCTAATATTTCTGCTGCTGTCGCATTGGGGCAAGGTATTGGGATTGACCCGAAACAAATTGCAAAGGGAGTTAGGGATCTGTCGGGCGTGCCAGGGAGACTTGAGAGGGTGGTGAATTCAAGGGGGGTGCATATTTGGGTCGACTATGCCCATAAGCCGGACGCTCTAGAGAAAGTCATCAAAACGCTGAGAGAAATGAGAGCGGGGCAAAAGTTGATTACAGTTTTTGGATGCGGCGGAGACAGGGATCGGAAAAAACGTCCCCAAATGGGACAAATTGCCGTTCAGTGGTCAGACCACGTCTGGGTGACTTCGGACAATCCTCGGACTGAGGAGCCCATGGCGATCATCGAGGAGATTGTTCGCGGGGTGGGGAGCGCTCAAAATTTCACTATTCAAGTAGATCGTAAAAAGGCAATTTTTGAAGCCATTGCCTCGGCGCGTCCAGGTGATTTAGTTTTAATTGCTGGGAAGGGTCACGAGGATTATCAAATTGTTGGCACCCAGAAAATTCATTTTGATGATCGTGAAGTAGCATCCGAAGCGATTAGGTATTGACACGGACTTTCGAAAATCAGTAGCATCTCGACATGCTCTTCTATTTTCTCTACCCGCTTCATGCGAAGTTCACCTTTTTTAACGTTTTTAAATACATCACTTTTCGGACGTTTGGAGCGAGTATTACAAGCGTTCTGCTTTGCATGTTTATGGGTCCCGCCTATATTCGACTCCTTCAGAGGATGCAGATGGGCCAGTCCATTCGTGATGATGGTCCTAAGTCGCACCTCTCAAAAAAGGGAACTCCTACGATGGGTGGTGGGCTGATTCTCCTGGCGATTGTCGTTCCGACGTTGCTTTGGGCAGATTTGACGAACAAGAATATCTGGGTCGCTGTATTGGTTACACTTCTTTTTGGTGTCATAGGATACGTTGACGACTATCGAAAAGTCGTTCAGAAGAATTCTAAAGGGCTATCTGGCCGACAAAAGTTATTGGCTCAAACCTTGGTCGCTGTTTCTGCGGCCCTTTTTATTTACATCACCCGAGATACCCCACCTGTCTTAAAGTTCCCCTTTTTTAAAGAATGGTCCTTTTATTTGGGTGCCCTTTTTGTTCCCTTTGCTACTTTTGTCATTGTGGGGGCATCGAACGCCGTTAATCTTACCGATGGTTTGGATGGGTTGGCAGTTGGGCCGACGATGACTACTTCAGCGACTTTTTTAATTTTGGCCTATTGTGCCGGTCATATGAAAATCGCCGAGTATTTACAGATCCCCTATATTGCGGGAGCAGGGGAGCTTTCGATTTTTTGCGGGTGTGTTGCTGCGTCTTGTTTGGGTTTTCTCTGGTTTAATACCTATCCAGCTCAGGTTTTCATGGGAGATGTGGGTTCTCTAGCTCTGGGGGCTGCACTGGCAGTAGTGGCGGTTATTACGAAAAATGAAATTTTATTAGCCCTTTGCGGGGGGGTTTTTGTCGCAGAGGCTCTTTCTGTTATGGCTCAAGTCGCCTCTTTTAAAATGACGGGAAAAAGGGTATTCAAAATGGCCCCAATTCATCATCATTTTGAACTTAAGGGCTGGGCGGAGCCCAAAGTCATCGTCAGATTTTGGATCATTTCGATCCTTTTGGCCTTGTTCACTCTTTCTACCCTCAAATTGAGGTAGCTATAAGGAAACTATTATTTTTTTATGAGTAAGTACAAAGGTAAAAAAGTCTTAGTTGTGGGATTTGGAGTCTCTGGTGTTGCCGTTGCTAAGTATATGGCTAAGCAAGGGGCAAAGGTGACTGTCGTCGATTCGAAGCAGAAAACTGACTTAGCGGAGTCGGTCCATGCGTGCGAAGGCCTCAAGCTTGAATATGAATTTGGAAAACATAATCCAAAGACTTTTCATTCGGCTGAGCTGATTGTCGTGAGTCCAGGGATTCCTCTGAATATCAAGCCTCTCGAGGAGGCTCGTGAGAAGCACATTCCGATCATGAGTGAAATCGAGCTCGCAGTCACAGGGATCAAAGAACCGATTGTGGCGGTGACCGGAACGAACGGAAAAACAACGACTACCGCCTTGATCGGCGAGATGTTCAAGGCCGATGGACGCTCTGTTTTTGTCGGGGGCAATATTGGTAAACCCCTAACCGATTACCTGAATGAGGGCCAAAAGGCGTCGGTCGTGGTCGCAGAGCTCTCTAGCTTTCAGCTCGAGCTAACAGATAAGCTGATTCCTGCAGCTGCAGTCTTTACGAACCTGGAAGAAGATCATCTGGACCGTTACGGTGATTTTCAGTCGTATGTCAATGCGAAGAAGAGACTCCTCAAGGTTTGCGACAAAAATAGTTTTGTTATTTTGAATCACGATTGCGCTCATATTTCCCGCTTCAGTGAAGAGAATGTCGGTAAGTTAATGTGGTTTACTAAGCGAAATCCTAGTTCAATTGGAGAAGCCTTTTCAGAGGATTTTGTTGGAGTCTACTGGGACTCAAAAACTAAGCGGATCGTCAGTAAGGTCACAGGTAAGGAAGAGTTTTATGATCTCTCCCAGTTCAAACTTTTTGGTGAGCACAATCGAGAAAATTTGATGGCTGCCATTTCGACAGCTCGCGCCATGGGAGTTGATCCAAAAGCGATTCAATCTGTGATTAATACTTTTAAAGGGGTTCCCCATCGCCTTGAATTTATCAGGAAGAAGGATGGCGTTTTCTTTTTCAATGATTCCAAAGGTACGAACGTAATGAGCGTTCAGAAAAGCCTGGCCGCCTTTTCGGCTAATCCGATTATCTTGATCGCAGGGGGAAAAGATAAAGGCACAGACTTTACTCCCCTTGCAGATCTCGTGAGTAAGAAGTGTAAAATTCTGATTCTCTTGGGAGAAGCCAAAGAGAAAATGAATCGCGCTATGGGAGACTTCGCAGAGACCTATCTTGTGGGGACTTTTGAAGAAGCTGTTCTCCTTGCATATCAAAAATCAAGGAGTGGTGACATCATTCTGCTGTCTCCCGGATGTGCTAGTTACGATATGTTTAAGAACTACGAGGAAAGAGGCCAGTACTTCCGGAAACTGGTTTCGCAGCTTTGAGTGATGTGAATTTAGTAAAAGAAACTCAGGACGAGGGTGAATCCTCACTGATTCGTCCTGTAGTTGACCAAGGATATGCTCTCGGGCTTTTGTTTGTCGTCTTGGGGATGCTCCTGTTTGGTCTCATCATGGTCTACAGTTCCTCTTTTATCTACGCTCAAGAAAAGACGGGCGATGGGTTCAGTCTAATTCGTAAACAGTTGATTTACGCTTCGTTTGGCCTGGTTGCTCTTTGGGGTGGGTATCGGATTCCCTACTCAACTTGGAAAAAAGCGGCTTACCCAGGGCTGGGGCTTGCCGTGGTTCTTTTGATGCTCGTTTTTGTTCCTGGGATTGGATTGAAGGTGGGTGGGGCCCAGCGATGGATCCACCTTTGGAAGGCTCAGTTTCAGCCTGGCGAATTGGCTAAGTTTGCCGTGATTTTTTTTGTTGCTCGTCAGCTCGACAAGAAATCGGAGCGCATTGATCGTATTACTGCGGGAATTCTTTCGCAGTTTGTTACGCCGCTTCCCGTGTTTCTTTTGTTACTCCTACAGCCGGATTTCGGAACGACGGTGATAATTACCTTAGTGATCTTTTGCCTGATGTTCTTGGCAGGCGTGCCGAGTAAGTATTTATCTGTGACTCTGTTGTCAGGCGCAGCTATAGGGGGCTGGCTTGCTCTCGGTACTGGCTATCGACGCATGCGAGTGATGACTTTTGTTGATCCTTGGAGTGATCCAGGAGGCAAGGGTTTTCAAATTCTCCAGTCTTTCGTTGGACTTCATAATGGCAGACTTTGGGGTGTTGGCCTTGGTAATGGCAAGGAAAAGCTACTTTATCTTCCCGAGGCACATAACGACTTTATTTTTTCAGTCATCGGCGAGGAGCTTGGTTTTATCGGGATCGTAGGAGTGGTCTTGGCCTACGTTTATTTTATTTACTGTGGACTGCGGATTGCCTCGGATTGTCATAAATTGCGGCATGATCGATTTGGGATGCTACTCGCCGCAGGAATTACTTTGGCCTTAGGGCTTCAGGGGTTTGTTAATATCTCAGTCGTCTTGGGATTGGTTCCAACCAAGGGGCTGACTCTGCCCTTTATGAGCTATGGTGGATCCGCGCTTTTGGTCGACCTTTTTGTTGTCGGAGTTTTGCTCAATGTAGGTAAGAGGGCCCCAGCCCATGTCTGATAAGCAAGGATTGGTCATCGCTGGAGGCGGGACCGGAGGGCACGTACTGGCGGGAATAGCAGTGGCCGATGCGTGGATGAAGGCATCGGGACCTCAAGTCGATGGGCGACCCTGGGTTGAGTTTGTGGGTGCCCGAGGTGGGATGGAAGAGCGTTTAGTGCCGAAAGCGGGATATGCCCTTCATGTGTTAAGGCTCGGGTCTCTGAATCAGGTGAGTGCAGGGCGGAAATTGAAAACATTGATGCAACTCCCCTTCGCATTGGGATTATCTGTGCGCATCCTTCTTCGCTCAAAGCCGAGTTTTATCTTAGGCGTCGGCGGCTATTCATCAGGTCCTATCATCCTCATGGCAAAGGTATTGAGGGCACTGAATTTTTTGGACTGTCGGATTGCGATTTTAGAGCAAAACTCAGTCCCTGGATTTACTAACCGGCTTTTAAGTCGGTGGGTAGACATGATTTTTACAGCATTTCCAGGAACGGAAATGCGGTTTCCCAAAAAGCAGGTAGTTTTAACAGGAAACCCTGTTAGATCCGCCATGAAGCCCCTCCTGAGCGCTGAGCACAAACCCTTTACTGTTTTTGTTTTTGGAGGAAGTCAGGGAGCTATGGGGATGAATACCTTAGTGATTAATTCACTCCCTTTTCTTTCTGGTCTCGCCGCTGAGGTGAAGTGGATTCATCAAACGGGAGAGCGAGACTTTGATCGAGTCAAGCAGGCCTATGAAAAAAATAGCATATCAGCCCGAGTTGAAAAGTTCATTGACCGGATGGCTGAGACCTATGCTGAGGCGTCTCTGCTTGTTTGTCGGGCCGGGTCATCGACTTTATCTGAGGTGGCTACCGTGGGTCGAGCTGCGCTTTTTGTGCCGCTCCCAACTGCGGCTGACCATCATCAGGAGCTTAACGCCCGCGTTTTTTCAGATGCGGGAGCTGGGTTTCTTGTCCCTCAGAATTCGACCACGGGCGAGCAGTTCGCCAACAAGATTAAGGATCTGATCCATCATCCGGAAGAGCTCAGGAGAGTTGAACAGGCAGTTCAGAAGTTCGCTATGCCTGGAGCTGCGGAGAAGTTAGTGAGAGAGTTTCAGGACTCTCGCCTTTCCACAGCTCTTAGATTTTGATAAAGTACAGATACTATGCATATTAAAGAGGAAACAGGGCTCCACTTTGTAGGAATCGGCGGTATTGGAATGAGTGGAATTGCCGAGGTGTTTTTAAATCAAGGATATCGAGTGAGCGGGTCAGACTTGGCTGAGAGTGAGACAACTCGGCGGTTGGCTGAATTAGGCGCTCAGGTGTCGATAGGTCACCGCGCAGAAAATATCGGCAATGCAAATGTGGTCGTCGTTTCCTCTGCGGTGAAGTCCAGTAACCCAGAAGTTCAGGAGGCGAGACGATTGCGGGTTCCCGTGATTCCGCGCGCTGAAATGCTCGGAGAGCTGATGCGGGGGAAAGTAGGAATTGCAGTGGCTGGAACCCACGGGAAAACTACGACGACCTCCATGTTAGCCTGCGTACTTACCGAGGCAGGCCTTGACCCAACCATTGTGATTGGAGGCAAAGTCAATGCTCTCGGAGGCAATGCCAAGCTTGGACAAGGTCGGTTTGTTGTGGCCGAGGCTGATGAAAGCGATGGATCCTTCCTCCACCTTCCCGCTACTTTTGGAGTGGTCACTAATATTGATAATGACCACTTGGATCATTTCGGAAGCCTCTCAGCAATCGAGGAAGCCTTTATTGGTTTCGTCGGTAAGCTACCTTTTTATGGCTTTGTCGCGCTGTGCGCGGACGATCCTGGGGTGAAGCGGTGCTTAAGTCGTCTGACCAAGCCTTATCTAACTTATGGATTTGCCGAAGACTCTGATTTTTACGCTACTCACCTGGCGAGCGAAGGTTTGACCTCGCGTTTTGAAGTCGTTCATCGAAATGGTCCTGGGGGGCAGAAACGAGATTTAGGTGAGTTTCACCTATCAGTTCCAGGACAGCATAACGTTCTAAATGCACTTGCGACTTTAGCGATCTCAACTCAGCTGGATATTCCGCTCGAAAAAGTAAAAAAAGCATTCAGGGAGTTTCGAGGAGTTCGGAGAAGATTTGATATTCGTTGGCAGGACTCGAAAAGCCAGCGCATGATCGTTGATGATTATGGTCACCATCCCACTGAAATCGCAGCAACCCTATCGGCTGCCCAGAGTTTCTGGCCGGGACGCATTGTTTCCGTCTTTCAGCCCCATCGATACTCAAGAACGCTTCACTGCAAAGATGGATTTTTGTCTGCTTTCTCTCAAAGTGACGTGGTGATTTTGACTGATGTCTACGCTGCGGGCGAGGATCCAATTCCTGGCGTAGATTCAGGAACCTTAGCTCAGGAAATCAAGAAACTCGCCCATCCCGATCAGACTATCCTTTATGCTGGAGACCTCAAGGCTACTCAAAAAGTAGTGACAGATTTGATGACTTCGGGTGACTTAGTGATTTGCATGGGAGCAGGATCCATTACCAAGTTACCGGATCTTTTGATTTCTGATTTAAAAAAATCCTAGGCAGAAACAAATGGAAAAAAAGCACAAGTCGACGAGTCAGAATCGCACCCAGTGGTTCAAAGACCATGCCCAGGAATTTACTGGAGCGCTCCTGTTTGATGAGCCGTTAGCTCGCTACACTTACTACCAGATTGGCGGTCCTGCTCAAGTTTTTGCCGCTCCTCGCAGCCTCAATGATTTGAAATGGTTGAAGCGCGGAATCGAGGAAACCCAGATTCCTTTTTTTATCTTGGGAAAGGGCTCTAATCTCCTAGTGTCGGACCATGGATTTGCAGGCATGGTCATTCGGACGCATCAGCTTAACGTGGAGGTGGGCGAAGCGCCGACCTCTGATGTAAACGTCAGCAGTGGGGATGAAGCATCGTTTGCGCTAAGGACCGGTGGGAGTGTTCTGATTTCTAGTCTTCTCCGGAGAACTGCTCAGGAAGGTTGGGCAGGACTTGAGTTTTGGACTGGAATTCCAGGGTCTGTGGGTGGTGCAATTATGATGAACGCCGGAACTCATTTGGGTGAGACTAAGACTCCGCTAATTCGTGTTGAGTCTTATTCCCTGGAACTTGGGACGAATTGGGGCCCTCATGTGTTTACTGGGGAGAATCTAAAATTTCAGTATCGCCAGAATCTTTTCCTGCCCCCGGGGCACCTCATATGGAATGCAGATTGGCATATGTCAAAGACTGACCCTGATCAAGTGAAGTCCCTAATTGATGAGACTTTGCAGCGTAGAAAGGCGACTCAGCCGATTGATTATCCTTCTTGTGGGAGCGTTTTTAAAAATCCGAAGTCTTCCGGGAAAAATGCCTGGCAAGTCATCGATCAGCTTGGACTACGAGGACAACAGGAGGGGAGGGCACAGTTTTCTGACAAACACCCCAATTTTATTATTAATCTCGGTGGGGCCAAGGCCTCTGATGTGGTCGCCCTCATTCGTCTAGCTCAGTCCCGTGCAGCCATAGAACTGGGGATTGAGCTGGAGGAGGAAGTCATTTTCGTCGGCGAAGAGTAGCCGAACTCGATGACTATTCCGCGTCGTAAGGCTCTACTTCAATTAAATCTTCACTGATTCCCGCAGCTTTAGCGAGTGGGCTCTTGAGCTCTTTGGCTGTACCGACGACTGTGATTGCAAGGTGGTCGGGTTGCACAAAGTTCTTGAGAGCTTGATTCACTTCGTCTCGACGCAAAGAGGCGATTCGATCAGCGTGGGATCGCATAAAGCCCTGAGGGAGGTTCAGGCTTTTCTCCAGAAGGGTGTTCTCAACGCGTTTTGAAGGCGTGTTGTAGATGAATCCAGAACTGTTGATCAAGCTCCTCTTGGTAAATTCAAACTGCTCGGCTGAGATTCCGTTCTTCTGTAAGTTCTCAACAATTTTAAGCGTGTAAGCCAGCGCATCGGGGGTGTCCTTGGATGCAGGAAATAAATGCACTAACCAGGATCGGGGTTGAAGGCCGAATCGAAATGCGCTGTTCGCTCCGTAGCTCCATCCTCGCTTGACTCGTATTTCTTGCATTAAGATTGAGGAAAAAGAGTGCCCACCGAGGGCTGAGTTGCCGAGATAAAGCTTAAAGTAATTTGGATCAGTCATGAGAATCCCAATTTGTCCGAGATTGATCTGAGTCTGAGTCCGATCGGGCTTATCGACAATGAGGAGGCGGCGCCGGGTGGCTGGCTTGGGCGGTGTGACGGACAGTGCGGAAGAGGATAGATTCTGTTTGGACTGAATTAGAGCCAACGAGTGTCCTAGGAGCTTCGTCCACTCGTTCATTCTTTCCGCTGATGCATCCCCTGATCCTACAACGAGAAGCAGAGGCTCTCTCACGAGTTGTTGGTAGTGGCCTAAAATCTCTGTTCTATTGAATTTTTTTAGATCTGAAATTTTACCAAGAATTGGATTTCCATAAGGATGGCCTTGAAATAAGTACTTTGAAAATGCTCGATTGCCGAGCGCTCCATCGTGTCCTAGTTCTTCTTGAATCACGGAGGAAATTTCTCCCTTGAGCTTTGAGATTTCGATCTCAGGGAAGCTGGGCTGGGTGATGACCTCGCTCAAGAGTTTTAGGTAGGGCTCCAACTGAGAGGAGAGCACTGAGCCGCGGAGTATGATTGACTCCGCTCGAGTTTCAAAATCGAGCTTGGCTCCCATTTGGTCGAGGTCCAGTTCAATCTGCTTCTTGGATCGGATTCTGGTTCCGCGGAGGAGCATTTCGCCCATGAAGTTAGTGAGTCCACTTTTCCTTGGGCCATCCGTCACTGCTCCTGTCTTGAAGGCGACGTTGATATTGACAACCGGGAGACTGGGGTCTCGCTCAAAAGCGATCTCGGCTGAAAAGCCAGGAGCTCCGCAGAAGAAAAGAATCATTGCTAAATAAGATGCTTTGGACTTTTGAGTCTTCATTTTTTCACCCCCGTGATTACAGTGCGAGACTGTGGCTGAAAGTATCTTTGTGCCACCCGACGGACGTCACGAGCTGTAACTGCTGCGACGCGCTTCTCGTGCAGGAGTCCCGCATTAAAGTGGCCAGCCAGGGACTCATAAGTGCCTAGAAAGTAGGCCTTCTCATAATTGGACTCTAGACCCTGGTAAAAGGAAAACTGGCTTTTGTTCTTAGCCCGCTGAAGCTCAGCACTTGAGACGAGCTCACGACTTAGCTGTTTAAGTTGTCTTAGGATAATTTTCTCAGCCTTGCCCGCTTGTTTTCCCTTTTGTAGGTTAGCCATTATAATAAAAAGGGAGGGGTCCCGATCTTCAAAGTCGTAGGATCCAACTGAGCTCGCAATTCCCGTTTCAACTAATGCGTCGCGCAGACGATTGTTTTTTCCGCCGGTGAGCAGGTTCTGGATCACGTCCAGAGTTGGCATATCATCGTTGGTAAAGCCGGGGATCTTATAACCGATCAGAAGTTTTTCTACTTGAATGTTGAGTGCGAGCTGCTTTCTTCTGGGGTCAGTTTGATTGGGCTCTGCGATTTGAATGGCTTCCGGTGTGGGTTGTGAGACGAGAGAACCGTAATGTTTCTTAACCAAGTCTCTTACCACCTCTGTCTTTACGTCTCCCACGACCACGATCGTCGCGTGGTTAGGAGCGTAGAAGGTACGGTAGAATTGGGAGGCATCTCGGGCTGACATCGAATCTAAGTCTTGCTGATAGCCAATGACTGGCCAATGATAGGGATGTTGCCTAAATGCGAGCTGAAAGAGCTCCTGATCCATAATGCCGTCTGGACTATTCTCATTCCTGAATCGTCGCTCGTTTTGAACGACTTCCCGTTCGGTCTTAAATGACTGATCGTTGACAATGACCTGAGTCATTCGCTCTGACTCTGCTTTGATGATGAGTTCAAGCTGAGTGGCTGGCATTTCTTGGATGTAAGCTGTGTAATCTCGGCTTGTGAAGGCGTTTTCTCCTTCAGCTCCAGCGCTCTCAAGAAGTCGATCAAAGTCTCCATCCTTAAGATTTTTGCTTTCCTTGAACATGAGGTGCTCAAACAGATGAGCGAGTCCCGTTTTCCCGGGGACTTCGTTTCTGGATCCGACTTTGAACCAAGTTTGGTATGCAAAGGTAGGGGAAGAGTGATCCTCGACTACGAGAAGTCTCAGTCCATTTTCAAACTGAATACGATTCACTTTGAATGAGCCTGAAAGGGGAAGTATCTCCTGGGGGACTCGCTGGGTAGCGGTTCGAGCGTCGGACGACAATTGGTCGGATGAAATGCTCGAACATCCAGAAAAAAATAGCAAAGATAATAATAATATTGTCTTAGTCATGAGACTGTACTTCGCACATTCTTAATAGATTGACCAAGATATTCCGTTCAAAGTTATAGTCAGATGGCCGGTGGCAAGTTATGATCAATTCACTAAAATGGCCAAGTTCAAAAATTTTCTCATTCTCAGTTTCTCGGCAATCGTGGTTCTTGGAACTGTGGCTAGTGTTTTTTATGCATTGCGGTCGGATTTATATACGGTCCGGACAGTAGAGGTCGAGAGCTCGGTCGAGCCTCCTCCCTTGAGTAGTCAAACGATTCTGAAAATGGCAGCAGTGCCGACAGGACGGGTGAGCTTATTTCGGCTAGATTTAGTAGCCATAGAAAAGCGGCTACTCGCAAGTGAGTGGATTCATCATGTTAATGTACGCTTAAAACCGAGCGATACCTTGAGCATCTTTGTGGCTTATCGCGAGCCACGGGCTCTAATTCAGAGCAAGAGTGGCGGGCTCGCACTCATTGATGGCTCAGGAAGGGTTTACGGATCGGCCAATCTAGTCTCCGCCCCTGATCTTCCCATCATTGGTGGAGTTACCGAGCAGAGCGCTGATCGGATTCAGCAGGTTTTGAAACTCTTATCCAGCTGGGAGGCTTCCTCAGCCGCCGCTGGATTTACGATCTCAACGGTGGATTGGGATGATGAGCGAGGATTTAGGGCCTTAGTTTCTTATGTGATGGGACATTCAAAATCAAATGCCGCTCAAGTGAAGCCCCAGCTGGGTAGAACTATGGTTGATTTTGGAAATGATATTTCCTCTAATTTAGATGTGCGTTTGGCGCAGCTGGCCAATGTTTTTCACTACCTAAGTGAGCAGGGCGTGGCCGTGCGTCAGGTATGGGCTGATGCCGGCAAAAAGATTGTTGTCAAAACTGCTCGCGGTTCTTAGAATTCTTGTAGGGGTAAATTTTGCCTAGCTGAGTCCGACTAAACGAGGAGCTTCTGGGGTTCTGCGGGGGGAATGGGTGGATGTCTAACAGTAAATATGTAGTTGGTTTGGATTTGGGGACGACTAAGACCTGTTGTTTAGTTGGAGAGTTGGTCGATTCCGCATCTGAACTCAGTCTTCAAGTAATCGGAATGGGCGCTGTATCGGCCAGTGGTCTGCGGAGAGGCACCATTATTGACAGTGACGCCACGGTTGAAAGTATTATCAAGGCGGTGGAAGAAGCTGAGTTAATGGCCGGGGTGAAGATCTCGACGGTTTATACTGGGATTGCCGGTGGGCTGATCAGGCCTAGAATTGCAGACGGGATGGGTGCGGTTCAAGAGGGGCGAGAGGTTGAGGGGAATTTGCAGGGAGTGCTCTCGTCCGCTGAGATTATGACTCGCTGTGCTGCTAGAGCAGGGCTCGATATTGCCGAGTTTTGCTTGGAGCCTATCGCCTCTGGCGAGGCCGTATTGACTCGTGAAGAGCGGGATTTAGGGGTGATTTTGGTAGATGTGGGTGGAGGGACAAGCGACATCGCGATTTTCAAGGGAGGATCGATTGTTCATGCTGGAGTCTTGCCGATGGGCGGGCACCAGATTACCAACGATATCGCGCTGGGTCTGCGCATTCCGCAGTTAGAGGCAGAAAAGCTCAAGATTCGGCATGGGTGTGCACTGAGATCGCTCGTGGAGCCCGATGAAATGATTGAAGTAACGAGTGCAGGGGGGAAAAATACTAGGGTGCTGTCGAGAGAAGTGCTTGCAGAGATGATTGAGCCCCGCGTTGAAGAGATTTTTACTCTGATTCAAAGAGAAGTGGTGAAATCTGGATTTCAGGGCTTGCTGTCGGCAGGAGTTGTGGTTACAGGGGGAGCAACTCTATTGAGCGGGGTGCCAGAACTGGCTGAGTGGATCTTTGAGGTACCAGCCAGACGAGGACTTCCTCAAGGGATCGGCGGGTTGAAAGAGGTAGTAAATTCCCCCAAGTATGCGACGGTCGTCGGACTTTTGAAGTATGGCGCAAAATATACTTCAAGAACTCGATCTCCAGTCAGGGAAAAGAACATCTACGATAAAGTCCGTGGGTCCATGCGAACCTGGATTAAAGACTTATTCTAAAAAAGAAGGGTGCTAAATTAATATGTTCGAGATCAATCAGTTTGTGAGTCAAGGTGCAAAAATCAAGGTCGTTGGTGTCGGGGGCAGTGGTTGTAATGCAGTAAATACCATGATCCGGACCGGTCTGGAGGGCGTGGAGTTTATCACCGCTAATACCGATAAACAGGCTTTGGAAGCATCTCTAGCACCGATGAAGCTACCTATTGGGCAGGAGTTAACGAAAGGTCTGGGCGCTGGTGCGAACCCAGAAATTGGAAGAAAAGCAGCCCTAGAGGAATATGCAAGAATCTCTGAAGTCTTGGCTGGCGCAGACATGGTTTTCATTACTGCAGGAATGGGTGGGGGAACCGGTACTGGAGCTGCTCCTATCTTTGCTAAAATTGCCAAGGAAATTGGGGCCCTCACGGTCGGTGTTGTGACCAAGCCTTTCATGTTCGAAGGCAAAAAAAGAATGCGCCATGCAGAGCAGGGAATGACATGGTTAAGAGAGAGCGTAGATTCTTTGATTACTATTCCTAATCAACGTCTTTTAGCCATTTCCGGTACGACTCTCTCAATGATTGATGCGTTTAAGAGGGCAGATGAGGTTTTGCTGAATGCAGTGCAAGGCATCTCAGATTTGATTAATCACACTGGATTGATCAACAGCGACTTTGCAGACGTCAAAACCATTATGCAGAATAAGGGGTTGGCGTTGATGGGGATCGGTTTTGGGGAGGGAGAGCATCGAGCTGTTGAGGCTGCTACTAATGCTATTTCTAGCCCACTCTTAGAAGATATCTCAATCGACGGAGCGACCGGAATTATTATCAATATTACGGGTGGCTCGAATCTCAAAATTCACGAAGTTAACGAAGCTACGACACTCATCATGGAGGCAGCCCATGAGGACGCTGAAATCATTTTCGGCACTGTAATCGATGAGTCAATGAAGGATGCAGTCAAAGTGACGGTCATAGCTACAGGATTGGGTGGAGCTGCGAGTGCCACGCAATCCCATTCGACCATGGTTCAGGTAGCAGCTAACGCACCAGTTCCTGCACGTTCCCCTGCGGCTCCAGCTCAGGCTCCTGCTCAAGTGTCAGGTCAAGCTCCAGTGTCGACACCCTATCAGGCTCCAGCTCAGGCTCCCGCACCCAATCAGGCTCCAGTGCAGGCTCCCATAATGCCTCAGTCTCCAGCTCCCGCTCCAGCACAACAGACTTACCACCGGGCGCCTCCTCAGCCGTCAGCCGCAATGTTGGCGAGCACGAATTATACGAGATCACAGCCGGAGTCAGAAATTCGCCCGCCGATGGAGATGGAAGAAGTAGTACTTAAGGAGTCTCCGGTCGTATCTGGGATTGCTTCACTACCGCCAGCTCATGGCGCTGCGCCTGAATCTGTAGAATTGGCAAGGGCCCGAGCGATCGCTCAACGTCTTGGAATTACCAATTTGACAGATGATGAGTACGATATTCCGACCTACATGAGAAGACAGCAAGAACGAGAAGTCTAATTTTTTTTTTCAGACTTAGGAGTGGGGGGAGGGTATTGTGACCTCCCCCTTTTTTTGTCTTAGAGACCTGCTGTTAGGCCGCCGTCCATTGAGATACACTGCCCAGTGAGATAAGAAGAGCTATCGCTCACCAGAAATGCCACTAGACTCGCAATGTCTTCTGGGCTTCCCATTCTCTTGAGGGGGATCTTTTCAATGAATTTCTGTTGAATTTCAGGCGGGATCTGTTGGGTAAGAACAGACTCGACGAATCCTGGTGCCACTGCGTTCACATTGATTTTATACTTAGCTAGCTCTAAAGCCCAGGTGTAGGTCATGCCCAAGACACCCGCCTTCGATGCTGAATAGTTGGTTTGGCCGATATTGCCCATCGAAGCTACCGAGGAGAGATTGACGATCTTTCCATAGTTTTGTTCCATCATCTCTCGAGCACAGGCCTGTCCCATGTTGAAAGGACCTTTAAGATTGACTCGGATCACTTCGTCCCACTTCTCCTCAGAGAGTTTGTGAAGGAGGGCGTCCCGCGTAATTCCTGCGTTATTTACAAGGATATCGACTCTTCCAAAGTTCATTTTAACTTCTTTTATGAGTTCATTTGCGCTTTTTTGATCGGATATGTCATGGGTCGACACCATGGAGCGTCGGCCCATGCTTTGGATTTCCTTTGCCATCGACTCAGCATTTTCATGATTGATATCATTGATGACGACATTCGCCCCGGCCTGGGCAAGTTTCCTTGCGATGGCGGCTCCAATGCCTCTTCCTGAGCCTGTGATGATAGCGACGCGGTCTTTGATTGATTCTAGGAGTGTTAGTTGAGTTCCCATTTCTTTCCCTTCAAAAATTAAAATAGTCATAACTTAGACTTTTTCTCGCGAAATCACAATGCTCGTTAAAAAAATATATCACTGCGTCAAATTTGCAAAATATTCGAATCTAATTACACTGCCTGAAGCATTGATATTTGTTATTATTTTGCTAGGGTTTTACTATTAAAAATAGGGGGAAGTAAAAATGCTACTATCAGGGAAGAAAGTTCTCCTTGCTTTGATTTTATGTGGAGGGGCGGTTGCCTCCGCATCTCAGTTCAAGCAAGGCGAGGTGCTGGTAAAATATAAGGACGGAGTCCTTCGAACGCGGTCAACTATGGACGAGTTCTATCGTTCACTTGGAGTTAAAAAAGTCCAAAGGTATTCTCGGCTTATAAGGAGCCTGGAGCAACTCACTCTTGATGATGGGCTTTCTGTTGAGGCAGCCTTGAAGCAGCTCAATGCTGACAGTCAGGTTGAGTTTGCTCAGCCTAATTACCTGCTGTATACGCTGCCAATCCACGATAGTGCTCACAGATTAATTGGCTACTCTGATGATGGAAAAATTCCATGCTGGGTACCTGGAGTTCCGATGCCTCCGGGTTGTGATGATTCCGGGGACGGCGCGGAAACCCCAGTCAACCCACCGAGTGCTGGCGCGAGGCCTGCATTGAGTGCGGCACCTGTTGAAGTCAATCCACCGGCTACCGATCAAGAGCTGGATAAGCTCTGGGGGATGACAAAAATTAGCGCCCAAGATGCTTGGAAAGACCATAGGGGCAGTAAGGACTTCGTTGTTGCCGATATCGATACTGGGATTGATTACAATCACGTGGACCTTGGGTTTAATGTCTGGCGAAATCCAAATCCGACCGAGAAGAACGATGTAGCTGGATATGATTTTGTCCACAACGATGGTCTACCGTTTGATGATCAAGAGCACGGTACTCACACTGCGGGAACGATAGGTGCAGTGGGCGGGAATGGAATTGGAGTGTCCGGAGTAAGTCAGTTGGTCTCCTTGATGGCATTGAAGTTCATCACCAAGGATGGAAGTGGGACGACTGCTGATGCGATCCGCGCAATTGATTATGCGATTGCCCACGGTGCGAAGGTCTTGAGTAATAGTTGGGGTGGTCAGGGCGATCCTGACAATAAGGCACTCTACGAGGCAATCGATCGAGCGAGGGCCAAAGGGGTCTTGTTCGTTGCGGCTGCCGGAAATAGTTCAGCTGATAACGATAGTCCTGATTCGGCATCCTATCCTGCTGCATTTGATAATGATAATCTCATCGCCGTTGCTGCAACTGATCAAAATGATGGCCTGGCTTACTTCTCAAATTATGGCAAGAAAACCACTCACATCGCCGCACCTGGGGATAAGATTTACAGCACAATTCCTGGGGGTCAATATAAAGAAATGTCGGGCACTTCGATGGCATGCCCTCATGTGGCTGGAGCGGCTGCACTGGTGTGGTCAAAACATCCCGACTGGGATTATAAGAAGGTGAAGCAGGCTCTTTTGAGTACGGTAGATCACCTGCCGTCCTTGAGCGATAAGGTCATTTCAGGGGGTCGGCTCAATATCCTTAATGCGCTCAACTATAAAGATTAGTAAACGAGCTCTTTAGCAGTGATTCATTGAGTGTTCGAGCGGTCAGGGAAGTCTTTTAGGTATTACAGACTTCCCTGACCACTGTCACTTACGAGTGATTAACTCAGAAACCTTCTTCGATCGATCGAACGAAAATTCTGACTGGCCTTGGACGCCGTCAGTAGCTCGCGTCGCTCTTGATCCTCTTTGCAGGCAACGCACAGAGTGGCTGTTGGGCGAGCTTCCAGACGTTTTAGTTCGATGTCTTCGTCACATTCTTCGCAAAGTCCAAAGGTGCCTTCCTCGATTCTGCGAAGAGCTTCGTCAACTTTTTTCATGTGCGCAGCTTCGCGATTTTTCAGCTGCATGCGAATAGCTTGCTCGATGTCCGCTCGGGCCTGGTCTGCCTCGTCGTAGCGGTCTTCTGGGCAAATACGAAAGTCGTCACAAATAATGCTGTTGTGATTTCTCTGAATCGCGTTCCGCTGTGTCTCAAAAAGCTTCTTGAATTTCTTGAGAGTATCCTTTTTCATTTCTTCTCTTCCCCCTTCAGTTCGCGTATCACAAGTTGGCTAATCGATTGCAAGGTTTCCATGACCCCCTGTCCTCGATGAGCGATAGCCTCAAAATAAGGCCGATGCACTGGATTAAATGTAGCTTCGAGTTCTTGAACTGTGACCGTAGCCGGCATGTCCCGTTTGTTGTATTGGAACACCAAAGGGAGTTTGTGGATGTCATAGCCCTGCTTTTCCAAACTTTTTTCGAGTGCTTCAAAGCTTTCTATATTTGCCTCCATTCTTTCTGTTTGACTATCTGCGACAAATACAATTCCGTCCACTCCTTTGAGAATAAATTGACGGGACAATTCATAAAATGTTTGGCCTGGAATCGTGTATAGATGAAATCTCGTTTTAAAGCCACGTACATCTCCAATGGAGAGGGGAAGAAAATCGAAAAATAATGTTCGCTCGTTCTCTGTGCTGAGGGTGACTAGCTTCCCGCGCTCTCGCTGCTGGGTTTGTTCGTATATGTATTGAATATTGGTTGTCTTGCCACTCAGTCCAGGTCCGAAGTAAATCACCTTGCAGTTGATTTCTTTGGTTGTGTAGTTGATAAAGCTCACCTAATCGATCTCCATGCGGTTTTCTAAGGCTTTGCCAATGGTTTGTTTGTCTGAGTATTCCAAAAGGCCGCCTACGGGTAGGCCATAGGCTAACTGAGTTACTTTAATTCCAAGAGGCTTAATGATTCGAGCTAGATACAAAGCAGTAGCCTCTCCCTCGACGCTAGGGTTGGTGGCTAAGATTACCTCTCGAAGTTGTCCTGGATGTTGGTTGATTCGAAAAAGAAGCTCTTTGATTTTAAGCTCCTCTGGTCCAACGCCCTCCAGAGGGGAGAGTGTGCCGTGGAGGACGTGGTAGTAGCCACGAAAGATCCCAGAGCTTTCGATCGATAGCACGTCGGTGGGACGCTCTACGACGCAAATTAAACTGGCATTTCGGTCCTGGCTTGAGCAGATTCTGCATGGATTTGTGTCTGTAAAAGTGAGGCAGCTCTGGCAAAGGCTCGTCTTTTGCTTCGCATTTAAAATAGCTTCAGCCAAGGACTGTGCATAGTCTTCGTTCTGTCTTAAAATAAAGTGGGTGAGTCGAGCGGCTGTTTTCTCGCCAATTCCAGGGAGCTTCGAAAGTTCAAAAATCAATCTTGAAACTGTATCATGTCGAGAGCTCTGCATGCGTATCCTCTACGAGTTGGATGGGTCCCAGTTCCCCTCCAAAAAGTGATTTAGCCTCAGTGATGATCGGGTGATGCGTAGCCTGGTTTCTGATCATCTCCTGGCGTTCCTTATATTCCCGCTCTCTCCGCGTTGCTAGGCTTTCCCCACTGGTTCGACACTCAATTTGGAGTCGGATTGAAAAACCGAGGTAGTCACGAGAAAGAGAGTTGAGCTGTTCCTGATATATGCGAGATTGGAGCTGTTCCCGAAAGTAAGCGTCTTCAGGAGAAAAGAAAATGGTCAGGTTTTGATTCGAGGCCGTCCCTTGGCTCTGCGGAAAAGTAGTGCCCGAGGAATGTTCAAGAATTGAGGCAAGCAGGGGGCGCGACCTTCTGATGTGATCGATCAGGCCCTCCCATGTTTTTTTACTTTCACGCCCTATTTCAACGTTCTGTGCGGAGGTCTGCTGAGCTGCCGGTTCGGAAGCTTGCACCTTGGGAGGTGGAGGTGAGTTCTTTGGGATGGGGGGAGAAAAAGGCGTACCTTGACTTTCTGGCGGCTTTCGGTCGGTCGAAAAGAGCGCCTCCGCTGTGGAGCATTTAATGATTAAAACGCTCAATACAATCTTGGGTTGAGGAGAACGAGCTAATGTTTCCATACCGTGATGGAATACTTGAAAAAATAGCTCGATTTCTTCGGGAGATCTCAGGCTTGCAAGTGTTCGGAGTTCTGTTAGTTCTTCATCCGATACATCAATTGAAGTACGATTCATGGAATCGACCTGGATTAGCAAAATATAGTATAAAAACTCAATTAATCCGCGAGTTAAAATTCGTAGATCGTGTCCCTGTTCGTGGGCCTTGTCGATCCAAACGAGGGCGTCCGCGGGCGTTTTTTTAAAAATTCCGAAAAGAATTTGAATAAGCGTTTGACCTTCGATTAAGCCGATACTTTCTCTTACTGATTGCAAAGAGATTGCGCCGCTCGAAAAAGCGATCACTTGATCGAGTAAAGAGAGGGCATCCCTCATGCTTCCCTCTGCTGCTCGGCCAATTAAGGTAAGGGCTGATGATTCGATCTCAACACTTTCTGCTTGAGCTATTTCTGTCAGGCGGGATTGGATTTGGCTCAGGGTCACGCGACGATAATCAAAGCGTTGGCAACGGGATAGTACGGTTGCCGGAATTTTGTGTGGCTCGGTGGTTGCAAATATGAAAATCACATGTGCAGGAGGTTCTTCTAAGGTTTTTAATAGTGCATTAAATGCTGCCGTAGTCAGCATGTGTACTTCGTCAATGATGTAGATTTTTCTGGTGCCCTGAGAAGGCATGTATTTTACATTATCTCGAATCTCTCTGACTGCCTCAACGCCGTTATTCGATGCCCCATCGATTTCAATGACATCTACACTGTTGCTAGCTGAAATTTCTCTGCAACTTGCGCAGAGATCACAAGACTGAAGGAGATCAAGTTCAGTCTCCCGAGTGCGTGGAGATTCGCAGCGGATTACCTTGGCGAAAATTCTTGCAATCGAAGTTTTACCGATCCCTCGCGAACCGGTGAAAAGATAGGCGTGATGAAGTCGGTTGGAACGAATCGCATTATTCAAGGTCCGGACGATGTGATTTTGTCCGACGATGTCCTTGAATTGCGCTGGCCTCCATTTTCTTGCTAACACGACATATGAGTCTGAGTGCACTTCTTCAATCTCCTAAAAATCCTAGTATCGATTGGTCGGCACATTATCTTGCTTAAACCTGATAAACAAGCGAAAATAAAGGATTTTACCTCAATGTCTAAGTCGGGGCAGTTTGCACCCTTAAGAGGGGGGAGGCGACTAGCTCGATTTCATTTTTTTGAGCTCGGAGTAGAAGCTGTTCGTTAAAGCTTGATGTGGTCGAGCCGACGGCATCCGTTCGTCTTACCCAGAAAGTGATCTGAATGGCTTGATATCCATCGGACAGGTGTGAAAGCTGGATCGACGGGGCTTTTGGTTTTGATACTTGTTCAAGTTCGTCAATAATTTCGAGGAGGGTCTTTCGAACGCCTGAAAATGATAGTGAGAGAGGGACACGAATGTGGATCGTACAAGACTTCTCTTGAGCGGGCATCGAGAGATTGAGGATTTTTGTGTTTACTAGGTCGGTATTGGGGACGATGAGAGTATTGCCATCCCCGAGAAGGAGTTGGGTGCTTCTGAGTCCAATTTCCCTGATTTTGCCCCCATAGCCATCTAGCTGGATATTGTCTCCAGGTCGGAGATTTCGATCAATCAAAAGGATAAAACCTGAGATCATATTGGACAGCGTATCTTTAGCCGCGAGACCTACAGCAAGAGAGCTTACCCCCAGTGCAGTGATGAGGGACATGGCGTCGTAGTGGAAGTGATTGAGAATCATGATTCCGCCCGAAGCAAAAATAAAAACCGTAATGAGGTTTTTAATGAGGGGTAAAAACCCCTGCCTGAGAGCCTCAGAGTTTTCTACTTGTCTTAGGCTCCAATCGATGCCGACCAGCGCAGCCTTTTCAATTAGGCGCATGAGTACGAAAACTGCGAAAATGTAGATGCCTCCTTCGACCCATTTTTCTAAGGGGCCTCGGAGTGGCGAGATTTCAGAGCAAATTCTGAAGCCAAGTATATAGACTAAGTGAGCGATTGATGGGGCCAGTCGTTTGAGGATTTTCCAACCTCTTTGTTCGTAAAGTCTTGTTAAGATTGACTTTACGACATTCGCGGTTAAAAATGTCGCTATCATGACCAACACCGCTAATAACCAGTCCTTGGAGCTTGAGCTTAAAATTCGATTCAAATCTTCCATTTCATTCCTTGTGTAGCATATAAACGGATTGAATTTCTTGGCCTTGAGTGACAGACTCCTCACGTGTGTGGGACCATAAGGAAAATTAACCTTGAACTATTTTCAATTTCCAGTGAGTTTTGGGACAGTCTTCATTTTTTGGGATGAGCAAGGATTACTGACTCGCATTGAGCTTCTGCCGGGC
The DNA here is from genome assembly GCA_947447665.1 of Bacteriovoracaceae bacterium. Taxonomy (GTDB): domain Bacteria; phylum Bdellovibrionota; class UBA1018; order UBA1018; family UBA1018; genus CAINWE01. Next base: position 172,216 of record CANFJX010000003.1, on the reverse strand, counting down.
TCGTGCCCTCATGCTCAGTCTTTGCTAGTTCCTTTGCCTTTGGCTGAGATGATTCAAAACCTTCAGAACTATTTCTACTCAGGTGTGCCTGTGGGCCAGGTTCATTGGAATTTGCTGAGTGTTGATGGATTGACCGAGTTCCAGCGTCGAGTCTATGCTTTGGTTTGTCAGATTCCTCATGGTGAGACCCGGACTTATGGCTGGATCGCAAGGACATTAGGGAAGCCCTCTGCCTCTCGTGCTGTCGGACAAGCACTGAAAAAAAATCCTTTCGCTATTTTAATTCCTTGCCACCGCGTGGTGCGTGCTCATGGGTTGGGTGGTTTTTTTGGTGAAATCGATGAGTCTCAAAGTTTTCCACAGATTAAGCATAAGCTCATCACACTCGAAGAAGAATATTTAAATCCGGTCTTCTCTTTCTTGCCCGCTATGATGCGCGGTTCAGATTTCCGGGGGGGGCAGGCTCTGTCGATTTAGATGATTGTTTTTTCAAAAAAAGTTCAAGCACAGGCCGGAGCGTTCTCTCTTGTCATCATCCTTTTTGAGGCTCTTCGTCGAGCGTTTACCCGTGGGGCCCATGATTTCGCAGTTTTTCATCACGCCTGGCATTTGGTTTGGACCGGGCAAGGCTCCCAAGTTTATCGAGATAGTCCAGATCGATTTTTATATAGCCCAGGTTTTGCCTGGTTTTTAGCGCCGCTGGGCGGCCTCTCTCAGCAGTGGGCACTTGTCCTTTGGTGCTTTTTGAAAGTGATAGCACTTCTGTGGGTGGCGAAGTGGGTCGCTAGTGAGGCCCTTAAAAAAGTGTCGGTAGCCGAAGAGTTTGACGACTTTACTCGCTGGCGGGCTGTCATATTAAGCATGGCTTTGGGTGTTTTGATCATTAGTAGGCCACTTCTGATTGATTTTGAATACGGGCAAGTGAATGTATTAATCTTGGCGTTGGCTATTTGGGGACTAGCTACCCACCTTGATGCAAAAAGCTCCGGCCTTAAAACAATGGCGAGCTGGTTTTTGCTGGGTATAATCGCATTGGCAAAAGTTTTTCCGCTGCCGCTTCTTCTGATTCCGTTTTGCCTACCGCTCGAGAATTCTCGGGAGAAATTGAGGGTGGAGCGGCAATCGGTTTTGGCGGCAGTGTTTTTCACTGGGCTTGCACCGCTCCTTTCCTTGGGTTGGGCTGGGGCTTGGCGACTGATCTTTGATTGGCGAGATGCCCTACTAGCTCGGGGATTTCCGATCGAATCCCACAATCAGAGCTTCCTTGCTTTTGTTCAGCATTTTTTGAGCGGGCACCCGACCCCAGTAATTTCTGAAAATGGACGAGCTTTTTTTTTCGGGGCCGCCTGCCTGAGTTCGGATCAGATTTTCTTAATTTCGTTGTGCTGGACGCTTGCTGCCCTAGGGGTGACTCTTGCCTGGGTGATTCGCGGACCAAAAGAAAAAGCTGACTCTCTAAGGTGGGCTGTTCTCTTAGTAGGTCTATTGATTATTCCGTCCCATCTCATTTGGAAGCCTTATTTTGTGCTGAGTTTACCATTGGCCGTTTATGTGGCGAGCCAAGCACTGACTCAAAGGCGCCGGGCTTGGAGGTGGGTGTTCTTCTTGTTCTTGTTTTTTGGCATGAACCTGACGACATTCGATGTCTTAGGTCATCACTGGGGCGCCCTGCTTGAGGCATCGTCGAGTCTTTTGATTCTGCATCTCGCCCTGATGTTTTGGGTTGCTTGGGTTTGATTGAAGTCGACTCTGTCCATTGTCCAGTAGCTCCTTGTTTGAGGAGGAGTTACCCCTTTTTCGCTTGGTGCCTTTTTACTAGGTCCCGCCAGCTTTTTCCTTGCTTAGCCTTGGGGTCGAGTTGAAATTTTCGGACTGCCGCTAGGTGCTCTGTATAAGTCGAAGTAAACTCATGGGTACCGTCGTTGTGGGATACGAAGTAAAGATAGGAGCTTTTCGACGGGTAGAGTGCCGCCTGGAGCGCGTCCTTTCCAGGATTAGCAATGGGTCCTATTGGGAGCCCAGGAATCTGGTAGGTGTTGTATTCGTTTTTTTCGTGCAGGTCGGCCTTTTGTAGGTTGCCGTGGTATCGGTGCCAGATTCCATAAATGGTCGTTGGATCGCTCTGAAGTCTCATTTTTTTCTGCATCCGATTGTAAAATACGGAGCTAATCAGGGGACGCTCTTCGGGCGCTCCAGTTTCTTTTTCAATCATGGAAGCGAGTGTTACTAGCTGGAAAATGGATAATCCTAGGGATTTCGATCGGCTGTTTTGGTCATCCTTCCAGAAATCGAAAAAGTGACGAACCATCTGTTTTGCGATGTCTTGTTTGCTGAGAGTTCGGTTGAAATAGTAAGTGTCAGGAAATAAAAACCCCTCAAGGCTTCTAGGGGGATTGTCCTTGAAGCGCTGGAAAGACGAGATAAATTCTGGATCCGAGCAAAGTTGGGTAAATTCCATCTGGGAAGAGATTAGATTCTTCTCTGCGAGACTCCGGCCGATTTCATAAAGATTCTCACCTTCTCGCACCGTAATCGGATAGGCAATGCTAACACCTGAGGTGAAAACTGAGAAAATCTCCATGGGGCTCATTGATGAGGAAACCTCATACTCCCCAGCCTTAATATGCCCCCACTGACGAGCGAGTCGTCCTAGCCACATAAACTCTCTACCACTTGAGATGATTCCTTTTGATGTGAGGGTTTTGGTGAGTTCGATGGGAGAGAGTCCTTTGTGGATTTCAACTATGGCGGCTTTCTTTGTGTTTATTTGATATGGAATGAATGCGAAGACTAGGAGCTTCACCAGAGGGATTGCTGCGATGAGAGCCCCCGCAAAAATGAGAATAGTCGCTTGAGCTCTAAAATTTGATTTTATAACCTTCATGTACTTCAATTGTAGGCGAAAAGTGAGGTATCTTCAATTTTTGTACGATTGGGGCGCATTTTTTCTTTACTCGGGTGAAATAGTTTGTTACCCGATCTAAAAAGTGGCTGTTGCCACTCAACCATTTCAAACCTAACCGCGAAAGATAACTAAAGTAGCGGTTCTAAAGGCTAGTGCTCACCTCCCACCGACAATCTAATGACAGTTAACTGGCTTCGGTGTGGGTAGGTCTAGGCCAAAAAATCAATTGAGGGAACCTGAATGCATCTCAGAGAGCTAAAAGAAAAGAAAATCGGTGATCTAGTTGAAATGGGGAAAGAGCTCGGGATTGAGAATGCCGGCGGGATGCGAAAGCAAGATTTGATTTTCGCAGTGCTGCAAAAAAAGGCAGAAAAAGACGAACACATTTATGCAGACGGAGTGCTAGAGTGCCTGCCGGACGGGTTCGGCTTTTTGCGGGCGCCTGATTACAATTATTTGCCTGGACCAGATGATGTTTACGTTTCCCCTTCGCAAATCCGTCGATTTGGATTGCGCACTGGAGATACCGTGAGTGGCTCAGTGAGGGCGCCTAAAGAGGGTGAGCGCTACTTTGCTCTTCTCAAGGTTGAACAAGTCAACTTCCAAACTCCTGAAATGAACACGGAAAAGGTTCTTTTCGACAATTTAACTCCCCTTTATCCCAACCAGCGGATCAATCTAGAATATCAGCCTAACGTTTATAGTACCCGAATTATCGATATGATGGTTCCACTGGGGAAGGGGCAGCGCTGTTTGATTGTCGCACCGCCTCGCGCCGGTAAGACCGTATTAATGCAAGATATTGCAAACGCAATCACCACAAATCATCCGGAAATTAAGTTGATCGTCCTTCTGATTGACGAACGTCCTGAAGAAGTGACTGATATGCAGCGCTCGGTGAAGGGCGAAGTCGTTAGCTCGACTTTCGATGAGCAAGCCTCACGTCACGTTCAGGTGGCTGAAATGGTGATTGAGAAGGCTAAGCGCCTGGTTGAAAACAAATACGATGTCGTGATTTTGTTGGATTCGATTACCCGTTTAGCTCGAGCTTATAACTCGGTGGTTCCACCATCGGGCAAGATCCTTTCGGGAGGGGTGGATTCTAACGCCCTTCATAAGCCAAAAAGGTTCTTCGGGGCCGCGAGAAATATTGAAGAGGGTGGTTCGCTCACTATTATTGCCACTTCATTAATTGATACTGGCTCAAGAATGGATGAAGTGATTTTTGAAGAATTTAAAGGGACTGGGAATTCGGAAATTCACCTAGACCGAAAATTGATGGAAAAAAGGATTTTCCCTTGCCTGGATATCAATAAGTCGGCAACTCGAAAAGAAGAGCTTCTCCTCCCAAAAGATATGTTGAATCGCCTTTGGGTTTTGAGGAAGGTGCTTCATCCAATGAATACGGTGGACGCGATGGATTTCTTGTTGGACAAGGTCGCCCACACTAAGACTAATGAAGAGTTCATCAAGGGAATGAGCGGCTAAGAGCCGGCTCCTCCAGTTCGAATCGGTTGGTATGAGCGTTGATCGATAGCCATGTAAATGGCTTGACTAATTTTATTAAAATTGCTAAAAGAGGCCCCCTATGAAACAAGGAATTCACCCGCAGTATAATGAGACGACAGTTACCTGTGCTTGTGGTTTTGTTATCGAAACTCGCGCGACTAAAGACAATATCAAAATTGAAATCTGTTCGAATTGCCATCCGTTTTTTACCGGAAAGGCAAAGATGCTCGATACTGAAGGCCGAGTAGAGCGTTTCTTGAATAAATACAAGAAGAAGTAGACGCCTTTCGATGCGGGGTTCTGGTTTCCAGGGTCACACCGTTTCTTGGGTAGTCTATTGATGAAGCCTTCGGGTCAATTTACAAATATTGGTGGTCAGGCAGTCATCGAAGGTGTGATGATGCGGTCGCCTCATTTCGTCTCGATTGCCGTTCGAAGGCCGGATCAAAAAATTACGATTCGAACTTACCCGTATTCTAATTTAGGTAAGAGGTCCGTATTTTTTCGAAAACCCCTGATCAGGGGTGTTGTGATGTTGGCTGAGTCCATGATTCAGGGTTTGGACGCATTGAGTTTTTCTGCCGCGATTGCGGCACAAGGACTCGAGAAGCATCCTGGTCAAGAAGATGAATTGTCAAACTGGGAAATCATCAGTTCTATTTTGTTTGCTCTGATCTTTGGAATGACTCTGTTTGTGGCTGTTCCTCATGGTTTGACTGTCTGGATCACTTCTTCGAAGGCACTCGATTTGACCGCCCAAAGCCCCTGGTTTCACCTAGTGGACGGCGGATTGAAGATGCTGATTCTAGTTGGGTACATCTACCTGATTTCCAAGATGAAAGACATTGGTAGAGTCTTTCAGTATCATGGAGCTGAACACAAATCGATTTACACCTTTGAAGCTAATGAGGATCTGACGGTTGAGAATGCGCGTAAGCAAAGTACTTTGCACCCTCGGTGCGGTACCAGTTTTCTTCTGTTTTTGGTCTTAATTAGTGTCTTAACGTTTAGTGTTTTATTTCCCGTCCTGAAATTGACCGAATTTTCTTCTCATCCCCTCTACAATCATTTGCTGATGATTTTGGCTAAGTTGGTGCTGATGTTCCCTGTTGCGGGTCTGGCCTACGAGGCGATCCGTATTTGTGCTTTTAGAATGAATCATGCAGTATTTCGATTCCTCATTTGGCCTGGCTTGGCATTGCAGAGGCTGACTACTAGAGAACCCACGGATGATCAACTTGAGGTCGCTCTAGCGTCTCTTAAGCAAGTTCTTCTGCTGGAAAAAGCGGGGACTGAAAAGGCTAAGGAGAGAACTGAGTTTGAAATTCGAAGTCTCTCCGATTTGGGCTGGGTTCCAGCCCATGTTTCAGAATTTCTAGAGAGCTAAATCCCTATGTTTGACAAACTTGAGGCCGTAGAGAGCCGATTTATTGAGATCGAAAGCCGTCTTTCTGACCCTGAGATTGCGAGTCGTCCTGCGGACTTCAAGAAAATGTCTCAGGAGCATGCGGGTCTCCAGGCTATTGTCGCAGAGTACCGCAAATATAAGCTTCTGAATCATGAAAGGGCTTCAAACGAAGAGCTCTTGCAAGAAAGAGATGCCGAGATTGCAGAGATGGCTCGGGACGAGATCAAGCGATTAGATGTCGAGGTAGAGAAATCCAGAAAAGCACTTCAAATTCTCCTTTTGCCGACAGATCCCAACGATGAGAAAAACGTAGTCTTTGAAATTCGAGCGGGGGCTGGGGGTGACGAGGCAGCCCTTTTCGTCGGCGAGCTATTTCGTCTTTATCAGAGGTATGCTGAGCGGCAAGGCTGGCGTGTGGACCTTCTCTCAGCCAATCCTACGGGGATTGGCGGCTTTAAAGAAATTATCGTCGAAATCCAGGGGCAACGAGTTTTTAGTCGGTTGAAGTGGGAGGCCGGTGTGCATCGAGTACAGCGAGTGCCTCAGACGGAGGCTCAGGGGCGAATTCACACTTCGACGGTGACTGTTGCTGTTTTGCCGGAAGCGGAAGAGGTAGATGTCTCGATTAATCCAGTGGACTTACGGATTGATGTCTTTCGCTCCGGTGGCGCTGGAGGACAAGGTGTGAATACAACTGACTCCGCTGTCCGAATTACCCACATCCCTTCGGGATTGGTAGTGGTTTGCCAAGACGAGCGTTCTCAGCTTAAGAACAAAGACAGAGCAATGAAAATTTTACGTTCGCGATTACTCGACATCGAAGTTGAGAGGGCGGCTAAATCTCACTCGGACGCCCGGAGAAGTATGGTAGGTACCGGTGATCGAAGCGAGAGAATTCGAACCTATAATTTCCCCCAGGGTCGCTTGACTGATCACCGTATTGGATTAACCCTGTATCAGCTCTCTGAGGTGATGGAGGGCAAGGTAGATGAGATCATTGATGGATTGATGGCTCACTATCAAATGGAAGCATTGAAGGCCCAGGGGTTAGGCGCATAGCGGTGTCTGGGCGATCGGTCCTGCCAAAAAGTTTTTTTGAAGCGATTTTGGTATGCACTCAAAGCTTACGATCTGATCCCTCAATTTTTGTCAGGCAAAGTGCGGAGGCAGAGGCTGAGCAGCTAGTGAGCGCTGCCTATCGGAAGGTCACTGGAGTGAGTCTTACTCGATTTGATCTCTTACTTCGGGCCAAAGAGGCCTACCCGTTAGCTGCGGCCGAACTCCTTTTAGTTTGGTGCGCAAGCCGTCGAGAGGGGAAGCTTTTGCAGCATCTCACAGGGTATCAAGTTTTTTTTGATCACGAATATGAAGTGAGTCCTCAAGTTCTTATTCCTCGCCCTGAAACGGAGTGTTTGGTGCTCACTGTGATTCAGTGGTTAGATGCTCAGGGATGGTCGCCGTCAATTGGTATGGAAGTTGGGCTGGGTTCAGGAGCGATTTCTATAGAGCTACTGAGTCGCTGGAAAGGTCTTCAGATGTTGGCTTCAGAGTTGAGTTCTGGGGCAATTGAGTGCGCCCTAAGAAATGCAGCAAGAATCCTGGGCGAAGATGCAAGCGGAGTTGGCCGACTTAAGGTTCTGAAGGTGGATTCCGGGGAAAACGTTCTTGAACCCTTCCTTGGCTTTGCCCTCGGAGCGGACTTCCTTGTGACCAACCCTCCTTACCTGACTCGGAGCTTGAATGAAGTGGAAGTGGACGTGATGGCTCATGAGCCTCATTTGGCACTTTTCGCGCCGGATTCTGATCCTTTCTTCTTTTATCGAAAAATTGCTACCGAGGGTAAATTCTTTCTCAAATCGAATGGAGTTGTTTTTGCGGAGTTGCCCCATGAGAGAGCATTGCCTATAGTAGAAATCTTTCAAAAAGAGGGCTGGAATACAGAACTCGTTTTGGATTTAAGTCAGAGAAATCGAGTGATGATTGCACAGCGAGATTAAACTGTGCTGTGGTATGTACTTTGGTAAAGGAATCATATGGATAAAATCAGAATTCAAGGCGGAAAAGTACTTCGAGGTAGTGTAGAAATTAGTGGTTCAAAAAATGCGGCGCTGCCTATTTTGATGTCGACCCTGTTGACCGAGCAGGAGTGCCAATTTAATCGAGTTCCTCATCTACAGGATATTCGGACTACGATCAAAGTTTTGGCTCACTTGGGCACGCATGCTACGCCTGATTTTTCAAGTCACACTCTGAAATTACACACTCCAGAAATCACCAGTTTCGAGGCACCTTATGATCTCGTTCGAACCATGAGGGCATCCGTCTTGGTATTGGGACCACTTCTCGCCAGGTTCGGAAAAGCAAAGGTGAGCCTGCCGGGCGGCTGTGCGATTGGTGCGCGGCCGATTAACTATCATCTCTTAGGCTTAGAGCGCTTGGGTGCGAAAATTGAACTTGAGGGCGGCTATGTCATCGCATCGGCGAAAAAGCTTCATGGAAATCGAGTGGCCTTTGAATTTCCTAGCGTGGGAGCGACCGAAAATCTGATGATGGCAGCTGTTTTAGCGGACGGGGAAACCTTGCTCGAGAATTGCGCCAAGGAACCAGAAATTGTTGATTTAGCTCGAGTGCTCCGAGCAATGGGAGCCCAGATTGAAGGCGAAGGGACTGAGCAAATATCCATTCAAGGTAAGAAGTCATTGAATGGGTGCAACTACCACATCATGGGTGACCGAATTGAGGCCGCAACCTTTCTAGCGGCAGGATTTGCTACTGGCGGTCAGGTCACAGTCGAAGGGGTAGATCCGGAGAGCCTCGAGGCAGTTCTTGTTAAGTTTGAAGAGGCAGGTGCCACCATCGTTCGAGAGCCGACCTCGGTGAGTTTGATATCAAACGGTCGACCCAAGGCAACCAATATTACAACCCTTCCGTTTCCTGGGTTTCCTACAGATATGCAAGCTCAGTTTATGACGGTTATGGCCGTTGCCGAAGGCACTTCACTGATCACAGAAACTATTTTTGAAAATCGATTTATGCATGTCTCGGAGTTGCTGCGTCTTGGGGCTGATGTTGTCATTCGAGGTCACAGCGCCATGGTGCACGGCCAAAAGTCTCTGCAGGGAGCTCCCTTGATGGCGACGGACTTGAGAGCGAGCGCGAGTTTGATTTTAGGTGGTCTATGCGCTGAGGGAGAGACTTGGGTGAGTCGAGTTTATCACCTGGACCGGGGCTATGAAAATATGGAGACCAAGCTCCAGAAGTTGGGAGCTGTGATTGAGCGAGTCCGCTCCTCTGAGGAGGCATAAAGTCCTATGGTACATGCTGAGGATTGTGTTTTTTGCAAAATCATTTCAGGAAAAATTCCTGCTTCTCGGCTTTACGAGGATGAGAAGTTCATCTGTATTCGGGATGCTCGGCCCCAAGCTAAAACACACCTTTTGGTGATTCCCAAGGAACCCATCGCCTCATTGGAGGAGGCCTTCCCTGAACAAGGTGAGGGACAGTCGGAACTTGTTGGCAAGCTTTTTGAAGTTGGTACGAGAATCGCTCGCCAGCAAGGACTCTTACCTGGTGGGTTTCGTTCCGTCCTGAATACGGGCCTTTCGGGGGGGCAGACGGTTTTCCATCTGCACCTACATATTCTAGGCGGTGAGTCTTTGAGAGGGCAGTTCGCTTAGTCAGCTTTTTGGTCCAGAATCACGCCTTTTTCGAGGTGAGAGGACTTTTGCTGGTCTCTGGCTGAGCTTTTGTAGGACTTGACCCCAACCCATCTGAGCATTAATTCCCGTTGGCTTTTTAAGAGCGCAAAGAGCTGAAGAATTGCTGGGATATCCCCGATGGACGGAGGAGGTATAGGTGAGTTTTCTACGAGTTTGAGTTTGGGTCTGCTCGGTGCCTCAGTCGGGGAGGGGTCAGGTGGGGGCTCATCAGATGGGGGTTTCTGGGGATTCTGATCCCCTTTGTTCTTGGGGTGATCTTGGACGAAATGTGAACCTACGCTCGAGGTTTGAGCGATCTCGGCGATGGGGGAGAGAAATTTTCTTAAAACTGAAGTGACCCGGGGAAGCACAATTGTGCCCCTTTCTGCCGAAAAAAGAACGGACCTACGCACTGCCTGCGCCTTAGCTAGGTGCGAAGGAAATTTCGCTTCTTAGTAGCTTTTCGGTTTTTTTTATAGGAACTTGAATCAAATGCGAGTGTCAAAATGGGTTTTATTAAGATTAAATAAATCAACTATTTAGACATAGAAGTTGACCTGATTACTATCTGATGTTAACAGTTGCTCTCTGTCTCAATAGGATTGCTCAAGAGGGGAATCATCCCAAGAGGATAAAGTATTCGTATGCTAGATATTTTTCAAAAGTGTGGCGAGTATCAAGACGCAAAAAAAGTTCAAGCAGCAGGGGTTTACCCTTATTTTAGGGCAATTGAGTCCACAGCGGGCTCAACAGTAGTAACTCATGGTAGACGCCGAGTGATGATCGGATCCAATAATTATCTAGGACTCACGCATCATCCAAAAGTACAGGCTGCGGCCAAAGCAGCGATCGATCAATTCGGTACTGGCTGCACTGGGTCTCGATTTCTGAATGGAAATCTGGTTCTTCATGAAGAACTGGAAGTAGAGCTCGCAAAATATTTAGGTAAAGAGGCATGCCTCGTATTTAGTACAGGTTTCTTGTCGAACCAAGGGGCACTTTCCACTCTTGTCGGGCGAAATGATGTCATCTATAGCGACCGCGAAAATCACGCCTCGATTATTGAGGGGACGCTCGTGAGCCTGGGCGACACCGTCAAGTTCAAGCATAACAACATGGCGGATCTAGAGCGAGTCCTTGAAGCGACGCGCGATAAATACGCAGGAGCTCTGATTGTGGCGGATGGAGTTTTCTCCATGTCCGGTGATATCTTTAATTTTACTAAAGCCGCTGAGCTGGCAAAGAAGTATTCTTGTAGGCTTTATATTGACGATGCTCACGCAATCGGAGTGCTAGGGGATAAAGGTCAGGGAACCGCCCATCACTTTGGTGACGTGGGCTCTGCTGATCTCGTGATTGGTACGTTCTCAAAGTCTTTTGCCTCCATTGGTGGATATGTAGCTGGACCGGCTGATGTCATTCACTACATTAAGCACAAGTGCCGACCCTTTATTTTCAGTGCGGCGATGCCTCCAGCGGCAGCTGCCACTGTTTTAGAGTGTTTGCGAATTGTTCAGGAGGAGCCTGAGCACTTGGCGAATCTTTGGAAAAACGCAAATAAAATGAGTCGTGGGCTTTCTAGTCTTGGCTATAAAACCCTCAACAGTCAAACTCCCATTATTCCGTTATTGATTGGGGATGATTTCACCGCTTTCGCTTTTGCTCAAAAACTTTACGAAAAGGGGGTTTTTGCAACCCCTGTAGTACGTCCGGCAGTTCCTGAAGGCTGCGCGCTCATCCGAACTAGTTATATGGCCTCGCATGCTAACGAGGATCTTGACTATGTACTCGAGGTTCTTGAAGCCTTGGGCAAAGAGTTTGGGATCATTGGACACCAGAGCAAGCAGGCTGAGCTCGCGGCTCTAGCACACGCCCACTTTGGCGTGGTATAGATCCCAGTACAACGCTTTGACAATTTAAGGGGAGGTGTCTGTGTATCATATTCAACCGGTGCAGACTAAAGCGGACTGGAATACCTTCATTGACTTGCCTTGGTCCATTTACAAAGGGGATCAGCACTGGGTGCCGCCTTTGAAGATGGCCGTTCGGGATCTTTTAGATACTCGTAAGAATCCTTTTTTCAAGCACGCCGAGATGCTCCCCTTGCTATGCTTCCGAGATAAAAAATGTGTGGGTCGAGTGATCGGGATCATTGATTCGGATCACAATCGATTTCATGAGGAGAAGACAGCTTTCTTTGGTTTTTTCGAGGCGATTGATGATCAAAAAGTAGTCAGTCTCCTCCTTGATGAGGTGGCGCAGTGGGCAAAGTCTAAGGAGATGGAACAAGTCTCTGGCCCGATGAATCCGAGCACGAACTATGAGTGTGGGTTGCTGGTTGAAGGATTTGCTGATTCGCCTACAGTAATGATGACCTACAATCCTCCTTATTACGCTCAATTACTAGAGTCCTGGGGCATGCAGAAATCAAAGGATCTCTACGCCTATATATTAAGTCCTCAAAAGCAAATGTCGGACCGTATCCTTAGACACGCAGCGAGAATTAGAAAAAAAGATGCGATTGTTTTTCGATCCATTCAAATGAAGGATTTTGATCGCGAAGTCGACCAGGTTCTCAAAATTTACAATGATGCTTGGGAGAAGAATTGGGGATTTATCCCGATGGCGCCCGAAGAGTTTAAGCACATGGCTAAGGATATGAAAATGATCATCGACCCCAGTCTCTGCTTGATTGCAGAGGTCAGGGGCGAGATTGCTGGTTTTTCTATGACTTTGCCGGATGTGAATCAGGCATTTAAAAAAGTCTCAGATGGAAAGCTATTTCCGACGGGGCTCTTGAAGCTTCTGTGGCACACTAAGGGATTGGGTCGAAAGAAAACTATCGACCGTTGTCGCGTCGTAACTCTCGGGATTAAGCGAGAATTTCGTGAGCTCGGGCTTGGAGCCTTATTTTATGTCGAGACCCACGAGCGTGCAAGGGAAGGTGGGTATCGCTCAGGAGAGGCTTCTTGGATTCTTGAGGACAATAAGCCCATGAACAAGGCTCTTGAGCAGATGTGTGGCGAGCGTTATAAAACTTATCGCATTTACCAAAAAACTTTGGCCTAGAATCCATGAGAGTTTTGGGCGTTGACCCAGGTTCTCGTTTGATGGGGTTCGGTTGTGTGGATCGTATAGGCAATCAGCTGAAGCACGTTGCCCACGGAACACTCCGAGTTTACGATTCTGCTAATCAAAAATCAGATCAGTTTGCAGAGCGCTTGTATGTTATTTATCAGCAGCTCACCGAGGTGATTCTGCGTCTGAAGCCTCAGGTTATGGTAATTGAGGAGGTTTTTTTCGCAAAAAATGCGCTTTCGGCGCTCAAGCTGGGGCAGGCCCGTGGAGCAGCGATCTTGACTGGAAAAATTCACGGGTTAGAGATTGAAGAATACAGTCCTACTGCCGTCAAATCGGCAATCGTTGGTCACGGTCATGCTGATAAAGAGCAGGTAGCTAAGATCGTGCAGCTTTTGATTGGTAAGCGAGCTTTTGAAACGGCAGATGCCTCTGATGCCTTGGCACTGGCTATTTGTCATGCTCAAATGGTACGCTCTACTGCTATACGCAAATCTATAAAGGATTCGAGCCTATGATTGGTTACCTTTGCGGCGAGATGATTGAACACGCAGAAGGTCGTGTTTTACTAGCAGTTGGAGATCGCAGTTCATCGGGCTGCGTCGGGTATTCTGTGTCTGTTCCCCAGAGAACCGGCTATGCTTCCCATCTTGCGCAGAAGAAGCCCGAACTTTATATTTACACCCACGTTCGTGAAGAGGCCTTTGATCTCTACGGGTTTTCTACTCAGTTTGAAAAAGAGCTCTTTCTGATTCTGCTTTCAGTGAATGGGGTGGGACCTAAGAGTGCACTGGGAATTCTCTCCAGTGTGGAGCCGTCCCTCCTGATTGATGCGGTTGTTACGGCGGATCAAGCATTCTTAACCAAGATTCCTGGCATAGGAAAGAAAACGGCAGAGCGAGTGGTATTAGAGTTGAAAGATACTATTCGCAAAAAAATCGCTTTAGGTTGGATGCAGCGGTCGGCAGAGGGGAATCTAGTCTCACCTTTGGTTAGATCTCCTGAGGAGTCTATAGGGTTGGATCTCGAAAAGGGTGGTTCCGAGATTTTCCAGGATGCTAAGTCAGCACTGGTGGGCTTGGGTTATCGAGATCAAGATATTCACCAATTACTCCATCGGATTCTAAAGTCCTCAGACGCTCCCCCACGGGCTGTTGAGGATTTGGTGCGAAGCGCATTAAGACAGTTAGCCTAAATGAGCGAGGGAGTTTGATATGGGAGATTCAACTGAAGATCAGCGACTCGTGAGCCCAATTGAATTGAATGAGACTGAAGTTGGGCAAGATCAAAACCAGGAGCAGAGTCTTCGTCCATCCTTCATGGGTGAGTATATTGGGCAAAAAAAGGTAAAAGAAAACTTATCCCTGTTTATGGAAGCGGCCCGAAAAAGAGGGGATGCCCTGGATCATGTCCTCCTTGCTGGCCCCCCAGGATTGGGAAAAACTACCTTGGCGCATATCATTGCTCACGAGATGGGAACTCAAATTCACACGGTGACAGGGCCTAATGTGGATAAAAAGGGTGATCTGGCGGCCATTTTGACTAATTTACAGCCCAAGGATGTCCTATTTATCGATGAGGTGCATCGGCTTCAAAAAACAATCGAAGAAGTACTCTACGGAGCGATGGAGGATTACAAGCTAGATCTTATTATCGGTCAAGGTCCCGCCGCTCGGACTCTGAGAATTGATTTACCTAAGTTTACCTTAGTGGGAGCTACTACTCGCACAGGTCTTCTCTCGAGCCCGCTTCGAGATCGATTTGGAGTGCAGCTCAGACTGGATTTTTACCCAGTAGAGGAGTTGGAGAAGATTGTTTATCGATCCGCACAGCTTCTAGAAATTCAGATCGACCCGTCGGGAGCGAGCGAAATTGCAAAGCGGTCTCGAGGAACTCCCCGAATCGCAAACCGACTCTTAAAAAGAGTGAGGGACTACGCTCAGGTTCGGGGACCAAATGCGAGCGGCCAGCCTAGAATTGACCGAGCGATCGCCCAGGCAGCATTAGCTCTTTTTGAGGTCGATCATCGAGGACTTGATCCGATGGACCGCAAGTTTCTCGCCGCTCTGATTCAGAAATTTGATGGAGGTCCCACCGGGATAGAGACTCTTTCCTCAGCTCTTGGTGAGGAAAGAGACACGCTCGAGGACGTTTATGAGCCCTACCTGATTCAGGAGGGGTTTCTTCAGCGCACTCCGCGGGGTCGAGTGGCGACTCGTCTAGCTTATGACCATCTGGGTGAAATTTGGGAAGCTAAAGTGTAACTTTATTGCCACACTCAAGGTCTTGACCTGTGGACAAGGTGACACAGTTTTAGCTGTGAGGCGCTCTTTTACCCCGAATTTTGAGTTCAAACTGAATGTGGTAAAAAGGCAAAAAGCTCTCTGAGTATTGAGAATAATAGGGATATTTCAATTTCATGATTAGAGGGTAAATAAAAGTTAACGAAAACCATTTTCGGGCATGGGCCTTGCTACGTAGTGTCAGAATAATGGGAGAACCATGGTTTCACAACGGACTTTAAAAAAACAAGTGGATCTCGAGGGCATTGGGCTTCACTCGGGGCGATTGATTCGGATCAGACTCAATCCCTCGGCTCCAGGTTCTGGTGTAGTTTTTGTTCGTACCGATCTGCCAGGTTGTCCTGAGATTCCCGCAGAACATCAATTTGTGGTGAGCACTCAGCTCGCGACCACATTGGGTTACCAACAAGTGACCGTCGGAACGGTGGAACATTTACTTGCAGCCCTCCAGGGGGCTAACATTGATAACGTGAGAGTCGAACTCGACGGACCTGAAGTTCCAATCATGGACGGGAGTGCTGCAGTCTTTTACGACGCCTTCCAAAAGGCAGGAATCCAGACTCAGAGTCAAGCTCGCCGGATCTTGGCCCTTCGACGAAAAGTAGAGTTGAAGATGGGTGAGAAATGGGCAGTTGCTGAGCCTTCGTCTCGTTTTGAAATTCATGGATCAGTGGAGTGGGACCATCCCGCTATCGGATACCAAGAATTTCATTATGAAGAGGGTAAGACCTCGTTTGATGAATTAGCTTCTGCGCGTACTTTTGGCTTTTTGAAAGACGTAGAAAATCTCAAAAAAGCAGGATTAGCTCGGGGAGGAAGTTTAGAGAACGCTGTGGTTTTGAGTGACGCTGCTGTTCTCAACCCAGAGGGTCTCCGATTTTCTGATGAGTTTGTCCGCCACAAAGTCCTCGATGCTCTGGGCGATTTCAAGTTAGCAGGGATCGCTATTCAGGGTTTTATCCGCCTCCATCGGGCTGGTCATGATCTTCACCGGAGTCTTTTAGTTGAGATCTTTAAAAATCCGGATCACTTCGAGATCATCGATGGTTCAGATGCTAGAGATGATGCAGCCCAGGAGGAGAAGTCTTTCTTTCGGCTTCAGACTGCATTTACTCGCCGATTTGTTGCGAGTTTCTAGAACTTCTTTTTCTTGCCCCTTCAGACAGTGTTTGTTACAAGGATGATCTGAGTTCGGGGCGTGGCGCAGCCTGGCTAGCGCGCTTGCTTGGGGTGCAAGAGGTCGTGGGTTCAAGTCCCGCCGCCCCGACCAGTTAATCCAACCTTAATTCCTATCGTTTTTTTATTTATTCCTGCCAATCAAGATCATGTTTTAGGCGTTAAATATTTTTGGATCCCACGCCCAAAAACATGATCTTGAGGCCTAGATTGCAAAAGACAGAACTAGTTTAAAAGATGCTGTAATGCTTCATTCCAGTGCGTATGTTTTTCGAATTTGAGTTTTTGATAAAGGCTTGAGTAGAGTTGGTAGGTCGATTGAGTTGTAGGGAACCAAATCGAGGCACCAAAAGCTTTAGGGAGAGCCGAAGTCGCTCCATAGGCAATCACAAACTGAGCTAGAGCTAGTTTGACTTCAGCCAATGTCTCGGGCCGAACAGCAGAATTTTTCAGGGATTCCAATTGAGCAACTACATCTGTCAAATCAGCATAGTCATCAAAGGTGAACCGTTGCGCGCTGGTGACTGCTGTGATGACTTGGGCGCGGTCGCTCCTAGCTACAGTCATTAAATCAATTCCAAGATTGCTAATGGCTCGATCCAGGTCTGCCATTTTGCTTAGGTCAAATGCGGAGAAAGTCGCGTTGCCCTGGTCTTGGTTTTCTGGGGCTGTATAAAAACCGATAAACTCAGAGGTGATTACCTTGCCGAGATCATTTGCAGTCATCTGGGGGTGCTGTACGAGATGTCCCAAAATCTTGTGATAAGGCCATCCTGCCGCTGCTTCGACCTCTTCAGAGCCGGCATAAGTATCCACCGAGTCGGCTACCTCGTTAGCGATCTCTGTCATGCCCATCAAGCAAGCATCACTCCCGTAGAGATCAATTTTGTGCCCAATGAGTTTAGCCGCTGCTCGCAGAACTTCTGCTAATTGGATCGTCGTGATGGAATGTCCCGTATTGTCATCCCAGCTGATATCAGTGGTGTGGACTCTTGGGAGTGAAAGGTTTCCTTTAAGATTTCGAGCATGCCAGCCGCTACCGTGATTCCATACGTCAACAACGTAGTGCTTTGCTGGGTATTTTTTGGTCCCCCACTGGATAAATTCGAGTAAGGTCCGTTGGTCACCCATATCAATTTTTCCCAAGTCTTGAACGACCGGAGAGGTAACTTCAGTATGGGTAGTGTCCTTGTTGATGAGGAGTCTTTTGGTTCCACCATTTTGCAAGCTAGCCCATTGAACTACGACATTAACATCAGGTGATGAGCCAATTTGTTCCATCTGCTTAAGATTCGTTGTCCCAAATGGGTCCAAATTATTATTCCCGTTAAGATAAACTAAAAAAGTCCATTCTGCTGGGGCAGCAGATGGTAAATCTGAATCTTTTGAAAAAGCAGAGTTTGAAAAAGAATAGGTGTAGGCAACCATTAATAAAATAGTTAAATAGAACTGGGTTTTACGCATAAAGCTCCTCCATGAGTGGCGTAACGGTTTTAATGCTACTAATTTGAGGGCTTTCCCAAGAGGACTTTCCTGAATAAACCCGCGTATCAATAGTAAATCTCTCTTTCGTATTTACTATCTTGTTAGTCAGATTAGCATTTTTTAAGCCAGCGGCCAATAGGCAATTTTGGCGCATATGTCGCACCTGCTGCAGCGAGAGGGTTTTAGAGTTGACCCAAAGTATCTCCTTAAGCTCGCTCTGCGGCAATTTTTGGACTTAAGAAAAATGAGTAGGTCATTTAATTCATTTCTTCTTTTATGAGAGTTTTGAATCGTCCATTCGAGCATTCTAAAGTCGTCAAAATCCCAAAAAACAAGAGCTCGGCTGGGGGTGTGAACGTTGCGCCCTACTCGGCCAATGGTTTGGACCAGAGACAGCAGCGAAGTGGGAGCTTGCCAAAGAATCACAAAAGATAGATGAGGGTAGTCCATTCCCATTCCAAATGCAGTCGTGGCGACCACGATCTGGGTCTGTTGTTCATGGACCATGCGTTCAGTCAGTTGTCTCTCCTCTTTAGACATTCCTGCATGATAGATTGATGTTTTTTTACCCATCGCGGCTATGACTCGCGCAAGTCTCAGAGTCATGTCGCGAGTAGAGACAAAGATGATTCCGGTGCCTTCTTGGGAGTGGAGCCAGCTCATGAGTTCTTGGAGACGCTGAGTCAGGGGAGAGTGCCGAATCTCTAGAAAAACTAAAGGCGATAGGTCGAATTCGCCCAGTTCAATGGGAGGAGTAGAAAAAAAAGTACGGAGTTGTAATCTAGCTTCGATCGGTAAGGTTGCCGTTAGCCAAAGGCTCTTTCGAATTGAAGGGAGGGTTAAAGTATGAGGAACTTTTTGAAACGCGGGTCTAAATTTATCCCCCCATTCCCACAAGCAGTGACATTCGTCTACGACCATTAATTCTGGTCCCCACCGGGTGAGATGATGCTGAACGGATGCGAACTGCAGTAATTCTGGACTCACGATCCATGCTCCGGACTGGTGGATGAGAGGGGAGGATTTTCCCCCTCCAGCTCCAAGGAAGGTGGGAATCCCTAATTTCTGAAGTCGTGCGAATTGTTGACGAGCCAAGGCTACGAGAGGTGTAATAAGCAGCGTTCGACACCTTTCCCTCGAGGCAAGCCTCTCATAGATCAGACTCTTACCTGACCCTGTTGGCGCAATACAAATGACATGTTGAGGTGATTGAGTAGGAGACTCTAGAGCAGCGAGGGCTTCTTTTTGAAATGGTCGAAGTTGAAACATGTCGGCCATTTCTGCGAGAAGAGTGCCATCTGCCTCTTATTTTCCGGGACTTCTCAGCCCCCTCACGCAGGTGATTCGTCCACTCCTTTGGAGCTCAGCAAGTCGCTGATCATTCGTCGGTGTAAATTCCCGGCGTGGGTGCCACACGTGGAACTGGAGTGCGAGGCCTTTGAGGGATTTGATTTTGAGGCCTAAATTTTTCAGCCGAAGTTCTACGTCCGTGTCTTCTCGGCCATATCCCTCATAGTCTTCGTCAAAACCATTGATGGCTTCTAGGGCAGTCCTAGGGACTGAGTAGTTACAGCCCTTGAGGTCAACAATTCGATCCATTTTCAAGAGCCTTCTGAGAGGTTTCCAGGGGACCCGAAAGGAGCGATTAAAGAACTCACTGTCTCCTTGGAGGACGCTCCAAAGCAATCGGCGATTGGGGTAGTCCAAGAGTCCCTGCGAGACAAGGTCAGCCGAAAGCGTTTCGCTGAATTCTCTGCCGAGTTCGACCCTTCTTCCGGCAAGATAGTATCCTGTTTCTTGCTGTTCTAAATGGTCTCGGACAAAGTCCTGGTGGGGAATGCAGTCCCCATCGAGAAAAATCATGACGGAGCCCCGAGAACGTTCTGCAGCTCGATTCAAAATGCGGCATTTTCGAAAACCGCTGTGCTCTTGCCAGATATGCTGGGCCGGAATTTGAGTTTCCTGGATAAAGTTTCTGATCACCCGTGCCGTCTCGGGTCCTGATCCATCATCACAGAAAAGAACTTCGAACTCTCGGTTGGACTGCCTAGCGAGTCCGGCGCAAACTAACTCCAGGTGATGAGGCATTTCGTAGGTTGAGACAAAAAGGGATGCTTTCATTTTACCTTTTTATGATAATTTTATCGAGAAATGGACTTTTTCTAATATGAACCAGCTTCCCGTAACCGTCACCATCATTACCTTGAATGAAGAAGAAAAAATTGCAAACGCCATCAAAAGCGTTTCATGGTCTAAGGAAGTCTTAGTAGTTGATTCAGGGAGTACGGATAAGACCCGAGAAATTGCCACCAGACTCGGGGCTAAGGTCCTTGTTCACGCCTGGCAAGGTTATGGGCAACAAAAAAACTTCGCCCAGGATCACGCTAGCTATGATTGGGTTTTAAATATCGATGCGGATGAAGCCGTCTCCCCTGAGTTGAGCACCGAGATCTTCAGAGTTTTTCAAGACGGTCCCGACGGGCAGCCACGCTCGTCTGGTTTTTTAGTCCCCAGAAAAACCTATTATTTGGGGCGATGGATCCAATATGGGGGGTGGTATCCTAATTATCTAGTCCGTCTTGTGGATCGCAAGCAAGCCCGTTGGACTGAGCCCTTCGTTCACGAAGAGCTCCAG
Source organism: Bacteriovoracaceae bacterium (assembly GCA_947447665.1). Lineage (GTDB taxonomy): Bacteria > Bdellovibrionota > UBA1018 > UBA1018 > UBA1018 > CAINWE01. Next base: position 152,019 of record CANFJX010000003.1, on the reverse strand, counting down.
GTCCGGGGAGAGGTCCAAAAATTCTCGGCTCCGCTGCTTCATGATGCATTCTCCAGTATTGAAGATCAGATCATGACTAATCTCAAATTTTCTCGTTTGGGCTCAGAGGACTTGAAGAGAAAAGGAAAGAAAGCGAGTTTGAGCCGCCTGATTCTTAAACCTATCGGCAAATTTTTTGAGACTTTTTTTCTGAAGCGGGGTTTCCTAGATGGACTACCTGGGTTTATTATCTCTGTAAACGCGGCCCATAGTATGTTTTTAAAGTACGCCTATTTGAATGAATCGGAAATAAAACGTGAAAGTATTGATCATTGATTGCAACATCGATCGCGACTGCTGGGGTTCTGCAGACTTGATGCGGTTGGCTCAAGTTCAAGCTGGTGCCACGGTTTCTGTGAGGAGAGCACCCCAGGAGGACCTTCCGCGGAGACTCGAGGATTTCGATCGTGTGATCGTTTCAGGTTCCAAGACAGGCGCCGCCGAGTCGGCCCCTTGGATTGATCGACTCCTGGAGATGGTTCGAAGAACAGTAGATTTAGAAATTCCCTACCTCGGAGTTTGCTTCGGGCACCAAATGTTAGCTCGTGCTTTCGGAGGACCAGAGTCGGTCAGAAAGGCCGCAGTTCCAGAGTTTGGGTGGGTCGAAATCCAAATCCAAGAGAACTCCTCGCTGATGCACGGTTTGCCGCAAAAGTTTCATAGTTTTGCAGCGCATTTTGATGAGGTGGCCCAGCTCCCTTTGGGGTTTAAAGTTTTAGCGAATTCAGGAGCCTGTGCAGTCCAAGCTTGCCAGCTTCAGAATCTGCCCGTTTTTGGGATTCAGTTTCACCCCGAAAAAAATTTATTGACTGCCGAAAAAATGCTAGCAGAAAAAGATCAAAGCAAAGATCCTCCATCGCTTTTCAATCGTGACCGAGGGAGGATACTTTATCGAGAAGAGATCGCTCTTCGAATTTTTGGGAATTTTTTGAGTTGGGAGATGCATGATAACAGCAAAAAGTAGACCGGCTAGTCTGAGTATTGAAATCCATCCGGGCTTTAAGGTCCTAGCGAAAGCTCTTTTCGTTGTGGCCTTGCTCTACTTTTTATTTAAACAGGGATTTATGTCCGTTCAACTCACGGCTCAGGCGTTTGGCAGGCTGGACCGAGTGATTCCGGCCGTTTTGGCAAGCGCTGTTGCGATGGGTCTCGGAGTGATTCGCTGGCAGTACCTCCTTAGGGCGCAGGATATTCGGCTCAGTTGGGGGCGCGTAGCTGAACTTACCTTAGTAGGTAATTTTTTCAATATTGCACTCCCTGGTGCTGTCAGTGGTGATTTCGTTAAAGCCGTCTATGTGGGGAAGGATATTCAGGGCCAAAAAACTAAGGCATTTGGAAGTATTCTTTTTGATCGCGTCGCGGGACTTTCGGCTCTGGTGGTGGTTTCGGCTGGAGCTCTCGCGCTTGGATTTGAGAAGTTTTCGAGCACCTCTGTTTTAACAGGGATCGGCCTCCTCTTGGGCCTTTCAGCCGGAGCGGTGGTCTTGTTTTATGTCTATTTGTTTCTAGTTCGTGAGCGACACGATCCCCTACTGAAGACCCTTCGTTGGATCGAGTTAAAGATTCCAAAAGTTCAATCGTTTACAAAAATCTATGAGAGTATTAGGCACTACCATGATCATCGTTGGACAGTAATTCAGGTTTTGTTGATTTCCGTCCTGATTCACTTGCTGGTGGGGTGGAGTAGTTTTCAATTAGTGAAGGCAGTCGAGGAGGCAAGTTTTTCTCTTTTATCGATCTACCTGGTGGTCCCCATCGGACTTCTAATTACGGCTGTTCCCGTTGCGCCTGCCGGGGTTGGAACTGGAAACTTGGCTTTTCTCTATCTCTTTCATCTGATCGGGTCTGAAAGAGGTGGAGATGTTTATACTTTAATGGCTCTAATTAATATTTGCTTCGGCGCGGCAGGTGGGTTGGTTTACTTGCGTCTAAAAAAGCTTTCTTAAAAGTCGATAGCTACGATACTCAAAAAGCCGAAATCCGGTAATTTTTTCCACGCAGTCTAGAATGATTTTTTTGGAATCTTTTAGGCTGATTTGAAAAGGCGAATTCTTCAAGTCCCAGTGCCATCCCTTTTTCTCAATCCTCTCCCTCATGACGGAGGGATGAGATCCGAGAAATGGCTTAAGCCCCCAGAAGCGTTTGTACCTGTAGTTATCCCCGGTGTGCGGCGTCCGTTGGGCCAGGTTTTGGTTCGAAGGATCTCCATGATAAAGTTGATCCATGAAAAATGTCTTTTCCTTCATCGCCTCGGGCTTTCTGACCCAGCCGTAATGAAAAATTCGGGCACCACTTAAAATGACGGAGAGTTTGTTCCCATTTTGTCTTCGAAAGCTTTGAGCGTCGCCGATGCTCCTGGGCTGAGCACTTCGGCGTACGGCTCTTACCTCGCGCCGGTAGGTGCTTCGAGATTCCTGGATGACATCAAAAGACCCATAAAAATGATGATAATCAAAGAGGAGTCCTTCGATTCTTGGGTCGGGATGCGCTTGCTTCAAGATCTTGCGAAGAAGCGGAAGGTCTGCCTCGTGCAACACCTCATCGGCCTGGAGATAAAAACACCAATCACCACTGCAACGAGAAAGCGCTGCATTGGTTTGGGTGGAGAGAATGAGGCCGCCCCGTTTCTTTTCTGGCTGGTCGAGCTGCCAGTCGCTTTCGAAATAGATCACCTTCCCTTGGCCTTCGTCGGCGGCGAATTTTTGAATTCGCTCTAGGGTGTCGTCGTCTCCTTTTCCTACGTTCACCACCAGCTCGTCGACGAGCGGTAGGATCGATCGCAGTGATTCTAGATAAGGATAGTCAAAAGCGGTTCCATTCCTGACTAATGTGAAGCCTGAAATTTTCATTTTGAGTCCTGAATCTCGTTGGAGTATCGCCAAATTTTAATATGTCTTACCACTCGGGAGACTCCCTCGAGAATCGAAATCACAAAGCCATGAAATCCGTCTTGATAAGCTCCATAATAAAAGTAGTTTTTTAGGAACATAGCTGGAAAGGCAAAAAGAATTCGGAACCAGTTTGTTCTTTTCCCTTCTGTGACCCGGTCTCTGGCCTCGACTGAGGTGTATTGATTCATCTTAGCTAAGAATTGGTCTGGATTAAATCCAGGAGCATGAAGAATGGGCTCATGAATTTTTCTAGGCGGAGTCCTAAATACCGGATACTCGTGAATGTCATTGACGTAGGTTACGCCTTCGCGGTGGAAAAATCGGTCTTGATAGCTGGGATTCCAAATTCCATAGCGGATCTCTTTTCCTAAAAAATACTCCACTCGCCTTACTTTATAGGCTCGTTCTGATAGGGTAGGTGAGTTTTTTAGGATGTCCCTGATCTTGTGAGCGAGTTCTGCGCTGCACGCCTCGTCAGCATCAATGACAAAAACCCAATCATAGCGGGCATTTTTGATTGCATCGTTCCGTTGATCTCGAAAGCCAGTCCAGCTCCTCTGAAGGAACCGGATTTGATGCGCCCAAGGTTGGTTAGGGTCCAGGCAGATTGCTTGGGTTTGGTCGGTACTGTACGCGTCCACCACTAAAATTTCATCGGCCCAGGTCAGGGAATTGAGGCATCGTGCAATTTGTTTTTCTTCGTTCCGACAAATGATCACAGCTGAAACGCAGGGAGGAGAAGGATCGTTCATTTTTTACCTTTGGGCTAATTCTTTACATTCTGAAAGGACTGAGTCAACCCCTATGAGCTTCATGCATTGGTTTTCCTCGATTTTGCATTCATTCAGCCTGCACCAGGGTGGCATTCCGGGGTCTGCGTCACGCCTGCATGTAAGTTCTTTTCGAAAAAAGTAGGGGTGCATATCTAATGGATAGGGGTGCCACTCAAATGGATCTTCGGGACCGAAGAACGTGACTGTGGGCGTTTTTACCGCTACAGCTAAATGCTTGGGTCCTGAATCGCTTCCTACCCAGACTGATGCGAGACTGAAAAGCGCGGCTAATTTACGGAGTGGGAGGGCATGGAGAGTTCCAATTCGCTTACGAATTTCCGAGCGTTCGGTGGGAGTCGCGAGCGTGGAGGTTAGCTGCTCATCAAGCGCGGTGAGAAAGTTGCGCTGGAGCGTCTCTTCTTGCGGGCCTGTAAATACGAGGACGCTCCCTTGTTCTTTTTTTATCCACTCGATCGCAAGATCAACAAAACGCTGAAGAGGCCACTGCTTGGTCTCTCTACTGGCTCCGAGGCTCATCGCCAGCAGAGGGCTGCTGAGTCCTAGGCGAGTCAGAGTTTCTGAAGCGTGTCGAATCTCTGATTCTTGAAGCGGCAAAGTAGGGAGCCTGCCCGCAGGGACGTGAATCCCTAAAGCTCGAAGTGTATCCATGTCTCTTTCGATGATTGGCTTAAGAGTTCCTTTTCCGGGGATCTTTACCGTAGTGAGCCGATCTCTGTGGTGGTGACCATGAAAGTGGATGGCGCGGGTTTTTGCTCCTGTGGCATAGGCAAGGAGGGAGCTGGAGGGACTCGCGTGGAAATTTATGACGCAATCATACTTTTCTTGGCGCAATGCGTGTGCGAGGCGAGCCATGGCTCGAGCACGAGCGATTTTTAGATGGCTTCGCTCGTATTTCCACAACTTTTGAATTCCAGGAAAGCCCTCCAAAAGGGAGGACCACTCTTGAGGCATGAGGAAATGAATTTCAGCTTGAGGGAAAGTCCTACTGAGCTCAATGAGGGGAGCTGTCGTAAGAATCGTATCGCCCAACGCTCTGAGTTTTATGGCGAGTATTTTTTGGGGGGTCATTAGGAAAAAGCCTAGCTTAAATTTTGGACAAAAAAAACCCCCAGGGTCAAAATATTGACCTGGGGGTCCTGTCTTTTCGTTTATAGGCCCGCGAGCGTTGCTCTCAAGCTGCAAAATCGAGTCGAAGACTGGCTGAAACCTTACTCAGCTTTAGGAGCAGATTCTGCACCTTCAGCAGCAGGGGCTTTTTTAGCTGCCTTTTTTGGATGATGAGCTTTTTTAGCTTTTTTAGCTGTTTTTTCTTCAGTCTTAGCTTCGGTAGCTGCGCCTTCATGTGCAGTCTTAGCTTCGGTAGCTGCGCCTTCGTGTGCAGCAGCATGATGCGCATCATGAGCAGCTGGGGTTTCGGCTTTTTCTTCAGCGAAAGCAACTGCAGACAATGCGAATAATGCAACGAGGGTCAAGGTAAGCTTTTTCATAAATGCTCCTATAAGCGTTAATAATTCATTCCTAGATTTGATATAAGATCTAGTCCTATTCTATTTAGAGGAAATTCTTGAATTCTTGCAAGATTTTTTTCGGTAAAAAGTGATTTTTTATAGACGAGATTCAAATCGATAAATATGCCGAATGTCAATATGAGGAAATCGGAGGTGCTTCAGTTTCATGGCGGAGAGTTGTAGAATTAGCTTGGTCTGCCTGCTTTTGTCTTGAAATCGAACCTTCTTGACCTCGCCTGTAATGAAGGATTCGACTTCGGCCGGGTGAAAGCAAAAGCCTCGAGAGAATTCGAATCCCCCTTTGAAAGGAATGATCCTCGCCTCAAAGATATCTCCTCGAGCGAAACCCCGATTAATTTCTGAATCTGTGACTGTGTGCGACTTGCTAGAGAAAAGGTCGACGATGACCAGTCCATTTCCGGTTAAAGTGAACCGCCTCAATCGAAACACGGAGTGAACGGTTGAGCAGAAATCCCTATAAATATTTAACTCTTCACTCGTAAATCGGTCTTTGTTTTTTCTAAAATAATATTTGATTGGAGGGAGATCTACCCCTGGAAGATCCCGATCAAAAATGTACCAATCCATGAAGATGCACATCCGCTGCTCAAATTCGGTATCGTCTTCATAAACGATCCCTGCTTTGTCGAAGTATTCGAGTTTAGCGTTGTACACTTCGCGGTAGTATTCGCCTGTCGTGAAGTCTTCAATAATCGGTTCAAGGTATTTCTGGTACACAGTAACTTCACACTACCTACTTTGAAAAAATTATTCAATTTTTTGGAACATTCTTTCCCATCTTATTCGCGGAATAAGTCCGGTATTTTTGGAGTAGTCGATCGAGAGCCAAACGACCCAGGGCTGACCTTCAATCGATGAGATTGGCACGATGGACCAAAAACTTCCCTTCTTGGAGTCTGTTTGAGTTCGCCAGTCTCCGACGGCTAAGTAGTGGTTTTCGGGAACTTTCTGCTCGTTAAACTCCGCAGGCGACTTAGGATCGATGCAAATCTGGAATGCTCTATGGCTGGATGGTAACTTTTCTGCATAGCAGCTTTCGGATGCTGATCCTGGAGATTCACCCTGAGGTAGAGCCAGTGGCTGGCTATTCAAGAAAATGTGTCCTGCTTTCATTTCAATCCGGTCACCGGGTAATCCGATGATTCTTCGAATATAGTTGGCTTGATTTCCACTGCCTAAGGGTTGATCTTCCGAAAATACAATGAGCTCGCCGCGCTGCAAGAGTTTTGATGACTTCTTTGTCTGAAAAGGCCACTTCCAAACAAAAATTGTATCCCCCGCGGTAAGGGTGGGTTTCATCACGGAGTTAGGGATCTGGTAGGGCTCAATGACCCAGCGACGAATCAGGAGGGCTAGCCCTGCGGCAAAGCAGAGTGTTAGTAAATAATTCTTGGAGGGGGGGTGCTGGTTTTTCTTCAATCCTCATCCGCCTTTCTAATCGACCTTAAGGACAGCTAAGAACGCCTCCTGAGGGATTTCAACACTTCCGATTTGTTTCATCCTCTTTTTCCCTTCCTTCTGCTTCTCTAAGAGCTTTCTCTTTCTCGAGATGTCACCCCCATAACACTTGGCGGTCACATTTTTACGCAGTGCAGAGATACTTTCTCGGGCAACAATCTTAGAGCCAATGGCGGCTTGAATCGCGATTTCGAACATTTGTCGATCAATGAGTTCCTTCATTTTCTTTGCGAGCTCCCTTCCTCGGTGGGCAGCCTTATCTCGGTGGATAATGAGGGAGAGTGCATCCACGGGCTCGCCATTGATCAAAATATCCAATTTGACTAGATGAGCCAAACGATAATCCGTTAGCTCATAGTCCATCGAAGCATAGCCCTTGGTTGCGCTTTTGAGGCGGTCGTAGAAGTCGAAAACCATCTCATTGAGGGGCATCTGATAAATGAGCGCAACTCGATCCTTGGTCACGTAGTCTAGTTTTTCTTGAATGCCTCGTCGCTCGTTACAGAGGGACATGACCACGCCAACATATTCTGCTGGCATGTGAATGGTGAGGCGAATGTAGGGTTCCTCAATCGTCTGAATTCGAGTTTGATCCGGTAGTTTTGAAGGATTATCAATCATGTCGATCTGGCCGTTGGTCTGCGTGACGCGGTAAATCACCGAAGGGGCCGTCGTAATGAGGTTGAGATCATACTCCCGTTCAAGTCGTTCTTGGACTACGTCCATGTGCAGGAGGCCAAGAAAACCACAGCGAAAACCAAAGCCCAAGGCGTTTGACGTCTCAGGCTCCCAGCTAATTGCGGAATCGTTCAGCTTGAGCTTTTCAAGCGCTTCCTTCAAATTATTATAATCATCTGCGTCGATGGGATAGACACCACAAAAGACCATGGGTTTGACTTCTTTAAACCCCCCGAGCGGCTCTCCTGCGAGGTGGGCGGCATCCATAATCGTGTCCCCGACTCTCATGTCTCGAACATCGCGAATCCCGCATACGATCGCACCTACTTCTCCACTGCTGATCGATTGGACATCTGTAAATTTTGGAGTGAAGATCCCGACACGCTGGACTTCGAATTCTTTGCCGACGTGGTGGAGTCTGATCCTGTCGCCTTTTGAGATTTTTCCCTCAAAAACTCGACAGAGGGCGATCACTCCTTGGTAGGAGTCGTACCAGCTGTCAAAAATTAGTGCTCGGAGGGGATCCTGATCCGCGTCCTTCGGCGAGGGGAAGTACTTAACGACCGCTTCAAGAATCTCATCGATCCCAATTCCTGATTTGGCGCTGCATAGGACAGCTCGGCTCGTATCCACAAGTCCGATCATTTCGTCTACTTCTCCTAGGACCCGCTCTGGGTCCGCTGAGGGAAGATCGATTTTGTTGACTGCTGGGAAAACCTCAAGGTTATTTTCCAATGCCATAAAGACGTTTGCTAGAGTCTGGGCCTCTACCCCTTGAGAGGCGTCAACTACTAAAATAGCTCCTTCGCATGCCGCAAGGGAGCGCGAAACCTCATAGGTAAAGTCGACGTGGCCGGGAGTATCAATTAGATTGAGGATGTAACGTTCGCCATTTTTTGCTAGGTAGCTCAGCCTTGCGCTTTGCGCCTTGATGGTGATTCCTCGTTCTCGCTCGATATCGAGATTATCCAGGTACTGAGCTTCCATCTCTCGGCTGGTCACTGTCCCGGTTTTCTCCAGAAGACGGTCGGCCAAGGTTGATTTTCCGTGATCAATGTGGGCAATAATGCAAAAATTGCGAATATTTTTTGACATAGTTTGCGTCGGAAACTAACAGAGATCTGTCGTTCAGGGCAACCGGTATTAAGGATTTGAAAATGGAAACTGCGATCATCTTAAAAATTCAAGATCTGGCTCGGGGTGGGGCCGGAGTCTCTAGAGACTCAGATGGGAGGGTGATTTTCGTCCCATTTACGGCCCCCGGTGACTTAGTCAGGGTTCGGGTCGTCGAGGAAAATAAGCGATATGCCATGGCAGTCCTCTTAGAGGTGCTCGAGCCTGGCGCCATCCGACAGGCCCCTCGCTGCCCGGCGTTTGGCACTTGTGGTGGTTGTGAGTGGCAACACCTACCTTATGAGTATCAATGGAAAACCAAGTCCGAGGGTGTTTTTGACGCTCTGCGGAGAGTTCAGGTGCAACCTCCTGAGCACTACGACCTGATTCCTGCGGAGCGGATCTGGGAGTATAGAAATCGGGTTCAGCTTCGGGGATTTAAGAATGAATTAGGTTTTTTTCGGTCTGGAACCCAAGATCTCGTGCCTGTGAGCCGTTGCGATCTCGCCAGGGAGGAGATCAATCAAAGCTGGGAAGCGGTCCGCTTCGAGGGAGAGGCCTACTCGAGTCCTTATAAAGTAGAATTGGAAGTCTCCACTCAAGGTGCCCTAATGAAAACCTGGAACTCTAAGCATTCTGCCCAGGGATTCCGTCAAGTTCATGACGAGCAAAATGAAAAACTGAGGGGCTGGATTGCCGAACAACTCCCTCCTGCTTTTCAGCTTTTTGATCTCTTTGGAGGAGGGGGTAATTTGAGTCTTCCTTTGATCAATCAAATGCGTGAAATTCATTGCGTCGATTTGAGCGTTCCCCATCAACGAGCGCCTGAGATCCCAGCTCATTTTCACTTTCATCGTTCATCTGTGCTGCCTTGGTTAATGAAGCATCAGTCGGCCGGCTCTCGTTTACCGGCGGTTGCCATCTTAGATCCTCCTAGAGTTGGACTGGGTGAGGACTTTTCAAAAATCGCTCAATCGCTAGAAACATTAGGAGTTCAAGCTCTCGTGAGCGTGGGGTGTGATCTAGACGCTTGGTGTCGTGATCTCTCGCGTTGGGTGAAGCGAGGATGGAAATTTGAGAAAATGATGGTGATTGATCTTTTTCCTCAAACGTCTCACGTGGAAAGTGTGAGTTATTTGACCCGATTTGTCTAGAAATGCGTGTGAGGGTTTGACAGCAGGGCATTTGCCTTTTAATTTAGTAGTATGGGTAATCGATTGAGCCGGATGTTTTTTATTTTTTTAGTTGTGCTCGGATCGGTTTCAATTCAGGGGTGTGCTTCCGAGAAAAAGAAAGCATCAGAAATGAGTCGCTCTGATCGAGCTCGCATGCTGATTGAGGTGGCGAACGGGGCTTTACTTGAGGGTGATCCAACGGGCGCTCTTCAAACTCTGACGCAAGCTGAATCGGTCGATAGCTCGTTGCCCGAGTTGCATCACTCTTTTGCCCTCGCTTACTTTAGAAAACATGATTTAAAGCGAGCCATCCAGTCAGCGAAAAGAGCCATTGAGCTAAAGCCAGAGTATCCTGAAGCGAACAACACCCTGGGGAAGTTGCTAATCGAAAACGATCAGCTACTCGAAGCCGTTGCTCCGCTCGAGAGAGCTGCTCGCAATCCTCTGAGTCGTGAGGCTTACAAGGCTTGGACTAATCTTGGAATCGTCTCCTACCGGTTGGGAGATCTCCCTCAGGCAGAGAAAATGATGGATAACGCGATCACAGAGGCGCCTATGGCTGCTTGTGTTGCCTTCTATTACCGGGGCCAGATCAAGCTCCGAAATAATGATGTGAAATCCGCTATTTCAGATTATGACCGAGCGACCCGAAAGATTTGTGCTAGCTTTGGTGATGCTTATCTGGCCCTGGGGATAGCCTATGAACAAAGTAAGCAATATGAATTAGCCCGGAAAACATTTTTGGAGGTTGAAAAACGTTTTCCAAATACTAAGATTGCCGAACAAGCGATGGATCGAGTTCGGTTTCTGCCTTGAATGGCAATACCTGGAGGCAAAGAATCTCAAGTGTCAGAAAAAGATGTGACTTTAGGGGAGTTTTTAAGAAACGAACGAGAGCTTCGCGGAATTACTATTGAACAGGTAGCATCGGCTACTAAAGTAGGCGTAAGGACACTTCATGCCTTAGAGGCTGATCATTACTCTGAGCTTCCAGCTCGCCCCTATATTCGGGGTTTTTTAACTGCTTATTGCCGATTCATTGGCCTAGATCCAAAGGAGATTCGCTCTCGATTCGATTCTTATATCTCGATGCGAGCTTTGGAGAGACCCAACCGAGAGGGCGGGCATAGCGGTTATGCTTTTGATAAAAAAGACGGGGATCAACAAAGTCGAACTGTTCTCTTAATTGCGATTTGTAGTTTTATTGTCGTGGGTGGGGTTGCTGTCATCGTCCTCAAGCCTTCTCTCAAGCATCACCGAGCCTCTCATATCGATCGGCTTCGAGCAGCACAACCGAACTCAGCAGCCGTGGCAGGAGACGGTCCAAGTCCCATGGTTCAATCATCTCCGTCTTCAATTCCTCTTACGGCGTTTGGTCCTGAAGTTCAGTCACCTACTTCGGGAGTTCGAATTGAAGGCAAAACAGAGAAGGTCGCTTCTCAAGATGAGAAGGGGTCCCTTGCTTTGGTGGGGCCGAGTGCGACACCGATCTCTTCTCCGTCTCCATCTTCATCACCATCTCATCCTGCTCTCGCGGACTCGAATGACCCGCTGGATTCAGGGCTTTCCCTCGCCTCTGGCGAGATTCAACATAAGGTGATTTTTAAGCCGACAGTAGACGTTTGGTTTAGGTACCAAGTAGACGAGCGACCGATTCGAAAATTTATTGTGCGAAAAGGCAAAGTTTTGGTCCTGAGAGCTGCGCATCAAATCCTGCTCCAGGTTTCCAATCCTGCTTCTGTTTCCTTTTCGTATAATGGAAAAGGTTCCTCGCTAGTTTCGAGCTCAAAGCTCACGCGGACCATTCATGGTTCTGCTTCTCTTGTTTTTCCAAGTGGCAACACGGGAACGGACTTGTTTTCGAATGTCTTTTTCAGTCTTGACCAGGCGCTCCCAAAGGCGCTCGGTCCTGTTGATAGTAAAAGTACGCAAGAGTGAGCAGATTAAAATAAAGTTATCCACACGATATATGCGAGTTATCCACAGGATTTAAGTGCCTGAATTTTAACCACTATTTTTGGTTTAGATGAGTATTTTTGAATTTTTTCAGAAAGTTATCCACAAGTTTTGTGCATCCTCGCTCTTGAGTCAGTCCAGTACTTCGACTTAAGGATCTTTAGATTCTATTTATTAACCATGACTCAATGTTTAGGAGATCTTTCTTTTACCAAGAGGATTTTCGAAAACTTGCAATTCCTAGTGCAAAAAGAACGATGTTGGCTATTTGCATGCCTATAAAAGGGCTGACTGTGCCCTTAATAATAGCTGAAGTGCCCCACACTTGGAGCATCCAGTAAAGAACTGCCACGAGTAGAGCAACGAGTGTGCCACTCAATCGAGCTGACCGCTGTCGAAAGGTGCCAAGGCCAATTCCCAAAAGCACAAAGATGAATGGACTCAGGGCAAGCGCATTTCGGCGCCAGTACTCTCCCATGTGTTCTAGATAAGTGGGGGAGCCCGGAGGGCTTTGCTCGATAATTTTTAAAAGCTCATTCTGGGGGATCATTTGCGGACTTCCCCCTGATTGTTCGCCGCCTTCCGTAATTTTTAGAAACAGTTGATAGGCATCGAAATCGATTTTTTCATAGGTGCTCTGCATCAGGCTACTATGGTGCATGGCGCCATGAGAGAGTTTAAAAATGATTGCAGCGCCAAGTTCTTCTCGAGTTTTGACAGGTAGAATCTCTGCATCCTTGGCAACATAAACGAGAGGATTTTTGGGTTCTCGTTCATCAAAGATAAAAACGCGCTCCAAGTGGTTGCTTTTCTGATCAACCTTTTCTGCAAAAATGAGCATGTCAAAAAAACCAGAAGTAAAGGCTCCTTCTTTGATGATGGAGGATACTTTCGTATTTCCTACTTTTGTCTCGAGCCCCTTGTAGGCGTTAATGCTTGCTGGCGCCCAGGCCCTGTTGATCTGCAGTAACAAAAAACTAAGTATGCCGGCCAAAAAAAGCAGAGGTACCGATATTCGAAATAGGCTTACTCCTGCTGCCTTCATGGCCACGATCTCGCTGTCGCCAGACAATCTCGAAAAAGCGAGCAGTAGACCGATCAAAAACGAAAGTGGGATCGCCGTTGGAAGAAAAGACATGGCTAAGAGGCCGCTCATTTTAGCTAAAATAATGGGACTCACACCATGAGAGACTAGAAATTCCCCGATTCTAAGAATCTGAAACATGAGCAAGAAGAAAAGGATAAAAACACAGGCTCCGCCAAAGGACCCTAGTACTTCCGAAAGGATGTAAAAATCCAATTTAATGGGACGAAAGCTACGGAGTCGATTAATACGCATTTTTATTAATGAAGCCCTTCCATAGGGTTGAAATGAGAATTTTGATGTCCAAAAAATAAGACCAATTACGAATGTAATATAAGTCGCACTCTATCCTGCGATCCAATGAGGTATTTCCCCTCCAGCCATTGATTTGGGCCCAACCGGTAATTCCAGCTTTGACTTTATGTCGCAGCATGTAATGGGGAATTTCTCGTCTGAACTGCTGGACAAAAACTGGTCGTTCGGGACGGGGCCCAACTAGGGACATTTCCCCTTTGAGGACGTTCCAAAGTTGGGGCAATTCATCCAGGCTCGTGCCCCTTAAAAAGGAGCCAAGCGCTGTTTTTCGTTGGTCATTGCGGTTTGCCCAAACAGCGCCCGTCTGGGATTCTGCGTTGACGTCCATGGACCGAAATTTAAGAATCTTAAAGGTCCGTCCATCGAGGCCCATTCTCTCTTGTTGATAGAAAATGGGACCTTTTGAGCTCATTCTAACTGCAAAAGCGATCAAGCAGAAAAGGGGAAAGAGAAGAACGAGCGCAATGGCAGAAACTATGACATCCGTGATTCGCTTTGCGAGCGCACCCCAGCCCTGGAGAGGAGAGTCGTTGATTTTAACTATGGGAAGTCCATCAAAGTCTTCTACTTCGCATCCGAGGGTTGTGTATTCGTGAATGTCAGGAATGAGCTGAATGTCGATCGTTTCGTCCTTGAGGAGCGAGAAAATTCGATCCAAGTCAGCATACTGGTCTCTGGGGAGAGCAATAAGAATTTGATCGGGCTTGAACTTTTGAATGATGTCATGAATTTCGGTAAAGGTTCCGAGAGCTAGCTTACCTTCTACGGAGGGAGTATTTGACTTTTCGTGAGTAATGACGCCTTGCACACGGAGGCCAAGCTCGGGAAATCGATCGATCCGTCTGATGAGAGTCTCTAGCGCTTTGCCTTCGCCGATCCCAATCACATGTCTTAAGTTGAAACCCCGAAGTCGAAACTCGCGAAGGCCATTTCGTAAGAGGAGTCTAAACAGAATGATACCTAACGCACCCAGAGCCCCAAAGTAGATCATAACTACCCGGGAGTATCGGTACTCACTAAAAAGGTAAGTGACTGAAATGAAGGCTAATATAGCTGTGCAATGAGCTTTTAAGAGGAGTTGGACCTCATGCGTTCTTCTCAACATCCTGCGAGAATTGTAGACCTTCATGGATGAGAACACTGCCGACCAGAGAATGATAATCAAGGGCGAGAGCGCAGAATATTTTCTGAATCCTGGAAGACCCTTGGTAACCTCGACCAGAGGAATATGAAATCGAATCCAGTAGGCACCGAGCCAGGCAAGAGCAATGACACAAGCATCGACAAACCTAAAAATGCCACCTACAATGTGGTGATAGCGCTTCAACATAGGTAGGCCCTATGTTAATGAAATCTCATCGAAAGGGCAAAGGCTGAACATGTGGAAATTACCTTTATTAGAAGTTAGGACATCGGGTTCAGGTAATGGGGGTGCCGACCTGGTTGCCGTTTTTCAGGACGCTGGGAAAAAGGCAGTTCCTCCCCGAGGAAGCTTCACCCAATTGGTGGAGAGACTTCGAAAGGAAGATGTTTTTCATGCAAAGCAAGGTTCGCTTCAGTTCATCCGCTTCGCCTCGGCCGACTCGGCTGAGTCCGTTTTGACGGTCGGATTAGGTTCATACTCAGACTTGAGTGAGGAGAAGTTGAGAGCGGCCGGGGGGCATGCCTGGGCTAAGTTAGTCGCTGAGAAAGTCAAAATGCTGACCGTTCATGTTGAATCCTTTTTTGAAGGGAAAGGAACGGGTTCCCATACTCATCAGCCAAAGTTAGACCCGGCCCGACTGATCCGGTCGTTTGCCGAGGGGCTAATTTTGAACGCCTATCAGTTCGACAAATACAAGACCTCTTCTAAGGAACATTCGAAGCCGAGCGAACTGGGTGGTCCGGCCCGGATTATTTTTTTCGTGAAGGAAAAAGGGCTCAAGTTGCAGCTAGAGCGCCAGCTCAAAGAAGTGATGGCAGTCGGTGAATCAGTTCGCCTGACCCGGGATTGGTCCAACGAGCCCTCGAACTTCGGAACCCCTGTTTATTATGCGAACGAAGCCAAGAAGCTCGCTCGGCAGTATGGTCTTAAGTGCAAGATTTTGACTGAGGCCGACGCAGCAAAAGAAAAAATGGGTCTTTACCTCGGTGTAGGTCAGGGGGCTGAGCGTGAAGGCAGGGTAGTCGTTCTTGAGTACCTACCTTCAAATAAGAAAAATCACAAAACCGTGGCTTTCGTTGGCAAAGGGGTGACTTTCGATAGTGGAGGAATTTCAATCAAGCCCTCCCTTCGCATGGAGGAAATGAAGCATGATATGACCGGTGCTGCGACAGTCATGGGAGCGCTCATTCTAGCTGCTCAATGGCAGGTACCTAATCGAGTCATCGGAATCTTGGCATTGACTGAGAATATGCCATCAGGAAATGCCATCCAGCCGGGAAATATTTTAACAGCCAGAAATGGCAAAACCGTCGAGGTGATTAATACGGACGCCGAAGGGCGACTGGTTTTGGCAGATGCACTCGACTTCGTTCAGGACTATAAGGCCGATGCAGTGGTGGATATTGCCACTCTCACTGGAGCGGTTTCGGTTGCCTTAGGTAAACAGTGTTGCGCCGTTTTGGGCAATGATGAGCCCCTAATTGAATCACTTCGCAGAGCAGGCGAGATGAACGGCGAGAAAATGTGGGAGCTCCCTCTTTTTGATGAGTACTTTGATGATTTGAGGTCGGATTATGCTGATATGAAAAACTCGGCAAACGACTCCTACGGTGGGACGATCCGAGGAGCCATTTTCCTCAAGCAATTCATCAGAAAAGGAACCCGCTGGGCTCACTTAGACATTGCCGGGGTTGCCTACAACCTGAATACGCTCTCCTATCTTCCTAAGAAGGGTGCGAGCGGAATTTACGTCAGGACCCTTGCACAATTTGCAGCAGACTTTTAAAAGGAGTACATAATTCATGGAGTTTAATTCGGGCATCAATCCCGTTCAGGCTGGGGGGGGTTCTACCCCTAAGAGATTTTATATAGAAGACTCCTCGCAGTTCGATGGACAAGTGGTGACGATCAAGGGCTGGGTTTACCACAAGAGGAGTTCAGGTAAGGTTAAGTTTTTGGTGCTGCGAGATGGGACAGGGTTGATGCAGTCCGTTCTTTTTCAGGGCGAGACGGTGCCCGAGGCTATGGCTGACTTTGAGAAGCTTACGCAGGAGTCCTCCCTGGAGGTCACCGGAAAATTGAGGAAGGAACCTCGATCTCCGGGCGGCTACGAGATGGGAGTGATCTCGCTCAAGATTATTCAGATCGCAGAGCCCTATCCGATTTCTCCCAAGGAGCACGGGGTTGAGTTTTTGATGCAAAATCGTCATCTGTGGATTCGAAGCGCGCGGCAATGGGCTGCACTTCGAATTCGCTCCGAGATCACTCGGGCGATTCATGAGTTTTTTGAGAACCGAAAATTTGTACGTTTTGACGCTCCCATTCTCACACCGAGTGCCTGCGAGGGGACTTCGACTTTGTTTAGTACCCCCTACTTTGACGAAAAAGCGTACCTCTCGCAGTCGGGGCAACTTTACGGCGAAGTCGGCGCGATGGCCTTTGGCAAGATTTACGTCTTTGGGCCTACCTTTCGAGCTGAGAAGTCTAAAACCCGAAAGCATTTGACTGAGTTTTGGATGATTGAGCCCGAAGTAGCCTTTGCTGATCTCAACGAAAACATGGAGCTTGCTGAGCAATTCATGGAGCACATCGTGCAGTCAGTTTTGGCGAATCGAGCTCCTGAGCTCAAGATCCTCGAGAGAGACTTAACGCAGCTCGAAGCGATTCGTGGCCCATTTCCTAGAATTTCTTACGATGAGGCGATTCAAATTCTTGAAAAGCGAGGAGTCCCTCTGGCTTGGGGAGAGGACTTCGGAGCACCTCATGAGACCGCTCTAGGTGACGAGTTTGGCAAACCAGTTTTTGTGCATCATATGCCTGCTCAAATCAAAGCGTTTTATTTCAAACAGAGCGACACCGTTGGGGGGCCTGGGGTCAAAGGCACAGGGCGGTATGCTTTGGGTTGCGATCTGATTGCCCCTTTCGGGTACGGAGAGATTATTGGTGGTGGTCAACGCGAGGAAGACATCGATGTGTTGAAGCGACGCATCGCCGAACATGGCTTAAAAGAAGACGACTACTCCTGGTATTTAGACTTGAGGAAATACGGCTCGGTCCCTCACTCGGGATTTGGATTGGGGCTCGAGCGAACCGTGGCCTGGCTCACAGGCGTCGAGCATGTTAGAGAGACGATTCCATTTCCAAGAATGATGAATACATTGAGGCCTTGAGCGGGCGTTAATCGCTCAGTCTCACTGCTCCCGTTTCTGTACCGTCCATCTCGCAGAGGGCCACCGTGATTGAGCTCAGTCTCAGGGAAGGGTTTTCTTTCGTGTAAGACATTAAGATGCGCTGGCTCATTTCGTGTTGAAAAAAGTTACACAGGGTTTCGCAAGTAGGAAACTCGCGGATCTCAGGAGAGACCAATGGGCAATCGTTGAGGTACTGCGATTCTAGTGGTTGAATCAGTTCCTGGATCTGGTCTCGAAACTTGAACATATCGATGATTTTGCCATTTTTAGGTACTCCCGAAACGACCACTTCAAGCTGCCAACGATGTGGGTGAGGGGTTTCATAGCCCTCGAGCGAGTGAGAGGCAATGAATTGAAATTTGACGATAAGTTCTGATTTCATGAGTGAGGTCCTTGATTCGACTAGGGTGCCTGCCAGTGACAGGAAGCTCCCTGTCCTGGTGATTCTTCTACTCGAAATGCGATCGACTGGATGAGTTTGAATTCAGGGTTTCCTCTGAGAGACTCGATGAGTCGACGGCAGGCCTCGAGAGCAAGGGTCTCGGTGGTGATATTGTCAAGCCCAAGAAGGACGACGTCCTCCTTGGGGAGTACATAACGTTTTTTCCCGATGTTAAACTCAATTTCCTCTCCATTTTTGGTGTTTAGAGTGAGAAACGGATTTTGTGTGGGGACCAATACTTTTTCATCCCAAGCTTGGCATATTTGCTGAATCGCCATTTTAACCGCGGAAAAAGGGAGCATTTTGTTAAATTCAATTTCCCTGAGTCCGAAGGATACTTCGGTCGTGTAATTATGGCCATGGAGGCGTTCATGCGTTCCGTCAGGAAAGAGAGTCAAATGGGCAGCAGAAAACTTTAAGTACTCTTTTCTGATATGAATGTGATGTTGGTAGGGCTTCATAATCGTCCTCTTCGGTGGCCGTAGATACTAGAGTTGGGTAGTGCCGATCGCATGGCGGGGTTTATGGTCTGCAAATTCATAGTATTTGAGAGTCTCAATCGCAGATCGAAAGCCGCTCTTCACCACCTCTGCCATTTTTCGGGGTGAAAAACTAAAGTGCTCCCCAAAGAAGAGCTGGGTATCTAAAGGGCTTGGGTGAATGTAAATGGTGTCCACATTTTTTCTAAATTGCAGTTCAGCCTCCATGATTTCGCAGATTCTGAGTCGTTGATGATCAGAAATACCCTCAGTTTTACAAAAGTCTGAGACTGCCTGTACGGCGTTCATTTGCGTTTTTTTATTATGGATATGGCTATGAATTTTTTGTTCAATTAGGAGATAGATCGATTGAATGACGATAGCGGGTAGGCCTTTTTCGGTCAAGGATCCTATCTCCGAATTTAGATGATAAGGCTGATGGGTGTAACTTGCGATGACCAGATCGGCCCCGTGGTCTACAGCTACGTGAGTCGAGAGCGTATCTCGAATTTCACCATCGATATAGTGATGGGTCTGACCAGCACCATTTTTAATTGAATGGGGGGCAAAGATGATGGGTAAAGCCATGCTTGCCGCGCAGGCATCTGAAATCGAGGTCTCATGATTGTACTCGCAACTGAGGTCGTTCGGTGGGAGTTGAAAGTTGGGTTTGCCAAAAACGACCTTTCGCGAGTGATTGAGTTGCGTCGCCACCATAAACAAATCAGGGACGTAATCATGAAAAGAGTTTGAGGGAAGAACTTCCTCACGCATGTATTGCTCAACCCCAGCGGTCGAAAAAATGCCAGAAACTTTCAGCCAATCTAAGTTGAAAAGTTCGTCCCAGCTCCCATCGACCCAGCCGGTAAAGAGTTTTTGTAATTTACCCATCTGAGTGAGCTGGTCGGTAAGTGTCGGTGCTTTGAATTTGAACGCCTTTTGAAAGGTGAGTCTCGGCAATGGTTTCGGGAAGTTATCACGTGGGTCTGAGCTTGAGCCCTTTCGACCTAGGAAGGAGTTAAAAATATTTTCTAGTGAATATCCAGAAGCCAAGAAAGAGGAGATCATCGAACCCGCGCTGGATCCCACGTAAGTAGAGATTTCGAGGCCGTTCGGTTCAGATTTTAAGTTGGATTGGAGGTGAGAGCTGAGGCCTCCTTTGAATCGGAATCCCTTTTCCTGGAGTGCTAGAGCGACGCCAAGGTGGAATGCTCCTGCCTTGGTTGCTCCGCCGCTACAAACGAATGCGATTTTTTTTTTAGGCCCAATTTGAATCTGCGCCTCATTATGCTGGTTTTGACCCGTCATGCCAATTAGAGTACTTGAATTTACTATCTAGGGAAATACAATTAGGGCAGGGACGGTGAAAATGGATCCATTTTGCATGCAAAAGCGAGCTTTCTTTGTCGGGGTGATCGGCCTTTTTTATTGTGTTGGAGGGCCGTCCGTTGGGTGGTGTAGCGGCGACTTGGATCGTCAATTTCGATTAGATACCGTTGGAGTTTTGCGATCCATCGACAATGTCGGCGGTTTTTTTGCCGAATATGTTTCGGATGCTTTTGAAGCTTATTTTAGCCAGCCAGGTCGATTTGTGTTGGTGGATTTGCACACAGTTGACCAAGTGATTTCTCGCTCTAAACTTCCCTATAAAAAGGTGATTTTCGACCACCAGCTTCTTAAGCAAATGACTCAGTCTACCCACGCCGAAAGCCTAATTCGGACCCGAGTTCAGAAGACAGGATCCGCCTATTTTTTCACCCTGGAGTGGCTACATGCTCCCAAGATGGAGGTGATAGCGGACGTCCAGTTCACGCTAGAAGAGCCCAGGAGCGGAGGAGGCTTTGAGAGGGATCTTTTATCCGAGAAGCTGAAGGGTCAGCTATCAAAGCTACTTCACCAGCTACCCTTTTTTGGTCAAGTTACTGGACGAGATCGTGAGTCGGTCACCTTGAATATCGGAGGGGAAGAAGGATTAAACGTAGGAGACCAATTGGAGTTGGCGACTGTCGACGAAGCAAGACGGCACCCGTTGATGAATCGAATCGTTGATTGGAAAATGAGGCCGACGGGTAGAGTGGTCGTTGAAAAAATCGATGGAGCGATGGCGTTCTGTCATTTGGCGTCCGAAGAGCCCGGGATGGCGATCTCTCGCTTTCAAAAGGTCATTCGTTTGGAGCGATCGCCGGGGGTGACTGAAGCTAAGGGTGCAGAGCAAACACCTTCCGCTCGTTCGTTTGTGCCACGTTTAGGTTGGATGAGCTTGAGTCTTCCGGTAGGATCTTTTAGCAGGCTTTTGAGCGCAAATAGCGGCACTGTTTCAAATCAGGGAGGGGGATTTTCGCTGGGCGCCCAGGCGGATGCAGAGCTTTGGCTGACTAGAAGCTGGTTTTTGGGCGGGCGGATCGGCTATCAAGCTTGGACTTTTACTCAGAAGAATCTCTCAGGATCTCAATCGACAGGGGTGCCGGGCTCGGATCTCATCGGCCTTGTGAATTTGGGATACAGTGTCGATTTGAGTGAAGATCTTTACGGTCTAAAAGGGTGGCTTAAAGTCGGGTTCAAATCCAATCAAACTCAGCTACCGACGTCTTCGAGCGAGTACACAGGACCGATGACCTTAAATTCGTTTTTTGTGGGTGTTGGAGGGAAGTATCCTTTTCTTGAAAATTGGACTGCCTTTGCTGACGTTAAGTTCAGGGTGTTGAGTTTTGGAAGTTTGGATCAGACTGCAGCCTCGAGCAGTTCAGATTTTAATCTCTCGATCGGTGGAACCTATAACCTCAACTCACGTATCGCGTTTCGGGCTGGATTAGAGTACCAAAGTAGCACCGTGTCGCTGTCGAGTGGCAAGTCAGTTGACCAAAAAATGATTACAATTGCACCGGCACTCTTGTATAGCTTTTAGTCCTCATGTCTCAACGCGAACCCGCTGGTCATCAAGAAGTTTCGGAGAGAATTCGAGAGCTTACGGCCCTCATTCATCACCACGATTTTCGGTACTATGTTCTAGACGATCCTGAGATTTCTGATGCAGCCTATGACGCTCTTTTTCGAGAGCTTCAAAGCCTAGAAAAGCAATACCCTGATCTCAGGCTTTCTGATTCTCCCACGCTTCGCGTAGGAGGAAAAGCGCTTAGTCAATTCAAGAAAATCAAGCACCGAGTGCCAATGCTTTCGCTCGCGAATGCGCTTACCGGACCGGAGTTCTTGGAGTTCGATCAACGTGTGCACCGGTTTTTGGATAGGCCCGAGACCGACACCCTTGAGTATTATACGGAGCTTAAATTTGACGGCCTCTCCCTGAATCTGACTTATGAGAACGGGAAGTTGGCCCATGCCGCTACGCGCGGAGATGGTGAGGCCGGAGAAGATGTTACCCAGAATGTGAGGACCATTCGGTCTGTCCCACTCAAACTCAGGACAAAGAACCCTCCGCAGCTCATTGAGATTCGAGGCGAAGTGATCTTGCCCATCGAGGATTTTGAAAAACTCAATCGACAGCAATTAGACTCGGGCCAAAAAGCATTTGCCAATCCCCGGAACGCAGCAGCAGGCTCGCTTAGGCAGCTGGATCCGGCAATCACAGCCTCGCGCCCACTTACCTTATATTGTTACGGACTAGGTTACGCCAGTGAGCTCGCGTTGAAGACCATGGCGGAATATCAGGACCAACTTTCAGAGTGGGGGTTTCGTGTAGGAGCCTACAGGCGAATTTGCCAGGGAGCGGACGAAGTTTTAAAATTTTACCGCGAAATTCAAGAGAAGCGCTCTCATCTCCCCTTTGAGATTGATGGGATTGTAGTGAAGCTCAATCGCTTAAGAGATATCGATCTTGCGGGCTATATTGCGAGAAGTCCTCGGGGAATGATCGCATTTAAGTACCCGCCGCGCCAGGAAACCACGACTATCGAAGATATTGTGGTCCAAGTCGGAAGGACTGGCGCGCTCACTCCTGTGGCTCAGGTGACGCCTGTGCGAATAGGAGGCGCTACTGTGAGGCGTGCCACTCTGCATAATCAAGATGAAATTGACCGAAAAGATATCCGGATTGGCGATCGCGTCATAATTCAGCGCGCAGGAGACGTGATACCCGAAGTGGTCAAAGTTATTACCGATGTGAGGACAGGGAAAGAGAAAAAATTTAATCTTCCCAAGTTTTGTCCCGTTTGTGGCTCTGCAGTGGAGCGGAAGCCCGATGAGGCAGCTGTTCGGTGCGTGAGTCGAAATTGTGTTGCTCAGCTCAAGGAGCGGATTAGGCATCTAGCCAGCTTGGATGCGCTCAATATTGAAGGATTAGGGGATCGGATTGTCGAGCAGCTCGTCGATGCTGGATTGGTAAAAAACTATGCTGATTTATTTACTCTCAAATATGATCAAATTTTGGAGTTAGAGGGGTTTGCTGAAAAATCTACCCAAAAACTTTTAGAAGCGATCGAGCGAGCGAAAACTCCCGATCTGTATCGCCTCATCTATGGTCTCGGGATCCGTCATGTGGGTGAAAAAACAGCAAAGTCTCTCGCAAAGTGCTTTGGGAGTATTGAAAAACTAATAGAAGCTCAAGAGTCAGATTATGAATTAATTCATGAAATTGGCGTCGAGATTTCAAAGAGTTTGGTGCAATACTTCAGTGACTCTCAAAATCTAAAGGAGCTCAGATCACTACTTCGTTTTGTAGAACCCAAGAAGCCCAAAAACCTACACGGTGAGACTAGCCTGAAACTTGCTGGTAAAACGATCGTTCTCACGGGGACTCTACCCACTCTTTCTCGAGGCGAGGCAACGCGAATCATTGAAGAGAATGGCGGAAAAACCTCTTCGAGCGTTTCAAAGAAAACGACCTTTGTTCTTGCTGGCGAGGAGGCTGGCTCGAAATTAGAGAAGGCAAAAGCATTGGGCGTCGAAGTGTTGAGCGAGGAGGAGTTCTTGAAGTTGACTCGTGGGTGAGTAATCGAGTAGCTACACCCTTAATTTCGCTTGATTCTACCCATCTCCAAATCCTTTAACTTTTTTTCCCAACGCTCTCGGTAGGTAGCAAACTTGGTCCGGGCTGACTGGGTCTTGAATCTGAGCTGGGCGGTGGGCTTGGATCCTAGGTCAAGCTGCTCGATGAGATCTTCGAGGAGTTTGCGTTTTTGAATCGGGGGGAGTTTCTCTAGTCCCTGAAAATACATCGTATAGAGGCGGTCTAGTTGCTCGACAAGGACGTTCACCTGATGGATTAGTCCATCTACTTTTTGATCGTGCTGGGTGATTGGAGCTAATTCATTTTTTTTGCTCTCGGCTTGGCTCTGTTCGTCTTCATCTTCTCTCTCTCGTTTTCTTCTCCAGCCTTCGTCCGAATCTTTTGCCATAGATAATTAAATATAACCTAGTTTGATGAGAAAAGTGTTTTTAGCTCCTCGATCCGAGAAATGAGGAAAAGATTTGTTTTTTTATCTCGCTGGATTTTTTCCAACAATGCCTTTGGAGTACTTTTTGGGAGCACGATGGTTTTGAATCCTTGACGCGAAGCTTCTTGAATTCGTGATTCGGATTGGGGTACCCGTCTCACCTCTCCGGTCAGGCCGAGTTCGCCGATAAATACACTACCTAAAGGGAGTTTCTTGTCTTGAGAGCTAGACCAGATCGCTGCGGCGGCGGCGAGGTCACAGGCGGGTTCGTTGAGTTTCAGTCCTCCTGCGACATTGAAGAATAAATCCTGTTCTGCGAGGGGCAATTTCATGTGTTTTTCTAAGATTGCTGCGATGAGAGAAATTCTCGATGAGTCAATCCCAACTGATGTGCGCCGAGGAACAGCGAGACCTGAGGGCGTGACTAAGGCCTGAAGTTCTACGAGGAGCGGGCGAGTTCCCTCTAGCGGTGCTGCAATGGATGTTCCGGCGATAGCTTCGGTTCTCTCACTCAAAAATAAAGAGGAAGGATTTACGACTTCTCGGAGTCCTTCTCCATCCATTTCAAAGACTCCTAGCTCGTGCGTGCTACCAAAGCGATTTTTTACTGTTCGCAAAAGCCTATAAGACTGCCCGCCTTCTCCTTCAAAGTAGAGGACTGTGTCGACCATATGTTCGACAGTTTTTGGGCCTGCAATACCGCCCTCTTTTGTAACGTGTCCAACTAGCCAGACTGCAATGCCAGCTGATTTGGCGAGAGTCATCAGACGTGCTGTAATATCTCGGACCTGGCTGACGCTTCCGGGAGCTGATTGCACAAATGAGGTAGAAAAAGTTTGAAGGGAGTCGATGACTACGATTTGTGGGCAGAGTTGTTGGATAGATGCAAAAACTTTCTCGAGTTGAGTTTCTGCGCCTAAAAAGATT
The DNA here is from genome assembly GCA_947447665.1 of Bacteriovoracaceae bacterium. GTDB lineage: Bacteria > Bdellovibrionota > UBA1018 > UBA1018 > UBA1018 > CAINWE01. The sequence goes on along the minus strand of CANFJX010000003.1, from coordinate 127,414 downwards.
TGCCCCTTTCCTTGGATGCCCAGTCGGTGGGCCCTCCCTCGAATTTGATCGATTGACTCTTCTCCGCTGACATAGAAAACTTTAATGTCTCGATTTTGGGTGCAGACTCCCTTAGCCATCTGCAAGAGGAGAGTGCTTTTGCCAATTCCAGGATCGCCCCCTAAAAGAGTAAAGCCATCGGTGACGAGTCCTCCGCCTAGAACTCGGTTGAGCTCCGAAATCCCGGTCGAAAAACGGGCGAGGGTTTGGGGGGCCGCTGAAAGAGCTCCCTCAGATCCGTCTTCAGTAGGAGTGAGCTCGACCCAACCTTCTGAGAATTGCGAGTTTGTGCCCTGAGATTTTGGCGAGCGAAATTGCTCTCGAACGTCTGCCAGAGTCGATCCATCCGTGGGAGCAATTGACGTCGCTTCGATGAATGAGTTCCACTCATCGCACGAAGGACATTTACCCAGCCACTTAGCGGTGAAGTAGTCGCAGTTTTGACAGGCGTATTGGGTTTTAGGCTTTGCCACGGTACATCACACGTCCTACTGCCTCATGCCAGCGCTTTAAAGTCTGCTCTCTTTCTTGGGGGGAAATTTGAGGGGTGAAGAGTTGGTCTTGTTTCCAGGTGTTTTCGATTTCTGAAAGATCGGTCCAAATCCCAGCACCTAAACCAGCGGCAAAAATAGCCCCCAAGCTGGTTGTTTCAAGGTACTTGGGCCGCCTGAGCTCAACGCCCAGAATATCGGATTGAAATTGCATGAGGAGGTTATTAGCCGATGCGCCCCCGTCGACATTCATGGATGAAAGTGGTTTGCCCAAGTCCTTCTCCATGGCCGTGATGATATCGGCAACTTGAAATGCAATCCCCTCTAATACAGCTCGAGCCATGTGACCTTGATGGGTTCCTCGAGTGATCCCCGTGAAAAGTCCTGTCGCAGTAGGATCCCAGTAAGGAGATCCGAGGCCGGTGAGAGCAGGTACGAAGACGACTCCTTCACTGGACGGCACAGAGCGAGCGAGCCCTTCAATCTCCGATGAGTCTCGAATAAACTTAAGACCATCTCGAACCCACTGAACCGCAGCGCCCGCAATAAAGACGCTGCCTTCGAGCGCATAAGTGTAGTGCTCAGAGTTGAGGGCCCAAGCCACGGTCGTAATGAGGCGATGTTTGCTGAAGGCCGGTTTTTTGCCCGTGTTCATGAGCAAGAAGGCCCCGGTCCCATAGGTGCACTTGGCGGTTCCCTCCTTGACGCATGCCTGACCTAAAAGAGCCGCCTGTTGATCGCCAAGAACACCGGTGATGGGGATTCCATCAGGCAGTTCAGGAAATCCCTTCGTGACAGCGAAGATGCCCGCGGACGGGTAAATCTCTGGCCAGATCTCCAGCGGCACATCCAGTGCCTTGCAAAGATCGGCATCAAACCGACGAAGCGACAAGTCAAAGCAAAGAGTTCTCGAAGCGTTACTGGGTTCGGTAGCATGGACGGCGCCCCCGGAGAGTCGAGAAATCAAGAAACTATCTACCGTCCCGGCGGCAAGCCGGCCGGCCTTGAAAGCTGCCTGGACTTCGGGCCAGTTTTTCAGTGCCCACGCTGCTTTGGTTCCAGAAAAATAAGGGTCGATCAGTAAGCCGGTGCGCTGTTGAAAAAAAGGTTCGAGTCCTTGGGCCTTGAGACTTTCGCAGATGTCTGTTGTTCTCCGGTCCTGCCAGACGATGGCTCGACCTAACGGGGCAAGGGTGTTTTTATCCCAAAAACAAAGCGTTTCTCTTTGATTTGTGATCCCGATTGCTAATATTTTTTTTGGATTAACGTGCTTTGTGACTTCTCTTATAGTTTGGAGGACAGTCGTAAAGATGTCCTCCAAGTCGTGTTCTACCCAACCTGGTTTCGGAAAGAATTGCTCGAATTCAACGCCAGCCTCAGCAACTCGATTCAGATTGGTATCCATGAGCAGAGCGCTGGTGCCGGTTGTTCCTTGATCGATCGCGAGAATGTATTCCATAACGTCTTTATGGAAATACATTTCCTGGAGGTTTCAGGCAATCTCTTTAAACTAGATTTTGCTCTTCAGGGTCTGAAACAATTTGGCCTCAGCCAAAACACTCCGGTTAGTCTGAGTAATGGACTCGTTGAGCTTGCGAGTCACATCAAAAGCGTTTTCGTACTCAGTTAATACCACAGCGATTTGATTGGATGTTTGATCGCTGAGTTCCTGGATGGCTGCGGTGACGGCTCGGAGCTGGTCAGTTTGATCACTCGGCGGGAGTGATGTGAGCTCTAATTTTCCAATGGTCCTTTTGAGGGTCTCAACGGTGATGACAGTGAGGTCGAGTTGGGCCTTTGATTTTGCTACCACCTCGGTCAGATTCTTGGCCTCCTGAGTCATAGCTTTGATCGCTAGACCTAAGCTCATCAAGACTTTTTTTGCTTCCTGAATCCAGCTGAGGATGGGCGCCTTCCACTCAGTCAAATCAGGTGCAACGGGTTGAGGGTTGGGGGCAGGGATGGGCTCAGGTACGGGGCTTCTGATTTCTTCAAGCCATTGTTCTTCGCTGCCAGCAAGCCTCTCCAGGCGGGCGATCTCTTCTGCAGTGCTGGGCTGCTCCCTGGTTAAGAGTGCCTTGAAGCTCCAAAGGATCAGCAAAAAAATAGTGAGTACCAGCGCGTCACTGACCCAGATGGTGCGGCTACCCAAAAAACCAATTGGCTCGGAGTTGATTTTTAACTGAATTCCCTGGCCACTCTCAGGGTTTAGAACTTTAGAGTAGTAAAAGTCACCCTTTCTAGCGTCGAAACTAAAGTTCTCTAGGAAAGCGCTCCCCTGGTTTTCATAAAAGGGTTTGATCCAAAGAGGGCGAGTATCATCTCCCACCATGAGGTATTTGATCGCCCAGGTGATGGGGTCTGGTTCGTTTTTTTCCCTCGCATAAAGTCTGAGCGCTTCCACTTGTTGGGTGACTTGTCTGGACCAGTGCAGCAGCGATTCTACTCTGCGGTTCTCCGCATGGCGCGTATCGTGAGCGAACCAGAGGGCGGTCAGCGCAAGACTGATTAGAAAACTAACTGCTTTTTTTATGAAGGGACGATTGCTCACGCTTCATCTTTCGGCAGTTGTTCTTATTTTTTTAAGGTTTTGAGCTTTTTTTCTAAGTAATGATAAGCCACTGTTGCCGCCAAGCGTGAGGTTTGGTCGTCTCGGTCATGCTCTGGGTTGAGTTCAAAAATTCCGAGTGAAATGCACTTCTTTTCTGCTCCGGCAATCTCAGCCATCGCGATCATTTCGCTCGCTGTAAATCCTTCGGCCTGGGGGGCCGAGACGCCCGGGGCAAAAGCCGAAGCTGCAGCGTCCAGGTCTAAGCTGATCACCACTACGTCAGATCGCTGAGTTAGAAATTTGAGGGCCTGCTTAAATTGGGGAATGGTGCGATCTGCTCGCAGTGCGTCAAAGGTGACCGTTTTAATTCCATGAGCCTCAGCGTATTGCCACAGTGCAGGGGCATTACAGTGGGTTTGGATTCCAAACTCGACGAATCTTTTTGGGTCAAGTACCCCGCTGTCGATGGCTAAAAAAAATGGTGAGCCACTCGTAATCTTCGGCTTCGAAGATCGCAAGTCGAAATGGGCGTCGATATTTAAACATCCGAGCTTAAGGTCTGCTCTTCTCTTCCGGAGTGCCTCGCTAATGCCCAGCAGGTGAGAAAACCCGTGATCGTGTCCTCCTCCTACGATGATCGAAACCATCTCATTTTTGTGAGCGTCTTGTACTCGGTCTGCAGCGCGTCGGTGATTTCTTTCGACATTTGGGGTGAGTCCATCGACGTCCCCCAGGTCGACTAAAAACTCTCCGACTGGAAGGGGGCCTTGGAGGCGAGAAAAAGCCCTTCTAAAGGCCCGCGGACCTTCTTTTGCGCCCAGTCGACCGAGGACGGCTTCATGATCTGGAATTCCAAGTAGGCAAAATTTGCTTCGTTTCAGCATTTATTTTAGAATGATTCTTACTTGGAATTTAAAAAAATGGAAAATATTACTGAAAAAAAATGGTTTGTATATGTCAAGGATCACCACGAAGGTCCGCACTCAGCATTCGAAATTCAGCACAAGTTAAATCAAGGCTTGGTTGAATCGGAAGGGTTTGTTTGGGCTGAGGGCATGGACGACTGGCAGCGCATGACTGATGTGGCTGTTTTCAAAACTCTGCTGAAAGATAGGCCTCTAGGGTTGTCTCCGGAGGCTGAGGCCCGGCTGAACGAAAATGTTGAAAGCGGTCCAGAAAAGTCGAATCAGGTCCTGAGTGACTCAGCAATGCCTGGTGAGAGTCAGGACTTGAGCGCACCGAGAAAGTCATTCAAGTCATTTCTGGGACGGTTTCGAGGGGGCTTTACGCTGGGCGTGTTATTAGCGATAGCCATGGGGTATCGGTTGGGCTATTTCGATCCTATCCTTGATCTTCCTGCCGTGCAAAGTACCTCAGACTCGTTAGGGAGTTGGAGCCGTCCTTACTTGCTTAAAGTGAGTGAGCACCTCCCTCTTTTGGAGCGATGGATCTCCCCGATTCCTCGGCTCGACGATGTGGCGCCAGAGGACTTTGAAGAGTTAAAACAAGCAGCACGAGCAAAACTCCAAAAACAGGGTCCCCAATTTGCCATCGCTCTTTCGCGCGGCCATCCAGGCTCTCCATTCTTTTACATGGCGAGCAATGTGGGTGAAGGAGCTAAGTTCAGGGTCTGGATCGTTGGTGTCCCTGATACACTGTTGAATCAGTTATCCTATGTATCCCAGGCTGAAGGCGTGATCTCCCAGAAGTTCGGTAAGACTGAAGTGGTTCGATATGCCGATGGTAGGGTGATTCCTAGAGGGGAGTATCGAGTCTATTTAACAGCAGCTGAGGGTCAGCCTGCGGGAATCCAGCCATTCATCGATTCAGCTCTCAGCTCTCATTCCGAGTACCCGAGTGGTATTCCTAAAAATGTCAAAATTTTGTCAGTCAAAAGCTATTTTTTGGCGGGTAACCGAGATACCTCTTATCTCGATCGCCTCCGAGATTTTCATGAAAAGCTTCGGGCCCGCGCGTTAGGCGAAATTATTGAGACCCGCCAATTTATGCTGACTTTGGCTAGCCAGCTCGACTCAACTCAGGAGAAGTTTGCTCGTTTAGGAAAGTCGAAGCCGAGCCCACAGCAGCGGAAAATGTGGAATAATTTCCACAAAGAGTGGACTCAATTACAGTCTGAGCTAGAGCAAATTTTTCAAAAGTGGAGTCCGGAAGCAATAAAAAATGAATACTTCTACGGAGTTTTGTATCAGCAAGTTCAGGAGCTGGGTCACTCAGTGAGTCAGGTCCACGATTTGCAGCAGGGCTACTTCACAGGGGTCCATGATCTGCGTGAATCGTTGGCTCGCGTGAAAAGTGAGGCGGATTCAACTACTCGACTTCTTGAAAGTCTCAGAGTGAAAATTGAGCATGCGGAAAAACTACCGCCTACTCCATCGGGAATGCCGCAAAGAGAGGGATTATGAAGAGCGAGATTCAAGAGCGACGCAGACATTACAGAAGGCGCATTTTAGATAGTTTTTCCTTTTTTGTGACAATCCCGGCCAAAGGCTCCTATCAATTGAATGTTCATGACTTGAGTGAGGCGGGTATTGGTTTTGACTATGACCTCGAGGGAGAGAGGCTTGACGACTCTCCTCTTCAATTAGGGGATTCTGTTGATCTCCAGTTTTTTTTGAATCAGTCCCTCGGTATTCAATTAAAGGTGAGAGTCGCAGCAATTCGTATGGAAGGCAATCAGCGTAGAGTGGGGGCAGAGTTTATTGCTCAGGCTTCGCCTGGCTACCAAGCGCTGCAATTATTTTTAAAGCTCGTAGACGAATTTCATCGATTGGGAATTTTTACAGATTAAGCTAAGCCGGTAAATTTTGCCCCTTGAGGGCCTCTAAATTGCTTCCGATAGAACCTTTGGAGGATGAGTAAATGACCCAAAGATTCGGAAGCAATCATAGTAATGGCGGCGAACAAAATACTTCTGTCATCGATATCAATCAGGTTCGTGAAAAACGGATGCAGGAAAAGAAGAGGCGCGCGGAGCGGGTTTTTTTCAAAAATCTCCTCAGCGTATACTCAGTCACTCATGGGTTGAAATTGGTTCCAATTGATCTAATCGAAGTGAGCGAAGAAGGCTGCTCGTTTCAAATCCCTTATCAGAACGAGGTTCAGTGGCCAAAGCAGTCGGATGAAATCCCAATTCGATTTTACTTCAGCTCTGATACTTATCTAGAAGTTCAAGTCAAGATTAGTAACTCGAGTCATTCGATCGACCAATCCGCTCGAATGATGCGATTTGGCTGCCTGCTTGATCAGACCATTAAGTCCTATCCAGCTTACCAACAGTTTGTCAGATTTCTTAAAATGTATGCTGAGCATTCGCATCAAGAGTCAGGCCGGAAAACTTTGCCTATTTAGGAAACAAAATATCGTCCGATAATGGATTATACGGAGGAAAATTGATTATGAAGAACACAGGGAATGTGAATCGGAATGAGAGTCGTAAGTCGGTGAATTCGGATCAAACTGTTGAGGTGCTTTATCAAAAGATGGGAGACCGATGGTTTGCGTTTTCCCTCATTGATGACGAAGTTTTTGTCGGATCAATTACGGAGGGTGAATTAAATCCAGCCGCTATGATGACTAAAAAGAAGCGCGGTGTTGGAAATTCATGAGCTTGAAGCAGAAAAAGTGTGGTCTCAATGAGGAAGTTAAATCGTCTCATGAACAATCGAGCTCTGGCCAAAAGCCTAAGGCGTCAGGAGTTCATCGGCCGGACCCAAAAGTCACAAAGCAGGAAATTGAGATCATTCTAGAAAAAGTTATTCAACTAGTAAATAAAAGTCCAGAGAAGGCGTCTGTCATAATAACTGAGTGGATGAAAAAAATAAAATAGCTGACTTTTTGAAAAAATAAAATCATGCCTTTAAATTCTCTAAAGCGATACCGCTACGTTTTTAACTCATGGGCTGCCAAAGCTTTAACTTTCGGAGTATTTTTTTTAGTTCATAATTCAACTGCACTCGCCGAGGAGGAGCCTGACTCAGCTCACCTCAATCGAATGCCTGCTGTGACTGAGGGTATGGCAGTCGATCCTCAAGTGGAGTTGGCATCGCCTTCGTATTTAGAGCAATCTCAAGACCAAGTACGCATTCAGTACGAAGTTGATCTGAGCTCGGAACCTGAAATGGAACCTAACCCTCAGGCGGTTGATCCACCATCTTATGATGCGAGAGCTGATTACTCTGCAGATCCTCGATTACAGGATTTTTCAGGAGCTGAACCGCCGCGACTAGTAGAAGTACGCGCTCAAGACGGCTCGCAGTATTCGGAAAATATATCGCCTACGACCCATTCTCGGGAGCCGGTTGACGCGACCTTTTAAGACGGGCAGACTGCCTAGGGGCGATTCAGCAAACGCTTCGGGGAAAATAGTTCTGCAGGGACTTCGGCTGGAGTTTCTCCTGTCAGAGCCATCTGGGCTGCGTTGTAGCCCGCTTCGATGCAAAAACTGCCGCCATAGCCTTGAAATCCGGCTGCGATGATTACATCCTCTGATAGAAATCCAATGCTCGGCACTCGGTCAGCACTAAATCCCATGGCTCCTACCCAGACGCAGGAAGGTGGTTGACCCTCCACTTCTGGAAAGCGGCGATAAATTTGTTGCATCTGCTCTCGGAGTAATTCTGGTGATGGTTTCATCTCGCGAGGATCGCTGACAGGGGAAGCGAAGTCGAGCCCATAGAGGAGCATGCCCTCAGGGTTTCCGTCAGAATCGGTTCGGTGCGTTGATTGAGGCAGATTGTAATAGATGTCTCCGTATCGCTCCGTGATGGTGCGTCCCTGAAGGTGGTTCTGTATGTGGTTGAGAGTGACGACCTGTGACGGAACGCACTCAATTCCTTTTAGCTCGGGAAAAAGTCTGGGAGTAAACGCATTGGTGGCTACGATCACCCGTTTTGCGGAAATCTGCCCCTCAGAGGTCTTAATCGTGACCTCTCCCTTGCGAGCCGGCGATATCTGGTTGACTTCAATGCCTGTGTACAAAAAAACATTTTCGGCTAAGGCTTTTTTTAGAATTTCTTTTACAAACTTGTAGGGGTGGTAGTTGCCACTTTCACGAATGAGTCGTCCTGCGTACTGAGCTGGAATATGGGTTTCATGCTGAATTTGTTCAGGTGTTAAGATCTCGATGCCTTTGGCTCCCAAGTTTGTCAGCCAAGGGATCTCGTCGAGGAGCGCTTTCTCTTCTTTCTTTGTGCTAGCAATGCGCAGCCAACCGTTAGGCGAAAAATCGCAGTCTAATTTTTCAGCACTCATGATTTTTTTGATTCGATTCATATTAAGAAACGAGAATTGAACCAGTGTCTGCGCTTGTTGAGTGGCCTGGGGTCGGAGTGTATCGTCGCTCAGGCTTGGTGACTGGGTTCTCAACCACTTTAGTCTTTCCTCGATCAGCCCATGATAGGAGCGCCCGAGGTAGCTCTCTGGAAGGAGTTGAAAATTGCCTCCATTTTTGCCTGAAGATTGCGATGCCGGATGAACGGACTCGAGAACAACGACGGTTTTTCCTGATTTGGCTGCATCGATGAGGTGATAGGCTGCTGAGGAACCCGTCAATCCAGCCCCAATGACAACGATATCGGCGGTTGTAGGAAGCGTAGGTGCGGAGCGATATTTCTTAAAGTCGTCCTCCCCCTCAATCCAAAATGGAATCTGCTTTTGAGGTATTTGAATCGCGAGGTCACTGTTTTTAAATTTTCCCGCAAACTCAGCTAAAAGCGATTGGTATTGGGATTGATTTTCTGGAGTGAGTGTCGGGTAGAACTCTTCTTCAATCTGATAAAAGATTTCTTGAAGTTCAGGAGTCACTCGATCTTTGCCTGGAATTAAGGTCGAAACGAGTTGATGAACTTCTTCCCAGTCTTTGGCTTCTAAAATCCCCGTTCGTTGATGAAGGGCAAAGAATTCCCGTATTGGGTGATCTGCGCGACTAGTCGTCGAAAAGGTCAAACCGAAAAAAACGAAAAAAGTTACGAATGAAATTAAAAATTTCACTAACACGCCCATATTTTTCCCCCTGATCCCCTTGCTTAGAATACCAAAGAAGGATTACAGCAGATTTTGGAAAAAATCATTCCCTTTATCGTCAACTACGATGAAAGCCGGAAAATCGATCACTTCAATCTTCCAAACTGCTTCCATTCCCAGCTCGGCGTACTCGAGTGTTTCCACTTTCGTAATGCAGTCCTTTGCGAGACGAGCTGCGGGGCCTCCGATGGAACCCAAATAGAATCCTCCATGTTTCTTGCACGCATCTGTCACCACCTTGCTCCGGTTTCCCTTCGCAAGCATGATCAAACTCCCACCTTGTGACTGGAAAAGATCGACATAGGAATCCATTCGGCCTGCTGTCGTTGGGCCAAAGGAGCCGGAGGCATACCCCTCGGGAGTTTTAGCTGGGCCCGCGTAGTAGACCATAAAGTCTTTCATATACTGAGGCATTCCCTCACCCCGATCGAGGCGCTCCTTGATTTTTGCATGGGCGATATCTCGGGCCACAATCATGGGTCCATTGAGAGAGAGTCGAGTGCGAATCGGGTACTGAGAAAGCTTTTGCCTGATCTCAGCCATCGGTCGACTCAAATCAATCGAGACGACCTCTCCCGGGAGGTTTTCATCGGTTGGTTCAGGTAGGTATTGAGCTGGATGGGTTTCTAACTGTTCAAGAAAAACTCCATCACGAGTGATCTTCCCCAATGCCTGGCGATCTGCTGAGCAGGAAACAGCAATTGCGACGGGACAGGAGGCTCCGTGCCTCGGAAGGCGAACTACGCGGACATCATGGCAAAAGTATTTACCTCCGAATTGGGCACCGATGCCGGTATGCTGGGTGAGCTCAAAAACTTTCTGCTCCAGCTCCAGATCACGAAAGGCATGTCCTGCTTTGCTTCCTCGAGTGGGTAGGGTGTCTAAATATTTGGCCGATGCAAGTTTGGCTACCTTCAGGCTCGATTCGGCTGAGGTACCTCCGACGACCACGGCTAAGTGGTAGGGGGGGCAGGCGGCGGTGCCTAGGGTTTTGATCTTTTTTTCAAGGAAACTCAGAAGTGATTGGGGATTCAAAAGTGCCTTGGTTTCTTGAAAAAGGTAACTTTTGTTGGCAGATCCCCCGCCCTTGGCCATAAATAGAAACTTGTACTCATCCCCTTGGGTCGCGAAGAGCTCAATTTGTGCGGGTAGGTTGGTGCCCGTATTCTCCTCTTGGTACATTGAAATTGGGGCGAGTTGAGAGTAGCGGAGGTTGGAACTCTGGTAAGTTTCAAAAACTCCACGGGCAATGGCCTCCTCATCGTTAAAACCTGTAAAGACCTTTTGTCCCTTCTTGCCCATGATAATAGCTGTCCCGGTGTCTTGACATGAGGGGAGCACAAAGCCTGCTGCGATATTGGCGTTTTTTAGGAGCTCGAGTGCGACGAATCGATCATTTGGAGAGGACTGAGAATCGTCCAGGATTTTTCTGAGTTGGGCTAGGTGATCGGGGCGGAGGAGATGCGCAATGTCCCGCATCGCCTCTCGGGTGAGTAGAGTGAGCGCCTCGGGCTCGACTTTAAGGAGGGATAATTGTCCGGCCTTGAGCTCAGAGACATGATCTTTTGTTAGTAGGCGATAAGTGGTCTGATCTTTTTCGAGGGGGAGTAGTTCGGTGAAGATAAAGTCGCTCATGCTGCAGTGCCTCCGGGTTGGCATAGCTTGGCAAAAAAACTGAATGTAATCAAGAAAGGATGGGATTCTTAAAAAAGTTCAGGACTGATAAAAATAATGGCGGACTTGAAGGGATTCGAACCCCTGACCTTCGCATCCGTAGTGCGACGCTCTAATCCAACTGAGCTACAAGTCCGTGATAACCAAATAGTTGGCAGACTATACCAGGGTTTTTGGGCTAATTCGAGTTCTTTTTTAGGCTGGTTTGGGTAAGATCCTGCTTCTGAGGGGATTATTTTTTATGATGTTCGTAAAATCTTGGACAAAGGGCTGGTTTTTCTACCTTTTTTTGGTGAGTACAGGGGTGTTTTTGAGTGGATGCGGACAGGCCACAAGCTCTAGTTCCGGCTCTAGTCTCAGCTGCTCGGCTGCAAATCAAGCCCACATTCAGGTGGGAGAGGGATTTCTCACCCCTCTTTGTGGCTGTAATGGCCCAGGGGAGGGTGCGGGGACGATTTTTTCTCGTGGGCAAGTGCTGACCTGTCATCTCGCCCAGCCCAACACCCAAGTAATTTTTCAGTTCGGCAAGGCGGTGAATCCGCATCAAATTGTTCCAAGCGGAACTCCAAGTCTAACGCCGACACCTTGGGTACCAGGGAGAGGTGTAGTTCCATTGGCTTATCCTGTGTATTTCGGTCAAAGCGCGACGACTTATTCCTTTCAAGATGCGACTACGGGCATGACAGGTCAGATCATCGTTCCGTAAAAATCCGAAAGGCAGGTGACTCTCTCTTGGCCGTCATGGTACCCTCTTTTCATGAACTTTGGAATTGACCGCTTCTGCCAAGACTCCAATCTGAGAACTCCTCTTCAGGGTAAACGAGTCGCATTGTTAGCGCATCCTGCCTCAGTCACTCGCGATCTCGTTCATTCGATCGACGCCATTCAAGCCTTGGGTGACGTTCATCTAGTTGCTGCTTTTGGCCCTCAGCACGGAATGAGGGGTGACAAGCAAGATAATATGGTTGAATCGGCCACCTACAACGATCCAGTTCATCACATCCCTGTTTTTAGCCTTTATGGTACCGTGAGACGCCCAACTGAGGAGATGATGAGTCATTTCGACGTGATTTTAGTCGATCTTCAAGATTTGGGCTGTAGAATTTATACTTTTATTACCACGCTCCTCTATGTCATCGAGGAGTGCGCTCGATATGGCAAATCCGTTTGGATTTTAGATCGACCTAACCCGATCGGACGCCCTGTGGAGGGAAGTATCTTAGAGCCAGGTTGGGAAAGTTTTGTGGGCGCCGGGCCCATTCCGATGCGACACGGTTTGACTTTGGGTGAGTTAGGTCATTGGTTTAAGTTCCAGTTTAAACTCGATGTTGATCTCCAAGTCATCTCAATGGAGGGTTATCGCACCGATCATGCTCCTGGCATGGGATGGCCTCTAAACCAGAGAAGTTGGGTGAACCCGAGCCCCAACGCTCCATCCATCTCAATGGCACGATGCTACCCTGGTTCAGTTCTCTTGGAGGGGGCTACTCTGTCAGAGGGGCGAGGCACTACGCGACCCCTAGAGATAGCGGGTGCACCCGACTTAGATCAAATAAAAATCATTAATAAAATGGCTGAATTGGCCCCCAGTTGGGTGAGTGGCTGCAAAATTAGGCCTTGTGTATTTGAGCCTATGTTTCACAAACATGTTGGAAAAATGAATTTTGGCATTCAGATTCATGTGGATGATCCCAGCTATGATCATACTCAATTCAAGCCCTATCGACTCTTTACTTTGTTGTTTAAGGTCATCCGCGGCCTTTATCCAGATTATGTGATTTGGAGAAACTTTCCGTATGAGTATGAATACGATCGCTTGGCAATTGACTTAATTAATGGAGGAACTTTTCTCCGCGATTGGGTTGATGACTCGAGCGCCACTGTGGCAGATTTCGAGGCTCGGGTTAGTCGAGATGAAAAGTCTTGGGCAGAGCAGCGAAAGCCATTTCTCCTATACCCAGGTGATTAGAGTTACCAGTTCCTTGGCCAACGAACTGGTCCCCTCATTGCATTCATAGTGATGCTGCAACTAGGTTTTGCAAAAAAGGTGACCTATGAAACTATTCCATTTCTATCGATCCGAGGACCAGAGTGGGGTGAGTGGTACGGGGCTTGTGGCTGAAGGCGTGCAGCTCACTAATGGTTGGTGTGTGTTGCGATGGATTTCGAGTCACTCGAGTCTTTGTTTTTATCAGTCGATTGAGCAAGTACGAGCGATCCATAGTCATGGGGGCAAGACGGAAATTCTTGTTCATGAGATCGCACCGCTTCCTAAATTAAGGACAGAAACGGGATCGAAACGTTTTGAGATTTTGATGCAGATTATCGATGAAGCCTCCCGCCTTACAGTCTTTGCCGAGGAAAAGAGCAGGCCAGAAAATGGGGTTGATACCTCCACCTTAAGATTAAGGAGTCTCATCGATCTTTTGGAGGAGGACTTTTCTACTCGAAGTAAGTGGTCTGCCTAGCGGCGTTGGTTTGAATAATTTTTATGTCATTTGGAATTGCAATTGTTTGACACCCCTCGCTTAATTCGATAGTTATTTGAACCGGGGAGCTGAGTAAAAATGCGGGGGGTTCTATATGGTTTTTCTCCTGGGGGGCGGAAAGCTAGGCCTGAATTGGAAATCCTGGGGCTGGTTAGGGCTCCTTCTGATCTTGGGGCTTTCAGGCTGTAAGAGCAAATTTGTCGCGGGTCACTATAGTGGGAGTTTGACCCATTTTCTTCCTCTGGGTTCAGTGAGTGAGTCAATCCAAAGCGTCATACCTATAGAAATTGATATTGTGCCTGAGCATAGGCAATCCGGCTTAATACTTATTCAAGATGAATCGAAAAATCTGATTCATCGATTCAAATTTAGGCATCCTAAAAAAGGAGTTTACGAAATCGGCCTTTCTTTTCCGGATTTAAGGTGGATCGCGCTTAAGAAGAAAGGTAATTGCTATCTCAGTAGTGGCGCGCAAGGTGACTCGACTAGGGTAGATGTTTGTTTCAATGAGCGGGAGTTCTCGTTGAGCGTGAGGGATTCCGATCATCATCAGTATTTTAGACTGTCTGCTGATCCCTTTCAGGTTCCAGAATCTTACGAAATGGAAGCGCCGAGGAAGTTTACTCTGAGTGAAGCGCTGGATTTGGCGCTTGAGAAGAATCTAGAGACTCGAGCTGAATACGAGAAGATGACTCAAGCGACTTTGAGGGCAAAAGCCGCCTGGCTCAGCCTTTTGCCGAGGCTGAATACTCGTGCCGGGACGACCTTGTTAGCTATGTTTGTACCCGTAAATATTGCGGTTGCGGCGATCAGTTCGTCTTTGGGAGATTGGATGCCCGTCTTGTTGCCATCAAGATGGTTTCGAGCTCACTCCAGCACTTCATTGGGAGATGCAGAGCGGATGGCGTTTCAGGCGATGCGTGCAAATTTGGCCACCCATGTAGAAAGTTTAGCCTATGTCTTAGACCAACAAGATAAAATGGTGACTCTCTACGATCGATGGATTTCACAGTTAGGCCCAATGAGGTATGAGGGGCTTGAGCGAGTTTTAGTCCGCCTGAAACTTGAACAGGCCCAAGCTCAGAGTGTCTATCACGCGACCCGAAGAGCTCTCTCTCAGGCCTTAGGTCTACATAATCCCGAGGCGGTAGCAGGGTTTGTCCTTGCGGATGAACCGACCCTCCTCTCCTCTGGGGATCGCACTCATTCTTCCCTCGAGTCGATCACTTCAGCAGTTTCACTTCAACAAGATGAGGTTCTCAAGCTAGCCCGGGAGCGATCATTTGAGCTCGAACAAGTTTTTCACCTGATTCAATCAGCAAAATACGACCAGAAAAGTCACTGGTGGTGGAGTTTGGATCCAACACTGGATCCAAACTACTCGCTTGGACCTGCCTTACCCACGCTGATCGCGGTGGACCAGTCTAGAATTCAGGAGCTGCATTTGATGGCGGATCGAGTGAGTCAGGACTTGGCACAAAGAGTTTATGAGACCGTCCGAGCATTCAATGAGGGGCTTCGGCTTTTTCCTCTGGCAGAGCGATTGTATGGTGATTCGGAGAAGGAGCTCACGGAACTCTTGAATTTGATCCTGACGGGCGGCCCAGTGAATCCCGATACTTTGATCAGCAAAATTCAGCTTCTTATGGGTAATTTGATTCGATGTGAGGCGATCTTAATTGATTTTAGGTTGTCTCGCGCCAAGATTGATCGCCTGCTTTTGCGGGGCTCTTACGAGCGGCTCTTGCCTAGAGTTTTGTAACTCGGATGGGTTGAGCATCCAAAAGAAAATCGTGAAGGCAGCGGCGTTTGCGGTTGAACAGGCCGAGAATCAGGCCGATTCCTAATAGGGCGCTCGGGATGAAGAGTAGAGCGCGCAGGAAGATCTTAAGTCGGGAAGTCGGCAGAACGAGGCGAAACGCAGATTTTCCCAAGCTAGTTTGAAACAAAGTTTCCTGAAGCATGACTAGAAACCAGTTGAAACCAATAAGAAATACCCCTGCCACGAGGAGCATCCCCGAGTCGACCAAAATTCGGGGGTCAATCTCATTAAACCAGAAGGCCAGAGCTACGACTGCAGTGACTAGGGAGGAATGGATCGCAAAATCGAGGGAGTAGGCTACGACTCGCTTCAATAAGTAGGAGATACCCAATGACTCGCCGGTGTCTTTGAGGAGGGGTATTTTTCTAGGCTCTGCCTCTACTTTGACCGGACTTTTGACTGGGGTGGTGAACTGCCTCACGGGTGCCCGAAAAGTCGGCTGGGCCTGGGTAGGCATAGGTCGCTCGGGTGCTGGAGCGCGATTTTTGTTAGGGGTAGTGTAGGGTAAGCCATCTGGGAAAGGATGAAATCCCATCCCGGAGTGAAGTGGTCGGAACGAAACTTCAGAGTTTTGATGATGGTTTGGTGTTAGGTCAGAATTCATGGTTCATCTCCCCTGGACGTTACTATTCATGATAATCATTTCATGTGAGGAGTTCTAGGAAATGTTTTTCGGGGGGCTCTTCGGGCACGTCATCCAGCCCATGACAAAACTCTCACCCTGATTTAGAATGCCTTATGGCAAAACTTACCCGCTCCTTACTTGATAAGATCCTCCCGGTCGAGCACCTAGCTAAGCGTTTGCACTTGGATACATCCCAGTCCTCCCGAGTCGTTTTTACCAATGGATGTTTTGATATCCTTCACAAAGGACATGTGACTTATTTGCAGGAGGCTCGGAATCTTGGGGATCTGCTTATTGTGGGGTTGAACTCCGATGAGTCAGTTCGAAGGCTCAAGGGATCGCAAAGACCGCTCAATCTAATTCAGGACCGTCTCGAGGTCATTGCTTCTTTGGAGTGCGTGGACTGGGTGACCTGGTTCGAGGAAGATACTCCGATTGAGCTCATTCGGAAACTCCGCCCAGATGTGCTTGCTAAAGGAGGGGATTGGAAAGCTGAGCAAATTGTAGGAGCACCCGACGTTTTATCTTGGGGTGGAGCTGTTCGATCGATCCCTTTTGTTGAGGGTCGCAGCACCACCCGCCTGATAGAAAAGGCAAAATCAAGATAGAGTCCGGTTTTTAGGTCTGGGAGGTTGAGGGTCGCAGCATTCGATCAAACAAAGCAACCGAGGCTAGAGCCAACCCGTAGGCAAAACAAACGGGAAGAGCAGGGCCTGCTGGGATTCTTGCCGCAAAAATAGGCTTGAATGATTGCAAGAACAGATTCCAAGTAAAAATCCAAGTGAAGGCTCCCCATGCCAAGCCCATCAGTAAAAGTGCTGATATTGAATTGGTAGCGGTGAAGTGTGCAAAGACTACGCCCCAGAATACGGCAATGACCTCGATGATCAGTGCTCCAGCGACCGCGCCTTGCGCGGATTGAAGGTCAGTTGCAGAAGCTCCTAAGAGGGGGGTTCCCAAGAGTTTGATTGGAAAAAGAGGATCCCAACCTAATGCAGCAGAAACAGCCATGGCTACGGCCATAGCCACTAAACCTGCAAAAATTCCGCCCAATATCCCTGCAATCCATCGAATGGGATCGCGTCGAAGCCAAGTTTCAACCAGATTATATTCCATAATGGAATCGGTATATCATTGCCGGAAAATTGAGAAAACAAGAAATGAGGGCTAGGCGCGATTGAGATGTGCATTTCGGGCGAAAGCAGTTTCTCTTCGTTGCTGCCGTCGAACCAACTGGTCCTGAAGGGGGCCAAATAATAGGATGGAGAACCCAGTGCTCAAAACCAAAGGGAGGATGAGGACCGCAAAGTTTTGAAATGTCTGAAGTGGTGGGGACATGTTTAGGATCATACCGAGATAGAGACTCATTAAAATGGACCAGGTTTTAATGGCACTCGGAATTTTAGGCTTTTTAAACCAAGAGGTTTTTTCAATTTGGAGTGTCCCGAGGAGTGAGATGAGAGCAGCGAGGTTAGAGCTAAGAACGCAGAGTAGGATATCGTACCAGCTTAGGTTCAGAATTTGAATGCCGGCTGCAAGTGATAGAAAAGTTCCCAGTAAACCATTAAAAATAGCTGCTTTCATGCATCCCCTTATACCCGGTTTATCAGCCAAGTTCCATTGACACTTTTCACCGAGTTGGATAACTGGATGAATAAAATTGGGTGGTGCTATTGAATGGCTTTAATAATTGACTTTAATTGTCATGTTTTCCCTGACTTAATTAAAAATTCTGAAATGATTTCAGTAGAAGGTGTCAACCGTTTTAAGGGAAATGCCCGCCAGTGGCTCCGTCCCGTTTCCAGATCGGTGCATGGCGCGCAAATCCTCCTCAGGCATCTTCCCTTGTTTGCCCGTAACCCCCTCGATGCTTTCAGCGCTCTTTTACCTTTTCCGGGATTGATGTTTGAGTCCACGCCGAGCGACCTATATTCAGCAATGGATGAAGCTCAAGTCAATTTCTCAGTCGCGATTGCCCAGTCACCTTGGATCAGCAATGAGTTTGTTTTGAGTTTGGCGGCCGAGAATCCTCGCTTGATTCCAGTGGTTAATATTCCTCGGGGGACTTCTAGGCCTGGGCAGGCTTTGAAGGCATGGGTAGGAAAAGGTGCCCGTGCTATAAAACTGCATCCAGCCTTAGACGGAGAAGATGTGAATTCTCCACGTTATCGGTCGGTACTTCGAGCGGCGGACGACATGAATTTGCCAGTGATCGTGCATACGGGGTGTGTGCAGTCCAAGCTCCTGTATCGAAGCCCAAGCCAAGCGAAGGCTGAAAATTTTATCAAGTGGTACGAATCCTTTCCCAACGTTCGATTTATTTTGGCATACATGAATTTTCATGAGCCCAACACTGCCCTGGATCTCTGCGAGGAGTTTCCCAATCTTTGGGTGGATACATCCTCGCAGCCCTCAGAGGTCATCGGAGAGGCAGTGCGTCGAATTGGTGCAGAGCGCGTGTTGTTCGGGACAGACTGGCCCTTCTTAGGCAGTAACCTGACTTTGGGCAAAAGCAGAATTCAAGATGCTATCGACACTGGCCTGTTGAACCAGGAGCAAGGAAGACTTATCCTAGGAGAGAATGCTGCAAAAATTCTCAATCTCGGACCCGTTTAAATGGAATTCACAAAGCTAACGTCCTTGCAATTGGAAGCCCTCCCACGGGATAGAACCGTGTTTTTTTTCCCCGTGGGTCCGCTTGAAGACCACGGGCCCCATTTGCCGTTGGGGCTTGATCTTGAAGAGGCTGATCGGCTTTGTTTCCTGGCAGTCCAACATTTGGAGCACGAGATGCCAGAGTGGAGGGGAGTAGTCATGCCGAGGGCTCCTTTGGGGATTGATTCATTCACAACCCGAGTGGCTCTCACGGTGCGTCCTCACGTTTTGAGGGATTGGTTGGTCGATGCCTGCCATTCACTCACCCGATTGGGGTTTCTTCATTTTGCTTGTTTCTCGGGAAATTTAGGCCCTAGGCAATTGACTGCCATTGAAGATGCGGGTTGGATTGTGAGCCGAGGTACCCAGCTGATTAAGGTTCCAGGTCCTTTTCGATTCGGACCCCGCCCGACTTTAATCTCAGTGAGTTCATCCCTGGTGAAGGGTAACGATTGGTTTAAATCCCCGTTGTGGCTTGACGCAATTGAGCACGGAGGAGAGCGAGATACTTCGGTGGCACTCGCGATTTTTCCGAATCAACTCGATGCCTCCTATCAAACGTTACCTCCGATTGATCGCGACTCATCCTTCTTGAGTCGAGCCCGCTCTCGGTGGGGAAATCAGCCGAGTTCCTACTGGGGTAATCCTTCTTCGGGGACTGCAGAGGCGGGGGGAAGATACCTTCTTGGCACGATCGACGAGGTCTTCCCCAAGATGAGAGCCGTTTGGGAGGGCGCAAACCCCAAGTACCTGTTCAAGTCTTGGTACTCTCTCGTACCTTTCAATAAAAGTTTTTTTAAGGCTTGGGTTCTAGTTATTTTGCTCTGCGTTTTGGCTGTTTTTTGGTTTTCGATGAGTTTTCTAAAATTAGAATACTGACTTGTTCTAAACCCGCTCCCACCGAAGTTTCTCCAGTCGGTGGTCCAATCCAAATCCTGGGCCAGAGGGGATAATCAAGTGGGGTCCAGCGCTTTGAATCGCATCGTGCCACGGGTGATCCAAATAACTTGATTGGGAAAGTAATCCCCCAGGTTCGATCATCCTAGTTCCCTGTGTCGCGGCCATCCCAGCGCACCAGGCTGCACAGAGCTGGCCAAGTGGATGATCCATAGAGCTGGTAAAAACGAGGCTGGCGGCATTTTTCTTTGCTGCATTAATCAGGGGAGTGGGATCTTGAGATGCAGGCTTGATCACGATCACTGAAACTCCTGATCCCGGAATTTGCCTTAGCGTCTGCTCTAGTTTTGACGGATTGATGCGGTCCAAGGCGAGTCTAATTTTCCAATCCCGTTCAAGACTCGCCCAAGCTCGCGGGTCAAAGGGGATGGGGTCTTCTAAAAAGTCAATGAGTCCTGCGGCCTCACCCAGGTCGTCAAGAAATTGATTTAAGGTCTCAGGATTCAAGGAAGAATTAAAATCGAGTCTCAGCTTCATTTTTTCAGATTCAAAGTCTGAGGTAAAACGACGGATGATCGAAGCCTCAGTCTTTGGGTTTTTGCCCACCTTCAGTTTAAATAGGCGAAACCCGAGTTTAGATTGAGAATGAATCGTGCTCTCATTCAGTCCTGCGAGATCCGTGACTAAAAAATGGCTTGGTGGGATTTCTAGGTCTTTAAATAGAGAGACCCCCGCCGATCGCGCCACAGCATCATGCCAGGCAAAAAAAAGGGACCTCTCAGTGATTGGAGTCAGTAGACCCGTTCGGAGCGAGTCGAGTTGTTTCTCCAGAGGTTCATCTCCTAATTCAGGCCAAGGAAAGCAGTCCGCATATCCCACTTCAGGACTGACATGTTCTTGTGTTCGGGACTGAGAATTAAACCCAAATCGAAGCAAACAGCCGTGTCTGACATTTGCTGTTGAGCGACTATTAGGAGCCGAAACGGGGATCAGAGAATAACGATGAATTTCAACCGAGTAGGTACTCAAAATCTGCCTGGGTCAATCGAGAGTCAGAGAGATTGATGTCATTATCGTTTTCGGTCGAAGAGAAAAGTGCATTAAATCGTGCCGATTTTCTCTCCTTGAGAATTTCAATTTTTTCTTCGACCGACTCTTTCATTAGATATCGGTAAACCTGCACAGCCTTCTGCTGCCCAATTCTGTGCGCGCGGTCAGTGGCCTGATTTTCCACGGCCGGGTTCCACCAAGGCTCTAAATGAAACACGTAACTTGCCTTGACCAAGTTGAGGCCAACACCTCCAGTTTTGAGTGTCATGAGCAGAACTGATCCCTTGGGGAAAAGCTGAAATTCCTTAAGAATTCTCTCCCTCTCCGGACGCGACGTGCCGCCGTGGAGTGAAAAGAAGGGAATTTTATTTTGAGTGAGTGACTTTTTAATTCGGTCGAAAGTATGAAGAAACTGAGTAAATACCAGGGCACTTTCCCCGCTTTCAGTCACTTCGTGGAGCGCTTCCAGGAGCACTCCGAGCTTAGGCGGTTGCTCCACGTATTTGATGTTGGGGATTGAACCTGGGTCTGAGCAGGCTTGTCTTAGACGGAGAAGGGCCGTCAGCATGAGAATCTGACTACGGGCTTCTCCATCGTTTAAGATCGCGCCTTTGACTTTTTCGTTCCATGAAAGGGCGATATCTCGGTAAATTTTTTCCTGCTTCTGTTCGAAGGGAAGCTTAATGGTGCTCTCGACCTTGGGGGGGAGTTCTTTGAGGATCTCAGCCTTTGTACGTCTTAGAATGAGTGGTTTAGCCTTGAGCTTGAGGTATTTAATTTCGGCAGCATCGAGAGTGTCGGGGTTAACAAATTTATCTCTAAACTCTGAGAGGTCGCCGAGACTTCCTGAGACAGCGAGATCAAGTAGGGAATAGAACTCACCGAGGTGATTTTCAAGAGGGGTACCCGTGAGGCAGATCTTAAATCGGGCCGAAACACTTCGGGAAGCCGTGGTCCGTTTGGAGGTAATGTTTTTAAGGTTTTGGGCCTCATCGAATACGAGGATGTTCCATTTTTGCTTTTCAAAAAATTCCTGGTGTTCGGTAAATAATCCATAGGTGCAAACCATGGCAAATTGTTGATTCTTAGAGATGAACTCTGCGATATCTGACTTTGATTTACTCTGGAAGGTTTTGAATGGAATTTCCGGTGTAAATCGCGCAGCCTCGCTCATCCAGTTGTAAGTCAAAGAAGTGGGAACTACGATCAGAGCCGATCCCATTTTATTTTCGGCGCGCAGACAGTCCAAAAAGGCTAAGGTTTGAATCGTTTTGCCCAGGCCCATATCGTCAGCTAAAATCCCGCCGAGCCCTAACTCATAAAGGTCGATTAACCATCGTACCCCAGATTTTTGGTAGGGTTTGAGCTCTGCTCGGAGTGATGTTGGAATTTGGAGAGGTTCTCGCTGCTGGCTGAGGCTATCGTAAAATCGGCAGATTTCCTCCCAGCGCTTTCCTCCAGTAACGCTGACTCCAGTGGCCCGGAGTGCAAGCATTTCAAGAGTCTGGCTTTTGGGAATATGCAGGAAAGTGTCTTGGGTTCTTCGGCGGGGAGCCAAGGATTGAGTCCCCTGAATTTTTGACCAAAACGCCTCAAGCCTTTTTACATTTGGAAGATTTTTGTTTTGAATTAAATAGATCTTGCCCTGAAATTCGAGCACCCCTTCTCGTGAGAGTCGCTCTAGACCCTGAGATCCAATCTCTTGCCCTTTGAAGAAAAATTTCGGGTGGAGTTCGAACCAATCGATCTCAGCACTATTGGCTGGATTCTCAGGATTTTCAACGAGGTTGAACTCGGGTTTAAAGTCTTGAATATCCATTTCACTCAGCGGCAAACCGTCATAGGAGAGCTGAATTTTGGCCTGTCTCAGGGGTAAAAGTGTGTGCAGAGTTTGCTGATGATTGAGCCAAGGCCCCAGAGGGGAGTAGGATTGCGCGAGAGCAACGGGGTGAGGAGATGTCGCATCCGAGGTGAGTGAGATCATCTGTAAGTCGCTGAAGCCCTCTTCGCCCGTGAAGGCGGGAAATACTCCTGCTCTCAGCTTAAGGAAGCATTGCCCGCGACTCTTAACGGCAATCGTTGAGAGGAGTTCATCGAAAAGATGGAAACTCACCAGGGCGCCCCCTTGGAGGCAGATTTCGCCATGCGCAGTAAAAACGCTTTCTTGGTCTTTTTCCTTGAGCTCAAACCAACTAGTCACTGTTCGCTTGATCAAATCAATAACATTTTTGGAGCAGAGGCGATCCAAGGGTGGAGCAGGTGAGAGTTCGAAAAAACCTGCTTTTTTCTCAATTTCAAAGAGAAGCACTCCAAGGCGCTCAAAAAGGAGGGAGAAAAAATCAGTAGTGTTTGCCAGGGGCTTTCCTTCAAATGACTTTTTTCTGAGGGCAAAACTGAGGGTTTCCAAAAGAATGAGAGCGAAACTCCCTGAGTGTTTGAGTATTTTGAGGTCACGATCCCGACGTTGCCCCTTGCGGTCCTGGGCGTAGAGTCGATGGTCTCTTCCGGTGGTACTGCCAATTCCCCCCTCCAGGCCTTGGACAAAAGTTTGGGCAATTGCAGGTAAATTCCACACCTGCGATTTTTGACCAGCAAGCTCAAATTCTCGAACAAATAAAAATCGCCCACTTTTTTCAACATGAACAAAAGGAGTGATTTGAGACGAAGGAAGGATGGTTCTAGCTGCGTGAACAATCAAAGGGTAGTCTTTTTGGCTTAGCTTTTCGTCAATTTCCTGAACGATTTTTTGGATTTTTTGATGGCCTTGAATTTCAAAACTCAAAGGAAGTTGGGGAGTTTTCGGCCAAATGAAGGCATCCCGACCGATCATTTGGCTTAATACGATTTCTAAACACTTTCGATAGGGATGAAAGACCAAGGTGCCTTTTTCAGGGCTAATTTCGAAATTTTCCAAAATGATTCCGTCCGCTTTAGATGGAATCTGCCTAAAAGAAAGTAGAGTTCCGCCCTGGTCAGGGGTCCCGAGTTCAGTGGGTTCGATTGTCCATCTAGACTTCAGCTCAAGTAGGACGTCGAATTGGCGGATCGAGCAAGCGCGACGTGGAACGTCTGCATCCCGAGTGGGGGTGATCCAGAGATGAAGAGGGTCCTCTGGGGTGCGCTTTTTTGCTGCGGCTTGAGTTTCAAATAGAATCGAAAGCAGGCATTGCTCGGCCGACTTGAGGTTTCCCCATGAGGTTACCCTGGACTCGGGGAAAAGGTGCAGCCAAGGGGATTGACTCATAAGTGAGTGAACCTGTGATAAGAGGGGCAAGAGTGGCGCAGGGATCCGCAAAGCATAAGGATGGTAAAGGATTTCGCGAGCAGTGATGACGAGTCCATCCGAAAAAACATACTGGAGGCAGTTTTCCAGCTCGGATGAGTGAGAATGCCCCGACCAAGCTAGGTTGGTCTGAGCAGGCGAGCTGCCAAAAAGAGTAGGTACATCTTGAAAAGAGATGCCAGACTTAACTAGAAAAGAGCTGAAGTCGTCTGGCTCGGGCCTGCGACCGGGAGGAAGATCCTCGGTGAAGATGCCCGAAAGTGTCTCTTCAGATGGGCTCTCAAGATTGAGGTACCGGAGAGGACCAGGACAGAAAACGACTGAGACGAGCGTAGGCAAAGCTAGCGGATGTTTAGAACTTATTGCCATACGTGCGGTTGAACCCATTTTTGAAAGTTTTTCAAGAGCATCTAGTATAACGGATTTAGGTGTTAGGTTCAACGAGAATGGATACTGACTAAGAAAGGGTTGCTAATGCGAAAACGTTTGTTATGTCCGACTCTCCCCCTCCTGAATCAAAGGGTTCTTTTACCTGAAAACGAAGCCAATCATGCTCAGCGAGTGCTAAGGCTCCGAAATGGCGAGGAAGTCGAGGCTCTGGATGGCCGGGGTCATCATATTTTGGGCCGACTGAGGATGAGCGACTTAGGCGTGCAACTCGAATACGTGGGGCCAGTGCTTGGCGAGGAGTCTATTGCGGGGAGCTCAGGTGTCGTTCCCGTTGATCTCGAAATGGCAATGCTTAAAGGGGAGGCCATGGAATGGGTAGTGGAAAAATCAACAGAACTAGGAATTCGTAAGCTGGTCCCAGTAGTCACCGATCACACCGTGATTCAGATTAAAAATAAGGGCCCAGCGTTTTTTCAGGAGCGGTGGCAAAAAATTGCAGATCAAGCCCTCAAACAGTGTGGGCGTCTCGAGGGTCTTCGAGTAGAATCCCCTGTTTCGTTTGAAGAGCTCCTTCGTTCACGACCGATTCCGGCTCAGACCATTCGAATCTGGTGCGATGAACAAAAAGCCCGAGGGGGGGCGCCGACTTTGGCTGAGTGGATCTTAAAAAATCCGCTGAGTCAAATTCCGGAAGTAAGGGTCTTGATCGGTCCTGAGGGGGGATGGAGTCAAGTTGAGCGAACTCGATTGAGCGAACTTTCCGAGGAGTCGGGGGGAACCATCGTGCCTCTGAGTTTGGGTCCCCTGATTCTCAGAGCCGAGACCGCAGCCTTGTTGTCGATGAGTTTGGTTTCTTCTTTTATGCGTGCCCAACGTTAATTTTAGGTCTAATCTATGGGGTATGCCCATTTCGAAGAGAGCTTGTTGGTTGTTGTTTGGCCTTTGCATCGCAGGGGTTGAGCCCGCAGGATGGGCCGATATTTCAAAGTGGAGTTTTTCGATTCCGCCGCAGTTGAAAAAAAATGTCGATTTTTGGATTCAGATCAATAGTCAGTATTCAATTCATCAAGGATTGGTACACGATTCTGAAAACGTCGATCACATTTATGCAGTCCTAGATTTTGGAAAATCTAAAAAGAACTCTGCTCGGATGATCAATCAAGAAAAAGCGAAATGGAAGCGTGTTTTGCTTTCAGTTCAGCGGAAACAGGCAACGCCAGAGAAGATGAACTCAGACGAAAAGCGAGTTTTCGAGATGTTCAAAGATACGGAAGAACCCAATAAGTTTTTGAACGCAGCCCATCGAAAGCGCCTTCGTTTTCAACTGGGTCAACGAGATCAATTTTTAAGTGGACTTGCGCAGTCAGGCAAATACCTCCGAAAAATGGAGGAAGTATTTAAGAAGGCTGGATTGCCGGTCGAGCTGACCCGGCTGCCGTTTGTGGAGAGTAGTTTTAATCTCAAGGCACGATCTAAGGTAGGTGCAAGCGGCATCTGGCAGTTTATGAAGTCGACCGCTCGATTGTTTCTCAGAGTCGATGAACTCGTGGATGAGCGAAATGATCCCCTTCGGGCCTCCGAGGCAGCAGCCCAGCTTCTGGCTCTCAATTATCAATCGCTGGGCAATTGGCCTTTGGCGGTGACTGCTTACAATCATGGCAGAAAAGGAATGATGAGGGCGGTGAGGAGAGTTGGCTCCGACCAACTCGGGGAGTTAATGGAGGGATATGGGGGGCGATCTTTTGGATTTGCGAGCAGCAATTTCTTCCCAGAGTTAGTAGCAATGGTTGAGCTGGAGAAAAACGCCTCGAAGTATTTTGGTGAAGTTGAGAGGGCACCTGAGTCGACTTTTTATGAGGTGACGCTCTCGCGCGAAACTTTCCTGCCGACGCTCGTTCATGAGTTTGGACTAGATCTACAGGAGGTGCGTGAGCTGAATCCAGGCTTGGCAGAGGCAGTGTTTCAAAAGTCGGCGTCAATCCCAGCGGGTTACCGATTGAGAATTAAGAGGGCATCCCAGGACTCTGAAGAGATCTTAACTAAAAAATTTATGGAAAAATATGATTTGGTCGTAAAATCTCCCCAAGGAGACGGCGCGCCGAGTCTGAAAATGTGATAAGCCCATCAGCGAGGTACGAATTTCATGTTTTTGGTTGGTATTGCGGGCGGCTCAGGATCAGGTAAAACCACTTTTGCGAAAAAAATTATCCAAAAACTTGACCCGGATTTATCATCTTCTGTAGCTCTTCTGCATCAAGACTCATACTATTTGCCTTCTCCTCCTGGTCATCTTAGAATTAACGGGGAGGGGAATTTTGATCATCCCCAGGCTTTCGATTGGGAGTTGTTGAAGGATCATCTCGCTCGCCTCAAACGAGGAGAGCCCGTCGATTCTCCTATTTATGATTTTCGAGGGAATCGAAGAACCACTGATGTTGAGCCGGTGGGGCCCTGTAAAGCGATTTTAATGGAGGGTATTTTTACCCTCTGGGATGCTGAAATTCGTAATCTTTTTGATCTCAAAATTTACCTCAATGTAGAAGCAGATATCCGTTTTATCCGACGTCTGCACAGAGATGTTCGAGAGCGAGGAAGATCCCTCGATAATATTATCCGGCAATACTACGATACGGTTCGCCCCATGCATCGAGAGTATCTGGAGCCGACTAGGCAGTACGCCGACCTGGTTGTCGGAGAAGAATCTGACATCGCTGCTGATGTCGTGGCCGCGCGCGTTGCTGAAATTGCCTTAAGCCGTAAGTTGGAGGAGTGATCCCATTGAATGGACTGAAAGTCATCCCGCTGGGTGGATTAGGTGAAATAGGAATGAATTGTATGGTCTTGGAATACGAGGACGAAATCGTCGTCGTAGACTGTGGCCTTTTATTTTCTGACCTCGATCATTTTGGCGTTGAGTTTGTCATCCCTGATTTTACTTACCTCAAAGAGAGAAAAGATAAGATTAAGGGCTTTCTGATTACCCACGGTCATGAGGATCACATTGGAGCCTTGCCGCTGGCCATCAAAGCAGGGCTTCATGCTCCGATTTATGCATCCTCTTTTACTACCCTTTTGATTCGAGAAAAACTGAAGGAGCATGGGCTCGAGGATCGAGTGGAGATCCGTACCTTTAAGCCTGAGCAGGTTCTAGATTTTAAACACTTCAAAGTGAAAACAGCCTCAGTGAATCACAGTATCGTAGACTCGATGGCTTTCCTGATTCAGACTCCGGTGGGTCAAGTGATCCACACGGGAGATTTTAAGATCGATCCGACTCCTTTTTTTGGGGACAAGATTAATCTCGACCTCTTCTCAAAGGCCGGAGATTTGGGAGTTCTCTTGCTCATGTCGGACTCGACCAATGTTGAGCGACATGAGCACAGCATGAGTGAGCAAGTGATTTATCAAAAATTTGAACACCTCTTTGCTGCTGCTGAAGGTCTCACCATTGTTTCCATGTTTGCTTCGAATCTGGGAAGAATGGGGCAAGTTTTTGATCTAGCTCGCAAACTGGATAAAAAGATTGCACTTGCTGGGCGAACCATGGAGCAGAACATTCGGCTGGGCATGGAGGCGGGCTATATTAAGGACGCCGAGCGGCAGATCATTCGCTTGGATGATTTGGAGGGTTACCCCAGGAATCAGGTCATTGTGCTTTCGACGGGCAGTCAAGGGGAGCCTCGATCGGCTTTGACTCGAATCGCCCAGGGTGAACATGGCCAGATTCAGCTTCAATCGGGCGATTTAGTTCTCATGAGCTCGAAATTTATTCCTGGGAACGAAAAAGCCATTGGGCGGATGATTAACCATCTCTTTAAGCAGGGAGCTGAAGTGCTCTATGAGGCGGTCCACGACATTCATGTCTCAGGACATGCGACTCGACCTGAGTTAAAAGAAATGCTCCAATGCGTCAGGCCCAAATTTTTTATTCCTATCCATGGGGAATATCGGCACTTGGTCCATCATGCAGCCTTAGCAAAAGAAGCAGGGGTTGCGCCCGAGAATGTTTTGATTGCAAACAACGGGGACGTGGTTGAGTTGACCCCAACAAGTTGCCGAGTCACAGAGCGTCTCGAGGAGACGCGAGTCTTAGTGGAGGGTCGAGAGGGCAACGATATATCTAAACTAGTCCTTAAGGATCGTCGCCAAATGGGAGAAAAAGGTGTGGTCTTTTCCCTGATGGTGCGAAATGCAGAGAGCCGTCGGATTATTGCAGGACCCGAGATTATTTGCAGGGGATTGACTCATGAGAGTCGAGAAGGCTGGGTCATTGAAGAGGCTAAGAAAATCGTTCAGAAGGTCATCTCTGACTACGATCTCGCTGTTGGAAATCGTGGGCCAGAGATGGACCTTCAAGAAACGATTCGGGTCGAGTTGAGGCGATTTTTTAACCATAATATTGGTAAAAAACCAGTTGTACTTCCGATTATCCTCGACCTATAAGCGGGGATTACTGGGCAAACGATCCAGGTTGGACATAATTCGAGAGCCAAGTGTTTTCGGTTCCTGAGTCGAGCACCTGGTAAGGGTTGCCAGCAACTTGGAGTAAGTAGAGGCAAGGTTGTAGGTTGTCTTTGAATACCTTGTCGATGACTTTCTGGCCTGGGTAGAATCCACCACCTTCCATCCCGCTGGGTGAAAGCTCAAACGTAAACGAGAAAATTCCTAGCTCCCCGTAGGACCAGTCAGTCGTGTCTCCGCTGGCGATGTAGAGTGCGCTGGATTGCTGAGGCGTGTAATGGTTCCATTGAGCCATTGTCGTCGCCATTCTCTTGTAGGTTTCTTGGTCTTTGGTTTTGCTAATCCCGTCATAAGTGTAGCCCCATGGGTAGAGGATTAGTTCGCTGAACGTATGAAATGAGAGCAATACCTTAAGATTGAGGTGGCCCCTGACAAAATCACGTACTGCTTGTGTTTCGGGCTCAGAAAAGGGATTGGTTCCTAGATATGTTTCACTTGATGTGTCGGTTTCGGATCCACCAGTTCCCCACTCATAGGAATAATTTCGATTTAAATCGACTCCAAAAGTTCCATCGCCGTTGGGGCGACGGTTTTTTCTCCACCATTGGTAGGAGCCAGTGGAAATATCAAATTCAGCTCCGTCTGGATTGACCATTGGAATAATCCAAACATCACGATTTTCTAGAAGTTGAGCGATTTGTGGGTCATTCTTATGGTCGACCAGGTGCTTTGCAAGCATTAAAGGGATTTCGAGACTGACATGCTCACGGGCATGATGATTACCCATGTATACGATCCCGGGTTTGTTGCTGACGTTTTGGCTGAGTGCATCTTTTGAAGTATTGAAGTGGATCGCCCAAATGTTACGGCCTTCCAGACTCTTTCCAATGGAAGTGAGCGAGACTAAGTCAGGATTCTCACTCTGTAATGCATGAAGCTCCTGAGTCATTCGATCGTAATTGTGAAACTTTGAATCGCCCGAGGGAAAATCGAACAGAGTTTCATGCCCTCCGCGGCTGGTCTTATAGTCAAAATTCCCGAGGACATGGAAGCCTCTTTCTTTAAGTCGCGAGATTTGCTTGGAGTTTGCAAAAACCCAGACGCTATCAGATCGAACTGCTTCGATGCTTACTCCAGTCTGGGCGACCGCGCTGCGTTCTTCCTTGTTTTTAGCTGCGATTTGAATAAACCGAAGACCCGTGTCAGATGTGACCTCTTTAGAGTGGGTATTGGCGATCGCAAGGCCCCCTCCAAGTGCCAGAGCTGAACAAAGTAAACCTAGAATGAAAGGCTTAGATTGCCGCACAAAGCTCTGGTTCTTCTCCCTGGTACTGCCCTTCCTTAAGCGTAACGTCATAAGATCTCCCCCTGGATGGATTGGACGATTGAATTTTTAGGCTAAAAGATACTAACAGTGAAAGCAAACGGCAATTTCTATACCTGACTAATTAACTAAAGTTATAGGCGGTGCGACCGATAGGTTAATTGAAGCGAGGATAGAAAAATGGCAAAAGGACACGAAGGTACGGAAAAGACAAAAGAAACTGCGGCTCCACACGACAGAAAAGCCGAAGGCAAGCATGAAGACAAGCATGATGCCAAAATAGAAAGAAAATCCATGAAGGGCCATACGCCCATGCCAGACGGCTGCCACTCCTGGGGTTGTAAGGCGAAGGCTCATCGGTTTGATTTCTGTGAGCAGCATTATGATCATTTTAAATTTGGTTTAATCAAGAAAACGGGAGAACAAGTTCCCGATTATGAAAAAAAGTTTGGCCATTATCAAGCTTATGTAGCTAAGCGAAAGGCCTCAAAAGTTGCGTAGATCGCATCTACGCTGAAGCGCTGTACCCACCACCTCCTCGGGGGAGCTCCAGGTCTGTCACTAGACTTCGGGGCTCCCTTTCTTTTTAATTAGGGGATGAATTGCGGCTCGGTCTGAATGTCAAGTTTACGACAAAATCAGTGAGCTCCCAGTCTTGCGGATAGCCTCGAGCTGAAGTTCGCGCAGTTTTGAGGTGGCCAGGAAAGCGGCCTTCGCCATTTGATCCATTTCGGATTGACTAAAAGTCTTTCGCTCTGCGGTTCCTTGGACTTCTACGAACTGATCCTTACCTTTGACAACAAAGTTCATGTCCACATCAGCGCTGGAGTCCTCATCGTAATCTAAATCAACGAGGACCTTTCCAGCTTGGATGCCAATGCTTATGGCGGCGACGGTGTCGATCCACGCAGTGGCCGGAATTTTTCCTGCTTGTACGAGCTTTTCTAGCGCCAAGGAGAGCGCGACGCAGCCTCCTGTAATGGATGCAGTTCGAGTTCCTCCATCGGCTTGTAGGACGTCGCAGTCGATCATGATGGATCGCTCTCCGAGTTTGCTGAGGTCGATCATGGACCTCAGGGCTCGTCCAATGAGACGCTGGATCTCTTGGGTTCTGCCTGATACTTTTTCACGGTCACGTTTGGATCGGGTGTGGGTGGCCCGCGGGAGCATCGAGTACTCGGCTGTGATCCAACCCTTGCCTTGGCCCTTGAGCCAGCCCGGGACAGATTCTTCCACGGAGGCAGTGCAAAGGACATGAGTATGGCCTGCGCGGATGAGCACAGATCCTTCAGCGTAACGGTTGACTTGCGTCTCAAACGTGATGGGTCGTAAATCTAATGGGCCTCTGCCAGTGGGGTTGCGCTCACTCATTCCATTTGCCTCCAGTTTATTGTATGACTTCAGGCATGTATCATAATCTCTCAAGCTTGTGGATTGAACTCTTGCGCAAAGGTCTCGCTGAGGATGGGCAGCCCTGGGATTGGACGACATTAGGCATTTCTTCAGGAACGACCGAGGCCCATCTTTTGGCCAAGTCAGACGGAGTTTGGGCGGCCGAGACTCTGACGCAGAGCTTGAAGGAAGTCTTTTCATCAGTTCAGGCTCAATCCCTAGTGCGTGACGGAGCTCAGTTTAAAAAAGGCGATCAAGTGGTGCGATTCAAAGGCCCAGCGAGTTCTCTCTTAGCTTTGGAGCGTCCGTTTTTGAATCTCGCGGCCTATGTGAGCGGAATTTCGAGTGCGACCAGTCAGATGGTTGCGGCCGTGAAACAAGCTTGTCCTGATAATACTCCGCGAGTGACTCTCACTCGGAAGACACTGCCCGGATACCGAGATCTCGCGATTCATGGTGTTCGAGTTGGCGGAGGTCATCCGCATCGAGTGAGCCTTTCGGGTGGGGTATTGATTAAAGAAAATCATATTGCAGCTGCCGGAGGAGTTGCATTGGCGATTGATGCCGCGCGCGCCGTTGCTCCCCATGGCTTAAAAATCGAGATCGAAGTTCGAAATCGTGAAGAGCTCGATCAAGCGTTGACTGCTCAGGCGGATGGAGTTCTTCTTGATAATTTCACCTCGCAGCAAGTTCAGCAAGCCGTTGCAGTCATTCAGGAGCAAGCCCGTGCTTTTGTGGTCGAGGTGTCTGGCGGGTTAACCCTGGAAACGATTGCGACCTACGCCATTCCTGGCGTCCATGTTCTCTCGGTCGGCTCTCTCACTCATTCAGTCCAGTGCGTCGATCTTTCTTTTTTAATTGACCAATGAATTACGCCAACCAAGTCATCGACCGCTGTCGATCTACTAATGATCTGGTCAAGGAGCTCGCTGAAAAAGGATATCCTCATGGAACCTGGGTCTCTGCTCGGGCTCAAGAGGCCGGGAGGGGACGACTCGGTAGAAAATGGTCCTCCATCGAAGGTAACTTATTTCTCTCTTATCTAACTAGGATTGAGCCTAGGGAGCGATGGAGTTGGATTCCACTAACCACTGCAGTCGCAACGGTCAGATGCCTCGCAGGCCTGTTTCCAGAAATTTCATTGAGAATTAAATGGCCCAACGACCTTTGGGTTTCATACCGTGGAGCAGATGCTAAGTTGGGCGGTATATTATGCGAAGGGACCAGTTCATCCCATCCCTACATCGTGGTGGGGATTGGCCTCAACTGTCGCCAGGCCCCTGATTCCCAGACGGTTGGTCAACAGGCGGCAGATTTGACTAGTTGTCTCGGTGGGCGAGCGATTCATGCTGATGATGTCAGAGCTCCCTTGATTGAGAGCTTGAATGACAGTTTTGGCCGCCTGGCTACTGACGGTAAAGAGTGGGTTGCTCAAGAGTATGAAAAATGGAATCTATTTAGTCCCGGTACGGAGGTAGCTTGGGGGAGTCCGCAACTGAAGGCAACAGTTGTTGGTCTTGGAGATTCTGGAGAGCTGATAGTTCGTAATAGCGCGGGCGAGGTGCGAGGCTTATTCTCAGAGGAACTGAGCGTTCGGCCGGCGCTTAAGACGGGTGAGCCTCGGGTTCAGTGAGGAGTCGATGAATCTCTTCTTTAATAATTTTTTCAGCGATTGATGAAATAAGATTCTTAGCGATTTTTTCA
Source organism: Bacteriovoracaceae bacterium (assembly GCA_947447665.1). Taxonomy (GTDB): domain Bacteria; phylum Bdellovibrionota; class UBA1018; order UBA1018; family UBA1018; genus CAINWE01. The sequence goes on along the minus strand of CANFJX010000003.1, from coordinate 94,525 downwards.
GTGATTTTTTCCAAAGCCGCCTGAACCTGCTGTTGAATCATTTTTTCAAGGTCTTCAGCGGCGATTCCGTGGAATTGAAACTGGTTAGCCGCCTGCGGAGTATTCATGCCCTGGGACTTTTCGCCTACTTTAATTTCATGGGTAGACTCTCCAGCAGGGGGGGGCATGTCTGAGTTCTTCATCTCGATGTTGCCTGGTTGAAATGGAGGTGGGGTAATAGGAGATTCTTCTTCTTCAGGAGAGAAGTCAAAAGAGGGAAGCGCTTCGTGAATATTCCATTCCAATTCCTGGCCGGATTGGGGCGCTAGAGTGATCTCCGCGAGATGTCTAATGTCCGAGTCTGAACTCTGAGGAAGAGGTGGGAGCTCTAGATCTGCGGCTCCATCCATTTCCCAGAGTTGAGAGACACTTTCGATAGATACTGAGGGAAGAGGGGGAAGTTCGTCAGGCTCGATGGGTGCCATTAAGGGGTCTGAAGAAGGTTCTCGAATTTCAAAATCTGCGAACGAGTCCGTTGGAGTTTCATATCCAGACGGTAGGGGAGGGAGATTCGAGGGAGTCCAGTTAATCACATCAGAGAGTGTTTGCCGAAGCTGAGCGGGATCAAATGGCTTGGTAAGGCGAGCATGAAATGAAACTTCTTCAATCTGCGCCTCATCGATTCGCTCAAAGGCGCTCGACATTAAAATAAATTTAAATTCGTCACCATCGCCCGTTTGATTTATTTCCCGTTTGACTTCAAATGCGGATTTGCCTGGAAGAGATACGTCAATTAAGACCACATCTGGGCGGAATAGAGCTATTTGCTGTAGAGCGTGATTTCCATCGGAGACGGCATGGATATCATAACCTTCATTGGTTAAAGCGAGTCGAATGACCTTTTGAATTGTGAGACTATCATCCGCAACGAGTAGCTTTTTGCCTGCCATAATTTATTCTATTGTGTCATCTCCTTTTAACCCTGTAAAGGCCTCGTATTATAAGCCTTTAAGATCCTATCCTGCCCCGCGACAATCGCGTGAGCAGGTGATTTCTCCGAAGGCTTTTCTTTCCTTTGAAAAAAACGTATACTGGAATTGCCTCAGAGGCCGACGATTATACATTTGGACCCTACAGTCAATAACCCAGGGAGCTGTTCCTGTTCAGCGGTGTGCATGCCTGGTCCGTCCAGGAAGCCTAAAACTGACAAACGGTGCCCACTTTAACTTCATGGGTTCCAATTGACTTCGTCGGACTCTGAGGCATTTTTAAGTTTGACCTCGGTCTCAAGAGAGAGAAAGGCCTGATGAAAATGGCGCGCTTCCAAGAGGATCTTCCTTCACAACAGACTTGGCTTCATGATCTTGCGCGCGCAGAGGTTCATCCCGATGCTGAAAAGTTACTTGAGCTGGGCAGTAGTTATGACCCGCAGCAGCTCGTCGAAGAGAGTGCTATTCAGTTTCTGACTGAATTAAGGGAGATCGCCTCGGAGTTTGCTCGAGTCTTTAATTCCTACTCGGAAACAGGGTCCAAATTTCAAGAAGTTAAAATTTATGGTATCGCTCAGTCAGCGGCGGATTTCATGCTTTTTAGAAACCAAATCAAGCTCATTTTCTCGAATCCTAGTCAGGGCTTGCTTCAGATTTCATTCTCTCAGCATCAGCGCGGCTCGTTAGCCGTGGATGGTCAGGACCACGGAGGAAACGAATCGTTGCGTTTGAACTCAAACTCTCCGCTTCAAGAGATCTTGGCTCAGATCGGCCCTTTTCGAGATGTTTACTGGACTTTTCAAGGCGAGAAAGTGACCCCGAGCCAGGTGGCTAAATTCCATTTTATTGAGTTCGTCAGGCTGAGTCGAGATAAGAAAAAATTACGACGAGGGAATCAAGTTTTGATGGATCAGATCAAAGCTCTCCTCGAGCAGAAGGGGTTTGATCTTTAGGAGCTCAACACTTGGAGTCGAGTTGAGAGAGTAGTCTAAAACCAGGTTTTTCGAATAGATGCTTTGTGCTTCAGGTTTTTTCATAACGACTAGAGATGGGTCTAATTTGAAGCGGGCTGCAAAACGCCGGGCGAACTCAAAGTGAGAGACCTTAGTGATTCCTCCATAGTTGAGAACTTTGTTTCTTACTCCGAGGTCTATAATGCGATGAATCATTTCTGCCAGACCTTCTACAGTTCCGAAGGAATGTACTTCGTTGGGACTGGCATCGAAGCGCTGACCAGTGGATAAATTCATTCTTAAATGATCGAAAAAGGTTCGACCAATGCCGTTTCCTCGGCCAAATAGCGGGCTCGATCGAATAATTACATAGTTGAGAAACTTGCTTTTAACTACGTTTTCTCCCTCAATTTTAATTCTTCCCATAACTGAGTTGGGCATCAAGATATCGTTTTCTTTGTAGTTGCCCTTCACTCCATCAAATACATAAGGGTTTGAAATATAGATAAATCTGGGTTGGGTGGCCTCAGATGAATTGACCAGATTACCGGGACCTATTGAGTGCAAGTGCTCAGCTAGGCGGGGCTTTCTTTCCACCCATCCTGCATGATTACTTCCTAGAAGGTAGATGATCGTATCCGGTTGAATGATGTGGAGAATTCGCTTGATCCAGAGCTTGTTATCAATACTAAATGGAATATATGTTGTGCCCGGAACCGAGTAATTATGAGAATGATACGTCGCGAAAACCTTATAATTTTTACTCAGCTTCAAGGCGAGGTGGGATCCTATAAATCCACTTCCTCCTAATATTAGTACCGATTTTAAACTCATAGCTAGAAGTGTAACTGACCTTGGTGAATCCTGGGAGGGACTCCTTCAAATTTTTTGAGCGTGAGCTCTTCATTTTCAAAGGAGTCCCAAAGGATCAAACTGGCTTACATACTAGCCTGAAAAAACGACTGTCTAGCCTTGAAGCAGCTTAAGTGCTGACGAGGCCATGTTGTTGCTCTGGCCTAGGACGGCGATGCCGGCCTGCATGAGAACGTTATTTTTGGTCATCTCAGAGACCTCCAGAGCCATGTCAGTGTCTCGAATTCTGCTGTTCGCCGCAGAGAGGTTCTCCTCATTGATAGCAGTATTATCGATTGTCGACTGGAGCCGGTTCTGAAGGGCGCCCATATCAGCGCGGATGCTGCTGACTCGATTGAGAGCCTCGTCGATTGCTGAGAGGGTAAGCTGGGCTCCTTGTTTCGTTGCGACTGATTCCCCGCCCAATCGTAAAGTGTCGAGTGACGCATCTGACCTTTCACCATTATAGACGATTCGGTCCAGCACCGGGTTGTTGTGGGCCCCTACTTGAATTTCGAAAACCCCGGCTTTTCCGTTCAGAAGGGGAGTTCCGTTGAATTCAGTAGCATTGGCGATTCTATCGATTTCTTGCTTCAGAGATTGGAACTCTCGATCTGTGAATCCGCGCTCAACATCCCCTAAAGTATCAGAAGCCGCTTGGATTGCTAGTTCGCGGAGACGAATCAGAATATTTCCGATTTCGTTCAAGCCCCCTTCAGACACCTGAATGAGGGATACTCCGTCCTGTGCATTGCGCTTACCTTGTCTCAGTCCTCTGATGTGGGCCTTGAGATTTTCAGAGATTGCCAAGCCCGCAGCATCGTCGCCAGCATGATTAATTCGGCTTCCGCTCGAGAGCCTCTCGAGGGTCTTATCTAAATTACCCTTAGTAATTGATAACTGCCGTTGTCCATTTAACGAAGAAATATTTGTTGCTATACGTAAACCCATAACTAGCCTCCATTCACAATTAAGATCCTCCATGAAATCTCACCACTTTCCCTAGGGTGAGTAGCATCCTTGCTATTTTAGTTTGTCCTTAAGCGAGCTTCCTGATTACTCAGTTAGATCACTTCCCATCTCCTCGCCGAACCCTTTCGGCGAGGAAAACTTTCATAAATTAATCTCTATCCCTAACTTGGGTTACTCACCGGGAGTTCCCTCATTATTAGTTCCCCAAGAGCTTCAAGGCGTGAGATGCCATGCTGTTAGCCTGAGACAACACTGAGATGCCCGATTGCATCAAGATGTTGCTTTTAGTCATTTCAGAGACCTCTTCAGCCATGTCGGTGTCTCTGATTCGACTATTTGCAGAGGATAGATTTTCATCCGTAATCGCCAGATTATTAATCGTCGATTGAAGTCTATTCTGCATCGCTCCCAGGTCAGATCGGATACTGTTTACTCGAACCAGTGCGTCGTCAATCACGGAAAGTGAGAGTTGGGCGCCTTGTTTAGTAGCAACTCCTTCCCCGCCTAGTTTCAAGGCGTCGAGGGATGCATCCGATCTTTCTCCGTTGTAAACGATTCGATCGAGAATCGGATTGTTGTGCGTGCCTACTTGGATCTCGAAGACCCCAGCTCTTCCATTTAAAAGAGGAGTGCCGTTGAAGGCGGTCACATTAGCAATACGATCCATTTCTTGCTTGAGAGACTGGAACTCTCGATCTGTAAACTGCCGCTCGGTATCGCCAATCGTGTCTGATGCGGCTTGGATCGCCAATTCTCGGAGACGGATGACCATGTTTGAAATCTCGTTTAATCCCCCTTCTGAGACTTGAATCAAGGAAACTCCGTCCTGTGCGTTTCTCTTGGATTGCCTCATTCCTCGGATTTGGCCTCTAAGATTTTCAGAGATTGCCAAGCCTGCAGCATCGTCTCCCGCGTGATTAATTCGGCTTCCGCTTGCAAGCCGTTCGAGTGTTCTATCTAAGTTCTGCCTGGTGATTGAAATCTGTCTCTGAGCATTCAAAGCCGTTACATTAGTATTAATTCTTAAACCCATTTTAGCCTCCGTTCATATCCGCATCCTCCATAAAGCTCGCCACTATCCTTAGTGACGACGAGCATCCATGCTCAAGTTTTTAATTCAAACACTACCCAATCCGTGGGCTCGGCCTGCGACAAAACCATTTGTCGCAATCAAACTTCAAACTTTTTCAAACTCAAAAACTCTCTCTCTAAACTCTTCTGCTCCCCCGGTTTGAGGATTTTAAGTACTCGCTCACCTCAGTTCAACCATCTTGGTGACGCTGAGATGAGCGTTACCTCATCCAGGAAACAAGCTCAGGCAACGCGCCCTTCGCTTTCGGTCAAAACTTTTAAATCAGCATCATTTCGCCTGTCATCATGATCCCCCCTGACTGAGCAGACCTAGCGCTGTTTTACTTGCTGAGTTTGCCTGGCTGAGAATTGATACCCCTGCCTGCATTAAAATTTGATTTTTTGTCATTGAGCTAACTTCCTCGGCCATGTCGGTATCCCGGATCCGGCTGGCAGCAGATGAGAAATTTTCCCGGCTGACCATAAGATTATTGGTAATTGACTGGAGACGATTCTGGATTGCGCCGAAATGGGCGCGAATTTCTGTGACCGAAGAGATGGCTGAATCAATCGCACTCAAGCTGCTCTGAGCGCTGATTTTATCCGCTACGCTAGCTAGATTGATTCCAAGGGCTGTGACGTTCACGTCAGAGCCGCTAGAACTAAAGAGTTTAACTCGGTCTGTATCAGGATTGTTTCGGTCTCCGACCTGGATATCGAAAGACGCTTCTGCGCCGTTGAGGAGCGGCACATGGTTAAATTCGGTGCTATTGGAGATGCGATCGATTTCTTCTAGCAGTTGTTTAAATTCAATATTCAGGAATTTTCGTTCGCTTTGACCAACCGTGTCAGAGGAGGCCTGGACTCCTAATTCACGCATTCGGATAAGGATGTTAGAGATTTCCCCGAGACTGCCTTCGGCGATTTGAACGACCGATATACCGTCCTGGGCATTTCTACCCGCTTGACTAACTCCGCGAATTTGAGCTCTGAGTATTTCTGATACAGCCAGACCGGCGGCATCGTCACCAGCGTGATTGATTCGAAGACCTGAACTAAGTCTCTCGAAGTTGCGGTCGAGTCCCCCTCGGGTGCTGCTCAGATTTTTTTGAGCAACTAAGGCGGGTACGTTTGTGTTAATCCGCAATCCCATAAACCCTTCCTCCATGAAGGTACCTGAGCTCATCCTGGGCTCAAGGGCTAGCAGAAGTTGGCGATCATCGCCCACTTTTTTGAGTCGGCCATCTTGACCGGACTCGATTTCTGCTTCCAAGTAACAGATCGGCGGTACCGGGAAAAAGTTTAGAAAAAAGTTTTGTGCGTTGGTTTTTATTTTTAGATTTGGATTTTAGAAAAGCAAAGGGCGGGGGTAAGTGCCCCGCCCTTTTGTTGAATTTGTAGTAGATCGCCTCTGTTAAGCTGCTTCTATCATGTCATCAGCATGCCAAATTTCATAGAGACTCTGGCCACTCTCGGTGCGGAGCCATTTAGTTGCATGGTCGGGTGGTTCTTGTCCAAGACATTTCTGTGCGAAAGCATGAATAGTCATCGTTTCTTTTCCGGCAATGACTTTGAATTCGCCATTGGGTTGTTTATTGATTCTGCAAGTCATCTTTGGATCGCTCACAAAGCAGAGAGTTTGGCCGTCTTTCAACTGACCATGATGAACCATGTGAGTGAGATCAAATTTATTTTTCTTTTTGGACACAATTAGATCCTCCTATGATTCATTTCGGTTCTGTTTTTTAATTCTTGAGGGATTGCAGGTAAAAATTGCCGGTCGATATTTATCTAATAAATATGTATAATGTTATCCTCTGGGGGAGTGTTTTTTGGATAATAGACGGCGGGAATTTTCAGATCTGCTCGATTTGTCGTTTGGTCTATCTCCGGGGGCGCATTTTCTGGATGACTTTCCAGTCTGGGATTTAGGACTCGCTGCCCCTGGGGTCAGGGTTTTTGAGCATAGAGATTCTAGAGGGCTTATAGCCGCCTGCGGAATTCGGGAGGTCGACTTGAAGCTCGGGTCCAGCGATGGTCACTTGCCTCATCTAAGTCGAGTAGCGCTCATAGGTGCGGTGTGTTGCCACCCGGAATGGAGAGGACGAGGTCTGGCTTCAAGGCTCATTTCAGAGGCGGTTCAATGGGCAAAGGATCAGGGAGTTGCTGCAGTTTTTTTATGGGGTTCCGAACCTGGGCTTTATCAGCGCCAGGGATTCGAGTGGTGTGGGCGTCAGGTCCGCGCTCCCCTTGGTCAAGTCCTCAAGAATATGAAAACTGAGATAGATTCATCCGAGCGAGGACGGGTTCATCGGGGCCTCACTTCCGAGGTATTTGAACTGGTGTGTGTTCGTGACCGCGGTCTGGCAATGGGGCCGGCCGATTGGAGTTGGTACTCGGAGCACCGAAACGTGCAGTGGTACTACTCTAAAAGGGCGGGCAAAGCTACTGCCTATGCAGCTATCGGCAGGGGGATCGACTTGGTGGGTCACGTGCACGAATGGGGTGGAGATCTGGCAGATCTTTCGGGAATTCTGGAAGCGATTCATCGGGACCATCCGCAAGCGGTTTGGCTGGGACCTCCTGATCGATACCCTTCGGTCGGGCCATCAAACGGAGAGGAGTTTCTCTGTATGGCAAAAGTTTTAAGTTCGAGCCAGCTTCCTGGCGATCTCTGGTTTTGGGGGCTTGATGCTTCCTGAAGCGATTGAAAGGGATCTGAAGCTACGATTGAAACATCAACGCTTTCCTGGCAGATTGGAGCAGTGGTGAAGCAATATACCTCTTCTTTTTTTAAGTCTACCGCAGTTCTACTGATGGCCTTTCCCCTGGTTTATATAATTTTTGCAGCCACTTCATTTGATATTCCGATTTCTAGTTGCATACGACTTCTACTTTCACCGGTCTTTTACTTGGTGGCCGGGGTTGGAATGGCTGCCGGCTATGGTTTTTGGGAAATGCGACGATGGTCTTGGTATGTTTTTATGACATTTCAAGGATTGGTATTTTATCTAGATGCAATTATTGCTTCAGATTATGCTGAGAGCCATCATAAAATTTTTATTTTGGTGATCTCCCTAGTGGTGCAGGTTTTGGTCGCGTTTCGCTTGGCACGTGAGATTCGTGTTCCATATTTTTTTCCAAAGATTCGCTGGTGGGAGAGTAATCCAAGATATAGGCTTTCAATTCCTGTATCAATTCAGAGAAATGGTGGCGACACGATTCTAGCAGAGATTTTAGATCTTTCGGTCGCTGGATGCTTTATTAAGTTACGAGCCGTCATGCCATTGAATGAGCCAGTGAGTTTAAACTTTAGAATGTATGGTCAGAATATTGTGATTCCAGGGACTATTGTTTGGGATGCGATGAGCACAGTGACTCATCCTAAAGGAATTGGAGTAATTTTCGAAAAGCTCCCAAAGGAACAACGTAAAGCGCTTCGGGCGATTTCGACTCGACTAAAACAAATCGCGTCTCACTATCGGAGGTCTCGATACTGGATGGAACCTAAGGAATTTGAACAAATTTTGACTGAGATCGAGTCTGGACCGTTAGAGCGTTCAAAGTTTCTCCTATTGGCCGGGCACAAGGGGTTTAATCCTGGAATGATCAAGAGGATGGGTAAGGGTTCATGACCATCGATACGGCAGAGCAGGGGCTTGTGAGTGCCCTGGTTCAGGCTCAAATCGCAGCCTCGCAGGATGAAGTCCCTGTGGGAGCAATTGTGGTTCGATCGGGACTGGTGGTTGGAGTAGGCTACAATCGAAGAGAGCAGCTGAACAATCCCGTTGCTCATGCTGAAATTTTAGCCATTCAAGATGCGGCTAGCAATTTGTCGAGTTGGCGCTTGATCGACTGCATCCTTTACTGCACCTTGGAGCCTTGTCCGATGTGTCTTGCAGCCTGCCAACAAGCTCGAGTGAAAGAAGTTATCTTTGGAGCCATGGATACTAAAGGGGGCGCTCTGAGTTTAGGGTATCGGCTGAATGAGGATTTTCGGACCCATCATCGCTTCGAGGCAAAGTATTTAGAGACTCCATCTTGTAGTCAAATTCTGAAAGAATTCTTCGAAAAAAAGCGACATACCAAATGAGATCCGTTCCGCTGCGCTCAGAGTCGTGATAGAGCGATATTACTATGTCTATAAAAATTCAATTTGCAACTCTGTCATTAGGTGCCTCAGTCGATCAGCAGACTGGAAATCTGTCCGTTTTTGATATTCTTGAGGAAGTTCGGACGCCGCAATTGCCGGTTCAACTTCCATTCTTAGTGATTTCTCTCATCGTTGAAAAGAAGGAAGCAGTCGATTTTCAGGGAAAGATGCTCATTCATCTTTTTACCCCTGATGGAACTCAGCAGATGATCGGTTCAGGCGACATGAGAGTACCGATGGACCAGAAACGGATGAAAGCTGTTTTTAGGTTTGGCGGGTTCCCTATTTCTCATTACGGCAATTACCGTTTTGTCCTTTCGTGTGTGAACGATTCGGGAAATAAAATTGGGGAAGCGATCCTTGGTTTTGATGCCATTCAGGTCGCCCAAGTAGGTCAGGGAATTGCCCAGTCTGAGAAGCCAAAACTTGCTCATTAGGCAGCTGTGAAGTTATGATTTAGTTACTGAACTATCATAACTTATCAGGGAGAAATTAGATGACAAAAAAAATATGGCTATTTGCCAGTGCATTATTAAGTTTATCCAGCTCATTAGTATCGGCTGCTGATACCAAGAATTATAAAATTGACGGCTCTCACTCCAATGTGGGCTTCACGGCGAGGCACATGATCAGTCGCGTTAATGGAGAGTTTGCTGATTTTGATGGTCATTTTTCATTTAATCCCGAAGACCTCAAGATGTCTAAGGTTACTGCATCGGTTAAGGCAGCAAGCATCAGCACCAAGGACAAGAAGCGCGATGATCACTTGCGGTCAGACGATTTTTTTGGAGTCAAAAAGTTTCCGACCTTGGAGTTTGTGAGCAAGCAGGTGACCGAAGCCGGTCAGCAAAAGTATAAAATGGTAGGCGATCTGACGATGCACGGCGTGACTAAGTCAGTGACTTTTGACCTTGAGTATTTGGGTGAGTCTGACGACCCATGGGGCGGTCATCGTGCTGGGTTCACGGCTAAGACCAAGGTGAATCGAAAAGATTTTGGCATGAACTGGAATAAAGTCTTAGATAAAGGCGGCGTTTTGGTGGGTGATGAAGTCGAAGTAATGATTAATGTCGAAGGACTTCAGACTCAGCCAGAAACTCATTCTAAAAAGATTTAGATGATCGGGGGCCGTCTCGGATTTTGGAGGGCCCCCTTTTTTTTATCCTACAATTGACACGTCAGAGATCAGGGCAAACTCCGGCCCAAAATAACCTTGCCCCTGTGGCTGCTCAGTAGAGAAGTGGGACTGCTGGGTTACCGAGTTGGAGAGTTTAAGTCCTCGAAAATTCTCCCGGATAGACCCTGAGAGTGATCCTCCCTTGATATAGGTCGTTTTTCCTGTTTGATTATCGTGAAGTTTGGCCAAGCGAATCTCGCTGCTAAATGTTCCTGTGTTGGGATCAGCAAATAGACCTGAGAATTGCAAAATTTCGATGACCTGGGGGGCTGCCTGGGTGAGCTCTTGGTGAGACAGTTTTCCAGGCTGAATAACTAGGTTTCCGCGCACGGTGGTAGGAGCGTTCCCTAAATAGTCGCCGAATTGCTTGTCTGTGGCGGTTTCAATGACGCGGTTTTGATCTACTAGTTTTAATGGCATTTGGAGAAGACCTTGATTAGAAAGGGCTGTAGTATCCGCTCCAAAGGGAAGCGAAGGATCCAAAATAATCGTCAAAAGGTCTCCACGGGCCTCTGGGATGAAGTCTTGATTTCGCTGAATAAACGGAAGTCCATGATAAGCGTTCGAGGCCCAAAGCTGCGAAACGTAACCGTTTAGGAGCGTGGAGATGACTTCCGAGTCGATGATGACTGAGTATTGTCCAGTCACCGGCTTGGTTACGTCCAGAGAGTGTTCTGCTCGGTCTGCTGCTTGATCAAAGATCTCCTCGATGGGGAGTTGGTTCAAATGTCCTGCCCAGTGCGAGTTGAGATATTCGTCCGATACGACCTTCCCGCTGGGTAGGGCTTTCGAAAAAGAGAAGGCAGCTTCCGTGTAAATTCGGCTCTGCGAGGTACGGTGGGTGAGACCGTTGCTCAGGTGTAGTTGTCGATCATGGATGGACAGAAAAAGCTCTGCTGAGTTGAAAACACTTTTTCTTGCCTTGAGCACTGTAGCGGCGATCCGAGAGGTCAGTTGATCTGAGACTCCGTCTAGATCTTCAGCCATGTCGGGATCGGTAGTCAAAACTAATGGTATGTTTTTTGGAAGTTCCTTAGGAAGCTCCCATGCTTGGTGATCCGTCTGAATAGCTGCTTCAATGGCTGAATCTATTTGATCCTTTAAGGGGATTGATGTGAAAAACTTCTTAGAGATTTCTCCCTGTCGACCGGGTTTTTTAAGATGGACAAAAAGTTTGACTGAAATAATTCGAGCCCGCACATTTCGATCTTGGTCCGTAGCAACTCGGTTTTTTTCTAGTAAAAAGTAGCGTTCCCTTCGATGAACGTTTTCTTCAGTGATGACCCAACCTTTAATCAGGGGGTTCGAGTTGAGCTGAAATTTAAGGTCATCTAAAGTCCAATTTAATTTTGCCATTTTTTCACTTCCCGAGAAGATACTTATCCCAAAATGACTTGATCTAAAAGAACATACGGCCCACCGCATCCAGCGAAGACAAACTCCTTATGATACTTACCACAGCCTCCCACGTCGTTGTGGGGAAAGCGAGATCGATCGCTTTCCTGAGTGTTGTAATCAATTTTTGATTTCCCGATAATCGAATTGAGAACATCTGGGGTATATCCAGTCATTTGGATATCTCCCCCTGCCGGGCCCTTAAGAATTTTTCCAGTATTTTTACCATTTTTCACTTCATACAGATAAGAGATTCCTACCTGAATTCCCATTCCCTTGGGGTCTTCCATTCCCCCTGCAGGATGAAGGGCGAGATAACCGTCACCGAGCTGATTCATGAGGGAATCGAGGGTTTGGTCGCCCGGGCTGAAGTAAGTGTTGGTTTGGCGAGTGTATACTCCACTGGCCCAAGATTCCCTTTTGCCATTGGCAGTCCTGGGCACACCCAAGCGGATCGCTGAGGTTAAGTTAGTCATAGGAGCGAGAAGCTTTCCCTGGTCGAGAAGAACTTGCTCCTGCGAAAGCCATCCTTCTTCATCAAAGAAATAACTGCCCCAGGCTCCATAGGTTTGTCCGCCATTTTCGAAAAGGGCAGGATTATTCAGAATAGTAGCCTGGCTATTGCCGACTCGATCACCGGTTCGGTGGAGTTCCCACGCCTTACTTCTTCCGCGAACGCAGGTGTCCCCTTCCTGAGAATGTCCAAAGGCCTCGTGAGCCAAAACGCCAGTAATTTCAGGGCCGAAAAGAACTCGATATTTTCCTGGTTGCAGTCGCCCAGCGTTTCTGAGGGACTTCAGATCTTTAAGGATTCGAGCAAGATCGTTCTCGTGGAGTTCAACGGTCTCCAAGCCGCCTAGGCCCCCGGTTCTAAAAAAAGTTCGTTCAGCTCCAGACATACAGATTACGGTCAGAGCAAGTCGGTAGAGCGTCTGAGAGAGATTGGATTCCCGGTCGATAAAAATGGACTCCTCTCGAGCAACGGTCTCTCGACAGACGAGGTAAGTGAGATCTGAAGGTGAAAGTCCTTGTTCTGTCGCCAACTGTTTACATCGCTCGAGGATCTCTGATAATTTTTTAAAGTGATCTTGGGTTCCCGTTTGAAAGGGATCGCGAGCAAATCTAATTCCAAAGTGAACAGGAGTACGCGCATCAACGACTGGTGGGATTTGAGAAGTGATTTCAGCTTCTAGGGGTGCTGCTAAACGATCCTTCCAGCGGGGTGGAGTGTAAGGGCGTAGTTCAAATTCTGAAGGCCTTTCCTGTTTCTCTACGCGCTTAACAAACTCGAGGACAAATTTTTTGAGCCGATCAGGATCAAGATCGTCCGTAGCCTCTTCAAATAGGGTCAGGCCATCATAGATCCGGAAAACCGCCCCTGAACTTAGTTGATCAGAAACCTGGGATTGTTTCAGATTGACCGAGTAAGTCTTTGAAGCCTTTCTCTCAAAGTAAATTGAACCATACCATTGGGGATGAGCTTCGAGCAGTGGGAGAAGTTTAAATAGAGAATCTCTGATGGGTTTTAGGTTCTCTGACAAGGGTGCACGGGTGGTTTTCGAAGCGGCTAAATAACTCATATTAGCATTTTCTCACATCCATATCAGATGCTCAATGGAAAGAACGGAACTTGAAGGATCAATAAAAAGAGACGGGTCATCCCACTCTGGCGGAGTGGAAATGACCCGTTTGTTTTAGTTAAATAATTAGTTCAAGTTACTGGCAGCAGGTCCGCCCGAGTGTTCATGATTGTCATCGTGGCGGCGTTCTCGCTCGACTGCGCAGAAGCCTTCGAGAATTGCTCCTCGGATTGCCAACCATGCGGGTACTACACCGGATCGACGGTTACGATGACGGCATTCGCCACCGCTTCTATCGCCGCACTCGCCACGGTCGTCACGATCGTCGAAACGATCGAGAGCTCGGTCACGGACCAATTTCAGGATAGGATCACCAACGATTCCGGTAAGAAACTCGAAACCATCAATTCTGGATCGGATCCCTGTATCAGCATAAACAGGAACTCCGCCACAAGAGACGGCGAACTCATTTCTAAAGAGTCGGTCTTCGTCATCCCAATCATCCCCATCCCGACCGTGATCACGATCGCTGAGGCGGGCCACAACGGCGCAATTATTCAGAAGTGGAACGGGTCCAAGTCCAAGCGGCGGAACTGGAAGTCCTACTCCTGGAAGTGGCATACCGGGAAATGGCGCACCAACTGGACCAAAGCCAGGATAGGCTCCTGGCAGAGCGCCAGGTGCTACTCCTGGTAATGGAGCGCCAGGAACTACTCCAGCACCTGCGAGGGTAGGATCTTTACCTGCTCCTTTTCCAATTGGCCCCGCCGGCATCGGAGGGGGAAGAGGAATGCCGAGGCCTACAAATCGGCAGTTCAGCTCGGTTCGGCTCCGATCTCTCCTGTTCTCATGATGATCTGAATTGGTCCCAACGGGTCCTCGATCTGTCTCCACTGCATATGAGACATTCGCCCCGACGAGTACTGCCCCTAAAACAAAAGTCGCGATTTTTCGCATATCTAAGTCCTCCTAGTGTCGGACGCTCTTTGCAAACTCCGTGCTCATAGTTTTTAGGTTCTATCCGTGGTACTCCGTTAATCATGTCAGACGATAAAAAAGTTACCAAGGATCATGGTTTGGAGAATTATCGGTTTCCAGATCGTTTTGGAGATTGGCTCGGCTATCGAGTCATTTCGGTCGATGCTGTACAAAATAAAGCTGAAGTTGAATTAGAAATTCGCGAAGACCACTTGTCTCCAGCTCGGCGGGTGCATGGTGGCGTTGTCTCTGCGTTTTTCGACATCGCCTGCGGCGCCGCCGTGTTCTCCACCATGGGGCCGAAGGATTATTGTTCTACAGTCGAATTAAAGATCAACTATCTGAGGCCGATTGAGATGGGCGACGTTCTTTTGGCGAAGACCGAAGTGGTTTTTCTAGGAAAGCGTCTTTGTGTATTGCATGGATTTGCCTACCGCCAAGGGGAGGCTGCTCCTGTTTCCATGGCTAGTGCAACTTACAATGTTGTGAGATTGAAAAATAAAATCTAATTGCAATCAGCCCATCAAAGAATTGCACCACCATCAATCGTTAGTGCCTGGCCTGTGACCATAGCTGAGAACGGAGAAGTTCCCATTTGATAAACATAATCAGCGATTTCTGCAGGCTCAATGAATCGTCCGAGGGGGACTGAGGTTTTAAAGTCGGGCTCAATGATACCTAACTCGTTCATTCGTTGGGCAGCCATTTCCGTCCGCACCCATCCAGGACAAACGGCGTTCACTGTAATTCGTCGGGGGGCGAGGTGCAACGCCATGGATCGAGTTAAACCGATGACACCATGCTTGGCAGCGCAGTATGCAGTTTGATCTGGTACTCCTTTGAGTCCTAAAACTGAGGAAATATTCACAATTCTGCCTGTTTCGTTTGGCAGATAGGGGGCTGCGTATTTACTCATCAGATAAGTTCCGCTGAGATTAACACCTAAAATTTGATCCCACATTTCATCCGACGAGCTGGGATCTAAGGGGTTGGTTCCCGCTAATCCAGCATTGTTGATCAGAACGTCGATTTTTTTTTGCCGTCCTAGTTTGTCTAAATCTGCGATGAGCCCTTGAATACCCGCCTTCACTTTTGCGGACTGGCTCACATCGCAGCTAAAAACAAAATCTGCGATTGAGTTTTTTAACGTCTTTTCAGATCTGGCACACGTGGCAACAAACCAGCCTTCGTCTTTAAATCGCTGGGTCAATGCCAAGCCGATTCCGCGAGATCCTCCGGTAATTAAAACCACTTTTTGTTCTTTCGTACTCATCCTTCACCTCTGCTTGGCAGCCAACCCTCGTGGAGAGCTAACCAGGCCATAAAAATTAAAAAAATAAAAAGAAAGAAAGTAATTATCACGTACACCAAGTAGGGATGCTTCCAGATGCTTCCCGTGTGCTCTTCTTCAGGCCTTAGCTTGGATTGATTTTGGCGTTCTAACATGATTTTTTCCCCTGGGTCCTAGAACTCGAGACTGAATGTTATCACACTCATGCTTTCAACGCGAGCACTGGAGCATATCGATGCCTCGCTGAATGAGCTCTGATTTTTCAGGTGTCTTACTTGCGATCCCTGCAAGTCCCTTCCTGAGGGTGGGCTCCCACTCTGCGTGCAAGTTATGATCAACGAGCCATTCCAAAAGCTCGAAACGAAGGAGCCAGTCCCCTGGGTGCTGCTCTTCTAATTCCTTGTGAATTTGTTCTAATTTCTGCAAATCATGAGGATCATAAGAGCTCTTTTCTCGAATGATGCGAACCGAGGTGTAAAGCTCGCAAAGGCGCCGATTGGCTGATGTGAGATTAGTTTTCTGGGTAGCTGGGCGCGAGGTGGATAGGTTTTCAGGTATTTCAAACTTCTCTCGATCAGCGGGCCCTCCAAAAACGGAAAGGATCTTTTTTCCGCAGGTCATATCGTACTGTCCCCACTCCGGCTGGAAAAGAATATTTCCCTCATAAGAGACCGTGCAATCTTCAAAAGAAAGGATCAGGAGCTGTCCTTGAATGGTTTGCTTGCCTAGGTATTTTCCCTCAATTAAGATCCCTGAAGAGAGCGGAATGCGAGCCCACTTGCCTTCATTAACTTTCCACTTCCTGATGTCTTCTTCGGTAATATCCTCGAGAGGAGTCCCGAATCCATCTCTATGGTGGTGCGTGCCTTGTCCTACTATTTCACGATCTTTAAATGAAAGTTGGGTAGGTCCTGCAAAATTGAGGTAGATCGGCTCAAGTTTCACATTATGATGAATTTTTTTTAGAATTCCGCTGATTTGAATTCCTGAGTCCAGAACTGTGGTTGTGATGGTTCGGCACTGGAGTGCCTTTTCTAGTCCTTCCATTCCTCCTTTGCGAAAAGCCATACGATCGCCGAGTTCGCGGAGGGCTTCTCGGAGAGTCTGAAAGTCAGGAGTAACGAAGAGCTGAGGTTGGGGGCGAGTGATGTCATAAGAAATCTCAGTGCAATCAATGCTAAAGGGGATCTTTTTTATTTCTGGGTCTAGGAAATGAAAACTCTCGGAGAGCGACGATAAAAGCCCTGCACCGTAAATTTTTGGCTGAGATAGACTTCCAAATAGTCCATACTCAAAGGTCCACCACCCCATGCGCGATAGAAGTGTTGCTTCGCTAGAATAAGTGACGGCGGTGATGGCTTGATCCAAAGCTTTCTGGGCCTCTATGATAAATTCTTGGGTGGAGCTAGGGTCTTCTTTTGCCTCAGAGAGATTCCGAATCGCCTCGTAAACATTGAGATCTTCGGTCGAAGCGATCGCTTTCTTTGAAATTTCCCCGTAACTTCGAAGGTAATCTGCATACTCGGGGTCTGCGATGATGGGAGCGTGTCCAGCAGCTTCATGAACGATATCGGGGGCGGGCGTGTAGGCAATGTGCTCCAGGATTCGCATCTCGCACGCGATCGGTAGAACTCCTAGAGAGAGGAACTCCATGAAAGTAGCGGGAGGAATAAATCCTGAAACGGAAACAGCTCGCCAATTAAACTTTCGGAGACAGGCATCCATCTCCTCAATGAGCGGGATTCTTTCGGTGGAGATGCCGGTCTCTCTCAGGCCATCTAGATATTTCTGGTGGGCATGTTTCTCAAAAAAAGACCGAGACAGTTTGATGATGTAACGCCAGCAGGCGTGATCGATGGGCGTATAAAGTGAGGGGTTCTGTAGGGTTGTGTAGCGTAAGAGGTGCCCCGGAATTTCCTGGAGCAGTGGGTGGGTTTTCATGCTTCTGAGAATATCTTAAGAGTTTATCGTGTTCCATGAAATGTTTTAGGATGCGGCGGCCAAATTTTTAACGCCTTAAAACATTTCATGGAACTCGGGGGTGGAAATGATAACTAATGCGCATGGACTCAAGAAAATGGATTGGAATCGGAGCCGTTTTTGGTTTTCTTTCAGTAGCTTTAGGTGCCTTTGGCGCTCATGCTCTCAAGGAGGTTTTGAGCGAAAAAGCAGCTGCAACCTATCAAACCGCAGTGCACTATCAGATGTTTCACGCGCTCGCGCTCATTGTTTTGGGAGTTTGGGGCGCACAGAATCCTAGCTCCTCCTATTCTGGGCCGGCATGGTGTTTTACTTCAGGAATCCTACTTTTCTCGGGGAGTCTCTTCGCCTTGGCGCTCACTGGGATGAGGCAGTGGGGATGGGTGACTCCCCTGGGGGGAGTGTTGTTCCTTCTGGGGTGGATAATGTTTGCATTTCTTGCGTGGAGGGCATAGATCGAAGTCCTATGTCACAGACGCAGTTAGTAGATGGAACGCCGCTCCCGGTGATTGCACACGTGTCGCGAGTAGTAACTCGCGTAGTAGATCGCCTCACCGGAGGCCGGGTTGATTACCCTCTCTTGGTCGCTATGGCTTGCGTGGAGGCGCTGAAAGGGTTTGGGATTCAATCGCAGGTGATGTACGGGCAGGCTGCTTGGCTTGAGGTTCTAGAAAATCATTCGGTGATTTGGGCAGGGTGCTGGGGGGAGCATTTTAGCTTTTGGGTTGCGACGGTCTCAGGTGAGGTGGTGGATTTGAACGTAAGCGTTGCTTGCCAGAAGCGAGCTCATGCTGATCCTAGTATTACTTCGATCCATTCTCCGCCGATGCTGTGGTCGAGAGAAGTTCCCGCGTTTTACCGCTATCAGCCCGAGGGTGTGGCCGAGTTGGACCTTACTGACGCGCAGGATCAAAAGAAATATGAACTCGTTCTTAAGGAAGTCAGAGAAAAATGCGTCCCGAGTCAGTTGGCTTCACAAATAGATGATTCCCTTGAGTTTCCCAATGAACCGATCATTTGCCCAGGCCGCCGAATTTTAGATGATTCAAGAAATTCTTTCCGGCTTTTCGAACGGACGCTAGCCGTTCGCGGAATTCCAAGCGCTCCGTTTTAGGCTAGTTCTAGACCGGGGTAGTTCTTGGCTTAGGTAGGCTGGGTGAGGGTCGCTCGCCTACTGTTTGTTTTGGCTGACGAGGACCCGACTCATTTCTGGGATTTCTTGGGCCTTTCCCCGGACCACCTTTTCCGTTTCGGCGACCGTCTCCCTTCTTGATCTCGGCAGAAGGTTGAGAAGCGGGTTTGTCTAAAGACGGATAATGCTCGACCAGAAAGCAGTGAGCTTCTCTTTGAATGACCGTTGAAGGTGCCTTTTCGCCCTCATGCAAAGTGAAAATGACCACCCGCTTCAAGTTTGCATGCTGATGGCCTACGATTTCTAGTGAAGTTTGCAGCAAGGTCAATCGGTCGCCCTCTAATTTTAGAGTGGCTCCGAGATGAGTCAGGAGCTCTTCCGGAGCTTTCCCGGCAGAGACGTACTCCTGTTGTGTTTTCGAAGCTAATTTGAGTAGAGTGCCTGGAAACTCGGTTAGGGTCTTCATTCTTCTTGAGTAGCATGAACTGGGAAAGCTGCAAACAAGTTCTGATTCTAGCCGGGAGGGGACGGCGTAAGGCTCGAGGAGTTAGAAAACTTTATTGCTTTGCATTTAACGGTTTGCAAAGTATTTTAATTGAATAAAATATGGGACTTTTCAATCGAATCAAACGTGTCCTTGTAGGTGAACCACTCTCCACTCAGATGGCTGACAATGAGACCATTCCGAAATGGAAGGCACTTGCCGTTCTATCTTCGGATGCCCTTTCGTCGGTAGCTTATGCGACAGAAGAGATTCTGATCCCTCTTGCTGCCTTTAGTACTTTGGCTATGTCCTGGTCGATTCCGATCGCTGCTGGTATTGCCACTTTGCTTATAATTCTAACTGCCTCTTACCGACAAACCATTGATGCCTATCCGGGGGGCGGTGGAGCCTATATTGTTGCCAAGGAAAATCTGGGGACCTACGCCGGTCTGATCGCGGGTGCCTCGCTTCTGATTGATTATGTTTTGACTGTTTCTGTTTCCGTGGCTGCTGGGGTGGAGAATTTGGGGTCGGCTTTTCCGGCGCTGATCGAACACAAAGTTTTTGTGGGTGCTTTGATTATCCTGGTGATCGCAATTTTTAATCTGCGCGGGATTCGTGAGTCTTCCAGTGTTTTTGCGGTTCCAACTTACCTTTTTATATTTTCTTTTTTAGCCCTGATTCTCACAGGAGCGTGGAAAATCATGACAGGGGCTGCGGTCAGCGCGCCTCTGTCGACTGGCCTTGTCCTGCCGGCTGTGCCGCTTTTCTTGATTCTTAGGGCATTTTCCTCGGGGTGTTCCGCTCTGACAGGAATTGAGGCTATCTCAAACGGTATCCCCGTGTTTCGTTCTCCTGGGCCTAAAAATGCGAAGATCACATTGGCTTGGATGTCTACGATTTTGGGCGGCCTATTTCTAGGGATCACTTTTTTGGCCCATTTTTTCGCGGTTCGCCCTGAGGAGGGTCAGACGGCAGTTTCGATCTTAGCTAAGGCTATTTTTGGTGGCGGCTACTTTTATTACTTCGTGACGGCATCGACCGCCATGATCCTCATTCTGGCGGCCAATACGAGTTATGCGGATTTTCCGAGGCTTTCTTCGCTTTTAGCGAAGGACCGCTTCCTTCCCAGACAGCTTGCTAGTGTCGGGGACCGGCTTGTTTTCTCAAATGGGATCTTGGGTTTAAGTTTTGCAGCCATTTTTCTTTTGGTTATTTTTAATGGCGAAACCCATCACCTAATTCCCTTGTACGCTATTGGTGTTTTCCTCTCTTTCACTTTGTCTCAGTCTGGAATGGTTTTGCATCACCTCCGGGAGCGCGAGGAGGGCTGGGGAAGATCCATTGTTTTTAATTTTATAGGCGCCATTACTACTTTTGTAGTTTTGCTGGTGATTGCGAGTACGAAGTTCATGTCGGGGGCTTGGATGGTGATTTTACTGATCCCCATCTTTGTTTTCACGTTTACGCGGATTCATCGCCACTACCTGGCTGTAGGGAAAGAGCTTTCCTTGGTTGATCAAACGCCCGGCCCCCGGCTCGAGGCGATTAAGCACACAGTCGTTGTGCCAGTTTCAGGAGTCCATCGGGGAGTGATTGAGGCACTGAGGTACGCTCTTTCAATTTCTTCGGATGTTCGAGCCTGTTATGTGGAGATTGATGCCGCAACAACTTCTCGGATGCAGCTCGAGTGGAAAAAGTGGGCTCATGAAGTTCCATTTATCGTGCTCAAGTCTCCCTATCGTTCGGTGATTACCCCACTTATTCAGTACATTGACGACGTCGATCAGGCGACCCACGGCGATGTGGTCACGGTGATCATACCTGAGTTTGTGACCAAGAAGTGGTGGCACCAGGTTCTTCACAATCAAACGGCATTTCTGATTCGCGCCGCACTTTTGTTTAAGAGGGGAAAGGTCGTAACTAGCGTCCGCTACCATCTCAAGGGAACTTGAGGCTGAGGCTTTTCTTGCTAGGTAAAAATCAGTTGATACCTGCATTGGAATTAGATATTCTTCGAGCGAGTGATTATTTTAGAGTTATCCTATGAGTCAATTTGAGCAGTTTAAAGATCTATTGAGTCGCGAGCATTCGTGGCCGGATCAGTACACATTCAAGTTTATTATTAAAAAGACAGAGTTCGAACTCGCCCGCTCGCTTTTTGCAGAGGAAGAGTTGTCTATCCGCGAGTCCGAGTCGGGAAAGTACGTCTCTCTCACTTTAGTTAAGGTGATGCAATCCAGCGAGGCAGTGATGGCTGTCTACAAGAAGGCGTCCGTCATCCCTGGCTTGATTGCACTCTAGGTCAGATACCTAAAACGAGATCATTGCCACGGCGCAAACAAGAATGAACCCAGCGAAAGTTTGGACCGGGACTAATGGCGTGTGCAAAAATATTGTATTTAGAGCCACTGCCCCGATGGGGTAAATCAATTCAATAAAGGTCGTCACACTTGCTGGGGTCCCGGATAATCCGTTGTAATAAACGAGCATGGCCAAAAGGCCGGGTACCAAGCTCAGATAAAGAATCGAGCTCCAGGCTGTCGTATGGGTAAAAAGAGAAAGTGTGGGAGGCGTCCCCGAGAGGAAAAGCAGGACGGTCAGTGCGATGAGACCAAAGAAGAATCTCCAAAATGTAGCTAGCGTCGGAGTGGTGTTTTTCAGAAGTACTTTGCCTGAAACTGTAGCGCCTGCCCAGAGGAGGGCTGCGCCGAAGGCGTATTGAATTCCTTTCGAGTATAAATCTACGCCGCTTCCAAGAAATCTAAAATCCAGATCGGGAAAGCTCAGCGCTACGCCTGCTCCCAGTGCAACGGTACCCCAAAGAAAAAATTTCTTCTCCGGTCTTTCACCAAGAACTAAGTAAGCGATGAGAACGACAATCACAGGTTGCAGCTTCTGAAGTAGAACCGCTACGGAAGGGTTGATGTATAAAAAACTGGCCGTAAAAAATACGGTCGCAATGGCGGAGCCGCCGACGCCGCTGATGAGCGCCGCGAACCATTCCTTAGGCGAGAGCGAGAAGAGCTCATTTCGATTTTTAAAATAAAGCCAGGGAAATAAAATAAACACAGCTAAAAGATGTTCAACAAAGACCATGAACGTCGGATCGACTTTTTCGATGGCAGGGTACCGGATGAGGGCATCCGTTGCCCAGAGAAAGGCTGCAACTGCGACCAGGAGCGGACCGGTCCAACTTTGAGTTTTAAAGGCCATGGACTTTTTTTCCTTCGAGTTCAGATTGGATTCTCCAGTTGGAGAAATTCTGAACGGCTTGAACGGCGATTGATTGGCGTATTTCGTCCTTTTTTAGACCCGAGAGATTTTGAAAAAAATGGGGATCAAACAGTCCGAAATGGATATTGGTCGGTTCAAAATGTTTTGGATCGCTGCCCGTAATCTTCCTTAAGAGCGCTCCCAACGCTGTATTTACCGGAGGAGCCTGGTGTGGTTGGTTATGCAATCGTTGAGAAATGAAAAGGGCCGAAAGTAATCCGCAAGCAGCAGACTCTAGATAGCCCTCAACTCCTGTCATCTGTCCAGCCAAGTAGACCCGGGGATGACGCCTCAGAGAAAGGTCGGGGTGGAGAACTTTAGGAGCGCATACATAAGTATTACGGTGAATCGAGCCCAGTCTCAAAAATTCCGCGTTCTTCAGGGCTGGAATAAGTCGAAAAACTTTAGACTGTTCTCCATATTTGAGTTTAGTTTGGAATCCGACCAAATTGTACGCGGTAAGTGAACGATTCTCGGGACGAAGTTGAACCACTGCGTAGGGTCTCAGGCCAGTTTTTGGGTCAATCAAGCCGACCGGCTTCATCGGGCCAAATCGAAGGCTTTCACGTCCCGTATTCGCGATGGCCTCAATCGGCTGGCAGCCTTGAAAGAATTTTTCCTTTTCAAATGGCTTGGGAGGTACTTTTTCGGCTGCCATGAGGGCATCAATGAAAATTTGGTACTCACTCTCTGAGAACGGACAGTTAAGGTAGGCTTCTTCCTCTCCCTTGTCATACCGGTTGGCCAAAAAAGCAGAGTTTAGATCAATAGAGGATGCGTCAACGATCGGAGCGATTGCATCATAAAAGTAGAGATCATCCGCTTGGGTAGCCTTGGCGAGCCAAGTTCCCAGCCGATCAGAAGTGAGTGGGCCGGTAGCAAAGAGAGTGATCTCATCCTCAAAGGGTTCGGCTACCTCTCCGGGGACTACGGTGATCTTTGGGTGGGAGCGAATTGCGCGGGTGACGCTTTGAGCAAAGAGGTCTCGATCGACGGCTAGGGCTTCCCCTCCTGGGACAGTTGCCTCTGCGGCGCATTTTAAAATCATGGAGCCCAGTTGTCGCATTTCAGACTTCAGGATGCCGGGCGCCGAGTGCGGGACCTGTGATTTGAGGGAGTTACTACAGACGAGTTCAGCAAACTGGTCAGTATGATGCGCTTCAGTCATTTTTTGAGGTCGCATTTCATGAAGAACTACCGAGAACCTCCTTTCCGCAAGAAAATAGGCAGCTTCGCTGCCGGCAAGGCCGGCGCCAACTATATGGATTCGTGGACTCGTCATGGAGAGTCGGATATCATAGAAAGACTGAGATTTAAAGGCGGGCATGGAGGTAATGATGTTGTTAGCTGAGGCTCTCAAACGTTATTTCGAAAATTTGCAATTTAATCGGAACCTAAGTTCGCATACTCTCCGCGCCTATCGAAATGATTTAGACCACTGGGTGGAAGAGTTGACGAGTCAGCTGGGAGTCCTTACTGTTGACGATCTGGGGGATAAGCTCAGCTCAGGCGCCTTTCGAGGCTATCTCTCAGGCTTGCTTGAGACTCACGAAAGGTCCTCCGTGAGTCGTCGCCTCTCTGCAATTCGATCCTTTCTTCGATTTCTTAAAGGGCAAAAATGGATCGAGAAAAATGTGAGTGCCTTGATTCCGCACCCGAAAACGCAGAGTCATTTGCCAGTTTTTTTGGGGGTGAGTGAAATTTCTGAACTTCTGAATGCTCCTGATTTAACCACCTTTTTGGGCAAAAGAGATCGGGCACTGATGGAGTTGATGTACGGGGCGGGATTGCGCGTAGGGGAAACCGTTGGCTTAAACTGCTCAGATATCGACTGCTCCCGGGGTTGGGTACGCGTTCTCGGAAAGGGGGCCCGGGAAAGAATGAGCCCATTCGGAACCTCTGCGTCAGAGGCCATTCAGGAGTATCTGGCTGCTCGAGGTAGTCCCACTTCAGATGAGCCTCTTTTTGTGAATTTTCAAAGAACTCGCCTGAGTACCCGAAGCGTGGGTAGGATTTTGTCTAAGCAGCTAATCCGCATGGCAAGCGCCAAGAACATTTCGCCTCATGGGTTGAGGCATAGTTTTGCTACCCATTTACTGTCGGGGGGGGCTGATCTTAGAACGATCCAAGAGCTTCTTGGGCATGCTCAGCTCTCCACAACGCAGAGGTATACTCATGTGGATTTGGGCGCCCTTCTGGATGACTATCGTCGCCTTCACCCCTTGGGGATTTTGTCGGGAAGAAAGACCTGAGTTCTGCTATAGATATTAGAAAAGAGACTCAAAATGGACAAGCTACTTGATATTATTCTCAATTTGTATGGCCCGATGCCTTATCTTTTGATTTTTGGCGTTTTACTGGCTTGCGGTTTGGGGTTGCCTCTGCCTGAGGACGTCACATTGGCCGTGGCTGGAATGGTCTCCTACTGGGGACTGACTGATTTATGGGTCATCATCGTGGTTTCTTACTTGGGCGTTATGTTCGGAGACTCAATCGTCTTTGGATTGGGAGCTCTCTATGGGAAGAAGCTGACTCGTCGCTGGCCATTTCGCAAGTTCTTGACTGAAGAGCGCTTGGCCCTCGTGAAGAAAAAGTTTCACAAGCAGGGAAATAAAGTAATTTTCGCAGCCCGTTTCATGCCAGGTCTTAGGGCTCCGATCTTTTTTTTCTCGGGGACCCTTCACCTCCCTTATCGGGTTTTTTTGTTTTATGATGGGATAGCGGCTTTGGTAAGTGTCCCCTTAATTATTGGGGTAGTTTTTCACTTTGGGGATGAAATCGACGGGGTTTTGCGACAAATTAGGAAAGTTGAGCATGGCTTATTGATCGTGATAGTTTTGGTCATCTTATCGGTCGGGACGAAGTGGTTTCTTTCTCACCGTAAGGCCATCAAAAAAAATTAAAATGCGGAGCAATTTAGGATGCGAAGAAGCATCAACTGGATCAATTTTTTAGCTTTATTTTTTGTATCTCTTGCTCAGGGAAGCAAGTCCCCCTCGGATCTAGGTCCTCTCGAAAAGTGGTGTCACGAGGTAGGGGATTCAGTGAGCGCGCTGAAGTGGACCGTGAGTTCATGCAACGGGATCCAGTGGCAGGTGGGTGGAACGTCCGTTCAAGGGCGGCCCCTAGTTTACGCTGAGTTCGGCAATCCAAAAGCACAAAACTCAACTCTTATATTTGCAACCGTTCATGGGGATGAAGTGACCCCCCTTTATTTGGCCCTCGAACTCGTCTATTGGCTGAAGGAGCGCGAGAAGGAGTTAGTGAATACTCGAGTCGTGGTAGCTCCTTTAGTGAATCCGGACGGTTTTCTTCATAAGCCACGGACTCGAATGAATGCTCGCGGTGTGGACGTGAATCGAAACTTTACTACCGGCGATTGGTCTAAAAAGGCTCTTTTGGCTTGGAGAAAGCGATTCAAGTCAGATCCGCGCCGATTCCCTGGTAATGAACCAAGTTCTGAGCCTGAAACTAAATTTCAGGAAGATTTAATTCGAAAAATCAGGCCGACTAAAATTCTTTCAGTGCATTCGCCTTTGAATTTTTTAGATTACGATGGGCCGAGTCAACTGACGTTAGAAAAGTTTCCAACGGACTATGCAAAAAGCTGCGAAAAGTTGAAGAAGGCATTGAACGCAATTTCTGGTGGTTTTTTTCCAGGTTCGTTGGGCAATTACGCTGGCAGAGAGCTGGGTATTCCGACTGTGACGTTGGAGTTGCCGTCTGCCGACCCAAAAAAAGCTGCCGTTTATTGGAAAAAGTTCAGCCTAGGAATTCATAAAATGATCCAATTCTCTGTTCCGAAATATGAGTCTGGCAAATGGGAGGGAGTCGATGTTTCGGGAGGTCGATCTGGGGGTTAGTGCCCGCTGGGTCCTGTTCTTTTTTTTGTTTTTGTTGATTCAAGGGAGCACCCTTGGCCTCAGCGACGATGAGGCTTATTATTGGGTCCTGGCCCAAAAGCCTGCACTCGGCTACGCTTTTCATCCTCCTGCAGTGGCATGGTTCATTGCCTTGATTCAAAAATCTCTCAGTTGGCTGCTCGGCTCCCACTCCATTTTTCTGGTCCGCTTGCCAGCTGCTCTAGGACTGAGCTCGGTTTTGGCAATGAGCCTGTCTTGGATAGAAGAGCTAGGGATCACGCGCAAGGAAGCATTGCCAAAATTTCCTGGGGTTTTAATCTCCTTTGCTGGACTTTTTGGTCTTGCTTGGATGATGGTGCCCGATGTTCCACTTTTCTTGGGTTGGACGATCGCGTTTGTGAGTACTTGGCGACTTTGCTTTGGCTCCGAGAAGCGAAGGGATTTATTATTGCTTGGAGTTTCCTCAGCTCTCCTTGTTCTTTCTAAGTATTCTGGAATTTTGGCTGTCCTGTCGAGCCTATTTTGTATTTGGATATGGGCACCCCGAGAGGTTCGCTACAAGGCGATCGGCTGGGTCGTCTCTGGATTACTTCTGGGGCTGATTCCTATTCTAGTGTGGAATGCCCAGCACGAGTGGGCTTCAATCTTGTATCAAATCCGAGATCGTCACGGCGGTGAGTCCTGGTCAGTTTATCGCTGGATGAAGTTTTGGCTGATTGAGATGGTTTTGGCGGGTCCAGTAGTCGTAGTTTTTTTCTTCGTTTTGTGCCGGAGTGCGTTTTCATCGCCGACCACTCATGTCACGCGGGTAAATCGCTTTCTCTTGGCCTGGGTAGCGCCGGCGGCTGCGGTGTTTTGCGTGCAGCCACTTTTTTCGGCCTTTAAACCCCATTGGGCATTAATTGTTTGGTGGCCAGTGGTATTAGGCTTGGCAGTGGCCCACGGACAGGCCCGATCCAAGTGGATCCATTTTCAGATGGCTTATGGGAGTGCCGTGATTCTGCTGGTGGTGTTCTCGAGTCATTGGCCGTGGTTGGGTCAGATTTTGCCTAAGATCAGCGGAACGTCCTATCAGATGACATGGGACGTGACGAATGATTTTTATGGGTGGTCCCAACTCAGGGAGCAGATGTCCTCCTCCCTAGAGCCCCAGGATCTTGCGCTCCCCGTGGTTGGATCTCGCTACCAAACCGCTTCTCAAGCAGCCTTTAGTTTATCGGGTTTTTCTCAAGTGACTTTGATCCCACGAGATCTAAAGGAGCGGGATGAGTGGCCCGATTTGAAAATAACGCAGCATCAGGGTCCGAGTTGGCCGAAACTGAAGCGGGCCGTTCTTTTTGTAACGGATAACCGTTATTCCGAGGGGCCGCAGTTTGAGGGCGCAAACTGCGCGCTTCTGAGACACTTCGATCAGTACCGTTGGGGCGTCCAGGCGAAGTGGATTGAACTCTGGAGGTGTGTTCCTCGTGGTTGAGCCCGTCATTAGGACCAACAGGGATTGGAGCCATGGCACTCTCCTGCACAACATCGGATAAGACAGCCTGAGAAGTTGGGCGACTCGAGACAGCGGATGAGGAATCGCGCTCCAGATTAAGCAAAGAGCCCCCATGCAGCATCAAGTTAACTCCAGAAATGAGAGTTAAAAATGCAGCCGAAAAAACGCCGATTGCCATTCGCTTCGAATAGTTCTTGCGACCGTGAACTTCAGATTTGATTTCATGAAATGGGGGAGGGACTTTTCCTAGCTGAGACTTGGCAAAATTAGAATTAATTTTTTCTTCATTCCTGGTGAAATGCTGAGAAAGTTTTTCGGTAGCATCCTGGGATAAAACCGCAACATTTGAATCCTGAGAGCCCTCTGGGAGAAGGACTCTCTCTCCGGGTGGGGCCTGATCTACTTTGATGACGTTAATTTCAGCTCTCCTGACCAGAGCGAAACCACCACATCGATAACATCGTGAGAACGACCACCCAGCTCCGATCTGGGAATCATGAATCGCAAGCAGGACTCCGCAATGGGGACAATTCCAATTCATTTTGATGGTCTCCTGTTTTAAATATTAATAATGTAAATTGCCGCGGTCAATGGGCAGGTTTTGCCGGTTCACTTGGAAGAGGGATTAATTCAATCCCAGGCTCTAAGATGCGGAGAACGACGCGGCGATTGGCTTTGAGTGCATCACCGCTCCATGTGCCGGAGGGGGATCGCTCAACCACTTTGGGATGGGTGTCGGCGTAACCGACAGCAACCAGGTTCTGGGGCCGGTAGCCCTTTTCTATAAATAGCCGAGCCACACGAGCGGATCGGGCGCTGGATAACTCCCAGTTCGATGGGTATAAACCGGCGGTGACTGGGCGTCCGTCGGTGTGTCCCTCGATGACGATTCGATAGAGTTTAGATTTGAGTTTCTGTTCATCAGAAATTCCGTTAATAAAAGTCTCTAAGACCTTCCTGCCCTGTTCAGTAATCTCCGCGCTGAGTGTCTCAAAAAAGACAGTAGACTCAAAAGATATCGATACTCCCAGTGCGTCCGCCTTGATTTCTACACCCTGGGCCACGTCTAAATTTCTGGTAAATTGCTCTAAGTATCGTGCCAGCTCTTTAGGAGGTGATTCATACCTTCCACCGAAGTGCTTAGAAACCTCGGCTTTGAAGCTGTCGTATTTCGCCTCATCCAATTTAGCCATGCTAAAGAGCATGATAAAAAATCCACATAAAAGGGTCATCATATCGGCATAAGAGACCAGCCAGTTACTGTCATCGTCTGCAGCCCGACTAACAGGAATCTCCTTCTTTTTTGCCCTCTTGTGGGCCTCCTCGAGTTCGGCCTTAAGTGCCTTCGTGCTCAATGCCATCGTAGTTACCTTTTAAGCTGCCTTTCGAACGACTCGGTCCTTGGGGAGCACAAAGGAGTTGAGGTGCTCTCGCAAGGAAATGGGATTCGATTGGGCCTTAATTCGCATAATGCCGTCAATGATCATCCTTCTAATTGCGATTTCCTCGTGGGTCCTCTCCGTCAGATTTTCAGCAATGGGAATAAAAATCATGTTGGCGAGCGTAATTCCATAAAGAGTCCCAATGAGTCCGATGGACATAGCAGGTCCTATTAGCTTTTGACTATCTGGCTGACCGACTTTTTGGAGAAGTCCAATCATACCTAGGGTGGTCGCCAGTAAGCCAAATGCAGGGGGAAATTTTCCAATAATCCTGAACATGTTCGCCTCTTGTAAGTACTGCGTCTCGACCGTCTTGAGTCGCTGTTCAAGAATTTCTCGAATCTCACTTTCGTTTAAAATTCCACCTGAAATAAGTGTTGTGGCTTCCCTTAGAAAGTCATGCTTCAGAGTTGGAACAATCTCAGCCAAGTTGCCAAGTCCTGTTGAGGCTTTCCGATTAATCTCGATAATTTGGTTAATGACGTCCTGATAATTCAGCTTGTTTTTACCTAAAACTCGAAGAAAAAAAACTTTAAGCAAGGTGAGTACCTTGAATACTGGAAAGCAGATGCTAGCCGCTGCTGCCGTACCTCCGCAGACAATCAAGATCCCATGAAAGTCGAGAAACATTTCCATGTGATCGGTCGTTGCATGGAGAGCCGAATAGATGACGCTGGCGCCGAGTATTATGCCAATCATGGATGAGAAGTTCATTTTGAGATCTCCTGTTTTCCGAGCGCATTTTGCCAAAGTTGATATTGACTGATGACATACTTGTCGTTCACTTCTCTGAGCATGAGAGCAAGTGTCCTGATGCAGTTGGTTAGAAATTTGTGTTCAATTTCAGCTGACTCCTCGAGATACGCTTTGAACTGCTCTTTAGGAATATAATAGGTAATTGTCTTTGTGAGAGCTCGGACGGTAGCTGATCTCGGATTATCGTCGATCAGAGATAGTTCGCCAAAGACGTTCCCAGCCCTCAAGTGGCCAATGTCGTAATTTTCCCCGTTGAGTTGATTGGTCTTATAGATGCCCACGGTTCCCTCCAAAATAATATAGAGGCCCCAGGAGAGCTCCCCTTCGATCACAATGTTAGTGTGGGCTTCGAACGAGGACTCCCTCCCGAGAGCAATGATTTGGGATAATTCCACATCCGAGAAGGTGGATAAAAAGTCCACAGATCGAAGAGTTTGAGGTGTGGGTAGGTTGGATTCGTCGCTCATGAAGCGATACCACTCCTGGTGTTTCCGTCAGCTCCCTTAGAAGGATAGCTTTGCGTGAACCCATTTCCGCCTGATCTTGGGCTTGAGAACATCCGATCGTTGGTTTCGACGAGATTGAGGTGACCATCGTTTGCCATGATACGAACTCGATTGATGATTTTTCGTTCTGCGCTTTGGTACAGTTCCCGGCTAGAGTTGATGATCTGAGCCAATTCCTCCTCGAGCTCTAAGACTAGCTCAGGGGGAGATTTGGAAAAGATAGTTTTCCGAATAGACTCTGGCGCGCCTTTGAGAAATTGCAGGAGTTCATCGTGCTTGAGGCTTAAAACGGCTTCTAGGAGTTGACCATCCCTGAGGAAGCGAAGCGTATCTACGCTGATGAGTTTGCCTTTAATTGTTCGGGCGCTTTCGGGATTCACATTTTCAAGGCTATTAATGAGCGTTTTCTGCATGGTAAGGCCAGTGCGCTCAAGTAAACCTACTAATACCTCCGAGCCAGGGAGAGCTTCAGTATTGAGCTTAGGGTTCTCTGTTTTTTTATTTTTCAGTGCGACGGAGACATTATAGATATAGTCCTTCGGCAAGTAATCGATTCTGGATAGCTCCGTCAGTAAATTCATCCTAATCTCGTTGTCCATGTGAGTATAAATATGAGTTCTTTTTTGGGGATCACATTGAGTAAGGATAATAGCCTTGACTGTAATCGATTCCGTCTTGATCAATTCAAGGATTTGTTCGCCATCCATTTCAGCTAGGAAGTCGAAGAGGTGTGTCGAGCGATTTCCGAGCACGGCCAATTTACCAGCTATGGTTCGACTATGTAGTTTTTTAAGCAAGGTTAACTTTTCTTCGTCGCTGAGCTCAATCGGATTTTTCGAGTAAAAATCGATAAGTTCCGTTAAATCAGTTTGTAAACTGGGGTCTCTGAGCATCTCAATTACAATGCCCTCTCCAAACAAAGCAATGCACTCGGCGGTGGTTTCGACACCCTCTTCTGTGAGAACCTTTGAAAAAACATACTTCGCTGTTTTTGGATTCTGAGCATAAATCGCGTTTAGTTCGTCGTGAATTCTTTCGATCTCATACCGGCGCGAAAAAGTAGCCTGACCTGATTTGTTGGGATCCGCTTCTGCTCGGGGTGAGCGACTCTCAAGCGCCCCGTTACCAGCTGGGTCTGAAGTGAGGTCGTGAATGATTCGCTGGACGTTCGAATGATTGGATCCAGTCTGACGCCTCAGCGTTGAAAAAGCGATGAAGAGAAGCAGACTCAAGGCGGAACAACCAAAGATCATACCGGCGAGTTTAAATTGATCTAATTCCTTCTGTATGGCATCTCCATTTTCGACTCGCTCAATTTTTTCAGTCCGACTGTAGTGATCTTCTTTGAAGTTTTTCTCCTGATTAGTCATAGAAGAGTTATTGGAGGTGGTTGAGTCGGAAGCAGATTTAGCGATGGTATCAACTGTATCTTTCGAGTTCGAAGCGATTTTTCGATCTTGAGTAAGGGCTGTGGCGCTAGTAGATAAATTACCTGTTATGAGTGGCTTAGGAAACCTTAAGGTCTTGCCATCAATTTCAAGATTTTTTATCCCACTGTTTTTGAGCTTTATCATTTGCAAGATATTAGTCTGTTCTTCGCTGGTGAGGTCCTGATCTAACAGGAGGGTGGCTCCAATTTTCTTTATTTTAATTGCAGAGTCACCTTCCTGGATGAACTCGCCGGCTGCAGCGTATTGTGCCTCTTCTGCATTGACTACTTCAGTTTGGAGATTGAAGTCGGTGAGGATGCAGGAGTGTGGGCAGAATTGTTGAACTATTTCATTAGTATTTGCTAGAAATGTTTTCTCGATTTGACTTCTCGCTGCTGCGATCCTTGCCTCGGTGCCATGAGGTACTGGGAAGTGAGTTATCTGGGCATCGATCCTTACTGGGTATTCTAAGGTGTCTAAATATTGCTGAAGCAAGTCGAGGAGTTTTTGGCGTGATATAGGTCCCAGCTTGTCGTCAATTAGAACTTTAACCTGAGCTGAGACAGGTGCTAGTTCGACGGCTCTCTTCGTATCTCCATCGTCAAATCCAGGGCTAAGCTCGGAGGGGGCGCCAATGTCTACGATCACTTTGACGCCCATGAGCTTGCAGTCTTCGGAACAGTATTGATCTAGGATAGGCTTAATGAGATTTTTTACCTGATTCTCAGCAGACCTCTGCGTGAGCTCAGCTTGACGGCCCTCCAAGGCCCAACTAGGAGAGCTGAAGGAGAGTAGCGAGAGGGAAATTATCATGGACGCCCAGGCGGTAACATGTTTGTGAAGTTTCATTTTTTTTGTGACCCCCCTAGGCTTGAGACTAACTGCTTATGTTCTATAAATCGCCTGAGTGCTGCGTTGTTCGGGTTGAGTCGAAGTGCCTGGTTCCAGGATTTGAGGGCCAAATCCCTTTGGTCGAGCCTATCGAAAAGGGTTCCGCGCATTTCGTAAATCTTTGGATCGTTCTGGTAGAGTCTGAGTAGTTCGTCCGACTCTAAAAGAGCTGCCTCATACCGCGCAACTTTAAAAAGGGATTTGATATGATCCATCGAGGCAAGATAGCTTTGAGCGTTCTCTGGTACAATGGAGTCTTCGCTTGCGGTGAGATGAAGGTTTTTCTCAATTTCTGTCCTCGCTGCCACGTCTTGACCAGGAATCTGAGGAAAGTTCTGGATAATTTCGTGGTCTGAAATACTGGCGTGGCGAGATTTGTAATTCTGATTGCTGATTGTTTCGTCTCCCTCTAGATTATCTTTGTTCTTAAATGCCGGAGAAACGGGGAGTACAAAGTCGCTAAGATTTGATGAGGACGCTGGGATTTCGAGCTCAACTGATCGGTCTCCCTTTTTCGTTCTTAGAATCATATTTTGGCTCGGATCACCCTTATCGCTGAGATGATAATTCGAAAATGGATTGGCAATGGGCCTAGCTCGCTCTGGTTCGGGAGCGCTCGTTAGAGCATTAACGCTCGCACAGCCCTGAAGAGAGAGCGCAAATAAAATGATTCCACTAAAAAAGTAAGTTAACACCCAGTCCATATTCCAAACCTTGAATGGTTCCCGCCGATTTTGTTGATATAAATTCTTTGGATGCAGGCCGGTAACCTAAGTTGAGGGTTACCGCAAAATGTTTCGCGAGTCGAAATTCGTATCCTCCGCGGATGAGGCCACTCAGGTATCCACTCGCATAAGTTCCTCCGATTGAGGTGATAATGCTCCCCCTGATTTGATTATAGTTCTCTTCATCCCCGATCAGGTTCCAAGCGTGGACAAACATCATCGTTAAATTAAAGCCTAAACCAGCGTAAATGTTAGATTTGCTAGCCCCGCTAGGATTAATCAGACTAGATGCGTCTGCTAGGTAGTTAAACTCAAAGCCCACCTCTTTTTTTCGGTTATCATATCTTTCCATCATTCGGTAGCCGAGTGCTAGGCATCCGGTGGTAGTTGGTAAAGAGGGTTCGTAAAGGTAGTATATGGTTATTCGATTTTGAATCGTAGGGGAATACTCAGTCTTTTTTCTTGCTTCGTCTACTTGGCTAAAGTCGACACCTCTCCGAAAAGCGGATGCCCGGGAATTTTCAGAATTATAGCTCCTAGACCAGATGACGCTCTCGGTCTCTGGGTCAGTAATAAACATAGAGAGTACCATTCCGGTCGGCTCATAAGAGAAGGATGCATCTAGAAAGTGTTCGATTCCGCTCATTTTTGCAATTCTAGCTTGTTCAACTGGATTCGTATCGGGTGAGGAAATAGTTACCTGGTCACCATTTAGGCTGGTTTTTCTGGCTCGACAGGGTAAGCATTGAATGACGTGGTTTCGGCTATCCTTGAGGATTCTCTCTGTGATGAGGAGTTCTAAGTGGCTCTTAAATGATGGAGGAACATTCTCGCTAAGTGAGATGTTTCGTACAGAGATGTTCTTGATCCCAGAAACATTGGAATTTTTCAGATCGTATTCGAAGTCCCCGAGGACGTCGTCTAGAACTTCATAGAAATTCCGTGCTTCCTCGGCAGCTGCAACTGCCGGCAAGATCCACGCGGCCTGAGTGATGATTGCTATGAGTAGAATAAGACAATTTCGCACAGTATTTCTTGAGGCTCCTTCCTCTTAGAGATCATCGGCGAGATGCTGGGAAGTCTTAATTTTTTATTTGGCTCTCATGAAGTAGGTCGATTTTGCCGATGTGGAGACACAAGGAGAGATGGTATGTGGCGCAATCGTCGGCCTAAATTGCCTTTTTTGCATCAGTCGCTACCATTGGGTTGGGTGGGTAGAAACCTCATTTGGATTCTCAGTCTCGGGGCATGCACGACTACTGAGCTGGTTCCCAGCCTTCCTCCGGCGCCCCCAGCCTATACCCAGGTGCCGCATCCAGTGGGATTGGATCTGAGCGATCTTGTTGCCCTATTTACTGATCCGTCTGCGCCCAAAGAAAAGGAGTTTCTGAAAAATTGTGATTCAGACTTTATTAAGCTCAAGGGTTTTGCGAAAGCAAAAGACGAGGAAATGCAAGGAACCCGAGAGCTTGTTAAAAAAGACCCAGTTCATTACCATTGGTGTTTTTATGGAAAGCTTCTGCGACTTGAGGACGATCTTAAGTCTGACGAATATCTCGATACTAAGCAAAAAATCGTCTTAGAAACCTTTCAATTCCTCTCTTCGGTTGCTCAAGGTTTTGGGGCAGAATTTCATGACTCACGCTATTTAAGGTGGTCAGTCGTGCGCTACCAAAAAATCAGCGAGTTGGTATTTTTTAGGAAGTTGGACCTTACCCCTGAGGGTACCAGTATGCTAGTTCAGGCCAGCAATCCCTTTGCGCTCTGGAGAAAGAGTGAAGGCCTCTCGAGCGTTCTTGATAAGTACCATTTCGAACCCCAGTTTATTGAAGTTTCAGAGCCAGTTTCTAGTTTGAAACCCTCAAGTCTAGTGAGTCTGTCGTCGAGTCCTATGGCCAGCCCAAGTCCGGCTCCCGTAGAGACAGTGATTATGCCTTCAGGCCTAGCGCCCAGTGCTCAGGGCCCCAATCCGTTTGAATGACGGTATTGAATTCTTTCTAAGCGGCAATTCGCTCTTGATCTGACTTCTGATACTTGGACTGCTTGGCGAAGTAGGCATTAAGTAAGAAGAGTCTTCTCTCGGTGTCTGGAAATCCCATGAGGGGCATGTTTTTCATATGTTCTGGGTGATTTGCTTGAATCGAAAAATAATCGAGCTTCCTGACTGCGTTTGCAAAATGCTCAAGATCCAGCTCGAGGTGGTCGAGCGCGTAGCTATCGGCCGCGAATTCTTGCATTTGCTTTTGAAGCGCAACCCATCGCATGGAGATAATGAAGGCGATGAAGCCGAGAGTGGCCCCGAGAAACTCAACGACCCCTGGGTCTGGCACGAATTTTTGAACCGTAAGCGTGACTAAAATAGCGATTATGAGACTATTGATAATCAAGGTGGAGGCCAGCGCAACTCGTTTTCTGAGATGGTTCAGTTTGAGGTGACTTACTTCGATTAAAAGGAGTGAACGAATCTCTGCTTCATTCAAAGTGTTTAATGTCAGCCTAGAAATAAATAGAGAATAGGCAAAGGGCCCTCGGCCTGCTTTGAAGCCAGTGATTAGTAGGTCGATAATTCGAAATTTTTGAAGCTCGACCACCCAAAGCTTGGGAAGTTTGATCTGATGGTTCGTAAAAATGGATTGAATGGTTTTTTCTATGGGCATGCCAATCATCAGCGAGCTTGGGAGCGTTTTAAGAAGGTGGTAGGGTGTGAGAGCAAAATTAAGGATCAGACCACATCCCATTCCGAGTGTCCCGCCGAGTGTAATCAGGGTTGCGCCCATCGTAGCAGATGCATGGGCGCTCAGTGCAACCCATCGGGCCAGGAGAACTCCAAAAACCGAGAGGAAGCCGCAAATTAAGGCTGCTATAAGCCAGGACCGCGCTGCCTTGACTAGGATGTGGAAGATGGGCTCGGCTCCACTTTGGGTCGCTTGGATTTGTTTTTCAGCTCTGAGTTGCAGGGCGATTTGAGCACAGACGCAAAGCCCGAGGGTTGTGTCACAAATAAGCGGAAATGCCTGCCTGATTTCATCCGAACCCAGGAAAAGCGTAAATTGAAAAAGTAACACGATCAGGCTGAAAAAGCGGACTTTCTCGAACTCTGGCTCCCGCTCGAAATCTGGTGTCTTAATGATGAGTTCCTGAAGTTCTTTTTCGAAATACTCTAGCCAGAGGGCAAAAATAATTACTGGGATGATGCTTAAAACAGACAAGGCCATGACGCCTCTAGTCAACGTATCGAAATCAGGTTCCATGTTGAAATATCGGAAGATTCCTGGGAAGTATGAATTGGGAAATCTCTATAATGAAGGATAAATAATGAAATTAGTCCAAGATATGCTCCAAGGGCATCGCCTCTCGCTAGCTAGGTTGATTACGAAGGTGGAGAATCGAGATCCAGACCTCGCTGAGATTATGACAGAGATATATTCCAAAACAGGTAAAGCTCAGGTCTGGGGAATTACAGGACCGCCAGGCGCTGGAAAGTCGACGCTGGTCGATCGACTCCTGGAGCAGCTCCGCATGCAAGGTAAAAAGATAGCGGTGGTCGCCGTGGATCCTTCGAGTCCGTTCACTGGGGGTGCAATCCTTGGGGACCGGATACGAATGCAGAAACACTCGGGAGATCCTCACGTTTATATCCGTTCCTTGGGGACTCGAGGGCAACATGGGGGATTGTCCCATGCGACCAAGGAAGTGGTGCTCATTTTGGATGCGGCGGGGTTTGACATCATTTTGGTAGAAACGGCCGGAGTGGGTCAAACTGAGTTGGAGATCCTCAGCTTAGCTCAGACCATCGTCGTCGTTCTCGTGCCCGAAAGCGGTGACTCGATACAAGTGATGAAGGCTGGACTGATGGAAATTGCCGATGTATTTGCACTCAATAAATCTGATCGCCCTGAGGCTGACCAGCTGCTTCGTGAGCTAGTAAGTATGGTAGGAATGGCTGAGCATGATGAGACGAGTTGGCTTATGCCGGTTCGTAAAACCGAGGCGATCAAGAACGTCGGGATCCAGGAGCTTCTGAGTTCCATTGAGGCTCACCAAGCTTATTTGACTCAGAGCGGTAAGCGTCTTGCTAAAACGCGTGATTTTCTGAAAAATGAAGTGAAGGATATCCTGAGTGAGAGACTAAATCGCTCCATTGATGCGACCTTTTTAACGACCTCTGGACAGGAGGTCATGCAGCAATTGCTAAATCGAACGTTAGATCCCTATAGCGCTGCAGATATTCTTTCTGGCGTCTATCCAACGGCTTAGAGAAAGACCATTTTAGTTTTTTAAAGCCTGACTAAAAAAGTCTAAAGCTAATTCAATACCTGACCGAATTAATATTTGCAAGTTGAGAACATCGGAACGAAGCATCGAACCAGTGACTCTCAGCTGACAGGGGTACAGCAAATTCCTGTCATTATTAAACAACTGGGTCCTGTTTTGGGAATTTTATTTCCAAATGGGGTCCTACACTTTGAGGAGTGGGTATGGGATTAAGAATTTCGACTAACGTGCAGTCGTTAAATGCACAACGTCAGCTTGGTCTAACGAATGTGGCACAGAGAGATGCATTAGAGCATTTGTCTTCTGGTTCTAGAATCAACAAAGCAGCAGATGATGCGGCTGGGTTGGCCATCAGTGAGCGAATGAGAGCAGATATTCGGTCCGTCCGTCAAGATGTGAGAAATGCTAATGACGGTGTATCGATGATTCAGACTGCTGAAGGCGGAATGAACGAAATCGGCAACATTTTAGTTCGTTTCCGGGAACTGTCGATTCAAGCCTCGTCTGATACTCTAGGCGATGTAGAGCGTGGGTTTATCGATAAGGAAGTTCAGCAGTTGAAATCAGAAGTCACCCGAATCTCTGGGATCACTGAGTTCAATGGTAAGAAATTACTGAGCGGTAACGGAGAGTCTCTAGATATTCAAGTTGGTATCCATAACAAGGAAAGTGAAGACCGCTTCGTCTATGATACTAAGAAGACCAATGTCAGTTTAGAGGGACTTGGCCTTTCAGGCGTATCTACACTGACGAAAGAATCAGCTCGAACGAACTTGGACACTGTTGATAGCGCGATGAAAACCTTGGTTGAAAATCGTGCAGTGCTGGGGGCATTACAAAATCGACTCACAGCCGCTGTCAATAATCTCAATGTGTACGATGAAAACCTGTCTTCAGCTCGAAGCCGTATTCGTGATACCGACATGGCTTCTGAAACTGCCGAATTGACCAAAAACAACATTTTGTCTCAAGCCGGCGTATCGGTCCTCGGTCAAGCCAATAACAACAACATGATGGCTCTTAAATTGTTAGGATAATTTCCTTAAACACCAAATTGGGAGGTGGGTCATCCCCCACCTCCCAATTTAAATTCTCGAATAAATAAATAAATTCAACAGTTTGTGGACGGAAAGGGCGAGATTGTTAATACTTGTTAAAAATACTCAAGTATTAACTCATCGCGCCGATCAGTAAGTTGTCAGCTGAGGGAATGGTCCTTCAGAAGACGAAACTGATGAACGTCTGCCGACTGTATCTTGCTGTTACATGAGGCGGTAATTTGTGATTGTGGACCCGGGTTGTTGTCTGGGTCGAGTAGGATGTGCTGAGGCGAGTCTGACTCGTTTCAGTGGCTAAAGCCTACTGTTTTGCCTCTTCTCTCAACACTCAGACGTTTTCCATTTGAACTCGGCCAGTCCCATCCATTGTGGATGGTTCTGAGCAAACATTCGAACAGGGAGAATTTTATGGGCTTGAGAATATCCACCAATATTGCCTCGATGACTGCTAATCGGCTGTTATCTCATTCGTCTGAAGAACAAAATAAAGCGTATCAACGACTAGCTTCGGGTCAAAGAATCACCCAAGCCGGGGACGATGCCGCCGGGCTGTCTATTTCTGAAAACCTTCGCGCTCAAATTAGATCAATGGGTCAAGCTGAGCGTAATGCTAACGACGGGATTTCTTTCGCACAAATGGCAGAAGGTGGTCTCACCGAAATTAATAATATTACCATTCGTTTGCGAGAACTGGCCATCCAAGCGGGTTCCGATACGATTGGAGACCGTGAGCGTGGCTTCATTCATCAAGAGGTGAAGAGCCTGGTGCAGGAAGTCGATCGAATTGCTAACGTGACCAATTTTAACGGAACGAGCTTGCTGAATGGCCAGGCGCCGAAGGGTCAACTTGAGTTTCAAGTCGGAATTCGAAATGATAACTCGGACCGAATCGTGTTTGATGCCACTTCCATCGATGCTCGTGCGAGTCGCCTGGGGATTGATGGCCTCAACTATGAGAGTGTAGGTGGAGCTCGTGATGCTCTCGAGAAAGTTGATAATGCTGCGTCCCAGATTCTTTCTAGCCGAGCCTCTCTCGGAGCGATACAAAATAAGCTCCAATCTACGGTGAGAAACTTGGGTGTATCTAAAGAGAACTTAGCAATCGCTCGTTCGCGAATTGCGGATACAGATATCGCTGCGGACACGTCCGAGTTGGTACGGGGGAATATCCTCCAGAGTGCTGGGATCTCGGTCTTGGCCCAAGCTAACTCTGCTCCGACTCAAGCCCTCAAACTCCTATAAGCCTCAGCTAAAGTGTGCGCCCGAACCTCTCAGGCGGTTGTGGTCTGAGAGTTCTTAAGCCTCCCCTAGGGGTGCCGAGCCCCTAGGGGAATCTTTAGCCAAAAGGATCACCGTTAAGTTCGCCCCCTGATGCGCCGAAGGGTTGATGAAGAGATTTAAGGAGGAGCGATATGAAGATCCAATCAGTCACCGGTAATTTAGGGTATTTTGGAGCGGTTCGGGAAAAGCAAGACGGGGCTTCGAGCGGTCATGAGAGATCACCCGACGGCCAAAACAAGCAGAGTAAGAACCCTCAGCAAGACTTCTCAAATTCAAATTTTGAAGAAGAGATCCCGACCCAAGAAGTAATGAGCGACGCCTTGAAAGCTTTTGGAACCGATTCTCAAGCTCAATTAAACGGCTTGAGTGCCTCCGTCGAAGGGAGTGGGCCTGGACTCAAGGTGATCTTGAAGGACGAGAAGGGCAAGGTGGTAAGACAGTTTACGGGGGCGGAATTCGTCCAGTTGAGAAACTCAGTTCCAAGAGAAGGGCACTTCCGCGGAAAAATCCTTGATCGAAAGCTCTAAAGTAGCTAATCCCAGAGAAGATGAGTGTTTACATTGTTTCCGATCTTCATATCTGGGGTCCAGATGATCCCCTCTATTCTGTGCTCCTGGCGCTCATAGGTAATCAAGCCAAAGTGGACGACGTATTAGTTTTGGCTGGGGATGTCTTTGATCTTTTCGTGGGCAGTAAAGCCATATTTAAAAAGCGCTATTCTGAGTTCTTCAGTGCTCTGAACCGAGCCGGTCAAAGAGGCGTTAAAATTCATTATATCGAAGGAAATCATGACTTCTTGCTGGGTCGTGCGTTTGCCCGCGTTCAGGGACTTGAGCTCCATTCAGAGTCCGTCTCCCTAGAGGTTCAGGGAAAACGATTTTTTGTGACTCATGGCGACCAAGCCGACCGCCGGGACTTTGGTTATCTTATCCTGCGGGCTTTCTTTCGAAGCGTGCCAATTCGATGCCTAATCTGGCTCGTCCCAGGCTCCTGGCTTGATCGATTGGGCCGATGGAGTAGTCGAAGGAGTCGCAATAAGAACCCACTTCTCGTCTCTCAGCTTCCCCTAGAGCGGCGCGAAGTCCTCCGCAAGGTGTATCGCAGCTTTGCGGCCGAGCGCTTGGCCCAGGGGTATGACTTTGTAGTGATGGGCCATTGTCATGACTTGGATGAGATGTTCTTTCAGATTGGTGGTCGACCCGGGCAGTACGTGAACGTGGGCTTTCCTCGCGTGCATGGCTCGTTTTTATCTTGGGTACCTGGGGAGGATAAGATCCACCGAGAGCGACTCCCCGGGGTTTAACTGAAATGTCGCTTAGGTCATGGACCTTCCTGCATTAGGGTGTCAGACGTAACTCATGTATCGATATTGCTCGTGAGGCTCTCACTCCTGGCAAGCTCAAGGAGCTCGGATGCATTCTCCAGGTTCTTTCGAGTGAGCACGGGGCCGCCGAGCATGCGAGCGATTTCTTCCTGTCGCTCTGTGCTCGAGAGTTCGATGATTTGAGTCGTGGTTCGGTCCTTTTGGGAGCCTTTACGTACAATCAAGTGGTGGTCTGCAAAGGATGCCACTTGCGGTAGGTGAGTGATGCAGATGACCTGGTTGTACTGTGCGACCGATTTGAGCTTTTTTCCGACTTGAAAGGCCGTCTGCCCTCCGATTCCAGCATCGATTTCATCGAAAAGGTAAACACCAATTCCGCCGCGATCGGCGATCACTCTTCGAATGGAGAGCATGAGGCGAGAGAGCTCCCCTCCCGAAGCAATTTTTCCGAGAGGACGGGCAGGCTCCCCTCGATTGGTCTGGACCAAGAATTGAACCTGATCCCCACCCGATGCGTTCCAATCTGAAACGTCTTCTTTGAGGGACGCTTCTACAACAAATTGAGCATCGCCCATTTTGAGGTCCTTGAGCTCGCGGGTCACCGAACTAGAGAGTCGACCCGAGATTTTTTTTCTGGAAGTAGAAAGCCTCTGACCCGACTGAATGAGTAAATCCTGGGCTTCGCTAATCTTTTGAGTGATGTCAGTGAGCTGATCGCCTACCTGATCTAAGTTGTGAAACTCATCTTGGAACTGAGATAATTTTTCTAAAATATCCTTGATCTGATATCCATATTTTCTTTTTAAATCCGCTAGAAGCGAAAGTCGATCTTGAATGAGCTGGAGTCGCTCAGTATCTAAATCAATTGTATTGAGATATCGATTTAAAAAAAGGATTCCCTCCTCGATCTCTGCTGAGGCTCGAACTAAGGTCTCAGAAAGAGTCTGACTGGCTGGATCGAGGTGGGCCAGTGCTCTAGTTTTTTGGAGAGCTGCACGCAATCCATTCTGTACACCTTGGTCCTCAGCTTCGAAAATCTGAAGGATCCCCTCAGCTGTCTGGGCCCGGACTTCTGCGGATTGAAGGAGCTGCTTTTCTCGTTGGAGTTGCTCGTCCTCGCCCAGGGTGAGATTGGCTTGCAGGATTTCGTCGATTTGGTAGCGCAGAAAAGCTGATCGACTGGTCCTTTCATGGCTTGCCCTCTCGAGTTGATCCTTCTCTTGAGTCATTGCACGGAGGAGCTGAAACTTCGACCCAAAACTCTTGGACTGCTCCAGGAGGCCTCCATAGCGATCGAGTAGGTCGAGTTGTGTTTGAATCTTTAGAAGGGACTGGTGCTCGTTCTGACCACATAAATCGATCAGACCTTCGCAAATTGTTTGGAGGGTGCTCAAGGTTGCAAGTTCACCATTAATGGATATTCGATGTCGACCAGCTCGGTGGACCGTACGTTTGACTAAAAGCTCTCCCCCTTGAGAGTTAAAACCCGCTTGGTTGAGTCGGGCAGTCATCCATGGAATATCTGAGATTTTAAAAAAACCCTCGACGACTGCCTCGTCTGTGCCTGAGCGAATCAGCTCGACGCTTGCGCGGCTTCCCAAAATCAGGGAGATGGCCTCGATGACAATAGATTTTCCAGCGCCTGTCTCGCCGGAGAGAATGTTCAGCCCAGGAGTGAATAAGATCTCGGCTGAATCAATAATAGCGATGTTTCTAATTTTGAGAATCTCAAGCATGTAGTATTAATCTCGAACTCCAAATTTAAGTTTCTCTCTCAGTAGACTGAAGAAATCACGTTCCGGGGAAGCGATCAGCTTCAGAGAGTGCTTCTTAAATTTGCGCAAATTTACGACGTCATCTTCCTTCATGTCAACTACATCTTGACCATCAAGTGTCAATAAGACGTGTCCAGGCCGATCACTGAGACGAATCCTAATTTCGGACTGATCAGATATCACTAGGGGACGCAAAGTGAGACTGTGGGGGCAAATCGGAGCAATCACGAGGGCTGGAACGGAGGGTTCGACGAGCGGACCCCCAGCTGCGAGCGCATAAGCGGTGGATCCTGTGGTGGTACTCACGATCATTCCATCGGCGCGAACGTGGTTAACCCAGTGGGAGTCGATCCACATTTCCATTCCAATAATTCGCGCAATGGCACCCTTTGATATGACCGCATCGTTGACGACCAGCCCTTGATAGATCTTTTTGTTTTTTCTCTGAAGGGTAACTTCTAAAAGATTTCGTTCGTGAATAATCGGGGGAACCCCACTGAGGAGAGATTTAAGAGCACTGATCGCTTCTGTGCGTTTAAATTCAGTTAGAAAACCGAGTTGCCCCAAGTTGATTCCCATGACGGGGATGCTACGTTTCTTCATTAAACGAGCGATACTTAGATAAGTGCCGTCTCCCCCGAGAACGACAATGAGATCACACTCGGTAACTAGGTCAGCCTTTGGGATAATTCTGATCAGATTCTTTTTGATATTCTGGCTTCTTGCAATGTCTTTGGCTAGCAAGGAGCTTTCGTCAGCAAAATAGGGTTGAATCTTCACTTCTAAGATCATTGCGGTAATTTCAGCTGCCAAAATAGCAGCTTCAGGTTGATGGTGTTTAATGACCAACCCTACCTTTTTGATCTTCATCGGCTGAGTTTTTTTCATCTACCCGTTCCCTGCCCTCTATGAATCGCGCGAACGAATGAGCGACGGCAGGCCCCTTTCACGCCAATTTTTCAGATTTTTTGGCAGCTCTTCCTTAAGTAGCTGAGCCAAATTCTTGGTCTGACCGGCCTCCTGAGATTTGAGGATATCTCTTAGAATCGAAAATAAGTCTGCTTCTAAAACTTGGATGCTATTGAATAGTCCCAAACGTAGGATCCGTTTGACTCCAGAAATGGCTTCAGTAAATGTGCTGATTCCTTCGATGAGGCGATTGAAGTGGATTGGGAAATCGCTTTCACTGACCTGCTCAGCTGAGCTCAGGGCAAAACTCTCCAAAACCTTCGAAAACTCAACGAGATCGTAGAGTGTTTCATCCGCCACTTCTTTGGGATGAGAGGTGAATACTT
The DNA here is from genome assembly GCA_947447665.1 of Bacteriovoracaceae bacterium. GTDB lineage: Bacteria > Bdellovibrionota > UBA1018 > UBA1018 > UBA1018 > CAINWE01. The sequence goes on along the minus strand of CANFJX010000003.1, from coordinate 50,147 downwards.
CAATTGAACCCAGGTGCGAGACGGGGGTCGATGTCAGACCTGAGTCGTCCGTATTAGGAACGTCGTTACCATCAATCCTGACGCAGGAGATCAGAGCTGAGGCGGGATCGATTTGACCCTTGAGGTAGCTCATGATTTCATGGAAGTGGCTGTCGGGCGAAAGCGGGACGTGGATTTGTATACCATTAAGGAAAATTGAGTTCATGGGTTGAGCTCCTGTGTGGGTGAGGTACTAGCTGGGTCAACCAAGGTGAGGTGATTGGGTCTAATCGCTACGGGCTTAACTAGGCTGAGCGTATGTTTGATCCAAGCTGAAAAAATAGTCACACCATCTCTTAGGACTTTATAGCATAAAGCAGTTTCTGTGCCCATTTCGCCCAGATGATTGCCTTTGAGATGGTGCATTTGAATAGCTAGCATTTTTGAAAAGGCAGAAAGAGTTGAATGGGTTTGTCCGAGGCGGTCGACCAGAGTTTGGAGGTCTAAGAGTTTTCTTCCTAGTTCCTGAAGTTCCTCCTTTTCCTGGATGCTCATGAGGTTGGGCGACTTCAGCGACGCTCCCCGGTGACCCATTGTGTTTCCGATCAGAATGGCCTGCGAGCAGACTTTTGAAAGAACTTCGGTTGACTCCTCCAGCTCGCGAAGTTGCTTTAGCAACGCGGGACTAATCATCTCGCGGGTGATCTCGTTGCCAATCGAAGGGACCCAGCCGCAATACCATGATCGTGCGACGTGACCCATGACCATCGCGCTCCAGTCCTCCAGGCGTGTTGGCTTTTTTAGTACGGACTCGTAGACGACTCCGCCGCCGTCTTGGGCAGGTCGAATTTTAGAGCGGTGTACGTCAAGAGTTGAAATTTGACTTTGGATCCCCATCTGCTCAAACTCAGCCTCGAGAGAGGTGAGACGTCGATGGGACCACTCGTTTGCGGCGTACGACCAGACAGCATAGGCCGCTTCTGGGGAGAGGTCCAGTTGGCAAAGAATGTAGTGTCCATTTCCGTAAGGTCCAGTTTCGGAAAGGCGAACAGGTCCCGCACAGAGATTCATAACTCGGGTTCCTAGGAGGCTGGCCAGGTGGACTGCTGCCGTATCCCCTGCGATGAGCCATTGACTGCGGCTTACCAGGGAGGCCCAAAGATCAAAGCTGGTTTCACCGACAAAGGAGATGACTCCATGTCTCATGAGGTTGCTTCGAGTCGAGGGGTTGGGAAGGCTCTCCGACAAACGATTTAGCTCCTCTTTAAATGCCTGCTCTCGCTCCTGATCTTCTTTGCCACCTAGGAGAAAAATACCCCACTCTTGATTTTTCTCTAGGAGCGCGAATGCAAACTGAGCCCAATTCTTTGGATCCCAAGTCTTTTCGGGTTTTCCAGCACCGAGTTGGATTGCAATCCACTTTCTTTTTGAATCCCCAGCGAGCTGCGCAACCTCCCGCTCCGTCAAGGTGAGCGAAAAAAAAGTCTTTGAAGTGACTGGAGAGTTGCCATTGGGAAGCGGATCGCCGACATGAATCTGGAGAGCAGTCAAAAGCTGAGTCGTGAGGACGTCGGTGAGATGAATATTCTGAGGGACTTCACCCTGCACGATCGCTTGTACGTATTGGCTCCAGCCGTCAGCCCCAGCAAAGGTTCCATCTTTTTTTCTAGTATAGCCGAGTTTAACACGGGCAGGGAGTAGTCCTGTTAGGAAGCTACTTGCGTCAGAGTAAGACCAGTTGAGAATAAAATCCCAAGGCTGATCGACCATCGGCTTGACCCAGTGCGCTAACTCGACGAGCGTCTCTGCTTCACTTCGTTCACCTGTAAAAATGGGTCCAAGAAGTGCCTCAGTAGGCAGTGTAATAACGTTTTGGATCCATGGGACTCGCTTGGCCGCCGCTGCAAATTTTTCCCTGGCCAAGAAGTGAATCTCTAAGTTCGGGTAGAGTTGTTTTGCAGCTCTCAGGGCCATTAAGCTCTGGAGAGTGTCGCCGAGTCGAGCCAACTGAATGACTAAGCATCGAACGGGGCGGTTAGGTTCTGGTCTAGATTCAACCGGCTGGGATGATTGCTTCATTTGACCTCCAAGATCTGCTCTGCGATGAGAGCCTTGAGAAGTCCTACGAGGAGCTGTTCCGCATTTTTCTCTTGGTCCTTTGGATCTTCTATTACTTCACCCATTAGCAAGTAGGTATTTGTTGCCATCCGTCCTCCATGACAGAAAATTTAAATCCTGCACCAGTCACTTTTCAGCAGGCGTTACGCTATACTTTCCAATCATTCCTAATAACTCTTGAGCTCCAGCGTGACTTGGCTGCAATTCTAAAGTTTTTACTGTCGTCGCTTTCGCTTCTTCCATTCTGCCTAGGTGAAATTGAAGTCCAGCCAGACTATAAAGTAAATTTGTATTCATTGGGGCAGTTTGTATATATTCTTTCAAGAAATTTGCTGCTGTTGCGTAGCTCTTGAGTTCATAGGCGCACTTCACTAGGTAGAATAATGCACTTGGGTTCTTAAGTTCGATTTGTAAAGACTGGCAAAAATAGTCATGAGCGCCTTTTTTGTCACCATCACGAAGGGCGCAAGAACCCAAGCCAGCCAGGGCCTGATGATTTCGCGGATTCGATGCAATGGCATCTTGAAAGTGCCTTCTAGATTCTTGAATTCGATTCGACTGAAGGTAAATGACCCCCAAATTCGAACGAATTTCGTCCGCATGGGGCCTAAAATCGAGGGCCTTTTTGTAATTTCTCTCTGCTGCCTCGAGCTGATTGGCTCGTGTCCAGCAGTTGCCGCAGGATTTGTGAAGGTCAAACTTCTGTTCTCCAGAGAGGCCTTTTAAGTGGAGGGTGCGTTCTAGAATTTCTGCAGCCTCGAGATCTTGGTTAGTCCTGATTAAAAGAGAGGCGAGTCTCTGATGATATTCGTAAGTCGGCGAAAATGCGATGGATTCTTCATAGCTTAATCTCGCCTCATTAAGCTGACCCTCCGCCTCCAGGCAGCAACCAATCTGAAAGTGGTAGTTCGCCGAGACATCCCCAGAGCTTAAGATCGCATTGTAAATAGTTCTGGCGAGTGGGTAGTCCCCTGCATCAAAAAGAAGTTTTGCATTTTGTAATAGATAGGGAACGTTCAGCTTCCCTTGTTGATTGTAAATCGAGTCAGAATCTGATGTTTTTGGATTTTTTTCGATCTGATTTTGATTTTGAGCTGGCTCTGGTGTCATTCTTTTGACTTGTAGAATAAATCTTTGAGTATTATCAGAATTGTTTTGATCAAAATCTTGGAGAACATCTTCGATAGTTTTCATTCGAACCATGGGATCGGAGTGAGTGGAGATGGGTACTATCCCCACGATTTCAATGCTGTCTTGTTGTAGTTGCTTTTTTAGGCTTTCGCTAATTTTAACAAATATTTCGCTCATAGCGACCCATCCAGTTTTTCCCCAGAGAGGGGCATCCAGCTACTCTTAAACTTTCGAACCAGCTTTTCGCTACGATTAAAGTCAATGAGAAGGTCTTTGAGTTGATCCTTCTCTTGATGTAATTTGCCAATGATCTGTGAGTCAAGATCGATGATTTCCGCTAGGATTTGGTCTGTTTTTCGAGTTTTGACTTCAATTTGATTGATTAGATTAGATGTCTTTTCCTGCTCAGACAGATTTTTTATGATTTGGGAAATTAGCTTTTCCCCAGAAAAAATTGCGTCCAAGCATTGCGCTCGTCTGGCCTCAAATTGAGTCAGTTCGCTCAGGTCGCCGCGACAGACATCTGTCAGAAACTCCAGGGAGTATTGCTTGAAGGCCTGGAGGAGTTTGTTTTTATTTTCAATTACTGAAATAAGTTGAGTCATATGCTTCTAGATTTTTGCAATTCCCTTGTTTACTTGTTCCACAGCTTCCTTCCACCCGCTCAAAAGCGTCTCCAAGATTTTTTGCACATGAACTAAGGGGTCTTTTGAGTTTTCAAAATTTGCCTTAACAAACTGTTCAGTAATAAAATTATACAATCGTTCTAAATCAATAGCAACTTGCCCGCCTACTTCAAAATCAAGCGTGTTCAGAAGTTCGTTGATAATGTCGTGGGCTTTTCCGATTGAGACACCCTTGGCTGCGATATCCTTCTTGTCAATGGCCAGAATGGCTCGTTTAACATGCTGAATGGCTCCTTCGTAGAGCATGATTAAGACCTGACCACGATTCGCCGTCTTCACTGCCATTTGTTTGTACTGATTAGCGCCTGATTGATTCATTTAATATACCTCTTTAATTTATCCACCTAGTAATTGAGAAATACTGCCCCCACCACCACCTAGACTTGCACTGAGCTGCTGTTGTTGCCGCTGAAGATTTCCTAATGAAGACTCTAGTTTTGAAAACTGATCGACAATACTTTGTTTTTTTTGCTCGACTAGTCGCGTCTTGTCGTCGATTTGAGAGTCGATCTGCTTAATTCTCTCTCTAATTCCCTGTTCTTTGACCGATAGTGTTCCGTTTCCAATTCGTGTGTAACCGTCCACAATGCTTCTCATTCGAGTTGCTAGGCCATTTGGTCCAGACATTGCCTGTGCAATTGAGTCAAAGTTGCTCTCAAGAGTTTTGTTGAATTTCTCTTCTTTAAAAGTTAGGAGTCCGTTTTTCTCAAATTCTACGCCCAATTCGGTGAGGTGCACGAGGGGAGCGTTTTTGTCATCAGGTTCTCCCCCTGGGTATCCATCATGAATTGCGTTCCTGAGCTGGTACTCCATGGATTGGAGGCTGGTGTCGCCGGCGAAGGTGGTTGAAGTGTCGGTTTTCTCGTCGATTGTGTTTTGCTTGACGATGAACTGTAGAACTTGATTCACCTGCTCTACCAGGCCTTTTATTTTTCCGGAGACCTTCTGATAGTCCTCAGTAATCGTCATCGTGAAGGGGTGATCTGGGCTGGCTTGCTTCAAGTGGAAGTTAACGCCTGGGAGAAAGTCTGTGATGTCATTGGTCTCTGTCTCGATCGGAAATCCATTGAGCGATAGAGTGGCGTTTTGCGCATCATGTTGATCGGCAATACTGATTTCAGCAGCACCTTCGAAATTAAAGTCGGGTGTCTGGATTTGCTGCGATGCGCCCTCTTTGGCTGCAGAGAGGACGAGTTTCCAGGGAGCATCGGGTTGCGCCGCGTCTTTAATGACAGCGCCCCGTAGGGGTGAGTTTGCATTCCGGTTGAGTGCCGAGGCAATGCCTCTCAGGCTCGAGTCCTTTTCGCTCACTGGTATTTGGGTGCTTTCGCCGTTTTCGGTTTCAACTCGAATGAATCCTGCTCCAAAGATGGTCTCATTTGGGTCTTCGAATCCATTGGAGATTAAAGAGGTTTTCGCGGCCAGCTGGCTCACTTCAAGCTGGTATTGCCCCGTTTCAGCCTTGTCTTTGTCCACTGTCACGTTGACTAGATTGGTACCGTCTCCTAAATCGACTTTGAGTTCCCGAAATTTCCGAAAGGTGGTCATCTCGTTCAATGCCTTGTCGAGGCCAGAGAACTTGGTCTTGAACTCCTGGAAGAGCTTCATTCGCATCTCTTCCTTGGCCTTACGGCCTTGCATCGCTTTAATCGGTTGACCTTCAATCTCGATTAATTGCGCCACTGCTTGTTTAAACTGACCGCCACCCACGGGGTCGAACCTTAAACCCAGAAAGTCCTCCTGACTTGCTCACTCGAGCATTCTTCCTATTATGACAGAAACCTGAGAGTTGAAAATCGGCAGAAATTACCGATGGCCGTTTTCAGTGGAAATTGATCTAAAAAATAATGAAACGCTCTAGACAAAAAGGCGAGTCATGGAAGATAGTGGTGCCGATATGAACCCTTTTTCTTCTTTCGGCATTCCAGGCTTCGATCCCAGTAAAATGGACCCAAAACTCATCATGGAGTTGACGCAGCTGGTTCAGCAACTCCCCCCAGAGCAATTGAGTCGAATGCAAACTCTGATGCATAATGCGATGGCTGGTTTTGATACTCGCGTCGAAATGGAAGAGTTTGAAAAAAGTCTTCCTCCCGGCTTTCGAGAGAAAATTGTTGCTCTTCTCTCCGGCCAGGGGGCTCAATCAGTAGCGAGTGCGGCAAAAGTGACCGGAGTGACTCCCCAGTTAGACGTGCGCGAGGCTAGGATTACAATTCTGACAGCCGTCGCCGATGGGCAAATGAGTCCAGAGGAAGCCGAGAAGATTCTTTTTAGCTGATTTTATATCTAGAAGGTGTAGCCGAGCCCGAAGGAGAGGTTTTGCAGGAAAAAACCAACCGTGGACAAGCTCCCATAGGTCAATCTGGAGTAAGTGGCTTGAACGGTGAGTTTTTGGTTGTTTCTGGTTCGTAGTGCTAGGCCTGCTGTCCCGACGAGTTCGGCTGGAGAAAGTTGACCAGCGAGAGATGGGAAATACCTCGCATTGGCTAGAATCGCAAAGCGCCGTCCCACATTCAAAGTAATCCCGGGGAGTGCTCCGATAAGTAAAATGGGGGTATAGCCAAAACTGTTGTTAGTGACACTCATGGAGCTTATGTAGGCTCCCCCTAGAAGATCGAGCCGGACCGGTCCAATTTGAAAGCCGAGGCCGGCCTTCAGCGTTGATCCTAGAAAGCTAACATTGATTCCCTTTATACTTTGCGATGAAGGGAGGAACGTGTACGACGCGTCAGCTCCTAGTTCGATCGGGGACGGGAGGGCCCGCCAATCAAGGGCGAGGGACCCCGTGAGTGCCTTCATGCTAAAGTTGCTGGCTAAGTCGGTTTCTTGGAAAAGGATGCTCGAGTAAGCAATGTTAACATCCAGTGCCCAATTACTTGGTTTTTCGTCTGCTGGCTCAATCTGAGGGTTAGATTCCACGGTTCTTGAAGTGGTTAGGTGGGTTAGGCTTTGGGGAGTGCGCTCGGTGCTTTTGATTTGTATGTCTGCTTGGGAAATCCAAATGTAATGAGCGCCCTTCCAGGGGGTTTTTAGATAGATCGAGTAAAAGCCGTTCCTTGGGGGGTCATAGACGTTCATGACCGCACCTGCTGGGTAGGTTCCTAGAGTTGCGCTCACTTCGCTTGCGTCCTGGTGAACTTTTCCCCCAGCAGGATTACTGACAGTTGCCCCTATCCATCCGGCTGCGTATGAGTTCTTCGGGTCAGTTATGAGGCCAATAACAAGAATTACACCTAGTGTTATAGTCCATGAGATTCTGTGGGCGATCCTGGGTGTAAGCTGACACATCAATTAATTAGACTCCGAAATTCGGGGAGTTACAACTTTAAATTAAAGATGAATATGACACATTGGCGAGAGTTATTGCGGGTGAGATAATTGAGGGCGTTATGAAGCTTAAAATTTTTTCGGTGTTGTCTGTCCTATTTTTTTCTATGTTGATTTTAGATTTCTCCCCAGCTCGAGCTGATGGAGTTGATCAGATGCGCACTGAGCTTGCCCAATTGCGTAATGAGCTTGCTCAGTGTCGGGTGAGTTTCGCTGATCAAGATAGAGAAAATAATGAGCGGGATGAAGACTTCAAAGCAGTCGAGCAAGAATTAGATCTCATGAAAAAGCATCTTTGTGCCAAAGAACCCAGCGCGCCCTTTTGTAAGGATTAGAGCCGCGTATCTTTTACTTGCCCACCTTTGACTGTGAGTACCTTCAGGCTCCTAGAAAGTTGCCCATTTTTATAGGTAATTTTGCCAGTAGCCCCGGGGAAGTCTTGAATTTTAAGAAGTCGGTCCTTAAGCTCTAACCGGCTTAGGCCCCCAGAGCCTCTGGATAGAGCCGATTGGAGAATGCGGGCGGCATCATAGGCGATTGCCTCAAGAGAGCCAGGTTCCTGGCTGAAGGTGGCACGATAATCCTCTAAGAATACCTTAGTGCTGCCCGTGGCAGTGTCTGGAAAGAAGGCATCGACAAAAAACGAGTTCTCCCCATAGTTTTGCGAACGACTGGCAAAGTCAGCGGAGTTCCACTCTGAGGTACCAAGGAATTTAAGACCCTCGACGTCCCGGTAAGAAAAAGTAGGCATGATCTGTCCTAGTTTCTTGGCTTCATCGGGGATGAAAACGGCCTGGTAGTCGACGATGGGTTTGAGAGCGAAAAATTGTTCTGTTTTGCGAGTCCGCTTAGTAATGTGGTTAGTCAATCGGTCCTTGGCGAGTTGATCCAGTTCTGATTGTCTAGCCTCTGTGTAGAAAAGTCCCGATAGTTTATCAATTGGGAGTCGAAAATCAGTTTCGCTCGTGTAATAGGATTCAAAGCCGACGATTTCACCGCCAAGCATTTGGGTTGCATCCCAGAAGGCCTGACTAGATTCGCTGCCTAGCTTGTCATTCGGATAGAGAATAGCAATTTTTTTGAGCCCTAAATCTTGAATGGCATAGCGAGCGATTTCGTAGGACTGCATTTGTTGCGTCACTCCAGCATGAAAAACGTAATCCTGTGTTGCCTGGTTTGCTCTTCGTGAAAGAGAGAGAAGCGGAACTCCGAGTTCTTGGGCCCTCTGAGCGACCAGATCTACCCCTTTACTGAGCATCGGCCCGATGACTGCAATGACGTGGTGCTTAAGAACCAATCGATTGAGTGCTTGGATGGCTGACTCGGGCTCCTCGCCTGCGTCCTCCAGAATGAGTCTGAGATCGGAGTTGGGTCGGTCAGATTCAAAAATACCCAGAGCCAACTCAATTCCTTGGAGGCTTTTTGTGCCAAACTTGGCGAGCTTGCCTTTGAAGGGTAAGAGCACTCCAATTGCAGATCGATCCAGGGTGGAGGCCTGCTGAATTTGATTCTGCATCTCCCGAGCCTGAGTTAAATGGGTACTGGCTGGATAGACGTCGATGAGTTTTTGGAGGTGAGCCGATGCAGAGGCGAGGCGGTCTTGGGTTGCCTCTAGATTTGCCAAGCGGAATAAAATTCCATCACCTAGGACTTGATTCTCAGGGTCTTCGAGGAGCTTCTCCAGTGCAGCAAAACTGGAAATATTCTGCATCACTTGGTTAAAAAGATGGGATAGGAGTTGGGTCTGCTCTTTGTTCTCAGGTTCGGTCCTAGATCGGGTGAGGTTAGAGAGGTAGTGAACCGCCTCTAAGAACTGATTTCTTCTCTCATAGATCGAAACCTGAAGGGTGATGAGCTTAAGTCGATTGGGTTGGTCGAGGAGCTCTGGATGAATTTCCCGTAGGGTTTCATCAGCTTCCTCGATAGCCCGCCCCTCCAGCTGCGCTGTTGCGAGATTGTAGAGGACGTATTGTCGAAAGCTCTGGTGAGAGCTGAGCTCAAGCGCCCGAGAAAATGCTTGGATCGCCTGAGGTATTCTTTTTTGCTTTAAGAAGATTAGGCCACGGATATTCTCAACCGAAGGAGTGAGGGAGCTTTGAATGTAGGTTCTTAGAAAAGTGGTGACGTGGCTTTGAGCGGTCTCCAGGTCGGAGCTAGCGAAAGCGGACTCGATGACTTTAAATTCTCTTTGCTCGTTGGCATTGGGCTCACCCGCGCGAGCAGGAACTCCTGGGGGGTAGCTTAGCCCTGCCACGAGGATGAAGGTAATTAAGGTCCTGCCTAGCAATCGTTTCAGTTGGTTCGAAGAATTTGAAAAACTCATACCCTTAGTTTTAGCTGAGGTATGGGTTTACCCAAAAAGATTTTTTACTTTTTCAAAAAAACTGTGATGCATGGGATGCGCCGCGTCAGCGCCGCTTTCTGAAAACTTCTTGAGAAGATCCCGTTGATCCTGAGTTAGGTTCGTGGGGACCTCTACAATAATGCGCACGAGCTGGTCGCCGCGACCATAAGAGCCGAGCCGGGCGAGACCTTTTCCCTTGAGTCTCAGGATCTTATGGGATTGAGTGCCCGCAGGAATTTTGAGTTTCACCTTGCCCTCGAGGGTGGGAACTTCGATTTCGGCCCCTAATGCGGCATGGCCAAACGTAACGGGAACCTCACAAATTACATCAAACTCGTCACGCGTGAAAAAATCATGAGGGAGAATGTTGATCGACACGTAAAGGTCTCCAGCAGGTCCGCCGCGCTCGCCCGCTTCACCTTCGCCCGTCAACTTGAGCCTTTGCCCAGTATCCACCCCGGCTGGAATTTTTACAGCAATTTGAGTTCGTTTTTTAACGCTCCCCGATCCACCGCAATTAACGCACGGGTTCGGAATCGTCTGGCCGGCTCCATTGCAGCGAGGGCATGGCCGAGTGATGGCAAAGAAACCTTGCTGAAAGTTGACCTCACCGCGCCCGCCGCATTGGGCGCAATTCTCTGGCTGTGTTCCGGGCTTAGCACCGGTTCCAGTGCAAGTGTCGCAACGGACGGTTTTGGGTACGATAATGACTTTTTCTGCACCGAAAGCAGCCTCTTCAAAGGTGATATCGACCGAAGTCCTGAGGTCATCGCCGGGTCTGCCGCTCGTTCGCCTGCGTCCCCCTCGGGCGCGACCCCCTGCTTGAGCTCCGAAGAGATCCCCGAAGATATCGCCAAAGATATCATTGATCGAGCCAGCTCCTGCTCCTCCTCCAAATCCTTGGAAGTCAAAGCCCCCAGGTCCCCCCGGACCAGCACCTGCGGCAGCATGACCATATTGGTCGTACATTTGCCGCTTCTGCGGGTCCGAGAGGGTTTCATAGGCTTGGGAGAGTTCCTTGAAGTTCTCTTCTGCTTTTTTATCACCCGGATTTTTATCGGGATGAAACTGGATCGCAAGCTTACGGTAGGCTTTCTTTAATTCTTCACCGGTAGCGGTACGTCCAACACCAAGAACTTCATAGTAGTCGCGCTGATTAGCCATAGTTTCTTACGAGAGCAAAAAGAGGTTAAACTTCCTTGTAATCTGCATCAATCACGTCTTCTCCGCCACGCTTATTTGCGTCATGGGAGGATTTGTGACCCGCAGCTTCCTCGGTGTGTCCATGAGCTCCTTCAGTTGAAGGGCCTCCTGGTTGAGCCCCGGCAGTCTTGTACATCTGTTCAGCCATTTGATTGGAGGCTGCTGTCAGAGCTTCGGTTGCCTTACGAAGTACTTCAGCGTCATTGCTGTCGAGGTGCTTTCTTGCTTCAACTAAAGCATCTTCGACTGATTTCTTCATTTCAGCAGCGACTTTATCGCCGCTTTCTTTGACTGTTTTTTCGATCGTGTAAATAAGGCCGTCGAGAGTGTTTCTGGAGTTGACGAGTTCTTTTCGTTTCTCGTCCTCGGCACGGTGCGTCTCTGCCTCCTTCTGCATTCTCTTGATTTCTTCCTCGCTCAACCCGCCAGAAGCAGTAATCCGAATTGATTGCTCCTTGCCGGTGCCCAGGTCTTTGGCGCCTACGTGCACAATCCCGTTGGCGTCGATATCGAAGGTGACTTCGACTTGAGGGACACCGCGAGGTGCTGGAGGGATGCCTACTAGGTCAAATCGTCCTAGAGACTTATTGTGCTCAGCAAATTCCCGTTCCCCTTGGAGAACGTGAATCGTAACGGCATTTTGGTTATCCGCTGCTGTCGAGAAGGTTTGAGACTTCTTCGAAGGAATGGTGGTGTTTTTATCGATGAGCTTCGTGAATACGCCGCCCAAGGTTTCGATCCCGAGAGATAGGGGGGTGACATCGAGGAGAAGAACGTCCTTCACTTCGCCCTTCAAAACGCCGCCTTGGATCGCAGCGCCGACTGCAACAACTTCGTCTGGATTGACGCCCTTGTGGGGTTCTTTGCCGAAGATTTCTTTCACCTTCTGCTGCACTCGAGGCATGCGGGTCATGCCGCCGACCAGGATCACTTCATCAATTTTTGATTTGTCGAGTCCAGAGTCACGGATACAGGTCTCACAAGGAGCAATCAGTTTTTCGATCAGGTCAGCGACTAGGGCTTCGAGTTTCGCTCGAGAAAGCTTGATGTTTAAATGTTTAGGACCGGAAGCATCTGCAGTCACGAACGGCAGATTAATGTCAGTCTCTGTCGTGCTGGAGAGTTCGTGCTTTGCTTTCTCTGCAGCTTCCTTGAGGCGCTGAAGAGCCATCTTGTCTTTGCGGAGGTCAATTCCACTTTCTTTTTTGAATTCGTCCGCGAGCCAGTCGATGATTCTTTGGTCGAAGTTACCGCCTCCCAAGAAAGTGTCGCCGTTGGTCGCTTTGACTTCGAAAACGCCATCTCCGAGTTCAAGGATAGAGATATCAAAAGTACCACCCCCGAGATCGAAAACGGCTACAGTGTGGTCTTTCCCCTGTTTGTCTAAGCCGTAAGCGAGAGCAGCAGAGGTGGGTTCGTTAATGATTCGCTTCACATCGAGACCGGCAATTCGGCCGGCGTCTTTCGTTGCTTGGCGCTGAGCATCGTTGAAATAAGCTGGGACTGTGACGACTGCTTCAGTCACGGGCTCGCCCAAGTAATCCTCAGCGGTTTTCTTCATTTTTTGAAGAACCAAAGCAGAGATTTCCTGAGGAGAGTATTCGCGATCGTCAATCTTGATCCAAGCGTCCCCATTTTTTGCTTCAATAATTTTGAAAGGAGCAACTTTGATAAATTCTTGTACTTCGCGGGAGGTGAACTTGCGACCAATCAGGCGCTTCGCTTCGAAGATCGTTTTTTCTGGATTGGTGATTGCCTGTCGCTTTGCTGCTTGACCGACGATCTTTTCGCCCGAGGTCGTGAATGCAGCTACCGAAGGGGTCGTGTTAGCGCCCTCGGCATTGGGGATAACCTTAGGTTCGCCACCTTCTAAAACAGCTACACATGAGTTCGTTGTTCCTAAATCAATTCCGATAATTTTTCCCATAAATTCCTCGTCTTTCCTTTTCTATTTACTGTTGTCCACTGCTTAAAACCACTTGAGCGGGGCGCAAAAGCCGTCCGTGGAGGGTGTATCCTCGCGCGTGTTCTCGCGTAATCACTCCCGAGGGGAGGGGTGAGGGCTCTTGTCCTACCGCTTCGTGGAAATTCGGGTCAAACTGTTTTTCTAAACTGTCAATGACTTCGACTCCTTGCTTCTGAAGCGAGGATCTAAATTGATTGAGGACCATGCTCAGTCCTTGCATAAAGTTTTGATCGGTTCCAGCTGGAACATGAGCCATCGCTCTCTCGAGATTGTCGGCAGTCTGAAGAAGATCGCGAGCAACGGATTCCCATCCGTACTTAATGAGTTCCGAACGTTCCTTGATGGATCGCTTTTTGAAGTTCTCAAACTCAGCATAGAGATAAACGTACCTAGCTTCCTTCTCTTTGATTTGAGTTTCAAGATCTTGGATTTCTTTTTGCAAGCCTTGGATCTCCAAATTTTCGGGAGCACTTGCAGTGGGAATCTCCCCTTGGCTCCGTTCTTGGTCTTTTGAATCTTCTAGATCAATACCACTCGACTCATTCACTTCGCTGTCCTCCAGTGTTGTTTTTTAATATGGGTATGGAATCTCTGAAGTCAAATGCCAGAGTCAAGCCAAGGCTTGAATGATTTGATCCGAGAGTGCAAATCCGCGTGCCGTCAGGCGTTTTCGATTTGGGTCAAAGGGGTGAGCTTCGATGAGTTTCTGTTTTTCGAAAAGATCGACTCGGGCTTTTTGGAAATCCGTTTCAAGCCAATCGATTGGAAAGCCGGTATCCAGGCGCAGAGCGAGCATCCACTTTTCTAGTTGTTTTTCTTTCGTTCCCAGGGATTCCTGCCCCTCGATCACAGTCTCCCCTTTTTCAAGGAGGGCGGCGTAGCGATGGAGGGATGAAACGTTTTTCCATCTTAGGGAGTTTTGGGCATCAAAAGAGTGAGCAGAAGGCCCTAGTCCTAAGTAGGAGTTCCCGTGCCAGTAGTTTAGGTTATGTCTCGCCTTTTTTCCTGGCTTGGCAAAATTAGAGATTTCATAGTGATCAAACCCACGAGAGGTAAGCCAGTCGTGCACCCACAGTAGGTGATTGAGTTGGGTCTCATCGTCCGGTAGGGATCGGCTCATCGGATTTTGTTTGGGGAGTGTAAGGAGGTAACAGCTCAGGTGTGAGATCGGAAATTGAGTGAGAATTTCTAGTGCCTCGCTGAGATCTTGTTCAGTTTGCCCTGGAACGCCGCAAAGCAAGTCTACCGAGACGTTTTCGAAGCCAGCCCGAAAAACAGTTGATAGAGCCTCCGGAACTGCTTCTTTCGTGTGGACTCTACCTAGTGCTTTGAGGAAGTCCGATCGCATGGCTTGAACTCCCATGCTAATGCGGTTGACTCCCAGGGCGCGATACCCTTTCAGAGCTTCGAAAACGATGGATGAAGGGTTAGCTTCCATCGTCCATTCAGTCGAAGCGGTGAGGCGTTTTGAAAGATTGAGCGGTTCCAAGGCTCGAGCCATGGATTCCGGGGGAGTCATGCTCGGGGTGCCTCCCCCGAAGAAAATCGTGTCCAGCGACTCGTCCAAGAGGTGGGCTTGTTGGCTGGCCTCTTTTTGGAGCGCTAATTCAAACCGTTGCGGGTCGGATTCGCGAGTTTTCTCTTTCCCTAGAGAGTAAAAGTCGCAGTAATGACATTTTGACTCACAGAATGGAAAGTGGACATAAAGTGACTGCATGAGTTCCTTTAGAAGCGACCTCTCTGGCCTGAATTTCGACCCCCTCGACCCCCTAAGCCACGAATGCCTCCCTGGCTGCTTCCGGGAGGAGTTTCTCTCGACTCACTAACCGTCATGGGTCGCCCCATAAAGTCATGGCCATGAAGCGCTTGTATGGCTTGGGCAGCATCCTCAAAGGTTGCCATTTCGACAAAGCCAAATCCTCTCGCTCGCCCGGTAAGCTTGTCGATCGGTAGGTGCACTGAGGTGACTTGCCTCCCATCGGCACTGAAGAGGGCCTTGAGTTGGGCTTCTTCTGCGGAGAAGGGGAGATTACCGATGTAGAGTTTTTTATTCATAAATCAGAGCGATCCTTTCGGGAGAAAGGGGACTTTAGCGGAGTACTCAAGGCTTGTCTAGAGTGCTGAGGGGAAGAGGTCTCTAGCGGAGGTCTTGATTGTTCGTGATTTCTGTTACAATCCAGGGATTTGCTCTTAGAAATAGATGGATTTAGCCGACTACTGGGAATAGGCTAGCCGGGTATGACAAAAATTTTTAAGCCTGAGCAAATCGAACTTTCTAACGGTATTCCAGTCATTCTTCAACATTTGGACAGTCCAGCCGCGGCTACTTACTGGTGGGTTAAGACAGGGAGTGCCGATGAGGCGCCGCAGGAGGCTGGTTTTGCTCACTTTTTGGAGCATATGCTGTTCAAAGATGCTTCAGCTAAGGAAACGGGGCGCGCGTCCACTGGCAAAATGGCTCGGACGATCGAGTCTCTGGGGGGGGATATTAACGCCTACACCTCCTTTGATCAAACGGTCTATCATGTCACTTGTGCCGCACAGCATTGGGAAAAGGTGCTGGATGCCTTTGGCGGAATTGCTAAGCCGCAGAAATTTTTGACCGAAGATTTTACGAGAGAGCGAGAGGTTATTCTTGAGGAATTGAGAAAGAACGAGGACTCTCCGGGGCGCCAGCTTTTTCAGAACTTATTCAGCCTGACTTTCTCTAAGCACCCCTACGGCAAGCCGGTAATTGGATTTGTTAAAACTCTTAAGGCTGCAAAAACGGCACAACTCGAAGCATTTTATCGGAGAAATTACGTTTCCGGTAAAATGGGGATTGTTTTGGCGGGTCCGATTCAAGACGTGAAGGGCACCCGAAAAAAGGAACTGATTCGATACCTTGAAAAGCATTTCGGTAATCGCGTGTTGAAGCAAAAGGCCTCGCCCCTTCGTTCGAGGCCAGTTGAGACTGAGATTCAAAAGCAATCCAAATGGAGGGTCCAACCCTTCGACGTGAAAACGCCCACCGTGAGTATCTCATTTCGTGTGCCGGGATTGGATCATGATGATATTCCAGCTCTGGATTTGCTCGGGGGTGTCCTCGGCTCGGGCGAGATGTCACGCTTATACCAGAAGCTTTTTTATCAAGCAGCTCTCGTGACGGACGTTTCGGGAGGAATGTATGTTCCAAAAGATCCTGGGATGCTCTATTTCCAGGCGGAGATGGATTCCCTAGAGAAATTAAATCCAGCGATGAAGGCTATTTTAGAGGAGTTGAAACGGATCGGGGAGGATGGCCCTACAGATGAGGAGCTTTCCCGTGTTCTGGTGAACGCGGAAAGCGAGCGGCTTTACGCTACCCAAACGTCGGATGGCATGGCCGGGCGTGTCGGATTTTTGAAGTTCATCATGGGAGACTTGGAGTTTGACCGGGAATACTTGGATCAGCTCCGCCTAGTGGACAGTTTGAAAATAAAAGAAGTGGCTAGGAAATATTTGGACTATCGACGGATGAGTGGCGTGGTTTTGGTACCCAAAGCCGAAGCCAATTTCGATACCTCGGAGATGGAAAAGTACGCCAACGACCTTCTCAATCCGCACGTCGAAGGGGTAGAGGTTAAGCTTCCTCCGGTTCTTTCTGCAGAGCTCAAGACTTCTCGGGGCGTTAAGAGCGGAGAGTTGCCCATTGAATTCGCTCAATTATCTTCGGGTATTCGTGTCTGCTATTTGCCACGACCTAGCTCGCAAGTTTGCAGTGTGTATGCCTCCGTTTTGGGAGGGGTTCGATTGGAGTTAGCTCACCCCGTCGAAAGCGCAGAAAAAGATTGGGGCTCTAGTTCCATGATGGCGTTGACCTGGACGAAGGGGACGTCGTCCCGGGACGCCCGAGCGATTTCGGCTATGACGGAGGGGAAAGCTTCGAGCCTGGACGGATTCTCAGGGAGAAATAGCGTGGGGCTTCAGCTGACAGGACTCGCGCGGGATTGGAACGCTCTCTCCGATCTATTCTCTGAAGTCTTGGTGGACCCGACTTTTCCTAAGGATGAGGTCGAACACTCTCGCCGAATCGCTGAAGATTCAGTGAGGTCACTTGAGGATCATTCTTCTCAGCTTTGCTCAAAACTATTTTTGGAAACTTTATTTGAAAAACACCCTTACGGCAAGATGAGTCAGGGATCGTTGGAGAGTTTGAAGTCGATTGGTTCAGACAAGTTGAGCGCGTTTCATCAAGCTTGGCTGAGGCCTGAACGTTTGGTGCTCTCTGTGAGCGGCGCAGTTAAAAAGAGTTCATTAGAGGCCTGGGTGCATGATTTAGAAAAGCGGATGCAATCACTGGCGAAGTCGGGTTCTCCGTTTCTTCTTCCTGAAAAACTGGAGGATGAGCCATCGCTTAAGGCTCCGCGGTGGGTGGAGCGCTCGCTTGGTCGAGAGCAGGCTCATATTTTGGTGGGGGGGTTAGGTACCCGAATCACCGCCGAGGATCGACATGCAATGCGAATTTTGCAGACTCTCTTGGGTGGTCAAAGTGGACGTTTGTTTATTGAGTTGAGAGAGAAGAAGAGCTTGGCCTACACGGTTTCTCCGGTCAGTTTTGAAGGGATCGAGCGAGGATACTGCGGAACTTATATTGCCTGCGCCCCGCAAAAAAAGCAGGAAGCCATCGATGGCATGCGCAAGGTGTTGGAGGATTTGCTTCGAAAACCGCCGACGACCCAAGAAATGAACCGAGCCAAGGAGTTTTACCTAGGGCGCAGGGCGATGGATCTTCAGAGTGATTCATCCTTGGCGACTCACTTTGGTTTGGAGTCGCTCTATCAGATACCCTACTTGAGCGAATTTCAGATGACTAAGAAAATTAGGTCCATTTCCGCTAGGGAAATTCAACAAGTGTGCAAAAAGTACCTAGTGGAGGCGTTCCAGGTTACTTGTGTTGTGGGCTAATTAGCTCTCTACGGTCGTTGAAGCAGTCCTGGCTAGCCATACTTTAATTATTCAGTTATAATAGATTTAATTGCCATGCTCTATCAATTTGGGACTGCATTCGTAGCTGTTTTTGTTGCCTTGGATGTGATTGGGACACTTCCTCTTTTTGTGTCGATGACCCACACTCTTACGGATCCACAAAGAAACGCGATCGTGAATACTTCGATGATTGTGGCGCTAAGCGTCGCAGTTGCGTTTGTTTTTGTTGGTGAAACGGTTTTTCATTATTTAGGAATCGCGATTTTCGATTTTAAAATTGCCGGAGGCTTGGTGCTACTTCTAGTCTCCCTGGCTGATCTGGTGGGAAGCCCTGAGCCTACTCATCGAGCCACCGGTTCGACCGGAATTGTCCCTCTCGCGGTTCCCTTGATTACAGGTCCAGCAATGATCACGACCCTCGTTTATCAAGTAAACAGCGTTGGCTACCTAATGACTATTGCCGCTTTATTGGCTAATTATCTCATTGCTTGGGTGGTTCTAAAAAACTCTCAGCGCGTGACCCAGGTGATCGGGAAAGACGGTACTG
Source organism: Bacteriovoracaceae bacterium (assembly GCA_947447665.1). Taxonomy (GTDB): domain Bacteria; phylum Bdellovibrionota; class UBA1018; order UBA1018; family UBA1018; genus CAINWE01. The sequence continues at coordinate 31,899 of CANFJX010000003.1, read as the reverse complement.
TGGTTATTTCGAAGGTCGTGGCGCTTCTCTTGGCTGCAATAGCAGTGGCCATGATTCGCAGTGGAGTTTTTGGAGCGGTTAGGGATTTTGGCCTAGGTGGTCAGTGAATAGCACAAATAAAATCCACAGAATCACCCCAAACAATAGGTGTAAAATTTGTAGAGGTACGGGCGCGAGCTGGACTAGATTCACGACGCCCAGGATTAGGTTGGCCGCTAACCCGGTCAAAAGAGCGTTGCCGTAGTGGCGGATTTTACCAGACCCAGGACGCGAGTGAGAGAATACCCAGGGACCGAGGAGTGCTGCAAAAAATAGCGCAAAAATCGGGTGAATCACTCGGATTTTAACTAAAAAGTGGCTCGATGGATTGAAGTCTTGATGCATTCCCTGGAGGAGATTCTGCGCGGGAAAAAGCGTATCGCCCAAGGCTGTGATTGCACCAGCGATACCGACACAAAAAAAGAGTGAACCAAAGATAAGTGATTGAGTCCGAACTGGGGAGCCTGACCATTTCCATCCTTTGCCCTCCCTTCCGGCACTGGCAGCCACTAGGACGAGAGCTGCAACGAGCACGAGGGTGTTCGAAAAATGAAGAGAGATCGAAAGGGTGCGTTTCAAAGACTGGTCCTGATAAACGAGCTCAAATAGGACTAGGCCGGCACCAATTAATGCCTCTAAAAGAATGGAAACACAGGCAGTAGCTGCTGCTTTGCGGGGAAAGCTTTTTTTTGGAAATAATCTGAAGGTAAAGTGGCCTACGGCCAAAATAAGAATTAAGCTTACAGCCGACGTAATTCGGTGGAAAAATTCAATTTGAGTTTTTACTGAGATTCCTGATGGGAGCACTTGTCCGTTGCAAAGTGGCCAGTGACTCCCGCAACCCGCGCCTGATCCGGTGGCGCGAACGTAGGCACCCCAGAGAATGACAAGAATAGTATAAATAAGGACAAAACAAACGAATTTCCGAAGTCGTTGAGGGCTCATGGGTGCCCCTCTTCTACCTCCTTGAAATCAGGACTTCAATCACTTTGTCGGCCGGGAGTTTCGGCTGTAGGTTCACTTTCCTCGAAAGAGCAATTGTACTGGATTTGAAGCTGCTTAATAGCTCGGTGAAAATCAGCCTCGGGGTCTGGCTCAATCGAGTCGTTAAAGATTTCGAAAAGCTGCTCGTTTACACCTGTTTTTTGCTTCAGGAGGGATTCAAATTTCTTCATCTCGGGACCCCGGATGAACTCCTTCCCCAGTTTTAAGAGGGACACCGATGGAGTCTTACTTCGAATCGCCTGAATGAATCTTTGCTGCTGCTGGAGTCGTCGAGTAAGCCGTTCGCGGTAGCGGTCGAGAAGGGCGGGTAAGTTTTTGGGGTTTTGAATTTTTGAGAGGGCGCGAACGATCTGTTCTGTTCCAGTGGGCTGATTGAGATTTGAAAGGTTCGGATAGAGTTGGGCGGGACCTAAAGAGTGAATTAAATTAAGAGTAGAGTCATCATAGGGTCCGGAGAGTAGGCAGGGCTGCCCTAGGAGATTGACGTGAACTTCGGATGATTCAGCAGCTCTCTTCCAGTGTGTTTGGACGATGAGTTGGATGAAAAAAATATTAACCAGAAAAAACAAAACTTTAAGACGTCTCATCGCTCGCTCCATTTGCCTAGGAGTTTACTCAAATTAAGCCTGTGTCGTCTACGACATCCCACTATTTGACAGGAAAAAAGAACAGTCTAAAATTATAAGATAGGGCAAAGTTTTTGAACTCCCAAATGAAGTAATAAGGAGGTTTGAATCTGATGAATGAGAAGCTAGGTCTGACACTGGTTGCCCAACCACAGGATTTTTTTCGTGAACTGGTCGCTGAGGCTCTAGGAAAGCAGAGGGTCACTACCCAGCCTGAGACTGAGTTCTACTTGGTTCATCTCTTGAATCGCTTTATTGCCACTGAGTCCCTTTATGCTGCAGATGTCCAAGGAGGGGTAAAGAAGAACGAGCCGCTTGCTCTCCTCTTGAAGGAAGCTCTCGAGCAGCCAAAAGATCGCCAGGGGGTGTTTTTTAGGCATCTGGGGGATGTTTCTTTGTATACTGCAGGTTTTTTCCAGGCGAGCCTTAATCGGAAGTTGGTCGATGTGGACTATTACATTGGCATGGGTGGAACGGCCTACCAGCATGCCGCAGCCCAGGCGAGCGAAGAGAATCTTCGAGCGCTCTTTGGAGAGCTCGCTGAAAAATTTGGTGCCTTAGTTGAGGTTCTTGCGGAGATTAGCGATAAAACCTCACCTCGGGCTGAAAAAGATCTTCTACGTCTCTATGAGCTTTGGATCAAGACTAGGAGCGACCGAGCGGCTAAAGCCCTTCAAGAAGCGGGAATTTTGCCGAACAAGACTTTACGTAAAGATTGGCAGTAATCTTCCATCGCCCAGGTAGTCCAAGTCCTATGAGCTCGGTTGATTCATTAGGAGTGCGCTTTGGTCGACTCTATCTGTCGTTACTGCACGGTAACGGCGGTCATTTTGTCGCCCATTTTGATTCGCTTGACGACATCCATGCCTTCGATGACTTGACCGAAAACGGTGTAGTTACGATCCAGGTGAGGGAGGGTGCCTAGGCAAATATAGAATTGGGAGTCAGCCGAGTTTGGATCTTGGGATCGAGCCATGGCTACTGTGCCTTCGACGTGCTGGCGGTTGTTAAATTCTGCCGCTAGCTTTTGCCCACTTCCGCCCGTACCGTTGCCCGCAGGGTCTCCCCCTTGGATCACAAAGCCTGGAACGACTCGGTGAAAAGACAAGTTGTTATAAAATCCCTGCTGAATGAGCTCGACGAACCGATGCACAGTTTTAGGTGCGTCCTGCGGATAGAACTTAAATTTGATGATGCCTTCAGAAGTTTTTAGCGTGACGATGGCTTTCGAGAGCCCATTTGGATCGGTGGATAGGTCTGGGTGAGCGCTCGACGTTGTCTCACCAGTAGTAGGCTGAGTTGAAGTTTGAGGCGCTGGGGAGTTTGAAGTAGTTGGAGAGGGCAGGGTCGACGGGCTCGGACTTGCCACTATACTTGCCGTTTCTCTGGTTGAGTCCTTTTCTGAACCCGATGGCGAAAGATTTCTGCTAAAGATCAGGGCAGAAACAATCAGTCCTGAGAGAACGAGCCCAAAAACTACAAGTGTCCACGTACGCATAAGTTGACTTCTCCTTCAGAGTTAACAGATACTACCCGCTTAAAAAGATGTCACAAGAAAATTTTTCTAAGTCGATGAGTTTCTATCAGCACTTCGACGAGCTTAGAGTTCGTTTGATGAGGTGTCTGGGTTTATTTTTAGTGGGTTTCGTGGTGTGCTACTTCGTTTCAGAGCCCATGTTAGATTGGCTTCGAAGGCCACTTTTTGCAGTTCTTCCGGTTGAACAACGAAAACTTTACTTCACGAACCTTTTCGAGAACTTTTTAACGCACCTAAAGATCGCTGGTTATGCTTCAGTTTTTCTGCTTTCACCCGTTTACTTTCATCAAGTCTGGGAGTTCATCGCTCCCGGTCTCTATCCTCGGGAAAGAAAATGGGTCATCCCGTTTGTTTTCGCCGCCACCCTCTTCTTTGTAGGGGGAGCCTGCTTTGCTTATTATGTGCTTTTTCCTGTGGGCTTTAAGTACTTCATTTCCTATGGTGCTCCCACGGATGTGCCGATGTTGACGATTGATTCTTATTACTCTACTTGCTTGAAGCTTCTTTTGCTTTTTGGAATTGCATTTGAGCTCCCTGTGCTCGTCTGCCTTCTCGGTTTTTTAGGGGTAGTAGATTCTCAGTTTTTAAGGGAGCATCGGCGAACGGCTATTTTAGCCATTACAGTTCTGTCTGCTCTGTTCGCGCCTCCGGATGCCGTGTCTATGCTCCTACTTGGGGTTCCTTTAGTATTTTTGTACGAAATAGCAATTTGGGTAGTTCACGGTTTTGGGAAACGAAAAAGTAAAGCCTCAGTCGACCCTGGGGCTCATCCGGCGGAGCACCCTTGGAGGGGGCGCTCGACCTGAGATTGCGTACTTCGCGCAAATGTGCTAGAAGCACCCAATCCCTTGCCTGAGGCTCGTTTAGCATTTATTCGAGCGCAGGCTTTTGGACAGAGTCCATTATCCATAAGGAGGAATTATGGCAAATCCAACGAATGAAAAATTAGCAGGATATGAAACGACCTGGATCACCCGATCCGAGATTTCTGATGAAGGCTTAAAAGCGCTTCAGGAACGAATCACCCAAGTGGTGGCTTCGTTTCAAGGTGAGGTTGTACTCACTGAAGACTGGGGCAAGCGTAAACTCGCCTATCCCATTCAAAAAGAAACTCGCGGCCAGTACACCTATTTGGTTTACTCAGGGAAGTCCGGCGTAGTGCATGAAATCGAGCGAAATTTAAGATTGCATGACCATGTGTTGCGCTTCTTGACTGTGAATCTCGAAAACGAGTTTGATGGAGTAGAGTTCCAGAAACGTCGCGCCGATATCCACGCAGCTGCAAAGCGCAGGGAAGAAGAGCGAGAAGCTCGTCGTGAAGAGCGAAACGCAGAACGCCGCGGTTACGAAGACCGTGGTGATTATCGAAGACACGATTTAGACGACGCTGAAGAAGTATCCATCAGCGCGGTTGATGAAGAGTAGAGTAAATTTCGAAATTTACGGAGGTTCCCATGGCAACTACAAATATTAGATCTGATATGCGCGAAAAATCTGATCGCTCTAGCCGAGACGATCGCGGAATGGATAAGGACGGCGACGACCGAGGACGAAAGGGAGGCTTTCATAGAAAGAAAGTTTGCCGGTTCTGCTCGGACCAAGACTTTATTTTGGACTATAAAGACATCCGAATGATGCAGTCATTCGTGAGCGAGCATGGAAAGATCGTGCCCCGCCGCATTTCTGGTAGCTGTGCTTTGCATCAGCGCCAGTTAACAACGGCTGTCAAAAGAGCTCGAAACTTAGCGCTCGTTGGCTACGTCTCGATGGGTATCTAGCCTTAGGGTCTTGAACTCATTGAACGGAGATCAACCTACAGAGAGTTTAGATGTGCCAAAAGTGAGTGCACGGCAGTCGGATTGGAGCTTGGCTGCTCCGTTTTTTCTGAGTGCCATGTTCTATCTGACTGCTGTGTTCGCTCTTCTGGCGCCTCTCCCGCTTCTTTTGATTTATTTCAAAAAAGGGCGGGTTTGGACTCTTGCAGCTTCCCTAGCTAACGCGATTCTAGTCGCTCTGCTCGGGGGGCCTGCTAGTTTGCTCATTTATACAGTCTCAGTTTTGGTTCTCACCTGGATTTTAGGCGAAACCCTTAATCGAAAAATTTCAGTCGAGAAGTCGGCTGGGATAACCTTCCTGGGAATGATTGTGGTCGCTGCTGCAATTCTTGTCATTTTAACCTGGGGTTATCATTTGGATTTGGTTCGGCAGTTTCACGCTCAGATCTCAGACTGGGTTGAAAAAGCTGGGAAGCCCCTGGTCGCTGAATCAAAGCTTTTCAATCCGGGAGATTTTGACGAGTGGAAACGCAGCCTGTGGGTTGAGTTTTTGCCGGCAACCGGGGTGACATTGATTGTGATGATTTGGGCTAATCTTACCTGGGTAATCAAGTCAAATGCAGGTGGTATTCGTGAGCGGCTAGCGTTGGATCCTAAGTTTTTGAGTCAATGGAAGGCTCCTCAGTTTTTGGTTTGGCCAACGATAGTGGCGGGCTTCCTTCTGATCTTTGATTTTGGGATTGCATCAGATGTGGGTTGGGTACTTTTTGAGCTGTTGATGGCAGTGTATGCTATTCAGGGGCTCAGTATTTTGAGTTCAGTTTTTGACCTTTGGAATACCCGAGGTTTGCTTAGGGTGATCGGGTACTCTGTTTCTTTGGTGTTAATGCTTCCTCTGGTTCTGAGCCTAGGTTTTTTCGACCTGTGGTTTGACTTTCGAGGTAAGTTTAGGCAAACGTAATCGTCCCTAGTTTGAATTTAAGGAGTGTACCATGTTGGTCATTTTGCGTGAAAATGTTGAGAATTTAGGAATCACTGGCGATCTAGTGAAGGTTTCTGATGGTTATGCGAGAAACTTTCTTCTTCCTCGCAAGTTGGTTGTAGTTGCCGATGAAAAGAACGTTGCCTCGATCGAGCACAACAAGCGTCTTTTGGAAAAGAAGCGAGTTGCCCAGAAGGCGGATGATGAAGAATTGGCTAAGAAATTGGAGCAGTTTTCTTGCACCATTTCTCGAAAAGTCGGAGATCAGGATCGTCTTTTCGGATCTGTGAGCTCAACTGATATCGCTGCAGCATTGAAGGCCGGCGGGTATACCGTCGATAAGCGATCGGTATCTCTCGAGACGCCGATTAAAACCTTGGGTGTTCACACCGTTACCCTCAAGCTTCAACCTGAGGTTTCTGCTAATTTGAAGGTTTGGGTAGTTAAAGAAGAGTAGGCTCTCAAAGTGTATCAGTGAGATGGCCCCCTCTTTTTTGAGGGGGCCTCTCGCTTTCTGTTCGAATTTCCATCACCCATAAGGAGTTTTGCGTGAGTGATCGGCCTGTTTCCATTCCGGGAGGACGTGTTCCCCCGCATCACAATGAGGCAGAACGTTCGATTCTAGGCGCAATTCTCATCAGTAATGAATCCATCCATCGTGTCTTAGAAGTAGGCCTCGAAGGGCGGGATTTCTATCGTGAGGCTCACCAAAAAATTTTCGAAGTGATTCTATCCCTGTCCGAGCGGGGTGAGCCGATTGATATGGTCACCGTTCAGACCTTGCTCAAAGATCGCGGTTCATTGGAGCAAGTGGGCGGGGCCGCAACTCTCACTGGTCTTTTCGAAGACTCCTTTGCCGTGGGAAATGTTTCTTACTATGCACGCATCGTGCGGGATAAAGCAATTCTACGCCGCATGATTCAAGCGACTGGGCAAATCGCCTCAGAAGCGTTCGAGGGCGTAGAGGATGTCGAGGGCTTCCTCGATGAGGCCGAGCGCCAGGTTTTTCAGGTTTCCGACAGTAAATTCTCCAAATCTTTTTCTAGTATGCAAGAGATCCTCGTCAATAACATGCACAGCATTGAGGAGCTTGCTGCTAAACGGGCTGATGTGATTGGCTTGGCAACGGGTTTTCAAGATTTTGACCGCCTGACGGGTGGTCTTCGTCCCGGCCAATTAGTGATTATTGCGGCTCGACCTGCGATGGGTAAAACTAGTCTCTTTCTCTCTATGGCTCAAAATATCGCCATGAGTGGCAAGGGCGTAGTGGCTATTTTCTCTCTAGAAATGACTAAAGACGAGTTAGGATTTCGCTTTTTGTCTGGGATGACCAAGATTGAGGCCAAGAAGCTCAAGGTGGGGCGACTGGCGGACCGCGACTGGCCTCGCTTAGCGCAATCGGCGGATCAACTCTCCAAATCGAAAATTTTTATCGACGACTCGGGTGAGTTGACTGTCATGGACGTTCGGTCTCGATGTCGCCGGCTTCTCTCCACTGAAAAGCGTCTTGATCTCATCGTAGTCGATTATTTGCAGCTCATGAAGGGCTCGCGCGCGTCACAAAAGGGGGAGTCCTCCCGTGAGCGCGAGATTTCAGAAATTAGCAGAAATCTAAAGAGTTTGGCCAAGGAACAAAAAGTTCCCATTATCGCTCTCTCTCAGCTTAATCGAGGCGTCGAAAGTCGGCCTAACAAGCGACCCATGCTTTCTGATCTCAGGGAGTCTGGAGCCATTGAGCAAGATGCAGACATGGTCTGTTTTATTTATCGAGATGAGGTCTATAACAAAGAGACTGAGGACAAGGGTATTGCTGAGCTAATCGTAGCCAAGCACAGAGCTGGGGAGACGGACACGATTCGCTTAGCCTGGCTCTCTGAGTACACTCTTTTTGCTAACTTATCGAAGGATGCCCCTGGGACTCCTATTTCTCCCATGAGGGCTGATAAGGGCGATTATCAGTAGTTTCTCAGATTGAGCGATGGGATGATCGGCCCTTGTGTGATCCCGCTTCTAATCTTTCGACTTGGGCCCTGAGGTCATCTACTTCGCTTTGCGGAGCCACACCGACCCGTTTCAAGCTGGCGAGAATTCTCTGATTAGTGAGTCGCCTCCGTTCTTCCGCATTAGGAATGCGGGTCCAAACTCTAAATTTTTCAAGTGTGTTTTGGTCAAAGATATCCATCAATCGAGAGGCTTGTTTGGAAAGTTCCCTTTGGGATTTGCTGGTAATTTTTTTGAATGCGTTCTTGGCTGACTCAGAAATTCTTAGAGTTGCTTTGCTTTGATTCGTGTTTTTCTTTTTTGTTACCATGATTGTAAATCTCCCTGTATGAGCTATGTAGCTATTTGAAAATTCTATTTGAGATTTTTAAAATCTAACATGAGATAAATTTGGAAACAAATGATCAAAGAACAAAAGATCTGAAAAGTCGAAACATCACGGTGATCGACATCAGAAATAGCAGGACTGCATACGGAGAGATTAGTCCGTAAGTTGCAGATAAGAATAAATACCAGTAGAATACGCCCACGTGAAAGACAGTGTTTAAGATGACCGCAATCGCTATGAAGGTGACGGCACCTCCGAAAATGAGGAGACTATTTACAGCTCTCCCCTCGTGGTTGTGCTTTGAGTCAATCGCCATCCAAAGGTAAGCCGGGGGTAAGAGTAAAAGAGTGCCCAAGTAGCTGTTCTTTAAAAAGGCGAGAAAAATAATGAGAGCTAGAAAAGCAGTAAGCACTGTGTGCCTGATTCTTGGATAAAACGCCGCATCGATGCGAGTTGAGGTGAAGTGCTTAAACGTTCCGTAAACCAGGGCGACGGCGCTGACGACGGAGAACATCACCCAAAGGTTAGGTTGGTAAAGGATTAAGGATTTTTGGGTAGCCGGGAAAGTTTCATACTGCGTGATCAGGTGGAGAGCTGGCAGGACCAGCATGAGGCCGTATCCTGAGAGCATGGAAGTGAAGAGGATTCCGATTTGTTTAAGTTCGCTTTGAACCACTGCTGATATGCGCTGTTTAGATCTCACTCGGGCGGATTGAGCAAATTTCACGGTACTAAAGGCGAGAAACGGGAGGAAAGCCAAGATATGGAGGAGGGTTACGGTCCAGCCTGGTAGGTAGTAATGCTCCGAGATTTTCCAGTAGGATGAGTTTCGCCAGTCGGATGGAATTTTTGGAAGCTGGTCGATGCTTCGGATGACCCGCTCCGCAGCCTGACCAACGATTTGGAAGGATCTAGGCTCCAAAGCTTCAGCCACATCGGCTGGAGTATGGTGGTAGTGTGCCATGACGTAACTAAAGTTCGCGGGTTGCCCTACCCAGTTGAGCGCGGGAATCCCTGCTTCCAAGAAGGCGCCGTGATCTGCGGGTGGGATTTGCATCGCACGTTCCACGAATTCTTCTATGCCGTCCATGTCCTTCGCCTCGACTTGACCCAATGATCGGATTGAGTTGAGGGCGATTTCACGGAACCATAGTGGAGTGTATCCGGTCTTCAGTCCGTCACAGAGCGTGAGAATGCGGGTGAGTTTTCCAGGTGAGATAAAGTCAAAATTCAAAGCAGCTATAATCTGATCTGATTTTTCGAATGATCTGGCAAATGCCCGAGCCCCCCAGAAGGCGCCGAACTCTTCGCTGTCGGTGAGGAGGAAAATCATCGTACGATCGGAATCGACTCGAGAGAACTGTCGGGCAAGCTCTAGCACGACCCCCACTCCTGAGCCGTCGTCCATGGCCCCCTCGATCGTCGTATCCGTAATGTCATAGTGGGCCATAGCGACGATGATCTCATTGGGATGTCGTGATCCCTTTTTTTCAACGTAGATGTTTTCTAGTTGATTGTACTGCGTGCCGGCGATGACTTCCGAGAATTGAAGCGATTGAGGCGTATAGCCGAGTTTCCTGAACTCATCTTTGAGCCAGATTGCAGATTTTTTGCGGTTTTCTCCCCAAGTGACCCGGTTAGGAAATTTTTTAGCTAAACTGAACATCGTATGGTGAGCGCGGGCGGCGTCGAATTGAGGAGGGGACAGATTCAGTGGCAGGGGTTCGATTCTCCCGAGGTTCAGCGCAAAAAGGATGCTTGCCAGGAGGCCACAGATGAGCGAGGTCCTGATCAAGGTCTTCCAGGGTGAGAGTGAGGCTAAAATCTCTTTTCGTTGCACGGGTGTTCTATCAATTTGAGCCGATCCGCCCATTTCAGCAAGCGGTAAAATTTTGACAATAAAAAGCCAGTAATATCGAATAGTTGATTAAATTAAACAAGATTGACTCGTTTGGTTATTTTTGGTACTTCAAAGGAGCTTTATTTGACCTGTCCATGCGTATTTTTGGACCTAATTTTGAGGAGCGCTCCGTGGTTCAAAACTGGAAGATCCTGCTAAAATTCAAATTTTTTGGAGTCTTGGGTCTGACAGCCTTAGTTTCCGGATGTACTTTGTCGAGTTTTTTTGGGGATGGCAAAGATCCGAGCATTATAAAACAAAAGCAATATAGAAAAGTCAACCGTGCTTGTGGTGGGATGGATCTGAGCAGCTCGGAGATCAGTGTTCAGACTTTTAGGAGTCTGCTCTCGTGTCTTAACACCGGTGGAGCGCTTGATCGAACTGAGAGCTTGTTTGAGTTACTTGAAGACGAGGAAGTAGAGCCGCTCACACGTTTTATTAATCACGCTATTTTAAATGATGAAAAGCGTCTTTTTGAAATCGAAAAAACCTACCAATCTTTGGCCAAGCAAAAATGGCAAGACGAAGCGTTTGGACTTTTGGCTGATGTTTTAGAGCGTCGCGAATTAGTAAGTAGTTTTTTGCATGTATTGCGGTCGGGCTATTTTGTCGCCACTCCGGGCGCGAGCGGGACTGCTCAAGCGGATGAAAAAATATTAATTGCGTTTCAGACGGTATCGCGAAATTTCGATATTCAGAAAATGAGGGAGGCGCTCGATCTGGCGATGCTGACGATCCGTTCTGGCGCGTTCAAATCCCTGCGAGAGCATCTCCTAGCTCCTCGGTCGTCTCAGGAGTCTGAACAGGACCGGGACAGTAAAAACTTAGAGTTGGTCACCCACCTCCTCAGCTACCTCAAAGAGGAACATACGTTTGGACCGGCGGATCGCAAAGAAAAAATAGTGCGAGAGCTGGGAGGCTTAGCCCGATCTAATTTAGTTTTTCCCGTACTTGACCAGATCTTGGGTCGAAATGAACAAGAAAATTTGGATAAACTCCCTGGAGTGAATCGTCTCATGCGGGGATTGGTTGGAACGTATTCCGATCAAATTCTTTTTGATCAGCTCGCTCACTCTTTTCGAGATTTGGGCGTGGATCAGGCTGGACCGCTCGCCTGTATGAAGGGGGCTAAGGCGATTCCTGATGCCACTCGGTACCTCATTCGCGAGATGGCTGAGTTTCGCACGGCTGAGGAGGCCGAGCGCTACTTAAGCTATGAAGCTCCTTTGACGTTGATGACTTTAGGGCCCTTTTGTAGTTTTCCTGCCGGGTTAAATCGATCCTACGCCGCGATGCATGGCCTCGTTGATAGTGGGGTGACGCAGTCTATGGTGGGGCTGCTCCAAGCTCTCTATCAAACTCAAGTCGCCCCTGATTCTGGTGGAGAGAAAAATGCCTTAGCTGCTCAGGAATCCGTTTATCCAGGTGAGCCGAGTCGTCCCTGGATTGATCTAGTGGTCCATTTTTTTTCTGATGGTGGGGAGACAGGACAGGGCGGTGTTCATCATTTGACCCCGGTCTTGGTGGATGCCGTATCGCGAGGTATATTGCCTGATGCTCTTCTCCTCTCGACGATTTACGGAGATTCAGAGCGTGCGAGTCTCAACTCAGCTCTCACCTTTCTTACGCAGGCGCGCCAAGAGTTAGAGAGTCAGAGTATTCTTGAGGTAGTTAATCATGCGGCTGCAAGAACGGATCGGGATCAGCTCTATCGATTGTTAAAAAGTTTAGCTGATCTCCTTTCAGCGCGAGACGGCCAGTTTCTGCAAAACCTTCTTGAGACAGCGAGGAAGATTCATTTCGTCAACAATGCCACCCCGTTTTTCGATCTCATTAAGAAAGTAGGAGATGAGGCAAACGAGCCCGAAAATAAAAAGCTTTTTGAAACGTTTTTTTCGTTAGTCAAAAATCACGAGGAAGCTTTCTTGGCGGGGTTAGGCGAGTGGTCCGAGCTCGCTCGAAATGGGGAACTCAAAGCGATCGTCGAGTCCATGATTGAGCTTTTTCATCGGTTTGCCCTCAAGGGCAGGACTGATATTAACGAAATCACTGAGCCCCGCTTTGCAAAAGTGTCTCGCCACTCGCTCAGTCAAGTGCCATCTCTCGATCTGCCTCCTCCTGCGGCTTCTATCGGTCTGACTCGTTATTCTCAGTGTCGAAATCTCGATCTTGAATTTTCATTATCTGACGCGGCCCACCCGCAGTTTAGCGAGAAGCTGGGTCAGTTTCTCGCTTGCAAGGGATCCAGCGGGGATCGTCTCGACTTGCAGCTTTCCAGCCTTCTCAATCGACTCAGTTCGCCGTTCAATAGTCGGGGGAGGGGCGATGATGACAGCTTCCTCACTTATCAGCTGGGCGCGCTCAATCAAACCCTGGGAGGATTTCAAAAGCCAGCCATTGAGTATCTGGTGAATCAGTGGATGCAGGGCTTTCAATTTACCGGTGCCCCGGTCGCTAACCCACAAGCCGAAGCGGTTTTGATTAATCAAAATCTTTGGGTCAGAGCGCTGAAAGCTGTCCCGTTTTGGACGGATCCCATAAAGTCCTTGGCAACTGCACTCGGACCAGTCGTGGCTGATACGGGTACTCTTCCAGACTTAGAAAATCTGCAGCAATTTGGAGCAGAGGTACTTGAGAAAGAGGAATTTCCAAAGCTCCTTTCCGATGCCGAACTACTCTGGGACCGGGCTCAGAAAATACATCAGCAGCAGCAAGCTCCCGAGTTCCAGGAGCACGAATCAGTCAGGGAAAAAGCCGCTCTCGATCGAATTTACACTCCCGAGCTGAGAGAGGTCCTGGAGCACTGGGTTTCGGCCGTCGAATGCTGGCGACCTGGGTTGAATGTTAAAAAACGTGTAGATGAGATCATTCATGAGTCTCAAACTCGTGTGACCACCTATGATCTGAAGGATTCCGATGCAGGGCCAAAAGCTCATCTGAGATGGGATTTTGATGTTCTTAAAAACCAAGCTAAACCGCTTTTGAACCGAGTGCGGGATGAAGCTCAGAGTGATCCTGATCACCTTCTTTTAAATTCTACTTTTAAATTTTTCCAGGCTGCGACCGGCGCTGAGAGTGCAGACGAAGGAGTGTTCAAACCCTTCAAGCGGGGAGATCATTGGGTTAGATACACGCCCGAAAAACTTTTAAGTCTTTTTCACAAGCGTGCATTGAGAGTTAGACCTCGAATCCAATACTATAAAGGCTTTCCCAATCCCTATGTCGTTTTGGATAGTGATCTCGATCTCATGGAAAAGACTCTTTACAATGTGGACATGGAGCTCGATGCTCCCCCGGGTAAAAATTTGTCATTTCAGTTTACTGAGGAAATTGCTCATGCTTGGGGTGATTTACCCCCGCAGCAATGGCCAGACCGAATTGCGCAAAAATATCAGGTGGCTTTCCATTTGGCTCAGTCACATGGATTTTCAGCTCCGTCCTCGTGGGATGAGGTTTCTCGAAAAACTTACCATGAAAATCGTCCTCGGACGCTCAAAGAGGCAGTCGATGGAATTTTGAGTCGACCCCTCAGGCCGGGTGTTCAATTTGAGCCCACTAAAATTGTGATGGATATTGCGGCCTACAAGGCAGGAATGTCCATCCCTAGCGGGGCGAACAAGAACTTTTCACAGGACCATGGGTTAGAGGATTTGAGGATTTTAACTGAACATGCGGCGGGCCTTGCCTCGCTACCTAAGTGCGTTCAGAATCACGAGGAGTCTTTTTTCTCCAAAGAGCACGAGCTAGAAATGGTTCGATTCGTTCACCTTCCTTCTGGTTTAGATCGCTCCCAGTATCGTCAGCCGCCACTTCCAAAAAAATCGGCTGGTAGTTGGGCCATTCAGTCAGGTCTGAAGCTTTTGAAGGGTCAGGTAGAATTCTCCAACATGCAAGGGATGCTCTTTAATCTCTGGCAGTCGGTTGAGGTCCTGGGAGAAAATGTTCCAGGGAGTCCGGCCAATGATGATGGCGGGTTATTGCCCGTCATGCGAGATCTGTTTTTTGAGATTTATTATTCCAATCCAAAAGGTGTTTTGTCGAAAGACTTTCCGTCAACTGATTTGCAAAAGAACAATATGGGACTTGTGGGGCAGGTGATCAATTTAGGATTGATGCACCAGATGGGTCTGCTTTTGCAAAAATTTGAACTCGGAGATCCAGAACTCAACTCGGCATTTCTTGCTCTCATGAGGGGGGCGACCTCCTCTGAAATGAAGACTTTGACGCGTGATCTTTTGCATCAAGATCACGATGATCGCCTCATTTGGAATATGATTCATGGAGTACTCGGTGCTCAGCCTGCGCAGCTTTCGGAGCTCAAACGTCTAAGTTTTTACCTGCTTGCTGGACTCAATCAGATCGATCCTTGGGAGGGATCTCAGCGGGAGGATCTGACGAGCGGAGTTGCCAATCGGGCACTCGCAAGAGCTCTCGAGGTGATTACGATGCCCAAGTTCTACGATTGGTTTGCTAGTATTGGAGCACGAGGGGCGTCACCGACTGGGGGGAGAGATGTTTCGCACCTGATTCAGAAACTCATCGACTCGCGTTGGGCATCTTCTTTCGCAGAGGCCATGCATCAGCTGGTGAGTGCGACCTCTAATGAAGAGGGCGAAGACCTAAGTCGGCCTGCCAGATGGAGTCGTCTCCTTTGGGATTTTCTCGATGAGCCTAAGTCAGAGGATGAGTTCAGTCGTTTGTGCGGTGCAGTGCATTTAGCTAAGACGACGTGGGAAGACACGGCGGCGTCGAACTCCTGGGATGAGTTGTTTCAAAGAGTTCAACGAGTGCAGGATCTCCCTGAGTATCGAGACCTGAAGGTCATGGAGGCGATTCGTCCACTCTTGAATTTTCTCGAGGAAAAAGACAGCACCTCGGCCCACGCAGCTCGCGAGCTGAGGCGGAATTTGGCTCAATTTCTGAAATACAAGCAGGGCAAAAGATCCAATGGCCTGAACGAGCTCCTACTCTTTGCGTGGAAGGAGTCCCAGAAGGATTCGCCCATGGAAACGAATGATTTTAATCAGTTATTAGATGTGCTGAGCCAGTCGATTCAGCGAGGTGATGTCGTAGATTTTTTAAAACTCATTCGTAGGAGCCTTCCTGAATCGAGAATTTAGCGTTATAGTGTTTTCACTATGGCCTCTATCGATGTAAATGCAATTACAGATGAAATAATAAAAAAGAGTCAGTTTGTTGATTTGATCATGAGTGAGGTCTCACAGGTGGTCGTCGGTCAGCAGGCTTTGCTCGATCGGTTGCTTCTCGCGCTCCTCTGCGATGGACACGTATTACTGGAGGGATTGCCGGGATTAGCTAAGACTTTGACCATTAAAACCATGGCTGAAGTCATTCAGGCCGATTTTCAGCGTATTCAATTTACCCCCGACTTGCTTCCTGCGGATCTCGTGGGGACCATGATTTTTAATCAAAAGACCGGTGATTTCTCGCCTAAAAAAGGGCCTATTTTTACTCAGCTAGTTTTAGCTGATGAAATTAACCGAGCCCCCGCCAAGGTTCAAAGCGCCTTATTGGAAGCCATGGGTGAGCACCAGGTGACGATTGGTGAGACGACTTATCCGATGCAAGATCTTTTCATCGTTTTAGCGACTCAAAATCCTATCGATCAGGAGGGTACTTACCCTCTACCTGAGGCTCAGTTGGATCGATTTTTGTTTAAAATTCGTGTGAACTATCCCAGTTTGGCGGAGGAGAAATCCATTCTTAATCGAATGTCTGGAGTGACTCCACCTAAGCCTAGTAAAGTCTGTCATCCCGCGCTCATTCTCGAGGGGCGCGAACTCTGCTCCAAAATTTATATGGATGAAAAGCTGAAGGACTATCTCTTGTCGATCGTCTTCGCCACGCGTTTTCCTGAGAAGTACGGGTTAAAAGATTTGAAAAATCAAATCCAAGTGGGAGCCTCGCCTCGCGCGACTTTGTCCCTTGCGAAGGCTAGCCGCGCGCATGCGTTTATTCAACATCGAGGTTATGTGACTCCCGAAGACGTCAAAGCCATTGCTTACGACGTCCTTCGTCACCGCGTCTTAGTGTCCTACGAGGCCGAAGCCGAAGGGGTCGATAGCGAGCAGATCGTAAAAATGATTTTGGAACGTGTTGAAGTTCCTTAAGGCGTCATGACCCTCCTATGATACCTGACGAATTACTTAAAAAAGTAAGATGGATTGAAATCACCACTCGCAAAGTGGTTGAGGATGTTTTGTCGGGGCAATATCGAAGTCACTTTAAAGGACAAGGAGTGCAATTCTCCGAGCATCGCCCGTATGTGCCAGGAGATGACGTTCGGCATATCGATTGGAAAGTGAGCGCTCGGACTCGGGAGCCCTTGATTAAGAAATTTGAGGAAGAGAGACAGCTGACGGTCTTTCTTGTGATTGATGGCTCGGGCTCGGCCAGCTTTGGGTCTTCTTCTCGACTCAAGTCAGAAATCAGTGCTGAAATCGGTGGTATGATTGCATCTGCCGCCAGCCATACGGGCGATCAGATTGGGGCTTTGATTTTTGCTGACCAAGTTGAAAAGATTATCCCTCCGAAAAAGGGAAAACAGCACGTTTTGAGAATTATTCGCGACTTACTTTCCTTTAAAACCAGAACTCGTGGAACTGGGCTTGCCAGAGCTTTGGATGCGACCGGTAGAATCATGAAGCACGGAGGAGTAGTATTTGTCATCAGCGATTTCTTAGCCAAGGGTTATGATAGATCTCTGAGGCGCCTCGCTCGGAGGCATGATGTAGTGGCGATCCGGATTGCGGATGAACGGGAGCAGAGCATCCCTGAGGTAGGTCAGATTTTACTTTTGGATCCCGAGTCAGGCGAGGAGCGTTTGGTTAACACCTCCTCTTATGCGTTTCAAAAGTGGTTTAAGGAGCATCAAAACGAACTGGAAAAGGATCGACAATCGGCCTTCAAGGGAGGGCAGGTTGAGGTGCTGAATATTCTAACGAAGGATGATTATGGCGAGGCCGTGGTCCATTTTTTCCGCGCTCGATCGCGGCGAAAAAAATAAAATCAGCCGGGTCTGGGTAGGGAGTTTGATTCTTGGAATCACCTCCATGGGGGCGAGTTCCTGGGCTTCATCTGAGGCGATCCAGCGCGTTCGATCCCAGGCTAGCCCAGAGCCCACGTCGATGGCAGTCGCTCTCTTTGATTTGGAGAGACTGGACCATTTGAAGCCTACGGAGCGCCCCCGAGTCGGCGACCAGATGCAGTTCAGAATCCATGGGTGGGCGCCGACTCAGAACCTTAAATTTGAGTGGGCGGATCCTCAATTGAATTTATCCGAAACTGGGTGGGATCGAGTTGAGAAGCCGCTCCCCCCTTCAGCTTCAGATGAATATCGAATTTGGGTGGTACCGATTCGTCCTGGGCAACTCACCTTTCCTCCTTTTATTCTCAAAGACCAGCAAGGACGCGAAGTGGCCCGCTCCACGCCGGTCCAAGTCGAGATTCTATCCGGCATCTCTGCTCAGGATCCCGAGCCTGATCAGCCCAATGATTTAGAGCCGCCCGTGGGGCTGAAGTTCCCTCTTTTTTGGGTGATTTTATTCGGAGGTCTAGGTTTAGCTTTGGTCGTCGGGGTGGGCTATGGGATCTGGCGGCGGAGTGGGAAAAGTCGGAAGCGCTTGGCTCAAGTGAAACAACCGAGGGTGCCCGAGGATGAAGTCGCCTTGAGTCGACTTTCTGAGCTTGAGCAAAGAGACTATTGGGCTCATGGCGATTATAAAAAGCATTATTTTGGCGTGTCTGAAATTATCAAAGCTTACGTGGGCACGCGGTATCGAATCGACGCCCTGGAGGCAACTACCCGAGAGATGGTTTCAGCCCTGTTTGAGTTGACCCAAGTGGGGCCCCCGCTATCGGAAGAAGTGAGTGATGAGCGAATTACAGAGCTTAAAAAACTATTTAGCTTACTGGATCGGGTTAAATTTACCGATTTTCAGCCGAAGTCTGCGGAGGCCCTCGAAGTTCTTCAAGAGGCGCGGAGATGGGTAGAGACTACGCGTAGAGTTCCAGAGCCGGTGTCCTCACAAAAATCACTCAATACCGAAGAATGGGCGGAAAATGCGGTTCGCTAATGGAGGTTTTTTATTTTTACTGCTTTTAATTCCCATTTTGCACAGGTGGTGGCTAAGTCGGAATCGGCCTGCTCGAGTGCAGTTTTCTCTTCCAATTCCTGACTCAATAACCTCAAAGAGTCCCTTTCGAATTTGGATCAGCCTTAAGTATTTAACTCTGGGTGTTTTCTTGTTCGCTTTAGCAAGACCTCAAACAAGTTTTCGCCAGGTAGAGAGAAACACCAGCGGAATTGATATCATGATGGCTCTGGATGTTTCCGCCAGCATGAATATCGAGGATCTGGCCGATCGTTCTCGAATCGAAGTCGCCAAAGATACGATGGAGCATTTTATCAAGGGGCGACAAAACGACCGGATTGGTTTTGTCATGTTCAGTGGTGAGCCTCTCACTCTAGCGCCACCGACCCTCGATTATGGTCTCCTGCTGAGGGCGTTGCATCAAGCTAGTATCGGTGTTTTGAAAGATGGAACAGCGATCGGAGATGGGTTGGCTCTGGCCGTGGGACATCTCAAAGCTTCCAAAGCCAAGAGCAAGATCGTTATTTTACTCACAGATGGCGATAATAATTTGGGTCAAATCGATCCAGCGACTGCTGGAGAGTTGGCGCAAGGATTTGGAATCCGCGTCTATACGATCGCAATCGGTCGTGAGGGGCGAGTAAAAATCCCCATCAGGCGACGAGGCCTATTGGGTGGCGAAGTAACTACCTATCAGTGGATGGAGAATGCTCTCAATCCAGAGCTCCTACAACTTATTGCAAAGAAAACTCAGGGTAAATTTTATCGTGTGACGGATGAGAGCACCCTTGAGAAGGTGTTCAAAGAGATCAATCAACTCGAAAAAAGCGAAATTAAAGCAAAAGAGAAAGTTCGTTTTGATGAGAACTTTCAATTTCCTCTCAGAGTCGGGATTCTCCTTCTTTTGCTGGTTCAGCTTTTAGAGCGGGTGGCCTGGAGGTTTCTTCCATGAAGTTTTTAGACCCCCAATGGCTTTGGGGCTTGATGGCCTTACCTTTCTTGTTCGTTTGGCTTGTGATCGATGAAAAGCGGAGGAAACAACAGTTCACTCGGTTTGCTCAACCCGCGCTTTGGAAGTTTCTTTCTCCCGAACTTAACTTCAAACTCCGCTTTCGAAAATCCATCTTCAGTCTTCTGGCTTTGGGTTTTGGCCTTTTAGCTTTGGCTCGTCCTCAGTGGGGAAGTCATGAAGAAAAAATTCAGGTCACGGGCCTGGATGTGGTTCTCGTACTTGATGTTTCCAACAGTATGTGGACCGAGGATGTGGTACCGAGCCGGCTTCAAAAAATGAAGCACTGGGTTCGAACATTGCTATCGACTTTAAACGGAGATCGAGTCGGCGTGGTGGCATTTGCCGCCAGCACTGGCGTGGTCTGCCCCCTCACCAGTGATCTCGCCTATGTTTGGGACACGGTTCAAATTTTAGACCCCAAGACCATGCAAAATCAGGGAACTGATATTGGCCTAGCGTTACAGACGGCCAGTCAGGCCATTGATCGGGGCGCAGAGGAAGTGACTGGAGGCAAGCAAGCCCCCGTCGCCTCTCGGGTAGTAATTTTAGTCTCAGACGGAGAGGATCACGAGAATCAAGCACTCGTTGAGGCCGCTCATCTCAGGGAGCGCGGGATTAAGTTTTTTGTGATAGGGGTCGGCACCGAGAAAGGTGGTCCGATTCCCGTTCGTGACGATTCTGGGACTGTTCAGGGGTACAAGCGGGATCGAAGGGGAGAGCCCGTGCTGAGCGCTTTTCACTCGGAGTTCCTCGCTGAACTTGCTTCTCGGGGTGGCGGTAAATTTTGGCCGACGACAGCCCAGGAGGGCGAAGTTAACGAGTTGATTCACGAATTAGGGGGACTTGCTCGGGGAGATTACGCTGAAAGGCGCTTCCTCGTTTTTGAGGATCGGTTTCAAATCCCCCTGGCAATTGCTGTGATTTTACTTATTCTGGAGATCTCTATTCCAGTGAGAAACTTGATGCTCCTCGGAGTAATCGCTGCCTTAGGCTTGACTCCTGGATCAGCTCGCGCGGATGGATTACTCCATGCCCCTGCTCCATTAGAGGGTTATTTAGAAAATCAGAAGGGGTTAAAAGCCTATCAGCAGGGGAATCTCGAGGAGGCTCAGCGGAGATTTGGGTCTGCCCAGGCTCTCGATCCCACTCGTCCCGAATTGGAATTTAATCAGGGGGTCCTCCAACTCCGACAAGGGGAGATCGATCGCGCAGTCGAATCCTTCAAAAACTCCGCCAGCTGGGCCGAAAAAGCCAAGCAATTTTCCCTGCGAGACAAAGCTCTCTATAATTTGGCCAATGCTCTTGAGAAAAAAGGCGACACGAAAGAAGCGATCCGCTCTTATGTGGAGGCAATCGAGGGCGCGGTGCAGGATCAAGACCCTCGACTCGAGCAGCAGGCTCGAAAGAATCTCCAGCTCGTGATGGAACAGGCTAAAAAACGAGAGCAAAAGAAGCGCGATCAACAAAAGCAGTCGCAGCCCGATCAGCAGCAAAAAAATCAGCAAGAGCAAAACCAAAATCAGAAAAAAGGGGAGGATCAGAAGCAAGAAGGCCAGAAACAAGGAGAAGATCAGAAGCAAGCCAGTCAGAAGCCCGAAGACGGCAAGCATTACCAAGAGACTGAATCCTGGAAAAAGAAAGAAGATTTTAACTCTCAAAAAATGACATCTGAAGACGCAGATCGAGTGCTCGCCGAACTCAAAGCTCGAGAACGAGACCTTCAGGAGAAATTGCAAAAGAAAAATGGAAATCAGCGCAATCAAGCCAAAGACTGGTAAGAAAATGAGAATACTTGGGCTGGGGATTTTTTTTAGTGCCCTTCCCGCCTTAGCTCAATCTCCGGCTGTAAGCTTTTCAGCAACTACGGATACTCAGCAGGTTGCCCTGGGAGACTCGCTCGTACTGACCCTCACTGTGAGATCAGAGGGTGATGCCGGGGCGGGTGAGCCCAGCTTTGAGGCGCCTGACTTTGATGTCGGCCAGCAGTCCAGTTCTATTTCAATGAGCTCACAATATGATTCAAGCACTGGTCAAATGGCTACGGTCACCGAGAAGTCCATCCAGGTGTTACTGCACCCTCGTAAGCAGGGAAAATTCAAAATCAGTCATCTCCAAATGAAATCCGGAAACCAGCCCTTAAAAGCCCCCGACGTCCAAGTCTGGGTGGGGCCTCCAGGGAAAACTCAATTCTCCTCACGAGTATCCCAGAATGCTCCACTCCGCCTTAGAAGTCGAGGCATGTCCTTTCGAGGACGTGATCCCCGGGGACGGAATGAAAGGGCCGAGGGCGGGTCAAAGATTTTAATCAAAGCCGAAGTCGATCGACAGACTGCCTATAAAGGGCAAAAGGTAATCGTTAGTTATTACATTTATCATCAGCCTAGGGTCTTTAACGTTCAGATGGATCAATTTCCCGTTCTCACGGGTTTTTTAAGAGAGGATCTGGATTCCTTGGCGATGGGCCAGAACTTAGAGAGCGAACAGGTGAAGTTAAACGGAGAGACTTTTTCACGCTCTCTTTTAGCTCGTTATGCTGCCTATCCAGTTTCCGAAGGTCAACTCATCATCGATCCCGTGGCAGTGAAGTATAACTATCTTGAGGGCGGCTCCCGCAATGCTCTGGGGTTGAGCCCTGATCAAGATCCATTTTTTGGCTTCTTCAATCAGATGGCTCCCAAAGTGGGCTCAGGACAAAGTGATCCGCTCACAGTTCAAGTAGCGCCCTTGCCTCAAGAGGGACGACCTGAGGATTTCTCCGGAGGTGTGGGGGAGTTTAATCTGGTCTCTTTAGTTGATAAATATGAGGTGAGAGCCAATGAGGCAATGACCCTAACTTTGAAAGTCGAAGGTAATGGAAATCTCACCTCTTTGCAGGCGCCTCAGGGCCAATGGCCTTCGCAGGTGGAGCTCTTTGACACTCATGGTCGGGCTCTGCCAAGTCGGGGAGGGACGGGTGCAAAAGTATTTGAGTTTCTTCTGATCCCGAGGAAACCGGGTGAGCTCATTTTACCCTCCTTGAAGTTCTCATTTTTTGACCCGGATAAAAAAGTCTACTACACCCGGGCGACCGAGCCGATCACGATCCATGTTCTCGATCCCCTTCCCGGATCTGAGAATACCGTCATCCAGTCGCCCGCGCTCCCAAAAGCGGCTAGCCAAAGCACTGATGCCTCGGTCCAGAGTTCCACTTTGAAGAAGGATGGAGTCCGAGGCTGGCTTCCTCCTGAGAAGCCCTCCTTGGACTCCATGGCTTTGCCCGTTTGGCGTTATCTCTACGGGTTGAGTGTTGTGGCGATGATTTACTTTCTTGGATGGGTATGCTGGGATCAGATTCGACGCAAAGCGAGGTCCTCTTCACCTGTATTAAAGGACTGGAGCAGGGTCCAGTCACTGAGTCCTGAGGTCATCGGAAAAGCTCAGTTTCAGGAGTTGATCCAGTATTACGAGACCTTGAGTGATACACTTTTGCAGACGATTGACGACCTTTATTCAACGAGTGCTCGCTCCACCCCGCGAGCTGAACTGCAGGCTATTTTGCGGGGAGCGCCCGGATTTTCTGAGGATCTTTGGGTGCGATTGATTCGTCTGCTGGATTTTGCAGACTTAGTTCGGTTCGCGGGATCATCTGGGGCTGTGAGCGAAGAAAATACGCGCATGAGCTTGAGGGAGAAGATCTCTGAAGCCCAGGCCATCATCCGCGAAATGCGCTCGACTCGCAAGACGCCTAAGAAACGGAAAGGTTAGTTAATTCGACTCGAGGTGAATGATCCTCGCCGCCTCGATATCGGCTTGGATTTGCTTTTTCAGGGCATCTATACTTGAAAATTTTTGCTCGGCTCTCAGTCGTTGGATAAAACTCACCTCTAGGCGGTGCCCATAGAGATCTAAAGCCTGATCCAGGAGGTGCGTTTCTATGAGGGGTTCGGTGGCAGTCGTTGATGTACCTTCTTGGAAAGTGGGGCGAACTCCAATATTGGTAATACTGGGGTAGGTCTTCTCCTTGAAGGTTGAAGCAGTCGCGTAAACCCCGAACGGCAGGGTCAGTTTACTTTCGGGCCTGAGATTCGCCGTGGGAAAGCCAAGCTGGTGACCTCGACCCTCACCGTGAGAGACAATGCCCTGATAACAAAATCGACGGCCCAACAGACGGTTAGCCTCGGGAACTAGCCCACCCAGTAAATAGGTTCGAATTCGTGAACTGGAAACAATCTCGCTTTCGAGTCGCATCGGTGGCACAACGATGAGCTCCACTTGAGCCACTTTGCAGAGCTCCTTTAAAACATCGAGGTGACCCCCTCGGTTTTTGCCAAAACCAAAGTCATAGCCCACCACAATACACTCTGCCCCCAGGCGTTTGAGCAGGACTTCATTGAAAAACTCCTCCGGCTCGATAGTAGAGAACTCTCGGCTGAAGGGCTCCTCAATGGTGATATCGACCCCTAGATTCTCGAAAATCTCAATTTTCTCCGGATAAGTCGTGAGTAGCTGAATTTCTCGCTGGGGATTGAGAGCAGCCTGCGGGTGTGGCTTAAATGTGAGGGCAATGCTTTTGCCCCCTCGTAATTTGGCCTGCTCGATCGCGAGGGAGATGATTTTTTGATGCCCGAGATGGACACCATCAAAATTACCAATGGTAATGACTGGGTGGTTCGAGCATTGATTCAGCTGTTTGACGCCCCGAACAATGATCATAAGAGGCTAAAGGGTCGATTGATTCAGACTCTGATCCTTGAAGCTGTACCCACATTGATCGATTTCTGAGTCGGTCACGTCAAACGGGTAGTTTTTGCAATTGGCAGGTCTCAGGTCCCCGTAGACGCGGCAGTAAGGTAGATTTTGGTGATCTTTTCCGAGAAATGGGCATTTGTAAATCAACTCGCAGCAGAGTCCACATCGGTGACAGTCGCCTTGACGAGTTTCCGCAATGGACTTTTGAATCGTTTCTGGTTTGAACGTTCCTAAATAGAAACGGCGAAGTTTGCGGAGGAGTTGCCCCACGAAATTACGTTCAGTGACCTTGCTCTGGTACCAGGTATTGACGACTGCGTTAAAACTCATGATGTCATCATAAGCCACACTGGCCCTCGGTTCGTCAAGTCCAGATCCTAGGTTAGGACGCGCGATTGAGGTGGATTCGACCAGATCGTTGATTTTCTAGGACAAAAAGAGCAATCTAGAGACAGCATAAGTTTAAAGGTTTGAGTCGAAAGCGAGGGGTCATCGATGGTTCTCAGGGGAAGAGAAAGTAAAAAAACAGGGCAGTCTCATCAGCCGATTGCGCGGGAGGCGACCATCATCACCGTCGCGAATCAAAAAGGGGGGGTAGGAAAGACCACTACCGTGATGAATCTGGGAGTGGCCCTGGTTAAAAAAGGCAAGAAAGTCCTTCTAGTAGACGGAGATCCCCAGTCCAACCTCACTAGTTATTTGGGTGTGACGCCAGGTGAGCCGCCTTATGAGTCCCTCCACACGCTCGACGAAGTTTACTTATCCAAACGGCCGATCGACGCCCGGACCCGGCATCTTTACATTACTCCGACCCAATCGGGGGTCGATTTGATTGCCTCAGACAAAGCCCTTTCGGGTGTCGAGTATTATCTGTTTACTCACGCGGACCGCGAGGTAATTTTATCGCGATTTTTTAGTACCATTCGTCATGATTACGATTTCATCATCATTGATACTCCTCCGAGCCTCAATTTGTTGACCATGAATTCGCTTTGTGCAAGCCACTACGTTTTGATTCCGGTCCAGACGGAGTTTTTTAGTCTCGAAGGAATCGTCAAGATTCGAGAAGCGATTGAGGATGTCCGAGTGCGATGGAACTCCCGGATTTCGATCTTAGGGATTTTACCCACCCAATTTTCGATGAGGAGAAAGCTCACGCAGGAAGTCATCGAGGCACTCAAACGGGAGTTGGGTGAAAAACTTTTTGACGCCGTGATCCACGATAACGCTGCTATTGCAGAAAGTTCAGGGCATGCTCAATCGGTCTTGGAATATGATCGTTCCTCCCGAGGAGCCCAAGATTATCTTTTGGCGGCTGAGGAAGTTTTGACCCGTTGTGAAGGAGGGGCTCATGCCTAAAGTGATGGGACGTAATCCGTTTGAAAAAAGAAAAATAAAAACAGAATCGAAGGCGACTCGCTCCAAAGTTAGAGTCGAGTCGCCCTCGAAAGAGAGATTCTCCCGGTGGTCGGAGGTAGCTTTCATCCAAGTCCCTGCTCAGTCCATGCTCTTTGCACTGAGAGCTGTTCTGCGGATCAAGGGGTTCTTGGAAAAGAGCTAGAGCAAGAACAGCATTTCACGATACTTAGGTAGCGGCCAGTAGCTGTCGCCCACGATGGACTCTAGTTCATCGCAGACTTGACGAACTTCCATCATTGAGGGAGCAACTTGCTCAGCAAGAACCTGGGCTCGCTGCTCATCTGTGCTCGCTTTCTCCGCCGCTCGGAGGGCGTCATCGAGTTGAGTCCTTTTGCCCTGGAGAGTTTCGGTGAGGAGGCTCAAGCGAACTAAAGTCTCCGTCTGAGGCGCTTTAGTTCCTAACTCCCGGCTGGCGGCCGCGCCCTGAGCCAGGTGCCCGTGATAAGAGTAGACGCTCGGCAAAATCTGGGTATCGACCATGGCTTTGAGAGTGTCTGCCTCGATCCAGAGGTTTTTAATGTAGCGTTCGAGACGGACGTGGAACCGGGATTGAACCTCCGCTTCAGAGAAGATCTCTAGGCGAGAAAACAGCGCCTTTGATTCGGCGGTCGCCATCTGAGCCAGCGCCTCGGGGGTTTTTCTGAGATGCGGAAGTAGGCGCTTCTCGGCTTCATGTACCCACTCATCCGCGTAATTATTACCCTCAAATCGAATTGATTTGGATTCGATCAGGGCCTCTCGGATGACTTCGAGAACCGCAGCGTCGATGGTCTGGC
Organism: Bacteriovoracaceae bacterium; assembly: GCA_947447665.1. Classification (GTDB taxonomy): domain Bacteria; phylum Bdellovibrionota; class UBA1018; order UBA1018; family UBA1018; genus CAINWE01. The sequence continues at coordinate 5,657 of CANFJX010000003.1, read as the reverse complement.
TTGTTTTCCCTTTCTTTTTGATCCCTTCGATCATGTCTGAGAAGCCGTCAGCCACGACTGCGTTGAGTACCGTTACTGGGAATGCCGTTGAGGCCGACGACCCTACGGCTCTGAATTCAAATTTATTCCCTGTGAAGGCAAACGGCGAAGTTCGATTCCGATCCGTGTTGTCCTTCATCACCGTGGGCAGCTTGCTCACGCCGAGTTGAATCATCACGGCCTCAGTGCTTAGCCCTGCTTCCTTGCCTTTTTCTACTTCGTTCAAAATTTGGTTGAGCATCTCACCCATGAAAACTGAAATAATCGCAGGTGGCGCTTCGTTTGCTCCGAGGCGATGATCATTTCCCGATGAGGCGATGCTGGCCCTCAGGAGTCCTGCGTGTCGGTGGACTCCCTTGAGGATGCCGGCCAAAACCAGAAGGAATCGCAGATTTTGTTTTGGAGTCTCACCCGGCTCGAGCAGGTTCTCTCCCTCCAGATCAGGGCTTCCCGCAGTCGCCATCAGGGACCAGTTATTATGCTTACCGCTTCCGTTGATTCCGGCGAACGGTTTTTCATGAAGTAGGACGGCTAAATGATGCCGGGTGGCTACTTTTCTCAAGATTTCCATCGTGAGCTGGTTGTGATCCGTTGCGATATTCGCTTCTTCAAAAATCGGAGCGCACTCAAACTGATTGGGTGCAACCTCATTGTGCCGAGTTTTGATGGGGACACCTAACTTATAGAGCTCATACTCCATTTCGCTCATGAAAGCTTGTATTCTAGAAGGAATACTTCCGAAGTAATGATCCTCTAACTGCTGCCCCTTCGGAGGAGATCCCCCTAGAAGGGTTCGACCAGCCATCATGAGATCCGGGCGTAGCGCGTAAAAATCTCGATCGATCAAAAAATATTCCTGCTCTGCACCGAGAGTAGGAACGACTTTCTTAGTCTCCGAATACCCCAGCATCTGAAGGAGCTCTGTAGCCTTTCTGGATAGGACCTCAATACTCCTAAGTAGACCGGTCTTCTCGTCTAGGCTGTCACCGTGATAGCTGATAAAAACGGATGGAATACAAAGCGTCTTGCCATTCGCGTGCTCCATGATAAAGACCGGACTTGTTGGATCCCAGGCTGTGTAGCCTCGCGCTTCAAAAGTGGTTCTCATCCCGCCTGAGGGAAAACTCGAAGCATCCGGTTCACTTTGAATGAGTTGGGAGCCCGAGAATTTCTCCAAAGTCCGTTGATGATCATCGAAACTGATGAAAGCGTCATGCTTTTCTGCCGTCAGCCCCGTCTGCGGCTGAAACCAATGGCAGAAATGAGTTGCCTCGTGCGTCAGTGCCCATTCCTTGATCGCATGCGCAACCGCATTGGCGATATCACGATCCAGGGGTTTACCCGCCTCGATAGTGGAGGTGAGCTTGAGATAAACTTCCTTGGGGAGTTTTTCCTTCATCTTGGGCAAGTCAAACGTGTTGACACCGAAAAATTCTGAGACGCGAAGCCTCCTTCCTTGTTCGTCCCGGGGAGGGTCGAACTCTCTGGGGCTTCGTGTCATGAGATCTCGAATCGCGTGGAAGCGAGCAGAGGCGCCTAATTCATGATTCATATCAGTCTCCTTGAATATTCTGTGTGAGGACAAAACGGTTTAGCTAACTCTCTATATCGAATTTTTCCCTCAATTGAAACCGCTACGCTGTCAAGATTTCCACAGTTTACAAAGAGTTCGAAGAGCCGCACCATAGAAGGTATGTCTCGCGCATTGGTCGAACTTCTGGCAAAAGAAAAAATAATTTCTGCCGCTCATCTTAAGGAATCCGCCGATGCTGCACAGCAGGGTAAGGAGCCTATTCGATATCTCATCGAGCACAAATACGTATCCGAGAGTAAGCTAGTTTACTACTTAGGCCAAAAATTTAGTTTGCCGAGCATCAATTTAGAAAAATTCGAAATCAAACCCGAAGTCATTCAAAAGATGTCCATAGAATTAGTGAGAAAAACTCACTCGATTCCAATTCAACTCAATCGAGGCACTCTGGTGGTGGCCATTTGCGACCCCACCCAACTGACTTCTCTTGAGGAACTTAAGTTTGCTCTCAAGCTCAACGTTGAGGCGGTGCTGACGACTTATTCAGCATTTGACTCCGCCGTGTATAAATATTTTGGTGGTGGCTCGTCCGTCGGAAGTGCGATCGAGTCCTTCAAAAAGGGGAACAAAGAAGAAGCCTCCGCCTCTTCGCTTGAGTCGGTTCAGGTTCATGAGATCGATTTTGGTGGAGCGGGCGAACAGGACGCTCCGGTGATCCAATTCGTGAACGGAATTTTATCTGAGACGATTCGCAAACGGGGGAGCGACTTACATGTTGAGCCCTATGAGAAAAAAATGAGAGTCCGAGTCCGAGTGGACGGCGTTTTATATGAAATCGCTCAAGTGCCCTCTGAAATGAAGCGAGCTGTCGTGGCTCGTCTTAAAATTATGGCTCGAATGGATATTGCTGAGTCCCGGGTGCCGCAAGATGGTCGAATTAAGCTCAAGTTCGAGGGCAAGGAAGTTGATTTTCGCGTCAACTCAGTTCCGACGTTGTTTGGAGAAAAAGTCGTCGCCCGAGTATTGAGCAAGGGAGCGATTCAGCTCGATTTCGGCAAGCTAGGCTTTGAGAAGTCCCAGTTAGAAATTTTTCAAAAAGGGTTTTCGAGCCCTAATGGACTTCTCTTGGTAACCGGTCCGACCGGGAGCGGAAAGACGACAACCTTATATTCTGCACTTTCTGAACTTAATAAAGTGTCTGATAATTTATCGACCGTTGAGGATCCAGTCGAGTACAACTTTGAAGGCATCAATCAGATTCAAATCAATAAGGATGTGGGCCTCACTTTTGCCAATGCTCTGCGCGCACTTTTGAGGCAAGACCCGGATGTCATTTTAGTGGGCGAGATTCGAGATTTCGAAACCGCCGAAGTGGCGATCCATGCCGCTCTCACGGGGCACCTCGTTTTATCCACGCTCCATACTAATGATTCGATCGCGACGATTTCCCGCCTAGTAAATATGGGGATTGAGCCCTTCTTGGTGGTGGCCTCCGTCAACACAATCGTAGCGCAGCGGCTCCTTCGAACGATTTGTAGTAGTTGTCGGGTCGAGGATCGCTCTTCCGCTGATGAGCTCCTCAAGTATGGAGTTTCAAAAGATGAAATCCAAAAGGCAAAGCTCTTTCGCGGAAAGGGCTGCACTCAGTGCAACCAAACCGGGTTTCGTTCACGCGTCGCAATTTACGAGGTCTTAGACTTTTCCGCTACTCTCAAGGAAATGGTGCTGAGGGGTGCCTCAGCGGCAGAACTCAAAAAGCAAGCGATGGAGGAGGGGTTAAAAACCCTTCGCATGTCGGGGCTGACTAAGGTTCTAGAAGGGCTAACGACCTTGAGTGAGTCGCTAGGCGCTACAGTGGAGGACTGATCGATGGCTAAGGTAACCCTATCTGCACTCTTAAAAACCATGGTCGAGCAGGACGCCTCTGACCTTCATATTACGGTCGGGGTGCCCCCTGAGTTTCGTATTCAGGGAAGAATGGCCAAGGTACGCCTGGATCCCCTGACCCCTCAGGACACTCAAGAGCTTTGCTATTCTGTGGCTACTGAGGCCCAAAGAAAAGAATTTGAAGAGGATCTTGAGCTCGATTTCTCATTCGGGATCAAGGATTTGGCCCGATTCAGAGGGAACTTGTTTTATCAAAAGGGCTTTGTCGCGGGGGTGTTTAGAAGGATTCCCTTCAAAATTCCTGATTTTGATCAACTGATGCTCCCTCCGGTTCTAAAAGAAGTCGTGCGCTTACCGAGCGGCCTGGTGCTCGTCACCGGTCCGACCGGAAGTGGTAAGTCCACCACCCTGGCCGCGATGCTGGATTTGATCAATCGAGAGGAGCACGGCCACATCGTGACGGTGGAAGATCCAGTCGAATTCATTCACACTCACAAAAATTGCGTCGTGAATCAGCGAGAGGTCGGCTCAGATACGAGGGCTTTCGGAAACGCCCTGAAGCGACTGCTTCGTCAAGATCCGGACTATATTCTGATTGGGGAAATGAGAGATTCCGAGACGATTGAAACCGCCCTCACCCTCGCTGAGACGGGTCACTTGGTGTTTGGGACCCTGCATACGAATAATGCAGTGCAATCGATCAACCGCATGATCAACGTGTTCTCGCCTCACGAGCAAGTGCAGGTGCGCCAGCTCCTATCCTTCACACTTCAGGCGATTATCTCTCAACAGCTCATTGCGACGACCCTGAAGACGGGGCGCTGCCTTTCGATGGAGATTTTGATCCCTACCATGGCGATCCGTAATCTTATTCGAGAAGACAAGATGCACCAAATTTATTCGGGCATGCAAGTCGGTCAACAAGAGACGGGGATGCAGACGATGAATCAATCGCTTTTTAATTTAGTGAAAAATGGGGTCATCTCTAAGGGTGATGCCATGGAGCATAGTACTGTGCCTGAGGAGCTGGTGAAAATGCTGAGCGCCCTGCCTGATGGGGTGAAAAAATAATGCCTGAGTTTAACTATCAGGGGGTCGATCGGAGCGGAAAGAGGCTCGATGGTACCTTCGAAGCACAGTCGGAGGGAGAGGTTCGGGTCAATCTCAGGAGCCAGGGGATCAGGCCGACCAGTATTTCTAAAGTAGGAGCGATGAACTCCGACATCTTTGCGGCCCTGCGCAGTCAGTTGGATACGGTGAGCCTGGCTCAGGTTCTAAATTTCACGCGGCAGTTTCAGGTTCTTATGAGTTCAGGGATTCCTTTGATCCAAGGCCTGGAGCTACTTGCGGAGCAAAACGAGGGTAGGCTGAGGACGATTATTCTAGATATCCGTGACCGGGTATCGAAGGGGAGTTATCTCTGGGAGTCCTTGGGTGCGTACCCTCGAGTTTTCCCTAAACTTTATGTGTCCCTGGTTCGGGCCGGCGAGGCATCCGGTGCGCTGGATCAGATGCTCAAGCGATTGTGCCGTTATCTTGAGGATTCGGAACGGATTCGTAAGCTCGTCAAAGGGGCGATGGTCTACCCGGGGATGGTCCTGTCGGTCGGGTTTGGAGTGGCAGGCTTGATGGTGGTTTTTGTGATCCCTAAGTTTGAGGACATGCTCAAGGGTACGGGTAAGTCACTCCCGGCTCCCACTCTTATTCTCATTAACCTCTCGCATTTTGTGATCAAAAATCTCTATCCAATTTTAGTCATCGGCTCGGTTTCGATCTATCTCATCAGGCGCTACCTCGCTTCAGATGAAGGTAAAAAATTCTTGAATCGATTGGTTTTCCTCATGCCCGTGTTCGGACCTCTCTCTCAAAAGGCAGCCGTAGCGAGGTTTGCCAGGACACTTCAGATTCTTTCTGTTTCGGGAGTGAACCTTCTTGATGGGCTCGATATCTGTAGGCAAACCATTGATAACGTTGTTCTTGAAGCGGCGATGGCAAAAATCAGGATAGAAATTGAGGGCGGAAAAACATTAGGCGCGGTTATTTCAAAGATTCCAATTTTTCCACGCATGGCCGCTCAAATGATCTCCGTTGGAGAATCAACCGGAAATATGGATAAAATGCTCGATAAAGTCGCCGAAATGTACGAGACCGACGTCGAGGACATGGCCGCAGGACTCGGCAAGGCCATTGAGCCTTTCGT
>CANFJX010000002.1 GCA_947447665.1 Bacteriovoracaceae bacterium | reverse complement strand
GGAGTCTCCGATGATTGGGGTCGTTCTGTTGGGCAAGAGTCTCAGCGATCTTATCTTTCCACGAGGGCTCGGTTTCCACCAGTGGCACCCCGGCAAAATGCCCCGGCTCAAAATCCCAGGAAAAACTCGCTTTACCGTTGATCCTAAATACCAGGGTCACATGATTGTTAGATGCCACTTGATTCAACTTTTTATATGAAGCCTCTCCCGGTCTCAATCCCTGCACCTCCCAGGTCAGCTCCTCTCCTGGGCGAGCAAGGACCCGGCAGAGATGTTCGATCTTGTCAGCACGGGTGGCCGCTTTTTTGAGGGGACTAGGGTTGTCGCTGGCACCTGATGCTGGGTGATAAATGAGGAGGTCGATCACCTCCATCATGTTATCTACGCCCGCGTTGATCTCGCACTGCTGGTCAGATCGATATCTGGGATAGTATTTCACTCGATCCGGCGCGACGGGTAACACCGTTTCACTCCATGCGTCACGAGTCGTGCTGCTGCCGTCTAGTCCCGGCATGCGATTTTGGTAGAACTCCATTAGCTCCGGCTTAATGCGCAGGGCCTTTGAATGATCTTTTTCTTTTTTGTTCATTTGCGCAAATAAGTCGGCGTCGTACCGGCCCGTTTTTGGCTTGTAGAGAATCACGTTAAAAAAATTTCTCAGCGAGGTCTCTCCGCAATCGGGATACTTGCCGTCCTCGCTATAGCGCTTTCCTGTTTGAGGATTGATTTCTTGAACATGGGGATGATTTGCTCTTTGATACCCGACTGGGGGAGGGATGCGGTGGGATTTAATCTCCTCCATCGCGGCAAAGAGAAACTTCTCAGGGTGCGCGGTCAAGTCACTAACAATTTGAGAAGGGTTGCCCTCGTAGTCTTCGGGACGATAGACATCATCGCGCCAGGTTTGAGCGACAAACTGTTTTTGCTTGCCTTCATCAGAGAGAAATCCTGGAACTTTGATGAGCTTCGGCATGCCTTTAAAAAGCTCGATGAGATCTGTTTTAGTGTTGGCTTTTTTTTGGATAAAAAATGCCAAAAGCGCCTGCTCTGGCAAGTGCTTGGGGTAAGCCGGATCGGCACCCACGCGCGATTCCTTGAGTGCTCCCACGATCATGTGGGCAATGCTTCGAAAGTCAGCTTCCTTACCCACGCCTTTAGAGCGAGATACACTGGTAGCTTCGCCTGTGAGGGCGCGCCCGTCGTATAGTCCATCATCGATTTCGCTCAACGCTCCTTGCAGTTCCAAAACTTGCAGCTGGAGAGCTTCCTTTTGCTCGCGGGTGCAACTTGCCCGACGGCCCTTTTTCTCCTTTGTGTTGATTTCAGTCGTCAACTGGCCTTTTGTTTTGGGTAGACTTTTCAACCAGTTCGCATAAGAGGCTGGATTCATTTCTTGATACATCATCCGCATCAAATCCCGCTCTAGAGTCCTCATTGCTTGGTCATCCGTCCAGGCAGCATCCGGAACTTCTGCAATCGTTTGGAGTATGCGCCCCATCAACTCAGGACGTAGATGTGAGATCGGGTCAGATTCTATCTGATTGGCTACGAAGTTGACCCTATCTTGAGAGGGAAATAATCGCTGTAACCACTCCGAAGTAAAATCTTGCGGGCAGTCTTGATTTGTAACAAGTTGGTCTCGGATATTTTTAGCTCCATCCATGCACCCGTGTGCCGGGGTTTTAGGCCCGTAATTTCCTAGGAACCTCCGGTTCTCAAGCCCCGTTTTTAACGCAGTGTATCCAAGGACCGGCGATGCACCTGGGTGGTCCACCAGTGCGTCAATCCCCTTGAGATCGAGGTAGCTCAACTCCGCCCGCGAGGGCTTTGGCGCGAGCGCTGCGAGAAGCAGAGGGAGTAAGACGAGTGATTGCTGAAGTATGCGTGACTGCGGGGTGTGGAGGCTCATAGGTTAATTGTACTCGAGGCAGGGGGAGGCTTTCAAGTAGGGGGTTTCTGGGCGAAGATTCCTGGGGACGGAGTCCTTTCAAAAAATGAGCCTCCCAGGCTTTTCCCGCAAGAAGGTTGGCTCCAATTCAATTCTGTCACGATCGGCAACTCATCGCCGATCGTTGCCGTAGTGATGGGTAGGGCAAGCCTTGGTAGAGGCGTTTTCTGTAGTTTCTCATGGGACACGTGAGGTAGCACGTCCATGCATCCTTAAAAAATCAATTCAATCGGCAGGGTCATTTCATCTGGGGCGATGATTTCTGTCTGTCTACCGGTGTGGAGATGGACCACCTTTGCTCCTGGAAAGGTTTTCCTAAAAGAGTCAGCACTGCGGATGGCGCCCAGTGATGGTCTTTCTTCGATCGAGCAAATGAAACCTAAAGCTTTACACTCGCTTTGAATCATAAAGGGAATATAGGCTCCCCCTTGTTGGCGATACTGGTAAATCTCAAAGCTAAGACCAGGCTCGTAGGCGAGAGGAACTCGAATGTGCGCAAAACAGATTCTCTCTAGGTCGTCCACTTCGTCGTAAGTTCCCTGAGCGAGATAAGTAGCTTCTCCTTGGTCCTCTAAAAAAATAACCGGCCTTGATTCGTTGCCTTGGCAATCTAAGATCCGGATGAAGAAAATCGATTCCAATCCTCTGATGATTTTTTTTAGGGTAGGAGTGGAGATTCTCGATTTTCTTGAGATCTCAGAGTAGTTAAACGGTTTATTCTGATTTTGTGCAATAAGTCGGGCTAGGCCACGCAATTGAGGCAACGGGACTTCGGTATCACAAACGAGTCTGAGATCTCGGTCTAAGATGAGATCAAGTTGGGACTCAATAAGGTCCTTACGGTCTCTAGCATCTCGAACAAAGCAAATTCCAGGTAAACCTCCGAGTGATAGATACTTTTTGGCGAGTGGGTGGCGCTGTAGTCCGATCGCCTTTTTAGTTGTAAAATTTTTGCTTTGAAAATCTCCCGCATTGAGCAATTCAAGAACGAGGCGATTGATTGGGCGCTGTTCCAGTTCAGAAATCGAAAATGGCAAAAGCTCGTAAGATAACATTCTACCCGTAAGGGATTCTTGAATTGCCTTGCGCGAGGAAAATCGAACCGAACCTGAGAGTATGAGCTGTCCCGGCTTTTTGTGGGTGCGGATGTATTCTTTGATCTCCGGGAACAGTGCAGGAGCTAATTTGCTTAACCGACCTGGCGGTGTCCGAAAATGCCGACCACGCCTTTGTGGGCTAGGTCCTTCCTTATGAGTGGAGTGAGGTATCTTGTTCGAAGGTGAGGCATATTAATGTTCCTTCTTTTTATTGTAACTGTTCCTGGCAAATTTGAAAAGAGACTTTATTATTTGCCAGGAACCATAAGAATGGGACGGAGCAATAAATCCCTAGCTTAATCTATTTTTTTTCTCATCCTTGATTTATCTCCGATTAAATACTTTATTTTTGCAGTGGTTCATAAAAGTGCAAATAATTCATGAAATTATGAATGCCTCATCTCCACATTCCGGTGTGGAGCTTGGGCATTTCTCAGCTGTGGGTTTGAATATTTAGTTTGGAGGGGCGCAATCCTATGAGTGCTTCTTGGCCTCGAGTTACAGTTTTAGTGGGTTCGGTCTCTGGGGTCATTCGGCCTCCCACAGCCTGATGGTACATCGAGCGGTATTCCTGAGACGGATTTGCAGACGAATCTCGCTTGCAATGCGTTCATAGCCGACAACTCTCGTTCCTTGGGCTTCGATATGCAAATCATAGGTTACGCCTCTGATTGTGTTATTGATATTGAGTCTTTCGTTTGGTGCGAAGAATAGAGCTAAATCGTCTCCGCCTAGGCCGTAGGAGCGAATCGGTGAATCGGCGTTAATTTCAAAAGAGCGAATATCTCCAGTCAGGGTACATGGGCCTTCCACGCTGCCACCGACTCTTGAACTGGATAGGTCGGCGAGGCTAGCTACGCCGTCGGAAGTTAAGTTAGGTTCATTTATGCCACCCGATGAACTGCCGCAAGCTGAAGCTAGCAATGTCATTCCAGGCAACGAACTGCCGCAAGCTGAAACTAACAATGTCACTCCAAGCAACGAACTGATTAAATAGATTTTTTTCATAATATTTCCTTTTCTTTTTGTACCAAAAAAAATTGCCAAATTAAAAAAACTCGGGAGATTTAATGTTTGAATTTTTTAATATCATCTATTGCATCTTCAATTTTTCCAGCAAGCTCCTTACGTTTTGGTCGAAGCAAGTCTAGTTTTTTCAATATCATTTCCATATCAAGTCGACCAAAGATCCGAGCAATATCTCCTAAACCATTGATGGCAGCACCGGCAATCCACTGATCTTCATGGTTCATGTATTTCAAACATAAGTTCACTAACCATGCCTGATCCTCGATTGTACTGACCGCTCTAATTATTGAATTCACCTTTTCCTCCACTGTTCCATTCCCGTTTAAGATTTGGATCGTTAATTCTTTTGAAATAACAGTAGGTTTTTCGTATTTTCGTTTCATAGAATTTTACCCTTATAATTTGTTATTTTTGCCTTTATTAATACTGATTTCATCGCTTCTGTTAGCTCGCCCCAATTCCTCGAGTGACCGTGGAACTTGCCAGGTGTATGTTCATCGAAAACGTCAAACTCACCCGTTGATTTGTCTGCACCAACTCTCCTGGATGAGTTTTCTGATACTTTCACGGATTTATCTAGTGTTTCTTGGGGATGAGTTGGCTCGGGGTTGGCTCTTCCTTGCTGAGTCGCCCGATGTTTCTGATTTCTTTCAAACTGTGGTTTTGGATTTTCTGCTTCTACAGAATCCCCAGCGCCCTCGGCTGGCTCCATGGCCTTATGAAGTGCATAGCCTCCAACACCGACAATTCCAACAGAAACACCTGTAGTTGCAGTCTCGGCCAAGGCAGCTACTACTGCCTCCCAAATGAGGGGGGCTGCAGCGGCGAAGAAGTTGTTATTAATTGCATTATTCGAGGATGTTCCCGCTGCGTTGACTCCCAGAATATCGCCGGTGACGAGGCCTGAGATGGCTCCGGTGAGTTTTGCGATTTGGGTGATATCTTGCAGCTTGGCATCAAAGATCGTCTTAGTTTCTGCCGCAGTAATGGGGCGCCCCAGGGCGTCCTGCTGTTTTTTCACTTCGTCCACGACATCTTGTTGAAGGGGTTTAGCCAGTGCCTCAGCCACAATCTCTGCAGTCATTGCTCCGAGAGCACCTCCTGCGGCGGCTGTACCGATGTCCTGTCCGAATGCTGCTGCTCCGGCTCCAGCAAAAGCTGCTGCAGATGCTCCGTGAGCGAGTTTATGGAGGCATCGTGCGGTGAGGTCGGTTTTGTTGGCGAGGTGCTTACCAATTTCGCCTGCAACGATGCTGGAGCCCCCTTGAGACGCAAATTGGATACCGGCCCCCTTGAGTGCTTTGTCAAGATCATCGCCTGAGAGTAGGTCTACTCCCAGTCCTACCCCTGCTTGAACGCCTGCATTTTGAATCTTGCACAAGAGTGCTGAGGTGTTTGCTGCTTCCTGCAGCCGGCCCACCTCAAACAGAGCGCCTGCAGTGATTGCAGAAACCGCTGCGTTTTTGAAGGTCTCGGGGCGGGTGATCTGTTTGAAGATTTCGTCCAGGTTCTGCTGGGATAGAACTCCTAGTGTGACTTGAGTGGTGACTTGGGCAGTGATTGAAGAAATAGCGGCACTCATGGCAGTCCCGACTAAGCTGCCTTTAAGCCCAAGGCCCGCAACTGCCGCTCAGCCGACCCCTCCTGTTGCAACGGATGAGATGACTGCAACTGCTGCAATTAGAGCCGGGCCAGGTGCAGAGATTGAAGTGGCTTCTCTGTGATGGATTTCATTCAGGAGTTCATAGACGACTTTCGTCTGCTCTGGATCAAACTCGAGTTGATCCAGGTATTTGAGTGCTTCGTCTCGGACTTGCTCCAGTTCGAGCTCAGTGGCATAGAGTTTTGTCTTTCCGTTAAACTCGGCTTGAGTGAAAGTTTCGTGCTTTTGCTCTTCGGAGTCCATGCTGATCCACCAAGCATTTTCACTCTTTTTCATTAACGCAGAGGCTGATTTGTTCCTGCCTTGCAGAATTCTCAGTCGCTCGGCGTGAATTTCGGTTTCAGACGCTCCGATTTTTGGACCTTGAAGGGTAGTTTCCTGAGCCTGCATTTTGATGGTGCTTTTGGCCCTAAGGCTAGCCGGTATGAACTGGAGTTTAGACTCCGAGCGAGTTTCAACTTTCTTGCCAGCCCAGAACAATGCTCCAGTTTTTTCTTCCGTTCTTTTGATGACTTGAAAACCCTCTTGGACTCCCAGAATTGCAAGGCGGTTCTTTGCTTCTAGCTGGATGGCGTCAGCGTCTGCGCGGGTTCCTTGGAGGGCGATATTCTGTGCCCTGACAACCATTTTGCCGCCAACTTTGAACTGAGAAGTTTCTGATCGAGTTCTATCTTCTGTTTCTTGAACGCCCGGTGCGACACTTTCTGAATGCGATTCAAGGTTTAAAGCTGCATCAGTGAAGTCTCCCTGGGCATCGAATTGGAGTGAGCCTGCGCTCAGATCTACGGCCTGGGTTCGGATGTCTTTTCCAGCGCGGAGTTCTAGGTGGCCTTCAAGGCGGAGGGTTCTTTGTTCAGAAATCTCCTCGTCAGTGTTGTTTCCATCACGATTTTGCCGAGCTTTTTTAGATACGAGGGAGATGTTGCCCTTTTTGGAGACGATCGCCCCAGAGCTCGCTTTTTGGTTGGCCTCGATGCTTATGTTATTCTCAGCTACAATCGCAAAATCTTTTGCGCGGATTGCAAAGTCTAAGACAATCGAGTCTTCCTCAGTTGAGTCAAGCTCGATATTTTTTAAACGGTAACGGAGAGCTGCTCGGGTGACTGCAGCTTTTGTTTCTGGGTTTTTTTCAAAGAACTCAATCAGAGCTTTTCTCACGCCACTCTCCGAGGAGAGTTCTTCAATCATTTCCTCGGCGGTAGTTCCTTCAATAAAACGTCCCAAAATGGTGGCAAAAACGTTTCCTGTTTGTTCTGCTCTGGCCTGTTCGAAGAGGCTAGGCGGGAGGTAAAAGAAGGGCTTGAGTTCTTCAATTCCCTGATCGTTGATCATTTGCTTGTAAAAGATCAGGGGCTTTTTCGGTAGTGAAGCGTTGTTTTTTGCTGCTCTGAGCGGCGCCATGAGTTGCAGGTCAGCGCCTGGGAGAGTGCGGTCGGGGTTCCAGGTAATGCCCAGGGTGGCCAGGTATTCGGTAGCATTGTGGTGAAGTTCGGCGAGGAGCTCAAATGAAATGGGTCGACCCTCGTAGAGGTAACCGCGCATCAGGTTTTCCTGGACGGCGTCCTGAACTTGCTTGAGCAAGAACTGAGGGCTTAAAGAAAAAACAGCCTGTCCTGGCGGGAGCGGGAGCAGCCCGTAACCGGGTTTGAGAATCACAACATCATTTTTGATTTGATCGTAGAATCGTTCGCTTTCTGTGTGGTTAAAGAAAAAGCGTTCTCTGATGGAGTAATGAAACCGATAGTCAGCGGCTTTTTGCATCGCCGCTTGTAGGTCTTGAGTGACATACGTGGCGTTGAAATGAAAACTCTTTTTCATCAGATCGTGGAGTGGATCTCTTTGATCGAGGTAGTAGGGATTTTTGGTAGCGAGAACAAATTGTCCCTTCTTTTCAATTAGAAACAACTGAGGTGCCGCGATGATGCCAGAGTTGTTTTTACCCTCGAGTTTAACGACGCCGCCCTGGGTGCTACTCACGCTGGCACGAAAGAGTTTTTCCGGTTGATTCCCTGGAAACTCAATCTCGGTTTTACCGGTAGAGTCAATCGGTTTTGCAGCCAACTCCCCAGCGAACTGATCAGCATGGAGCGAGGTTGAATAGAGGCGCAACGTGACTGGCTTTTCTGCAATTAGTTTTTTTGCGACTCGGAGGGTTCCAGGCTCGGCGTATTCAGACTTGGGTAGGGGGGTGTTACCTTGATACAAAATTTCACCCAAGTTTCGAACGATGTTCATATTCCCAGAGCCCTTGAGAACAAGGTTACCCTCAACACGAATGTCAGGGGAATTACACCATTGCTCCTTCTCTGATGCGAGGATGAAATCGCCACCAATTTGCATGGTTCCATCACAGTGAAGAGGTCCGTGAAGTAGGGTTTTGTTTTGGGTGGCCCAAACCGCCCCGTTACGGCACATCAGGGGAAGTCTCTGATCAGCGACCCGCACACAGGATGTGGCATCTTCTGTGAGAGAACCGATTCTTAGGCCTCCTGGTGCATGGATAGCTGCATCGCGGGCGGAAACATGACCATCCATCAGAAACACAAAGTTGGCGTAGGATCTCAGAGATTGAGCCTCCAGCGCTGCCCTGCTGTCTTGATCTCCCAAATAGAGATTAGCCAATGGGGCAACAAATTCGACGTCTTTCGCTGACTTGAGATCCGCCCGCAGGGAGATTTTAAACTTAGAGAACTTTCCTCTCCCTTTTTCAAAGTGTACGGACATCTGACTCACTTCATCTTTGAGATCAGTGAAACGTTGCTTTAAATAGTTGGCTGGGCTCAATACCAAAGCCGGAGTTGCCGAGGAACTCGCTGCGTCGGATGACTCTGGCTTGAGGCACGACTGAATGAAAACGACATTGCCCTGAGTACAATAAGGCGAAGTGAGGTTAAAATCGCGAATCGGATTGCAGTGGACGACCGTAGTAGAGCAGTCTCTCTGCTCATCAAGCGCAAAATCTGGCGCGGCAAGGTGTAACTGAGGAGTATGGATCTGAATCCCTGGCAATAGGATTTTTGATTCGGAGAAGATTGCAACACTCTTCTCACCCAGAAGTTCACCCGCTGGTAAGGTGATGGGCTCGCGATGATCTGAGCGAATAGCAAGGTCGGTACCTTGAATTTTTCCTAAAATTGCTGTGTGAACGGCGCCAAAAAGTGTCAGATGAGTAGGGCTCACTGATCCGATTTCACCCTCATCGTTGGTGAGCGCCTCACAAACTTTGAGCTCGGTCCGTTTGTGGCCACTGATGCTGCCATGGGAGTTATTTATTTGAGCGAAATCAGCAGAAAGGGTGCCTCCTGAGTGAAAATTCCCATGCTCGTTATCCAGCTTAAAGCCAGACAAAGAGACTTCCTCCGTAATGAGAATCTCCCCCGAGTTGGTCAAATGATGAATGGTTCCGACCCATTTCTTGGCGTTGATCAGCGAGCTTTTACTTTGGCTATTTTGAAATGAATAAAACCGCTGGTAAAAACTTCCTACCCTGATCTCAGGGGCAGTTATTTCTCCGAGATTATTAAATTTTGGCTTTTGTCCTCTTTGGCCGCCTTTGAATTGTAAGGGGCCACTGCTTTCGATCTTTCCTAGGTTTTCAAAAGTTGCGTCGAGGACAGTCAGCTCGAGCTGCCCAGGGGAGAGAATTTTGCCTTGGTTGGTCAATGTTCCAGCCGTGTGGGTCAGTGCCTGAACCTCGAGCCTCCCACCTGTGGCAATGGAGTAGGAGTGGAGTGTAGGATTGAAATGATTGCTTGGAATCAGGGTTAAGCTGGGGCTCGTCCATTGGTGATTGATCTGCGCTCCTGGGCTGATCAGGGTCAGAGCGTGCTGCGTCTTACCTTCGAGTTCTACGGGGAAATCAGTCGACAGGTTTAAAGCGACGCTCGCCTGGCCGATTTTGGGAGCCCAGGGTTCTATCGCTGTAATTTGAAGAACGTCTCGGGTGAGGTCCAAAGAAACTGAGATTCCAAAGGGAGCAAGAGCCTCCTGCGCTCGGAATAGCTCTGAGGCAAGCCCTCCGATTTTAAAATTCAGTTCCGTGGGCGAGCTTTCGACGGTTCCAACGCTTGAGTTTTTTTCTGCTTGGGCCGAGCTGCAAAATAATAAAATTACGAGTGTAAATACTTTCAACTGTCTCATCACTGAATACGACGGATACCACATAAAAGAAAACTACATAAAACCGCCTAACTCTTCTGATTAAAAAAGCCTGTTTAAACTCGCTTGGAGTATTTTCTCAACCGCTGCCTTAAATTCAGGACTATTGATGATCTCTGTTTTAAGTTCTGGGGTGATAGAATGACTCGGAGTTAGCGGAGCGCTTTCTCTGAGTTTAATAAAAGTATTTACTGTGACGCACCGAGGTCGGGTTTCTTCGGCTCCCTCTGATTTGATAATTTTGCCGGAGTATGAGCTATGCACGTCCTGATGCCTTGGATGGCAAATAGCCACAGTATTGCATTGACGACCATTAGGGTTTCGTGATGCCGTCAACTCTAATGAAGTCGAATGATTATGATTGCCGCCACCATGATCATGTTCTTTAAAACTATCTGCTTGATATGCACCAACAGCGACCTCTCCGTCGGGATTTCCCATTTCGTCTTCGCGCCCTACTTGCGAACTACGCAGGAAAAGACCCCGTGCATCAGGCACTTTGATTTGTCCCCAAAGATGAAGGAGTTCGGAGTCAGAAGGGATGGCTTGTCCTTTCATTAATTCCCATTCGGGACCGTACTTCTCTTGAAATTGCTGAATGGTAAGAATCGAATACCGGATCTCGCCCACACGGCCCTCTCCGGCTTGGGCCAGGTTGAGCAGACTTAAAAAAAGAACTCCAACAAAATGGAACTGTAACTTCATAAAACTCTCTTTAATGCTTGGAGAGGGTATTTTTTTATAAATAACCTCAGTGTCTTCTATGATAGATTTTTTATTTTTTAAATATTTAATAATCATAGTTATTGCTCGATTTCGGTCGAAGCTAGAGCACATTTCATGCCATGATTTTTTGAGCCGTAATTAGCTCTTTAGGTAGATTTCTAGATGATTTTTGTAGGGAAAAAACCACAGTTTCGAACTAGATCTTAGGTGATCTGTTGGTTTTCACCGACTGGAGGGGGGCTCCCGATGGGGGCAACTACATTTAATTTGCTCTCAGCCATAGAGCGCTGCCGATGAGGCGCCTTAAAAACTGAGGCCAACCTGCGATCTCTTTGGTTTCAATATAGAAGTGGACCCTCATCTAAGACTCAGGGTCACTCATGTCCGCCCCTTGGGCAACTATCCGCCGCGGTACACGATGAATCGGGCATCCTCAGGGTCTTCTTCTTTTGTCTGACCGCCTAATGACGGAGGGACGCCCGTTTCTCCTGGTTCAAACTCTGCCTCTCGAGCTCTCTGGATTTTTACACCCCCATAGAGAAGTCCCGTAGAAGCTCCAAAAAGAAGATGGCCCAGAATGAGAAGAACGAACGTGAAAACTCCTAAGCCTGATCCTAACACCCCGAAGTCGGGGTAGAGTCCAGTACCGACAAATTCGTGGAGCGCTCCAAAAAACGGAAAAAAAGCCAAGGCCGCCGCCAAGATATGCCAGAATGCAACCTTGAGACCGGTTCGGACATTGGCTCGAAAGTAAACGTACTCGAAAAAATAGGCATAAAATAAACCAAAGATACTACCCACCAGTAGGCTTGCGAGAAAGCCCACCGTCCAGTTATGACCACCGTACTGAGTTCCTCTAAGCAAACTACCTAAATAAAGCTCGTATGAGAAAGGAGTTACCCCAGCCAGGTAGAAAATATCCACCCAAGCCATCATAATCAGGGTGCCAATCAACCCAACTACTACGGCTCGGAACCAAAAAATAGGCTGCTGCTTCAGCTCAAGTAGAGTTAATTTTCTAGGCATTATACCAAATGAGTTGCAAGGACGGTTCCAGTTAAAAATGAAATCCGATGTCCTTGCGAGAGGCTTAAATATCAGGCGCGGTTTTAGAGCGATCCTGAGCGGATGAAAGAATGAGAATCGAAATTATTAATTCTGTTTAGTCGGGTTATTTTTTGTTAAATTATTAAAAAGTGACGAGCGCAAAAATAGCTGCTCTAACTTTAGGGTTATAATCCAATGGGAGAAGGGGAGTGAAAGTGAACTACAGAAGTAAATGGGTGTACTTTCTGGCTTTGGCTTTAGTTCTGCCGTGTTACGCACCTGCCGCTGAAAGAATTCTGGATGCTCACGGAGCCCCCATGAGAAGCCGTCGTATCATGCCAAACCCACTTCCTCGAGGCCCTCTGAGGCAAATACCTCCTTTGAATAGCTCTGTCGTTCGCCCGGTGAGTCAGGGTGACTCGCGCGCGGTTGCGCCAGTGCAGTCCTCGCACTCAAATAGGCGTACTCCGATACCGGCGCATATGAGTGAGGCAACCAAATGGCTAAAAAATGAAGAATTCAAAGATCGGATCCGGGGCCCTGACCCAACAGGTCACACTCTCAGAGATTTTTCTCTCTTGGCCGGCGGGGGGTTGATGGTTCCCGTTGGCGCTGGTTTGGTTGGTATAGGCCTTGTGCCAGTGGGTGTGCCAATGATGGTGGGGGGTGCAGCTATGGCGATCAAAGGTAAAAGTAATCTAAATAAATCCGCAAAGTGGTTGTCGGAATCTTCTGAGCCAATCCAAGTGAACTTTAATCCCGCATACGGTCTGCTGCCGAGGCCGGGAGAGACGCCCCGTTTTCATCTTCTCGATCCGGGTAATGGGCAACCCGTGAGTAGTCCCTCTCATCGCTAGCTTGCTAGTTAAAATGAAATCGACGTTATAATTTTCAGTTGTTTAAATACTAAACACTTTTATCTTTATTTTTTATTTAATATCCAAGTCAGGCAGTGGAGATTGGTGGCCTGGTACTTGCTTATCACTCTATGAGTAAGGGTTCTTTATTTTTGAATCGATATAATCTGGAGGGTTAAAGTTGAATAATTTAAATAAATACATTCTAATTTTATTATTAACTTCTGCTCCTGCCTTGGCAGAACCTCTTCGTTATCAACAGTTCAACCAAAGTAAAGAGGTCCAAGCCGTAATCAATCGATCCCAGGATCATATTTACAAGCGCCAAAAGGAATTCCAGGAAATGATTGAGGTTAAAAAACAGAGCCGAGAAGCAATTCTGTTTAAGTCCCATTCCGAGCGGCTATTGATTGAAACAGAAGTCAGTGGGGAACTTCATTTGGCTCAATCTCGTCTAGAGACGGCAAAAAGGGAGCCGGAGCTTATTGATCATCTGCTCCATATTGAAGCCCAGCTGAGCCACGGGGGTCAGGCTGATGTTCAAACGGTACAGGCCGAGGCATTTAAGCACCTGAGCGTGGGCGAGTTTGAGCAACCGAAATCAGTTTTATGGTTTTTTTCTCACCCTGACGGGGCGCATGTAGCGGCAAAAACAATCCTAGACGCGCAGATCCCACTTAAGCAAAAGGCCCACCTGCTCTCCAGTGCAGTCGATTTGTCCAAGAGAGACATATTCGAGCCCGAGTTATTTAAGTTTGATCATCTCAGACTGGGTTGCGCCTCACGGGGCCTCATTGCTGAGACCGAAAAGGTAAGCCATCTTGAGGCGATCCTGAATGAACTCAATTCGATGGCAAAAATAGCCAAAAAACTAGCCCAAGCCCTCGAGCAATTCGAAGCAATCACGGAGCCTCACGCCGAGTAAAAGCTCGGTCTCCTGAGTTTGGATGCTGTTGTTTTTATGGTGCCGAGGACGAGAATCGAACTCGTACGGCCCGTGAGGACCGCAGGATTTTAAGTCCTGTGCGTCTACCTATTTCGCCACCCCGGCAGAGTGTGGAGATGAGAATCCTATTTACCCTGTTTTTTCTGTTCTGCCAACCGTCTAAGTGTCAAAGCGGCACTTTGAGTGTCGGCGATGACGTAGAGGTGGATACCCGGCGCCCCGAGGGCTTTGAGGCGGTCCACTAGGCTCAGCAGGAGGTCTATCCCGCGTTGGAGGGAGTCTGGGCCCTCGACTTCATCCAGGCGGTTCAGGGTATCTTGCGGGATGCGAGTCTTAAACTTAGTGATCATTTTTAGGGCCTGAGCTCGAGTCTTGATGAGGCGGGTGCCAGGCAAGATGGGGATTGAGATTTGGGCCTTTTCGCAGAGATCCAAAAACCGAGCGTAGGACTCTGGATCGTACAAGAGATCCGTCATTCCATACTCCGCCCCCGCTTGGACTTTGAGTCTGAAATACTCGATTCGCTTCCTCTCGTCTGGGAAATCCGGGTAGGCGGCAGCACCGATACAAAAATCTGTTCTCTGGTCAAACTCAGTTTCGGGAGCACCCGGGCGGCGGAGAAACTCTCCTGAGTTGAGTCGTCGGATTTGCTCAATGAGTTGATAGGCGTAATCGTAGCCGCCCTCGCGAGCTTTCCACTCGGGTTGACCGTCGGGTGGATCTCCTCTCAGAGCAAGAATATTTCGAATCCCAAAGTAGTGATGGTCCATGAGGTGATTTTCTATTTCCTGCACGTTCAGATCCCGGCAAGTGAAGTGAGCGATACAGGGAATCGAAAATTGCTCCTTAATCAGCTGAGCGATCGGGAGACTACCTCCTCGGAGCGAGCCACCGGCTCCCTTGGTGACTGCCATGAATTCTGCACCCGATTGGGCCAGAGTATTGATTTGTTCGAGGATTAAGCTCTGTTGTACGCCATTTCGAGGGGGAATAATTTCTGCTGAAAGCGTGAAGCTCTCACGGCTCAGGACTTCAGCAATCTTACGGTCTACTTTGAATGCAAGTAAGCTCATAGAGCATTTAAGATAATCATTTCATGTCTGTCTGTTCCAGGAAATAATTAAGGGAATAGGATCGGACGGGGATTGCCCTATTTTATAGTTTTTTTTTGGTTCCTTGGGTTAAAACAAAACTCATGCGGGATTCTATTCTCAAAGCGGCAAAAGATCTCCAACTTCCGACCGAACTTCCCACTCTGCTTCAGAGTCTTCATTGGGCTGTAGGAGCGGCTTTTAGAGGAATGGGGTTTCGTTGGGAACTTCATCGAAACGGGGATCAGAAGCTCGGGTATTGGAAAATTCAATTCAGAGAAAAAGCAGCGGGCCGAGCTTATCCCAAGCGGTTCGTTTTAATTCCTGGATTTGCCGATACGCCTCTGTCTTGGCAGTCTCAGATTTTACTTCTTCAGCCCGTTTTTCGGCAGGAGTTTGATGAGTTGATTTTAATCGATTTGCCTGGGTTTGGAGGGTTTCTCTCTCGAGAGCGCTCCTTTGCAAGTATCGATCTAATGATGACAGCGGTAGGTGATGTGCTTGATCACCTCAAGCCCCACACGGTTTTAGGGCACTCCTTGGGCGGGGCGCTCGCCTCCAATTATGCGTCGCTCTGCGGTCAGTCCAAGCGACCTCTGGCTAATCGGCTCAACTATTCGGGGCCGGACTCGTTGATTTTGGTCAATCCCTCCGGGATCTACACTGACGAGCGAGTGAGAGCTGAGTTAGAAATGGTTTTTAAAACGGCTGCAAAAAGCGGATTTTTGCGCCTCAAGCCCCATCTTTTTAGTCGCGAGCCATTTTGGTTTCACTATATCGAGGAGCACTTCGATCGTCTCTTTCAACGAGAAGACATTGCCCAGCTCCTCAACTCAGTCAAAGCGGAGCACGATCTGCGCTGGGCTGCGGGCCAGATCCGCTCCCAAGTTTGGATGGTCTGGGGATCGAATGACAGCTTGATTCCGTCCCCCTGTCTGGACACTTGGTTGGGTTCTTTGAACCCCGAGTTCAGCGACCGTCACCATGGAGTTCTATTGAAGCAAGTTGGGCATTGTCCTCAACTCGAGGCTCCCTGGGTTACTTCCGCGGTGATTGGCCAGATCATGAAGAATAAAATTCCCTCTCGATTCGGAGGTCGATGGTGGCAAGTCATTCAGTGAGAGGTTCGATCGCCCTTATTTTATTTCCCTGTGTCACCGGAGTGCTCACCGGAGTTCTCTGTCCCGTCTCTTTTGCTCAGCAGTTGGCGGGGGCCCCCTGGGTTGGGAGTTCTTGCCAGGTTTGGGATGATGACCAGGGAGTTCCCCACATTCGCGCTCAAACAGAGCCTGTGGGCATCGCCTGTCTCGGTTATGTTCACGCCCGAGATCGGATTGGGCAGATGGACTATTTTAAAAAAATTGTCGAAGGACGCAAGGCTGAGTTTTTTGGCAAAGAGGGAGTTCGCTCCGACTTTTTCTTCAGGCTTTTAGGATTGAAGGAGAAGGCGGAATCCCTTTATTCTCAAATGACTGAGGAGCAAAAGGCGCCGCTGAAGGCCTATGCCTGGGGTGTGAACTTAGGGATCAAGGAAGTGCTCAATCAACTCAAAACGCATTCTGACACGAATGGAGTTTATGAGTTCCAAGCCCTCGGCTACCTGCCTGAATCGTGGCATCCTGAGGATAGTCTCAAGGTTTTGATGCTCCAGTCTTTTGATCAGACTCGCCGGAGTTTTGAGAATCAACTAAGAGAAGTACAGTGGTTGGAGAAGTATCCCGAGAACGCAGCGGAGCTTTTTTCGTCCACAGGGCTTCCCTGGGATGTGACGATCCTCAAGGAGGGGGAGTATCCCCGCGCTTCTGCGGCTCCAGCATTAGTACCAGGGTCAGCTCGCTCCCAGTGGATCCTCCCGCACGGATCCAGCATAGCCTCGCAGGCCATTCAGACGTTTTTAGATTTACCCGGTCTTTGGAGCGGCCCTGGAGCGGGAAGTAATAACTGGGTGGTTTCGGCCCAGCATTCTAAAACCGGGCACGCTCTCTTAGGTAATGACCCACATTTGTCACTGACTCATCCGCCGTTTTGGTATTGGGCCAACGTGACGGCGGGCGATACCGATCTGATGGGAGCGACCGTTCCTGGGATCCCCTTTTTTACCATGGGTGCGTCCAAAAATTTAAGCTGGGGAGTGACCAATGCTTTTCTCCCGGTGGCGCAGATCAGTCGCGTTCCTGAGTCGGATTTAAAACACTCCAGCGTCCAGAGGCCTTGGGTTTGGGTGAAGTGGTGGAAGTTCAAGGTGCCCTTCTTTTTTAAAACATTTCGGAGAACTCCGGCCGGACTCCCTGTCTTGCCTTTGCCAGCGCCCGAGGGCCAGGCTTTGGTTTTGAATTGGACGGCTTACTCTCTTGAGCCTTTGGACGTCATGGGTCTGTTTCAACTTCCGCACGCTCAAACGGTCGCACAGGCCGATCAGATTCTCAGTACGGTTCGAGTGCCGTCCTGGAACTTGGTTTTTGCAGATACTCAAGGGCAAGTGGGTTACCGAGCTGTGGGACGGATCCCTCGGTTGGCCCAGCTCCCGCCGTTTGGAGTGCCGCTCGAGAGTTTGAAGCAGGTCGATGGGTCGGAAGCTTTCCGTCATCCATTGACCCCGGATGAGATGCCCCATGCGCTCAGTCCTCAGCGAGGGTGGCTGGTCACTGCCAATCATCAGCAATGGCCGAGAGATTCCCAGTGGAGCTCAGGTAATGCTCAGCACGTGAGTTTTAGAGCCTGGCGCATTGAGGAGCTTCTTGGGCAGTCCTCAACTCATGATCTCCAGTCGCTCCAAAGGATCCAGTGTGATCTTCAAGCGGTTGATGCGCGGTTTATTTTACCCAAACTCTTGGAAGTGGTCGCGGCGGATTTGAGTACGTCAAATTCGGGATCGGGTGAGAAAACTGCATTCGAGATTTTGAAACACTGGGACTACCAAACCGGCGTCCAATGTCAGGCCTGCCCGATCTACCGCCGCTGGATGGATCGGGTATTGGCCGAGGCGACCCTGAACCCGACGGCATTGTACCGATCACTCCTCAAGCGCCCCATCGCAGATTCATTCAAGCAGATGTTGATGAAAGAATTATCCGGCGCTCTAGCCGATCTGAGGGGCTCTGAGTTGAATTGGCCGAATTGGGGTTATTATCATCGGAATTCGTTTCCGCATCTCATGGGTAAGGATTGGTTCATAGCCTCACCCATTGCCACACCCGGAGATGAGTATTCGGTGAACCCAGGAACTTCAGAATGGAATCATGGATTTTATGATCAAACTGCAGGCGCATCTCAACGGATTCTGATTGAAATGTCGAAGCCACCTCGGATCTATTCGGCAGTCGCGGGCCCTCAGAAAGACTTAGATCAGAGAAATTTGGCAGCCCCCCACTCTGAGTGGCAAAAATGGGTGCACTGTGAGCAACATCAGCGGGTCTTTCCCTTGGATTGGAGTCAGGTCGAAAAAAAGGCTATGAACTTAGAGCTATGACTTCGTCTTTTGTCCGCCGGCCGATCCCGCGATCCGCCCAGCCTCAATGGCAGCCTCTGGAATGGTCGTGGTGCAATCCGCGGGTTTAAGAACTCCTCGGCTCCAGAGAATTCGCTCGACCATGGTCACGAATAACTCCTCAAGCTTTTCCTGGATTTCCTTACCCTCGAGAATACCGATGGCCCTCGCAATGGCCTCGAACGTCGAGAGGTTTTGCTCGTGGGGCGAAAATCTGAGTCGATACTGGGATGGGAGTCCTAGCGGGATTTTAACCTTGAGGACGTTTTTTAGCGCTCGCTCGCGGGTTGCGACTTTCTTAGCCTGTCCCCAGCTTCCATCAGGGACGATGAGGGTCAGCGGGCGAGGCAGGTCTAGGACGGTGCGCTCGTTGAGCTCTAATGCATCCTCAGTGGGGTATAGAAGTGCCACGTTTTCTGTGGGTGAAATTAGGTTTTCGAGGCAGAGGGGTTCGTCCTTAATTCCTCTGAGGTGAATCTCACTGTGAGTGAGTGCCATGCAAGCTAAGTTGGCGGTGTTGGTCGTGAGTTTATCCTCGCGCCAGTGCTTGAGTACCATGATTTTGGTGCCTAAGTGAAATTGAGGAATCAGAGCACAAAGGCAGAGAGGGCGATACATCCGACATCGCTCGCAGCGGTTTTTTGAGTTCGTTCTTCCTGGCATGAATGGAGCTTGTCCTTCTGTTACGATGTCCTTCTGTTACGATGTCCTTCTGTTACGATATTTCGATCTTACGAGGCGCTGTCGATGGTTTCGGCAGGTGGGAGATCTTCTGGGATTCTTTCAAATGCTTCTTGCGCGGAGCAGCGCTCCTGGGGATTAACCCGCAGGAGACACCAAAGGGCTGGAAAAACGGAGTCTAATCGCTTGTCCTCTTTCCATGATTTGTAAAGCTCTAGCAGGACTTGATCGACCTTCTGCTGATCGACTTGAATAAAGTCTAGGACCTCTTCAAATTTGGGGTTCATCAGTCGGATCCAGTTCCTGGAGCTGAGCTTGAACTCGGAGTTGATCTCTAAGAGGGCAACTCCGAGCGACCAGAGGTCGCTGGCTCGGTCGGTCTCGAATTCGGACCACTCTGGATTCCATCGCAGAGGGAGTGAGGGGGGAAGTTTGAATTTCGCTTTTGCCTTTGCCCATTCATCGGCGATTTGTGTGCCTTTTCTGTGGTTCCACAACATGAACTTTTCTATCGCTTCGGGGGCGAGGTAGCGGTGGGTTGTCCTAAGGAAACTTTCATTTTTGAGTTTCTCTGTCAGGCCTGGTTGACCGTCTTGGTAGGCCGTCCCAAAGTCGGCGAGCACTGCATGGAGTCCACTCTTGCCTTGGTGGAGCAAGATATTCTGCGGCTTAATGTCCCGGTGGACGATCTGGTTGGTATGAAGAAAACGCAATCCAGAGATCAGCTCTTTTGCAATTTTAGTTTGATCATCCGGAAGTATGATTTCAGTGCTAGCGTAATCCGAAGCATTCCCGCGATTATGGAAGGGGGATAAAAATAAAATCCGATTCGAATCTAGATCTAAGTCGGCTAAGACGAAACACAATATTCCTTCGACCATACGTTCGTTCGAGGCTTTACGAATAGCCCGAATGATCTTCAGCTCATCCAGAGCACTATCATAAAGCTCTTTTGCGTCACGAATCAGGATCGCTTCGCGAGTGTTCCTGGGTGGATCTGAGGATGGGGGCATGACTCGAGCAAAGGCAAATGCAACGTTACTGGGTTCATTGAGTGAGGTGACTCGATAGATGGTTTTGAAAGACCCCTTCCATGTGACTTCGGTTTTGTCCCCGATGGACCATCGGCCAGAGGGTTCTTGGAGAATGGTCAATGGGTCCTTGCGGAGAAAAACGCCCAGTTGATCAAAGAGATATCTGGCGCTTGCAGCCACTTGAAGGTGATTGAATTCGATCTTCCAGTTGGTGTTGGGGGATGCATCGAGAACAAAGTAGTAATGGGTTAAAAATTGGGTCAGGACTTCAGGTGTCGTTCTCGGCTGGAGGGTTTTCGACCATCTCGTTAGGTCAAGGTCGATTTCTGAGGATGAAATCTGGGTTGCTTTTGAGATCTTACGCAGAGCTCGGAAATACTTAGGTAGATACGCTTGTTTTGGGTCAGGGGGCTCAACACCAGGGGGTAAAGATGGTAAAGTGCTTGAAATCGCAGTTAAAAAAGATGATCCCGAATCGATCGAGGATTGGGGCGAGGGCTGGTGTGAGAGTACGTTCGGATTGAGCTCTTCCTCGCTTGCGAGAGAGATCTGAGGGAGAGCCACCCACAGGGTAAGAAGGAGCGCCCAAGAAAGAGGGGCCCATCGGGGCGTTACCCATGAGGGGATGAGTCGATGACCATTTTTATCCATCGGTTTTGGCTGATTTCTTTTCACAGTGGGGGGACTGTGCCATTGCAGGCTATCAAGCGTCAAGAACAGAGGGAGGGTGATCAAGGAAGGTGAGCAGGGAAGGAGCGATTTTGCTGGTCGAATACCTACCGCCCAGCGCTCAGTACGGAGCTTGCACCCAGTTTTCGAATGAGTGAATTAAAAGCGGAGCTGAGCCAATCTAGTGAGAGTTTAGCCGAACGACTGCGCCGACAGAGCCAAGAGATATTAGAACTCTGGGAGAAGCGGGTGCGTGAGGTGGTTCCTGCTTCACGGGCTCTTGATCAGCTAAGTTTAAGGAACTCCATCCCGCTCATCCTGGATACGCTCGCTTCTGCTTTAGAGGGGGGTGGATCTAGAGAGGAGCCAAAAATTGAAATCGCTCGGGTCCACGGTGAGGAACGGGCGACTCGCCCCCGGTACTCGATCGAACAGGTGATTCTTGAATACCGTGTTCTGAGACGAACTATTTTTGACGTATTGTCCCCTGGGACTGTGATTGATGAGTCATCCAGAGCTGCGATCATCGACACCATCGAAGTTGGAATCGCGGAGGCGGCTACCGCATTTGCTAATTACCAATACCGGCTTCGAGAACAGTTCATCTCAGCCTTAGCTCATGACTTACGAACGCCACTCACTGCAGCGACTGCTAGCGCACAACTCATTTTGAGGCAGCCAGAAAAAATAGATCTCACTCAACGACTATCTGCTCGGATCGTTGACTCGATTGCTCGAACTGAACGAATGATTGAGGATCTTTTGGATTCTAATTTAGTGAGAACCGGGGGGGTTCTTCCTCTCGAGCTCGACCGAAGTGACTTGCGTGTCGTGATCAGGACATGTTTGGAAGAGACGGTGACGGCGGTAGGAGATCGGTTTGAATTTGATTGTCCTGATCTTCCGATCGTTGGGTATTGGGATACTCGATATTTGAAACGAGCGATCGAGAATGTCTTAGTGAATGGGGTTAAATACGGTGAGGCCAATCGCCCAGTGAGGGTTACTGTTAAAACTACTGCTCAGAACGTAAGTATCTTGATTCATAATGAGGGGCCACCCATTGGCAATGCAGAACTAGAAACGATCTTTGACCCCTTTCAGCGTGTAGATAAGTTAAAAACTGTAGGTAAAGTAGGTTGGGGTATTGGACTATCCTTAGTCAAGGGTGTTTGTGAAGCCCACGGAGGAACGATTTCTGTTGATTCTCACCTTGCTACCGGTACTACCTTCATCTTGACTGTCCCCCTTGATCCACGAGCCCATGTAGCCAAGGAAGCTAAGGCAGCTAAGGCAGCTAAGGCAGCTAAGGCAGCCTAATGAGTCACATGAGAGCGGTCTTCTAGGCTTTTCTGTTGAGCTTGGTAAGAAGGGCCGTAATCGCCCGTGATTGAGCCTTGGTTGACGTGAATATAACCAACAAAAGTACCTGCCATGACGAGTTGAGCAATCCAGAGGGTGATCAGGAGATTTCTCCCGACTCGAGTTTTGGGTTGAGCCATTCGGGCCATCAAAATGAACTCAAATGGAAACGTGGCACATAAATAGTATCGACGGATGACCACTCCGGTGAGGGTCATTAAAATTCCACAAAGGATTAAACTCGCGTTTTGTAAAAAAAGCGTGGGTGAGGACTTTCCGTTCATCCATTCTCCCCACGAACTACCTCGTTGCTTGAGGCTTCGCAATCCCCGGGCAAAAATCCAGACGCAAGATCCCGCGCCAATCCAATGAGCTAATCCATTGATGTAGGTCGGATAACCACCCACCCAAGGATATCGGATGAAATCAGAAAGTTGGTCCCAGTGCGAGGGTCCGCGGAGAATTCCGAGAGCGTTACCTAAGTGCAGGCCTGTGGGATTGGTAAACCAAAAAACCCAGTATTTGAACTGAACCATTTCGCTCCATCCGACTCGGATGCTCTCATGGATCGGTGTTTGAAGTGCTTCGAGTGCCCAGGGGATCAAGGGCAAGGCTCCCAAGACGGATCCTAAAAACCACGCACGCCAATGAGTGGACTCTCGCTGCCAGATGTACGTCCATAGAAAAACTGCGAACGCCAAGAAAAATCCACTCATGTGAATTTGGCCTAAGCAGGCCCCGAGGAGTCCCCACCCAAAGGCTCCCCAAAAGTGGGAACGCATCCACCACCCAGCCCAGGTAGCCATAACAAATAGAGGAAGAAAGGGCTCAGGCCAGAGTTTGCGCTGATAGAGAATTAAAAACGGATTGACCATGGCGAGAGCATAAGCCCAAAGCCAGAGTAGGCGCTCTGATGAGTCACGGATCAATCGGTAGGCGAATGGGAGGATCAGACAGATTCCGAGCCAGGCCACGAGTTGGACCGCAGTGGCGAGGGAGGTGGGATGATGAATCCCAAAGAGCTTAGCCAAAACCGCGAAAACCCAGATGCTCATTCCAGGATTGGCGAGGTACACTCCCGAGTTCATCCCATGCCAGGGCCAGGGCTGAGTCACCCCGAAGAGTTGAGTTTGGGCAAAATTATACTCCTCGTCTTCTTTATATTCCATATCGGCAACAAAAAGAACGCGGAGCAAAAACCCTGTAATACCCACGATCATAAATAACAAAGCTGGTTTCTTGAAGAGCTTCCTCATCATCTCAGAATCCCTTTAGCCTCGAACGGAGCCAGCATTTGGAGGGATTGAAACTCCACCACTCGTGCGGCTTGATAACTGTCGAAAAATTTTAGAGTCCCCACATCGTCATGAGCTGCGGGATGGACAATGATTTCCGAGCCTGGGTGCTTGAGGAGGCGCGATCTGAGCGCTCCCCGCAGTTGAGTGTGATTCTGAATCAGATGCGGAGAGGGATAATAACAAGGCAGGCACTGGAGACCCGCAGCTTTAAACGAGTGCCTAGCCCAGGCCGAGAGGAGGAGGAGCGGAAACTGAGGGGTTCGCCACAGAGCGGGGTCCCAGGGCAGACGGGCCTGACGAATTCCGAACTCTTGAAGCTCCTCTGCGATCATGGGGACGAGTCCAGGGGCTAAGTGGATGTGGTGATGCCCGTCGAGGTACCGAATCGTCACTCCCAAGTTTTTGATTTTCTGAACTTGAGCGATGAACTCAGCGCGCACCCAGCTGGCTTTCTCGTTCCGGTTGCCGCTCCATGGGTTGAGCCAACCCAAGAGAAATCGGCCCGGAGAGGGGACCAAGAGTTCGCCCGTGTGAAGGGCTCGTCCGTAGGTCAGGTTCAAGTGTAATCCTAGTTCAATCCCGGGAATCGCCGTGAGCTCGTCGAGTCCTTCTTGTAAGGCCTCGCCGTTGGCCATGATCGAGACTCGTTTGACGACTCCCCGTCGCGCGAGCTGTAAAATGCCCGCGTTCACTCCGGGCGAGAGTCCCCAGTCATCCGCAGTCACTGCTTGGAGGGAGGGGACGGGATGGTAACAACCTTTTTTCGCGCGTATCAAAAGCATTGGAATTTCCGTCATCACCGAGAGGCTCTCCCAAAATACGCGTGAAAGTGATTTCTCTAAGCTGAGCTGGATTGAGATCGGAATATCGCTCTCTCGGTAGTTTAAATTCCTACCGACGAGACTCAGTTCGACCTGAAAAAGCGCGCCTCGGGAGCGTTGCACTGCGAAGGCCTCCTTGGCAAGTCTTCGTGTGAAGGCGACATCAGGGGAGGGAGTGTCCTGACTTTTTAGGCCAAGGAAAAATTGAAGGAGAGAGTTAAGGAGAAGTCCTAGCTGATGGCGTCCGTAAACGAGCGCAAGAAATCGAACTGGAATTTTAAAATGACTTTGATCCAGCCGGCGGTCCCCTCGCACTAAGTCGGCTCCCTGATCGAGCTTGGCCTGAGTCTGCTGCACCCACTCGGGGAGGAATTCTGGGTCAATCGGTTGCTCAAGGTGTGAGATCATGATCCGATTTCCCTGGGACTGGAGAAATCCCACCCTTAGCGCCGAGCTAGCCCCAGTGGCTTGATCAGCTCTGAGAAGGCGAGTCGATTGAGGGAGGGGGGCTTTGGCCAGAGTTTCTACCACCGGGTGGTATTGACTCACCCGAGGTCCCCAAAAGATGACCAGAATCTCAAACGTCTTGCCGGGGAGGGTATGAAGTAATGTTTGGTTCCAGAGCTCCAGGGTGCGGATCATTTCTTGAGGATCAGAAAAATACCCAGAGCCGAGTGCAACCGGAATCAGCACCGAGAGTGCGATCGGGTCCTGTGGTTCGGGCAGTTGACTCCAAAGAGGGAACTCAGCAGGTGAACCCCAGAGAGCTAACGCAAGTCTTTTGGCCAGAGGGGATGGGAGAGATTCCTCCCAGGCGATGACTCCGGTTGCGACTCCGAGAAGAAAAATGGCCAAGAGTGGAATCGAATGGTACTGGAGTGCAAAGAACCATCGATCGCCCACGATATCTTTTCCTGCTAATGAAATCGTCAAAATAGCAAAGGCGAGGCTGAACTGGACTGCTCTTCTCACATGCTTTTGTTTGGATCGGGAGGTCCAAAGTAAGACAAACGGAATGGCAAGCGGCGTGAGTGAGTACTTAAATGTCTCAGGCATGAGACCCATGTAGACAAAAAGTCCGAGAGAAAAAAACAGGCCTCGTCCCTGAAAACTCCGAGCGCGTCGGAGGAGCCAGAAAACCCCGACCGCCGCGCAAAGACTGAGGCCGCAGAAAATCTCCAGGCGAGAGGCTGTGGCGATTGAAATCCAGCCGCTCTTCGCTGATCTGAGCAAAAAACTGTGGATCGATTGGCTGCCATAGTGGGAGGAGTCGTAATAATTTGAGTCGTTTTGAACGATCGACGCCCAGTCTGACCAGAGAGTCCGGAGGGATTCCCAGGAGGGGAGGAGGATCCGTGGAGTGAGGATAAACGTCAGGGTCGCAACCAGTGCGACCTGAGCAGCCTTGATCCGCTGAGAGTTTCGCGTTGATAAGAAAGTTCCGAGAAGAAAGCCAGGCCCTACCTTTAGAAAAGTAGGGATGAGTAAGCCCATCACAACACCGAGCGAGTTTCGGGCCATCCAGCAGTAGAGGGCAAGTGAGAAACCAAAAAACATGAGGCTAGAAACTTGGCCAATGGTGAACGAGTCCAGGCAGAGTCTGAGAATAAAACAAATCCCGAGGCAAGTCACCGTCAGGGCTCTGCTGGAGCCTCGCTTGCCGAGAGCAAGTCGCAGGCTTTTGTAGATCCAAAAAAAACCGAGCCCAAAAAACAAATATTGAAGGACATACCAGAGCATCTGCGCCCAGATGAGATCGAGATGCGCGAAGGGACTAAAAAATAAAATCCAAGGCGGCGCATATCGAAACGGAGAGGCTCCATCGAGGAGGTTATAAATTTGGCTCCACTGCGAGTGCTGTGCACGTTTTGCTGCCAGATAGTACACACTAAAGTCCGTGTAGTCCTGCTTGAGGTAAACTTTTGAGGCGTAAATGGGAAGGACCAGGGCGATCAACGTGAACGTGAATCCCCGAATCCATCGATCGAGTTTCAAGTGTTTCAGACGATTCAAGAAATTCACCGAGAACTCGTCCGCGCAGATTTTTGACAAATAAACAAGATATCCGCAAAGAGGATGCTGCTGCAGGGCTCTGATTGGACGTGAAAGCCAGCAGATTTTATCGTATCTTCCCAGTCCCTGCGTGTTCTAAATGCGAGGTCACTTTTTTTGGCTTGGGTAAAACCAATTCCAGTCGCAATTTTCTCGTACCACCGATTCCATCGAGAGACGACTCCCCCGTGAGGATCAACTTCCCTCACTAAAAGTACACCATCTGGTGCAAGGCGCTTAAATGCATGCTGGAGTAAGTTAACTTGATGAGCGGGCTCAAAGTAATGCATCACATCGATCATGGCGATGCCTGAAAATGAGGGACTATTTGGCGGTAAATCCATGAGATCCCCTTGAGACCACTGAATCCTCTTGAGATCCTGAGTGGCCTGGGAGGCTGCTTTAATTCGATTAGCATCATGATCGAGTGCTGTGATTTCTCGATCGGAGGATTGCATCGCCGCTGCAATCGCAAAAAGTCCATGCCCGCACCCGAGATCCAAAATTCTCCCCTGGAGAGGCAAGTGAGCAGACATCCGAGAATAGGGAGTCAGCCACCATCGAGCCGCCAAAAACAGGCGAGTCAGGAGAGGGGATTGTTTGAAGCGCTGTAAAACGGGTTGCTTCGCCTTTTTTCCGTACTTGGATTGAATTTGTCGAAGTTTAATTCGAGTCAGCCAATTAGCCACTAGTAGGCACTCCCTTAGAATTCGGACCGTGGATTTTTCGCTATTGAGGTAGAGCGTCACAGGAAGCTCGGTGGTGGGCAATCCCAGACCATGTGCTGTGAGAAAAATTTCCAAATCGAAAAGAAATCCCGGACAAGCCTGCCGGGAGAAAAACTCCAACGCGAGCGTCCTGGAAAGTGCCTTGATGCCGGCTTGGGTATCCGTCGTTGAAATCGGAAGCCACGCCCGCACGCATCGATTGAACCCCAATCCGAGACGGTGCCGGCTATAGGCAATCTTGAGCAATCGAACGGGGATGGAGAATTGGCTGTTTTCCAGGCGGCGGTTACCATGAACGAGGTGATAGCCTTGCTGGAGTTTCCGTGCAGCATTGTCGAAGAACCCTAGATCGTAAGGGAGATCGGCATCTGTGAAAAAAATCCATTGACCCCGGGCTGACTGAAAACCTGTTCGTAGCGCAGCACCCTTGCCTCTTGGGAATTCATGCGGGCAGACTCGAACGTGGGGATATTTTTTTTCTAGTTCGTAAGCTACACGGGTGGATTCGTCTTGAGGTTCATTGGGCGCAGGGTTGGGGACCAAGATGATTTCGAATGAGTCGATGTAGCGAGTTTTTAAAAATTCATTCGCTTCTTGCACCGTTTTTGACAGGGTATGGTGAGAGTTTTTGGCTGGAATAATGAGCGAAACTGCGAGTGAGGGTGCATCTCCCATGCGAGGGACCTTGAGATCTAATGGAGGGAGGGGAGAGAGTTCAGCGAGAATGGAGTGTTTCATAAAAGCTCACAAGATTTTCTAAGACCCATTCGGCTTCTGGAATGCTTTGTAGGGCTAATCCACAAGCGGGTGTCAGGAGTGCGTTTTGAAGAATCGAGTCCGCGTAACCCGCAGGGCCGATCCAAGCAGATTGCAGAGTTTGAATTAAGTTTTGAACGAGCATCTCCGTTTCCATCGGTCCGTTGGCCGAGGTTGGAATTACTCCTAACGAAAAGCGGCCCCCCGATTGGAGCCAATTCTCGAGGGCGGGACGATGGACTTCTCCGAGTGCCGCTTGAAGGGAGAGGGAAGTGTCGAGGGAGAGGAGGTCGATTCCTAAACTCATTAAAGCCGACCAATCAGTATTTCCGCAGCAGTGGATTCCGACGGTGGCTCCTGCTTTTTGAAGACTTTGAACCATGATCTTCAACTCTCGCAGCGCTGCGAGATGCTGAGGGTTTTGATGAGAGTAGGTGTAAAGTCCGGGCTCATCGATCAGTAAGAATGGGTGAATTTCGTTTGCAACCAGGCGCTTCACCATCGCGAGGGACCGAGCGAGGACGAGCCGGTACACTTGATTGGATAGTTCAGGGTAACAATCACCGGGTGAGCCGCTTTTGATTTGAATGGCCCACTGCGAAGTGAATGGCCCCGCGATTTGAATTTTTGCAATCGAGTGAGCCTTCTCCTCGAGTTCCCAAAGAAAGGGCCGCCACCCGCTGGAGGTCGAGCCGGAGGGCTCGAAGTCGGCAAAATTCTCGGTCGCGAAGGCTCGCTCTAGACGCTTCTCTAAGATGTGGGATTGACTCCTCCAGAGATCGGCGGGCAGTGAGACGAGTCCTCCCTGCTCGAGTTGCATGCCGGGGAGTCCATCGAGGGCCTGAGGGATCATGAACTCCCAGGGGTTTCTCATGGGGATTTGGGGGAGATAGGGAATGCCTAGGCGCATGGAGAACTCGAGCGCCGAGTCGATATTCGAGTGAGGTAGGCTTCCGATGCCTGTGAGGCGCGGACCCTTTATTTTATCCCAACCGGTTGTCGTCATTTTCAGATTCTCCACTTTGCTGTCCGACTGAGAAGTACGTTGCCGCAGGATGATGAAAAACTAAAGCAGAAACACTCGCTTCAGGGTCCATCATCATCCCCTCGGTCAGCTGGACGCCGATTTCGCCCGGGTTGAGGAGCTTCCATAGTAAGGCTTGATCATCCAAGCTCGGGCAGGCGGGGTAGCCGAACGAATAGCGCTTGCCCCGGTACTTGGCTTGGAATCGTTCGATCATTCTCATTTCCGTCGGGTCAGGGTAGCCCCAGGATTTGCGAATTTGCGAGTGAACTAGCTCCGCATACGCCTCAGCGGTCTCAAGCGCTAAAGCCTGAATGATATGAGATTTGAGGTAATCTCCCCGATTTTTCAGAAGTTCCGATAACTGCCTCACTCCTCGACCCACTGTGACGACAAAGAAAGCCACGGTGTCGAATCGAGATGCATCGGCTGAGTCGATGGGCCGGGTGTAATCGGCCAGGCAAAGTCCATCAACTTTGCGTTGTCTCGGAAACTGAAACGAGATCCCAGGCGTGGCCTCGGATCCGATGAAAAGCTCATTGCCTCGGCTGGAGGCACGAAAAAACTGATAAACCGCAGCGGGACGGAGGATTTCAGTAGCTCCGTATTCTTCCTTGACCTCTTGGACAGCGTCCCAGATTTTTCGAGCCTTAGGGTCGAGTTCTGAGACCTCTCTCGGCGCGCTCGGATCTTGAGTTCCTCGTTCAAGGAGGCGGACGCTGCTACCGCGAATTCCCAGGTGTCGGCCATAGAGCATCAAGGGGTTGATGAAGTTCCAGATGTGCTCTATGGCGGTGTTTCTCAAAACGTGGCGCTCTAAGTCGGGAGGAGAGGGGAGCTCCTCCAGGATGGGAATGAGTCGAGATCTCTCAGAGCTCGCTTGGGCAATAGGAGCTTGGGTGCTCTTCGGGCGCTGGGCCTGAGCTTGAGAGCGCCTCTGGTGGAGATCGGCTTTGAATTTTTCAAACCGTGCCGGATCGACGATGGTCTTAGCAAGGTCGAGCCCACTCATTGCATCTTGCGCATAGGCGACGGTACCCGTGGTGTAGGCTTTGGCAATCTGCTTGTCGACAAAATTTGAGGATAGCGCAGCTCCGCCAACTAGGATGGGAGTTTCGATTCCCGCCTTGGAGAGATCCTCAGCAGTCGTGACCATTTGCTGGGCCGATTTTACCAAGAGACCCGAAAGCCCCACGATGTCGGGATGATGCTCGCGCACGGCTTGGATTAATTGCTCGGGAGGGACTTTAATTCCTAAATTAATGACCTGAAATCCATTGTTGGCGAGAATAATTTCAACGAGGTTTTTTCCGATATCATGGACGTCCCCTTTGACCGTGGCCAAAAGCACTTTGCCGCGAGAAGAGGTCTCGGATCTCTCCATGAACTTTTCGAGATGAGAAACTCCCGCCTTCATCACCTCAGCGGATTGGAGGACCTCCGCTACGATGAGTTGATTGGAGTTAAATAGCCGTCCGACTTCATCCATGCCCTTCATGAGCGGGCCGTTGATAATCTCCAAGGGGGGGAGGTTCTGGAGTGCTTCGTTGAGATCCTCGATCAGACCGTCCTTTGATCCTTCGATGATGTAGCGAGGGAGGCGCTCCATCAGTGGGAGTCGCTCTCGAGTGGTCTCCACTTTTTTACGCTCACGGAAATGAGCGGCAAACGCTGTGATCGCGTCTTGAGACTGCTCGGGTGAGGAACGAATCAGATTTTCCGCTAGGAGTTTTTCCTCGTCCGGGATCGAGGCGTAGCGCTCGAGTTTTTCTGAGTTGACGATGGCGAGGTCTAATCCTGCTTGGACGCAGTGGTAGAGAAAAACGGAGTTGAGCACCTCCCGTCCTGCCGTGGGTAGTCCAAAACTAACGTTCGAAATGCCTAAAATCGTCCGGGTCGCGGGGAACCGGGCCTTGATGAGGCGAATGCCTTCGATCGTTTCAACGGCTGATCCGACATACTGAGCGTCTCCGGTCGCGCACGGAAAAACCAGCGGGTCCCAGTAAATATCTTCAGGCTGGACGCCGTACTTCTGAGTGAGGAGCTCGTAGGAGCGCTCGGCGATTTCTAATTTGCGCTGACGATTGACGCCCATCCCTTGGTGCGGGTCGTCGTCAATCGTTCCCACGACGAGAGCTGCGCCATATTTCTTGGCGAGTGGAATGACCTGTTCAAATCGTTCCTCGCCGTCTTCGAGGTTAATGGAGTTGATGATGGCCTTGCCCTGACAATAAGTGAGCGCGAGTTCGATCACTTCAGCATCGGTGGAGTCGATCATGAGCGGGGCTCGGATTTTCTTCACCGCAAACTCCATAAAGCTTCGCATATCCTTAATCTCGTCGCGATCCGGGTTCGCAAGACAAAGGTCGACGATCTGAGCCCCGTTTTTGATTTGGGCGCGAGCGATTTCGGAGGCTTCTTCAAATTTTTCCTCACAAACGAGGGTCTTAAATTTTTTACTTCCGATGACGTTGGTTCGCTCCCCTACAATGACTGGTCGCATTTCATCGGTAATTTCGAGATAATCAACTCCGGAGAGAAAGGATCGGCGGGCAGTGGAGGGCCTACGCGGGGGGTACTGAGAGGCAAGTTGACTCAGAGCTCGAATATGCCCTGCGTGTGTTCCGCAGCAACCACCTAAGACATTGATCCAGCCCTGAGACACAAATCGAGAGAGGATCTGAGAGACCATTTCAGGCGTCTCAAGGTAGCAGCCGTTCTCATCAGGTAGTCCTGCGTTGGGAACGCAAGAAACACGAAATGGGGAGAGTTGGGCCAGTGATCGAATCGGATCCGTCATGAACTCAGGGCCGGTGGCGCAATTAAGTCCCAGGTAAAGGAGATCCAGGTGACTGACGGAGGCTAAAAGCGCCTCGACGGATTGGCCCGCGAGCATCGTGCCCATCGCTTCGATCGTCCCAGAGATAGCAATCGGAAGTCGCTGCCCGATTTTTTTGAATAGAGTTTCAATGGCGATGAGTGCTGCTTTGATATTCCGGGTGTCTTGGCAGGTTTCGATCAGGAAGTAATCGACGCCTCCCTCGAAAAGCCCCTGGGCTTGCGTAGAGAAGTTCTCTTGAAGTTCTTCAAATGTGATTCCTCCGGTGACTGAGATCGCCTTGGTTGTGGGGCCGATTGCCCCGGCCACAAAGCGAGGCTTGTCGGGGGTAGAAAAAGCATCCGCCGCCTCACGCGCAAGCTGCGCTGCTATTCGATTTTGCTCAAGCGCTCGGTGACCCTGTTGGTATTCGTTGAGGACGAGAGCAGTGCTGCCAAACGTGTTGGTCTCGACGATGTCGCAGCCCGCTTCGAGGTAACCTCGATGAATTTGAAGGATCAAATCGGGCCTGGAGAAAACAAGAATCTCGTTGCAGCCCTCTAAGTCCGGTCCGCCGAAGTCCTCCGGCTTGAGTTGAAGATCCTGGATCGCCGTACCCATGGCGCCGTCGATCACGAGGATGCGGTTTTCTAGTGCATGGATGAGCATCTGCGAACGCGGGGAGAGGATTAAGTCTTGAGTCATTTCGAGACTTTAGCAGAATATCGGGGGGGGTCAAGATTTTGGGTCGTCGATTTGACGGGCCTTCGGCCAAATCAATCACTCATCATGGATCTTTTACTTGTTATTTAGTGCGCCGCGCTATAATCCCGAATAAGTCACAAAAAATTGATCAGAATAAAAGGGGAAATAAAAAATGAATTATTCATCAAGACTGAAGCTCGTGAGCTGTGTGGTGTTGAGTCTTCTATTAGCAGCTTGCAATCAGATGAGTCAGCAAAGTCAGGTAGAGAGCTCCTCGAGTGACTCAGTGAAGGTCGTGAGCGGACGTTGGCAACTTCTGAGTCCAAATGGAAGCTCAGATGATTTTCTGGATAATTCGGAAACTCTGGATGGTTCGGAAACAATGAAAAGCTTCATGTTCTTGATGAAGGCAGGCGCAATTTTGACGATTAGCGAAAATTCCAGCACTTTGTCCCACGAGGTTCAAGAGGGTTGCGTCGTGTCGAGAGCTCTCACTGTCAATTCATCCGGTGGTCAGATCTCTTTGACTTATGCTCAGGCATCGGAAACTTTCGAAGGGAATTGTTCTGAGGACAATAAGAAAATTTCTTTCGGACCCCCGGGTGAAATCGTCGCCGTCTTAGCTGATAAAACCTTCGAAGAGGGAGGTCTTCAGTTCCGAATCGGTGAGGTCAGCCTCGCTTTGTCTCCCGTGACTTCAGTTGCCGTGCTCGAGCCAGAAACTCTCGTCGAGGCCGCTGCTGAGGAAACTGCCGTTGCTCCGGCTCCTGTCCCTGCATTTTTGGTTTCTCCCGAGTCTGCCTCGATCGATGAACGGGGCGCTCAAAAAGTCGAGAGGGGCTTAGTCCCTCATGTGACTCAACGGTGCTGTTCTTCTTGGTGAATACGAGTGAGGCTTTCGTCTTAAAATGGAGTATTCAAGCGTGCGCTGGTCGCAGGCCCCTGGTCGCCGGTCGAGCCAGAGCCTTGTCCTCCCGCGATGACTGTCGCAGTGCCACTTGAGCCGCTCACCTTGTGGATACTATGTGAAGAGGTGTCTGAGATGAGGAGGTTACCCGAAGAATCTAAAGAAATGGCATTGGTGATGTAGGACAAGTTCGGGATAATTGAATTAATGTTTCCTGCTTGCCAAGGAGAACCCAGCGTTGTTCCGAGGAGATTAAATCTGCCGCTCGAGTTGGGCACAACTCGAATGCTGTTATTTCCTGGGTCATCAATGTAGAGATTTCCCGACGTATCGACAATCACTCCACTGATAGGAGTTGTTAGTGCGGTAATTGATGCATCGCTTCCAAGAGTGGTCCCCAGTGCAGACGCTTGATCATTATTTCCCGATGTGGTCAGGCTCCCTGCTACTGTATAAATATTTCCAGCCGTCCATGCCTTCGTGATTCCACCGACCGTATAGGTACCGGTCGTATTAGTTACGACTCGTACCGCTACATAGTCACCGATGTAGAGATTGCCCGAGGCATCGAGGGTAATGCTGGATGGAGCCTGGAGCTGTGCGGTTTGAGTAGCAGATTGGTCTTCGCCCGTGCTGCCAGATGAGCCTAGGGTGCCTGCGATCGTGTAGATTTGTCTCGCCTCCCAGACTTGGGTGATTCCAGCGATGGTTGCGATCCCTGGAGTACTTATGAACACTCGGATCGCGGCATTACCTTGGTCCGCGATATAAAGATGGTTGGATCGATCGACGGCGAGGCCGACGGGTCCATTTAACTTAACTGAGGTCGCAACACCATCTCCGCTGATGTCACAGTTTTGCGATATGCCCGCAATAATGGCGATTTTTCCGGTGGATGCGCTCACTTCATGAATCGTGCAATCGGCCGAGTCCGCGATGTAGAGGTTTCCTTCGCCATCGAGAGCAATGGCGGTAGGCGTCTGGAGCTGTGCTTGTGTTGCGAGAATGGGGGAGGAGTCGGTATCTCCAGATCCGGCAGGGACCCCTAAAGTGCCTGCAATGGTATAAATATGACCTGCGATCCAGTTCCCCACGGGGGATGCTAGCTGCGAAGGTGAGATCCCAAGGATCGGAGTGGATCCTGAAGTGGCTGCAATGACTCTTACGGCATGGTTTCCTGAGTCAGCGATGAAGATATTGCCCGCCGAGTCCGTCCAAGTGTTGGGGGAGGTTTGTGAAGAAATGGAATTTGAAGCGGAGTCGTCGACCAGAATCCCTGTTACCATGGAGTTGCCTATACATCCCATGAGTGAGGACGACAGGAGGGTAAAAGCTCCGAGCCGAAGTCGGGCAAGCCGTGTGTTTTTATTCTTCAGCATACAACACCGTCAACGTTCTCCTGTGGGATAGATTGCCTAAGGCGAAACTACCCTAGTTAAAGGATAAAACGTTTTTGATGCTTCTGGAATGTGTCCTCAGTGATTTAACTTAAGTGCTTGATAGTGTTGATTTCTTTTGGGAGAGTTTCAGTAGGTAGGGGTAAAGAAGAAAAGAATGGTGCGGCCGGA
Source organism: Bacteriovoracaceae bacterium (assembly GCA_947447665.1). GTDB lineage: Bacteria > Bdellovibrionota > UBA1018 > UBA1018 > UBA1018 > CAINWE01. The sequence goes on along the minus strand of CANFJX010000002.1, from coordinate 268,839 downwards.
CGGACTTGAACCGTCACACCTTTCGGTATACGCCCCTCAAACGTACGTGTCTACCAATTCCACCACGACCGCAAACTGCTACTCAAGGTGAGGGCTGAGACCTGTAGTAATCGGAGTTGCGCCCGGAGTCAAGCGGTGGTTTTCAGCGAGCGCTATTTTTGTGGCCGGTTCGGATGCTCGCTCCAGTGGCGAGCACGTCGCATGAGGTGATTCATTTCAGATCCGAACTCAGGTTGTAATTTTTTATCATGGATGATGTTTCATGGACTCCCACTTTTAAATATTAAAAAATAAAAAAAAGATTCAATTCTGAATGAATTCAGTTACTTTAGGCTATAAAATGAGTCGCATCTCACCACAGTTTAAGATCTTAAAGGGGCCATTCTCAATATGAATTCAACTCGAGGGATGCAATCGATTTGCCTTCTATTTTTCTTTTTTAATTTTTTCTCTCAGATTGCTGATGCTAAAGGGGATGTGATTCCGAGTGAAGCCTATCGATTTTCGATGAGTCTGGACTCAAGTCATAGGCCTGCTCCTCCCTTGGGTTTACCGAAGAGTCTTCAGGAAGCCTTCGAGGCGGCGGTTCGCCGAAGCGAAACCGTGGGCATGCAGGAAGAACTTTTAGTGCAAGCTCATGAAGTCGATGCACAAGCAGTGGGTGCTATATTTCCGACTTTGAACAGTTCATTTTCTTTTTTAAGGCAAGAGACCCCGGCCAGTGCGACTGGGAGTGCGATTTTTCCCGCATCGCAAAATACAGGCAAACTGACCCTCGATCAGCCTTTGTTTCGAGGACTCAGGGATTTTGCTGCGCTTCGGCAAAAAAAGCTTCTGGTTAATGCACAAGTTGGAGCCTACTTAAACGCTGCAAAGCAACTCTTCTATGATCTCTCCACAGCTTATTACAATGTCTTGGCTTACGAGCGAGATGTGATCAATTACCAGATTGAAATCGAGTTGAATCAGAAGCGACTGGTAGAGCTAGAGGAATTCTTTAAAATTGGCCGATCACAACTGACTGACGTGCTCACATTCAAAGCGAATATTGCCTCTCTCGAGGCTCAGCTAGAAATGACTCGCGGTCAGCTCGAAACTGCAAAAGAAGTCCTCGCCTATTTGACGGGATGGGATCGAGGCACTACTCTCAGAGATACTGAGGTTCTTTTTCGATCCTCCGAACGAGGTGCTCAATCGTCGAGTGCCAATAGTGCAAGGGTACTGGATGCCCCAAAGCCAATTCAATCCTATTTAGATCTAATTGAAAATCGTCCTGACGTACGCTCAGCTCTCGATCACGTAAAAGCGAATAACGAGGGAATTCCGATTGCGTTTGGAGCTCATTTTCCCTCGATCGATTTAATCGCCGATTACTATTTGTTTCGCCCCGGGGCTCTGAAAAATGTTGATTGGGATGCTTCCATCGCGATTACTTTCCCTCTGTTTCAAGGGGGGGTGATTCAGTCCCAAGTCCGGCAAGCGAATTCGGTATCGAGACAATATAGTTTGGTCTTGTCTCAGACCCGCCGCCTCGCAGAACAAGAGGTTCGTACTTACTATGATGCGGTTGAGGCTGATAGAAAACAGGTCATTAAGCTCACTGACCTCCTGGATATATCTAAAAAGAATTATGAAACGGAACTAGAATATTATCGCCGTGGCCTGGTCACTAATCTAGATGTTTTTCAAGCAATGACCACTTATCAGGTAGCGGTGCGGCAGCTTGATCATATGCGTATCCAGTACCATTCTGATGGAGTCAAGCTCCTTGCCTCGACAGGTCAAAGGTCAGAGGTCAACGAGATTAAAATTCCAAAGCCCTAAGACCCGTCTCTCTCATTCACTCTAGGGAAGGTTAAAACATGAGTATATCGGAAGTATCAATTCGAAACCCAGTCTTTGCATGGATGCTCATGCTAGGTCTAATTCTATTCGGGGCAATTTCATTTCAGCGAATGGGCATTAGTCAAATGCCGGATGTTGATTTTCCTGTAGTGAATATTAGCCTTCGGCTCGACAATGCAGCTCCCGAGCTGATGGAAGTCGATGTTGTAGATATCATCGAAGATGCGGTGATGGGGATTCAGGGCCTCAAAAAGGTTACCTCAAATGTCAGCCAGGGTATTGCTAATGTAACCTGTGAATTCGAAATGAATCACAATGTCAATGTAGCGCTTCAAGAGGTGGAAGATCGAATTCAACAATCCTCCAATCTGCTACCTACTTTGCTCTACCCACCCGTCATTACTAAAACCAACCCGGAAGATCAGCCGATTATGTGGGTGATGGTGAGTGCGGATGAGGGCGTTCCGCTCTATCGACAAATGATCTACGCTCGTAATACCATTAAAGACCAACTTTCGACGCTTTCTGGAGTAGGCAATATTACATTTGCAGGTTACGTCGATCCAAACCTCCGCGTTTGGATTGATCGCAATCGACTCTATCATTTTAATCTGACCTCGACCGATATTTTGTCTGCCATTCAGGCGGAGCAAGTCGAACAGCCCGCTGGCCGGATTGAGTCACCTCTGAACGAAACCAATATTCGAGTCTTAGGTGAAGCTCGGACGGCAGAAGACTTTGGGAAGATTAGAATCAATACCCGAAATGGAGCTCCCAATTATCAGCCGATCGCTTTGCATGAGGTAGCTCGGGTTGAGGAGGGGATCTCGGATCTTCGCCAAATCTCTCGGTTTAATGGGAAGACAGCCGTCGGCTTGGGTATCGTCAAGCAACACGGTGCGAATGCTGTAGAGGTTTCAAAGTTAGTCACCCAGAAGGTCGCACAAATTCAAAAGTCGCTTTTGTCCGGCTATCATGTCGATGTTCGTCTCGATACGACGCAGTATATTCGGGATTCGGTCAATGAACTGAATATGACGTTGCTCTACTCGGCGATTCTAACCTCGATCGTGTGCTTTCTTTTTCTGGGTTCTTGGTCGTCGACGATTAATGTCCTTTTTGCCATTCCTACCTCGATTGTAGGGGCCTTCAGCGCGCTGTACTTTTTTGGTTTCACCCTCAACACCTTCACTCTCTTAGGACTCAGCTTGGCGATCGGGATCGTGGTCGATGACGCGATCATGATGTTAGAAAATATCGTTCGTCATTTTGATATGGGCAAGACTCGTAAAAAAGCGGCGACAGATGGATCAAATGAAATCACGTTTGCAGCCTTGGCAACAACCCTCGCTATCGCAGCGATTTTTATTCCCGTAATTTTTATGCAGGGGGTAGTAGGTCGGTTCTTTTACCAATACGGGATCACCGTTACGGCGGCCGTTTTTCTGTCGCTACTCGAGGCTTTGACTCTCACTCCGATGCGCTGTGCTCGTTTCTTACACTCAGGTAAGTCGGGAAATCCGGGGTGGACACTTAAGACCATGGACAGGCTGATGGACCGCTTGAGTGAAAAATACAGTAGCTTGCTTCATTGGTGTCTGAGTCACCGGACTCGGATCGTTGTGCTATCGTTGGTTGTTTTTGCAGGCTCGATGGTTTTCATGGTGACTCTCCGTAAGGAGTTGATTCCTGCGCAAGATCAATCCCTGTTTCTCCTTTCCATCAAGACTCCTCCAGGCACCGCTATTGAGGCTACCGATCAAGTCTATCAAAAGGCCGAAGCTTACTTGAAAAAACAGCCAGAAGTACAAGATCTCTACACCACGATCGGGAACTTCCAGAACAATAATGTAGTGAATGCGGGTGTGATTTACGTCATCCTAAAGGATCCAAAGTATCGGACTCAGAGTCAGCGCGAAATCATGGACCGTACCAAGGGTGAATTGAAAAAAATATTGCCGCAAGATGAGATCTCGACTCAGGATCTTTCGCTGACGGGCTTTAGTGCATCTCGGGGATTTCCCGTCGAGTTCACCGTTGAGGGCCCCGATTGGAAAAAGCTCATCGATTATACTACTGTGATCAATCAAAAACTTCGGGCGACCGGGCTGGTGGAAGATCTGAATACTGATTTTCAAGTAGGAATGCCTGAAATTCATGTAATTCCTAATCGAGAAAAGGAAGCGTCTCGCGGTGTATCGACCACTACCTTAGGGCAAGAGGTCAGTGTCCTGGTAGGCGGGCAAATCTTTAACGCGAATACCCAATACCCTAAAGATGAACATCGCTATTACATAAGGACTAGATCGGAACCTGGCCAGTGTGGGAGCATCGATGATATTAAAAAACTCCTTTTGAGTAACGATCGTGGAACGGGTGGCACGCTTGTTCCGCTTTCGGAGGTAGCCGATGTTGAGCTAACCACAGGACCACAACTCATCTCGCGGGTGAATCGGGCACGGGCGATTCCTGTTTATGCGAATGTCGTCAATCATCGCTCCCAGCAAGATGCCTTAGAGGCGGTGGTACGAATTGGGCAGGAGGTTCTTCCTCCTCATTCAGGTTACGTATTGAAGGCCACAGGGAGCGCGGAGGCTTTTCATGATGCATTTAGTGGATTGTTCTTTGCCCTTGTTTTAGGAATTGTCGTGGCCTACATGGTTTTGGCGTCTCAATTTAATAGTTTTATTCATCCTATCACGGTGCTGATGGCCCTGCCCTTTAGCTTGTCAGGAGCCCTGGCAGCCCTTTTCTTTACCCATCAGTCTTTGAGTCTGTTTAGTATTATTGGTCTTATTCTTCTCATGGGGATCGTAAAGAAAAATTCGATTCTGCTCGTTGATTTTACCAATCAAAGAAGGGCTGAGGGGGTGCCACCGACTCAAGCCCTACTCGAAGCCTGCCCGGTTCGATTGAGGCCGATTCTTATGACCTCCGTAGCAACGATTGCTGGGGCAATTCCTGAGGCGCTCAATTTTGGAGCGGGAGCAGAGACTCGAGTCCCCATGGCGATTTCTATTATTGGTGGTGTTTTAGTATCGACCGTTCTGACTCTTTTTGTTGTTCCTTGCGTTTACAGTCTTTTGACTCGATTTGAGCACACCGAGAAAGTCGAAGGAGCCTAAGCCATGATGAGCTTGCCTGAGATTTCAATTCGACGACCGGTTTTTGCTTGGATGCTGATGGCAGCTCTGATCGTATTTGGGGCGATCTCGTTTCACCGCCTTGGGGTGAGTCTGTTGCCGGACGTAGATTTTCCGGTGGTCAGTGTGTCGTTTAGTCTCAACGGTGCAGCACCCGCGGTCATGGAAAGTCAGGTTTTGGACCCGGTCGAAGACTCGATTATGCAATTAGATGGGATTCGAAGCATTACGTCCACCGCACAGCAGAGTTCGGCCAGTATTTCTGTTGAGTTCGAGCTCAATCAAGATATCGACCAGGCCCTTCAGGACGTAAGAAATCACATACAGCAGGTTCGAAACCTTTTGCCCACTGCGCTTTTCCCGCCTGTCCTAAGGAAAACGAATCCCGAAGATCAACCCATTATGTGGCTGGGATTTATGGCCAATGACCCTAAGACGCCTCTCATTGATCTCATGATTTATGCAAAGACCCATCTTCAAAATGAATTTGGAATGGTTCCAGGCGTAGGCAATATTGTGGTGGGTGGGTATGTCGATCCGGCACTCCGAGTTTGGGCTGACGCTAAAAAAATGGACCAATTTGATATTGGACCCGGGGATATTGTGACTGCAATCCAGCAGGAGCAAATTGAGACTCCGGCTGGCATACTTCATAATAATCAAGGTGAGTTTAATTTGCGGGTACTCGGTGAAGCGGTAAGTCCGGAGGAGTTTGGGAAAATTCGGATTAACACTCGCAAATTTCAGGGTGTGAACTACAGACCTACCCTTCTGAACCAGGTTGCTAAGATCGAAGAGGGAACCGCTGACATTCGCAGAATTTCTAGAGTGAATGGCAAGACCGCAGTCGGTATCGGAGTCATTAAACAACACGGGGCAAACGCCGTTGAAGTCGCTCAAGGGGTTCGTAAGAAATTAGCTGAGATCTCAGAAACTCTGCCTAAACAATTTCATATCGAAATGCGGACGGATAGTACCCGTTTTATTAAGCAATCCGTTGATCAGCTCATCTTTACTCTGGGGCTCTCGGCATTACTCACGTCTTTAGTATGCTACTTGTTTTTGGGATCTTGGACCTCGACCATGAATGTCCTCATGGCGATCCCGACGTCCATTATTGGGACTTTTATTTCCTTCTACTTTTTTCATTTCACCTTGAACACCTTCACCCTATTAGGATTAAGCTTGGCGATTGGGATAGTGGTCGACGACGCGATCATGATGCTTGAAAATATTGTCAGGCACCGCGAAAAGGGGGAGAGAAAATTTGCAGCGGCCTTAAAAGGCTCAGAGGAGATTACTTTCGCAGCGATGGCCGCGACGATCGCAGTCGTAGCGATTTTTATTCCCGTGGTCTTCATGAAGGGAATTATTGGCCGGTATTTCCTCCAGTATGGCCTGACTGTAACAGTAGCAGTGCTGCTGTCTCTTTTGGAGGCTCTGACTCTGACTCCGATGCGCTGCTCTCGCTATCTGACAGTCGAGCATAATTCGCAAGGGTTGGGATATTTTGTTGATCAGGTGTTTAAAAAGCTAGCGAGGAATTACGAGGCCTTGCTTCGAGTCTTGCTTAAACATCGATGGAAGACGCTCGGGGTGACTTTCCTTTTTTTTGGCTGTAGTATTCTCATCGCCAAGCGCCTTCCAGGTGAAATGATGCCGCCTCAGGATCAGTCGATGTTCATGCTAAGGTTTAAACTTCCCGTTGGAACCTCACTCGGTGTGACCAATGAAAAAATGAAGCAGGTTGAAAACTATCTTCTCACGAAGCCTGAGGTGAGCGGAATTTTTAGTGCCGTAGGTGGATTTGGTGGTGACGCCGTCAATCAAGGTATGGCATTTGCTACCATGGTGGATCGAAATAAGAGGAAAGTCTCCCAGGCTGATTTTACTAAAAAAATTAGAAAAGAGATTCGGGATTTAGTGCCTGGGATGGAAAGTGTCATTCAGGATCTCTCGCTTCGAGGGTTTGCAGCCTCTCGGGGGTTTCCAATTGAGTTCATTATTCAGGGGCCAAACTGGGAGCAGCTCACGGACTTAACCAAGAAGATCATGGATAAAATGAAGGAGTCCCACTTGGCCGTGGATGTGAACACGGACGTTCAAAGTGGGATGCCAGAAGTTAGGATTATTCCCAATCGCGAGAAATTAGCCCAGCACGCGGTCTCGGTCCAAACCGTGACGAACACCATCAACACATTAGTGGGAGGATTGATCCTCAATGGACAAACGGAATATCCCAAGGCGATGCATCGATATGAGATCGAGGTTCGTCTTCAGGCTTCTGAACGGGCTAAGTTACCTGATTTAAAGAATGTGATGATTCGTAATAACCGCGGGCAGCGGGTTCCACTTTCAGAATTGGTCGATGTAAAGGTAGAGCCTAATCTTCTGCTGATTTCTCGACTTAATCGAGCTCGGGCTATTACTGTTTACGGAAATCCAGCTCCAGGTCACTCCCAACAAGAGGCTATGGAGTACTCAGAGAAGTTAGCTCGGTCCATGCTGCCTCCGGGATACACGCTGAAGATGATAGGGAGCTCGCAGAGTTTTCGAGAGTCTTTTCAAAGTTTAATGATCGCACTACTCTTGGGAATTGTAGTCTCTTATATGGTGCTCGGATCTCAGTTTAATAGTTTTATCCATCCAATTACCGTGCTGATGGCTCTACCCTTTAGTTTTTCAGGAGCTTTCATTGCTCTTTGGCTCTGCAATCAGTCCATCAATATGTATAGTATGATCGGATTTATTCTTCTCATGGGGATCGTGAAGAAGAATTCGATTTTGTTAGTCGATTTTACCAATCAGTGTCGACGCGAAGGGGCTGATGTTCAAACAGCACTGATTCAGGCCTGTCCCGTTCGCCTTAGGCCCATTTTGATGACCTCCGTCGCTACTGTTGCTGGGGCATTGCCAGAGGCGCTCTCCCTGGGGCCTGGGTCGGAGACGACGATCCCGATGGCGATCTCGATCATTGGTGGAGTCATCGCATCGACAATCCTAACCTTGTTCGTTGTCCCATGCGTTTATAGCCTGATTTCGAAACTAGAAAGCCCTGAGGCCGCTGAGTAGCTGATAGGCTTTGAAGATTGTGTTGAGTGTAAAACCGCTACTATCAGATAATATGACGGCACATGTGAGAGCAAGACATGCACAGCGATTGACGAGTGCCAGTATGCTCCCAAGATCTTTCCTGCACTCAAGGAGTGGGTACGGCACAACAAAAGGCCTGGGCAATTTGTCCTCACTGGATCGGTGCGTTTTTCGAGTAGTAAGGCGATTAGCGAATCTCTCACCGGCAGGCTCATATCTCTCGAGCTCTACCCCATGGTGATTTCCGAGCTTCTAAAATCGGAGTTGCCCGATACAGTGATTCAGTCTTAATAGGTTTTGGGTAGACTCATCAGGCCGCCCGAACGTATGTGCCTTTCTACGTCATGAGGCAGGTAGGATCACTTGACAGGTTTGCCCACACCCAGGACAGATGACAGACATTTCGTCCGCGAGCGTGTTCCAAAGGTAGGGATTGAGTTTTCCATCTTGCTCACAATTCGGACATTTGCCCTCGGCAAAAAGAAATGTGGCCTCTTGCCCCGCTCGATAAGAGTAAAGGTAAGTTAAAATCACAGGTGATAAGATCAGAGCAATGATCGTGGGAATGATCAGCGGGTGAACAAAAATCGCGAACGTACAGACGAGTAAGAATCTGATGAATATCCGAGAAACAAACTTAAGTGCTCGGCCGCGACGCTGGGCTGGAGTCCATCGCTCAACCGAAAGGCTCCCCGAGGTGAGGACGCCGGAGGAGCTTCTAATTTGGATGGGTAGGGTTTCTGCAGCCACAAAATAGTTATAATGGTCGACCTAAAAAAGTGCAATGTATGAAAAGTGTAATGTATGAAAAGCACCACTAAGGAGACTCAAACAAGAGGGTCCTCGATGCGGGCGATTAGTGAGTCAAACCCGCAGTCAAATAAGCGTGCCCAACCGCTTGAGCACCATCCCAAATCATGGATAGAGCTACATAGAGGACGATGGAGAGTCCTAGGTAGGAAATCCATCGGTACTTATGGAACAAGTGGGCCAAAAAAGTTGCGGCTAGCCCGATGAGAACAACAGAGAAAATAAGTCCAATCGTCATGATCCAGAAGTGGTTATGGGCTGCGCCAGCAACGGCCAGAGTATTGTCGAGTGACATAGAAAAATCAGCGAGAATAATCTGAAAAACAGCCTGTTTGGATGAATCTCCGCGAATTTTGACGCGGGTAGTTATGTGTTCTTGGGCTATCTTGCCATGTTGATTAGAGTTTGACCGAATCTCGCGCCAAAATTTCCACGCCACCCATAGGAGTAGCAGCCCACCGGCCAGAAGTAGTCCCAATATATTGAGTAGCTGCACTGCAAAGCAGGCGAAAATTATTCTGAAAAAAGCCGCTGCTCCGACACCGATCCAGATCGCTCTTCCTCGTATTGAACTGGGCAACCTTGCAGCAGTGGCAGCCATAACGACCGCATTATCTACAGCTAGTGTCACGTCAATCGCTATCACTTTGAAAAGGGCAATTATTTGAGCCCAGGCCAAAATACTCATCTCAAGTACTCTATCATCAGCAAAGGAGATATGATATTCTCTTTTTATTTTTTTCAATAAGATAAATTTACATAACAATATAGGTGTTCTATAGTTTAAGGATGAATCTACCAAAGCACTGGTATGTGATTGCTCGGTCGCCCGAGATTAAGAAAAATAAAATTTTATCTCTGACTCGTTTCGGACAGCGTTTAGTTCTTTGGAGAGATATCCAGGGTGCACTGACGATTATGGATGATCGATGCCCGCACCGAAGTGCTCAGCTCAGTTTGGGGGAGTTAAAGAATGGGAAGTTAGCCTGCCCCTTTCACGGATTTCAATTTGATGCAGTCGGGACTTGTCAGTGGGTGCCTGAGCTCAACCGAGCAGCGCCGAAGCTCTCAGTGAAAACTTATCAGAACAGGGAGAAAGACGGGTGGGTTTGGATGTGGTGGGGAGACGGGGAGCCCGCTGACAAGATGCCCGCCTGGTTTACAGAAGTTGACGATACCTTTTGTACTGCTTACATGAAAGCCAGCTGGAAAACTCATTTTTCACGTTCGGTCGAAAATCAACTGGATTACGCCCATCTTCCGTTTGTCCACCGAAATTCGATCGGAAAATACGCCACGCCTATTCAGAGATATCCTGAATTTAAGATGGATGAAGAACGGATTAAATGGTTTTTCCCTCGCGCAGACGGCTTAGAGCCGCAAAGTTTTATTGAATTCCGTTTTCCGAACGTATGGATCAATCGGATCTCGGAGAAGTACTCCATTACTCTAGCTTTCGTGCCTGTGGATGATCAGCACACTGATTTGTATCTTAAGAGTTATCGCAAATTTGCAAATATTCCTGGCCTTAATAGGGTTATCAACTTTCTGATGCTCCGCCGCACTCGGGGGATCTTAAATGAAGATCGGCAAGTAGTTACGAGCCAAGAACCCATTGACGTAAGGTTAGCCACCGAGGAAGTTCTGTTCCCAAGCGATCAGGCAGTTCGCCATTTTAGAAAATGGCTAGGGTAGGTTTGAGGATTCAATTCGCCAAAAAATCGCTAACGAGATTCGTTTCGTGGCTCCTTCCACGCCCAGAGCATTGTTTCGGTCATGCCCTCATCGACTCCTTTAGCGATGAAACGCTTGATGAAAGCATCAATCGGGATGTCGATCATCCGACCATGATAGGGATCACGAATTCGAACGCTCCCGTCAGTTTTAGAAACTTCGTCTACGATGATCCAGTGCCCACCTAATTTTGGGTCAGTGATACTGGTGATAACTGGGCCATAGATTCTCAGGCGTCTTTCTAAAAAATCAATGAAGCTCACTTTGCTGAGTGTGGGCTGGTCGTCTTTTTTAAAACTGTCGAATTCGCCAGTTGTATTTTCCAGATAGAGCTGATTTTTAGACGCAATTTTGAATTTAAATTTTTCTGTGGTTAAAAGATCAGGTCCGGAACCTCGGATTTCACGCTCTAGATCGTCGACGTTAGTGAGGCCATCTTGTGCGCGCTTTGCGGAAGGGGGGCCAGGTAATCCCAAGTCGAGGAGGCGCATAGAAATCACCGTAGGTCCACAGGACTTCGTAGCGATTTGTTGCACGAGATGGAGAGCTTGTTTGTGATAGCTACTCCAAAAGCTAACGGCGTCTCCGAGCATGGAGATTTTTAAAATCTGAGAGAGAATTTCTGGTTTTTGAAAACAGACCGATCGAATTTCGCTACCGCGCAGTCTTTTCCCACAGGTGGGCACAACAGGGAACTGAGGATCGGGAATCTCCGAAAAGCAACTTCGGACTACTTCAGGGGTCCCTGCTAGGGGAGGAAGGATAGCGAACGATCTCCTGATCTCGATGCTTCTGTCCCTCTGGGATTGCCTTGGCGGTGAGCCGTAAGCTCCGCTGCTTGCAGAGGGGAGGGTAGTTGCAGGCGGTTGCGGTGAACTCACCACGCCTGAGTGCAGATTGCTTAGCTCTCTCACCCATTCGCCTACGGTGGGATCTTGGATTCTGGTAGCGGCTTCTGAAAGCTGGTGGAGTTGATCTTGCCGCTGAGATGTCTGATGACCATTCATGACGTAGTTTTGAAGTTGCTCGCAAAACTCTCTATTTAACTCCTGGGCAGTCGGCTGAGCGAATGAGATAGGGACCTTAGCTAGAAGTATTCCGCCCATCGCTAGAGTCGTAATTTTTTTTAAATTCATAGAAGGGAGACTCCTCGAAAAAAATTAGAACTCGCTGCGAAAGCCAAACAAATAAGACCAACCGCTGACGTTGAAGCTCGGCCCATTCGAAAGCAATTCCCTTGCCTCGAAAGTTAAATAAGACCGACTCGCACCCGAATCAATAAAATATTCGCGAGCAACGGTGGGCTCAATCCAGTTGAGTAAAAGCCACGCTCCCACTATCCGTCCATGGATCATCGTCCTGCCGCTGAGATTGATGGAGTCCCCGAGAGCAGTGCTTCCGCTGAAGCTATATGAAAAAGCATCGGCGTAGTAACCGATCATAGGAACCAATGGCTGACCTCGGAAAAATCGAAGTTGGTAGCGGGCCTGAAGTCCAGCAGAATAGAGGCTCAAAATCGAATTGACGTAGGTGTTCGGAGTAGGAAAAATCGGGTTGATGGCAATTGAGGCCCCTAAATCGAGGACGCCGAAAAACTGCATAAACGCAGGCTGGTAGTCCAACATGAGGCCGATCGCGCTAATCGATGGAGTCGGCGCAGTCGGATTACCGGTTGAGTCAGTGCCCCCAGTGAACCCTTGCTGCGTAAAAAATTGCCGTGCTTTCTTGTTATCAATCAGGGAGGGAGATGTAAAAAGTTGAATCCCAAATTGAGGCCTGAGTGCATCAATATCCACCACGAGCGACTTTCGCTTTGCGACGGGAGAAGGTGAAGGAGAGGGACTTATGGAGGGCTCGGGAAGCGCCGCCCAAGCGTGCGAAGCACCCAGGTGGAGGCGCCCTAGAACAAGTGAAAGGAGAAGAAACTGGGTTGTTCGTTTGTGCGAGTTCGTTTTCATCAGCATGGTTATTCCATCCATTTCTTTAAGTACGCATATCCTTAAGCACTTCAACTTCTTTAAAACACTAAAACCTAAAGGTACCCACCCAAATAAGCTCGTCTGACCTCGTCAGTTTTCGACAACGCTCGGGCATCTCCCTTCATTACTATTTTTCCGGTCTCCAGCACAATGGCCTCGTGAGCGATTTGGAGCGCTTGAAGGGCGTTTTGTTCAACTAAAAGAAGGGTGACGCCCCTTCGATTCAGTTCTTGGATCAGTTCAAAAATTCTCTCGATCATTTGGGGGGCGAGCCCCAAGCTTGGCTCATCTAAAAGTAGAAGGCGAGGTTGGGACATCCAGGCGCGCCCCAAGGCTAACATTTGCTGCTCACCACCAGAAAGGGTACCGGCATTCTGTTTCCTCCGCTCAGCCAGGCGGGGAAAAAGTTCGTATACGGTTTCCAAATCCTCTCGATAAGAACGTGCATTGGGCGCGGCCCAAGCTCCTAAATCTAAATTTTCTTCCACAGAGAGGTTCAGAAAAATGCCGCGCCCTTCGGGCACATGAGAAATCCCTCGGCGGGCGATCTGGTGAGTGGGGAGGCCAGAGATGGGCTCTCCAAGAAAGTGAATTTGCCCTGAGGAGAGCGGAACCAGATTGGAAATTGATCTAAGAATCGTGGTCTTTCCAGCTCCATTGGCTCCGATGAGGGCTACAATCTGACCTGGTAAGATCTCAAATGATACTTCGGCGAGGGCAGGAATCACTCCGTAATGAACTCGGATCCCGTCGACCTTAAGAATGGGTGCTGTTGGATTCAAGAGGGGCTGCCTTTCCTAGGTAAGCTTCGATGACTTTGGGGTCACGTTGAATTTCATTGGGTGACCCCTCTGCTATTTTAACGCCATAATCTAAAACCACAATTTTTTCGCAGATACCCATGACCATTCGCATATCGTGCTCAATGAGGAGCAAGGTAAGCTGGTGATCCCTCTGGATGATTCTCAGGGTTTCCATGAGTTTGAGGGTTTCATCCGGATTCATTCCTGCTGCAGGCTCATCTAAAATGAGCAAACGCGCTCCCGTCCCCATAGCTCGTGCAATCTCTAATCTTCGCTGATCTCCGTACGGAAGGCTCTTCGAAAGCTCTGCACTCTTGGAAGAGAGCTGAAAGTGACTCAAAATTTCGAGGGCTTTTTCTCGTTTCTGTTTCTCAGCAAAGTGAAATCTCTTGGAGCGAAAAATAGAGGCTGGCCAGCCCGGCTGACTCATTTTTTCATTTGAATCTAAAGAAATGAGAATATTTTCTAAAACCGTGAGGTTCTTAAATAACCGAATGTTTTGAAAAGTTCGGGCAATCCCCAACTTTGTAATCTCAAAAGGCTTGCGACCCAGGATGCTCACGCCAAAGACTTCAACAGTTCCGGAGGTCGGCTGATACACTCCCGTGAGGAGATTAAAAAATGTTGTTTTTCCAGCTCCATTTGGCCCAATGACACCATAAATCCCACCGACCGGAACTTCCAGATGCAGATCCGTCAATGCCTTGAGTCCGCCAAACTGTATCGAAAGCCCCTGAGTCCTCAGAGCCAATAGAGGAGTTGCGGTCATGGGGTGACTCCCGGCTCGAGCTGTTTTCGACGTTGAAATAGCTCACGAGTTCCCAGTAATCCCTGGGGCCGCAGGAGCATTGTGAAGATGAGCATAAGGGAGTAGATCACCATTCTAAAGTCAATGTGGGTCCATTCCTGAAGGGGACGGAGCAGCTCTCGAAGAGTGGTTAGAAAGACGGCCGCAACTACGGAACCCGTAATACTGCCCATGCCGCCCAAAACCACCATAATGATGATCTCAAAGCTCCGATTAAAATCAAAGGTCTGTGGATTGAGGTAGCGAAGTGTGTGAGCGAAAAGCCCGCCTGCGATACCGGCAAAAAAAGAACCGATAACAAAAGCTCGCACTTTGACCTGGGTGGTATTAATGCCCATAGCTTCAGCAGCGATCTCGTCTTCTCTGACCGCCAAGAACCCTCTGCCGTAGGATGAGTGGATGATTCTCCAAATCACAAAGATGCAAATCATCACACCGGAATAAACCCAACCAAAATTAGAAAATCCTGGAATATTGGGCAATCCCCTCGCTCCTCCGACTACGTCCAAATTGAGAACGACCACTCGAATAATCTCGCCAAACCCTAGTGTGACAATCGCAAGATAATCTCCCTTAAGTCGCAGAGAGGGGAGGCCTACACCGTAGCCAACGAGTGCTGCGATGGTTCCACCCGCGAGCAAGGAGCCTAGAAAAACTAGAAATGATTGAAATTCGGACATGAGCTCAGGATTTTTAGCGAGGTAGGTAGTGGTTAAAAAAGCGGAGAAGTAGCCGCCCACGGACATAAATCCGGCATGTCCCATAGAGAACTGCCCCGTGAAGCCGTTGACGAGATTTAAGCTAACGGCCAAGATGATATTAATGCCCGCATAGATCAAAATTGAAAGGTAATAAGGATTGAGTTGATCAATCCAGGTCGCCTGGGCCATCCAAACAGCGAGAAGCGAGAAAAGCCAAAATAAAGTGGTTTTGTTGCCTTGTTTCAATGAGTCGATCATACTTTCTCAGCTCGCTTGATCCCAAAGAGTCCGGTCGGTTTGAATAAAAGAATGATGATGAGCAAACCAAAGGCAAGTGCATCTCGAAAAGTCGGGGCTCCATATCCGACGAGAAATTCCTCGGAAAGTCCCAAAATCATAGCTCCGGCGACTGCTCCTCGCACGTTTCCAATTCCACCCAGTACCGCAGCAACAAAAGCCTTAAGCCCGGGTAAGACACCCATCAAGGGATCAATCTTGGGGTAGGCCAGGCCGACGAGAACACCTGCTGCGCCTGCTAAAGCAGAACCCAGAACAAACGTCAGTGAAATTACCTGGTCGGTAGGAATACCCATGAGTGCCGCACACTCTGGATTAAAGCTCGTTGCCCTCATAGCTCGTCCCATCCGGGTTCTAAAGATCAGCCAATCGAGCGCGAGCATGAGGGCAATGGAAATAAGAAAAATCAAAATCTGGAGTGGATTGAGTTTTAATTCCCCAAAAGACCATCCACCGTCAAATATAAGGATTTGAGGAAAAAACTTGGGGTCGGCCCCAAAGATGAGCTGCCCAGAAAACTCGAGTAGCAATGAGACCCCGACCGCTGTGATGAGAGCGTTGATTCTTGGCGATCGTCGAAGTGGGCGGTAGGCCAGTCGTTCGATGCACCAACCGAGGCAGCCACTTCCGAGCATAGCAAAAAGAAGGGTTACTCCCAGCGCCAGCCAAGAGGGATGCTCCGCAAATCCAAAAAATCGGATCGCGTAGAACCCTGCAAAAGCACCGACCATGTAGATATCGCCGTGAGCAAAGTTGATGAGCTGGAGTATCCCGAAAACAAGGGTGTACCCGAGTGCGATGAGCGCGTAAATGCTCCCCATGGAAAGCCCATTGATGAGGTGCTGGACCAATTCAATCATCGATTCTCCGCCTCTTTTTCAACAACTTAGGGTTGAATCGTGGTTTGATAGTGAAAAGCTCCGTCTACGATTTTCAAAACCACGGCCGGCTTGACGGCGTTTCTTTTTTCGTTAAGCGTAATATTCCCCGTAACTGCAGGGAAGTTTTGAGTCGTAGCTATGGCCTCACGGAGATCTTGCTTAGAAAGCGTTTTCGATCGCTTCATTGAATCCGCTAGAATCATCGCAGCATCGTAACCCATCGCGGCCATTCCATCCGGATTTGCTTGGTAATGTTGGCGGAACTTACTGACAAAGGTCTGAATTTTAGGAGAAGTATTTTCGGTCGAGTAATGACTTGAAAAGTAAGAGTTTTCCAGGGCTTTTCCACCAATTTCAACAAGCTTAGGAGAATCCCAGCCGTCCCCTCCCAGGAGCGGGATTTGAAGTCCCAGCTCGCGCGCTTGGCGAGCAATGAGACCCACCGAGGTGTAGTAGCCGGGAACTAAAATCGCCTCAGGCTTCTTAGCCCGAATAGCGGTCAGCTGCGATTTAAAATCCATGTCTGATGAGGTGTAGCTTTCATCGATCACTACCGAGCCGCCCCCTTTTTTAAAGGCAGTCGTGAAGTAGTCTGCCAAGCCGGTGCTGTAGTCGCTATCAACATCTCTTAAGACAGCTACTTTTTTTACTTTCAAGTCATTGAGCGCAAATTTTGCCATCACCTCGCCTTGGAAAGGATCGATAAAACACACGCGGAAAATGTAGTTCCCCATTTCAGTGACTCTTGGATTAGTCGAGGAGGGGGAGATCATCGGGGTTTTAGAGTTCTGAGCGATGGGCGCCATAGCGATGCTTCTTGAACTCGCCACCTCGCCTAAAAGTGCCACGATCTGATTTTCTGAAATCAACTTGGTAGCTGCGGTTGCAGCTTCCTCGGGCTTACTTTGATCGTCCAGGGTCATGAGCTGCAGTTTCTTACCTAAAACCCCACCCGATTGGTTGATCTCCTCAAATGCGAGTTCAATACCCCGGTGGGTCGAAATCCCAAAAGTAGCCTCAGACCCAGTCATGGAACTCACCTCGCCGACGCGAATCGTAGCTTGATTCTGCGCGGAGGGCTCTCGAACATTTCCCTGGGATAAGCTCAGAGCGTGAGGCTTACAGCCCGAAATCCACTGTGACAGCAGGAGGCCCATGAAATAGGCGGTGAAAAAACGATTTTGTACACTAATTTTTTTGTAACTCACAGTACCCCTCCCTTAATTCAAACTTTTGAATTCCCCTACCTGGTTGACCCAGGATCTCAATCTCAGTATGATTCAACCCAAGAGTGAGTGTCAACGAATGCCAACAAAAATACAGAAGAAGAAAATCAATTTCCCGCAAGCAATTCGGAGTTTTGTTGGATATTTGGAGGGGACCCAAAAGTCCCTCCATACCATCAAGAACTATTCCCTGGATCTTGCGGCTTTTCATGAATTCCTGATTGAGGAGTACTCTGGGAAGCTCATTCAACCTTCTGAGATTTCTGCTGATGATTTGACTCGATATCGCCAGTTTTTGCAAAAAAAGGGATTGAAGACCAATACTCGCAGACGAAAAATCCTGACCGTTTCCCAGTTCTTGACTTACCTGTCTAAGAGAAACAAGCTGCCCACCAATTTAGCGACTCAGCTTCCTGCCCCCCACAAAATTGAGCGGATTCCATTCACCGTCTCTTCTCGTGAGCTTTTGGATCGGATCAAGAAGCTTCCTGCCGTGACCTTGATTGAAGCGAGGAATCGAGTTCTCCTTTGGGTACTCGCGGAGACGGGTTGTCAGGTGAGCGAGGTCATCGCTTTTCGGTACGAGCAGTGGACTCAAAAAACAGAACAGATAGGACAAGTTGAGATTTTGGGTAAATCCCCACGAAATATCCCTGTTTCTGCCGATCTGCTCAAGGAAGTTCATCGCATGCGTGAAGGCGCTACGCAAAGCCCTTGGATCTTTCTCGGCTTTAACAAGTTTGGATCGCTGGGCGCACCCATCTCTGCTCGTGGTGTAGAGCTCTTGGTGAAAGCCTATGGCTCAAAACTGGGGCATCCCGAGCTGACTCCGCGGACTTTTAGACACTCGGTAATTATTCAGTGGTTTTCTGAGGGGCTCTCCCAGCAGGAGGTGCAGGCCCGACTCGGACTCAGAACGACCTACGCCTTTCGGTCTTACGAAACACTTCTGGCAAAGCGACCTCAAGAACAAACAACGAGTTAGATCCAGCTTTGAAACCACATCCACTGTCGGAAAGAGTTGGCAGGAATTTTAAAGCCCGCCAAAACAGGAAAGAAATAGAGAAAAAGGATGCATGCTGTTCCTAAAAAGATCCATTTACCGATTTGAAGTTTTTGGGCTCTGAATGGCTTCCACTGGAAAAAGACATAAGCTAGGGCAAAGCTGAGCATCATGCCGGCGGGATAGTAGTAATAGTAAAATGAAATTTTTCGGGGAATTAAACTCCAGCAAAAATAAAATGCTGAGTAGAAGAAGACAATTAAGAAGCCCTGACGACTTTGCCGTCGAATCCCATCCACTAGGCAGGGAATTAGAGCTAAAAGGCCGATCCACATGATGATGGGATTGCCAAGTAGTAAAACCCCTCGTACGTAATTCGGATCTCCTAATTCGGCTTCAAAAGCATACCAGATCGGACGTAGCATCAGCGGCCACCCGGTCCAATCACTCATGTAGGGGTGATGGGTGATGACCCTCAACTGCCCATCAAACATTCTAAACTGCATGTCCCACCAATCCAGGGGAGAATGCGTCAGACCATCCTGAAGGAACAAATAAGGGATAAAGGTGGAGAAGTAACAAACAGCAGGAATCAGCCCAAATGAGAGTCCAAACTCTAGCCAAGAAATATCACGCCACAGGTGCTTGGGCTGCCATGACTGTTCGGTAGGGGATTTGGACTGAAAATGAGTTTGCTGAATCAGTCGAATTCCCACAAAAAGGATCACGCACGCACCCCAGGCAACCACTCCAAACCATTTACAAGCGATGGTGTAGCCTAAGAGCGCGCCAGTCCATCGAAAAAGCGTTGAACTTTTCCATCGCTTTTGGGCGGGCAACCAAGTTGCACAAAAGGCCACCAATGCCCAGATTAAAAAGGCATACATAAACGTGTCGAGCATTCCGATTCGCGATTGAACGTAAAGCAATTGATTGGCCAGCGTTAGACCAACGGTCCAGAGTGCAGCTTCTTGAGTTTGGAAAAGCACCAAGGCGAGAAAGTAAACCCCAACGCAAGAGAGGGAGCCGAATAGCGTGCTCATGACTCGCCATCCGATCTGATCATCTCCGAAAATTCCGATGCCTACGGCCATCAGCAGTTTGCCTAGGGGAGGGTGCTCCCAATTCTGATTAGCTTGTAAGGCTAGGAATTGTTTTGCTGATGGAACGTAATGGAACTCATCAAAGTTCTGACCTCTGGGATATTGAAGATTAAATAAAAATAAAATCTGACAGAAAAGGTAGATCAGAACAGCTGATAGTTTGGCTTTTGATGTATTCCACACTTAGAAGAGGTTAGTTGGATAAATTCCATCGGTCAAGAGTGACAAAATGAAAACTCTTGGGTAGAAGGAAGAGATCATGACAGAAACCCCGATGATTGGACGAAATGAGCCCTGCCCTTGCAAGAGTGGAAAAAAGTACAAACGATGTTGCGGAGCCAACGCTGCTCCAAAACTCTCCCAGCCGAAAGCGCCCGCCGAGAATTTCCCGGGTCAGATGGATCCGAGCGCTTTGGGAAATTTTGACCCCCAGATGATGATGCAAATGTCGCAAGCATTGCAGCGACTCCCCAAAGGCCAAATCCAACGCCTCCAATCACTGATGCAAAAAGCAATGAGCGGAAAAGATGTGGCCGCTGAGGCAGCCGAGTTTGAAAAGGGACTCCCTCCAGATTTTCAAAATTTGATGATGTCTCTGGCTGGACAATTCGGAGAAATGAATCCTGCCATCGAGGCAGAAGTCGTCCCACCGTCCACACCCGAGATGAGCGTAGATCAGGCGAAGGACGTTATTGCAAAAGCAGTAGCCGAAGGAAAGCTCTCACCCGAGCAGGCTGATCAGCTTCTATCTGTGCCGATCCCTGAGCAGGCGCAATCCCCTGATCATGAACCTTCCAAATTGGGCAAATTTTGGGGCAAGATGGTTGGCAAAAAGGATGATTCCGCTTGATGAAATTACCCCGTCTCATTGGAGTGGTCCATCTTCCACCCCTTCCTGGTTCGCCGGGCGCCTTTCAACAGCAACCTGCTGAAGCACTACAAAATGCTGGGCTCAGAGCAGTGCGCGAGGCTCAGCTTTTCGCTAAGGCCGGTTATGATGGTATTATTTTGGAGAATTTTGGCGACACCCCCTTTTATAAGACTCAAGTTCCGCCAGAAACGATCGCCAGCATGGCGATCATCGCTGCAGCTGTTCGAGAGACGGTAGAAGTTCAGATCGGAATTAACGTTCTTCGTAATGACGCAAGATCAGCTCTAGCCATTGCGGCAGTGACTGGGTGCGATTTTATCCGAGTAAATGTCCTATCCGGAGTTGCCGCGACTGATCAGGGCTGGATTGAAGGGGATGCTGCGTTTCTAGCAAGAGAACGTGATCGAATCCACTCATCTGTTGCTATTTTGGCTGATGTGCATGTGAAGCATGCAGTGACTTTTTCCAGTTTAGATTTAGGAATTGCTCTAGAGGAAGTCGGAGCCAGATCCCTGGCTGATGGGGTGATTATTACAGGGCGAACGACTGGACGACTCGTCGATCGTGCTGCCCTCGAGGTGGCTTCGCGCACGGCACGCCATCTCAAAATCCCCCTCTACTTGGGTAGCGGCGTCACTCGGGAGAGCATCCAGGAACTTCGACCCTATGTAGAAGGTGTGATTGTCGGCTCCGACCTGAGGACTGGGGGAGTGGCCGGCGCAGACCTTGACCTGAAAAGGACACGAGATTTTATTCGAGCTTTCGACGCCGCCTCCAAAAAGCCCGTGAAAAAGGGTAAAAAGCGAAGGTGAAATTAGGGCGCTTTCTCCTTCAGGGATGGACTAAGAAAAAGTCAAAGCGCTCCCAGAGCCCTCGGAGCCGGACCCCTGTACGAAAAATTCAGAGGTCGATTACTAGAAAATCCAGTCAATCTAAACTTTCCATCAAGCTTTCTCGCAAGTGTGGGAAAAAAGAGGTTCCTCAACCGCCACAACTGCCTGCGCTCACGCCAGAAATTCAAGCGTCGATACAACCTACGATTCAACCTACGATTCAACCCTCTATTCAGCCGTCGATTCAAACGTCCTTTGAGTTTCGATCCCTCTCCAGTTCGGAGCTGATGCGGCCGAATGACCAACTGAAGCAAAGCATGGAAGGGTTCTTACTTGATCAGAGGTCCGAGCACACCCGCCGCGCCTACGGCAAAGATCTCAAACGATTCATGATGTTTTTGAGTTTCAGGAATTTTAAGCTGGGCCCCTCCGAGCTGAATCGCACGATTTTAATTGCCTATAAAGAATCTCTACTGACCGAGGGCCTCCAACACACGACGGTCGATCGACATTTGGCAACCCTCAAAAGTTTTTTTAAATGGCTTGTCGAAGACGGACTCTTGACCCGAAGTCCTGCAGACGGAGTTCGATTTCTTAACCCCAAGCGACTTTCTACAACAATTGGATTTAGCGATGAAGAAGTCAAAAAGATCTTGGCTGTGCCAGATCTTCACACTCGAGTCGGCTCCCTTCATTATGCTGTTCTTATGGTGTTGTTTTACTGCGGATTGAGACGGTCCGAGGCATGTGGACTGAGGACAATTCACTTAGGGACCGAGCGCAACCAGAGGGTGCTGCGTCTCAGAGGGAAGGGAAACGCAGAGCGAGTCATAGTGATGATTCCTCCCGTTTGGAACGCCTTGAAGCATTTATTCTTGATCACTCGCCGTGACATGGCTTTAGATCAACCCCTTTTTATGCCAATCCGAAATAATCGGACCGAGAATACCAAGAAGTCAATTGACCCCTCCATGATTTTTTATATCGTCACCAAATATGCAAAGCTGGCTGGCATTGCGAATCGCGTATCACCTCACTCATGTCGGGCTACGGCCATCTCCAATGCTCGTGACCATCAGGTTCCTGATCGTGCGATTCAGGAGTTTGCCGGATGGGCTTCCCCCGATATGATTACTCGATACGATAAACGACGGACCGCGGTCGAGGATTCGGCGGCGCATGCCATCTCCTACGGTGCGGAGAATCGGATCCTACCTCAATCCACCGAGTCTGCGAATCCTACGGATTCAACTCCGATAAGTGAAAATTTAAGTCTCCCGCTCCTCGAGCCCACCGATTCGCAAGCGCTACCGGGCGAAATTAGCCTGCGTGAATTGCCCCCGGAGCACTCTCCTGATTAGGTAGGCCGGGCGGTAGCCTTAGGTCTGGTTCAATTTTTTCCTCAGGGCCACAGAGTGAATCAAAGTAGGTTCGATAGCGCTGGTCCTTTAAGAAAATGGCTCTCTCACGCCGCCTGAGGGAATCTCGGCAGAGATTAGATTCTGGACCTACACAGTGCTGAATCCAGGTTTTGAAAAGGGGATCCTTTTTAGGATTACCTACGTCCATGCAAGTCAAAGTCGGATCAAAAGTCATGCAGAGATCAATCATCGCTCGCAGGGCTCGACCCCGCACATCGCCGTGTTCGCTAGGCTCATGAGCAGCATCACTATAATAGCACCCCTGAATCATAGATTCAGACCGTAAAAATTTTTCAAAATCATCTTTGAATAACTTTTTAAAAGTACTCACTCCAAGCTTTTTACTCAATTGACGACTGAGATCAAGAAATTGCATTCGGTTCTGATTTCCTGCGTTTGAATCTGCGTATTGTGTGACAGATTTCTTAAGTCCCTCGAAGTACTTCATCGATTCAATGGTTCGTCCGATTTTTCCAATTTCAGTCGATTCGTCTTTAATGATCTCTTGATAAAAAGAGCTCAGCGAATAGATTTGCCAATAAAAATTTGATATCTGACTAAACGAGAGAGAAATCAGCTGAGTTTCATGAGAACAAACTTTACTCATCTCACGAATTTCTGTTTGAATGACTTCGTTGAAAATCCTTGGATCGCTCAGATCGTGAAGCGGCGCCACCTCATGACAAAATGCGTTCATTTGGTCTAAGGTAGCCTTGAGGAGAGGAGATAAGTTTGGGTTATTGACTCGATTAGCCTGAGCCTCGATTTGAGTGAATGTGGTCATAAAATCATCACTCTGAGCTTTTATTTTCCGAAGCATCTCAAGATCACTGACAGCTTGAGGTGCTTCTTTCTTAAATTTTTCAATCGACTCAATCGTCGTATGAACTGGTCCTGTATTAAATGAAAGATCTAGACCATTAATAAATTGATCATCTTCATTTGCAAAAAGGAGACAAGAGGTTTTTCGGATTTGCCTGAGATAGCACAAAAAAGACCCTCGTTCGCCCATCTGATCGAAGCGCTTAAACTGCTTCAGAGCATTTTCAAGATCTCCCGTAAACAACGGAATGGCTCCGATAATCTGTCCGCCTGTAGCGATTGCGATACCTTGCCATCCCCCCATAAAAAGCCCAGTCAACGTCACAATTTGAGCTATCAGCTTTTGGATGACCTGCTGATCTCCTAAAGTTTCTCGAGACACGCAGTTTTGAAGAATGTCAGAAGTAGTGAGGATCATTTGATTGACTGCACTGGCCTGCTGAGTCTGTTGGTTGATTATGTCCTGGCTAGCACCTGAAGTAATGGGACCACCCGCAACGAGTCGATATTGAAACGCTGTGCCTACCTGACTTTGGGTGGCCTTCAGCCGAGAGCTGAGGGCGGAGCAATGATCCGCTTGATCATCAGCCATTTTTTGAACCAGAGCACCCACTTTATTAGTGAGTTGAGAAATCATGAGCGAAAGCTCCATCGGCATGGTGTCAACGGGGCAACCGCTCACCGCGTCTGGAACCGAAAGATCAGCGATACTGATCTTTCGGGTTTGTCCGCCATCTAGAAACTCAATTTTTGATCGAACTTGATCTTCTTTTTGTCCAGGAGTGAAATCAGCAAACTCAGTAATTAATCTTGGTTTTTTACTCGCAGCATTCCCGATTGTTCCGAAAAAAGAGTGAAAAACAAAAATTATAGTAAAACCAAGCCACCCTCTCCCCATATGCATAAATATCCCCCCAGATACTTATATGAGCGGTTTATCATGGGGTGATTTAGATTGTACAGAATAATTACAAATCTACTATTCTACTGGAAATCCTGAGGCAATCCAGTGACCCATCCCAAACGTGGAGATACAAATAATATTTTTAAAGCCTAGACTCTCTAGGGTCATGGCAGCCACTTGAGATCTTCGCCCAGCTTGGCAGTACACAAAAATTTTATCAAAGCCATGAAGCTCTGAATGGCGTCCGCCAATCTCGCCAAGAGGAATGTTCTTACTCCCGGGGACGTGACCTGAAACATATTCCTCCGGCGTACGAACATCGAGGATCAGATCCTTGTTCCCGATTTGGGCTAACTGTTCGTGAAGGTCATCCATACTAATGTGCTGTGTCATAGTTTCCTTTTGATCTTTATAGATCGATGATTCGTGCTCGTGCTATTCTTCATTTTACGATTCAACTTAAGGAGTTTCGCCATGAGCCTGAGGAAGGAAATTTTGCCAAGCTGGTTAAGTGACCGCCGTTATTGGGCGATTTTGCTGCTTGGGTTTTCCTCAGGCCTTCCAGTCGCGCTTGTCGGTGGAACTCTACAAGCCTGGATGGTCACGAGTCACGTAGATTATGCTTTGATCGGTATTTTTTCTCTCGTCGGACTTCCGTATACGCTGAAGTTTCTCTGGGCACCATTAATGGATCGGTATGTCCCCCCATTTCTCGGTCGTAGGCGGGGGTGGATTATCCTAGCTCAGCTCTGGGTGGTTCTTTGCCTGATTGCTATGGCATTTTGTGAGCCCTCTCAGACACCATTTCTCATGGGTTTATTGGCCTTTTCAGTCGCACTCGGCGGAGCCAGTCAGGACATGGTAATTGATGCTTATCGAACCGAGGCATTGGAAACTCTCGAGTACGGCCAGGGTTCTGCGATCTCTAATTTAGGGTACCGTTTGGCGATGATCTTCTCAGGCTCGATCGCACTGATTCTTTCGGATCACCTTCCTTGGCGATGGGTCTACCTCCTCATGGCCGCTGTCCTGGGTGCCGGCCTCTTGAGCACACTCCTCGCACCCGAGCCCACCAGGCAGGCCATTGCGCCTCCCGACCTTCACTCTGCTGTGATTGAGCCTTTTCGAGAGTTTTTTAGTCGTAGGCGATCTGCTGAAATCCTGGCGTTCATCACTCTTTATAAGCTGGACGTAGTGGTTGCTCTAGCGATGATGACTCCTTTCTTAATGGATTTGGGATTTACTCGAACAGAAATCGGAACCGTAACAAAAGGGTTTGGCATCTTCGCCACACTTGCAGGCACGTTCGTCGGCGGATTTTGGCTCAGTCGATTGGGCATCCGGCGCTCGCTCTGGATTTTTGGGGTCCTTCAGGGGATTTCTGGATCTTGCTTTTATCTTCTTGCCCACCTGGGTCATCACATGACGATGATGATTGTCACCATTGCTGCTGAAAACTTCTTTAGTGGGATGGGTAATGCAGCCTATGCCGCTTTTTTGATGAGTCTTTGCCATCCGAAATACACAGTGACTCAGCTCGCCTTGCTCACCAGTTTGATGGCCCTCAGTCGTACCCTCATTGGAGCTCCTGCCGGCTGGCTCGTTAACTCGGTCGGGTGGTCTAATTATTTCTTGATTGCGATTTTTCTCGCGGTTCCCAGTTTCATTTTACTAGCGAGACTCGATCGTTCGCTGCGCTCAGAGAATTGAAATTCCGCCTTCTAAACTCCAGACTGAGAGGTAGCCGATTTGCCGAAGGGCCTGAGCTGCTTGAAGACTTCGATTTCCGCTTCGACAAAGAAAAAGAAGTCGGGGCTGAGGGTCTTGGGTGTTTAACAGTTCGCTCATTAAATTAACTAACTGGGAGAGAGGGACATTTCTCGGGGCTTCTTTAAGACCTAATTGCTTCCAATTTTTACATAGAATAAATTCCTGTCGCTCTCTAACATCAATCAATTGAAGGGGAGGAGTAGACACTTGATTTAAAAAAGCATCGAGCTCAGAAATTGAAATAGAGCTCGATGACTGCCGATCAAGCGATGGGGCAGACGTGACCCCACATAGAACGGCCTGTAGTTTTTGTCCTTGATCCCGAAGCTCTTCATCGAGATGGTTCTTATTTTTTACAAATGACGTTAAGTTTGTCTGACTTTCAGGATTGAGAGTCAGTCTTAGAATCTCACTGGTATTCAGTTCTCTTTTAAAGGTGGTTGCAAAACTATTGACATAATCATGAGCTGAGCAAAAAAGTGTGTTCTCTTGGGTGATTTCCTTGATTTTGGCTAAAGAGTAGAAAAGCTGTTGTGTATCGCCTGGACCAAGGTCTGAGCGTCCGATCCCACCGCTCAAAATTAAGTCTCCGCAAAATGCCATTTGCACCTGAAGAGCCGCCCCTTCTCGGGCAGAGCCAAATAAATAAGTCGTACTATTTTCAGTGTGTCCGGGGGTCTCGACTCGGGCAAGAACGATCATCGAGTCGCCTCGAGTTTCTAAAATGAGAGCGTCTGCAAGATCGCCACTTTTCAGGAGGACTCTTGTTCTACTTCGACCCACCATAGGCCAACCCAGCAATCCGAGAGACACAGCTTCGGAGCTGATCTGGTCCACAAGCTCAGATTGAAGAGTCGGTCGAGCCGTTTCATGATCTGCATGGTCGTGGGTGTCGAGGACCGCGAGAACCTTAAAATCATGCGATCTTACGACCTGAGTGACTCGATCAAAAATTGATGACACTGGATCGATGATGATGCAGGTTTTAGCCGTATTATTTAAAATCAGCCAGCTATTGATCGGACCTGAGCGTAACTGGATGACCCCGTTTAAATCGTTTGAAATGGTCTTCCTCGAAACAGCGCGGGATAAAAGTCCCGAATCCGAGAGCGCCGAAGCAGACTTCTTGAGTAATTTGCAAGCTCGATCTACTTCTTTTTGGGACGTGAGAGGTCCGAAAGACAAACGAATAGATGATCGACTCCTCCAGTCCGGAACGCCCATCGCTGTGAGCACGTGACTGGGCTCGGCCGAAGCAGAGGTACAGGCAGAGCCCGCGCTGACTCTTAAGCCCACCGAATCAAAAACATCCAAAAGTTCACTGCTTTTAAACCCCGGCATCGAGAAGTTAATCGTCGTGGGGACTGAGCAGTCAAGTGGGGTATTTAAAACCACACTAGGAAAAGATTCTCGGAGCGATGTAAGAATTTGATGACGATATTCAAAGAGCCTCGCGGAAGGCTGAAAAGGAGACCGGCCTGCACGATCGCTCAGGCCGTCTAGCGCAACCCCAAGTCCAACCACTCCTGGGAGGTTTTCTGATCCCGAGCGATGTCCCTTTTCCTGGCCACCTCCCACCATTAAAGGATGAAAGATCTCTTCCCGCTTAAAGTAAAGAAATCCAATGCCTTTGGGTGCATAGATCTTATGCCCGCTGAAAACTGCATAATCGATCCGAGTGGAGTTGAGGTGCATGTCCAATTTTCCGAGTGCTTGGACTCCGTCGATGAGCCAGAGAGCTTGAGACTTCTGCTGCACTAGGAGCTTCTCGATCTCATCGAGTTTCTGGATCACGCCAGTCTCATTATTAACCCACATCGTACAAAGAAGAATGGCCTTGGGGAGTTCTGATTTTAATTTTTGAAACTCGATCTGGCCGTTGGAGTCCACTGGAAGCTCAACGAGCTCGTAATTCAACTCAAGAGTTTTAACCCAATGATGAATCGCCTCTGGAACCGCTTTGTGTTCAGTGGATAAAAATAGAATTTTTGGCCGATCCGGGAGATTGGGATGGTTCTTCCAGAATTGCAGACAAGAAAAAATAGCGGTCTGAATTGATTCGGTCGCTCCGCTAGTAAAAACGATCTGTTCAGGTTTTGCCCCCACAGATTTTGCTACTGTTTTTCGACTCGACTCTAACAGGCGCCGAGCCTGGAGTCCGATTTTATGAGAGCTACTCGGATTCCCATACTGTTCTTGCATGACTGCGAGAGCAGCCTTGGCTGCCTTGGAAAATACAGGAGTAGTAGCATTACAATCGAAATAGGCCTGACTACGATTGATCGGTCGGTTACGGGTGGCTTTCATCCCTTGATCTGACTTGACTCGCACCTGAAAATCAAACAGAATTTAAGCTATGAGACCCATCTCCTTCATATTTGTTGTGCTATTCTTCAGTTTCTTGTCTGATTCTCGGGCCGCATCGGACCCATCGGCGATCGTGTGCATCGAAAAATTCATTGAAGCGAATCGTAAGCTTCCTGATTACGAGGCCGTACTTTTAAAAAAGGAATGGGACATTCAGGGGAGAGAGCTCCATGACGAAAAAATTGAGGTAACCGTCTCGCGATCGAAAAACCGAGTTCAGATGAAGTACATGAATTCGGGAGCTACGGGAATCCGCAATAATGGAATGAAGGTTGAGTACTCGGGGAGCGAAAAATTGAAAATCAAGCTAGGCTCCACGAATGTCCTAGGATTTTTTGCGAATAGTGCTGCCTCAGCTCTGATCGGCGATTCGATGTCGATTTTCGATGCCCGTGCATTGGAAGGAGAGGTTTTCACGATTAATCGTACTGGATTTGACTTTCTTGCTTGGATCCTGAGCAAATCTTTGGAGAGCGTCAAGTCGAGTTCAGAGGGTGGATTCTCCTTAGGAGCACCTGGGACTTGTAAGGTAAAATACATACCCCACCTTTCTGGAAAAACTCAGGTTACTCTGCAGCCATCGGACTCTATTTTTGAGTTAGAACACCAGCTAGGTACTTTAGCCTATATTATTTTCCAAGAAAATCGCGATCAGTTCGACTCTTTGCGAGATGTGTTTGTCAGAAAAAAACCAGTCAAGATTTCCGTTCCAAAAAGTTTCTATGAAGTTCATTTTGAGTTCAATGCTACGACTTCTTTATTGGACCACTTTCAAATATTTCAGGAAGGGCACGTCATTGGCGACTATTACTTTAGTTCGGTGAAGGCTTTGGAGAGCCCGAATTCATCAGAGACTCACTGAAGAGACTCACTGACTCCCAGATTGGGTAAACTAGCGTAGAAGGAACTTCCCTGAAGCGGGGCACTCTCTACCCAGATTCGCCCCCCATGAGCATCGATGATTTTTTTCGTGATAAAGAGGCCAAGTCCAAATCCGAGGCCATTTTGGTGCTTCGCTTGCCAAAATTTTTCAAACAAATGAGGAATTTGATGGGAGTCAATCCCTTGACCTTGGTCTTTGACGCGGATGACTACCTCCTTTTTCTGCTCAAAGGCCTCTACCGAGACCTTACCCCCTGAGGGGGAGAACCGAATCGCATTTCCTAATAAGTTAGATAAGACCTGGAGGATTCGGGAGGGATCACAAACGACTGAAAGATGACGAGGAGATAGGCACGCCTCTAGTTGGATCTTCTTCGCTTCCGCAGAGAAGGTGTGGGTCGTAAAGGCGGCCTCGATGAGGTTCTCAACTGATACCTTGGAGAGCTCAAGTCTGAGATGGCCCTGTTCCAATTTATTTAGATCAATGAGGTCCGACGTCAGGGTCAGCATTTGATGAACGGTTGTTTTAATGGTGTGAGAAAGTCGTTGGGTCATTGTGTTTTTTTCAGATTCCCCCTTTTCCCGTTCAATCAGCTCACTCATCATAGATAGTGCTGTCAGTGGGCTTTTTAGCTCATGCGAAAGAATCGCCCAGAGCTCCTCTCGAGATTGGAGCATACTCATTTTCGACTTGAGGATCTTTAGCTCTTCATCGCGCTTTCTGCACTGAGCAGATCGTTGGCACTCCTGAGGAATAGAACAGGTTTGAGGGTCTGAATTCATTTTTGACGTCCTTTAAAGTTCTTTGCGCAGCATGCAAACCCCGGACCAAGCTCTGAATGACCGACAAAATCATGACTCTCGCCCTCAACAAAAGAGGAGGGTACAATGTGAACAGATGGGTATCATCCAAATCTCTCAAGAACTAAAATCAAAATTATTAGTAGAATACAGTCAAGCCCTCAAATCAAAAATGGCCCCATTGGCATGGCTCGACCTGGTCGCATTCGAAAAGAATATGGATTGGATCTCACAGCAGTCTCACTCAAAAAAAATAAGAATCGGCAGCAAGTCTTTACGGTCTCGCTGGGTAATGGAAACTATTTTAAAAAGAAGCCCTATTTTCAAGGGTATTTTAGCGATGAGCATTCCCGAGGCAGTTTGGCTTTTTGAAAAGGGCTTGAACGATTTCTTGGTGGCATATCCCACTGCACAGAGTGCCGATTTCCGTGGACTCGCCCAAGCGGTAAAAAATGGAGCTCAAATCACCTTGATGGCTGATCGACCTGAGCATTTAGATTTGATCCAATATTACGCCAATTCAGAGAGTCTCAATCTCCGAGTTGCAATCGATTTGGATGTTTCCTCTGATTTTGGACCTCTTCATTTCGGCGTGTATCGGTCGTCGATTAAGACGGTCGACGACTTGAGCGCTCTGTTAGCGCTTCGAAAACAGTGGCCTAGGGTGGAATGGGTCGGCCTCATGGCTTATGAAGCCCAGCTTGCGGGTGTCCCAGATTTTTATTCCAATACGCTCACCAATACGCTCAAAGGATGGGCGGTTCAGCATTTAAAAAGACGTTCGAAGTCCCAAGTCTTAGAGAGACGGCAAGAAGCCGTTGCTTGCTTAAGAAATCATGACGTCGAGCTAGAGTTTGTCAATGGTGGGGGTACCGGGAGCCTTGCCTGGACCTCACAAGATCCTTCCATCACCGAGGTGACTGTTGGCAGTGGTTTTTACGCTCCCGTGCTGTTTGACTCGTTTAGGGATTTAACTCTGCAGCCCTCATTGGGTTTTGCACTGCGAGTTTCACGGCGCCCTCAAAATGGTGTTATCACCTGCAACGGAGGCGGGTATCCAGCTTCGGGCTCTGCTGGATCAGATCGTCTACCCACGCCTTACCTACCGAGCAACCTAGAGCTTCTTTCGCTCGAAGGAGCTGGAGAAGTTCAAACACCGGTCCGGTACCAAACTCCAAACGAGTCCCAAATCCATCTGGGGGACCTCATCTTTTTTCGCCATCCTAAGGCAGGAGAGCTCTGTGAGCGGTTCTCATCTCTTCAGCTAATTCGGGATGGTCAATGGATACAAGAAACCCCCACTTACCGAGGGGAAGGCCAACAATGGATGTGAGGATTGAATGAACAAAACCAATTGGGCAGGCAATGTTAGTTTTACCCCGGCTGCGACTGAAACCATCGAGTCGGAGAAACAGGTCGAAGCGGTGATCCACCGGGCAGTTCGCGAAAAGCTGCCCCTTCGAGTGATAGGCAGTGGCCATTCATTTTATCCTTTGGTAGCTACCCCTGGAATTTCAATGAGCTTGAGCGGCCTTCAGGGCGTGGTCGCGATCGACCCAGGTCGACTCGAAGGCTGGGTTTGGGGAGGTACACCGATTCGAGCCCTAGGTACCCAACTCCATGATCTAGGGTATGCTATGGAGAATTTGGGGGATATCGACGTCCAATCGATTGCCGGAGCTGTCAGTACTGGAACCCATGGGACTGGAATTGATTTAGGCAGTCTCTCGACGCAAGTCGTGGGGATGGAGCTTTGGAACGGGCTCGGTCAAAAAGTTGAGATTCATGAGAAAAAAAACGCAGATCTCCTCGACGCGGCTCGTGTATCTCTCGGCGCTTTGGGAGTCATCACCAAAATTCAGCTTAAATTAAAGCCAAAATACATCCTAGAAATGCGGCAAACCAAAGAGTCACTGGGATCGTTGATGAGCAACTTTCGCCGAGAACTTCAAGACGAGAGAAATTTTGAGTTCTTCTGGTTCCCCCACACCGAGACAGCTCTAGTTAAACGCTCCCACATCAGCCAAGAATCCCCATTAAGCCCGAGCTTGGGCCAGAAATTCAATGACATCGTTCTGGAGAATATGGCACTCGGTGCTCTGAGCGGAATTTGTCGGTGGATCCCCCCGATTACTCCAAAAGTGAGCCAGTTTTGCGCCGCAGCTGCGGGCGAGAGTCATCGAAGGGATTGGAGTCACCGCGTTTTTGCCACAGAGAGATGGGTAAAGTTCTTAGAAATGGAGTACGCAGTACCGATCGAGAGCTTCCCAGAAGTAGTCCAAGAAATTCAGACCGAGATCAAAAAAAGTCATCATCGCGTCCACTTCCCCATTGAGTGTCGATTTGTCAAACGGGACTCAATTTGGTTGAGCCCAGCTTATGGCAGAGACTCAGCGCTCATCGCGGTGCACATGTATCAAGGAATGCCTCATCGGGCTTATTTTGATGCGATGGAAAAAATCTTTAGAAAATACGAGGGACGTCCGCACTGGGGAAAATTGCATTCTCTAGGGGCAGGAGAGTTGCGGTCGATTTACCCAAAGTGGGAAGAATTTCAGAGGCTCAGAAAAGAAATGGATCCCCACTCCGTTTTTCTGACGCCTGATCTGAGGCAGATTTTCGGAGAAAATCAGGAGACTATGCTAAGCACGAGGAGTGCTTAATTTTAGCCACCCTTCGTTGAGTTTAGTTTTGGCAATGGTATCGATCCAGACCGGAGCCTCTTTTGCTAAGCATCTATTTCCTAAGATTGGACCCCTAGGGGCAACTTCCCTTCGATTAGCTTTTGCGAGCTTAATTCTTTTAGTTCTCTGGCGGCCCTGGAGGCGAAAGTGGAAGAGGCATGAGCTACTCATGATCGGCTTTTATGGAGCCTCCCTAGGGTGGATGAATCTCCTCTTTTACTTATCCCTAGAGCGTGTTCCACTCGGGATCGCCGTAGCCTTAGAGTTTACAGGTCCTTTGGTAGTGGCTGTGGTGGCATCTAGGCGCGGACTCGACTTTCTATGGTCTATTTTGGCAGCCTGCGGGATTCTTTTGATTCTCCCACTTCAGGCAACCGCCACCCAGAATATTTCACTATCAGGAGTTGGTTTTGCTCTCGGTGCGGGTGTCTGCTGGGCGCTCTATATTGTTTTTGGAAAGCGAATCGGAACTGACGTCCACAGCGGCCAGGCAACCGCTGCAGGTATGCTCGTCGCTGCTCTAGTCGTTCTACCTTTTGGCATAGTTCAACAAGGAGCTCAGCTTTTCCGGCCCGAGTTGCTCCCGTGGGGACTTGGGGTAGCCCTCCTTTCGAGCGCTCTACCTTACTCCTTAGAAATGGTCGCGCTCAAGAAGTTACCCCACAAGACCTTTAGCATCTTAATGAGTTTAGAACCCGTCTTAGCCGCCCTTTCAGGATTTATTTTTTTGCACGAGAGTCTTTCTTTCACTCAATGTCTGGCGATCTTACTCATTATATCTGCCTCGGCGGGGACCTGCCTTGCAGACCGAGTGTAGCTGATCGTTTGTTGGTACACCCTAAGCAGCGGTTTATTTTGGGAGTGATTAAAATGAAAAACAATTTAATGATTTTTTCAGCTGCTTTGTTTGGACTGAACTTAATGAGCACGCCAATCATGGCTGACTCCTTCAAAAAAGGAGAGGAGACTCTTGACTTGAACGCGACCCAGGCGGCAGAGACTCAGGGATATCTAGAACCGGACGTTCTCGACTTTATGGAGGACGGCGAAGACGGAGTCACTCATCTGAGTTACACTGTCTATAGTTGTGGTTACTACTCGTGCGACCTGAGTGGCTATTGCTGCAACCTGTGCGATTGCTATTACAGTTACGAGTACGGTGGGGGATATGGTTGGGGTTATGGACACGGAGGCCACGACCACGACCATGGGCACGGCGAACATGGAGGGCATGGCGGACACCATTAAAGCAGGCTCTGGAGCTACTGAAGGCCCGTCAAAAATTCGACAATCAGAAGACGGAAAAAGAACCCAAGAAAAGCTCGGAATCCTTCCGACTTTTTCGCCTTTTTAAAATGCATTTCTCCCTCAAATCAACCATACTTGCAGGGTAGGCTTCGTAGAGACCGGTCATTTTGCACTGAGGTTGTTCCCAGGACCGCCCAGAATAAAAAACATTTTCTTGAAATGCTGATCTATTTCACTATAAATAGCTTTCCAGAATAAAAATGCGAGAAAGGTTGAAGCTTGAATCATGAGCTACCCGCAAGTTAAAAGTTTTACTACTGTTTTTAAGAAGCTCCTCATCGCCTTGTCCGGACTCGGCCTAGTAGGATTTGTCGTGGTTCACCTTCTTGGCAATTTGACCCTTCTACGGTCGGACGGAGCAGCGTTCAACGCCTATGCTGCCAAGCTCGAGAGTTTTGGTCCCCTCCTGGCGGTTGCTGAAATAGGACTTCTCGCAATATTCTTGATTCATATTGTCACCGTACTCACGACAAAAAAACGAAATCTCGATGCCCGCCCAGTTGCCTACCGCCAGTGGCGATCCAAAGGGGGCGACACGCCGAGCAATCTTTCCTCCAGAAATATGGCGGTTTCTGGCTCACTCATTCTATTGTTCTTGGGCATCCATATTTGGCAGTTTCGCTTCGGCCCAGGAATGAGTCAGGGCTATATTGCAACCCAGGGTCAGGAGCAGATTCGAGACCTCTACCGCCTAGTTGTTGAGACCTTGAAAAATCCTGTGATGTTTCTTTTTTATAGCGTTGTGATGATACTTCTCGGACTGCATCTAAGACATGGGATCTGGAGCGCTCTTCAATCTCTTGGTATGACTCGAAGTCGGACGACCACGCCGCTCAGATTGCTAGGCGCAATTCTTGGCGTCTTGCTCGGCGTAGGATTCCTGATTATCCCGGCCTGGATTTATTTCGGAGCTTCAATTTAAAGGAAATCGTGAGTATGAACCTAGATTCAAAAATTCCTTCAGGTGACTTATCGGAAAAATGGAGCAATCACAAAGGCTCGATTAAGCTCGTCAACCCGGCGAATAAGCGAAAACACACGGTTTTAGTGGTAGGAAGCGGACTCGCAGGTGCCTCAGCAGCAGCCTCGCTCGCTGAGCTTGGATACAACGTAAAATGCTTCTGCATTCAAGATTCTCCTCGAAGAGCCCATAGCATTGCCGCCCAGGGCGGAATCAACTCGACTAAAAACTACCCAAATGACGGGGATAGTGTTTATCGGCTTTTCTACGATACCATCAAAGGCGGGGATTTCAGGTCCCGAGAAGCGAACGTTTATCGCCTCGCTGAGCTCAGTTCCAATATCATCGACCAATGTGCAGCTCAGGGCGTCCCGTTTGCCCGCGAATACAGCGGCGAACTCGCCAATCGTTCGTTCGGCGGGGCACAGGTTTCTAGAACTTTTTATGCTCGAGGGCAGACCGGCCAACAGCTCCTCTTAGGTGCTTATCAAGCCCTGATGAGAATGGTTGATGCGGGCAAAGTGGAGATGTACTCCCGCCGCGAAATGCTGGATCTCGTGATGATAGACGGCAAGGCCCGAGGAATCATCTGCCGAAACCTAACTACGGGCGCGATGGAACGCTATGCAGGCGACTCCGTCCTCTTGGCTACAGGTGGCTATGGACGAGTTTTCTTTCTCTCGACTAATGCGTTTAACTCCAACTGTACAGCAAGCTGGCGCGCCCATAAGCGTGGGGCACTTTTCGCCAATCCTTGCTTTACTCAAATTCATCCCACCTGCATTCCGGTCTCCGGAGACCATCAGTCCAAGCTCACTCTCATGTCTGAGAGCTTGAGAAACGATGGTCGTGTCTGGGTGCCTAAAAGAAAAGAAGACGCTTCAAAGCCTCCGAGCCAAATCTCGGAGGATGCAAGAGATTATTTCTTAGAAAGAAAGTACCCAAGCTTTGGTAACTTAGTGCCACGTGACGTTGCTTCGCGAAATAACAAAGAGGTCTGCGACGAAGGTAGGGGAGTGGGTACAAGCGGCTATGCAGTTTACCTCGACTTCAAGGATGCGATTCAACGCGATGGCCTCCAAACGATTAAGGAAAAGTACGGAAATCTATTTGAGATTTACGATAAAATTACCAATGAGAATCCTTATCAGACGCCCATGAGGATCTACCCTGCCATCCATTACACGATGGGTGGACTCTGGGTGGATTATAATTTGATGTCAAACATCCCAGGGCTCCACGTCCTAGGCGAGGCTAATTTCTCAGACCACGGAGCGAATCGCCTCGGTGCGAGCGCCCTCATGCAGGGTCTTTGCGATGGTTACTTTGTAATACCCTACACCCTCGGGCATTACATTGCTTCGACCCCTTTGCCTGCAGTGGATACACAACATCCTGCTTTTGCCGATGCAGAGAATTCGGTCCGCTCTGAAATTCAAAAGCTTCTCACCGTTGGAAAAACAGGGAAGAAAACAGTACTCGAATTCTACCGCGAACTGGGTCACCTCATGTGGGATCATGTCGGCATGGCCCGGAATGAGAAGGGACTGAAAACCGTCATTCAAAAGGTTCAAGGGCTTCGCGAAGAATTCTGGAATGAGGTTTTGATCCCAGGCGAGGCAACTGAGTTCAATAAAAACCTGGAAATGGCCGGAAGAGTTGCTGATTTTCTTGAGTTAGGTGAACTCATGGCTGCCGATGCCTTGAATCGATCCGAGTCTTGTGGTGGACACTTCAGAGAGGAAAGCCAAACTCCAGAAGGTGAGGCATTACGAGATGACGAGAATTTTTGCTATGTAGCAGCCTGGGGTTATACCGGCCAGAATAAGCCAGAGACCCTGAATAAGGAAGACCTCCATTTCGAGAGCATTAAACTCTCCCAAAGAAGTTATAAATAAAAAGAGTAGGTGAGCACTATGCCAAAACTTAAGCTTAACTTGGAAATTTGGCGGCAGAAAAACCCAGAAGCCCAGGGTTCCTTTGAGCCTTACCAGTTGTCTGACATTGATGATGATATCTCCTTTTTAGAAATGCTCGACTTACTCAATGAGCAACTCATCAAATCCGGCAAAGCGCCGGTCGAGTTTGATAGTGACTGCCGCGAGGGGATTTGTGGCTCTTGTGGAGTCATCATCAATGGACAAGCTCACGGTCCTCTGCAAGCGACGACTACTTGCCAACTCTACATGCGACACTTCGGAGATGGAGACACGATCATTATCGAGCCTTGGCGCTCCAAAGCGTTCCCGGTCATTCGGGATTTGGTGGTAGATCGTTCGGCATTCGACCGGATTATCGCTGCTGGTGGATATGTCTCAACGAAAACAGGTCCCCACCCAGACGCGAACTCTCACTTAATTCCTAAGCCAGTAGCCGATCAAGCCATGGACAACGCGACCTGCATTGGTTGTGGCGCTTGTGTAGCAGCCTGCCCGAATGCTTCTGCGTCCCTTTTTACAGCAGCGAAGATCTCCCATCTCGGCCTGCTGCCTCAAGGAAATCCTGAGCGATCCAAGCGCGTCTTCCGAATGGTTCAAAAGATGGACTTAGAGGGTTTCGGAAAC
The DNA here is from genome assembly GCA_947447665.1 of Bacteriovoracaceae bacterium. Taxonomy (GTDB): domain Bacteria; phylum Bdellovibrionota; class UBA1018; order UBA1018; family UBA1018; genus CAINWE01. Next base: position 231,225 of record CANFJX010000002.1, on the reverse strand, counting down.
TGCACCAATATCGGCGAGTGCCGGGCTGCTTGTCCAAAGGAAATTTCAATCGACACCATCGCTCAAATGCGACGGGATTACGTCCAGGCGCTCAAGGAATAATTGGGCCACTCACTATAAGCTAGCCAGAGGCGTCCATTTATTTAATAATTAATCATGCGCTCCCTAATCGTTATAGTCATTTTATGGATGATGAATGGCAGTCTTTGCTATGGGGGAAATGACGAACCTGACCTATCGACAGCACTGAGTCGCGTAGCGTTTTTGCGATCACTCGACCGCCTCTATGGTGATAAACTTTTTGCCACTCATTTAGACTATCGGCGTAATCTGATGCTCACCGTTGAAAATCTTAACGAGGTTCATCACCTTTTAGGGGCCGAGGCCAAGCCTTTGGCCTTTAACTCCGTCGAGAGGCTTTCGATCAGTTATTTTGACTCAGAAGGACGTGTCGACCCAAGGGCGATCAAGTCTATCCAGGACTCTCTCTTTCACGACCTGGCTGTCCTCCGTGCTGCAATCAAGAGTGGTTCCGACCCATTAGATTTTAAAAAGGTTCTCAGAGATTGGAAGGACTCAGCTCGCTCGGAAAAAGACGTAAGAAAGCGAGAGGAGGACTTTAAGAAACGAGTTTCAAGTTACCTCCGCGCCTATCCCATTTTAAAAGCAGCCCCAGGGAATCCTGAAAGCTTCCTCGATTCCGTCAAGGGTGATCAGTTGAACGAAATCTACTCTCAATCTAATTTAGAACACCTTAAAAATCAGGTGGACGAGCTGAGGGTGACTCCAGGACTTGGAGTTTTAGGTGAGCGATGGGTTCAAGTGAAACGTGATTTTATCGGAAAGCAGATCGCGAAAGCTACCACCCCGGTGAGCACTGAAGGCGCCCATCTCTTCCCAAAAACACTCACCCTAGAGGAGATCCCGACTGCCGCTACCCCCTTTCGAGGTATCTTTGGAGGTGACTGCTCGATTGCCTCAGTTCCTCACTACGTTCTGAGTCGTGGAGTTCAAGCTTACTGGGTTAAGGAAGGTGAAAAAATCAAGGGGTATACCGTCGTCATCGATGCGACCACGCCCGACGGAAAGAAACTGCCTTATATTCTGACCATCAGTGGCCCAGCCCTTCATGAGCATCACGCTAAAAAAATCATGGAGCTGATTGCAAAAAAATCAGGCGTGAATGATTTAATTTTACCTAATTTTTTTGCGAATGATTCGTTAGTGAATCACCCAGACATTCGACAGGCCATGACTTCAAAATCAGGAATCAAAATGCAAGTCGAATTGCCAAATGGCTTCTCGATTGTTTCCAAATTTCAGGCAAAGGATCACTCGGGATATCATAACTATTACAACCCCAACGACATTAGCGCCGCAGTGATGGTGTCTCTAGAATCACTGGATACGCTGCCTCAGCGGACTCGGGGCTGGAAATCTATTTCACAGGTTCCAATTCAGCTTCCATCTCCAAAATTTTCGGAAATGAATTTATTGCAGCGGGCGCTATTTGCTGCGCAAATTTTAGATGATCCAAAACGAAGCGGAGTTGCAGAAGAGCTCTCTCCCAACTCGAAGACGAACCAAGTTGACGTCCTTAGACAGTTAAATTTGACCGAAGCTCAACATCTAGCCGCACGAATCTTTTTAAATTTAGATCGAAGTCAAAGTAGTTTTGGATCTGCTGATCTCGCTCCCTTGAATAAGGCTAGATATCTAATTATGCGTAGTGAGCTTTCGGTGAGCCTAGATGACATTTTGAACCAGCGAAATCAACACCCTTACAGCCGGAGCAACGATCTTGAGTCCATCTACCAAAGCGACCCTGAACTCTTAAGCGAAGTTGAATGGGACGAGCGATTTAATCCAGTGCGAGAGGAACTCTTTAAACAGATGATGAAAACAGCCATGCAAGGTCATCTTCAATGGCCCGTGGCTTTTAGCTTTATGAGCAAGGTTAAATCTGAACCTTATTGGCCAAAAATTCTTGATCTAGTCCTCCAGCAGACTCAAACTACCGGAAAACTCCCCCAGTCCATGGACTTTGCTGAAGCGTCTCAATTCCCTCATTTTCGCGGCAAGTGGAAAGCTTTCGTGGCCGCCCTCAAGTTAGCTGACCATCCATTCGAAACCGAGGCAGAAAAAATGCAGTTCTTCTCAGAATGTCCTTACTCAAAGCTGCGAGGGTTGGATCAGGGGGCCTTCCCCGAGCTGATCTATGTAGCTCTCTCGGAGATGGATCGATCGAAAGAAGAAAACTTAATCCGCTTGGCGCGCATATGCTACCTGGATAGTTTTTGCCATACCAAAGATTACCCGTCGACCCTGGAGGTAAAGCGATACAATGAGGGCTTGAGCCATTTTCTAAAAGAGCCAAGTATGAGTCCTTCACGTAAAATCGAATGGATCGACTCAACTGATCATCGCTCGAGATACATCAGTCAGGACAATCGGGAACTCATCGGCTCATTCCGTGTCAAGGCGGCGATCAGTCTTCCTAGCGAGGTCGATCTTAAAAAAATACTACGGCCTCCTGGAGATTCCTGCAAATAGGAACTCAACCCTAGCTCAACAAAGTCTGAGCCAAGAAGACCCAAAACGCCTCCGGCTTGACATTGAGCTGCTGATGGCCGATATACAAGCGATGAAAACGATTGAAATTCGGGTCCAGCAAGGGGTTCAGAGCCCAGATGATCTCACTGTCGCCGTCCAAGACACTACATTCGATTACTTGATGTCTTCGCCCTCGCCTGAGATTCGTGTTTCGACTTACCTTGACCGTGACTGGCCGAAAGTAGAAGCTAATTACGCAGAGATCTTTGTTCAAGAGGGTTGTCTATTTGAGTCGAAGGTGGTCCGAGTGATCCCTGGAAGTAAGACTCGCAAGAATCTCGTTTTGCCCTGTCCCATGCTCCAAGGCGAACAGCTGATCGTGATCGTCACTCGAAAGCAGCTCTAAGCATTTGAATTAGAGCTGGAGAGCCTTTTTTTCAATTAACTTTTTGACATCTCTGTAAGTCCCTTTCCCTACCTAAACACATCACAAGCAAAAACCCTCAAATTTCAAGCAATGTCACACTGTTTCCAGTTGGCACTTGAATTGCTTTAACGCCTCATGGGTGATCAACTATTGATTGACCAGTGGTCTTGATGCCCAGTAACGATTTAAGTAATAAAAGTGATTTATTTATGAGTAGATTTAAATTTTTTTTTATTCCTAATAAAGTTCTATTTTTTGCATGGTTGGCTCAAATGACCCTGGGACCTTCACTCATGTCCTCCACTTCTTTTGCGGCTAGCAATGGACATAATGGCTACACACATGGCGACTACAACGCCAATGCAAAATCAGTTCGTTGCGCCCGCTAAATCTTTCTCTCAGTGGCCGCCAAAGCCACTTCATGAATTCCACTCGTCTTGATCAGGTCAATGATCTCAATTACGTTGCCATGGGCGACGCTTTTATCTGCTGAGATCATCGCGTCAGCGTTTGGATCGATTGAAATTGCGCGCTTCACAAGCGCCTCAACTGCGTGGGCTTGGATCCTCTCGCGATCCACCTGAATCTCCCCTTTGGAACTCACAAAAAAATGAAGTGTGACATGCTTCACCTTACTCGCAGAAGTGACAGTAGGCAATTTTACTTTAAGCGCTGACTGGTAGACTGCCGGGGCTGCGAGCATGAAGAGGATGAGTAGCACTAATACTACATCGACAAAGGGTGTGACATTGATCTCAGTGATGAGTCCATCAGACTCTAAATCATGTACATTCATATTCGCTCCTCTTTGTGGCTTGAGCCCACTGCACCAGCTATGCTCATGGATCTAGAGAAAATCGCTTTTATTTTACGCTGAAAGTAATTGAATGCTATCGCACTCGGAAGGGCAACTAAAAGGCCTGCCGCGGTCGTGACCAACGCCTCAGCTAGGCCACCGCTCACTGAATTAAGTCCGCTTCCGCTGGCGGCCTGATCGAGTTGCGAAAAAGCCTTGATAATTCCCAGAACGGTTCCAAAAAGACCGATAAATGGGGCAGAATTTCCAAGGGTACCTAGGATTGCCAGGTTTCGTTCTAACTCTAATCTTTCGGCGGCTAAAACACTTAGGCTGATCTTTTCAATATCACCGGTAGTGATACGATTTCGATTGGCTAACGAGTTGAGGAGCCTAGCTTCTACGCAAGGATACCGCTTCAAAAACTCAGGTGCCTGAAGTGCCCAGTCGGCAGGAACCTGATCCGTAACCCAAACTCTTAGTGCACCCGCCCAAAGCCTCTCTCCAACCCGATCCTGAGCGCTAATCGCCCGTCTACGATCAAAAATCACTGCAATACAAAGAAGGCTACAACCTCCCAAAATCCACAAAACCCACTCAGATCCCAAAAAAAGAAAAATATCAAACAACGTCTTAATCATAAAATTACTGTCCTCCTAAAATAATTATTCCTACTTGATAAAAACATGTTCCGTTCGTAACTTGAGCCCTGAGAATTCATTGCCTATTTCTACTGATTCAAGAATATTTCTGATTTGCCTTTCGAAGGCAGCTAGCGCCAGGGGAGTAGAATGACCTCTAGACTTGAGCTCGACGCTGGACAGCCGTCCACGACTATTTACCAAGCCCTCGATAGTTACACTCACAGAAAATGCCGGATCCATTCGAACCGCTTGATCGAATGCTTCAGTCAATTTTGGTTTGAGTGACTCTAGTTTTTGCCTTAATTTATTTTCTCGTTCGTTTGACTTAGCTCGAGCTGCCAATTGCTCGGAGCCCCCGGCTATTCTGTTGTCCCTTTTTAGGGTGGACTCGAGCAGTCGACTGGTGTCAATTTTTGCTGTCTCGACTGCACTCAAAGCGGATCGGCCTGACGTAATCTCGAGGGCCTGATTCGCCTTCCCGCCGAAGAATGATTTGAGAAATGAGGCCGTTTTTCCAAGGGCCTTCAAAGGCTGAAACGTCCGCTTCGTATTTGAATGCTCCGATGACTCTGGCATTTCAAATTCACGCAGACTCATCCCAGAAAACGGCGTAAATGTAATTAAAGGTGCCTCAGAATTTCTACTTTCTATTCGGAGGCCTAAAGATGAGTCGAGAGGTGACGATCGTTGGAGGGGTATGCTCTGGGCGTAAATTGCCCCTGCTATCAGGATCACGAGGAGCAAATGTGCCATGCCTGACTCGAAAAATGATTTTGCAAACATCCCCGCTTGCTGGTCATCTGGCGAAGCCATTTCGTATTTAAACGACACAGTCCATGAGTCTCCGAAGTGATTTGAAATCACGAGAGTGTCCTCGTAACTTCCAAAAATTCGAAAATTAGAATTAGATTCAAAAATCAGCTGTCTACCGTCATAAATGACGACCCCAGCTTTGACGACCTTAAGGGAGTCAGAAGATTTGATCTGGATCTCAAGCCCGTTTCGAGACATCTTCGCCTCGAAGGGAGGGGGAGACTGGAGTAATGACTGCGGCACCACGCTCAGTCGAAGGTTATCCCTAATTTGGCAGGGAGCAAAGATCTGAGTAAGGCTATTCAGTTTCATTTTCACTCCCGCAAGACCTGAGTACTTCTTCCTCAATTCTAGTCAGCTCACGGCCCAATGCTTCGCGAGTTACCTTCCTGAGGGTTTCAGGGTTTTCGATCACCTGGAAACTTGGGTAGCGAATGCTGCCTTCAACCGATAGGATCCCTAGGTCAACCTCTTCTTGAGGCGGTTGAGCCTTGGTTTGGATTACCAGTCCAGCTGTGCAGACAAAAAGTACGAAAATAATCGCCATTTTCGATAGAATTTTCATTCAGCTCTCCACTCGTTTAGGCCATCTGCAATCTGCTTCCTTTGGGCACGCCAAGATTCTTGATCAGGCACTGACCACTCATTGGGTGCTTCTATCGCTTGAATGTTAGATCGAATTGAGTCAATATATAGATTTGACACTTTCGCCATGGTTTGCTTGACAGGCGGAAATAAAATTCCAGCCTTTCTTAGAAATAATGAGCCACTTTTGATGAAACTTATTTGCTTTTTTAAGTCGCTAAAGAAGTGCGAAGATTCTAATTTGATTTTTATTTTTAATGCAGATTTTAAACTAGTTATGCCATCGCGTGTACTATGGTAGGCCGAAAATATCGGACTAGATTGAGTGTTAAATTGAGCGTTAAGATGATCCTTTAGGCAGGATGCTCCAACTAAGTCAGACTCAACACTGGGCTGTAAACTTTGGTTAAATTGATTTTCCAAATAGATAAAAAATCGAACGATATTAAAATAGGGTTGAGTAATCGATTCAACTGACGGCTCAGGCGGAAGGCTTCCGTCCAAGAATGCACGTGAAATGAAGCTAGTTAGCCAAACGTGAAGTGATCCCAAAACCCTTTCTGAAGTGAAAATCTTTGTCCCAAGTCGATTGAGATAATTCCAGATCGGGAGCCAAACTTGTTCTTGTTGACTGATTTGCAAGGCAATGAGTGTGAGGTCATCTGGAGGTATGGGTACAAATTCAAATTGACTCGGATTCTCTAAAAAATTATCAATCCATGACTTTCTGATCATTGAAGTATCTTCGTCATGTGCGCGCCTTTGCAGAACCTCCAACCACAGGAGAGCTACTGGGCCATTCTTAAGGATTTTGACTTCCGATGGGCTGGGGTAAAATTTCTCTAACCACTCCTGCCTCTTTTTGAGGTCTGGTTCATTTTGAAGATAAAAAATATGAAGAAGAGCGAATCTCCGATCCTCAATCGAAATGCCCGAGCTCTTCCTGAGGTGAGACATCCATGGATGCAATAAAGTGAGTAGTACTTTGCGATTTTCCCCTTCGGTAATCCCAGGGGACTTTAAGCAGTTCTGGAGCGAGACAAATAATTGACCCTGAGTTTCGCCGCCTCCGATGGAGCCGTCCTGCTTGATCCAGTCTAAGATTTCACAGGGATGTGACTCGATTGCCTCAGGGTTTTTGAGGAGTAAATCCGCTAGGTGGCGACTCATACGAGTTTTTAATGCTGAGCCCCGAAAACTGGCCCATGTGGGAGAATCCAAAGGAATCAAACCTAGTCCTTGTGACATCCCCTCCCGGAAATATTTGAGTTCATCATGACTTTGGATGAGTCGGTCGATTTGCTCACCAACCTCGGGCGGGAACCCTCCAGCTTCAATCCAGACATGACCCAGGTCCCGGATGAGCGTGGGTCCCCATGGTTGATCGACCTCATGCTGGTGATGACCGAGAAAACTTAACCAACGCTGCAGAGCTAGCTTTGGATTCTTTTGGTTCAACTCAATCCAGCCGAGATGAAGCTCGGAGAGGGAGCCATCGTCAGGTCCTCCGAGGTTCCGCAGCTTTTCGAACGAGAGGGAGGCCTCGGGCCATCTCGCCAAACTAAACCAACCGAGTCCTGCGCTCCTGAGGAGTCGAATTCGATCTGAATTTTTTAACCTGCTGACAGCCAGAGGATGACTCAGAACAAATTCTGCATAAACGGCACGATCAGGGAAGGCACTCGTGCCTGGGCCAAATGAAGCCAAAAGAAGAGCCGCATTAAACCGAATGTCTCCTGCCCTTTTGGAAGAAAAAATCGCCCTTAAAATGGTAATCGCCTGCTCTGGCTCCCCTGCCGCCAGAAGGGCGGAAGCTGATGAGATCGTGTCTGACGCCTTGACCGGAGGGCGGACGTCATCCACCGAAGGGAGAGCGACTCCCCAGGCCGGAGAAAAGGCGCCGAACACTAGAGGAGCCAATCGAATGAGATTCATTCTAAACGACATTTACTCTCCATATGCACACGGAAGGAAGTGGGCGGTAAACGCTTCCAAAGTGATAAGTTTTGGATCGGCCAAAATACTTCGGGATTAGCTCTCGACGAGATATGGAGAGAGGAATTCTCTTGTGCCTGGATGCCTAACTTTTTAACAGAAGTCAGAAGGTGTTTGACTTGCTGGATGGCCTCCGTTTCACCACGTCGGGCGCTTGAATGAGAACCCAAGGTGGCAATGAGCAATTCAGCCTCTGCATATCGGCAATGACGAGCGAGCGCCAGAGCTTCGAGGGCGATCAGCGTCACGGATGGAACCTCGTTCCACCAAGCGAGCCGATACACTTGAGCAGTCCCAAAAAATGCATCCCAATTCCTTTCTAGGTAGCTTTTCTTTTGGGCATTCATGAGGCGACCCAGGTCTAAGTTGGCCCTTTCTTGGGAGGAAAAGCCGTCTAGCGCCCCGAGAAGAAAGAATGCAGTCAGCCCTAAGGTTAAAGTGGTTTTAATTCTAGAGTTCAAGGTAGACCCCCGAAACCACTTGATCCCTGCTTAACCAATGAGTATTTTGAGATTCCAGTTGAGGATGGTTTCCTTCCCAGAAATGCGTAATACCCAAGCTAATTCCAAATGTTTTGTAGAGAAGGAGTCTTTCTTCGATAAAGATCTTTATGCCTGGATAAAATGCGTGATCACTATATTGGGTCGTCCCTAAACCGAGTCCCACAATGAGACTCGATTTAATTACAAACTTCTCAAATAGATTGAAGATCCCCTGAAGTGGGACATACCCCAAATGGGCGTAGATTCCGAATTTTGGGCTGTAATATTTAAGTGAAACTGCATTGAGTCGGAGTTCATTACTGAGAACTTCTTGAAGTAAAAGTGGAGAACTTGAATAGTAATTTAGACTCATACCAACCATAAGTGAATTTAGAAGCCAATAATCTGAACCTAAATTAGCACCTGTGAGCGAGTACTGGGGACTGTTAGTACCTGAACTATACTGAATGTAAGAGTTAAGTTTATGCTGGTTAGGTTCAATGCTTTGCCCAATAAAAACATCGCCATAGATCAGCTTCTGTGGAATCTCTTCGTTTAAATTAATTGCAACAGGTAGGTCTTCGGCTTGGACTACTGGACCAAGAATGGTGCAAAATATTATGAAAATAAAAATCTTCATGCTTTCACTCGAATTAATTCGTTTAAAAATTCTCATTTAATACCAACAATGAATAGTTGACTTATAAATGCGTTTCGTAATATACATCCGTTTATTTTAAATAGAAACTAAAAATTTATGAAAATGGATTTAAAAACTACATTGTTTCAGCTGATTTATCCATGTGTTCTAACGCTTTTTTTTGCCACTAGCTGCAGCCGTGGCTTAGTTGGCGTCAGCGTGCACCCTACATTCAATGCAGATACTGCAATCTATATTTTAAGAAAAGCCTCCAATAACCAAGAGAGATCACAAGCATTAGACAGAATTAAAAAAAGTATTCCAGCAGACTTTGGGTGGTCTAAGTTCTGGGGCGAGGTTCTAAGTAGAAATATTTTAGACCAGCTTGAGCCCGACAATCGAGATAAACTTTTTCAATTACATTCGATTTCTTGCCAAATCGAGCATTTCCAATCCTTTGGAGAGGTTGCTCGCACTCATGCTCACGGTCTAGCTTACTTATTAAAGCCACTTAAGAAATGTACCACGCCTCTATCACCTGATGCGCTGAGCGCAATTCTATCCGAGCTGAACACTCAATTAGTCCGTCAACAGGATCCAATCGATCTTCTTGAGAATTCCACCTATTTGGCAGAATTATTGACTGAAGAATCAAAGCTGAATCAAAATCTTAACTGGCGAGAGTTGATTGGAATTTTTTCAGCTCCAACTTGGCAAAAAGTAGTCGAGTCCCTGCTTTCCGAAGAGAACCCTAATAGTTCTCTTGTCATTTCACTGGTCCAATTTCATCTAAAAAAATTGGGGCATGTTCATTTTCTAAACAGGACTCTTGATTCCATCATTAAAAGCCCAGAAACATTTAACTTACTTTTGAATAAATTTAGATTCTCCAATTTAATACAACTTTTCATGAGTTCGAGCGAGTCTATTTTTCTAAACCTAAGACAAGATCAACTGAACGAATTTCTCGATCGACTGAAGCAGGCCTTTTTTTCTGAACTACTCCAGAATCGAGGAAGAGAACCTACTGAAAAAGAGCAGGTATATTCCAAACTTCGACTGGGATGGAATTTACTTATGGACTTGCGAGAGATCGAGAGAAAACTGAGTCCTGTCCATTCATCAGTTCACGCTCTTGCTTGGATTGAGGACTTGTACCGACGCTATGAGACTGAACTACAGAGAAGTAATCAGCCGATTTCTGAGTTTTTGGAGAGCTTACCCAGCGGATATACGCATCAATCGTTGGATGCAATGTGGTTTCGACTGAGAATTCAGCGAGTCATGCCCAGTGTAGCATTTCCTGAACTAGCCTCTGTCCCCGTTTTACCGGTCCCTGCAAGCTTGACTCTGCTTGACCGAATTTTAACCTTTCGACTGAATGCCTATCTCCACCCAACGACTGCTTCCATTCAATCGTTTTGTGGTGCGCTGGATGCTGCTGGTATTCCCTCAAGGAGAATTTCAGTCGGAAATGCCGCAGACTTAGCCCATCTAATAGAAGAGCGCGGTTGCACTTTTGTTGACGGAGCGGTCGGTCCGACCCGGGTTGAACTAGAGACACCCACAGTGAATATGCCGTTTGACTCTGCTATCATCGCTCCTGATGTGAGCTTAGATTGGGTGACTACACAAATCGATGGATCCTTATTTGATCTGAGCTCAGCCCTAAAGCATCCGGACTTGCCCGCAGAGAGTCCCCTAAAAGAAGATGCTGCGATCACGTTTCCGTTGATCGTAGGTTTCCAGGTGAACCATCCTGATTTCTCCAGGGGCCAGGGAACCTATTATTTTGTTCTCCATGTGATCGAAAAAGAAGCCCAACCGGGTCGAGCTGCTCTTGCGAAAGCCTTGAAAGGTTATTCTGGTGGTAGCCTCAGGGTAAGATTGAGACCTGGGCCTGGAGGGGCAGACCAGGCGCCCCGAGTGAATTTTTTTCCTATCTTAGAGAGCCAAGGTGGTTCAGGACAAAGGGCCGTGCCTGCGCGACGAGGTGGTGATGGCGACGCTACGGACTTGGATTTAGCTACTTTTATTCAATTTACTAGGCGATGGAGTTTATCGCGATCTGCTGAGGCTTCGACCGCTAGTGGCGATCATTTTTTAGACAATCCATCTATTCATGACCTACGCCTCCTGTTTGAGTCGGCTACACGAAAGTCTGAGACGGATCCGACAATTCAAGTGTTTATCAAGGAAGACTTTAGCTACCTCTCTCCCACGCAACAGGCTCAAAAACTCAATCGAGTTTGCCCAGGAATCAATTTAGATTGTATTCGTGCGCGTGCCGAGCAAGCCCTTCTTGCTCTTCAGGAACAAATAGCTGCCAAGGACCTGTTAGATCACCAAATCTTACCCCAAGTTAAAACGCGGAGCTTCGAGCTGCCAGCAGGAACCCTAGGGCCTGTGAATCCGGATGGACCCAAGGGCGACTTAGGCAGTTTTAGCCAGAATCAAGAGGAGATCGAAAGTGAGTAAATTCAGCGTTTGGACGGTGGCGTGCGCTTGGTTCACAATGGTACATCAAGCGTTGTGTGTTGAGCTGCCACCCCCCAGCGAATTCGAAGATTTTTCAGGCGCAATGAGAAGGTCGCATGATCGAGTCACATTGGGAAATCCAGTTTACGTTTTGACCGGTCCCACGGTTATCAAAGCGGATGAAGTCATCATTAATGGGACCATTGTGACTCGGGGCCATCAGCTCCTGATCGATACCCGCAGACTTGAGTTTAAGGCTGGCGCGACGATTAAGGCTTATTCTCTCCCCATGGCGCGGAACCATTTGATGCCTGCAGTGGGTGTTCAAGGATCCACTGGATGTGATTCCTGTAGGAATGTATCAAGCGAGCGCACGCATGATGGAGAAAAGGGGGGAGTAGGAGGGACTGGAGCCACAGGATATACTGGACCTTCAGCAAAGGCCTCCCCAAGTCCGATTTTGGTCTTTGCGGCTGAAGTCATCGGAACTCCAACGATTGATGGAACTGGACAAAAAGGCGGTCAAGGTGGCACCGGTGGAAAGGGTGGCACCGGTGGCGCCGGTGGCCGAGGCGAGAAGGCTTGGGTTGGGCTTGTTTGGAGCTGGGAAGCAGGCCATGGGGGCGATTCAGGACAAAGAGGCCAGGGAGGCCAAGGTGGCCCAGGAGGCAAGGGTGGTGGCTCAGTTCCGATTGTTTTTCTCACTTCCAAAAAGACCGTAAGCGAGCTCCAGCTAAATTTCGTAAAATCTTCTCCCGGATTAGGCGGAGCAGGAGGCGAAGGCGGTCCAGTGGGCGACGAGGGAAGGCCTGGCCAAGGGGGTGACGGCGATTCTTGTTGGCGAGTCCTTGGCACGAAGAAGCTGGGCCCAGGAGCCTGTGGTCAGGTGGATTCTAGCACCCCGAGCCCTTCGAGTTTAGGGGTAGGACCGTCCGGTACTCCTGGACCTTCCGTGCCAGGAAATTACGAATACTATCAAAATTTCCTTGATGCGGGTTTCGAGTTAACTCGAGGGTCCGTAGTGCGAGACTTTTACGAGTTGGAGCAGATGAGAACTGACGTGGCTCGAAGTTGGTTTCAGTTTCACTGGTCTCGGATTCTCCGGCTCCTCGTTTCTGAAAGCATCACCCATTTGTTCTCTCGGAAAGACAGTGATGACATCTTTACGGGAGAGCTTCAATTTCTTGCAGAGGAGATTAATCCCATCCTCCTGGCCCGGGGAGCAGCCTTGATTGAAGCTTGGGACCGCCACTTGGTCCGGCCACTTACTGAACAGGAAAACGTCCCAGGTGCGGTGGTTTCGCGTGATCAATTGTTGCAGGTAGCCGAACCCCTTTTAGAGGCAATGCGAGAGATTAATCATGCGCATCCCGATCTGACGCTGATCAAAAAGCAATTGGAGGACTCTCTGTTCGAGGTGGATAGTTTTTTTAAATCGAGTCTCCATCAATCACTCCAAAAGTGCTTAAAATACAACAAGGCAACTGAAGGACTTAAAGATCAAATTATTAATTTTACAAGTCATTTCGAGATCCCAGTCTGCTTGGGCAATCCTGATTTGAGAGATCCTAAAAACATAAAAGCTAAGTATGATATCTTTCCAAGCTACAACTCAACCGTTCCAGATCATGTCAGATCCGAAGTCATATCTCCGGATCTGGTGGCTCCAAATCCAGAAAGAGTTGCTTTAGATCGGACTCATTCATCCCGGTTTTTTCATATTTTTGGCTGGTTCGATAAAATTTTCGGAGATTTAATCGCTATCCAATCAGCTTATGCCAATTTTGATATTTTATTTTTAAACCAGAAAACAGTCGAAATCGAAAAGGTTAGGAAATTGATTCCCAATTCCGCATTAGTATCACCCGCATCTGTGATTACCGGTTTTAAAATGATTACTCCAGAGGACGCAATTCAGAGATTATCTCTCCACCTCAGTGTATTGACGAGTTTGGCTGGAAATTAAAAAAATATGAAAAATAAAAACAAAATAATCGCAATTTTTATTTGTATTTCATTAAATTCCAACACAATTACCCCTGCCTTTGCCGACAAATTAGATGATAATATTACGCTCTTATCAGAAATTCTCCATGAGACCAAAGTTAGCTACAAGGATTACGTAGATAAAAAGTTTAAATCAGATATTAAGACCCATTTCTTACAGCGGTTATCCGACTACTGGGACGCCTTTCAGATCCTGTTAGAAATGCAAGAGACTGCCTCAAATAAATCTGAGCAGCTCAAAAATAATTGGGATCTAAAAATGCAAGAAATCATGCGGGCTACACCTGCATCTTTCTCCGAAAGTGTATTAAAAATACTCCTCATCCAAAAAGATCTCGAAGATGAGCTTGTTACGCTTCGAAACGTGAGAAGCGATCTGAGTTCAATCTCCGAATTTTGGAAAACCCGATGCGCAAACGACCGATTGCAGTGGGCTCTCGATCGCAATCAACCTAAGAAGATCTTTGTACTGCCTAATCTAGCTGCTCTTCTGCCTCCACAAGAAGATTGCACCATCTCAATAGATTCGGCAGGCGAGGCTCATTCTCAGGGCGGAACCAATGCGAAGGGTGTTGTCGGATCACTCGCCGGTGCCGCCGCTGGTACTGCAGTCAAACTTGGAGTACTGAAGGGTTTGGTCGCGACTTCTGCAGCTGGACCAGTAGGCGCAGTCGTGGCTGTTGCGGTTCTAGCTGTTTGGAGCTCGATTGATTCTGCAATCGAATCGGGCAAGATCAGCCGTCAGTGGGAGCTGATTCAGGAGATTCGACAACACCAGATCCGCGCCATAAGTGCAATCGATGAAGGCGCACTTTTACTGATTACTGCGGTTTGCGAAGATTTTTTGCTTCCTGAGTTCGAACCTAAGATTCAAGCTGCACTGGAGCTCAACTCGGAGCACCTGAATCAGGTAGTAGCCTATGTGGAAAGTATCAAGGGAGATTGGCAAGGTTTAAAAAATCGATGGAGTGAGCTGATGAGTGATTTAGAGGACTCTTACTTCCCACACCTTGAGGACGCTGTTCTCACAGAACTAGATAAGTCATATTCGATTCGTCAGCAGGAAAGTAGAGCATCTTTTCTTTTCATTAAACAGGGGATTGCCCCCTATTTTTTTCAACTTCGGGAACCAGTGATCGACAGAGGTAGTGTTTTGCAGAATTTTTGGACTAGCCTCGTGATTGGCGACGCATTGTTTTCGCGATTGACGAGTGATCCATGGGAGTCATTAAAACCATCGCTTATCGGAAGAGCCTTGCAATGAAAGAATTTGTTTTAATATGATTAAAAGCTTGAATAGATTTTTAATGTGTTCTGCTGTTTTGTTCGGCGAGGCTTTTTCTAGTTACGCAGATCGCGTTGTGACTGAACAGTTAACCTTCAGGTCTGAGCCAGATCATTTTATTCTGGGTTTGTCCGTCGATGCCCTTAATTCTGGCACCGTTTTGTCGGAAAGGATCCATCCTGCCCCATCTGCCTCGCCTCAAACAAAGTCTTTCAGTCACCTGATGTCTGAAGGGAAAGAAGGAAGCGCTACTCTCATCAGAGACACAGACCGGCATTTTGGAATTCTAAGAAATGAAATCAGGAACTTCGAGTTAGTTCGACGAGTTCCTAGAGGTGAAAAAGCGGTCACAATTCCAAGAGCCGAAGGACTTGTTTTTAATCTGGAGCAATTTCAAAATTGCTCAATTGAGATTGCGCCTGCGATTCAACAATTAATCCGTTTTGAGAACCTAAGGACAGAGTCTCTTGAGAGAGAGCGGATGAATCGCCATGACTTTAGGCTGGTCCGAAGAATGGCAGAGCAGAGAATTAGGTCGACCCGAGGTGATGGAACAGAAACAGGATTACGGGGTGTCGCATGTGGAAAATTTTTAGGTCGAGCCGGTTTTAACATTGCTGGAATGGTGGATGACTTTAAAATTCTAACATCCGTCTTGAAGCGTGAGGAATTGGGAGAAGTCAACTTACTGCTAATGACAGCAATCACAGCATTCCATACGAACTCGCCCCCACCAATCAAGCGCGTTTGGAGGAAATATTGGGAAATCTTATCTTTCCACGCGAATTTTAAGCCAGATCCACTACCGAATTGGGAGACCATTAGGCCCATGCTCCAAAATGTAGTTGGCGAACCTGGGTTATTAGGAGTGATCCCTATGACTCAAGAGGAGTTAGATCGAATTCATGAAGATGGGATTAATTTTGCAAGAACACAGATGTAGGCCAGGACAATCAGTTTATCTATGGATTTTTATTTATGGTAGCTAAAATTTACAAAAAAATGAAGAGTAGAACACCTCTGTCAATTACATCGATTTTGATGCTCGCATTCGGATTATCGAGTCTGCCCTCTCACGCCGTCGAGGATGATATTCGATATTTTATCGAAAGGGGAGGGGATAAGGAATACATCCAAGATCCAAGGACCGTAGATTTTCGAGGCGTGGATCGGGTTTGCTGGGAGCAGTCGGTTCAGCATCGCTCCGTTGAAGGAGCGATCACCGTCGAACACTATTTTAGTCATTGCCTGACCAACCCACAAATTCCGCGGCATACAGGGGAGTCTACCCCTCTGCGGCAGAATATCCCTGCCAGCTTTGATTTGCGTGATCTAGCTCCAGGTTTGCCAGCACAAACTGCGCCCACGAACGAAGGATCGACAGATGCTCCTGCCGGAGGGATGATCTCGCCTCCGTCCCAAGACACTTCGGGATGGGGTGCAGTAGCTTCCCACGCTGCTCGTGAGGGTTGGAGTAGAGAGCTAAACCGAGTGCAACGAGCAAACACAGAAGGCATCAAGGCGAGTTTGACCCCAGTTGGCTCAGGCTTAGGCGGAAGTGGAATACCTCGGGGAGTTACACCCTCCGGAGATTTCGGGGACCTTCGATTTTCAAACAGGATGGAAGAACGGCAGCAGCAAATCGTCCAAGAGCGGCGCCCACAGGCAGCGAATTTAGCTGCTTCAGTCTGGCAACAGGAGGCTCGAGGCTTTGACCCAAAACGAGCGACTCATCCTAAAGATATTCTCAATGAGAGCGTAACCCAGTTAGTGGAGGCTCTCAGCGGGGCGGATCGTTCCAGACATTTAGACGCAGTCGAAGAGGCTTTGTCTGAAATTCAGTCATTTCTAAACAGCAAGGATGGGGTGACCCAAAATTCCGGATACTATATCGAAAAACAACTCATCGATCGCGGGATCCTGAATGATCAAGGGCTGATTCACAATTTACCCGGAGTCGATTACACGGGCCTTCGGCTGACTACTTCTCTCAGAAGCTCCGAGGGTTTTGAGGTGAGGACCGCGGTAAATACAGTGATCGTGGCTCAGAGCATGGTCCAAGATCAGTGTCCTGGCCTAGGGGCAATTGATACTGAGGGATGCTCTTTTTTCAACTCTCATACCGAGAGTCTGAAAGTGGGCTTATTATTGGCGGATCGTTTAGGAGCTAGCGGCCATTCAGCAGCTTTCAAGCACACCCTATCGGAGCTAAGGCCCTGTTTGGATGCTCTGAAGGGATTTACCCGGGGAGCTCTTCGAGGAGGGGTGCTCGTTGGGGCGGGGGTCGTTGCAGCAGCTATTTTGCCTCCTGCCGTTACGGTCACCCTAGCAGCTGGAGCGGTGGGTTACGTCATTTATGAGGGAGTTAAGGCAATTACGGAATCTCAGAGTGGAGTTCAAGGCCTGATCCGAGAAAAATGGCAATCGTTCATCCACTCTGATGAGGAAACACAAGGCGAAATCATCGGAGAACTCACGGCTGATCTCACTGGATTGATTTTCGGATGTCCCCTAGCCGCAGAGACTCAGGTCGCTCTCAAAAAAGGGGTAGAACTGGTCGTTCATCGCTTTGCAGCTCAAGAAATGGTTTTAGCCGCTGACAGTGCAGGGTCTCTGACCGCGGCAGCGGCAACCAACCTGAACGCTCTGGCGGATCAAGCCCCCGACCTTGCCTCAACCCTTCTCAGGAGTGAGGGCATTGAAGGGGTGCAGAGAATGCTAGATTCTGCGGCGAGTATACAGAAGTTTAATCCAATAAATCATGGTCCACTCCACGCAATAACCGAGGGTGTGGGAACGGTAGCGGATGCCTTTAGAAGTTCTAGCTATCTGGAGATTGTGACGAAAGAGCCAGTAAAGCTGTATCGAGTGTATGCAACTGACGGCAAAGAACTATCAGCCTACTGGTCTCATGTAAAGCCCACTGGTCCCTATCAAGCTGTCCTTGATTCTGCTTTGGACCCCTCTTGGGGTAATTCGGCAAAAAAATGGGTTGAAATTACTGTACCATCAGGTGAGAAATTCTATGAAGGCGTTGTTGGTGAAGTTGCGCTAAGAAGATTTAACAACCCAACACCCGTTGGACAAATTCTGGGTGGTGGGCATCAAGTCTACGTAAATAAAATCGTCCCTAGAACATGGATCACCAACGGCGGAGGTTTCTAATGAATCAAAATTGTCTATTAGTCGATGTCTTGAATGGACTTCAAAAGAAAGAATTGCTTAGCAAATATGGCTCTAATGTTTTGGACAGGATTTCAATTCAAGGGCTAATTGCCGAATACAAGAAATTAGGTGGAAACGGAGCCGACTTAATTGACCAAATATGGCATGGCGATCCAAGAGACAAAAAAGCATACTACCTAATGAAGTGCGACGATGGTTTTGAAGTCTTTTTGTCGGAGCGAGGCGGTAAGCACTGGAGACAAACATTTGCAGACTTGGATGCGGCGATATTCCATCTAGTGGACGCAAGTTTAAATGGATATGGAATTGCTCCTGTAGATTCAAAAATAGCATGATGTAAAAATTGTAACAAGCTGGAGCAAAGTCAATTGAACGACACCAAGTTCTAGGTTGACGACCGTTTTAACGAGAATCCACTTGTCAGGCGTCATAGGGACTGACGAATTGCACATCGCAGGGCGAATCGTTGTTACAGTTATGAGAGTAGGTGGTTAATGAGTTCTGGAAATCAGATGATAATTAAATCGTCGGCGGGATCAGATGTGTTCCACATCGGACCCCGCGTCATGAACTAAGTGTTTGATATTATTGAATATAGGATATTACAGGAAAGTTTTAGTCAACTCTGAAAAAATTGTAGATTCTGCGAGGCGGTTAGGATTTAAAACTACGTCCTCAATAGATAGATATGCTCAATTCTCAAAACAAATTTTAGGAGCTGATGCACACGGTGTTCAAATGCTCGACAAAATCGTCGAGACAGCTGAGTCAGCTAAAAAAGGTCAAGCTCTCTGCGAAGAGCTCTCCTCTGTCCCCGACTACCGGCCGCGAGCTCAGTCATCTCGATATTCGACCTACTATTGAAAAGCTCTTGGGGTTGCCTCCCCTTGAGTGCAGGGAGTGTGGAAGTGCCATTCAAGAGTTCTTCACGAGTGATTAATTAGCCCAGCCGTACCCGCCCGGGAAAAACTGGACTTACGCCAAACCTACGCTTATACTGAGAGTACTTCATCGAGTTGATCAATGATTTTAAGTGAAAACAAGGTTTTGCCTTTTCCCATGCGGAGGTAGCTCAGTACCTTGTTTCGCCAAGTCTCAAGTCATTTGATGATCGAAGACGGAGTTCCCGATGGGGATTTTGTCATCATTCGAAAACTCAGTTAGGGTGATCAAAAATGGAAAGACAGGATCGTCCCCAGCTTGCCGAAATTCGGGAGAAGCTGACCCAATGGAATGGGATCCAAAAAAGAGAATTCTTAAACTGTGACACAGTGCCCGGAGGTGTGCCTCGTGGTGTCATTTGCGAGATCACAGGCTCCGCGCGTACGGAGTGGATTCTACGTCTCTTACAGCAAAATCCATCACTCCATACTTTTTGGATCGAAGAGCAGCTCACGATCCTCCCCACTGCTATGCAGCAACGAGGCGTGGATCTTTCTCGAGTTCTGATCGCAGAGGCAGGGGATCGATTATTTCAAGCACTAAGGAAAGCGCTCAGAACTAAACTCTTCGAGTGTGTCGTGCTCCCCGGCGCGATTGAAGAAGTTAAGATGCTCAAGGCCCTCCAACTTTTTGCTCGAGAGTCCAATGCGACAGTTTTTTTCCTATCGAAAGTTCCGATGCATGCATGGGCTATTGCATTTCAGCTCAGTGCGGATTGGAATCATCCAGGCGTCCACACCTACTCAGTCGAAGTGATTAAATCCAAGTTCACTCGATCGGAGAGCTCATGAAAGTGGCCTGCCTCTTTTTCCATGAGTCGAGTTCTCAGTCGAGTCTATACTCGCTTGCGGAAGCGTGTTTCAGATTCAGTCCTCAAATCTCCGTACGTGAGCCCGAGGCTATTTTCATTGAAATTGGTAAGTGTAAATCGCTCTACTCCGATCGCTCTTTTGTTCTCCGAGCGCAGTCTCTTGCTCGTCGCCTGGGATGGGTCGCAAAAATAGCACTCTCCCACGACATCCCCTCATCTCTCGCCTTGGCGCGCCATTCAGGAGCTTCTGGATCAACACTCAATTCACTCCCCATCGAGGCCCTCATCGACTTTGCTGATCCTTTCGGCGTGGACCCCTTAGGGAGAAAATCGGTTCGGGTGATGATTGAATCACTCAAAAGCCTCGGGGTAGAGACTCTGTCCGAGTTTAAACAAATCCCCACTGCCAGTCTCCCTTCTCGATTTGGGGGACTCAGTCTCTTGTGTCGACAGAGACTTGAAAGTGCCTCCGACCTGCTTTGGCCGAGCTGGAATCCGCCCGAGCACTTTAAAGAAAAGCTCGAGCTTCTACCTTCTGAGTACTGCTCCGAAATTGAGCCATTGCTGTTTTACTCTAAAGCCATGCTGGATCGACTCTTTAGTCGGCTCCGAGGTCGATCACTCCGAGCAGAGAGAATCTCTTTTGCAATAGAGCTTGAGAAATACTCGACCGTGAAAAACCCTACAAGAGAGTGGACGTTTGAGCTTATCACCCCGCAGGGCTCAACCCTCGGCTTCTTACCGATCTTACGCGAACGTCTGAACCGAGATCTAAGCCAGGCACCGATCCACTCTTTTGTTCACACATTGAGATGCTCTGTCCTTGCGACCACAGCGGGAAGAAGCACGCAAAAAGATTTCTTTAACAATCAAGATGGAAACTCCCACTTAGACCATCAAGAAGTCCTAGGCTCTCTCTTTGGAGAGCTAGAGGAGTTTCTAGGCAAGAACCATGTTTTTTGGGCAAGAACGACAGAGGAGCGCTTACCAGAAAAGAGTTGGGTGAGAAGTTCCCAAAAGGGAGCTCCTCAAGCCGACTTGGAAAATCGCTATCCAAAACGACCTACCCGAATTTTTAAATCCCCTGTTCCCGTTTCTATTATTCAAGATAGAATTTTATTTAAAGGGAGAAAATTTAAATCCATTTGCTGGTCAAAACTCGAGCGCCTCTCTCTCGACTGGCTCAACGATACTCATGCTCGAAACTACTATCAAGTCGAGCTCGAAGGTGGACGCACCCTTTGGATATTCTCAGATCCCCAACACCACTATTTTGTTCATGGTTACTATGAGTAAGGTCTCGTACGTTGAACTCCAGTGTAAAACTAACTTCTCTTTCCTTCGCGGGGCTTCCGATGCAGCTGAATATATCCAGCGCGCATTTGAAATGGGAATCCCTGCTATCGCCATCACGGATCTCAACGGAGTCTATGCCTTACCCCGAGCCTATGAGGCGACCCGACGGTTTCCTCAAGTTCGATTGATCTCCGGGTGCGAACTTAAAATCCAGGATCATCCACCGATTTCACTCATCGCCCGAGATCGCGCGGCTTACGGAATTATGTGTCGCATTCTTACTGCCGCTCACCAGGGCAAAGAAAAAGGTCATGGGATTCTTACCCTGGCGCAGTTCCTTCAATTTTTAGAGAGAACCGAGTCCAAGGGTTTGCTTGGCTCTTGTCCAGCATCCAAATCACTTCAGTATGGACCACTCAAGACCGCATTTGAGGAGCGATTCTCGCTCTCTCTGGCTCGCTATCTCGACGGGATGGATGATGAACGTACCGCGCTCACTTTAAAAAAAGCGAGAGAATGGGATCTTAAAGTAATCGCTACCAACGACGTGCACTACCATCGACCTGAGCGACGCCCACTTCAAGATGCGATGACTTGTGTACGCGAAGGAGTAACACTATCAACTGCTGGATTTAAACTCTTTCCCAACGAAGAACGCTACCTCAAATCCCCCACTCAGATGCAATCCCTGTTTAGGGATCTCCCAGAGGCGATCGAGGCGTCGATAGCGCTGGCCGAAAGCTGCAGTTTTTCGCTCTCTGAGCTCTCTTATCAATATCCATCAGAGTGGATTCCAAAGGGTTTTACGGCTCAGATGTATTTGGAAGATCTAGCATGGAAGGGCGCTCATCGTCGATATCGGGGCGCGATTCCAATTGAAACTGAAAAACAACTCCTTCATGAGCTGATGCTTATTCAGAAGATGAACTATGCAGATTATTTTCTTACAGTCTATGACATCGTAGATTTTGCACAGCGGAGTAACATCTACTGCCAAGGACGTGGCTCAGCAGCTAACTCAGTTGTCTGCTATTGCCTTGGCATTACGGTCATTGACCCAGTCAGGTCGAATCTTCTTTTCGAGCGTTTCATTAGTGAGGAGAGGGGAGAGCCACCCGATATTGATGTGGATTTTGAACACGAGAGGCGAGAAGAGGTCATTCAGTACATCTATCAAAAATATGGTCGTGATCGCGCGGCGATGATCTCAGCGGTGCGGACGTACCGAAGCCGGAGTGCATTTTTAGAAATGAGTAAGGCAGTCGGGGTCCCAGTAGGGACCCTCTCCGCAACCGAATTGGAGCGGGAGTTTGACCAACGCGCCGGAGCACTGGCGGACAAACGTGAAAAAATCGACCAGCTCGCTTCGGAGCTCAAGGGATTTCCGCGACATCTCTCGATCCATGCATGTGGGTTCACTCTGTCTGCTCAGCCCATCATTGAAACCGTGCCTATTGAACCTGCTCGCATGGAGAATAGGACAATTTGCCAATGGGATAAGCACGACTTGGATACACTGAAACTGATCAAAATAGACGTCTTAAGCTTGGGATTTCTCTCTGCGATCCATAAAGCCTGCGATTTAATTGGTAGGCATTTTTCTGAAATCCCTCAAGATGATGATCCTCAAGTCTATCGCATGATTCAGAATGGCGACACCATCGGTACATTTCAGATCGAATCCAGAGCTCAAATCGCTACGCTCGGAGTGACTCAGCCAGAGTGCTTTTATGATCTCGTCGTTGAGGTCGCTCTCGTTCGTCCAGGGCCTAACGTCGGAGAAATGAAAAGTCCCTATATCCATCGCCGCGAGGAGGCTCGACGGGGGAGGCCCTACCGTTTTGAAGACCCCGTCACTGAGAAAATTCTTGGGCGAACTTTTGGGGTCCCGATCTTCCAAGAGCAGGTGATGAAACTCGCGATCGAGAAGGCGGGATTCACCCCAGGGGAGGCCGATCAACTCAGGCGAGCCATTGCCTCCTGGCGCTCTGCCGATGCAGTGGATTCTTTGAGCACCCGATTTTATCAAGGACTGATCCAAGGAGGAATGTCGGAAGCCCGAGCCCAAGAGCTTTTCGGCTATATGAAGGGGTTCTCAGCCTACGGATTTCCGGAGTCTCACGCTGCCTCGTTTGCGACTTTGACTTACCTCTCAGCCTGGCTCAAGCACTATCACCCAGCAGAAATTCTGATCGGACTACTCAACTCGCAGCCCATGGGATTTTACCCCATCGACCTGCTCATAAACGATGCTATTCGGCATGGGGTGAAAATCCTACCCGTTCATCCTAACTTCTCAGTTTGGGACTCAGTTCGCGAAGCACCTGGAACCATCCGAATGGGATTTAGAAATATCCGAGGTATTCGTCGAGAACACTTTGAGCAAATGGTTCAAGAGAGAAATCACGCCCTTTTTGATAGCCTTCACGATTTTTTAAAACGCACCTATTTCTCAAAGAACGTCATCGAAACTCTAGCCCTCTCCGACGTGTTTACTTGTTTTGGTTTGGACCAGCGACATAGCTTTTGGAAGTCTATTGAACTCAGAAATATCTTTGAACAAAGAAACGAAACCCAGCTCAGTCTTTTCAGCCAATCCGACTGGAAACCACTGCCTCAAAATACGACGTTTCGATCCATGAGTCTCTCCCAAGAAATTCATGAAGACTATCAAGGAATGAGTTACTCACTCCGCGGCAACTGGATGAAGGGAATTCGAGCAGAAAACCCTGATCTTCCGACGATCACCAGCGAAGAGATCAAAAACCTGCCTCACGGCACTTTTACTACTTATGCGGGGGTCATTTTAGTCATACAGAGACCGCCGACCGCGAAGGGCGTTGCCTTCATTACCTTAGAGGATGAGATTGGATCAGTCGACTTAGTTTTATTCAAAAATGTGTACGAAGAGTACGCACACTCGATTCAAACCTCTCAGTTCCTCGTAGTTTACGGAAAAATCGAACGCCGAGGAAAGAGTGTTTCGATGTTGGTGCAGCGAGTGAGCTAATACTTGGGTAAGAATTGCTGTGATTGGCACTAATTGGATTTCTTTTGCGCTTTGATCAATCCGTAATTAAACCATTTTTTAGCTTTTACTAAAATTTCTGCCGTGAATGGGGGGGGGCGTAATATTTTTTTGCCATTCACTTTTTTTCATCATTATAAGAATTCAGTAAAGAAACATTCCTATCATTCATCGCATTTGAATCGTTCCATAAGTCTGGAACTTTTTTATTTCGTGAAATTATTTTCCTTTGCCGTAATTGATCAGGCTTTGACCCTATTTTTTCTGGAAAATATTTTTAGTTAAAACAACATCACTATATTTTTCATGCTTTAAATTAAGCAGAGCATAAGATGCCAAAACCTCTTCGGAAGCAGGGATATCTCTCATGGTTTTACGAGCATCCTGCGCCCTTCTGTCCCACTTAGAAAATTTTTGAGATAGTTCAGTCTCTACTCGACTGGGTATTTTCTTCGATTTTAAGCGCTGGGCCTGCTCATCTCTTAAAGAGGTCCAATAAACTTGTTTTTTTTCTTGGGCATATCGATACGCAGCCGCGGGAGTTGACACGAGCAATCCCCGATAGTTACCAGCAGCCATCGCGGGCGATATCTGCACTCCAAACATAAACAACGCAAAACTTAATTTAACCAAGTTCTTCACGGTTTTTAATTAAAGCAAATCGAATGCCAATACCGAAAAAATACAGGCGTTTCCGCCATTTCGCCTTAGATATCGATCTATTGTCGATTTTTTTTACCTATAAAAATATGACTTTAAAACAGAAAAAAGTGTCTAACAAGTAGGCATCTGTTAATTGATGATAATACGACTGGGCTCTGGGAGTGGCTAAAATAAAAACCTCATGCACCAAATTTCTCTCACTTTCAAACATCATACGTCGGTACAAGACTACGAAACTCCAAGAGCTCTCTCGGCCGATGAAGTGAGGAGCACCATCTACCCTCGAGCGTCGGTGTGACTTCTGCTCTCGCTTAGATTTTAGATGCGTGCAGGCTCTCCTGCTACCCCTTACTGAATAGCGATCTTAGTCCCCGAGCGCTCCAGAAGACGGGAAATCTCTCTCCACTGGGGCTTGTCTTCGGGCGTCACTAATGAGATCGCCTGACCTTCAGCGCCTGCTCTCGCAGTGCGCCCGATTCGATGGATGTAGTCCTCTGGAACCTGAGGAAGGTCGTAGTTAATGACGTGGGCAATGTGCGGAATATCAATCCCTCGCGCAGCAATATCCGTAGCAACGAGAATACGAAATCGCCCGTCTCTAAATCCTTCAACAGCTGCAGTTCTTTGACCCTGGGTGCGACCGCCGTGAATTCGGGTCACTGGGTGACCGTATTCAGCCAAATATCGGGCAACACGGTCGGTTCTCGACTTGGTTCGGGCGAAGATCAAGACTGAGCCCTTCCTCACGTTGAGTTGATCCATGAGGGTGTCGTTCTTTTTAGTTTGAAGGGTTTGAACCACTGATTGTTGAATTTTATTGGCGTGCTGAGAGACAACTCCAATCGTTACTCGCACTGGATCTTTCAAGTACCGAGCAGACAATTTCTCAATATCTGAAGGTAAGGTAGCGGAGAAACAAAGGGTCTGTCTCACCTTAGGTAGGAATCGCAAGATTTCATTTAATTGTGGGGCAAATCCCATATCTAGCATTCGGTCGGCTTCATCTAATACCAAAATCTCAACCGATGAGAGGGATACGGTCCCGCGCTTTAGGTGATCCACAAGTCGACCGGGAGTGGCAACAATAATTCTAGGCTTACTCTGAGCCGAGCGAACTTGTGCCTTCATGGACATGCCACCAATGAGGAGCGTACTTTTCATTTCTGGTGCAAACTGCGTCAGGTTTTTTAAAACCTCGAGGATTTGACTTCCAAGCTCCCGAGTTGGAACGAGAATGAGACCGGTCTTATTGGGGACCTTCGTCAAACGCGTAATCATAGGAATGGAAAATGCAGCCGTTTTCCCTGTGCCTGTTTGAGCGCAACCAATGAGGTCCCGGTTAGCTAAAGCAACTGGAATCGCCTTTGCTTGAATCGGGGTAGGTTGTTCGAATTTCATTACTTGGAGAGCTTTTTCAAGCGCCGGAGGGAGCTTGAGTTCATTAAAATGGTTCATTTTGACTCCTGATTAGGAGCACTCATGCCATTGAAAGAACTCAGGATCTATCCAACACAAAAGCGCTCAGTCGCGTGAAAATACGCGAATTTTATTAAATTTCCGGTCAGCTTATCTGCCGGATTGCATTTGATTTTGATTTTCGATTATTGAGAGAACCAATAAATCGTCTCTAAGATACCATGAATATTTTGCTTTAGAAAGCCCAAAGTAGAATCTTGATCCGCCCTATCAAACAAAATAGACTTTTCCTGTTAAATCAGTCATGTTTGAACCTCGCCGAGGCAATATCAAGTCTTGGTAAGACTGGAGGATTGCATGTCCTTTTTATCGAGGGTTCTAGAGCCGCCCACCTATGGTTTTGTCCGTGATGAGAAATTTTATCGACCTACTCATCGCGAACTCTGGAGCGAATTCAAAAAACGAATGAATTTATTTGATTCGGTCAAAAATTGGCTCAGTGTCTTTTGCTGGACCGCAAATTCATTTCTCGCAATTCCGCTCTTTGTCTTCTTAACCCAGTATTTTAGCTTTTCACTTCTTATGGTCGGAATGGTCTATAGCATGGTGATTTTAGGAACATACGGGACGTTCTACCTTCATCGCTACTCAACCCATCACGCATTTACGTTTAAAAATAACTTCTGGAGATTCATTGGTCGTAACTTAGTGATCAAAATCATCCCAGAGGAAGTTTACGTCATCTCGCATCACGTTCACCATAAATTTTCCGAGCAACCCGGCGACCCCTACAATGTTCACGGAGGCTGGCTCTATTGTTTTCTTGCTGATGTCGTTCACCAAGGGATTCGAAAAGACCTGTCAAGGCCTGAATATCAACGATTGACGCGACTGATTGAAAAATCAGGAGTTCACTTCAACCAATACGAGCAGTATCAAAAATGGGGATCCCTCTGCCATCCAGCACTCACTGCGATGCACTACAGTTTAAATTGGGCATTCTGGTATGGCGCTTTTTTTCTCATCGGCGGGCACGCTCTGGCAACAGCGATTTTTGGCTGCTCTTTTATCTGGGCCGTCGGGATTAGAACCTATAACTACGACGGTCACGGTGCAGGAAAAGATAGAAGACAGGTAGGGATCGATTTTAATCGGGCTGACCTATCGGTTAACCAGATTTGGCCAGGCTATGTCGCAGGTGAATGGCATAATAACCACCACTTATTTCCGAGCGGTGCAAGATCTGGATTTCTCCCGTATCAGCTTGATCTAGCTTGGCTCCTAATCCGTGCTTTTAACCTCGTCGGAGGGATTAACTCGTACCGCGACTATAAGGACCAGTTTATACGCGAGTACCTGGCCCCTTATCAGGCTTCGCTCAATCAGAAAACCGAGCAGGATGGGTCTCTCACCGAATTATCAACCGCCCAAAACGCACCTAAATCCGGTGTGGCTGGCTCCGCTATTCGGCGCAGCACGGCCACGAGCTCCGACCAGGTATCGACGGCAGTAGGTCTCTGAACAGAGGAAGGATCCGCCACGCTGCACTCGCTTAGGAACTCCAGGTTCGCTGGGATCAAAGCTCGTGGCTGGCCCTTTTGGATTTTTTGGAATTTGGGGAGCATCAGCCAGAGTTTCGTAATACTCAGGCCGGTACCAATCACTGGTCCACTCCCAAACATTTCCAGTCATATCGTACAGACCGTAACCATTGGCAGGATAGGACGCCACGGGTGAGACTCCCGCAAACCCATCGTCTCCGGAATCACGGTCTGGGAAGTGTCCTTGGAAAATATTAGCCATCCAACGTCCTTTGGGTTTGAGTTCATTCCCCCATGCGTAAATTTTTCGGTCCATGCCACCTCGCGCAGCGTATTCAAACTCGGCTTCAGTGGGTAGCCGCATCCCCGCCCAACGACAGTAGGCATCCGCATCCGACCAAGCGATATAGACCACAGGAAGACGACTCGATTTTTGTGGGGCGTCTTGAGTTGAATTTACGTTCCGCCAGCTCACTCCCGGCTTAAACGTCCACCAGCTCGCAGCACTCCTGAGCGATACCGCCTGACTCGGGGGAGAAAACACGACAGCCCCCGGTGCTAAGTCTTGCGGAGAAGCGCCAGGAGCCTCCTCAGGCCGCAGGGGGCGCTCAGCCACGGTGAGATAACCCGTTTCGTGGACAAACTTTGCGAACTCATCTTGGGTAACTAGAGTTTGACCGATCCAAAAGCCATCGAGAGTCACCGGATGGAGGGGGCGGCAATCGTCACCACCAGGATGACTTCCCGATTGTGATTCGCTGACACATCCCATCCAGAAAGTTCCCCCGGGAACCCACTTCATGCCAGGGTGAGGATCGACGATCATGAGCTTAAGGTAAACGAGAAGCAAAAGCGCCAACCACCTCATTTTTTATCTTCCTTGGGCTGGGAAGCTCCAGACTGTCCAGAAAGCTGGCGTCGCGCAGGCGCCTGAGGCCCAAGCTCGAAGACTACTTTATCAATGGTACCTGTGAAACTAAACGGCACCTTTTTAGCGTAATCTCCCTCCCTGACAACAGGTGTGCCATTATTTTTGCCAATATCAAAACCAGCAGAAATATTAAATTGAAACGGCACCGTACTTTCGAAGCGAGATTCTGCAACCTTTTTTGAATTAACCGAGAGCTCGCCCTTCCCGCCACCGCCGTAAAGACCCGGATGATCTGCGGTAAATTCGTAAACGACTCGTACTTTCCCTGTTGGAACTTTTTCTGATGAACTCAAAGTCGTAGTTTTAATTCCAAGGTTACTGTAAGTAAAACGTGGTTTTCCGTCTAAGATATAGAGTGCATATCCGCCCAGGTAATCACCATTCGAGACAATGACACCTTCTGCTCCACCTTGAGGGATCACGACGTCCGCAACAACTCTCCAAGATCGGTTGAACACGTGAGGGGCCACCCCAGGTAATAAATTCTCGACTCCTCGTTCATAGGTGAGTCTCTGCGCATCTGAGTCGAGCTGACTCAACCCAAAGAAACTAGCCATCCCACCCAAAATTGGAAGGACCTGATACTTTTTTGCGTCCTCCCACCAGAGTGACTTCAGGTGGGCTAGCTGAGTTGGACTCTTTTCGGAAAGGTCGGTTGCTTGAGAAAAGTCGGTATTTAAATCATAAAGCTCGCAACGTTCCCGGTCGGGATCAAACTTTCCCGGGGCAAACTGGGCGATCACTTTTTCGTCCACTTCCCAAGGAATTCGCGGCATCCGACAGGCAAGCCACCAACCGTCCTGGTACATTCCTCGATTTCCAAGAACCTCAAAGTACTGTTGCCTATGCAGTGACTTGGCTTTGGGATCACCAAAAGTCTGAACAAAACTCACCCCATGCATTGGCATTTGGGTGACACCATCGACCTTTTTTGGCGCCGGAAGACCGGCCACATCAAGAAGAGTCGGCGCGATATCGGTCACATGAGTGAACTGAGTTCGAATCCCGCCAACATCCCGAATCCGCTTCGGCCAGGAAATCACCATCGGATCTCGAGTACCGCCCAAGTGGGACGCAACTTGCTTGCCCCACTGAAAGGGCGTGTTGCCCGCCCATCCCCAAGCAGCGGCATAATGAGGCTCGGTGAATGGACTCCCCCAAGCTCCTAGGCCTCCGTACTTTTGAATGAGGCCAAGCTGTTGATTTGAAGTCAGGCCTGAGCCATTGAGAATGGACATCTCGTTAAATGTGCCCGTCTCCGATCCCTCCATGCTGGCTCCGTTGTCGCCCCAGATGGTGACGATCAGGGTATTATCCGAGATTCCCATCCGCTCGATTTCTTGAATAACCCGGCCCACCTCGTAGTCCGTATTTTCCTGAAACCCAGCAAAAACCTCCATCTGCCGCGCATAAAGTTGCTTTTGATCTGCCGGGAGGGAGTCCCACGAGGGAAATGCGGGATCCCGAGGAGTCAGCTTCGTATTCGCTGGAATCAATCCCAGCTGCTTTTGCCGGCCAAACGTCGCCTCTCGGTAACGTTCCCAGCCTTCATCAAACTGTCCTCGATAATGATCGCTCCAAGACCTAGAGACTTGATGAGGCGCATGAGTCGCGCCCGTTGCAAAGTAAAGAAAGAAAGGCTTTTCACCTGATCCCGACTTCTGGTTACGAAGCCATCGGATCGCATGATCTGCCATAGCGGTATTCAGATAGAAATCTTTGTCCTGAGGGGGGCCAAGAACCGTCTGGTTCTCAAATAAAATTGGTGAATATTGATCCGTTTCAGCCCCGAGAAAACCCCAGAAGTAATCAAACCCCAAATGATTTGGCCACCGATCAAACGGGCCATTCGGCCCCTGCTCCTGCGAAGGGGTGAGATGCCACTTGCCCAGCGCAGCAGTTGAATAGCCATTTTCCTGAAGGATTTTTGCAATCGACGCAGCACTCCGTGGCCAAATTGAGTTATACCCCGGCCAACCTCCCGACAGTTCGGCAATGGATCCAAAACCGACAGAGTGTTGATTTCTCCCTGAGAGAAGTGCAGCGCGAGTAGGTGAGCAAAGCGCTGTCACGTGAAATGAGTTGTAGCGCAACCCCTTTTTTGCGAGCCGGTCTAAGTTGGGTGTCTGAATTGGCCCACCGAAGGTGCTGGGATTACCGAACCCTGCATCGTCAATGAGAACCAGTAGAATATTAGGAGCCCCGGAGGGTGCCGTCACCGGTTTTGGCCAGTCTGGCTTTGACCCTAACAAGGTGGGGTTAGCAACACCCATAAATGGAACATCCTCGCGCGGCAGAATCGTTCGATCCCAAGAATGACCAGTTTGATCGGCTCGAGAATTGACTCCAAATCCTAAAAAGATCCAGGAGCAGAACAATGAAGTCCAAAAGCGCCGCTGATTCACCATAGAGAAAATCTCCTCTTACGCGCGGTGGCAGATGTCATTTGTTCACTTCATGGGCCAGTGCAAATTTTGATCCGTCGATGGATGTATCAATGCCACTGAATGTTGGTTGAATATCGCGCCAAAAAAGGCAATTAAAATGCCAAATAGATGCAATATTCTGCGGCTAAAAGGACCTAAAAAGGCAAATTCTCAGGTCAACCTGAATGGAGTCTTAATAAAAGACTAATAAATTCAGCCAATTACCAATGAATTTGACCTAAAAGTCTACTTTTTATATCTTCCATAAAAATTTAAAATATAAGCAAATGCAGCTCCCTTTTGGTTTTAACTTAACTAGGGGCAGGGCTGAAAAATGGTTGAAAAAATGGATCGTTTCAAAAAATTAAACTCATTGCTTTGGAGCAAAATACTAAGAGATGAAACTCGAGTTGAAAGTAGCCATGACTTTCCCTCAATAAAGCATTTGCCTGGTGTGATATTTACCTTAGATCAGAATGGAGTCTTCACGCTTTCGGAAGGCAAGGGCCTTGCTCAGCTAGGACTTAAACCAGGTCAAGTCGTGGGCCAAAGCGCTTCTGAAATTTACCGACATTTTCCCTGGATCGTGGAAAGCATCAACAAAGTTTTACAATCGGGAGAGGATCTTCAAACTGCGGGTGTTCTCAATGGTAAATGGTACGAAGTTGAATGGTCCCCAATCAGGGACGACCAAGGCAAAATGAGCGGACTCGCTGGAGTAGCAATCGACACCACGTCACGTAGAAAAGAAGAGGAAGTACGGTCACAGTTGCTAGCAAACGAGTCCAAATTACGAGTAAGTCTTGAAGCTGAAATGTTGATCAGGGAAGAATTCTTATCCATCCTGACGCATGATTTAAGGACCCCCCTCGCTTCGGCTCAGGTATGCGCCGAGTCTCTTTACAGCTCAGAAACTAGCGACAATTTTGTAAAGAAAATGGGCCTCCGAATTTTTAACGACTGCAACCGCATGAATCGAATGATCACGAACCTACTTGACGGCACGAGGATTAAAATAGGTCAACAACTTGAGATTAAAATTGAAGAATTGGATTTCTCTCAGTTAATGATTGATGCAGTTGAGTCCATGACCCTTCTCTATGGAGATCGATTCTCAGTCTCATCTCCTGGTCCGATTTACGGACACTCAAGCTACGACGGGATTCAGCGAGTCATTGAAAACTTAGCTAGTAATGCGGCAAAGCATGGCGATCCGATAGCTCCCATCCTAGTCGGACTGATTCCATCAGAGGACCATGTCCAAATCACCGTTCACAACCAAGGAATAACGATCGACAAAGAACTACAATCAAAAATATTTGAGCCGTTTCACCGTGGTTTGAACAAGCAATCCAAGGAAAAAATAAAAGGATGGGGCCTTGGCTTGACCCTAGTCAAGGGGGTGACTGAATCACTGGGCGGTCAAATTACACTCGACAGCCGTCCCGAAATCGGGACCTTATTTATCGTGACAATCCCTAGGGATTCGCGCCGATGATTAACCGAACACTTAAGTTTCCTCGAAACCCTGAATATCTACAAAAGTAGTTCCAGCAGCTAACGAGGAAGAGGGTGTGGCTATTTGCCCCTTAATTCTTATTTTCTTGTTCTTGAATAGCTCTTTAAATTCGGTGCGAGAGATTTGCTTCAGAGTGAAATTACGATCCTGCTTTCGAAGTTCTTCTAAAAGAACTTGATCGAGTCGAGGTTGTCTAAAGTTCAAGACGAGAGTGACTCTAAAATGGTTCTTGGGTACTTCGGTTTTTGGGGTCTGAGTTGTCATAACTAGCTGGAGATCCTAGCACGGACCTCTGAATAATGTAATAGCAAACCGGGTAAACGTCCCAGCCTAGGAGATACTCCGCCGACGGACCAGCCGATGATCATCGAATCAACAAGTAGGCACCGCCTTAAACTAAGGGCTTTCTGCTGATAACTGCATCTCAAAGTAATTTTCGCCCAACTGAACTGACCGACAAAGAGGGCATAAATCATCTAAATTTAGTTTCGGATGACAACTGCCGCAAATCTTATGGTTGCATTGAAGGATGATATAACGTGTTTTCCCGCTAAGACTATCCATGCAGACAGGGCATTGTTGCTCAATTATTTTATTTTCAAGCTCGTTAAACACAACTTGGAGTTTTCTATGGTCCTCCAGTGTGGATTTCTCCAAATTCTCCTTAAGACTTTTTAAGCTTTTTTCTATCTGCTTTTCATTAGTCTGTAAAATTTCCAGACCTGACCTGTGGCAGATCAAACCCTGATCTTTTACTGCCTGACTCAGCTCTTCAAACTCTCTAGCAACAACCACAAGACCATCTCTATCAACCAAGAGTATGCCCGTAGTGCCGCGAATTGCTCTTGAGATTCTCCTAGCAAGTGCCGGCCGATCGAACTTTTGAGCGAGTTCAAGTTCATGTGATAAATCCAACTGGCCGTAGGCGATGAGTTCGCCGATGATCTCATAGTGACCTCGCACATGCGAAATAAGAAGGGGAGTGACGCCATCTTGCATGGCCAGATTGGCCTTGGCACCTCGAGCGAGTAACTCTCGGACGACCTTAAGATGCCCTTGTTGGGATGCAACAAATAGGGGAGTGGCGCCTTCTTCGTTTGCGAGGTCTAATTTTGCACCTCTGATAGCCAACTCGCGGACCACCTTAACGTGTCCGTTTTGAGCTGCGACAAATAGGGGAGTAGCCCCGTCTGCATTTACCAGGTCTAATTTTGCACCCCTTACGATCAAGATACGAACCAATTCAACACGACCCGCGAAAGCAGCCAGAAAAAGTGGGCTACCTTGGTTTGCAGCCGCAGACTCGACCTGCATCAAAAGGGCCATCGCAATCATGGATAATTTAAGTGTCCAAATCATAACTCATGCCCCATCATTAGACTGGAAGGAAGGCCCATTCTTCTAACATGAAAGCAAGCATAGTTCAACTTCAACCCATGGCGCGCAGCTAAGAGTGCGTTGAGCCCCCGAAATGTAAGGCGATAAAGCCCTACATCTAGGCGATCCGAAGTTTAAAAATTGTTCGCAAGCGTCTCTTCAGACGCTGTTTCGGCCCCCGTTGAGTCCTCTCAGCAAATCGAGAAGTAGGGGAGCGTGCCCGTGCATCGCATGCTTTACCTATTGACGGGTTGCATTGACAAAGGTGATCGCAGTAGTCAAAATTAGAGCTGTCATGACGATTCAAAAAGTTCAGATCTTGCTCGTTCTAGCTCTTTCACTCTCTCCCTCTGCATGGGCGCTGACGCCAGAAGAAGCGGCAGCTGCGAGAGCGGCTTCTCAGGGAAACAAAGAAGCCCAAGCTTTGCCGCAATGTAATATTTGTAAGGATGACATCACGGGAGAGCGCTTCATCTGCCCCTCTGGGCATTCGACTTGTGCTAATTGCGTCAGCGACCACGTCAGGATATCGCTTGGGAACCCAACCGAGATTGTGGCACTGCGCAAAAATGGGCTCAGGTGCTTTGAAGACTTGTCGCTGGGGACTGGTGCGGGAGGCGGCACTGTGAACTATTGTACCCATCGGCATCCCTTTGAGGAGGTTCTAAAACTCATTGATGACGGGAAGAAAGGAACGATCCACGCCATCCTCAAAGCCGCTGATGAAAAGCCTGAGACAGCGGGTGTTCGGGGTGGTGCAGGGTCACTTCCCTCTGGATCAGACACGGACTCAGGCGAGAACCCCGCCGTAACGGAACTGCGAAAAAAGGTGGAGGACGCCTTTATTTTTTCTTGCCCTGCCTGTAGTTCACCGGCCCAAGAGCATGATGCCTGCTGTTCCGTTCAGTGCGGCAATGATTCGTGCAAAACCTACTTTTGCTCTCTGTGCTTTAAAAACTACGGCAAAGCCGGAAGCCCAGATACACATCAGCATGTGAGCCGAGAGCACACTGGCGAGAGTGCCTACGAATTTCGACATGATGAGTTTGACGAGCGAGACGAGCACGGCCAAAAGATCAGATGGTCTTATGAGAAAAGATACCATTGGCTGATCACAAGAAAAAAATTAGCCTCTCTGATCACCCCGTCATTAGACGCTGAAGTAAAAAAGAAGTTGTTACGCTCGATCAAAAAAACCTATGCTGATGATTATAACCTCATGATGTGGCCGATGCCTGCAGCCTTACCTACATCTGAATGGCTCGCGCAAGTCACGGCTGATCCAAAAATGCCTCCTCAGAAAAAAATCTGGCTTCTCCAGAATGAAGCGATCTTTCTGCGTGAAGCTGGCGACACTGCCAATGCAGCCCTCGTGGACGCAGCAGTCAAAAAGCGAGGCGCTCAGTTCATTTTAAGCCTGGACGTCGGTCGGGGTGGTGCTCGCGCAGCCGCAGGAGCGGTGAATCCGCACATTACGGCGGTCATGGCGGGGGCTGACCCACGGATGACGGCTTATTTTCAGGAGTTACAGAGGGATCAGCCCCGTTTTTTTGCACTCGGTGGCGAAGCCGGACGCATCTACCGCATCACCGACCCGGAGAATCGAGTACCTCCGTTTGTTCTGAGCGATCTGTCGCCAAACAGAATGAGCCATACTGATGCTACGAGATTCTGTGAGGAGCGTGGAGCCAGTCTGCCCACAAAAGACCAACTCGAAGCGCTCGAAAGGTCCATGCGGCACAATGACAGGTATAACCCGGATCACATCGCAGGAATGCGCGAAGTCTTGTTTTGGTCGTCCCCCCTCGACGGTGAGCGCTTCGCCTACAGGTTCATTGGCGGTACTGGCAATGTCGACTACGTCCTCCGCCGCAACGGCTACCGTGCGCGGTGTGTGCAGGCAGCCGCGTGGTAAAATGGAAGAACCCCCACAGATCAATGGGGCTAAACCTGGGTAAACCTGGGTGGGTAAACCTGGGTGGGTAAACCTGGGTGGTAAACCTGGGGTAAACCTGGGTTATAAACCTGGGTATAAACCTGGGGACGGAGCTAATTTCTATAAACCTGGGGACGGAGCTAATTTCGGTCTTAGATCCGGGTATAAACCTGGGGACGGAGCTAATTTCGGTCTTAGATCCGTGAGTTCGGTAATTCTCAGGCTGGTTTGTGTGCATTCGCTATGGAAAGTTGGCTCTCGTTTGACGACTTTTCGTGAAACATGAGTTTCCAAGCTCGAGTTGATGTTGATGATAAAGAAAAGCTACGCATTGATTCACAGATCGAATAAAAGCTAGTTAATTTGCGCGACTCTTCGGACACACCACTGCCCTGGCTATCTTAGAGAGCCCAAGAATTTGCGTGCGTTGATTTAAAAACCTTCTATCTAGGCAGGCGAAGCTCGGGCACTTGCCTCCGTTCTGGCGAAAATTTGCTTCTTGAGTGCTATTTGTTTTTCCCAGATCCACAGAGGGCTTCCAATAAATCGGTCCAGAAACTGGCCCCAACTTACCGATGTTTGCTCAAGGTATTTTCGAAAGAGTTCTCGGTAGGCTCTTTGCCTTTCAGCAGGTGTTTTTCCGAGATCAAGGTACCATTGAGGCGGTGTGAGGTGCTTGGTCGGTTCATCGACTATCCCGTGGCCGTAAAATCGGTAAGAGCTCCAGAAAAAAAAGCGGAGTTTTTGAAGCGTAGTCATCCCAGCTCGAATCGGATTCGCTTCGATGTAGAAATGAACCCTCATTTCAGCTTCTAAACCGCCCACTAAAGGGGTTTTTGGCCGTTCATTAGCCACCTTACCAGAACGATTAAACTTTTTATTAAAACGTTGTCCAAAAATCCCGTGGGCCACCCGCATCACGTGAGAAAGTTTAGTTACTCCCTTTGAATAACTCATCTGCTGGTGAACATGATTGTCCATTAAACAAAATGCATGCAGTTTGACAGAGTCGTCCGATCCTCGGTGCTGTAGGCCGATAACCAGACTCTGAAAGAAGAGTTTTTTTGCACCAGCTTGGTCGAGAAGATGCTTGCGATCGTGACAGCGCCAGAAAACATGAACATTTCCAGTGGCCTCCGATAGGATTTGATAACGAGATAAACGCATAGGGTCAGAACACAATGAAAATTCCGGGCCAAATGGTGCTCCGTCCCCATTTCTCCCCCATTTCTCTCCTCCGTCCCCATTTCTCTTTCTCACATTTCTCCATCTTCATTTCTCCATTTTAAGTGTAAAAAAATCGGGATCATTGCGCAGATTTTCATCAAGGCTCTGCAACTTCATGTGAACACCAAACAGCTCAATAGTAAAATGCTCAGATTTTGCATTTTTAGAGCACATCTAGCGTCGAAGAACTCCGGTGCTAGATGAAGGATCATGTATAAAGGAATGCGTTCATTCTCAGAGGAGTTTCTTAAAATTAACGAATATTGCAGGTCCTGCATGCCTCCGAGACAAGAAATCTGCCTTGATTAACCCCCTCATAACATCCCCCCTAAATATCTGTTTTGGGTACTTGGTGCCCTCCTTGATTCATGAATAAACAGGTTTGATTCGCGATAAATGTTATTATCGCGAATTAAACCCAGACAGTTCAGATACTTCTAAACCCCAATAGCAAATAATAATAATCAACTATTATTAAAATCTTAGTATTCTAGCGGCAGGGTCAATAGACTGGGTATTTTTGGGTTTTTGGGAAAGATTTTTTAGACTGACCAAGCCGTCCAAGATTCGTAGAGTGGGATTGTGCTTGCACGACATTTGCTTGATTAAGGTAAGTAGAACGAACCGAGCTAAGTGACTTGACCTTATATCGAGCGAGTTCAGCTTGATACTGGGCGATTAGTTCTGATTTTTTTCCGGTTCAGGCCTTTTTAAGAAAGCAGGTTTTGAGAACGAGGGTACTGCCGTCCACCCGACATTCAATAGCCTCAGGATCTCCAATTAAATGAATTTTTTTAATGAGAGTGCCCCGCTTTAAATCGCTGGAGCCGCCTTTTACCTTGAGATCCTTGATCACTTGAACAGAATCTCCTTCATGAAGCTCTTGACCATGACTGTCTTTCACGGTGAGGGCACCCATGGCATGAAAACTTTCTGAACTAACTACCAAAGCATTCAATATTTTTTGAAGCCACGCACGAGCCTCTGCATCGTCACCAAACCACCGATTAGCTTCGGATCCAAGTTCTTCCAGTGGCAACTCCGACTCGTTCAGAAGTGCCCCGGCTTGGTCGATCACCTGTCTCCGGCGCTCAAAAGTCGAGGCAGTCGCGAAAGCACGGGTCGTTTGCTCGTCTTCTTCAAGATCGCTGTCGGGGAAATAGGTCGACATAAAAGCAGCAAGCTCTGAAAGCTCTTTTAATTTCATGGCCTCGCACAATAACCCAGAGCAGGAGCGAAGACCAGATCGAACCAATACGAGAGATACTTAATTCCTCGCACCACCCACCAGGGCCGGCGAGTTTACTAAACTGCGCTTGCCTCGGCCAAAAGCCAGGGGTAGGGTTGTTCCATGCAAACCCCTCATTGGGAGCTCACTACAGTCGCCCAACTTTATCGAGAGTATCGCCTCGTTTGCGATCAGCACAAAGTTGCACTAAGGCCAGTAGTGATTCAACTCTTTGATTCAAAAACTCACTGGGGCCAGTGGGACCCTACAACTCGGACCATCTCAATTGCTCGCAGGCTGGTGCTCGAGCACTCTTGGTTTTATGTTCAAGCTATCCTCAAACATGAGATGGCTCACCAGATGGTCCACGATCTCTATCGCTCAGACGACGCCTATCAGGCGCCTCACGGAGA
Organism: Bacteriovoracaceae bacterium; assembly: GCA_947447665.1. Taxonomy (GTDB): domain Bacteria; phylum Bdellovibrionota; class UBA1018; order UBA1018; family UBA1018; genus CAINWE01. The sequence continues at coordinate 192,580 of CANFJX010000002.1, read as the reverse complement.
GTGGTTTCAGCTTGCTTGTCGAAGGCTAGGCGTGATGGGAGAATTTACTCGTGCTAGCGTGCGACTTCAGGAAACGTCCTTGGACTGGCGCAAAGACCCCCAGGACGGGGTTTCTGGAAAACTCCTGGAGAAGGTCCAAAAACTACTGGCCCTCGCTACTTCTAGTAACGAACACGAAGCCCTATTAGCGATGGAAAAAGTCAGAGAACTCTACGCCAAGTACAACCTAGAAAAAGCAGAGACTTTAGAGCAACAGCGATTTGCTCATCTCTCCATTAGTACGGGGAAGAAGAGGATGGAGTCTTATCATGAGCGCATCCTTAGCATTTTGGTAGAACATTTTTTTGTTGAGGTCCTCACGTCCAGACTCTTTGATGTGAAAACTGGCGATTATTACAAAGTCATTGAAATTATCGGGACCCGAGAAAACGCCCTCATGGCTGAGTACGTCTATTACTTTTTACTTCAACAAAGCGACTTTTGGGTCAGAGACACCTTGAAGAACTCTCAACAGACCATTTCCAGAATGAATCGAAAATCATTAAAGCTAGGACTCCTCGAGGGGTTCTCCGAAAAACTTGCTGCAAGCGAGAAGGTGAGGGCTCGGCCGTTGACTCCTCAGGCTTCGAAAGTGGACAACTTACAAAACAGCCAATCACTCAGCATCGTTGGAACGGCCCTGAGCCAGTTCAGAAAAGATCAGTCACTCAAAACCTATCTTGCGACGATCTACCCAGGCATCAGATACAAAACAGGCGGAAATCAGTGGGTGGATCGCTCTTTCTACGAGGTTGGTAAATCGATTGGCAAAACCATCACGTTAAATAAGGCGGTTGCCACTCAAAGTCAGAACTTAGGACGCCTTCTCAAGGGTTAATCTCCTCTCCTGAGCCGCCTCAAGGCTCTTGATCCTTGCCTGATCTTGAAAATCGGAATACGATGCACAGCATGGATTCTTCAAATGACTTTTCAAATCTAGAAAAAGCTCTTCTCAACTTTGACCTACCCCAAGCAGACTGGATTGGCATGCGTGAGGTTCATGAGAAAGCCACTCATAGAATGGTTCGCGATGGAAACCCCTACATCAACGAAACCACTGTCTCCCATGGAGTCATGGTTGAAGTCCTAGCTCAGGGTCAATTCGGATATGCGGCTACGACTCGAAGGGATCCCCAAAGTTTAAGAAGTGCTGCTGAGAAGGCTCGCGATCAAGCTCTAAAGGCAGCTCAATTTGGAGTGTATCCATTTACGACCAAGCACCGTCCGCCGACACAAAAAAACTATCAATCGACCTACCAGCTTCCGTTCCAAGAGAAAACGGCAGGCGAGCTCAATGCCACTTTGATTCGTATCTGCGAGAAGCTCAAGCGTTCTTCTAAAATTATTCGAACTATCGCACTCGCTCAAATCGTTGAGACTGAGGTCAAATGGGTAAGTACTAATGGATCTCGAGCCTCCCAAAAATTTTCGCTGATTACGACGGACTTCGAAGCGACGGCCCAAGAAGGCAGTGTGACACAAAAAAGAACGGATGGTGGATTTCGCGGAAGAAGTTTTCAAGGAGGCTGGGAACATTTTGAAACCCCCGATCTTTGGCAGAGGGTCGAGAGGGTAGCCGAGGAAGCTCTCGAACTCGTCGTTGCTGAGGAATGTCCGAGCGAGACGACGTCACTGATTCTCATGCCAGACCAGATGATGCTTCAAATCCACGAGAGCATTGGTCATCCTCTTGAGATTGACCGCATCTTGGGAGACGAACGGAATTATGCCGGCTGGTCGTTTGTCCAGCCAGAAAACTTTGGAAGTCTTCAATACGGTTCTGCCCTGATGAACGTCACCTTTGATCCGACCGTGGTTCATGAGTTTGCCAGCTACGCATTTGATGACAACGGGGTCGAGGCCCACAAAGAACACCTGATTAAAAATGGTATCCTCATTCGCGGTCTAGGGGGTATCGAGAGCCAGGCCCGCTCGCAGCTTCCTGGCGTAGCCAATGCTCGAGCATGTTCGTGGAATCGTCCCCCGATTGATCGAATGGCAAATTTAAATTTGGAGCCAGGCGCCACTTCTCTCAATGACATGATTGCCTCGGTTGACCGGGGCGTACTGATGCAAACGAATCGATCGTGGTCTATTGATGATTTTCGAAATAAATTTCAGTTCGGGTGCGAATACGGCAAGCTGATTGAAAATGGCAAAATCGTCAAGACGGTACGAAATCCGAATTACCGAGGAGTCACGGTACCCTTCTGGAACTCCCTGAAGAAAGTAGGGGACTCCTCAACGTTTGGAGTTTTTGGGACCCCTAACTGCGGAAAAGGGGAACCCAATCAAATGATCCACGTTGGACACGCCTCTCCTGCCTGCCTTTTTGAAAACGTGGAAGTTTTTGGAGGTTCTGCATGACTCTTTCTCGCTCAGCTCTTTTTGACCCAGAATATTTTGACCATCTAAATCAGTACTCGTTTGGATTACTAAAACCCAAAGAGTTTCTGTTTCTTTCCCTTGCATCAGAAGAAAGTCAGTTCGTACGCTTGAATTCTGCCAAGGTTCGTCAGACTGGAACAGTACAGGACTCGATTCTGACGCTTTCACTTGTCTACGAATCGGAGCCTGGACGACTTCACAAAAATTCCTATTCCTTGACCTTAACCGGGCAGAGCTACGAAGACCAAATAGGGATTAAGGAAGCCGTCAGAAGGCTTCAAACTGAAGTAAGAAACATTCCAGCCGACCCTTACGCAGAATTACCTAAAGATGCCGAGTCGAGCCATTTTGAAAAGCGAGGAACACTCCTAGAATCCTCCGAGGTAATTTCTCAGCTTCTCTCGCCATTAAACAAAACGGATCTAGCAGGAATTTACTCCGCTGGTCCCATCGTTCGAGCTATGGCCCACTCAGAAGGGCAAAAGCATTGGTTTTATACCGAAAACTTTAGTCTCGACTATTCTCTCTATACATCCTCGCAGCGAGCCCTCAAGGGGACTTTTGCCGGTGCCAATTGGAATCCCGACGCTTATGCCCAAGAAGTCAGGAACGCACAAAAACAACTGACGCTGCTTGAGAGCAAACCGATCCGAGTTCCCCGTGGGATACATCGCGCTTACTTGGCGCCTGCAGCCGTCTTTGACCTGGTCACCATGCTGAGTTGGGGTGGGATTGGCGAGGCATCGATTCGACAAGGAGACAGTCTCCTTCGAAAACTCAGAACGGGGGAGAAGCAATTTTCACCCCTTTTAAGCCTAGAGCAAAACTTTAAAAAAGGTGAGGCTCCACGGTTTAACTCCGAGGGGGAGCTTGCTCCCGAGCAATTAATCCTCATTGAAAATGGACAACTAAGAAACTCGCTGATCAGCTCAAGAACGGCCAAGGAATATGGGATCGCCTCCAACCATGCATGTCCATCCGAGACCCTCAGAGTCCCTGTCGTGGCAGCTGGCTCACTCAAGGAAGCAGATATTCTGAAAGAGTTAGGGACTGGCCTTTACCTCTCTAATCTTCACTATCTCAACTGGAGTGACCAACCAGGAGGTCGAATTACCGGGATGACTCGATATGCCTGTTTCTGGGTAGAAAACGGGAAGCTAGTTGCGCCCATGGAGACCATGCGCTTCGATGATACACTTTTTCATTTATTCGGAAGCTCCCTCCTCGGTCTGACCGAGACCCAAAGCTTTATTCCAGAAGTCGGATCGTACGAGATGAGAGACCTGGGCGGCATGTGGTGTCCCGGGATGCTTTTAGGCGGGATGACTTTTACGTGTTAAAATTATTGAAGCGCCGACCAGTTAGGTGCCGCTCGCTTTAATTTTTCATGAAGTTCAAAAACTTGATTTTTAGGGTCGGCAGAACCTTTTCCCGTTGCTAGCAATTCAACATCTAGGGCAAAACTGGTCAAATCGGGGCTGAGTTCATTTAATTCAATTGATCCATTCCAAGCGGTTATATGAGAAGTTCCTGAAGTTTTTGTAAACTGAATCAATAAATCTACTGGCTGTTCAACAGTTCCTGTTTTCAATATGTGTTGCCAATCTAAACTCCAATCGACTACGACAAAAGGGATTGGATTGACTCGATAATGGACCCTATAATTGAGCAAAACTGATGGAGAAGGGGGCTGCATGGATTGAACCTGCGCACGCCCAGTATGATTCCATTGAATGGAGCCCCAGTTTAGGCTAGCTGCCCAGACCTCACGAAGAGGCCTGCGAATGCAGCCGCCTCCGTTACTAAAAAACACAGAGGTCTTTCGAGCCCTTTGTAAGGGTCTCATACCCTCGCTGATCATGACCGTGTTATCGGAGAAGATCCCCTGATGATCTGGCCTGCAATACTGGGTAGCCTTGAGCTTCTGCCCATGCTCAGTATCAACTTCGAATGTTAGGGGAGGAGAACGGCGTTTGGCTTTAAAATGCTCTGAGCCGTCGTTAAATAGTTCATTTTGACCGCAAGCACTCAAAATCAATGAACCCGTACCCAACCTCAGCAGCCCACTCAAAAAAACCGAAGCTCGATGATTGACCAAATAAGCACTCCCGCGACGCAAAACAGATAAACTTGAGAAAAAGTTCCTAGACTACCAAAAATCGAGTCAATTGACAATAAACGCCCTATTTTACCACTCAGGGCAGTTCATCAACCCATACATGACTCGCAGAAGGGGGCGAGCTCTATGCTCATTCACTCCTGCGTTTGTAAAATCAGGTTGTTCCCTGTATCCAAAATAAAGATTTTACCAGTGCTGTCAATTGCGACCCCTTCTGGGTTATTGAAATACGCTGGAGTGGATGAAGTGCCCAAGTCCTGCCCAGACGCCAATTGTCCGGCAAAAGTCGTGACCACCCCATCGGGAGTAATTTTTCTAATCTCATTATTATATGAATCAGCCACAAATAAATTACCGGCAGCATCGAACGCAATTCCAGCGGGATTATAGAAACTGGCTGAAGTTCCTGTACCATTCGACGAACCTGGGTTACCATCGCCTGAGCCATCATCCGGACCAGCAAAGGTGGTGGTTAAGCCAGTAGAGGTGATTATTTTTCGAATGTTTTGATTGCCAATATCCGTGACATAAATGTTTCCTGAGGCGTCTGAGGCGATTCCGAAAGGATAGAAGAAGAAAGCTTCAGAGCCTGTTCCGTCCGCATAGCCAGGGTTTACGTTACCGGTACCATCGTAGAAGCCTGCCAGAGTCGTTACCACCCCGCCTGAGGAGATCTTACGAACTGCAGAATTATTTGTATCGGCGATGTAGAGATTTCCTTTACTATCGATAGCTATGCCCATAGGAGAATTAAACTGAGCACCTCCCCCGGTGCCGTCGATATATCCTGGGTTCATAATTTGTCCGGCAAGGGTCGTAACCGTCCCGTTGGTTGCAATCATCCGTATTGCATGATTGCCCGTGTCCGCTACATAGACGTTACCCGTTGTATCGACAGCCACTGCTTGAGGCGTATTAAATCCCGGAGCTTCCAAAGCTATTCCATCGTCAGATCCCTGGGCTCCCGAGGCACTCGCGTAAAAGGATAGACTGTCGTTCGTGTCAATCTTAAGAATAAAACTTGCGGAGGTAACCTCATCTACATAGATGTTGCCACTAGGATCCGCCACCAGGCCCCAGAGAGCACCTAGCGTCGAATGTCTTGCAGAGCCTGCAGTACTGTTCCCATAAAAGCCTGCTTGCCCTGCTATAGTTGATACATCGCCCGATGGAGTAATTTTACGAATGAGCGCAGTAGTCAAATCTCCTACGTAGACGTTTCCGATCCCATCCACGGTCAGGGTAATCGGATTCCAAAAAGTAGCCTGAGATCCGGGTCCGTCTTGAGAACCAGAGATCCCATCGGTTGAACCTGCCAGGACCGAATAACCATCAGTGGAGTTGTATTTTGCGACAAAATTACCGCCATAATCTGAAATAAAAAGATTGCCAGAAGAGTCAAAACCCAACCCACTCGGGCAAACAAAAGTGAATGACGTCGGGCTTGGCAGCGTCGTTCTTGTGTATCCGCCAGCAGTTGGAGTCATCTTATAGATGAGCCCAGACCAACCATCGCTAATGTAAACATTGCCGCTCGCGTCCACCGCTGGATAACGTGGCTGACTGGAAACGAATGGATTGCCGCTAGGATCGGAGACTGTCGAAACTGTTGCCCAGTTTCCCGCAGTTTTAGTGATGATCCGAATAAAACTATTATTATAGTCACCCACATAAAGAGTGTTACCATCAGGCGTCACTGCAAGGCCCGAAGGAAAGGCGAAGAGTGCCTGGCCGACGGGGCCATCTTGATAACCCTTTAACGCGCCCACTAAATTTCCTCCTGCAACAGTCGAAACCACGCCTGCCGGCGTAATCATCCGGATCGCATGATTATCCCTATCGGCAATATAGAGATTTCCTGCTGAATCGAGAGCATTTCCGTACGTCCCATTAAAACTAGCGGGTGAACCAGCAAACGATCCTAAGGTCGACACCACGCCCTTTGGCGTAATCTTACGAACTGCATTACAACCCGTGTCGGCGACATAAATGTTGCCAGCCGCGTCCGAGGTGAGCTGAGATGGATGACTAAAGAGCGAATCCCCACCACATGGCGGATCCCCACCACCCGCAAAATAATTTAGCACTGGGTTAGCAGCTGCTATCGTTATGGTTCCGCTCGATACAAGAGCGTTTATACTTAAGTTCGCATTCAGAGTACTCGTGCAGCCGCTCAAGAATAAGAACAGAAAGCAAGGGAAAGTACTGCTAAAATCTTTTTGGTAAGTCCCGCTGGATGCTAAGTTCCGCTTGGTCGAAACCATGAGAGTCTCCTTGAAATGCAGAGGGGCCGAAATTCGAACGGTTCCAACATGAAACCCTCACCGAATCCCTCTCTCCACATTTTGAATAAAACAGCAAAAGTAGCAACTGTGTCTACACTGCACTACCAGTCAATATGGACCCATATGAGATATGTGAGGTAGAAGTCCTCAAATACATTGAAGTACCTGGAAATCGTTAAGAACTGAGAGTCAAAATCCCCACTGCGGATGCCGTAAGATCCTCTCATGAAACGCCGACTGGTCCTCCAAAGGTAGGTCAAACGGGTATTTCGCTGAGCTCTTCGACCAACGCTTGAGCCACTCCGTATCGATCAACCGGTAATCGGCATCACAGCGACGGGTGTTGGTTGCCAGCGTGGTTTCTGACTTTGGCCCCGTTCCCACTCCGCGACCGACAAAAAAACCGACTGACAAAAGCGCAGCTCGAAACGACGTGGAGGCGGAATAGGTGAAGAGTTCTACCGGATGGTTACGACAATGCTCATAGACCTTCTTTAGCGTCTCCTGTCCCCAGAGTCGGGGATTGGTCTTGTAAGAGAATGGATCAAAGAAAATCAAATCAGGAGCGGGAGCTTCGGCAATCTTCTCTACAAAATCACCCGAGATCAAAGTCCAGCGCAAGGGCAGGGTCTCGGATTTCCAGAATTTTTGATTCAATAGAGCCTCAACCGCTGGATGTTGAAGGTATGGAAAGCATTTCGGAGCTTGATGCGCCAATCTCAGCGGGTCGAGATCAATCTCAAAGCTCACTAGATGGACCGGGCGCTTTGATTTCTGAGCGGCACTTTTTTCATAGGCATGAATCACGCTCATCGCGTTGGTTGCAGCGCCCAGGCCCACGTCCCAGATCACGAGCTCAGGCTTTTCGATCTCCTCGATGCGACTCAAGATTTGGCTCTGAGTCAGGTATAGATCTCGAGCCTCGACCATCGGCGGATTGACTGAGTGCATGATTTCACCGGATGATTTTTGCTGAATCGAGTAAAATCCCTTTTCAGAATATCGCACAATAAAGTCGCCTAGTTCTTTTCCACTCTCGCTGCTGGGATGATTCGCGTCATTGCCAGTGGCATTCGAGGTGGCATTCTCAGTAGCATTCTCAGTCTCCGTCTTTACGACTTGAGAATACTTTTGTGCTCTCAGCCTCTGCTGGCCGAGCTCCCCATCCGTCTGCTGTAAAATCTCCCTTTGAGTTCGGTAAAATGAAGCAAAGCGATTTTCAACAATAGCTTCGCGGATCTGATCCATTAGCCCATGATAGAAAGTCAAATTATGCAATCCTAGTAAATGCCATCCGAGCATTTCATCGGACTTCACCAAGTGGTGAATATAGGCCTTCGAGTAGGTTTGGCAAGTGTAGCAGTGGCACTCAGGGTCGATAGCCTCCTCCGAGAACTTGTAGGCTCCCCGTCGCATTTGAAGCTTAGCAACACTGGTAAATGCCGTTCCTCGCTGAGCCAAGGAAGTCGGAAGAATACAATCAAACATGTCGACCCCGCGGTGAACCGCTTCTAAAATATCACTCGGGGTGCCCACACCCATGAGGTACCGAGGTAGATCTTTCGGCAAAAGATCAGCAGAAAGCTCAGTAAAATCTTCTCTTTCTGATTTACCCTCACCGACGGCCAATCCTCCAATAGCAAATCCATCAAAAGGCATCTGAGTCAGCGTATCTGCACTTTGCTTTCTTAAATCAGGGAAGCAAGCCCCTTGAACTATACCAAACATCGCTTGCTGGCTTTCACCCCGAGCCGCGAGGCTGCGCTTGGCCCAAGCATGAGTACGGAGCATCGCTTCATGGGCAACCGAATGTTCTGAGGTCGAGGGCACACATTGGTCCAAGACCATCATGATGTCGCTACCAATCGCTTTTTGCATCTCAATGCTGAGTTCTGGACTGAGTAGGATCATTTTACCATCGATGTAGCTTTTGAACAGCGCGCCTTCATCGGTCATCTTTCTGGAGTGTGGTAGGGAGAAAATTTGATACCCTCCGGAGTCAGTCAATACCGGTCCACTCCATTTCATGAATGAATGAATTCCACCCAGTTTCTTAAAAACCTCCATGCCTGGCCGCAAAAGGAGGTGGTAAGTATTGGCTAGCAGAACCTGGGACTTTACTTCTTTTAGGCTGGAAAGGGTCTGAGCCTTAACCGTCGCTTGGGTTCCTACTGGCATGAAAACGGGAGTTTCTACGGATCCGTGGGCAGTAGTGAAGGTTCCCCGACGGGCTCGAGAATCTTGGGCAGTAGATTTGACCTGAAATCGAAAAGGACGCATTTTTTATCTCACTTTGTAGAATTCAAAACACCGGACAAGTGCTTGGTTTGTCTTTTAGGGAGAGCAGGAGAAGTCCTAAGCCCAGGAGTCATTGAATCAGTCTCAAGCTGAGGCCTCCGCACCGCGGTGTCCTCTCTCAAAAACCTTGGGATATCTCGCTTCACTTTTCCTGCATAATCAGCAATGAGGAGGCCTCTCGCGGTTGTCAGATCGAGCTGAATTTCTGTACTCAGGTAAACCCAAAGTGACTCTACGAGATTAAGGAGAGCAATTCCACTTCCATGGGGATGGCGATGAGAGAGAAACTCGGAGAGCCTGAAAAACTCATCAAAAAATGAAGAGTTCTCTTTTTGACTCTTTTTGCGCAGAAAATCGACCGTCTGTGTGAAGTTGCCACTATTAGCAACACTGTCCCAAAACTGCGAGAATCGACCTATTTTTTGCATCTCCTCGAAACTCATCGTTTTAGTTTGAAGAATCTGGAACGGAGGATGCTCCTGATAGACCATCTGCCATTCTTGATCATGGCGAATAATGGGAGTTCCCTTCAGACGCTTCAAGATTCCGACCTGAATTTCCTGAGTCCCCAGAGAAGCCACCTCATCAAAACCCTTGGCAAAACTTGCCCACGTTTCTCCCGGAAGACCTGCGATCAGATCCGTGTGCAGGTGGACACCCGTTTCTTCGTTGAGAAATTTGAAGTTCTCCCTAATTTTTTCGTAGTTCTGCCGGCGACTCACTAACTTTGCAACCTCAGGATTCCAAGTTTGGATTCCAATTTCAAACTGGAGCGCACCAGGAGGAAATCGTTTAATCAAATCCTGAAGCTCCATCGGAAGCCGATCCGGGACCATTTCAAAGTGAAGAAACAAACCGAGGCCAATCCGATCCAGAAAAAAATTTAAGATCCGAGTGCTCGAAGCTATACTAAGATTGAAGGTCCGATCGACAAACTTAAAACTGCGTACCCCTCTCTGAATCAGCACATCCATAGAATTCAAAAAAACATCTAAATCAAAGTTGCGTACTGATTTATCTAACGAAGAAAGGCAGTACTCACAGCGGTAGGGGCAACCTCTCGAAGCCTCAACATAGATAATTCTATTTTTAATATCTTCATCAGAGTAGTCCGAGTAGGGGAGGACAATCTTTTCGATCTCAGGCAATAGCCCTCGACTAATTTTCGAAACTACTGGCTCGTTGCTCAAGAGTTTCTTACAAAGCGAATAGAACTCGAAATCTGCCTCGCCCTGAATAACGTAGTCCGCGATTTGGCAGATCTCCTGGGATTCGGTTTCATAACTGACTTCGGGGCCGCCCAAAACAATGATCAAGTTGGGCTGCACTTTCTTAAGGATTGAAACTACCTGTTGAGTCAGCTGGGTGTTCCAAATATAGACCCCGAAGCCAACGATTGTGGGCTTTTCAATTAATACCCTTTCAGCAACGTCTCGGGGGTTCTGGGCAGTCGTAAATTCGATGATTTTTGCCATGGGCTGCAGTTCGCCCAGATTGGCGTAGAGGTACCTCAGTCCAAACGATGAATGATGGTACCGGGCGTTTAAAGTAGACAATACAATGGGGTATGACAAAATCGGGTGATCCTTTGGAGGGCATCTTACGACAACTTTAGATTTTGAGAAAGATTTTTGGTTCGATGCCCACTGCCACCTGGCCGATCCAGAGATTCAACGAGATCTGCCAGCGGTCATCGAGCGCTCAAAGAGGGCGGGCGTTCGAGGCTGGGTCTTAGGGGGCATTTCTCCCGGAGATTGGTTGATCCAAGAACGACTCCAGTCGACCTACGGGGTCGGCGTCATCGCGTGCTTAGGACTCCATCCCTGGTGGGTAAGCCGTCAGTCGGACTCCCAACTCATTGCTGCAGTGGATGTTTTTGCCAAGCTCGCCCCGCAAGCCAGTGGCATTGGAGAAATCGGACTGGACCATAGTTCCCGATATCAAGACCCCGAGTCGCGTCGGCTCCAATCGGTTGCCATTCAACGAGCTTTAGAGATTGTTCAGAAAATTCAAAAACCTTTAGTTCTTCATGTAGTACAGGCGCACTCCGAAATGCTGACACTCTTAGATCAATGGGGTCCGTTTCCTCGAGGCGGGATGATTCATGGTTTCTCGGGTTCGCTAGAGATTGCAAGGGCATATATGAAACGTGGTTTTCTCATCTCCATCGGCAAAGGAATCTTGAAACCAGGCTTTGTTCAACTCAAAAAAGCCGCTCCCTTGCTCCCCGAAAATAAGATCTTACTCGAAACGGACTCTCATGAGCCTGCAACTCTCCTGACTGTCGCAGAAGCCCTCTCTGTCATCAGAAAGTGTAATGCTCCAGAGCTTCTGACAAAAACGTCGTTGAATTTGCGCCGCCTTTTTGAGATTAAAGGACCTTAATCGACAAGAAGAAAAGGCTGATTTATGGAGCTTGACCCCCCAATCCACTCAACAGAAATGACCGAGGCGGAACTAGAAAACTATCGACTTCACCGAAGATTTGACCGAATGGGCAGGCTCATTGGAGACGCAAAAATGAACCAACTCATGAAGTCACACGTCATGGTGCTCGGTTTGGGCGGAGTGGGCTCTTGGGCAGCAGAATCGCTGATGCGATCAGGAATTGGTGAAATTACTTTAGTTGATTTTGATGAAATTTGTGTCACTAATTTTAACCGGCAGATTCACGCACTACAGGGATTAGTAGGTTCCAAGAAATCTGATGTCATGGCAGCTCGGATGCGCCAGATCAATCCGCAGGCCACGGTGCATTCAGTCCCTCAATTTTATCATGCGAAAAACTGCGAGGAGATCTTCTCCAATCGCCCTGACTTCGTTATTGACGCAATCGACAACATCACCGCCAAGTGTCATCTCCTGGCTTACTGCCGAGAAAAAGAGATTCCCATCGTGAGCTCGACAGGCTCAGGAGGTCGACTCGATCCTACTCAAGTTCGAATCACCGACTTGGCTTTTACCCATTTAGACCCATTAGCCCGAGAAATTCGACGTATCCTGAGAGATCAATACAACTTCCCCAAGAACGAAAAAATACCCTTTGGCATCCAAGCCATCTTTTCTGCTGAGCCCTACTCAGCCCCAGAGGAGCTGCATTACGATGGGGGCAAGGGTTTTCGCTGCGTATGCCCTCAAGGTGATAATCCCTACTTCAATTGTGATAACCGTAATCTCATCCATGGTAACGCGAGCTTTATTACAGGCACTTTCGGACTCTACAGCGCCTCTGTAGTGGTTAACTCGATCATAAAAAATTGTAATAGCGCAGCCCCTACACAATAAAATTAAAAATATCTTCATAAAAATAAAAATAAATATTTCAAAACATGAGTATTTCTGAAAGAGTAAACCTAGAAAAATGGGGGGATATTTTTCATGAAATCTCAAAAAAGCATCAGGACAATTCTTTTTCTTAGTTTCGCGCTTCTTGGTAAATATTCCTGGGCAGTTCCAATCGGAATTGTGGACTCAGGCACTGATCTGAGACATCCGGACTTAGTAGCAAAAGCCTGGACCAATCCCGGCAATTTAGCAGGTGATTCTTTTAAAGACGACACCCACGGATGGAATTTCGCTGAAAATAGTAACGAAATCATTGATTACAGTTATCTTGGCAAGTTCTCTCCAGATACGACAAAATTTTTTCAAGTACAACTCAAACTTCTACACGGCACCGCCACCGAAGAAGATAAGCAGTGGATGAAAGATAAAAAGAAGGACGAAAACTTTATCAAGGAACTTGAGAAATTTGGTAACTTCGTTCACGGAACGCATGTTGCTGGAATTTCGGCCCGCTCTGCGGATCACGCACAAATACTGGCAGCAAAAATCATCCCAACCGAGGTCAAGACACCCGCAGTTGAATTACTCATGGAGAGCTTCTGGGATCACTTCTCACTGGTGCGCTTGATAGGAGACTCTTTCACCGATACGGCCCTCAACTTCATGTTGGACATGGCAGCCGATCAACAGTCTAAAACCCTCACGCCAGTTGGTACGTATCTAAACACTACTGGAATGGCTGCAGCGAACTGCTCTTTTGGCACAAATGTCGATCAAGCTAAACGAGTAGCGAAAATCTTAGCTAAAAAGCTACTTAGCAAGGACCTCACCGAGGCTGAACAGGAAAAGTACGGTAAATTATTTATAAATAAAATTATCGAAAAGGGAGCTTCATTCGTTACGTCGGCAGCGAAAACGCTCTTCGTAATTGCAGCAGGAAATGATGGAACCGACAACGACCAACTCCCGACTTTTCCAGCTAATCTCAAATATGACAATACCATCTCCGTAGCAGCTACTCGTGGTTACGATAAGCTTGCCTCGTTCTCAAATTATGGCATTAAAATGGTCGAGATCGCCGCACCGGGCGTGGGCATTATCTCAGATATTCCTGGTGGAGACACGATGCCCCTGAGCGGGACCTCTCAAGCAGCTCCATTTATTACTAATCTAGCCGGGAGAATTCTGGATGCAAACCCGAAGCTTACTTTACCTGAGGTTAAGCAAATATTGATGCAAACCGTAGATAAGAAGGACTTCCTTGTCGGCAAGGTAGTCGCTGAAGGAATTGCTAATCCAGACCGAGCACTCCGTGCCGCGAACCTCTCGGAGCAATTGGGAGTGGCCTCAGCCGTTGAACAAGCGAAAAGGGAAGTAGGTGACGTGAAAACACTACTCTCCGTCATCCCGACCGCCGATGGCTACGATGGAGAGCCCATTCCACTTCCGTCGACTCTCTTGATGTAAATCAAAGAGGGGCAAAAGGCAGATTAGGGTGAATCGATGACGAAAAAGCCTTCTGGCAGCACCTTCATTTCCTTATTAAAGAAGCGCTTGAAGTAGTCATTGGTTAGCTCGCCCTCTTCGGGATGAAGTCGGACTTCCAAAACAGTGACCACTCCATTCGCCCCGCGAACCCAGTAAATCCGTCGGGCACCATGGGTATCGTGCTCCACCCGAGACTGAAAAATTGGAACTTCGATTCCATCGTGCTTGATTGAGACCTTTAGTTTTTTCGTATCCAATGAATTCTGATCTGGATTTTCAAGAATGAGCTCCAATGTTTTTAATATCTTTTTTCGCAAAATGAGATCAGCAGCAGTGGGTCGAGTTGTCAAGAGTTGAACCATATCAGAGAAGTCCTTGCTGGCGAGGACTCGATCGGGCTTTGGGCTGCCAGAGCCAACCCTAGCAGGAGGCGACATTGAACTACTACGAGCATGCTCTTCCGGGCTCGCACTCAAGCGGCCCGGCGAAGAACGTGAACCTACCAAACTGGCGTTCGATGCGGCCTTTTCCTTCTTCTCAAGTTTTTTTCGCTCTTTTTCTCTCTTCCTATCACCCAAGTTTTTATCATCCAGGAGAGTTTCTATTTCGATGCTATCGCTCGTTACATTTGACTCTGAAATCGGTCTAAATTTCGCCTCCATCGCAGGTGCGAGAGCAATCGGAGTGGCCATCAACTCAGCTAGTCTTCTTTTCCTGTCCTCATCCTCGATTCTCATCTGGGCCACTTCGCGCTCGTTCTTGATCTTTAAAATAGACTGAACTAACTCTTGAGCCTCGTGTTTACTTTTTTGCCAGACGATTTGACCTAATTTACCCTCTGCTGATTTCGAGAGCTGAATGACTTTTTGGACTGACAACGAAGGGGAGCTGCGGTTGACTTCGTCGTATAATTGCACAATGTCCTTTAATAGGTTCTCCTGCTTTGAAATGAGATCCGCTTGAGCAACCTGTAGTTTCTGCATCAACTGTTTTGCTAATAATCTCTGTTCCTCAATAATCACTAAGCTCGCATACTTTTCGGCCTGTTCGTAGATGGCAAACTCCTTTTCCGGAGTCGGCCGTAGACGCGGTGTGGTGACCTGAGTAGCCCAATCAGCGAGCTTTCTCAGTGCTTTTGGGCTGGCAAGTTTCGCACTCGCCTCTCTAAACTCCCTAGAGTCGGAATCCAGGCGCCCAAAATAAGCCGAAGTGTTCGCCTCTTTGAATGGAGAGACGCCTCTTGCAACTTCATCGACATAATTCTCAAAAGCATTATGATAGCCCTTGAGCATTGCTTTTCTAAAATAGTCTTCCGCCGCTTTGAAGTCGCCTAGAGCAAGCTCTAGAGCTCCCAAGTGATTACATCCAAATGGTACACCCTCGCTGCAAAGGTGTTTAAAATAAGACCTAAACTCTGCCTCAGCTTTTTTTGCCGTCCCAACGGTCTCAAGATCATCCTGGCTTCGATGTTCCATCTTTTTGAGCTCAAACTGAATCACCTGAGTGAATGCCTGAAGGACTCCTGGCTCCTCTAACTGTTTATTTTTTTCTAAAAGCGACTGAATAAAAAAACGCTTCTCGGGGCCTGTGAGAGATGCATTCTGGTAGATCTTAAAGCCATAACGCGATGCTAACTCATACTGGCGCCCAATCGCATCATTGAGCGGTAGGTACTCTTGGTAGAAACGATACGCTTCATAGGCCAATCTAGGTTGAGGCTGATCGGTTTTGAGTGACTCGAGGTAGGCTTTTTCTAAAAGATGTCCTGCTTTGATAAACAGAGTTTGCTCAGCACTATCCACTGCAAGTCTCAATACCTTAGCCTGCTCCTCTGCCGAACTGACGGAAGACATCGATTGAATGGCGATCTTGAGCCGCACTTCAGCGACTGGATCAGGCTGGGTGATGGGTTTAATTAAGGCAATCGTCTTCTCAGAGCGGCCAAAGTAATCAGCCAAACGAGCAAGCACATAGGCTTTTCTTTCGAAGTTAAACCTCTCGCTCGACGGTGGCATTAGCGCGACCCCTCCCTGCGTGCTCTCAGCCAGCTTATGAATACGCTCTGAGTGCTCACGAAGGTAAAGAGTTGCATCGCCCACCTGATGCGTCAGCTCTTCATAACAGGCCGCTTGAGCCAGATAGCCGAGCCCCTCTATCTGCTCCTCAATAGAAGTGCCTAACTCGAATCGATTTTTCCCATAGGCAAAACGATCGCCACTTAAACGAGTACGATCTGCGGCCTTTTTGAGATTTCCCATAGCTCCCATGATTTCAGAGAGGTTGCCCGTCTGGAGTGGGTTTGAATCAGTGGGTCCGCAGCTCCGGTCCTCAGAGGCTGCAAATGACGAAGGCGAAAAAAGGCTAGAAAAACCGCAAGCAATAAGAACTGAATAACTCAGACGAACTGACCTGCGCCTGAGTTGTAAGCGTGCTGACAACATAAATTAATTGTAGGGGATGTAGAGTGATCCGTCAATTGCGGTGGGGTAGGCGATTTGGGCGATTTCTGAGTTATTCTGGAGTTCTGAGAGCGCCCTAAACTAGAATAAAAAAACTCTACAGAATTTGTCTTGATGTGGCGATAGGATATTATGGGCTATCCCAATTCAGTCATTTGTATCGTGGCATTACTGCTAAGTCTCAATTCTGCGATGGCTGGAGATTATCTGATAAGCAAAGATGCGACACCCCAATTCAAGACCATGAATCAGGACTGGGCATTCCTTTGGCATTGGATGAACTTACCTGAGCATAAAAACACGAGGGATGAAATCCTTGAAGAGCCATTATTTAAGGATTTTATCTATCAGGATGAGTCTCAGGCGAAACTAAAGCGGCCCTGGGATACAGGTGACGCCGATGGACACCGGATCAATCGATATAGTTCTGATAAAAAAGAGCATTATCTCACAAAAAAGCAGCTTGAAGACCAGAACAAGATGCGTGAAATTTTTAGTTTTGTAAGAAATAAATTTTGTGAAGATTTAAGTGTTGAAGATATCAACAAAGACTATGATCTGAGGGTCTATTGCGACGAGGACACAGACGACGATGATCGAAAAAAAATTTGGCAAATACGAACTGAAAATTATCTAAAAAAAGTCGCTGACCCCAGCCATTTGAAATCAGATAGAGCTGGTGACGATAGAAAACTTTTTTATCGTCACTTGAATCATGCAGCGCTATTTGTCCAAAACATCTATGGTTGCTCCTCTCATCTTAATGGTTCTCCCAATCAGGAAACAGTCATGGACCTGATGTCGAACCTGGCAGAAATTCAAAAATCCATCGGGCAGAGCCCTGAAAATGATCATAAAATAAAAGAAAAACAGAATCGAACGGTAGAGCGCCTAAAACTCCTTCCTAAGGTGCAGGAGACTCCGACGCCCAACACCCAAGAAGAACCACCTGAACCAAACCAGGCCACCCAATTGCCATCGCTATTAGAATCGACGCAGCCTACTGACTAAACATTAGGCCCCAAGATCGATTCTCTCCCAGGTTAAGTTGCCCCGCTCGTACTGAAATAAAACATAACCACGGGTGCCAAAATCCAAAGCATAGGGGTACATACTTCCGATCGTTAAATGAAGAATATTTCCTACCCGTCCCTCGCGATAACCGTGAACATGTCCACCGAGGTAGGCATAAACCCCATATCGATCCAAAAGACTCGTAAGCTTGTAACGCTCCTCGACACTCTCGAGCCTCCAAATACTAGGGCCACTGCCATCATTCACGGGATAATGAGATCCCACCAGTGTAAAAGGCGCTTGAGTTTTTAGCTGATTTTCGAGCCATTTAAACTGAGTTGCTCCAATATTGCCTGAGGAGGTATCAAGTAGTATGAGTCGCACAGCATTACCTAGGGTGACCGAATAGGTGGCAGCACCAAAAGTAGATTTCCACGACTCCCAACCGCCAGAGGGATTAGCCTGAAAAAGGTCATGGTTACCAATGGTGGCATAGTAGGGTACTCCTACTTGATCGAGATCTGATTTGATGTCGGCTAGCTCTTGATTGTTACCATCCTCGGTCAGATCTCCGAGAACGACGAAGAAGTCAATATTTCGGTCGGTGACCTCGTTTTTGAAAGTAGTGAGCATATTTTTATTTTCGGCTCGAATCTGAACGTCTCCAAAGACTGCGAAGCGAAATGACGACGGATCACTTAGAGACAGGGGAGTGGGCACCCGGATCGTGCCGGATAAACTCTCCTTAGCCCTCTGATCAACCGAAACGTGAAAGAAGACCTGAGCAAGGTTTTTCCCACAACCAAAGAATAAACAAAAAACTAAAAGAAGAGCCGCCGAAGATCGCCTAGAAATCATACTTCCACCCCAAACCCAAATCCAATTGGTCCCAAGAAACAACCGCACCCGAAAAGCCTTTCACAGCGGTCATCAACATGACCTGAAGGCTTCCGCTCTGAGAAAGGCGATAGGAGGGTATGATTGAAAAATGAATATTGTCGGAGGTTGCTAAGCGCATCCGATCATAGTTCCAAACTAGAAACGAAGCGCTCAAGCGAGCGACTTGCGAATCAGAATGGCCCAGAAACTTCCACTCCAAACGGTAAAGAGCCCCCCACTCAGCTGTAGCAGTGGGCCAAGAAAGGGACTGAATCCCCAAACCTCGATATTGAGGGGCCCGATAACTATAACCAACCGCTAGACTCAAGCTAGGGAGCGGCCGAAAATCCCAGTAAGACTCGGCACGGTTTTCGGTAATTCCCCAGCCCGACCAACGCTCGTGCTGAACTCCCAAAACGAAATGGCTCCGAATCTCATCCACCTTAAGCTCTGTACTCAAACCCAGGAGGGTAGGCCCCACATTCTCAATAAAACCCGCACTTCCGCCCACAAGGAGATTAAGCCGCTCCCCTAGGTCAAACCGTCCGAAGTAGTTTAGGAGGAGACTCGAGATCACGCCCGACTCTTGGTGACTAAGAAGCCACACTTCGTGCTCATTCGAGGCTAACCCACTGGAAGGTGTCGGAATAGGTGAGGACTGAGCAATGGGTTCCGGTCCAATGAACTCCGGCCCAATGAACTCAGCGGTATCTGAGCGAGATAACTTCTCAATAGTAATGAGAAATCCAATAGAGACAGTGGATAAAATTAAAAATCGATATATTAAATTAATGATATATTAATTAAAACCTATCTTCTAAGACTTGATAAGCTTAATCTAATCAGACCTGCACAAATTTAATCAGCTCTAAAAACTCTTTACCAAGGAGACTAATTTTAAACTCCTCGGACTGAATCTGAATAGCTTTTAAGTTCCAATCTGATGTAAATAAAAGAGTCCGATGGGCTGGGAGTTTTTGACAAAATTGCAATCCAGCAGATAGGTCAACGCCGTAATTATTATCAATAACAAAAAAACAACGGGGATCATGAATCAGCTCGATAGGCACTGAACTCGGATGAGAGAAAAACTGAATCTCGTAATCGATGCTGGATCTTTTTAGCTTATCTTGAAATATTTTCTGTACAATTTCCTCGTCATCGACCAGTACGATTCTCCCCCCTGGCGATAGCTGAATTTCTGGCCGGAACCAGCCTGGGGCCTCAAGCGAGGGAAGCAATATCTCGACCACCGTTCCAGGCTCATCGGGATTAGGTCTTATATAAATATCCCCATTCATTGCGCGAGCTGTGTTCCTAGCTTGGAAAAGGCCAATACCGCTACCACCCGATTTTCCAAAAGTTGCGCCCTTTTCGAAAAGTCGACTCACCAACTCCTCTGGAATTCCTCTCCCAGAGTCAATCACGAAGATACTGATTTTTTCTTTTATTAAATCGACTTCGAGCTTAATTCGAATGATAGAATTCTTTTCTGAGGCTTGAACTGCATTATTAACAATATTAGAAAACATCCTGAAAAAATCAGAGTAAACACCGCAAACCCATGCTGCAGAGATTTTCCCAGAATCTAAAATTAAAGAAGCACGCATTCCAAGTTCTTTTTGCTTTTCGAGCACGATGGAGTTCAAGATTGGGATAATAGGCAAGTAAGAAGGCTCCACTCGGCCTCCCGAATTTCCCTTCCCCTCAAGGTCGCTTACAATCAGACGAACACGCTTGAAAAGAAGATCAAACAGACTTTTTCTATCCGTGTCCTGCTCACCTGCTGATAGAACCCGAAGAGCAGCTAAAGGGCTCTCGATATCATGGATCACGCCCTTGACTAAAAGTTGAACTCTCTCGTAACTTTCCCTCTCATTCTTCAAAGACTCCATTTCTAACTCGGTTTTTATCCGAACTTGAAAAATCTGATTAATAATCAGACCCGCAATCGTAACTAAAACGGATAGAATTAAAATGGCTCCAGAAGTCATCACCAGGAAGTCTGTCCAAGGGTAGCTGAGGGAAATCCAAAACCCAGGATAAGGTTCGACGCTTTGCCGAAAAAGACTGCCTAAATTCTGCCACGAACCGAACTCCTGTTTGAAGTCTGAGTCGAAGGAGAAATGAAATCCGGGTTGATCCACTCGAAACAGCGAGTATTGCTGAACTTCAGGCGATCGCGAAAGAGAGTAGAGCTCCGACCTCGGAATCGCTCCTAACGTAATATAGCGGTCGGAGGCTTCCTGGTAATTACGAAGATCGGGCGTACTAATGAGACAAAGATAAGGTATTTGATTAATCTTACAGGGAATCGTCACAATGCCCTCGCCCCGCTTAACCAGATCCTTCTCACCTGGGATATATAGGTCGCTATGACGACTCACGAGAGCGCCCCGCAGGGCTTCCAACTTGGTCTTACCCTCTAGGTCCCGCAAAATAAAATATTCACTTTGAGTACCGAAGGAAAACCCTGGGAGAAAAATCCCCTCGAGCGAGCTAAGAAGCTGAGGGTCTGTCTTGAAAAAGTGATGCCGAAGGAAATTAAATCGTGTCAAGGCCCAGCGCGAGTTCCTAAGATTAGAATGATACTGTTGGAGCTGACTGTTCAGATTTAGCTTGAGTTCGCGAAGGTCACTTTTACAATTTTCTAGGTAAACAGAAAATGTGATGGGCGCCAAGATGAGCGACCAAAAAACGACTACTATGCAGACAAAATGCTGCAGCTTCCAACTTCGAATCTGCATCTGCTTTATTTTACTTATCTTGAGCAGATCCATAAAATAACCTGTGGTTTTTTGAGTTGACTGACCGAGCAGTGATAAGGAGCCTGTCCCAGATGCACGCGCCCTGTAACAAAACTTGCAGCATACCCTGGCAAAGTTTCCTGGACCGCCTGATTGGCGAGAGCGGTTGCGCGATCCTCTATCGACAGGAGTTTGGCCTGGACCACTGGCGTCACATGCAGGAACTCGTCACCATTATTAGAAAAAGATTTAATAGAAAGCCACTCCGCTTGATCAGAAGCATATTCAGAAATCTGACTCCGCAGACCATGCTCGGGCTTAAGGTAGGCGAAAAAATGGAAGCCTTTAGATCTCGATCTTGACACGAACTCGTCAAAAAGAGGCTGCACCGATTTTGACATAAAGGATACCTTCACGTCGCCTGAAATTACATGAGAGACTTGGCCTCTCAAATTCTTCACGGCCTTCGATGCCATTAAAATAAGACCCGTGCCACTCATGTCCTCTTTGGTTTTCTTTTGCCATGCGACCTTGGGATATTCTCGCGTAGCGGACTCATAAAATTCGAAGGTCTTAAAGTCCATGGACTTACCGAAAGTCATATCAGTCGGGGTCGCGGGCGAAATCCTCAAGGCACCAGAAAGCACGTCGAGGACGTAAAACCAACTAATATAGGGATGAGCCCTTAAGAAGGCGTCCCAGCTGGCTTCAAGGGGCGTAGAGATTTGCTTGAATCTTTGGAGCACCGAACCTTTGGGCGAAAAATCTGGCACGTAGAGACTACTGAGCTGATCTGGCGCTGAACCGTTTGCACTGCAGCGGCTCTTGGAGTCAAGGCATCGTTCAATCAGCTTAGCGGAGCCCTCAATTTCGCTCTCAAACCCATCAAAGGCATCTTGATAGAATTGATGAACCTTGGAATGTAATTCTTCATGATGATGTGAGAGTCGTTCAGGATTACAACCCAGCAGAGGAGCAACGCAAAGATAGAGGCGAAATGGAGTAAGAAAAGACTTCCGCATAGCTCATCTCCGCCTAAATAACCGTGGTCAGTTTTTTACGTGCTGACTCAATCTCTTCATAGATCCCTAGGAAGAAATCATCCCACAAGCGAGCGCACTCCTGAGCGTGAGAAGTAACACGATTGTGATCATCGGGAGTTGAAATCCACCCGAGGCAATCATTCGCATCAGCAACATGCCCAGGCTCTTGCTTGACATGAAGATCAATCCATTTGATGGTTTGTCGCTCAGGTAAGGCATTGAGCATGAGCCGCCCTAGATTTGAAACGATCCAAAGATCAGCAAACTCAGTTGAAAGAAAGAATCCAAGTGCCTTCAAAGGTTCATTAGCGCAAGAGTAGTAGCCAGACATCATTGATTGGGTCTTTGGAAGGGGCACGGAGGATCTTACTTGGTTTTCATCAATTCCCAACAATTTCAGAGCTCCGAAGTAGGCCCCTTCATGTGCTTCTTCTAGGTTTCCATCCCCCAACTCCTCTGAAAGAACTCGGGCAACAGAGCTCTTGTCGCTCAGCCTGGGAAGAACTGTGATCAAATAGGCCAAAAAGTTCGGAAAATAGGTCAAAAGATGCCAGTACTGAGAAAAAATGAAAGTTAATTCATTGCGATTCAGGTCCAATTCTCGATTAAACAGCGGACTCGATTGTATTGCGGCTTTTCTACTTTCTTTTAAAATCAACAAATCGCTTGAGATCACAACTACTCCTAAAAAAGCTGAATTTTGGGAACTTCTCGAGGCACTACTCTCAAAGATTTTGATTTTTTACATCAACTTAGAATATTTTTCAACTTAGAATATTTTTAGCCATTTTCTTTGAGATACTGCTCCCAGTGCAGCTCCTGTGCCACCACCAAGAACAGCAGAAAAGGCCTTACAACTGAATTGAGGCATCGCATATTGAGAAAAGCCAATGAACTGTCGGTAAATCGCTACAACTTACTCGGCAAAGGGTGAGAATGCAGGGAACTAGGAAGGAATAGACTGGCGACAAATGAGCCCCCAGCAAGAATAGGCAAAAGCGCCAATGCGTACTGAAAATTACTTAAAGAGTAGGCCCTCACACCCTCGCTCACGAACTCACCTGCCCAGACTGAGTCCAAAAGGTGTCCCACCTGATGCTGGATGATTGCGCCAGTTAACATCACGACTGTATTAACGACGCCAGTCACTGTCCCTGCAGTTCGAGCAGTCGAAGCCTCGCTCGCGCCGGTGAAGCAGAGCATTTCGGCGCCAGCAAAAAACCCAAGTAGGCCGATCATAAGGGTACCCTGAAAAAGGGTCAAACCGGGGTAGTAAATGAGAAAAACAAGTAGGGTAGAAATCGAGGCAGTACTCAGGATAATTAATATTTTTCTATTTTGGAGCCAATCACTCAACCAGGACAGCACAAGACTCCCAACAAAAAGTCCTACGTACATCCACGATAACGTCTCAGCCGCAATCTGCTTGTTCACCCCAAAACGTTGAATAACAAAGGACGGGCCCCAGAGATCTGCCAAAACAGCAAGAGACAAATACACCCCGAGGGCACTCAAAGCATGAGTCCAAACTAAACGATTTTTAAATACATCAAGAATTCGAACGTAACTCAATTTTTCTACCGGAGTCGAGAGGGCCGAGGGAATGGAGGGCCCCGAATGATCCAGAAAAAGATAGTTAACTACAAAAATGACTCCACCAGCAGCACTGACCACAAAAAGACTCCCCCTCCAGCCCATCTGACCCACCAAGTAGGCGAGGGGAGGCCCCCCGTTCAGAGCTCCCAGGGTACCCACAGACATGGCCAAACCAAAGAGAGTGGCCCTCCGGTTAGGCGGGAAGTACTGACTAGCGATTTTCCCTAAACACAAAAAGGCAGCAGATGAGCCGATACCCAGAATAAGGCGTCCGAACTTCGCTACCTCGATTTGATTCGAAGACGCAAAAATCAATGTTCCCAAAATACATAAAATGAGTGAAGTGAGGATGACTTTTCTCACCCCAAAATGATCAGACAAAATCCCGGATGGAATTTGAAAAAGTGAATAAAAATACATCGCAATAGCGGATAACGACCCCACACTAGAAGCACTTGCTTGAAAGGAAATCATCAGATCTTCCACTAAAACACTAGGAGCCACTCTTAAGACGAACTGGTACATGTAAAACAATGCAGCAACGCCCCAGATACAGTAGGGATTTGAGGACCCGAGCCGAAGCGAACTCAACTTAAAAGACTGGGAAGCATCCGTCATCGTTTAGTTTCCTTTCGTCACCATACATAAACCATTTCAGCCGGTTCCTCCAGCTCTAGGAGTCGCAGAGCCGCTCTTTTTTTTTGTTGACTAAATTCCTTTTTATCGGTAGTTATCGGCCCCATGAAAAACAACCCTCTTTTTAAATCAGTCCTGTGTTTAAATCTTATTATTCTGTTAGGTGCATGCGCCCCAAATCAAGCGGTCCAGCTCCCATCAGATTGGATTTCGCATGGAATTGCGACCGAACCTCAGCAACGAGATGCGGTTGCGACTGATTCTCAAAGTAGCGATGAAGCTCAGGTCTGCGATGTAGAATTAGAAAACGAACTGGAAGAAGCGCCTTTAGAAAACTCAGTCGCTAGAAAAGCTCGTGGCACCTGCCGAGCCGCGACCGCCTTTTGCCAAAACCTGCCGAGCGCAGCAATGGGAACAGTAAATCAAGCACTTCTCCGCAGCACCGAAGCAGCTCATCAAGCGGTTGCCTGTGTCTACTCAGGTTCGGACCAATTGATTCATGCAGTACTAGAGAGCAAAAAGACGGCAACCGACGTGCTTGGAATGGGAACCCGAATTGTTCGCTACCCATTCAACCGACTTGCTCAATGGTTATCCAATGCGAGTGAACCAGCGAGTGAACCAGCCGGCGAAAGTTCAGAAATTTCGAGCCCAGTTTCCTTAGACGGATCAATGAATTAAAAAATCAGGTTGAGGATTCGGGGTGTTCTGGAGAGCCAGAACACCCCGAACCATGGGGGGATCAACGAATAGGTCCCTAAAGTACATTCAGTTCTTCTAGTTCCAACGCAGCTCTAAATAACTGCCCAGCTAACTTGTGGTCCAGTCCGTCTGACTCGGCTAATCCAAGCTTTGTTCTCCAGCTCCGCGGTGCCTCAGGGTGGGGGCCTGATAGAATCACCCGACCTTGCCCAGCTTGAGTTTGAATGATAGCAGGCTCGCGATTATCACCATATCTAGCAATCACCCCGTGAGCCACCTCCGGGAGGGTAGGACCGCCCCACCAAACGATGTCGCCCCTTCGTCCTGCCGCGAGCTCAAGACTCACAAGTGAGTAGTCCACTCCCTCGTCCTCCAAGTGATAGTAGGGGAGGGTTTCAGCCGGGATGATGGCGAGACCCCACTCAGGTCCATCTACACCGGGAGTCGGAGCAGGACTTACGGCGATGAAGGCTCCAGCACAAATTCCGACATAGCTCACGCCACGCTCGCGCACCGCCAGACGAACCCGTTCTCGAGTCGCTGGTTCGAGACTGGCACTCATCTGCCCCGCATAACCGCCCGGCCAAACTATCATTCCATATTGGGATAACTCTTCGACGCTCAGTCGATTGAGTTCCTCAGAGGTAACATCTTGGTGGGTAATTCCATTGGAATCTAAAATTTTACTAATCGACTCGGTATCTCCATACGCAGTCGCAACGCCGTGATAGATCAGGGCGCCAACTCGGTAGGCACGCTTCGATGCAAAAGCCTGAGTGCTACTTAAGCCAATAAAAATCCAAACAAAGCCAAAATAAACTCGCGTAGAATGAATCAAAAAAATCCCCCTTATGAGTGAGTACGAAGAGGGTAAAAAAGGTTTCGAGAAGGGATAAAAAAGTCAAAAAAAAAGCCATGAAAAGCTCAAAGCCGTGGCTTAGAGGCATTTCATGGCTTGATAAAATGACGAGAGAAATTAACTAGTGAGCCAAAATCTCTAAAGCTATCTTAACAAACTTCTTTCGAGAAGAAACGGAAGCTGCTTGGTACTTCTGAATCAACTCTTGAAGCTGAGAATCCTTTGCGGCTAAAGCGATTGCCGAGGCTCTCTCAGTTACTTTTTTCAAAATCATGGGCTTGGAAATTTTCTTACCTTCTGGACCACTCACAAATCCTTTAAAGTCAGAACGGATGGCCAGATTAGCTGCCTGCAAATCTTCCAAAGGAAGATTGAGGGTCTTTGCCAATACAGGGGCTTTTCCCCAAGGAAGCGGGGCTCTGCCGTGTTCAATATTAGAAATAAACTGAACAGAACAGCCGCATGTTTTAGCTACATCGGCCAAACCCAGACTTTTGTCCAGACGAGCTTTACGAATTAAATCCCCCAAGGGACCGAACGACCTGTTATCTTTTGAACTACCTTTTGGACGACCGCGTTTCATAATGTGCCTACCTATAGTGTGACTGAAAATGTGACTGAAAAACTTCACAAGTTTAAAAACAAAAACTATTTAACCTATTTTAAGACCTAATTCGAGACAATATTTAATAGGAACCAAAAAAATTTTCCAAAATGAATAGAGTGAACAGCGTATAGATAAATCGACCCACTCCGCATCGAGTTTACATAATATCTATTATCGGACCTAAGTAATTGATCTTACGAGCTAATTGAACACATAGGGATCAATCGATCCATGAGAGAACTCCTTCTTAGAGGGCTTTCTCATCTGAAAAGAATAGAGATTCCCAGCGCCCGAGAGAGCGTAAACTCTTTGCTGGACAGAGTCATACCAGGGAGTCCCTGAAAATCCAGTATTATAGCCAGCGTCAAACCGATAAACAGCTTTCCCAGTGTTTTTATCAATTAAATACAGATACTGATAGCTCGACCCCACAATGATATACTTTTCCGTGGTCGCCAGCTGGGTGGGCACCCCTGAGTCGAGCTCAAATTTCCAAAGAATCTTTGCATTCGCCTTTTGAAGACAATAGACCGACCCATCCGATGAGGGCAGAAAAAGCCGTTGATGATCTAAAACGACATCCTTACTTCCTCCAGCGTCGAAACGCCAAACCACTTCTCCGTCTGCACGCTTCAAAGCATAAAGTGCCCCATCGTAGGAGGGAATGTAAATGATGCCCCCGTCCAAAGCCGGATGGGCATTTACGTTAGTAAATTTAGTACCCAGGTGAATTTTCTTCTCCCACTTCAAAACACCCTCTTCGAGCGAAAGGGCAACTACAAACCCGTCACTCATCCCCACGAGAACTTCTGAGCCGTCCACAAGCGGCGCTGACGCTCCGTAAATCGACGTACCACCTGAAGTTCTGCGGCGATAATGCCACAGCCACTTTCCAGTGCCCGCGTCGAGAGCATAAACGAGGTCATTAGAGGTGGTAACGAAAATCCTTCCGCCCGACAGCGTAGGGCGGGATACAATATCGTTCCGGAGTTCGTACTTCCAGTTAACTTTCCCCGTTTCCAAATTGACCGAGTATAAAAACCCGTCTCCCCCACCAAAATAAACGGAGGTATCGTCTAAGACCAACTCACTGACGACACCTTGATTGATCTTGAGATTCCAACGCTGCTGATTGATCGCAGGGTACATGGCAATCAGCCCAAGACTCCGATTTCCGAAAATCAGCGTATTTTGACTCATGACTGGGTTTGAGTACTCAGTGCCATGATCTCCGATTTCAAAAGGACCATGGGTCGACAACGTCCATTTACGAACCATAATCTTTGGATCGGCATAAAGGTCAGAATGAATTTGATGGCCGGAGCATCCCACTTGAAGGAAGAGCGCGCAAACAAGCCCGATTTGCAATAAACCCATAATTCTCTTAGAGACGACTCTTGCGGCCATCCGCGGCCTTTGCGTACTCGCCCCCGGGGAACTCTTTGGAAACCTGTTCATAGATGCTCCGAGCTTTAGCTAAATCATTAAGACCTTCATAGCAGCGACCAATCGCCAGAAGAAGATCTCCTTTTAAACTAGGCTCACCGAGCGCAATCGCTTTTTGGAAATACCCAAGAGCTTCGGACGGCTTACCCAAGTTTTCTTGTGCATAACCTACAGAAGAGAGAGCAGCTACGCGATCTAATTTTTCTCGCGCGGCTTTTTCAGCCTTCTGGAACCAGCCGAGTGATTTCTCAAACTGAGCGTGGTTAAAGTAAATACTTCCCAGCTGCATTTGAGCCTCAAAAGAAGCTCGGGTATTAGAAAACTTCTCAGTCACCTCGACCAGCTTCCCTACTCCTCGGGGCAAGCGTGCATCGACATCTACCTTAAGGTAATCAACTTTCGAAGCCTGATCCTTGGCAGCCTGAGCGGCTGAGGGGCCTGATTGATCGCTTTTCCCTTGAGCCGCTTTCACAGCAGTCTCAAGCGGGCTGGAGAGCTTTCCCATCTCCTCATCGAGTACTTTCTCAGCCCCGTAAAGAGCTTCTGTCGCCTGATGGGAGCGACCTTCATTCTGATTCGCCCAAAAGAAGAATCCAACCACACTCA
Organism: Bacteriovoracaceae bacterium; assembly: GCA_947447665.1. Taxonomy (GTDB): domain Bacteria; phylum Bdellovibrionota; class UBA1018; order UBA1018; family UBA1018; genus CAINWE01. The sequence continues at coordinate 164,084 of CANFJX010000002.1, read as the reverse complement.
GGAACAAGAGCGCTAATAAGATCAGCAACCCCCGGGTATTCTGAAATACGTTTCCAAAAAAGCTCGTCACGGCCAAGCTAAAGGAATCGGGCCTCTTCAGGGATTTTCGGTCTAAATGGGAAGTAGAAAAACTTTCAGTAGTTGACGTCATACTGTTTCGTTTTCGCATATCCGTTGTCTCATCTCAAACACAAAAATTCGAGAACGGTTAAAAATTGCGCGAAGCGGAAAGATTGTCAAATACAACAAGGACAGTTACCCTTAAAAGAAATGAAGGCAAAAATACTCCTACAGAAGCGAAGGCAAAATATTACCCCGATGAAAAATACCTGTATGGCTCTGATTGCCCTCTCGGTTTCTGGCAGTTTTATCGGCATGGAGCACAACAGTTTTGGAGACGATGCCCCGCCCGCTCAGGGAAGTAGCCTTGACGTAAGCACTCCCCCTCCCCCACCCTCTGAAACCCCAGCCATTCCTACTGAAATCCCAAAAGCCGCGCCAGCACCCGGAGCTTTTGCACCAGCGGAGGCGTTTCCGCCTGCAGCAATTCCAGGAGCCCCCTCTAGCTCTAGCGGCAAAACAAAAACTCCCGAAGCAGAGGACTACAGCAGCACCCCTTTCACTGAATATGGTGAATTTAATGAGGCGAACGAAGAAGAGGCAGACGCCCAATTTTTTCAATTCGGAAGATTTTTTGGTATCAGTCTAGGACTAGGAACCGAAGCAGTAGACGGAAATCGAGGACTCCTATGGCAAGGAGGATTTCCGCTGATCGATTTTAAGGTCCATTATTGGTTCGACTTCAACCTTGCGCTAACTCTAGGATTTTATACGGCGAGTCATTATTTCAGCGCCCCAACGACAGGGCAAGTCAACGTGAGTATGTTCCGAGCCGGCATTGACCTGAAGTACTACTTTAGCGTGAAAAATCTTTCCTCAGCGCTCAGTTTTGCCTCTCCGTATTTAATCGGCGGCGTAGGAGCTTATAGTAAATCCGAATATTCGCCGCTCACGGGGGGAACTCCCACATCTCTCGGCTCAGTTGGAGTCGCGGCCGGGGCGGGTCTTGAGTTCACGCTCAGTCCTAAGAAAACCTACTTAGAAATTGAGGGCAAAATCAACGTCGTTCCCTTTTATGACTCGAGCAGTACGGCTTACCTAGTTTCAAGGAATATCCCGAACCTGAGTGGTAACTTTTGGACTATTTCTTCAAACCTTCTTCTTACGTGGTAACCTTCTCTTACTCTTTACTTCAACGAATAACATTCTCACGGGACTGCCCATGTATCCCCATCGCTCCCGGAGTGCATTCACGAAATGCCTCCTCAAGCTAAAGTGAACTTTATCTGGATCACTAACATGGCATACAAACGTGGGAGGATGCCTTCCGGATTGGTGAGAAAGATAAAACTTGGCATTCATGGGATTATGAATGGTTGATTCTTTCCTGACCCATTCAGTAAAATCATGAGTAGGAATTTTGAGCTGCCGTTGATGAAGGATTTCCTCAATCAGGCTTTCTAAATCTTCAAGCCCTTGGGATCTGAGCGCACTGGCAAAAACAATGGGCGCGTAACGTAGATAAGCCATTTTTTTGCGAATTTTCTCGGCTGCCAACTCCTTAGTAAAACCCTCGTTCTTGCGCTGGGTATCCCATTTATTCATCAGCAAGATCACGCTACAGCCGACTTCCTCGATTAAGCCTCCGATTTTTTCGTCCTGATCGGTAATTCCTTGCTCACCATCGAGAACCAAGATAGCGAGATCAGCCTTTTCGAGAGCCTTGCGGGTTTGCACAACAGAAAGGACCTCGACACCCTGCTCAGTCTTGCTTTTTCTTCGGATACCCGCGGTATCAACAAAGAGGTAGGTCTTGCCGCCTAATTGGGCAAGTGAATCCACTGAATCGACCGTCGTTCCGGCGATGGGGCTAGTGATCATCCGATTTTCGCCCAGAATCGCATTCAAGAGCGTGCTCTTTCCCACATTAGGCTTTCCGACGATCGCTACTCTCGGAATTCGTTTCGAAAGATCATCTTCGACCTCAGTTTCAGTCTCAACCTCAGTCTCAACCTCAGTCTCAACTTCAGCTTCAATCAACTCATCCTCTTCAATAGGTTGATCTATGCCTCGACCCTCAAATCGCTCCAAAATATCCCGCTTCAAGTCATCCATTCCGCGCCCGTGCTCTGCTGAGACGGTCAGAACTTGCTCCATGCCCAAACTATAAAACTCATGAATCCGGTCTTCGTGGAGCTCAGCATCGACTTTGTTGACAATCGCTAGGACAGGCGTTTTTTTCACGACTCCGGACCGATTGAGCTCACGAAATAGATCCTCATCTAAGGGTGTCACTCCAACTTTTGAATCCAGGACAAATAAAACGATATCGGCCTGCTCTACTGCGATCTTAACTTGTTTTTCAATCTCGACTGCAAAACGATCACCCCCAACGCCTCCGGTATCCACCAGGGCTACAGGAAAAACCTGACCATGCAGCCACCACTCAGTTCTCTCCTCCAAGCGATCTCGGGTCACCCCAGGCTCGTCATGAACGAGAGCTCTTCGCTTGCCATAAAGACGATTAAATAGAGTACTTTTACCTACGTTGGGCCGACCTATAATCACCACTCGAATGGGGGAGCTCATCGTTTCATTCCTATTTTTTTAAGACTTTCGAGATTCGAAGTCCACTCTTTGAGGACTTTCACTTTGAGTCCTAGAAAAATTTGCTGACCCAGAAATTCTTCAATATCTTTCCTGGCCGATTGTCCAATTTCCTTAATTTTTTGCCCCTTCTGACCAATCACCATTCCCTTTTGTGATTCACGCTCCACGTAAATTACCGCTTCGATGCGAACAGGGCGCGTATTCTCTTGAAAGCTTTCAATTTCAACAGCGCAGGAATAGGGAATTTCCTCGCCCAGGAGGTAATACAATCGACTCCTAATTTTCTCTGCCACAAAAAATCGAGTTGGGCGGTCAGACGCCTGATCGGGATCTGAGAATAACCAGGGCCCCTCAGGAATCAACTCCCAGCTGGCCTTCAACAGTTCGGCAGTTCCTATCTGCGAAAGCCCAGAGATGTGATGGGTTGACTGAACTTGAACACCTCGGTCACTTAAGGCTTGGGTTAACTCTTCGGTTAGTTTTTGGGCGCGATCCGCGGAGAATCGGCCTCCCACTTGATCCATCTTATTCATTACGAGAATCACAGGCGCTGATGCTCTTTCTAAAAGCTCAACGACTTGCAGCTCATGCAATAGGGCTGAGTTCGGATCAACGAGGTACCAAATCAAATGAGGAGCCTCTAACGCTCCTCTTGCCTCATCCACCATGAACTGGTTCAATCCACCATCGCGGGCCCGGTGAATGCCGGGAGTGTCGATAAACACGATCTGTCCTTCGCCCTCAGTAAGAATCCCCAACACCCGTTCCCGGGTAGTTTGGGCCTTAGGGGTGACGATCGAGAGCTGCATTCCCAAAAGAGAATTCAGAAGAGTTGACTTGCCTGCATTAGGCCGTCCTACGATTGCAATCATTCCTGCTTTTTGCATTTTTAAAACCTAGATTCTACTACCCTAAATTCGATACTGCGAATTTGGCGGCATTTTGCTCCGCCTCTTTTTTCGAGGAACCTGTCGCCACGGCCAGGGTCTTACCGTTCATTCGTACTTCAATTTGAAAAATTTTGGCATGATCTGGGCCGAACGACTCCATGAGATGATAGGTCGGAGTCACCTTCCATCGTGCCTGTACGATTTCTTGAAGCTGCGTTTTGTGATCATAAAAGGACATGAGTTCCCGCTCTTCGGCAAAAAGAGGGGCAAAAATATGTCTCACGACGGGGTAGATCGCGTGAAACCCTCCATCTAGATAAATCGCTGCAATAATCGCTTCAAATGTGCTGGAGAGGATTGAGGCCTTTTCGTTGCCACCCGTGAGTGCTTCTCCCTTGCCGAGTCGCACATATCCCTGAAGATCGAGCATTCTTGCCAACATGGCCAGAGTTTTTTCATTTACCACAGCGGCGCGCATTTTAGAAAGATGACCTTCGTTAGCATTCGGAAACGATTCCAAGAGAATATCAGAAACAACCACATCCAGGATCGCATCTCCAAGAAACTCAAGGCGTTCATTATCCCTTAAAGCGATGGGCTTCTCCTGATAAAATTCGTGCCCGAATGACTTATGCGTGAGGGACTGGAGCAAAACAGCCCGGTCTCCAAACGAATAGCCCAATCGCTCCTGCAGTCGATCCAAATTCATGAATGATGAGCTCTCCTGGAGGGTTTCTTACAATACTAGTCAAATACTGTCAACCAATTTTGTTTTTTTATTCTTGGGGAATTGCCGCCTGTCGGATAACTTCCTCTGTTGGGGATAGAGGACCTGGCAAGCAAAAGGGGGGCAAAAAATGAGTCGACACACTCAAACCCAGATGATCGATCAACTGGCAAAAACTATTAAGTACTCGTTTTTAATCGGCTTTATGGCCATTTTAACCTCAAGATCCCCAGCCACATGGGCAGGTCCTTCGAGCGAGGCTGAGGTCACCATTCTCCACACCAACGACCTTCACTCTCAATTTCATGAGAGGACTTATCCTTTTCGAATCGGGGGGGTAGCAAGGCTTAAAACAGCGATCGAGAACCTTCGCAAAAGTCACCGACACACCACGCTGGTGGACGGCGGGGACTGGTCTGAGGGCTCCGTCTACTACACTTTAGGGGCGGGTGCAGAATCGATTCGCATGATGGATCACCTCGGATACGATTTCGCCGTAGTCGGAAATCATGACTGGCTAAACGGTCCAGACTCACTCCTCGATGGACTCAAGCTGGCTAACCCTCGCACAAAATTTCTATCGTATAATTTATCAGTCCCAGACTCTTATCCACGGAAACCGGAATTTAAAGAGGCAATCTTGCCTTACAAAATTCAAGATTATGACGGTTACAAGATCGCTTGGATTGGCCTCTCTACCTATGAGTATGTTTATGATAAATACTTCGAACCCATTCAGATCACCAACCCATTCACAGCCGCGGCAAATCTAGCCCGCGAGTTAAAATCCAAACAAATGGTGGATGGAGTCGTCGTCCTCTCCCACAACAACATCAAGATTAATCAAAAGGTCCTGGAGACAGCTAATAAGCTGGCAGGTCAAAACTATATCGATCTAATTATTGGGGCCCATGACCACGTCAAGCTCACTCGACCCATCGAAGTCCGACGCCTAGGTAGTGGCCCACCCGCCTGGATCGTTGAGACCGGAATGTGGGGAAGCTACTTAGGCCAAGTGGATGTGAAGCTGACACGAGGGCACATGGAGTTGCTGAACTATCAACTCATCCAAATGGACTCGAAAATTCCCCAAGATCCAGAAACCTTAGAACGAGTGAGTCAGCTAGATGCGCAGATCGAAGGCAAGTACGGCAAAGAGTTTGACGACGTCATCGGAGAAAGTCAAATTGACTTCGGCAATACTGGAGTCGAAAACTTGATGGGCGACTTCGTAACGGATTGCTACCGAAATGAAACTGGAGCGCAGCTTTCGATTGAAAGCACGCGTTTCATCTACGACGCTATCCATCCGGGACCGATTCGTGCTGCCGACGTATTTAACTTAGTACCGCCCGTATATAATCCGAAAACAGAGAAAACCTGGACTCTCAAAACGCTCCCCATCAAAGGGAGCACGCTAAAATGGCTCCTTTACTTTCTATTTGCAACGAAGAAGGTTAGCTCATATGGATTGATCAATATTTCAGGGATGAGATTTAGGTACGACCCACTTTTTAAATTCATTTCCGAATTCGATCCGAGCGACCCCGGCCGACTAGCAGCTGACTTCCAACGTGGACCAGGAAACGGATTCATGGGAATCGAGTCGATCCCCGTCGTGAAGGAGATTCAGATCTTAGATTCAAACTCCCAGTTTCAACCCTTAAAAGGCTCCAACCTCTACACCTTGGCCACGGGTGGTGGCCTAGTGGAGGGAATCAAGATGTTTAACGCAAGGCTCTGGAGCATCATTCCACTCGATGGGATGCAAGATACAGGGAAAGAAAACTGGCGAGTACTGGCAGATCAAATTCGAGCTCGCTCCCCGCTCCGAGCTAACAACGTGACCGTGGGAGATCGAATTCGAACGATTCAGGAAAATATCGGAATCTATCCAGTTGATGTGACCTGGACACCCAAGGAGCAGGTGCGTGGGGGCTGGCGTGCGGAGATTCATGCCCGAATCAGAAACTACGGAGAAACCACATCCAAGATTGGCCCGCAAGTCCGACTCCTCTTAAACAAAAATCGCTCAGATTTATCCATCGCCCCGAACTACGACGAGGATAAGATCATTCATACTCTGGAAAAAATCGAGCCGGGAGGATTTCAAGATCTAGCTTGGGAGGTCCTGATGCCAGAAGTCGAAGGAGCTTTCCCAGTGACGATTCGCATCACAGGAGCCGAGAAGGAAGTCAACACCACCAATCATGAAGCGACAGTCTGGCTAAGAAAAGACAGCTGATAATTAGGCCAACTCGGAAATAAGAGCGACGTCATTTCCGTTTGAGTCGATCATGATCTCTCGTGGCATTACGGAGACCAGTTCATTTCTAACCGCCTGTGCGGAAGGCAGTAAAACTCGAAGGTAATTGGGAGTAAACCCAGCTTGCCACCGTCCCTCACCTACTTTTTCCATGAGCACGGAACTTAAAGGCGTCAGACCGCTTGTGACCTTTTGTAGAATACCCCGATAGTGGCCCTGGAGCCGCTCCATGCTCAGATGATTTAAAAGTCGAGTCCGAGCCACTCGAATGTGCTTCGGAACCGAACCCGGAAGCCGGGTGGCCGGAGTTCCCTTTCGCTCGCTATAAGGAAAAACATGAAGTCGAGTCCAGGGAAGTCCTGACAAAGCGTCTACAGTCCACTGAAACTCTTCTTCAGTCTCACCAGGAAAGCCAGTGATCAGGTCCATCCCAACAAAAATTCCGCCCGAGACTCCGTGACCGGGAAGAGAATGAGAAAGCGCTGCGATTTTTTCTAAACACTCCTTAACCTCTTCGTACCCGTAGCGTCGCTTCATGAGCCGCAAAATTTTTGAACTCGGACTCTGCAAGGAGACATGAAAGTGAGGGCAAAATCGCGAAGAAGTCTGCATTAACTCAAAAATTTCGGGGGTAATTTCGGTGGGGTCCAAAGAGCTCACTCTCAATCGCTCCAGAGAAGTCTGCTCCAAAATTGAATGAATTAATTCAGCTAGCTTTGGTCCGCCCCCCCAATCTGAGCCATAATCCCCGATATTAGTTCCAGTGAGCACAATCTCACGAATCCCCTGCTCCACTAAGCTGTTCACCTGAGTGAGTGCCTCTTGAATCGAAAAACTGCGGCTCGGCCCCCGCCCATACGGAATAATACAATAAGTACAAAAAGAGTCACACCCTTCCTGAATTTTTAAAAACGCGCGTGTTTTGTCCGAGTGGCCTTCCAGATGAACCGGAGGAGCCTGAAAGGAGTCAACGATCGCGGGCCATTCGCGGTCGATCGGGTGTTTTGATAGAAGTTCCTTATATGTTTTTGTAGTACCAAGAATAGATTGCTTAAGGATATCCGAACTTAACTGAGATGCTGAATCTATCACTAATTCGACCATTCGATCCTTATTTTGATTGCCCACCACCCAGTGGACACCAGGAGCCTGAGCCATCCCTTCGGGATCTACCTCAGCTCCACATCCAGTGACCAGCACCTTCGCTTGCGGGTGCTCCTTTGCCATTCGAGCAGCCCATTTTTTGGTCTGACGATCAGCCTCGTCCGTCACGGTGCAACTATTGATGATGCAGAGATCAACGGGAGAATCCCCTGCAGATCCGGAGTTCGAAGGCATCCACCCTTTTTCTTGGAGGGCCTTCTCAATTACCTGACTGTCGTAAAGATTGGCCTTACAGCCGAGTGTTTTGACTACGTAAGAGCTCATACCTTTAACCCCTCGGCATAGCCTAAGGAATCAAGCGGAGATTCAATGACCCCACCCCCCAGGATCTCATCGCCATCATAGAAAACAATGGCCTGACCGGCAGCGATGACTCGCTGAGGCGTATTGAATCGAACTTGTACCCAGGCATTTTCAAAGCAAGTCACATGACACGGGATTTCCTCTTGCCCAGAGCGAAGTCTGGCCTTGCAACTCAGAGTTCTGAGCTCATTGACTGGACGAATCCAGTTCACATGACTGACAGCCAAGTCCTGATGATCGAGATGATGCTCCGGGCCGACAACCAGTGTTTGAGTTTTTGCCTCAAAACCTAAAACAAAGAAGCCTTGGTGCTCTTTTTGCTTTAAATTCAGCCCTCTCGATTGCCCCATCCGATAGTGGTGAAGCCCATTATGTTCTCCAATAATATTTCCATCTAGGGTCCGAATGATTCCCGCCGAACGAAGCGAGGGGGGCGATCGCTTTTCAATCAACTCCTTGTGCCCTTCTTCGGCCATCAAACAAACTTCCTGGCTCTCAGCCTCACTCACAGCGGTTAGGCCAAACCCTTCGGCTAATTTTCTCACCATGACTTTCGGCAAACTACCGATGGGCATGATCGTACGAAGTAATACTTTTTGAGGCACACTAAAAAGAAAATAAGACTGATCCTTGGCTGGATCGACTGCCTTTTTTAGGTACGCCGAACCGACTTTTGAGTCCTGGACGACTTGAGCGTAGTGACCAGTCGCAATCATGTCACATGACAATTCGTCAGCTTTTTGGATTAAATACCTGAATTTAATCTCCGCATTACACTGAATGCAGGGATTAGGAGAGCGACTTTGGAGGGATTCACTCACAAAATAATCTACAACTTTATCTTGAAATGCATCTTGAACACTCATCTCGCAATAGGGAATCCTCAGATGATCGCAAACCCGCCTGGGCGCGTCCGAATCAACCCCAGAGCAACAACGCCCACGAAAACGATCTGAATCCGATTGGCCAGGACTCCAGAGCTGGAGATGACACCCGATCACGTCGTAGCCCTGATTTTTCAGTAAAACAGCGGCCACAGAACTGTTCACGCCTCCGCTCATTCCTACTAAAACTCGTTTTTTTTCTTCAGACGTGCTCACGTTCACTTCCTTATTAATCGAAGCCCACAGTCGTTCTCATTCTTCGCACAGCTCGATCGAGCGCATGAACGAGATTCTCGGGAAAGCCCTCAAACTCTGACCCAGGCATCTCGTCTACGAGCGAGATTCGAATGGCTGCTTTCGCTTGGCCCTCTGTTTTTCCCATGGCCCGTAATACATGAGACGGTTCTGAAACTCCACTAGAACAGGCAGATCCCGCACTGACGGAAAACCCTGCCAGATCAAGTGCCATCACCAATCCAGCACGATCCACCCCTTCGAAGTTCAAATTAAGGGTGTTCGCTACGCGGCCTGCCCCGACCCCATTCACCACGGTACCGGGAACCCTTCTAGAAATCTCTCGTTCGAGGTGATCACGGAGCGGCTGAACTCGACTGGACCATCCCACGGGGTCTAGGCCATGAGCAGCGGCTCCTAACGCAATCACACCGAGGGTATTCTCTGTGCCGCCCCGACGTCCCTTTTCTTGCTTACCCAAAATCATGGGGGAAATAGCCTGATCTCGACTGACCCAAAGCACACCTGTTCCTGCGAGTCCGCCGATTTTATGCCCAGAAAAGCTCACATACTGAGCCTGAAGGCTCGCTAGATCGACCGGAATCTTACCCCAAGCCTGCGCGGCATCGACGTGAATAGGAATCGAATACCGACGAGCCAGAGCCGACAGGTCCGACAGCTGAGTGATGACACCGGTCTCATTATTGACCCAGATAGCACTCAACAGCGAAGCTTGATTTGAAAAAATCTCATCTAATCCCTCGAGTCGAACGAGCCCCTCGGAGTCCACAGGCAGTTCGCTGACCATTCCGCCTTGGGCCCTCACCCAATCTAAGAGATTACGATTGGAGTCATGCTCGACTGATGTAGTAATCCAATGGGGTTTTTTGCCAGATTTGAGCTCTGCTTCAAGCACAGACCGAACGGCCCATTGATTCGCCTCTGTGCCGGAGGAGGTGAAAACGAGGTGATCGGGATCAATTGACGGCCCTAATGAATGAGCGATCTGATCTTTTGCGCGGTCGAAGGCGCGCTTAGCGCACCGTCCGTGAGAATGAATGCTGGATGGATTTGAGTTAGAAACAAGCAGACGCGGGAGGCGCTGATTGTCTCCATCTGAAAGCAGGTCGAAAAGTGCCTCACGAGCAGCTAGCTTGAGAGGTGAACCTGCGTTTGCATCAAGATAAATCGCGGCCTTTGTTGACATCCAATGACTCAGCTTCCAGGATTGGGAAGTTGCCTAAATCCAGCAAACTTCCCGCTGTTTTGGGCAGCTCTTGTGTGCCCCGAGCTTTACGAATCAAGTCACCCACAGACGTGGTGCTCAGGTACTCTTGCATGATCAAGCCAAGATTTTCAAAATAAGTTTTAGTCAAAACGAATTCGACCGTATCGCTCTTGATATCAGCAGAGCCGATCAAATCCCGAGCTGGATTGATGTTTTCACCCACGCTGACCAGGACATCTTTAACCGAAATTTCATCCATTCCCTTAGAAAGAACGTATCCACCGCCTGGGCCACGAACACTTTTCACAACAGACCCTTTTCGAAGACGCCGAAAGAGTTGCTCAAGATAATGAAGAGAAATTTTTTGTCGCTCTGAAATCTCCTGAAGTCGAACCGGACGACCGTTGGAGTTAAATGTTAAATCTAAAATTGCTCGGACCGCGTAGCGTCCCTTTGAAGTTAAGCGCATTTGTTTTTCTCCCTTTTCCTCTCAAGAAATCTCATTATTGCTACCATGTCATATCGTACGCGTCAACTACTAAAACCCCCGCTTTCGGTGATTTTCGGTATCGCTTTGACAAAGACTCCAGCCAAACACTAAACTTATCTATGCAAGATCACAAAGGCTTTTTGAGCATTTCGCCCAAAGCGCTTCTCACCTTGTATCGAGGAAAGGATCAGAGATGTCTGTCAAAAGCGGGAAACCCACAGAAGACGGCGGAACAGCACACTTCACGATCGACGGCAAAACCGAGGGAGATATCAGCATTCCCAGCATCACTCGCTTGCTCGACCGCAAAAAACTTGGCCTTCAAAAACCCACCCAAAAAGAAAAGCAGAGTCACAAGCCAGCGTCAACTCCCCGTCCAGACGCCTTGTCTACCCGTTCAACCGCTCCTATTGAACTGCACACCCAGATTCAGCCCAAAGTAAGGAGAGGAGCCTCAACGCCCTCTCCACTGACCATTTGGGATCGTTCGACTCTGACGCACAGCCACGACCCAATGGCCCAAGCCCTGCTCGCGCTCTTAGAAAAAGGGGCCACGAGTGCTCTTTTCTTGTCCCTGGCTCCATCCCAAACCCAGAGTCAGCCAACACTCAAAAGCTCGGCAACCCTCAACCCTGGAAACAAAAAGGATCTCTGGACTGGACTGAACTGGAATTCAAGCATCACACCTGAGGTCTGGACCGGCATTCAGCAAGTCGGCTACGTCGAGCTCTCGCCCCCTGGGACCCAGACCGTCCAAACGAGCGCGAGAAATGTACTTCGATCCGCTTTCGGAGTGGGCTCTGACGAGTGGATCTACCTGGTCCGAGTAGGACCCATCCAGTCGTGCCGAGGAATCGTGGCCATCGTTTCAAAAAAAACCATTCTATTGGACTTAAAAAGCCAACTTTCCCTTTTGAATACTCCGCTCAAGGCTTAATTCCGCATTGCCAAAATAGGCCGGCTTGTGATCAAATTAGAGCTATGTTGACACCGATGAGAATCTGCTCCAGCGCAGAAATGAGACAACTGGATTCAATCGCTGAAAATGAGTATGGAATCGAGGCATCGATTCTTATGGAGAATGCAGGGCGGGCTGGGGCCCAAATCCTTTTAGAAAAATTTCCCAACGCTGGCCGAAACACCGAAATCCTGGTTTTTGCAGGCAAAGGCAACAACGCAGGGGATGCTTTTGTAGTGGCTCGTAGACTTCTCTGCCTAGAGCGAAAGGTCCGAGTCTTTCACTTCCAAGAGGAAGCTGGCTATCGAGGCGCCGCTCTCAAGAATTTTGAAATCCTTCGTAAAATGAAGGCAAAACTGACTCATCTCGAGGCGATCTCGGATCTCCAACAGTTTTTTCAAAGCTCTCCTGGACCCTTCACGATTGTAGATGGGATTTTGGGAACTGGTCTAAAATCTCCGCTCGAGGGTTTGTTTTACGACGTCGTAGAGACGATTAACTCGCTGAACTGTCATGAAGTGATTGCACTGGATATTCCCACAGGTGTCAGCGGTGATACGGGAGCCATTCTCGGTAACTCCATTCTAGCTACCTTCACCATCTCCTTTGGGTTTCCAAAGCTCGGTCATTTTCTTCCTCCCGGAGCAGCCCGACGAGGAGACCTCCTCAACGTGGATATCTCCCTTCCTCCTCGATTTAGAAAAGAGGGCGACAAATTTCTGCTCATGAAAAACCCCATGAGCGCTCTCCTTAAGGAGCGTGATCGGTACGGCCATAAAAACTCTTTTGGGCATACCCTTCTGATTGGTGGCAGTCCAGGAAGGATTGGGGCGATTGCAATGGCTGCGCGGGCCTGCCAAAAAATGGGAACGGGCCTCGTTACCGTCGCCACCTGGCGGGATTGTTTCGAAACCCTTCTCAACAAAATCCCGAATGAAACGATGGCGGTCCCGCTCCATCTTGAGGGAGAAGAGTATGAGGGCTATAAAGAAACCCTTCCGCTCTACTCAAGCGTGGTCATTGGTCCTGGGCTCGGTCTGCGACCTGAGGGAAAGCACCTGCTCGAAGAGCTTCTAGCCACCTATCCAGGACCGATCATTATTGATGCGGACGCCTTGAATTTAATTGGGGATCATAAGCTCCACTCTCACCTAATCAACAGGAGAGCACCGACCGTTCTTACGCCCCATCCCGGTGAGATGGCACGGCTTTTAGATACGGACAAAGAGACTGTGTTGGAGAACCCGATCCAAGCCATTCGGCGGGCCGTCTCGATGACCCACTCGACCGTGCTCCTGAAGGGCGCTGCAACTTTGATTTGCTCGCCTGAGGATCAACTGTACTTGAATCATTACCCGAATGACGGAATGGCTACCGCTGGCAGCGGTGATGTTTTAGCAGGAATGATCGGCGGACTATTGGGACAAAAAATGGAGCCGTTTCAAGCCACTTTGCTGAGTGTCTATCTCCACAGCCTAGCCGGCGATTTTGCAGCACGAACTTACGGTCATCGAAGTATGACTGCCCCGGATATTACTGAGAATATTGGAAATGCATTCAAAGACCTTAAATCAGCAGAACTTAGCATCCCCTTGGAAAGCCGAATCCCATTGCTCTGAAGATCGAATGGTCCAAATCGCTTTGGATCTCGCTCGCGAACTCAGACCAAAGGACCGAGTCCTACTTGAAGGCCCCATGGGTGTTGGTAAAACCACCTTCGCGCGTGCTCTTCTCTCAGGGCTAGGGCTTGATCAGCCCCCCGAAGGAAGTCCGACTTTCGCCATTGCCCATGAATACGACTCCCCCAAGGGCTCAATCGTTCATATGGACTTTTATCGCCTCAGATCTGAACTCGAAATCGACGATGCGGGCATCCCCTCCTACTTCTGGGACCGAGATCTCATCGTCATTACGGAGTGGCTCTCATCCTGGCCTAAGTTTGAGGCGCAGGTCCTCAAATCGGGACGGATTTTTCGGGTAGCTTTGGTTCACAGCTCGGGCGAGAATGAATCAAAAGCTCAGAGTTTGCGAGATATTCAAATTCTATTGAGTTGATCAACTCGAATCAACCCTGAATCAGCGCCCGCATCTCAGCGACCGCTTTTTCCAATCCCACAATTACAGCACGACACACGATTGAGTGTCCGATATTATATTCCTTAATCAAAGACAGGCCTTGAGAATCCTTAAGGACCACGACTTCTTGAATATTTTCGTAGTCAAACCCATGTCCGGCGTGGACATTTAATCCCAACTCACTTGCTCTGAGTCCTGCCCTCTGAATTCGCAGGAGTTCACTTTTCCTGCGCGAACCGGACCGAGCTCCCATTGCACCCTGGGCGGCAAGGCAATATTGCCCGGTATGAAGCTCAACGGCGTCAGCTCCGAGTTCATGACTGAGCTCAACGGCCTCGATGGAGGGTTCAATGAAACAACTGACTTTGATCGCTTTTTTCTTCAGTGCTTTAATCGCAGCACTCGTCGCCTTTTTATTTCTCGCAAGATCCAACCCACCCTCGGTGGTGAGTTCACGCCGCTTCTCAGGCACGAGGCAAATCCAGTCAGGCCGAAGTCGCGAGGCAAACCGCACCATCTCTGGAGTCACGGCCATCTCGAGATTCAGTGCAACTCGAAGATTCTTCTTCAAGTCTCGAACGTCTTGATCTTGAATATGTCTGCGGTCCTCCCGGAGATGAACCGTGATTTGTTCCGCTCCGCCCGCTTCAGCCAGTCGAGCAGCCTCGATGATCGAAGGATAAGGCGTACCCCTCAGCTGACGAAGCGTGGCCACATGATCAATATTTACGCCGAGTCGTGTTATCATGCGAGATTTTCCCGAATGCTAGCAGCAATCTTACGAGCAATATCCTGAATCTGACTCATATTTTCGCCCTCAACTAGTACTCGGGCTAGAGCTTCGGTACCTGAGTACCTCACAAAGATTCTTCCCGTCTGGCCCAACACAGCCTGGCCACTGGCAATCTCATGAGCAATGGCCGGGACATTTTCAAACGGCTCCCGCCTGGCAACTCGAACATCTTCACGGGCCTGAGGAAAAAGATGAATCGCCTTTTTCAGCTCTGAAAGCGGCTTTCCAGTCCTACGCATGGCCTCAAGAACTTTGAGAGCGGCCACAATTCCGTCGCCCGTCGTCGATTGATCCAAGAAAACGATATGCCCTGATTGCTCTCCGCCGAGGTTAAATCCATTTTTTCGCATCGTATCCACCACATATCGGTCGCCCACCTGGGCTCGAACCATGGAGATCCCGTGCTGCCTGAGGGTCAATTCAAGACCAAGATTAGACATCGGTGTGGCCACCACGGTTTTTCCTTTAAGGGAGCCCTCTTGCGACATCTGAAGAGCGCAGAGGCCCATAATCTGGTCACCATCAACGATTTCACCGTTCTCATCGCAAAGAATACAGCGATCTCCATCTCCATCAAGAGAGATGCCAACATCGGCTCTAAACTTCACCGTAGCTCCAGCCACCGCTTCGGGGTGAAGGGCTCCACATTGCTCATTGATATTCAATCCATCGGGGCTCACACCTTGCTTGATCACCTCTGCGCCCAACTCTTCAAATACGAGAGGACCCACTTTGTAGGCAGCACCGTGGGCGCAATCTAAAACAATTCTCATTCCAAGGAGATCCAAATCCTTTGGAAATAAGCTCTTGAGAAAGACCAGATATCTCCCATGAGCATCATCAATTCGGTAGGCCTTACCGACCAAATCACCCGTCGGCCGAATCGTGTTTTGGTCGGCTGCAAGGACCAAACGCTCAATTTCCGCTTCTAATTCATCGGGTAGTTTGTAACCATCAGCCGTAAAAATCTTAATTCCATTGTCTGCAAATGGGTTGTGGGAGGCAGAGATCATAATCCCTGCATCTGCCCGCATGCTCTGAGTCACGAAAGCCACTCCGGGAGTGGGCAAAGGACCAATAAAAATGACATCAGCACCCATCGAGCAAACCCCAGAGGCCAAGGCTTGTTCAATCATATAACCGGAGAGTCGGGTGTCTTTGCCGATAACGATCTTGGCGCGACGAAGCGGTTTCGAGGACTCTAAAGGCTTCAGCCCCACTGGAATCGAGCTCTTCACCACAGTTTTTGGATTAGAAAACAAAACATGAGCAACAGCCCTGCCCACTGCCATGGCAATTTCCCCAGTCATCGGAAATTGATTAGCTAGTCCTCGAATCCCATCAGTCCCAAATAGTTTTTGCCTCACCCGTCGCCCTCGCTTCATCAATAGAGAGTTACCATCACACGATCAGGGATCACCTTCACTAATCCTATACTCGCTGGAAGAGTGACATGGACCGACTCAAAGTATCGCCCTTTATTCCGCTCTCTTAAATCGACGGAAGCGAGGACCTTATTTTTATCGAGAGACGCCAAATCACGGGGAGCCGCTCTGATCATGACAGTAACACTTTTTTCACCTACTCGAGCTTTATAGGAAGACAGAACGCGAATGTCCACATCCTTAATTCTAAAATTAGCTGAAATCGGATCCAACTGAATCACAGCGCGCGGAGGCGGACCATCCAACTGGACCCCTAATTTGAGTAAATCCAGAGGGACTTCCTTCTCAGTACTCCGTTTCAATTCAGAAAGATCAATAGGCTTAGTGGCAATCTCAGTGACTGCGTCCACTCGGCTCTCAGGCCCCTTAATTCGAACCACATCGGGCTTCAGCTGAACTCCCGCGAACCGCAAGCCCTCGGGAGGGGCTCCTCTAACCTCGACTCGCACCGGCACATCTTTCCTCTTCAAATATTCCAATTTAACTTGAACTGCTGCCGGATTCACGGAGAGCACCTTCACTCCGATAGGCACCCGAATACTGTCTGAGAAAAATCGATAAGTGAGAAGCGAGGGCTTCACGCCATTTAAGTTAATTCGGATGGGATCCTCACGACGGTCCAAAATGGTTCGAAGAAAAGCCTTTGGGCCGGAAAGACGAAAAAGCACGCGGTCAGGAATATCGTTCGACGTCACCACATCAGCCGAGGTCATGATCTCGATGGGCACTTCTTTGGTCACTTCGACATTTCGAGACCCAAGCACGACCCCCCAAAGGACCACAGCGATCACTACTGAGACCACTTTAGTACCGAGGTGATCGGTCAAACCTTGGAGAAATCCTTGCAATCCTGGTCCGTTCCTGTTCATCGACTCGCCCTTCTCATCCAACCCTTCATTCGCCTCGAAAGATTCACCTGTCCGCGAGAAATATCTAAAAGGGCCGACAAACTATCACGCAGCTCCTGCTCATTTAAATTGGTTGTAATCTTGCCATTCTTCACCAGATGAGCTTCTCCTGCTTCCTCTGAAACTAATACGACAATAGCATCTGAGTCTTCGGTTAACCCGAGTGCCGCTCGATGGCGAGTTCCATAACGTTTGTCAATATTGGGATCTTTTGAAAGGGGTAAAAAACATCCAGCGGCAGCAATTTTTCCACCGGTAATAATAACAGCCCCATCATGAATGGGAGAAACGGGAACGAAGATGGAGTAGATGAGTTCAGCTTTCACTCTCGAATCTAGACGCGATCCCGTATCAATAAAGTTCTTCAGGCCGGTCTCTCTCTCCAAGACGATGAGAGCCCCAATTTTCTCCTTCGCCAGTCGGACTGCCGCCCGTGCGATATCATCGACCATTTCGCGCTCCTCCTCAGCAGAGGCACCAGCGAAAAATGGGTTTTTCCCGACATGAGTCAGGGCCCGACGCAGATCATCCTGAAAGAGGACAATGACGATCAGGAATAAATTATCAAAAAAGTGAGAGAAAATAGAATGAGTAGTAAACAGCTCAAACATCGAAGAAAGGTAGAAACCAATGCCCAGAATGCCTAGACCCGTCAGCATCTGCATGGCTCGCGTGCCCTTAATCAAAAGAAGAACGCGATACACAATGAGAGCCACGATCCCCACATCCAGTAGGTCAATCAACCGCAAACTGGATTGAAGGTTAGCTAAAAGGTCTCCCACTCGGTTTCATGACCTTGGCCCTGATTTTAAGCCCTATGCTCTAAGCTGGCATAGGAGCGGGCGTAGGTCCTCCTCCTGTTCCTGTTCCAGTATCAGTGCGACCGCTTACAGGAGCAGTAGCCGTTGGGTTCTGATTAGAATCAGAGACTGGGGCTCGCTCCACTTTCAGTCCATTGACAATTCTCTCGACGTCTACCCCATCCAGGGTTTCGTGCTCAAGAAGCGCCTTGGCCAGTTCGTGAAGGATATGTATTTTTGAGGAAAGAATATCGCGAGCAATTCGATAGTTCCGCTCAACGATATCGCGAACTTCCCGATCAATGGTCTGAGCAGTCTGCTCAGAGTAATCTCGATGTTGCGCAATTTCTCGCCCGAGGAAAATAGCTTCTTCCTTTTTCCCGAAAGTAATTGGGCCGAGCACGTCACTCATTCCCCATTCACAAACCATACGACGAGCCAAGTCGGTTGCGCGCTCAATGTCATTGCCGGCACCTGTGGTCTTTTGCTTCAAGACCAGTTCCTCAGCCACTCGTCCACCCATCAAGAATGCGATATTATTTTCAGCTCTTTCACGTGAAAGATTGACTCGATCCTCGCTAGGAAGGGTTTGGGTCACGCCTAGAGCCATGCCCCGCGGAATGATCGTCACTTTATGGATCGGGTCTGTACCGGGCATAAATTTGCCAACCAAAGTGTGCCCTGCCTCGTGGTAGGCCGTGGTTCGCTTTTCATTATCGGTCAAGAGCATGCTCTTTCGCTCGACGCCCATAAGGACTTTATCTTTGGCCTGCTCAAAATCAGTCATCTCAAGAAACTTTTTGTTTACCCGAGCTGCGAGTAGAGCCGCTTCATTTACTAAATTTTCAAGATCTGCCCCGGAAAACCCAGGAGTTCCTCTAGCGATAACTGATAAATCCACATCGGACGACAGAGGAGTTTTTCGAGTATGCACTTTAAGAATTGCCTCTCGCCCTCTCACATCAGGCGGGGAAACAACCACTCTTCGGTCGAAACGACCCGGCCTCAAAAGAGCGGGGTCCAGTACGTCAGGTCGATTCGTCGCGGCAACCAGGATCACGCCTTCATTTGACTCAAAGCCATCCATCTCGACAAGCAATTGATTGAGCGTCTGCTCTCGCTCGTCGTGCCCACCGCCGAGACCGGCACCGCGGTGACGGCCGACTGCATCGATTTCATCGATAAAAACAATGCAAGGAGCATGTTTCTTCCCTTGCTCGAAAAGGTCCCGAACTCGAGATGCTCCTACGCCCACAAACATTTCAACGAAATCGGACCCAGAAATCGAAAAGAAAGGCACCCCAGCTTCTCCTGCAATCGCCTTAGCGAGCAAAGTTTTCCCGGTTCCGGGAGAACCCATCAGAAGCACACCCTTTGGAATTCTACCTCCCAAGCGAGTGAACTTTTTAGGATCCTTCAAAAAGGCGATGATTTCCTCAACTTCTTGCTTTGCTTCGTCCGCTCCAGCTACATCTTTAAAGGTAATTCGATTATTCGATTCCGTCAGCAGCCGCGCTTTGCTCTTACCGAACGACATCGCTTTTCCACCACCGACCTGGATTTGGCGCATGAATAGAAAGACGAAAACAAAGAGCAGGAGCATCGGAGCCCATGAAATTAGAGCTTGCTGCCAGACGGGGGTCCGCTCGGCGCGCTCGTAATTAGGGATAATATTATTTTTTTCTAGAATCTCGAATACTTTGGGGTTCTCAGTATCCCCAATCGCCTCGAAATACTTTCGACCGTCCGGGCCGGAGTCTTTGAACGTTCCAACGATCAGGTTATCCGCCTTAAACGTCACATCAGCGACTTTGCCTTCTTTGACATATTGGACAAACTCGCTGAACTTGACGCCGCGAGGATGTCGGTTTCCAGTGTCAAAGATTTTGAAAAGACTAGCAAATAGAAGAATTAATACTAGCCACAGGGCTACTGTTTTCTGCGATGGCTTCATTTATGTAATCCAACCCTCTCGTTTTTACAGGCTAACATAAAAACCTAAGCAAAATCAATTTTAAGACATGAGCAAACGTCAAATAGAAGGCCCCTGACGAACACGTCCATCTCTCCCCATCTGCTCGATCACTCATGCTAACGCTTAATCCTTTCCAAAATCCAGCGCTCAACTGAGTTTTTCTGCGTCTCCTCTCGTGTCAGTTTCCAACCACCAGGAAGGTGCAGCTCTCCAAAGCCTGCTTTCCTCCCTATCATTTTTTCCTGAATGAACTCAAGATGCCTTCGTCGAGGCTTAAATCCACTCATTTCCAATAAAGCCTGTTGTGGAATAAGACTCTCCTTTAACGGACGCTGATCATTGCCTTCCGTCAGACCGCGCTGCCTCGCTTGTGCGCGAGCAGCCAGTTCCATGAGATGATGAATGCCCTTTGGAAAAAGCTTCTCCACTTCAGGCATCAAAACCTGACGCATTCGAGAGCGCAAAAACCGATCCGAGGAGTTCGTTTGATCCTCACGGTAATCTTGACCCACCTCGAGCAAATAATCTCGGACCAAGCTTTTTCTCGTCTTCAACAACGGTCGCATTTCGGTACCACTTTGAAAAAGAATACCACCCCCATGAGTTTCCACCGCACCCGTTAAAATTCGCCATAAAACCGTCTCTGCCAAATCATCTGCATGGTGGGCTGTCAGAACTTTGGCGCCCCCCAATTTCCGACTTTCTTCCAAAAAAACTTTTTTACGAGCTCGACGAGCCTCATCTTCCCAAGATTTTCCTGATCCCTGCAATGGGGCTGGAACTTTTCGAGTTATTACCGGCACACCCCACTTCTTCCCCAATGCCTCGACAAAGAGACTGTCCTGATCCGAATGAGACCCTCGCCATTGGTGATTAATATGCAAAAGAGAGATTTGTGACGGCTGTACCATTTTTCTTCCATAATGAAGCATCAAGTGAGCCAGGCCCACAGAATCTGAGCCGCCCGAAACAGCGATGAGGATATGCGCATCTATTGGAAGCCGAACGCCTTGTTCGCGCAACAATCGAATCACCTGCCGAATGAGTCGCCCCCCCGCTTCTCCCGCTTTAAGATAAGGTGAACGAATCTCTTTTTGACATTTACTCATGAGAGACGATTTATCAAAAATACCGTAAAAAGAAACACGGTATCCCGACTGACGTACTAAATATTGATGAGGAGATTTGAATTTTTCGAAAAACTCAGAGGCGTTCAGGATCCTCTTAAAAGGTTTTTCTGTTCAGCAGAAAGTGGTGGCTGGGGGCGGGATCGAACCGCCGACCTGCGGGTTATGAATCCGCCGCTCTAACCATCTGAGCTACCCAGCCAAATAAAACATTGAGTTCCAAACCGTTATAGCTCTAACCGCGCCGGCAATCAAGGCCTCAAAAAGCGTTTTTTTAAATCTAATTTCCATGCATCTCATCCAATGCTAAGTTCAGGTCAGTAGTGTCAACTTAGGAAAACATCATGAATCAACTCAATTTCTCCAGCTTCAACCCAGCTCAGTTTTTTTTTAAAACCACCTCGAAATCCCTCTTAATCTTGCTCTTCTGTGCTGAGCTCCCGCGGCTCGCGCAATCAGCAGTAGCACCGCTCAATGCCCCCATCCCGCCCGAGAAAACACCTCTGACTGCGATCGAAGACATCAAGGAACGAACACTCTCAGAAGTGACCCGAGGTTTTCTAGGTATCGACGATGAGCTGATGAAATCGCGTCAACACCTCATGGCCCAGGCTAGCAAGTTTCTGCGGTACAGAAAAAACACGTTAGGGAAAAAAGAAAAGATCGCATTTCTTCAGGAGTGCACCCTCAATCCGGAGGCAACACCCTTCTGCCCAGAGCTCGGAGACCTGCAATTTCGCGGAAGACCCACCGAAAAAAAGCGGACTCGCAATAAAAAAGGGATTCATCCAGACGCCCAAAAGTTTGCCCAATGGATCCGCTCGGGCAACCTAGAGAAACTCAAAACCCTCAGCGAAGACGACCTCCGAGCTGGCTTTAAGAAGATTCAGAACCTGTCAGACCTCGATGAGGTCGTCCAGAACACGACTCAAAATCCGACCTGCTCAACTCAAGCACTGAGTGCCCTTCTGGGCTTTAAAATGGAGGAATTCCTCCCTGATGAAGGCCCCCGAAAAAAAGCCATTCAACTCTACGAGAAGGCAATTCGATGTGAAACCAACTCCGACGACCTCGTCTTGAGAGCTAGATTCCGACTGAGTCTTCTCAAAATCTGGGAAAACAACTGCATCAGCGCGCTCCCGCAACTTCAATTTTTAACCGAGCACTCAACACCCACGACCGACTTCGCCCCTCGAGCGCTATTCTGGCAGTATCAATGTGGGATCCAACTCAAAAAACAAGAACTTTCGACTCAAGCGAAAAAGGCACTCACTCAAAGGTATCCGTTCAGTCTGCAAGCGGTGATCACCCAACTCAATGAGGCGATTCCAAGCCCCTCTTACGCCTCTCAATTGGATTCGCCCATTCAAGCCCGATTGCCAGAAAATCACCCCCTCAATATCCGCATCCGGGCAATCGAGGCCCTCCTTAAAATGCAGCAAACCAAATACGCTCAAGAGTTACTCAATCGAATTGAGGGGCAAATCGATCGAGCTCCGGCCCGCTTTAGGCTCTATGTCGCAGCACTTTACTTTAAGATGGACGAGTCGATTCGGCGATTTAGACTTTTGAATTCTGTTTTTAAAGAGGATGCCACTCTCATATCAAAAACCTCCCTCGAGCTTTTTTACCCCCAAAAAGCCCCGATGACTTCACAAGCAAAATTGGGAGCACTAGACGGCATACTGGTTCTTTCTCTCATCCGCCAAGAAAGTGCTTTCAACGCTCGAGCCAAGAGCCCTGCGGGAGCCTTGGGACTCATGCAGGTCATGCCGCAGACCGCTCGACGATTTTTTCGACTGAGAAGCCCCAGCCAACTCTACAATCCGAGCTTCAATCTGGAAGTCGGCTCGCACTATTTCTCTCGACTCCTTAAAACTTACGAAGGAGACGCAGAACTCGCCCTCGCCGCCTACAACGCAGGACCGAAACGAGTTGAGCAATGGCTGAAGCGGTATCCCGTCAAAGACCGGGCTCTTTTCATCGACCTCATTCCTTTTAAGGAAACTCGAGATTACGTCAACTCGATTACAAGAAATTATTTTTGGTACACTTCTCTCTACTCTAAACGCTTCAATCACTCGAATGAGGGAAGAAAAACAACGATGGGGAAAGTTTTTAACCTATTTAAATCTTGATTCCCTGCTGATGTTCGACAGAAGATCTGAGCGCGAGAGAACTTCGCCCTACCGGAAAGAATCAGGACTCATCCAAGCCGCTGATTTCAGCTTGCCGCCGTGCAAAACCTCGAAAACCACGGCAGACTTCACCGCGTTTCGATCAGGTCCTAGCGTAATACGCCCTGTGACTCCGGGAAAATCGCGAGTAGAAGCCAACGCTTTGCGCAGTTCTCGACCACCCTCTCCGGCAGTCTTCTTCAAGGCTTCGCCCAAAATTTTTGCCGCATCATAACCGAGTGCTGCCAATCCATCAGGTGAGGCTCCCCTAAAATGAGCTCGATAGGCGTCAACAAACCTCTGAACAGACGGTGACGGATGATCCAGAGAGAAATGACTGACAAAAAAAGATCCAGACAAAGCCTCTCCTCCAATTTCTGTGAGTTTCGGCGAGTCCCAGCCATCGCCCCCGAGTAAAGGTGTTTTTAAACCGAGCTCGGCCTTCTGTCGGGCAATGAGTCCAATTTCAGTATAATAGCCGGGAACCAAAATCACATCAGGGGCTGCAGCACGGATGGCGGTGAGCTGGGAGCGAAAATCAATATCTCCCGATGCATAGCTCTGCGAGAGGACGATTTTGCCGCCGCCCTCGGTGAAATGCTTCGTAAAAATTTTAGCAGAATCTCGACTGTAATCACTCTTTACATCTTCAAGAATCGCTGCCGCTTTGGCACGGATATGATTCAGAGCAAACTGAGCCATCACTTTCGATTGAAATCGATCTACGAAACAGACCCTAAAAACAAAATCCCCAGCCTCAGTTACTTTAGAGTTAATTGATGAGGGGGTAATCATAGGGACTTGAAATTGCTGAGCCACCGGAGCCATCGCTAAGCTAACCGTACTTGCAACTTCGCCTAATATCGCTCGGACTGAGTGTTGACCTGCCAATTTTTGAACCGCCAACACAGCCTCATTGGGCTGGCCCTGGTCGTCGAGAGAAATCAATTCCAATTTTTTCCCTGCGATTCCGCCCTTTTGATTGAGCTCCTCGACCGCAAGAAGAATTCCCTGGTGAGTCGAAATCCCAAAAGTTGCTCCTGAACCTGTCATCGAACCCACCTCGCCTACCCGGATGGTGTCTTGCCCGATCACCGAGGACGGCGATACTGCGCCCGGTGGATGAGACTGGCAGCTAACCACAAAGACGCAAAGCACTAAGACCCTGAAACACAGACCCCTCACTTTTGAGTTCCTTCTCTCTCAATCCTGAGCTTACTGTGCTTAGAGCTATAGCCGAAATAGATACAAAACCCGATGAACAACCAAACTACCAGACGAATCCAGGTATCCCTCGGTAATCCAGTCATCACCCAAAAACAGGAGAGTGCGCCCAAGGGAGCCACTAGCCAGTAAAAGGGTGTTTTGAAAGGACGATGGATGTTTGGATTTTTAATTCGTAAAATGGGGATTCCGACGCACACCAAGACGAAAGCCAAGAGAGTCCCTATGGAGACTAACTCTCCCACTAAACTCATAGGCAACAACCCAGCACAGGTCGCTACAAACAACCCCGTCGCAAATGTTGCGACATCTGGCGTCGAAAACCTTTTACTCAGGTGATCAAACCAAGGCAAGAGTCCGTCCTTGGCCATGGCGTAGATGATTCGAGTTTGGCCTAACATGAGGACGAGAATCACTGAAGTCAAACCGGCCAATGCTCCGATTTTGACAACAAATGAAAAGATTTTCTGTCCACCTTCTGACCAGCCTCGAAGTGAAACAATTCGATCCACGCCGACGGCAATCGGGTCTGGGACCCCTAATTGCTGATAAGGAACCACACCCGTCAATACGAGGGCCATCAGGATATAGAGAATGGTGCAAGCAATGAGCGAGACGAGAATACCAATCGGAAGGTCCCGCGATGGATTCTTACACTCTTGGGCCGTAGTTGATATGGCGTCAAATCCAATATACGCGAAAAAAACCACCCCTGCGCCTGTCAATACTCCAGGCCATCCGAAACTCATCACCTCACGACCGTTTCGCAACGCCATCGAGGCTGGAGGAACTAAGCGGGCCAGCCCGGTGACTTCTGAATTCCCAATCCAATGCAGTGGATCAATCACGGCCCAACCCAGAGCAATAAAAGATAGAATGATGGCAAGCTTAACCACCACAATGAGGTTATTGATGAAGGCACTTTCTTGAATTCCACGGTAAAGAATCCCAGCCAAACCTAATGAAACTAGAGTCGCCGGGAGATTCCACCAACCTAAAACTTGAGATCCATCACTGAGTGTCACCAACTCCCAGGGTCCCTTAGTCAGACGAATCCACTCGTCGGACACCTGAATCCCCATAGTTTTAGTCAACAGCGAACAAAAATATCCCGACCAAGAAGTGGCCACAGTGACTGAGCCAAACGCATACTCGAGAATCAAATCCCAACCAATAATCCAGGCGATGAGCTCTCCTAGCGTCGCGTAGGAGTAAGCGTAGGCCGAACCAGAAACTGGGACCATTGCAGCCATTTCAGCGTAACAAAGCCCAGCAAAAGCGCATAAAATTCCGCCGATAATAAAGCTATAAACAATCCCAGGTCCCGCATAATTGGCGGCAGCAGTTCCAGTCAGAGAAAAAATACCTGCGCCAATGATGGCTCCCACACCCAACATGATTAAATTAAAAGGCCCTAGAGTCCGCTTCAAGCGGTGCCCTGTCTCGTTCCCGACTGCAACATCTGCAATCAGACGGTTCACATCTTTTTTCAGAAAAAAGTTTGCCATATCTTCCCTCCTGACATACGGTAAAACGTCCCCCTTAAGTCATAGACGAGGAAGTGGCTAGAGTACAGAAATTGTATGAATTGGAAGAATCTTTTTAGAACCAAGAACATCGAGCTCCTCAGCCAAGAAGCTGAGCTCCAAATGAACCCCGCTCTCCAGCTTCGCAAGGCTCTGGGAGTTTGGGATCTGACGGCTCTCGGAGTAGCTGCCGTTTTGGGTGCCGGTGTTTTTTCGACGATCGGTAATGCCGCAGCAGACGGGGGCCCCGCCGTGGTTTTCCTGTTCATCTTCACGGCCATCGCCTGTGCCTTTTCTGCATTCTGTTATGCAGAGTTTGCATCGTCCTTTCCAGTTTCGGGTTCAGCCTACACCTATGCCTATGCTTCCTTCGGAGAACTTATTGCCTGGATTATCGGCTGGGACTTGCTGATGGAATACGCAATCGGAAATATTGCTTGCGCCATCTCTTGGAGCGAATACTTCACTGGACTTTTAGCTGGATATGGTGTGCACATCCCGGGCTACCTGACCATGGACTTTCTAAGCGCCTCCCGTGGCTACAAGCAAGTCGCTCAACTCCTCCAATCAGGTCAAACCATCCAAAGCTTGGACTCGACCAAAATTTCGGCCTCAATTCTCCATGCATACCACGCCTGGGAAGACGCCCCACGAATCTTCACGATCCCTCTCGTCTGCAATCTGCCTGCGCTTTTGATTACTCTCATCATTACCTGGATCGTCTACATAGGAATTGAGGAGTCAAAGCGAGCCTCTAACTTTCTTGTGCTTCTGAAAGTTTTTGTTGTTTTATTGGTAATCGTAGTGGGAGCTACCTATGTCCAACCAACTAACTGGACGCCCTTTGCCCCTCATGGGGTCCGAGGGGTTCTAAAAGGCGTTTCAGCCGTCTTTTTCGCCTACATTGGTTTTGATGCGATTTCGACCACTGCAGAAGAGTGCAAAAATCCTCAAAGGGATCTCCCCCGAGGGATGATCTATTCTCTGATCATTTGCACCACTCTCTACGCCTTGGTCACCCTAGTTTTGACTGGAATGGTGAATTATAATCAACTGGGGGTCGGAGATCCTTTGGCGTTTGTTTTTGGACCTAAAGTCGCCAACATTCGGTGGCTGGCCGCTATGATTAATGTCAGCGCCGTGATTGCTCTAGCGACCGTTATTTTAGTTTTCCAAGTCGGTCAGCCGAGAATATTTATGGCCATGAGCCGAGACGGCCTACTTCCTCCCATATTTGCGTCGGTTCACCCAAAATATAAAACCCCTTGGTTCTCCACCATCGTAACGGGGATTGTCGTGGCTGTTCCATCCCTTTTTATGAATCTGACCGAGGTCACCGACCTGACCAGCATTGGAACCTTATTCGCTTTTGTTTTGGTGTGCGGGGGCATTCTTAAATTAGGTCATCAGCGAAAAACAGAGAAGTCCAAGTTTCGGACTCCTTATATCAACTCTCGGTGGATTTTCCCGGCGCTCCTCATTCTCTTACTCTTTTTGACCGCCTATCTGCAGCCAGGAAAGATTGAACAGTTCTTTAGCTGGACCGATCCCAGCCAGCCCTCCCTGAGTACCTGGGAAGTCCTCATGGACAAAACACCCTTCGGGGTTTTCGCAGTCGGAATGGCCGTGCTCGCTTTTTACTGCTTTAAAAATCAACTGTCTCTCATCCCAGTTCTCGGCCTCTCCACTTGCGCGTACCTCATGACTGAACTCGGAATTATTAATTGGATGCGCTTCGGCGTCTGGCTGGTCACCGGTATCTTTGTTTATTTCTTCTACGGAATGAAGCGCAGCCGGCTAAATCAAGCCGCATCGCGGTGACTCTCATCGGATCGTTGAGATGGCTTAGATAATTGCTTGCGCCCAGAAAAGAAATGATAAGCAGCTAATACGGCCACTGCTCCGACCGTCGCTGAGATAAAGCCACCCATTCCTTCAGTCGTATACCAACCGAGTGCTTGACCTAACCAACCTGCGACTAATGCGCCAAAAATTCCAAGGAGGGTCGTTCCGATAATTCCCATCGAATTGGAACCCGGGGTAATGGCCCGTGCAACTAACCCAACTACAAATCCAAAAAGAATCCATCCTAAAACACTCATAAAAAAAACCCTCTTTACTCCTGCTTTGCAACGGATATACCGCCGCGACAGCGAGTAGCGAGGAGCTTTTCAATCACTGGCATTTGCGTTACTTGTTCAACCGCCCGACTCAGCTCTAGACTGCGCTTGCGTTCCAAAGAGTTCTGGCAAACGGCCTGGGTCATGTCCTGATACTCTTGAAAAAGAGCCACCGGAT
Organism: Bacteriovoracaceae bacterium; assembly: GCA_947447665.1. GTDB lineage: Bacteria > Bdellovibrionota > UBA1018 > UBA1018 > UBA1018 > CAINWE01. Next base: position 135,921 of record CANFJX010000002.1, on the reverse strand, counting down.
AGGGAGCATGAACAGAGGACGAATATAATCGAGGAGCCTCGCTCTTAAGCAACGGCAAAAGCCGAGTCTCAGAACCGAGATCTTTTTGGATTTCCGTCAGCCAGGTACCCACTCGGTAAAAATCCTGCGCGATCCGCCCACGAATCAAAGACCTTCGCCCCTGAGACGACACAACACTCGACTCTAAATAATTCCGACAGCGACGAGCAATCCGCCCCCCTCGATCCGCCACCTCTCCGGCTACTGAACACTCAGCCAAGACGGCATCGACTTCCCCTCCGGCCCCGTCGATTGCCGTTTGAATGTATTGAACGGGGCTAAGCTGAGGATCATAGGGATCAAATACCGGTCGAGAAGTCGCATGAACCAACTCATGAGCCAAATCTAGAAGGAGCTCGGTGTCTGACTGATTTTCTCTCAAGAAAATAGTCACCGCCCTCTCCCGCTCCTCTTGACCCGTCTGGACAGAAAAGTGACGAGTTAACACGGTATCAGTTCGAGAGGATGCGCCCAATTTAAGGTGCTTCAAAAAATCGACTTCGGCTTTTAAGTTCCAAGTTTTTTGCGCCTTTTCAACGAGCTCGTGGCCGCTCGGAAGAGATCCCAGATTTTTCCAAACCTGAATAAGGCGGTGCGCCATCCGATCGGCTGGAAGCTCTTGACCTAAAGCCGCACTACCCGATCCAGGGAGCGCAATCACAACGCACATCAAAAAGGATCTAAGCGCTTTCCTTTGAAGGGTTTTTCCCCGAACCGACCTGCCCATCATAGTGCCTTATCGGCGGAACCGGGCTTGGATTTGAGTCAAAAATCTGCCGCAATAGTAAAAACCCGAGAATTCCTAAAAACAATCCAGCAGGACCCATCCAATCTCCCCAAGACTTAAGAAGAGTAGGAATCGGGGGTGACAAAGGGATACGGGAATTCATCACGGTCCGAGCGCCAATGCTCGTTGCATTTTGAATCTCACCATCCGGGAGAATCAGGGCTGATATTCCAGTATTAGTGGAACGAAAGAGCGGTAACCGAGTCTCGATGCTTCGAAAGGTCGAAAGCGCCAAATGCAGCTGTGGTTCGCCCCATTCGCCGAACCAGCCATCGTTCGTAATATTAAAAATAGCCTGACTTCCCTGTCGAGCGGATGCGATCACGAAGTCTGAAAAAAGAGCTTCATAGCAGATAATGGGGGCGACCTTCAAAATCTGATTTTGCCCCTGTCGATCGAGATAAGGAACTGAAACGACTTCAGGTCCTTGCCCCCTACCAAAGTTACCGACCTGCGGAAAAGCATTTCGGATAAACTCAAACGACTCAGCCCCCGGAATAAACTCCCCAAATAATAAGAGAATATTTTTATGGTACGCCTGAAGCCGCTCCCTCGGGGAAAGAAAAAAGAAGGTGTTAAAGTCTTTACCATGAAGCGTATCGTAGCCCCCAAAGAGCAGCGGTATTTGAATCTCCTGAACGAGGTCCTGGACCCGAGTCTCTAATCGACTCTCAGCCTCCGAATGAGCATGCCCAAAGGTCGATGGATAAGAAGTCTCGGGCCAAACCACTAATTGAGGCTTAGGCTCTGATCGCATGGTTTGCCTAGTGAGTTCTGAGTAGGCGCCTAAAACTTGTTCCGCAGCCCCCCTCACTCCGCGCTCGGAGGCGACCTTTTCAAAGTCGCCGATATTGGCCTGGATCGCTGCAACCTGAACACCTTCGTATGATTCGCTCAGAATTTGTTGGATTTGGTGTAGTCGAAAATAACCATAAGTCCAAAACACTAGACCTAAACTCAAAGCCAAAATGATTTTTTGCCGAGCCACTCGCTTGAAACTCTGATCTTTAAGGCTAAAATAAATCGCGTCATTGACCAGGAAAACAAGAAAGCTCAGCAGCGAAGCGCCCCCCAAATCCGCCACTTGTCGCAGGTGCCTCGCACTCGAGAGAGCATGCCCTAGGGTATCCATAAAAATTTTCGGACAAAGCCAATCAACGCCGACGTAGATACATGCAGAGATCAACCCCAACCAGAGTAAACGAACAGGCTGGGAGCGGGCTACGGCTGCATTAGAGTGAGGATAAAAACCCACTCGATGAATCCAAGCGAAAACATAAAACTGGGGCTCGCCAATAAACGAAAAGAGTATCAAACCCAAGACGCCCACTCCAATAGGAACGTTTCCGAACTCGGTTAAAACATGAGCTACCCAATGAAATACCATGAGACTCATGAAAATACTGAGCCATACCCCCTGGATCACTGCCTGCCTGAGCGTGACAGCTCGATCGAGAGCAAAAAACCAGGGAATCAGAGAGACCCAGATCAACGGCCAAAGGTTCAAAGGAGGGAAAGATAAAACGATCAGCAGCGCAGAGGTGAAAGTGAGTGCATCAGGCATCCCATTTCGTGGAGCGCGAAATCCCAAACTGTGAGGCAATTTTTTCCAAAGCGACTGGTTCCAAGACATAGGGGACTTGAATGTTAATTTGAAACCCTCGAGATGTCACTTTTGAATTGGGGCGTGAGCTAAAATATTCCCGCCCCGACCGATCCAAGAGCGCGCTCTCTTGACTGCGCCGAAGACATTCAGATGTCCGGCAGCAACTACTTTTCCCTTAAGCTGAGGGATCGGCTCAGAGCTTTGAATCATAATCTCCCTCACCTCTTGAGGCGACAAGCGAGGGTTCTCAGATAGAATCAGGGCAGCCACTCCACTAGCAAAGGCCGTTGCCTGCGAGGTGCCCGTCATGTAGCCTGATCGCCCGCTCGGGAGTGTACTCAAAATATTCTCACCTGGAGCTGCAACATCAACGCTTTTTTTACCCCAGTTGGAGGCCGAGATCAGATCATTTTGCAAATTAGTGGCAGCCACAACGATCATGTTACTTGGCCGACTCAAGCCAACTCCCTGATAGATCGGGACCTCGGGATTACTGTAGGAGGCTGGGAAATAGAAATTTTTACCCTGATCGATATCTTGGCTTTCGTTTCCAGCCGCCGCGATAAAGAGAATCCCTTTGGATTCGGCTCGCTTAATCGCCCGATATTCTCGCTCAGAGAACTCTGGCCCCCCTCCGCTATAGTTAATAATCCTTGCACCATGATCTACGGCAAAATTGATAGCCTCAATCGTGTGAGTCAGGTTCACTAGCCCTGAACTACCCTCAGAATAATACTTGATTGGCATGATGGAAACCCGATGAGCTACGCCACTGGTTCCGAGCACTGGGTCGAGCTCGCCGCCAATAATTCCGGCAACGTGAGTGCCGTGACCGTGGACATCGATTGGGTTCATGCCCGGATTAACGAAATTCATCCCAAAAAGATTCTTTTGTGAGCTAGACGGATCATGCCAGAGGCTTTTGACTAGGTCTTTATGATTTAAGTCGATCCCCGTATCAATCACCGCAACGATAATGTCTCGATTCCCTTCTTGAATGCTCCAGGCATCTAGAGCGTCGATGTCAGAGCGCGGAGAGGAAGGAGATGATCGATGAGAGTTGTAGATTCCCCAGTTCCGTAACGAACGGACCACATTACTTTTGAAGCTACTTTGAGCTTCTTTCCCGTAAGCTAAGTTCTGAACTCCCTGGGACAGCAATAAGATTAAAGCCCCGCACACAGTCGTTTTGAGAATCCCAGACCGCGAACTCAATGATTGAAACACCTGACTCATATCCATCCTTTTTTCAGCCTTCAAAAGATTCCACTCATCACTTCATCAGCTCATCTCAGCTCATCAACTCACCCGACTCTTCTAAAGTAAGGTGCGTTAATTCAATATCAATTGAGCAAGAGACATGCCTAAATTTAAAAAAAAAATTACATTAGATTTCAAGATCTTATAAATAATTATTAAAAAAAATAGTCATATTAAGTGCCTAACAAATAGACAAAGACTCAACCATTTGCCACAAGCAAGCTCTGAAAGCCGACTAATGAAAAGCGATCACTACGACCTGACGATTGTCGAAAATTTAGACGTAAAATAAATTAAATAAAATATATTTAAAACATTTAAAAACAAGAACTTAACTCGTGGCACCAGACTTGCTTTAACTAGTATCAAGCGATATCAAGTTGAGAATAGTTCGAATAACTGTGAGCCAGAAATTAGCTTCTGGCAGAGCAGATAAAGGAAGAGACGGTTATATGAAAATTTCACATTTAAATAGAAGCTTTAAAAATAGAGAATTTACAATAAAGAGTTCGTTAGCCGTCATTTCACTGCTCTCGGCAGGTTTATCTGGATGTGGCAACTTAATGATGCCCATGGGCGTGACAGTACCAGGATCTACTTACGCCTTATCGGGCACTTACACAGGGCAGGCGCCTACCACAGCGGACACCAACCCCCAAAACTACAGTTGCCCTTCGTCCCCCAACATAACCCCGCAAAACGGATCCAGTGCGGCCAACAATTTCAATTTCTACAGACTCTGCCCCGACAAGATCAGCTCATCCAGTACTCACTTTATGCTGAGCGAGACGAGCCTAAACCCAAGCGTCAATCAATCGGTGTGCGTTTTCGCCGCAAATCAGCAGATCTTAGCAAGTAATCTCCCCTCCCCCCAGGTGAGAGTTGCATGGGAATTAGAGCCTGGCAATGCCAACACGCCACTGTATCGGTGCACTAATCTGGGCATGAGCTCGGCCTTTCTTGTTTTCCCCTCCACCGGCCTTGAGGTTCAATGGAATGCCGCGTATATCGTTGCTCAGGAAAATGCGGCGTCCATGGTAGCCTGCTTGAAAAGCAATCTACTTAATTGCCCGCCCTACTCGTATGGTGCTTTCTAAAATCAATCGCAACCCAAACCGAGAGATCTAATGAATCACTCGATATTCAGATGCATCGCCATTTCCCACTTCTTGAGTCCCTGTGCGATACCGCTGAACGAGTGAACCATCACGAGTCGGAAATGCTTCTAGTATCTCAATTTGCTCACCGTCTTCAGTTTCCATTGCTAGCACCAGATACCAGATCCCGGGGCTTTCACGCGGGAAATACTTAATGAAGTGGTACAGATGCCGGCCATCTTCCTCGAAAAGCACGACACTCCAAACTTCATCTGGATTCTGAAGAGTCACATCCAGATGTCCCTGATAGAGCTCAAATTCGTCTATTGAAATATCGTCCGGCCTGCGATCCTTCCTCAACTGAGCGCGTATCGTCTCATTCTCCTTCCAGACGTCTGCCAAACCATCCGACACTTGAGTCTGTTGAGCCGATTGAGAAAACTGGGCACGCTGAGACCAGTCCAGCTTTTCTCCCTTCCTAAAGGCCTTTACCAACGCATGATTGCGTGTCGGAAAAGCTAAAAACAGAAAGCTCGGCTCACCGCGAAGGCATAGACAGATACAAACACACCACATTTTTCTGTCACCGGGATGAAACTCCGAAATCAGAGTATACATCAGGTCGCCAGAGGAGGCCCGCTCGCACCAAACCTCATCGGGCTCCTGCAGGGTAATCCACCGCAAATGAGCGAGAGACTCGCGCTCCTCTCCCGAAAAGTCAGATGGCGTGACGCCATTGAAAAACTTTTTCTCAAGCTTTTCAATTTCAGGCGAAAAATAATCTGAAATACATCCTTCTGAACAAAATATCCTTCTCAGCTCTTCTTCGACGAAAAGAACTCGAGAGTCTTGTCCCAATGACTTGTCACAGGCATGACACACCTCGGCCTCTCCATGCATCTGGGGCGACGCATAAAAACCCTGAGCTTCGTTCAGATGATCTGCCAAGCCACTTTTGCCTGGGTCAGCTGAATGACCTCCACGACGAGTCGAGACTCGCGAAGATGAGGACTTTTCCCGTGTCCTTTTACGGCGTTCCATGCCTTTTTTTGTCGAAGTTCGCTTCATACTCTAATTGTACTGGGGCCTTCCGCAAGGAGTCAAACCAACTTCCTGTCAAAGTTGACACAGGGAAAATTTTGCCCGGCTTGCAACTCTCTAACTCCCCGAATATCCTTAAGAATAAGGTAATTTTTCCAAAGGAAGGATGAATTTCATGTCTGTGTCATCTATTTACGGCGGCGGCTCTTCCTCAGATGATTATTCTTATTACAAGGCTCATGAAGCTGAGAAAGAGGCAGCAAATCGAATTAAAGCCGCTCAGGAGTTAGCCCAGAAAACAGAAATTCAACAAAATGCTGAAATCGAACAACTTCGAGATCGCTTTGAAAAGAACTATGAAATTCAGAATTTGAAGCAGAATCAAATTCTTGATGATCAGAAATCCAAGGGCTACGAACAACTCCGCGATCTCCACCGATCTCAACAGGCTGACCTCAACCGAACCCTAGGAGAGAGCCAAACCATCAAAGAGCAAACTGAAAAATCAACACGTGAAGAACTGCATAAACTTGATAAGTTAAGTCAGGATAAAATCCAAAAAACCCTCGCCGAAAGAATCCAGCAGGTCGATTTCGAAAAAAACAGAAGCGACGAAGAACTGGAGGCAATTAAAAATCAGAACAGAACCAGTATAGAAAAAATTCGAGATGACGGCGAACAACGGGTCCAGGCCATTCAGAAAGACCACCAAAGCGCAATTCAGCAACTCTTGGAAACCTCCCAAGAAACCAAGGAGAGGGCTCAAACTCAGAACGAGTCCTTTCTCAAAAAAACGATTGAGGAGCAAAGGCAAAGCTTAGGTGAAATCTACCAGCAATCTAATCAGAAGCTGCGCGAGATTAGGCAAGACACCTCTCAGAAAATTGCCGCTTACACTTCTCGCCAAAATGATCCGTTTTATAAGCTCATGACTCTCGATGCCCAACTCAAAGATGAGGGAAAAGATTTTGTCTTAACAGTAACCATCCCTGAATATGAGCAAGAGCACATTTCGGCAGTCATTCGAGGTGATCAACTCGTCTTATCAGGCTATCGAAAAAACGAGGAATCTCTCAAAGACCCCTCAGGACACAGTCAGGAAACGACTGCCTATCAAAGCTTTCACGAAAGTTTTCCCCTGAGCTGGCCTGTCGACCCAAAACGCCTCACTCGCGAACATAAAGATGACCAAGTCATCATTCGAGTCCCCAAAATGAGTCAATTCACATTCAGAGAGCCAACACGAGAAAAGCTACAATCAAGCCACTTAGAAGCTCCAAATTTCCCACATAATATTGGTAAAACAACATCTGTGGCTCCTAAATAAGCTCTTCAAGTTCTTTGAGCATAAATCGAAGTCTAGAGTGAAGCTGATTTAATGCAGTGAGGTTTTGCCTGAGACTCTCAACGGACTCGTGAGGGGAAATCAATTGGGGAAGGATAGGATTCGAACGATAGGGAGAAACCCGTACAGAAGCCCCTGCATGGTTCAGATCTCCCGCCTTCAAGACTCGAGAAGACTCCACCCTGGGCTTTGAAACTTCTCGAAAGCTCGCCTCCCGATTCTCACCTGCCACTACCAATTTTAACTTAGATTCTTTTTTGCCACTTGTCGACATGCCGCACTCCTCACTTCTGCATCTGCTCTATAATCTAAAACCCACCTGGGCGAGAACCAGTTCGGGCCGTTTCGCCCGATTTTGCACCTCGCGGGTTTAAACTAAAGCAATCCAAGTGCCAGTTAAAATGAACAGGAATGAATAAATTTTAGTGTTTAATTTCAATGATTTATAGAAAAATAGATCGAATTAATCCCACACTCGACTGACTACTGTTTTGACAGCTGTCAAAACAGATGAGAAAAAATGGAGCTGTAGTTGAGAGAGACATAAACAACGAGGAAGAATAGGCCAGTCCGATGGCTACTTCTTTTTGGGTTTAAATTTAACAGTCACTTCCAAATGGATCTCGTTCTGAGTGATCATCTCTTGGAGTAGTTCGGCGACATTCACTTTTTCCATCACTCGAGCAATCATTTCATTGGACATGGTCCTCAGAAATTCGCTCTTAGTCTTATTGGCAGACTCTAAAATGGCAGTAAGGAGCTCTTTGGGTAGCTTAAACTCAGAAACAAGCCCGCGAAGGCTCTCCTCCGTCAGAAAAATTGCTCCTACACCGACGGTGAGGACTTTCTTCATGAGTTCAGCAGCTTTGGATTGTAAGTCTTCGCTCATTTAAAAACCCTAGACCGAATTCGCTCGTTTTTCAAAGCTTCTCACCATTCCCGGCAAGCTCCCTTTCACGAGACGATTCAAAATAAAACCTGGCACAGGAACCTTAAAGTCTACCTCTAAGGTATAAAGCACATCCGACTTACCCTGGGCAGTCGGCCTGACTTCCCACCTGCCGGTATTTTTCTTAAAAAAATTGCTCTCGACTAACACCCAATCAACTCGCCCCGATTTCAAATCATGACGATGATCGAGGGTATAAGTGACATCTTGAGACATCACGCTCACTTGATAGCTAACCCGAATCAAATCAGACTGAGGGGACCGAGTCATGGTAGCTGAACGACAACCATCCACAAACTCCGGATAAGAATCATAGCCGGTAATCACTTCCAGAAGCTTCTTGGGTTCGACTGATAGGGTTTCTCGAAACTCAGCTTGTGCCATTTAGTACCTCGGTTTGCGATCAAAATGATGTTCAGCTTGTATCCAACGCACGGTCCCCGATTCTGATCTCATCACAACTGAGTGCGTGGTGGCTCCTCCTCGGGCAAACTTGACTCCATCCAAAAATGTTCCTTGAGTCACTCCAGTAGCACAAAACATCACATGCCCACTCGCCAGTTCATGAATCGGATAAACTCGCTCTAAATCAGAAATCCCCATCCGACGAGCACGGTCCTTTTCAAAATCATTCCTAAACATGAGCTTTCCCTGAAAATCGCCACCCATGCACCTCAGCGCTGCCGCAGCGATCACCCCCTCAGGGGCTCCGCCAATACCCATGAGAACATCAACACCACTGGATTTCTTACAAGTCGCAATCGCTGCCGAGACATCCCCGTCTCCAATCAACCAAATACGGGCTCCGGTTTGGCGAACCTCAGCAATCAAATCGGAATGTCGAGGGCGATCTAAAATAACGACCGTCAGGTCCTCGATCAAACATTTTTTGGCTTGGGCGATATTCTTCAAATTCGCAGTCGGCGTCGCATTCAGGTCAATGGCACCCTTGGCTTCGGGCCCCACCGCAATTTTCTGCATGTAAGTATCCGGGGCATGGAGAAATTCTCCGTCCTCGGCAATCGCAATCACGGAGAGAGAATTATTTCCACCCGTAGCGCAGATCGTCGTACCCTCGAGCGGATCGAGGGCTAAGTCCAATTTGGGCCCCCCCCCTTTACCGACTTTCTCTCCAATGTAAAGCATAGGAGCTTCATCACGCTCCCCTTCTCCAATAACGACAGTCCCATCAAACTGAATCGAGTTCAGCATCCGTCGCATCGCATCTACAGCAGCAAAGTCAGCTGCCTTCTCGTCTCCCCGACCCATGAGGCGAGCACTCTCCAGGGCAGCGGCTTCAGTCACGCGAACAAACTCTAGAGCAAAATTTCGATCCATTTTTTCACCTCGAAAACTGCCTCATGCCCCATCCCTTAACGTCTTCAGAAAGATGAGAGTTCAAAAGTACTTGTTTTGCAATCCCCAGCCTCTCTTTATCCATACTCGAATCAGGCTTAAAAAATAAAGTATCTAATCGAAAAATTCCGCGAAGTTCACTCTGCCAATCAGGATTCACCAAACGCCCTGATTGCAATCCTCGCTCTGCGTCCCATTGAACTAAGGAGTCCAAGAAGCAAAGGGTCACCTGGTCAAATTGCCCGTCGTTTAGACGCCTGAGACTAAGGTGGGTGCCGGAAATTCCAAAATACCAAAGCATGTGACCATCCAAAGAAGGAATGGGTTTTAAACTCTGCCCTAAGCTGACCGGGTCAAAAAACCTCTCGCAAGCCTCCGTCAGAGCCGAGGACACGCCCAAAAACTCGCATCCCACCCGGTTTTTGGAAAGGTTTCGAATCTGTATCTGAACCGAGAGCTTCTCTGCCCTGGCCTTGAGTGTGCCATCCAGCTTCATACCCACCGAGAACTCAGCCAGCTCCGATGCATCCGATGTCCAAAGCGCCAAACCCGTCCGAGACAGATCCGCTACGGAAAAAACTCTCCCCGTATCGATCATCTTAAATTGCTCAGAGCCTAGACTCATTCGAGGCACCTGCCTGCGCTCCAATCCTAAATTTGGATCAGGCGCCTGAGTCAAAATTACTTCTAATGAATTAATATTCGAATTCTTGAGATCCTTCATCCTTGTGTCCCTCAGAGACGGTTCAATAAAAAATTGGTCAACTAGTGAGCCATCCGGTGGCCCGCTAGTCTCTCGATAGTCTCATTCTTTTAGCCAGAACTGAACCCATTTTAGGGAGACAACCAAGGAGTCTCGGCTCCCCCCTGCACGCAATTGACGAAACGGGCGGTCACAAATAGATAATCGCTCAGACGATTGAGGTATTGAAGTACCACGTTACGCACCGGCTCTGCCCGATGTAAGGTGATCAGTTCTCGCTCAGCGCGCCGACTTACCGTCCGAGCGAAATGAATTTGAGCTGAAGCAACCACCCCGCCTGGAAGGATAAATGTCTGCAGAGGGGCTAATGCCAACTCCATGGCATCAATTTCTTTCTCAAGCATCAGGACATGAGGATGATCGATTAAAGCACCGGTGCTTTTTTTGTTCCGCGGCGTCGCTAACTCAGCGCCGAGCTGAAACAACTCTCCCTGAACCCTCAGCAGACGCCCCTTCACTTCGGCCTGTAATCCAGGCTCCGAGAGGACCATCCCAAGGATAGCATTGAGTTCATCTAGCGTGCCATAGGTTCGAATTCTGAGGTCGTCCTTAGGTACCCTCACTCCGCCTAGAAGCCCCGTCTCGCCTTGGTCACCCGTTTTAGTATAGATCTTCATCTTGGGACTAATAGTAGCCCCCCGCTCCAGAAATTCAACGATTTTATCAGAAAACATCTTGACCATCTGAGTCGATCCAGATAAAAAACGTTTCTGTCTAGCTGATTTCCAATTGCGGGCTTAGCTCAGTTGGCTAGAGCGCCACGTTGCCAACGTGGAGGTCGAGGGTTCGAACCCCTTAGCCCGCTCCATTTTTCCTACTCATCACCCAACCGAGATATTCTCCTTCTCCTCTCGGACAGGAGCCTTGAAAACCAAACCACTCGGTGGTGCAATCAATCCATTTGAACTCACTCGCTCATGCGGAATTCGAATCACAATCTTCACGCTCGACCCCACGATACCCGCAGCAGTAATACTACCCCCGTGACCTTTGATCATCTTATGAATGAGCCTCATGGATAAGCCATGCTCGCTAATCCAGTGCTTGAGAAGGTCTTGATCCGGGCCACTTTGATTGGGAACTCCGACCGGATCATTTTCAGAACCCTGCACGGTTAGCTCAATCCCTCTAAAATTTCCTTTGCCATGACTTACCGAAATAGAAATCGGGTTCGACTGAGGGACGGTCGAAGCAACCTTGGAGATCACATGAAAAAGGGCCCGCTCAAATCTCCCCACATCGAGCGTTACCCAAACTGGGATCGGGGGAACCGTAACGAGCAACCGTTTTTGGAAGTCAGCTCCAAATAAAGCAGAGGAAACGTCTGTAAGCAGTTCAGACAAATCCACGGTATTTTCGACCAAACGCGACTGAAGCTGATTGATTCCCACGATGTCATTTAGATCATCCATGCTTCCGGAAAAAATAGCCAATCCCCGACGAACCGCATCGAGGCTTTGAAACTTTTGATCAGCACTGACCCCCTGACCTTCAACAGCGAGTAGGAGCTTCCCATCCCGGAGCATCTCTAAAGGACCCTTCAGATCATCGACCACATCCAATATAAAACGGTGCCGGTTCTTGACCAGGGTATCGACGTCGACTGCTAACTTACTCAGCACACTGTGGATATCATCGTAAAGACCCTTGAAATTCCAGTTCGCTTCATCCACTTGTTTTCCATCTTTTAACAAACTTGCATACTGATGGAGAGTCTTGAGAGGTTTTTGGTAGGTAATATAGTTTTTCAGAATCAGAAGTAAACTGAGACCAAGAATCACGAGCTGCACAGTAACGAGCAACGCAAGTGATCGAGACTCCTCGGGAGCGCCCCCTTCAAGATGAAGGCTCGAGACGTGCGTATCCGTATTCTTGATCAGGGAGGAAAGTGTTTTTACAAGATCGTCATGAAGAGTCTGAATCCCTGGCTTGACATAGGCATCACGTGAAAAAAGGGTCGGCTCCACCTCAGCAATCGCCTCAAAAAGACCATCGAGCTGCTTTTTCAGCTGTGCGTGCATCGCTTGATCTGCTGCGGCTGGATCCAGGCGATCCAACTGAAAGATTCCATCATCGAACTTTTTGCTTAATTGGTCTTTCACTTCGAGGATCTCGGCAGGTGAAAGATTTCGGAAACTAGAGCTCGTTCTCCGGTACTTTTCCAAATTCAAACTCAGAGTTTCCAAGGTTTTCAATCGCTGATAAAGTGGCAGCACTTTGGCAGTCCTTTGACGAATTCCTTCCAGAGCGTTCCAGTGAATGGCGGTAACAGAGCCAATCGCAAGCACTAGACCAATGACAATCCAAAAGTAAACCTTCTTCAGCATGACTCTCCTTTTTGCTTGCCTGGGGCGAAGACCCCACGAAACCCATAATTGCAAGTGAATTACGTCTCATAGCACGAAAGGTTTCGAAAAATAAAAAAATAAAACCTGATCTTGGTTCACTCAATCAAATAAAGTGATTGAGTACCATAGGTTAACGCACTGCGTTAACCTTCCCCTAGCCACTAAAACATGACTACAATCGTTAAGATCACTTGAGTACTTCGAATTCCTGACGAAAAGCCTACAAGGGATACGAACACACTATGCTTTCAATCGTTGGGGCTCTTATCGTCATTGTTTGTGTATTCGGAGGCTACCTCATGGAGGGCGGTCACCTGGCCGTTCTTCTACAGCCGATCGAGCTCCTCATTATTGGAGGAGCAGCCGGAGGCTCCCTTCTCATTTCCTCGCCGGTTTCTCTCATTAAGGATATCGTCAGCCAGGTGCTCGGAGTGGTCACAAAAAAAGAGGGTGTTTCGACTGCAGAATACATTGAGCTCTTGCTTCTCCTCTTTAGCCTACTAAAACTAGCCAAGGCCAACCCGCTCGCTATTGAAGCCCATGTCGAAAAGCCCGATGGGAGCGATATTTTCGCTAAATATCCCACCGTTCTAAAAAATCACCACGCCATTCACTTTATCTGCGACACCCTTAAGGTTCAAATCAGCTCAAGCCTCAGTCCCTATGATCTTGAGGACTTAATGGACGCTGACTTGAATTCAACCCACGAACAAGAGCACCTGGCTCCTTCCACTGTGACCCGAATTGGGGACGCGATGCCTGGACTAGGAATCGTCGCTGCCGTCTTGGGCGTTGTTATTACCATGGGTAAATTGACCCAAGGTAAGGAGGTCATCGGTCACAGCGTTGCGGCCGCCCTCGTAGGAACCTTTCTCGGAATTCTAGCATCCTATGGATTTATGCAGCCTTTGGCAGCAAAAATGGAGTCCATCATAGCCGACGATGGGAAATACCTCCAAGTCGTTAAAATTGCGCTGATCGCCTTTGCCAAAAACTGCTCCGCAAAAGTATGCGTTGAGTTTGCAAGGCGCTCCATCCCCCCGTCTGTCAGGCCTAGCTTTGAAGAGGTCGATCAAGCTACTTCCAACCTAGGCAAGTCGAGTGGCTGATAGCAAAGCTCAGATCATCATCAAAAAGAAAATCAACAAAGGTGGCCACGGTCACCATGGAGGAGCCTGGAAGGTCGCCTACGCCGACTTTGTGACTGCGATGATGGCTTTTTTCCTGGTGATGTGGCTCATGGGTGCTGACGAGGTAACGAAGGCGAAAATAGCTCAGTACTTTAATCACCCCAACACTGCTTTTGATCCAGACGACGACCCTAATGCCAACACCATTCCTCGCCCCGGAATTAGAGACAGCCTCCTCTCGGGCATGGATGGATCGATTCCAGACGACCAAGTCCCCAACCCAGTGCGTGCCGAAATCTACCTAGAAAGAAATAAAAAAGTGGGTGAGCGAGTTCGTCTCGAGATGGAGGGACAGGCCTTCAATATTGAAGTCGAAATCCAGTACCTGAAGTTCTCGATTCCAGAAGCTGCCCTATTCCTACCAGGAACAAGCCAGCTTCGACCCGACGCAAAAGGTCGCCTCAACAAACTCGGTGATATTTTTAAAAACTATAATGGACAAGTGACCGTCGAAGACTACACAAATGAGACCCAAATCGATGGCAACGCCCAACCCAGTGCCTATATTGCTTCCACAATTAAGGCAGTCACCGTCATGAACTACCTCGTGGAAAGTAACTTCATCTCGGAAGATCGGATTCGGCCCATTGCAGGACAATCTAAAAAAAGCCCGACAGACGACGTAGACGCAGAAACCACTAAACAACAAAGAAGAATTGAATTTACTCTGACTAAAATTAAAAAAGCAGAGTAAAAAAATTTAATCAACTGGCTAAGGCATTGCAATTCACAATTGCATTTTTCATCAAAAATAAATCGAAAATTCATATTTTTTTACTGGTAACAAATAAAAAAATAATGCAGTGTCGCGCCCCAAGGAGAACTAAAAATTATGAAACTTTACTACACTTCTGGCTCTTGCTCGATGTCGTGTCATATCGCTCTCGAAGAATCCGGTTTATCTTACACCGCAGTTCAGCTCGACTTCTCGAAACCTGATAGCAACACTGCTGAACTGGAACGACTCAACCCACTGGGCGTGGTTCCCGTCTTAGTCAACGATCAAGGCAAAAAACTTACTCAAAACGCTGCGATTCTTGAATATGTAGCAGATCAAAAACCAGAAAGTGGCCTCCTCCCTGCTGCCGGAAGTTGGGAGCGCTATGAAGCCGTGAGCTGGCTTTCTTTTGTCGCAGCTGACTTCCACAAGGCCTTTACCCCGCTGTTTGCAACTAAAGCTATCTGGGGTCAAGAAGGAGGCCAGGCAGGCGGTCAAGATGAATTCAAGAAATGGTGTTGGGGAAATATTAAAGGCTATTTAAAATATTTAGACCAAGGATTAGCAGGCAAGGACTACCTCACTGGCAAAAAATTCACCGTCGCTGACGCCTATCTCTTTACTGTGGGCGGATGGTGCGAAGACGTCGGAGTGAGCACAGACGAGTACAAGAATTACAATACATATATTTCGCGTATTTATCAACGTCCAGCAGTTCAACGAGTCATGAAGGCTGAAGGCCTACTCAGTTAATAGATAGACAAATTGAGTGGATTCAGGATCATTTTTTAAGCTTGGGATTTACATCCTTAAGGCCAAAATCATGGTCCTGAACCTCAACACAGTTAATCAATGCGAGATTTCTTTTACTCCTTGAGCAGCAATCAATTCTGCCTTGGACTTAAAAAACTCCGATAGCGCATCATATTCCTTAATCCAAGCATCACGAGTGATCTGTTCTCGAATATTAATCATGAGAACATTACTTTCCCCGTGCTGAAACCGCACCCTTTCAGCTTCCTCTAACTTTTGATTTAAGCTAATTTCTTTTCTTGCGAGATCAAGTCGCTCTAAAGCTGTTTTCATTGCCTGCCGTGAGTCATTGAGCTGAACTTGCAGGCGATCTTGAGCAAGCCCCCGCATTACGTTGAGCTTGCTCAACGAAAATGACAAGGAATCTCTTTTTCCCCGTGAAGAGCGAAAAAACAGCGGAAATTCCAACGTTAAACCCAAACGAACTTCACTAGGATCACCATACGCAGGTAAATAAGGAGTCGTTCCTGGATTATTTCCCAAATCGGAGAAAAATCCGAATGAAAAATCCAGGCGAGGTAAGACCTGATTTTTAGCCAACTGATATTCCATTTGAATCTGCTCGGCCTGGATACGGAATCGCTGAACCTCAGGATGACTTGAAATCGAATGAGAATCCTCGCCCGATGCTAAAATTGTTTCGTCTAACTTTGGCTCCGGAAACTCAACCGGGAGATACTCCTTAGATAACACCCGAGGAAATCCCGAGGGATCTCTCAAAAAAATAGAAAGTTCAAAAGATGCTTTTTGAAGCGCCCGCTCCGCAGCAATCACGCCGGATTTACGCTGCACTACGGCGCGCTGATTATCAGTCTGGTCAATTTGTGGGGTATCCCCATGCTTCACTCGGTCAATCAGGCCCTTATCGCGAACTAAGGAAATCACGAGAAGATCCTCGGCCACCTTCAGCTTCTTTCCCGCGGCAACCCAATCCCAGTACTTAAAAGCAGCCTGTTTATTTACCTCGATTTTTTGAGCGTCTATGCCTCTTTCAGCGAGCTCAAGCCCTCTCTCAGAAGTTCCAAGGCGCGTCCTTCGCTCATCAGTGCTTCCACCTTTTAATAAAGGAACTTCAACCCCTCCACGAAACTCCCCGCCCGTGAACGTTGCATATTTCGCGTCATAGATCGGGAAGCTCCCTTGGCCATTTCTCCAGCCAGCATAAAATCGGGTTCCCCAAAGAGCCGTCGACTGCTCCACGCTGATATCAGTGTAAGCATTTTTGTAATATCCATCAACCGAGCTAATCAGTGACGATTTCAAATTTGGATCAAATCCACCCTGGGCGGCGAGGTAGTCAGCTTGGGCCTTTTCTAAGTCCATCCGAGCACTCACAATCATTGGATAGTTCTGCGCCACCGAGGCCAAGACTTCATCCAGAGTGAGAGCCGACGCCCACGAGAAATCAGAAAATAGAAAGAGCACAAAGCTCAATGAGAATCGAGCCCACCCCCATCGAACACCTGATTGTCTCAGATCCTTAAGTATCAACGATCCAACCCTCAATTTTTATTTTTTTTCTGTTTCTCAGCTTCGCCCGCTGGCGCAGTTCGCAGCGCTGGGAAGCCGTTAAAGCGCCTCCAAATTTCATATCCAAGCTTGACTCGGCCTAGTAAAACCCAGCCCTGAGCCCGAACTCCTTGCCTGAGGACCGCGCTCGACGGCCAAGACTCAGGGGATGCGGGAGACGCTAGAACCCTGAACTTACCCCCACCATTATCGGCAGCGTCAATAATGGATATTTTACCCGTAAAAGTACCAGCAGCAATGGACGGCCAACCACTAAACTGAATCGCGGGCCATCCCTCAAACTGGAGCCTTACTTCTTGCCCCACATGAACGAGGGAGATGTCACTCCCATCAATCAAAAGCTCAACGGCCCGAGAACTCGTATCCGGGACCAAGACCGCCAAGGAATCCCCTGCCTTCACTAAAACTGAATTTTCGCCAGCGATTCTCCTGAGAATTGCTCCGCTTCTGGGAGCGGTCACATATTGCGTTGTCTGACGTGCCAGGCGAGTTTCAATTCTCACTAACTCGGTTCTACCGTTCGCTTCATCGGTGATGTACTTTGCATACTCCAGTGTCGCCAACTCAAATGCTCGCCTAGAACTCAGCCCCTTCTCGAAAAGTGACTTTTGTCGATCCAGATTAATCTTAGCTACTTTTAGTGAAATCCTTGCAGCATCCAAGCGGGACTGGATCGCCTGATTCTCAGACTTTAAACGATTTAAAATTTCCGGATCATTATCAGTAATTTCTACGACCGGATCACCCTTTTGAACAATCGACCCCTCTTGAACAAACCAGCGAACCAAGCGACCTTCTACAGGTGCATCAATACTTTGCTGACGCTCCGTAGGCGAATAAGCCAAAACCTTCCCAAACCCCAAAGACGTTTGCTGCCAAGGGACAAACAGGAGCGCAATCGCCCATACAAAAATAAATGCAACTAGACCGGAGGCAAAGGTACGCAGGCTCTTGGGTACCTGGGTGAGCTGATAAGAACGAAACCCTTCTTTCGCTTGAAAACTGAGATCACTCATCGACCACTCCTCCGTCCTGATGAACTAATACGGAAGGCTGACTTGCATGCTTTTTGGAGACAACCCGCCCCTCAGGCAAGAAAATGGTTTGGTCGAAGGTCCCAGCTAACTCGGCGTTACGGGTGGTCAGAACGACAGCCCCTGAGGATTCCCTGGTCCGCAAGAACTCTGCGACCAAACGATAGGATTCTGAATCAAGGTGATCCAAAGTTTCGTCGAGAATAAGAATTTGAGGCCGAGCCACCAGTGCACGAGCGATGAGAACCTTTTGAGCCTGGCCAGAGGAGAGAGGAAATCGCCCCCCAGAAACTCGGCTCATCAATCCCTGAGGGAGTGAATCCACAAACTCGGATAGACCAAGCCCTTTAATCACCCTCTGAACTTGATCTAGACTTACATCGTCTCGACCCATTCGAATATTCTCTAAAATCGTGCCCGTCATTAAATCTGCTTGCCCCACGAATGAAATTTGAGACCGCAGCTTTTCTTTATCGCTGTACCTAAGATCCAGGCCATTGACATGAATCACACCTGAACTTGGATTTCGCACTCCGTATAAAAACTCAGCCAAAGTGCTTTTGCCGCTCCCATTTTTTCCAACCACGACAGTCACTGTGCCAGGATGCACGTCAAAGGTTAAATCAGAGAAGACGCTGACACCAAAATCACTTTTATAACTGACTTTTTTCACTTGCAGCAGGGACTTCCCTCCTGCTGATTGTTCGCTCTGCTCCCTGCCATCGATTTCATCCGGTAGATTGAGCACCTGCCCTATTTTATCAATGGCAGCGTGAAGGTCGTAATAACTTTCTAAATACTTTCCAAATTTACTAATACCTGCAACCACGGTACCGAAAACAAGCTCAGCAGCAACGAGCTGCCCAAGGCTGAGCTGCCGCTCAATCACCAGCCAACCCCCTGCACCCAGGAGGAGGGAACTCATGAGAATTTGAAGAAGTGCTGATCCGCCAATCTGCTTCAGTAAAATTTTGAAATGCTTCTTACGATAAAGGACATAATTAGAGGCTAAATCGTCCACGCGAGCCATCGCAAAACGACGACTCTCCGCCGATCGAAACAAGATGGAATTTCTAGCTAACTCTCCTAGCCAGGAGGTTGTTTCATACTTTGCCTTGGATTCTTTTAAACTCGAATCAATGGCCGGTTTACGAAGCCCAAAAAATACAAACCCAATAAACGCTATAATTAATAGATCAAAAACGAGGAAATACGGATGATAGAGCGCAAGCAAGAACATTCCAAACAAAATTTGTAAGGAAGCAGCTACTGTATCGAGCAATAAAACCGATAACGTTTTTTGGATCGTGGCGATTTCCAAAAAATAGGTAGCCAAATCGGACCCATGAAATCTCCTGAGAGCTTCCAGCTGCACTCGCGTCAGTCGTTGGGCTAACTCCAAAGCAACCCCGCTAAACCAGCGCTGCTGGAGCAACTCCATCACATAAACTTGAAGGATATTTACAATGCTCGAGAAACTCAGCACAAAGAAAACAATGGCAGCCAAGATAAGAATGGGCTGCAGCAGCAGACCAAATCCAAGGGTATTGACAAAAGTTTGGACTGCTACAGGGACCACAAGGGAGCACAAGCTGGCAAATATCCCATAGAGGATGACCATCCAGAGATCGGATGAATCTCGCATAAAAAAAACTCTAAGAATCTCTTGAAAAGAATATTTTCTTGGCTCGGCTGGAGTCAACATGGGTGTTAGTACCTGGAAGATTCGATCGTTTTCGTTAACTCTTTCTACATTTTTCTTAAGGAAAAGTCAAATAAGCGAGCAAGAAGGAACCTCCTGTTCCTACCAGACGCAGCGAACCCCTTTGTAGGCCAAAAGGACACTCGAGGAGATCTCTGCGCTGTTCCCTGACCAAGTCAATGCAAAACCTGGATCATCCGGATCGAGTGATTTCGACCAAAAAGATCGATCAATCATACTGGGAATGAGGATCCGATGATAACCCCTGAGGTCTCCGTTTTCTGGATCTCGCCCACCCATTGCGTGACTCAAAACCCAGTAGTCTTCTTGAGATGGTAATCTAGAACCTGGATGAAGGCCGGCACAAAAGTTGACAGCGTCCTGATAGGACATTTCTTCAGAGGCCACACCACTCCAAAGTAGGATGCCTCCGCCAAACCTTCCCCGCGCGGTTAAATACATCGGCCCTAGTTCTCTAAATGCAGGACCTACATCAAGGTACCCTGCATGCCCCTCGAAGCAGGGGGCAATCGATGGGACAGGGCCCGATCGACCCACAGCATCCCGAACATCGAGAGACGCAAGAACCACCCCCCCCTGTTTCCAAATCTCGGCTTCAAGCAGCGCCTCGCTGGCCCGATTCTTCATCTGACGGCGATAAATTGCCTCATTCTGAAGAAGCTCAATCTTTGCTTCTTTCGCCAGGTCCACATTCGCTCTCACCCGCTGCAACCAGGCCTCGACGGTCAACCCTGCCGGTAGAGGCCACATCTTTTTTTCTCTCAGTAAGGATTGAGTCTCATTCAGGACTCTTTCTCGAATCGAGTCTTCAACTTTGCTTTCAAATACCGCCTTTAGTTTTTTTCTCGCAGCTATCCAATGGTATCGGTCCGAATAGCCGGATCGGAATTCCCAAAAATCTCCACTATGGCGTCTCGCATGAAGATGAGCAGCCAGACTCGTGTCCTGAGACTCTAAGCAGAGATGACAAAACAGAACTGAACATGCCGGATCGCTACACTGAGCCGCATTACAGCCTTCAAGCATCCCAAACGGCGCTCCACAACCTTCAGCAGGGCAACGAATCAGAAACGATTCAGTAATCCCTAGCTTCAATCGGTCGACCTCTTGTTTTACCCTGCTCTCCTCTGCTGAGCTCGCGATTTGGCCAGCGGCTCGATCCAAGCGGGTTTGGAAAGCGAGCCGATCAGCAGGCTCTAAGAATTTCATTCCCTCGACCAGAGGAAACTTATGCTGACAGGAGCCCCCCTCCTCGCTCTGCCCGCAGCACATCAAGCCTTGAGTGTTCAGTAATTTTAAATTCTCGTTCACGTGGAGCTGATGAGCCAGGCATTCGGAGTCAATCTTATGACCAGCCGGGCACTCCAACACCTTCTGATCCGCGACATCCGTATCGGAAATATCTAAAAGACAAACCGTACAAGCATGAGGAGCAAACGCCTCGGTACGAGATCGCTTCACTGCATGCACTCTGGAGGAAACGCCAAATAAAACGATCGAAATAACAATGACCCGACCCAATGAGACTCTCATAGAAAGACGCGGTTAAAACACTCCTGAACCAAAGTCGAGCAAAAAAAACTTAGTGAGACACCATGAACGGGACAGAGTCCAACAATGAGATAGAGCCCCACCAGCGAACCGTTTGTCCTCGTTGTTTCACGGATCAGATCACGGATCAGATCACGGATCAGAACCATCTACTTTTTTTAACATCCCTAGATCAGCTTACGGATTACTCCCGAAACAATTCCTTCAATCTGAAAAGACTGATCCGACTTAACCACTATGGGTTGATACAAGGGGTTAGCCGGGTGGAGTTCAATGAAATTTCTTTTCGGATAGAAGCGCTTGACTGTTGCCGCGTCATCCACCAATGCCACAACCATTTGACCTCGCTCTGCTGACCTCTGCTTTTTCACTACCACGAAATCTCCGTCAAGAATTCCGTCCTCAATCATTGAGTTACCGGAGACTTGAAGCACAAAATACTCACCTCGCCGAATCAGTGACGAAGGCACCTCAATCTCATTTGGAGTTTCAATCGCTTCGATCGGACAGCCCGCTGCCACCCGTCCCAAGAGCGGAAGAGTCAAACTCGCGGGGGCAGGTACTCCTCGGGAGGATTTCACTGCTAGCCCTCTCCTCGCGTGAGCTGGAGACTTTTGTAAAAGTCCCTGCTCTCTCAATCGAGTCAGGTAGCGCTGCACTGTCCCCAAAGAACTAAAGCCAAAATGGCGGGCAATTTCCGCCTGCGAAGGGGCAAAGCCCTGCTTTCTGGTGAAAGCGTCGATAAACTCGATGAAGGACTTTTGCTTGGGGGTCAGGGGCATCTCTCCACTATAGGCGTAACTTTGGCGTAAGTCTAGTTTTTTTGTGGAAACTCAAAGCCCGAGAGCGGCGCTAAAAAAGGCTCTAAAGTTTCTAGTAAAAACAAGAATGTGCTAGAGTCCCTGACGCGCATGACACTCGAAGAATGGGCTAATCACTTACTCTTTGGCACCTCGCTTGAAGAAAAACTTCTGGGATGCCCTCCCGTGTCTACCTCCCCAGTGGTAGCATCTGGCCTCATTGCTCCCCCCTTATTTCCAGGACGCCCCCCTCGACTATCCAAGATCGGCAAAGGCGAATTCCCATCCCTGCACCGCCTCCACCTTCCGGAGGAGCGGGGCAAGGTCCTTCACTTTTTTGCTAACCATGAACTCCTAGCTCTTGAACTCATGGCTCTTGTGTTGCTTCGCTTTCCACAGGCTCACCCCTCATTTCGGGCGGGTGTAGCCAAGATTATTTCAGAGGAGCAAGGACACCTCCAACTTTACATAACAAGAATGAAGGAACTCGGAGTCGAACTCGGGGACATCCCAGTCAATGATTATTTTTGGAAGTGCATGAAGGAAGTTCGATCACCTCTGGATTTTACGGTTCAAATGAGTCTCACCTTTGAGCAGGCCAATCTCGATTTTTCTTTCTACTATATGAATGCCGTTCAAGCCGTGGGCGACACTCTCACCGCAGCGCTGCTGGAGCGCGTATTCCGAGAGGAAATGGGGCACGTCAAGCACGGCCTCGTTTGGTTTAACCGCTGGCGTGAGTCTGCCCACTCCCAGACGGAATGGGATGCCTATCGAGAGCTCCTGCCATTTCCGCTTAATCCGCAGCGAGCTAAAGGTCAAAACTTCTGCGAAGAGGCTCGACGACAAATCGGATTTTCGGAAAACTATATCCGCGAACTTCGAGCCTTCTCAGGCTCTAAGGGACGGCCGCCGGTTCTCTGGATTTACAATCCCCACTGCGATAACGAAATCCTCCGGGGTCGCCCCGGGTACACTCCCTCCGGACCCGCCCAGAAAATGAGGGGCGACCTCGAGGTGATTCCTACATTCTTAAGCCAAGGAACCGATGTAGTTTTAATCGAGAAAAAACCCTCGATCGAATGGATCGAGTCACTTCAATCCGCGGGGATCGAAATCCCCGAATACTTAGAGACCGCTGAGGCTGAAAAATTGGCGAGACCAAAAATAGCAGGCATAGAGCCCTGGGGATGGAGTCCTGAAGTGATTCCACTTTTCACCCCACTCCTACCTAGACTTGTCCGCGCGGACGGTGGGAATAGCGACTTTGCTCAGTCTGTTATCACCCAGGATAATCTCACGGCACACGGCGCGGGGCGTATTTTTTCAAAAACTTGGAGCGTTGAATTCCTCAATGATTGGCTCGGGCGTCATCCCAATTTTTCTAGTTTTTTTGCAACTCAGAAAGAAACGGGCCGAATCTATAAAGAATGGAATTCAGCAATCGGGGCTCTGTCCGATCTCCTCAAAATCTACTCCAGAGCGATGATTAAGGCGCCCTTCGGGACCTCGGGCATGCAAGTTAAAGCGATCTCTCGCCTCGAGGACTTAGAAGGCCCCCTTGGCGGATGGATTCGTAAGATACTCAAAACCCAGGGTCAACTCGTTGTGGAGCCCTACCTGAACCGAGTCGCTGATCTCTCGATCCAAATGAAAATCCAAGACCACGAAATCACTCTCCTCGAGGTCCGACAATTTATTACCGGAGCCCATCACGAGTATCGAGGGACGATTCTAGGAAGCAAATTTTACAGCCTCACTCAGGAGCAACTTCGTTTCTTTCACTCCACTCTTAAACCTTGGAAAGGCTTTTTACGCGACTTAGGTAAAAGGCTGCGTGAGGAGGGCTACCGTGGACCCGCAGGTGTTGACGCTTTTCTCTGGCAAACACCGGAAGGGGATCTTCGGCTTAAACCCCTCGTCGAACTCAACCCTCGCTGGACGATGGGGCGGGTCGCACTGGAAGTAGAAAAGCACCTTGCCCCTGGCGTCACCGGAGCCTGGATATTCATTCCATTGCGTGAACTTCCCAAAATGGGCTATTCCGATCCTCTTGCCTTTGTTCAATCAATGCGCTCTCAGTATCCCATTCGAACTGAAACATCGGGCGAGCGAAAACGAATCCGTTCCGGCGTCCTCTTTACTAATGATCCGGCTCAAGCCAAAACCGTGATGACGCTCTTAGTGACATTTCCCAATCCGGAATTAGAACGAAAGATCAAATAACCCAGCTCGGATGGAGCTCACCGATGATCCAGCTTGCGCGGCTTGCAACCAGACTCGGCCGGAGCCCGTTTCCTTTATCCAAACTTGCACCTCAGCCTGGCCTTGAGGCAGACCAACGATTGTGGCCGCCTGTGAACAACCGGAGTCGCTAAAAAAATTCACCACAGCTGAGCTCGCAGACTGCCCCCCACTGGCCAAGGGAGGAATCCAAGCCTTTAACAACAAGGAAATGGGCGAATTCAAAAACGCCGGCAAATAAGACTCATCAGTCAGACCCACAAATACGGCCCGACAGATTGCCCCAGCAACGGGAGGCGGAGCGTAGACTAAAATCTGAGTGGGAAGTTGAGTATTAGCGTTACCGGTGAGAGAGATAGGATTTGCTGGCACCACTCCAGATGAACCTAACTGACCTGATTGTGAAGCCGCCTCAGGCTGGACAGTAATCGGCCCTCTGCAAGCCGGCAGAGCACCACCTGATTGTGCCCTGAGATAAACAGATCCACTCACGTTGAGACTCACACCAGAAAAAATAGCAGAACTGTTGGTAGAGATGAAGGCGCTAGCAACACCAACTTGAGTAGGCATAGTGGGAGCAGCAGTGGAACTAGGGATTGGGGCACTCACAGGCATAAGATTGCTGATCGTGTCGGAGCAGTCGGATCGAGTGGAGAGAGAAAGAATGATTTCCCCCGTTGCATTCGGGATCAGGCTCCCGCCAGCATCTAAAACCTGTACCCCGATCTCAAAGGGGAGAGGCACTCCGACCTGAGTCGTCAGATTGATCAGAGGATCCGGGTTCTGATTGAACGGCTGAAAAAAAGCCAACTGCCTGACCAAGCCCGGAGAAGATGGAGTTCCATTCGAGGGCCGATCATCCGGGCAAAATACCCTCACTGGATTCGCTGGATCCCATTGGGCCTGGATGCTCACCACCGTGTCAGCCGTAATGTCGACGATCGCACTACCCAACAAGTAGGGACTCCCCATACCCGCTTTCAGGGTCGGCGTAGTCATGATCTCATCGACGCTCGGGCAACCCACGGAACTTTGCACCGCAAAGAGTTGAATCAAACGCGCGGGCCCCGTCGGAACATCCACTACAATCGAGTCCTTCCCAACGTCACTCAAACCCGCTACTAATCCCGCTCCCACTGACCCGGGAGTGGAACAAGTACTCAAATTAGGATTAGGTCTAATTCCAGGACCTGTAATGTTAATTCCAAAACAATTAAAATTAGCCAGCGTTTCTGGAGGGCTATCGAAAGACCTCGCGTGCGGAGGACCTAAACTTGCCCTGGAATTAGCCACAAGGCCGCTTGGAAAGGAAATCGTAATCGAACGAGAATCGGGAACTGCTAGAGAGCACCCGGAGAGACACAGAAAGGACAAAACGATCAAATCATTCGTTTTAACTTTTGAAAAATTCATCACCAGCTCACTTTCACAGTCAGCGATTTCGTCGCTGCGGGCGGCAATGAGATCACGTTTGACTGTTGCGAGAGGACCTGCAGATTAGTGGGAGCACCCGAGACGCCCAAATTCGAAATAGTCATTAGGCCTGGAGGGGGTAAGGATTGAGCCAATTGAGTGGTCATCGAGGTTAAGATACTTCCGGCAGGTCCAGGTCCTGCGCCAGCGCTTGCAGTGGCTGGTGATCGCTCTCCTGGATCTTGGCTCACCCTCCCGGCAGACGCGTTGCTAGCACCAGAGCGCTGCTCCTGAGTGCGCTCCTGTTGATTTTGCTCGCGGGCACGGTCAAAGTTAGTCGCTAAAACAAAAGCCGTATCGGTAGATCGCGAGAGGTTCTGAGCTTGCTGAGTTTTTTGATCGAGTTGAGCCGGAGAGAGCGACTCCTTATTCACTGACCCTGAGGCTCCTGAGCTACCAAAAGAAAGAGACGATGTGGATGCCTGATCACCTGGATTCAGAACTACAGCGGAGGCGCCTTGGGCCCCTCCCCCGACAGCGGTTACTTCTCCCTGGCCTTGAGTGATGAGAAAGGTAGTCTTAGACTCACTCGCGCCTCCTCGGGCAGGACCCGTTGCCGCTTGATCCCCCAAAGACACTTCCGAAATTGCAACCGTGCCACGGACGCCCATGACAGCACTGGGGGTTCGAAGCTTAAATTTACTCTGCCCTTTGAGTTTCTCCGTCACGGCAGCACGCACGCTGCCATAGGTCATATCCAGCTCCACTTGACGTTCAGAATTTTTCCCCTGCTTAAACTCACTGACCTTAAAAAGCGAAGACGGGCCGAGATCCAGAATGCTCCGGTCCCTCAGCATGATTTTCACACCCGCATTACTGGCCGTGTTAATGACGTCACCAGCATAAATCGGATCACCAGCACGTGCTTGCCTCATCTTACCCATCGCGTTTGTATCCACTTCACGATCCTCGCGAATGAAGACTTGCCCCAGCACACTGACCACATCCCCCGCAGGGACTCTCGGACTTGCCGAAGCCACCGTCAAAACACTGACGGACCAAAAAAGAAGGGTTTTAAAAAACCTCATAAAACTGCAAACATTCCA
Source organism: Bacteriovoracaceae bacterium (assembly GCA_947447665.1). Taxonomy (GTDB): domain Bacteria; phylum Bdellovibrionota; class UBA1018; order UBA1018; family UBA1018; genus CAINWE01. The sequence continues at coordinate 109,208 of CANFJX010000002.1, read as the reverse complement.
CATCTATTTAATGTTAAATTAAACTCATGGACTCCGCAATTTGTGTCCCAGATGACACAGACAAAAAAAATCGACAGAAAACAAGGACATCAAAACTCTATTTACTTTTTTTATTACTTTTTGCCTCATGGCTCAATCAAAGCCGAAGCGCGCAAGCCGAGGTATCTCATCCCGAATTAGCACTGGAGGCAACCTACACAGAGGCACTCCTCCATTACAATAAAAACGAAATAGCTCAAGCCGCTCGTCTTTTAGATAAAGCACTCCAATTAGACCCGAGGTACCTGCCCGCACTAGAAATGAGAGCACTCACACTAAAAATCAAAGGAAATGACGACCGAGCAATCGAGATTTACACCCAGCTCATTACTCAAAAGGCCGAAAAGGACCAAGGTCCCTACCACTTTGAACTTGCGACTCTTTATCAAAAAAAGAAAAATGTCGCACTGGCCAAAAACCATCTCAACGCCTGCATCAAAATGCACTTTAATGAAGTGCCGAGCCACCTGCTCTTAGGGAATATCGAATTCACCGGAGGCAATTATGCTTCCGCCGATGAGCACATGAGCTTCGTCAAAGACCATGGTCCCCCTGAACTTCAACTCATTGCACGATATTACTTGGGTTTACTTAACTTCCGAATGAGCTATGGGACCCTTGCAACCGCGGAAATCCTTGAAGCCAGAGCGCTGGCGGAAAAACTTCCGCATATCCCTAGCTCTGCTGAAATCATCCAATCGACCGAACAGATCCTGACTCCCTTCAAGAAACCGCGTTGGTTCATCAATGCCTCAAGCCTGGGCCAATATGACTCAAACATTGGTCAACTTCCCATCGGAATCTCTAACCCAGTGAGCTTGTCCGGAAAATCGACTGGAAAAATGAATCTATCAGCCGGAGTTGGGTGGATGGATGCTCCATTAAGCCCAATCCAGATGGTTTACAATTATCAAGGCTCATTCAATCAAAACACCAATCCTAAAACTCAAAACTATCAATACTTCACTAACTCCGCATCTATTTACGCAAACTACAAGCCGCTCTCTACTTTCAGTGGCGGAATGAAAGCGGTGGGAAATTTCACCTTTCAGAACGAATTATTAAGCTCAACTTCGACTAATTATACTTATGGAAAATCGAGTGCCAGTGTTGAATTTGGTCCTTTTTTAAAAGCATTTTTGAATAAAACTCTCCAGCTTCAGATTGATTTTTATTTTAGACCCCAAGTTTACTGGATCTACCCAAGCCAAACAGGCAATGCCTTTGGCACTCGAGTTCAACTCATATCCAATACGGTAAAGCAGCTTTTCAACCCTAGCTGGAACTTCACGATTGAAAAAACCAACGCAACGGGCGCAGATGTCCGCTATCTTGCCTCTAGCGTTGGCTTCTCAAACCTGATGCGCTTAACTGGTAGCGATACGCTGAATGCATCGATCGGCCTACTCTACACAAACTACTTTGATTCCACTCTTAAAAGGGTAGACCTCAATCTTCCTCTCCGGATCAACTGGTCACACTATCTCAGCTCCCAATGGATGCTCCTATGCGACATCAGCTACGTGAATAATTTTTCAAACGTTTCCGCAAGCTACTCTTACAATCAATTTACCGGCGGATTAGGTATCGCCTGGTCTCCACTTTAGCAGCACCAGCACTTAGCAGCTCGCTTAGCAAGCGACTGAAACCTGCTCCTATCAAGCTTTTCAGGTATTTTTAAAATCCGATTTTTCTAAATTTATCAGCCCATTCTCCGAATCAAATACTAGAGCGATCGAATCTATCGCTAGGGAGAGCTTATGGGCCGGTTGAAGTTGAGTCAGTCGACTGTTAGAAAAATTTTTTTATCCTCATTTTTTTTACCTTTATTTATTATTTTAGGAATATTTATAGCCGCTCGGTTTCGATTGCATCACCAAACTATTGAGCCGAACCTCCCCGCACTACCAAACAACGGTTCTCCATCAGTTCAAATCTCTAGACCAATCCTAGCCTCGCCCTCTCCAGCAACGACGCCCCTCACCGCGCCCGCTCATACGCCGACCCAGAAGGTCATTGCACTGGAGCGGAGCGAAACCGGCTGTTTTACGATTCGTTATACTCATAAAAAACTAGCAACGCACTCAGACATGGAGACCTGCTTGGAACACGAGAACGGAATTAGTCTGAGAATTCCAGAATCTCTTGAAATTTCAAAGACGATCAATCGCTCATCAATCTGCGTATGGATCGATGGAAAAGCTGTGTCTTTCCGACAGGCATCCAATCACGCCAATCAACTCATCCTAGGTCCCCATGCCGGTCCTCAATCTACTATCACCGCCCGCTTTTGCTTGGGACGCTCGACTTGCCCACAAATCTGCCGACCGAAGCAAGATGAACTCATGAGCGCCCTCGGCGCAGATGACACCAGCGATGACCCTTCAGGAAGCTGGGACGGATCAAAGGACAACTCAGAGGATGAAGCCCAGCTTAACTCTGAAGTCCGGAAGCTCGATCATGAAAGCAAGCAACTCGACTCCCAGCGGAGTATTTTTACCGACTGGCTGATCGAGTCAACCGCCGCCACCTGCGAGGCCCCGCAATGAAATACAAACCTACCTCGCTGGGCGCTCTTTTTTTTATCACCCCTGCTCTCACTCTCTCCCTGAGCGCCTGCACGGGACAGCTCCCTGGATCATTTAAGTTTCTGCAGGTCACTCAAACCTTTCAATCCTCTCAGGAGGTGAACACAAAAATCGATCTACTCTGGGTGGTTGACAACTCCTCCAGCATGGATGTGCATCAACAGAAGCTGAGAGCTGGATTCCAAGGATTTATGACGAAATACTTGCAGCCCACTTGGGATATCCGCGTGGCAGTAATCACGACGGATACTTATCTCGCTCATCCGGCTTTTTCTACCTATCTATCTACCCAAATCCCAGGATCGATCGGATATGTATCGACCTATCTCTCCGGATTGAGTTGGCTTAATACTTTTTTGAATCCAAGCTGGGCACCCACACTGGTTAATACGAGTACCGGAACCTTTACCCAAGGGCTCACCTATGGTGATTTAAATCCGCTCTGGGGATCTCAGTACTCGCTTCTTAAGGCCGGCATTCACGATGGTCCCATTACTGCCTTCTGTCTTGAGCTCATGCCTTACTTTTTGAAGGGGTTCACCCAATGCGGTTTACGCGACAACCCAAGCATTTTTATCGGATCCAATCCCTGCGTCAATCCAAACACCGGTGCCGGAGAGTCGAGCCTTTCTCAATGTGTTAATACGATCGAGAATGATACCGTTCGATCCGGTCAAGCCATCATTTCTACAATTCCGCCTTCAGGCACACCTGCCGATGCGAATTGGGCGAATCAGGTCCAAAGCAACTTTCTCATTAATGCGAGCGTAGGAAGTTCTGGTGCAGGCTCAGAGCGAGGACTAAGCTCAGTTCTCCAACTTCTGAGCGACAACGAATCGACACCTACAGCTTTTTTCCGGCCCGACTCATTACGAGGTCTCATCTTTCTATCCGACGAAGATGACCAGTCCCTTGAAATTCCTAATCAGATTCCTACTGGATTTAGTCCAGAGTGGGGCTACGCATGCGACCAAGCCAGCCTCAACGCAAATAACGGGAACAGTCCAATGATCTCTGGGAATGGGGGGTTCTGCTGTGCTAGCGGCTGTCGATTCGGAAGTGAGGGAATTAGCTGCCCAACCAAAACAGCTGATTCGATCAGCTACACACTCGGTGTCTGCGTCAATTCGAGCCTTTTAATCCCTGTAGCCGATGTGAAATCTCAAATTGATACCTTTTTCAAAACTCTCGATCATTCCCCGACGGGCGACCCGAATTATTTTATCGCATCCATTGTTCCAACCACGGGAACCTCAGTCCAAACGATTCAGACCTCAAGAAATGCCATAGACAACACCGTCGGAACGATCAAGGTCATCGAGGCCGACGTGGGTACTCGATACCTACAATTAGGTCAACTCGTCGGGGGAGGCTCACTCGCTCTCGACATCGGAAACACAGATTACTCTCCCGTTCTGAATGCTATCGGCCAGGAGATTATCCAGAAAAAAAGTACCTTTACCCTCGCTCGTGCTCCGACCTCCACCGAACAAATGCTCGTCCAAATCATTCACCAAAACGGCTCTACGCTTTTCGTCCCAAGCTCCCAATACACTATTTCAAGCAAAAATTTGACCTTCACAGATCCCAATTTTGTTTTGAGCTTAGCTGCTACTGATCGGGTGTCGATCAACTATCAACCTAAAACCGCTTATTAAAATGAAAGAAAAGGAAGACCACTATGAGTTTATTCGAGTTTATTAGTCAAAACTGGGGCCATGTTCTACCCATTATCATTGCCGGCGTGATTGGACTCGCCATTATTTTAGAGCGAGTCTTTCTGCTCTATGCCGTCTATCCAGCCCGAAACTCGGAGATTTTTTATCAAAGCCTGACACAGCAAATTACCGGTGGCAAACTCCATGAGGCGATTAACCTTTGCGATCGTCAGGCACGAGTTCCCCTCTGTCAGGTCGTCAAAACGGGTCTCTCTCGTGCTCACCTACCTGAGATCGTAATCGAAGACGGACTCAGAATAGCAACTCACCAAGCCCAGGGATTAGTTCAGAAAAGAATTGGCTATCTAGCGACGATCGCCAACGTCTCAACTCTATTAGGCCTCTTCGGAACGATTCTCGGCCTCATCCACTCTTTTGAAGCCGTGGGGCATGCCGATGCTCAGCAAAAATCAGCTCTTCTTGCAGCAGGGATCTCCAGCGCCATGAATGCTACACTATTAGGCTTAGGCGTCGCGATTCCCTGCATGATTGCCTATTCATTCCTAGTCAATCGCTCGAACCAGCTCACGGCAGAAATCGAGGATGCATCTCTCAAGATTATGGATCTACTCAAACAGCGATTCTATTCAGCATTAGAATCAGACGATGAAAAGAAGACCCTATGAACATCGGACAAGAAAATACAGGATCCGCTAGTCGCTCACAAGACTTTGATCTCAATCTAGCACCTATTGTGGACTGCTTCACAGTATTGATCACTTTTATGCTGGTTTCAGCCTCATTTCTTTCCATCGGTATCTTGGAGGCTTCCCCAAATACCCTCGGGCAAGCGACGACCAGTCCAAGTGCTCCGACCGAAACTCTCCGGATGGAACTTAAAATCGAAGGAGTCGCTGAAATTCAGGTGAGCGGGCATTCCAAGCAATTAATCCCAATCCCAGCGAAAGCCGGCACATGGGATCAAGCCTTGATTCTACAAACGCTTCAAGGCTTGAAGATCAAGTACCCAAAAATCGATGTGCTGACCCTCTCAGCCCAAAATGAAGTGGAGTATTTGCACCTCGTGCATTGGATGGAAAATCTGCACCCGTTGTTTCAACAAATCAACCTAGGAGGATTTTAAAACGTGAGTAAGTTTAAAAGAAGCAGCCAAATTAATCCTGAGATTTCGCTTCAGATTACCTCAATGGCTGATATTTTTATTATCATTCTCGTGTTTCTTCTTAAGTCTTACTCTACCAGCAGCATTCAAATATCTCCTTCTGATGGAATGAAAATACCAGAAGCCCATCATCTTCAATCTCCAATCGAGGCCATTCAAATAGAAATTTCAGAAACACTTATTCAAATTGAGAAAAAACCCATTACCTCTTTGATTCATTTCCGTTTTAACTCTGAGGAACTAACAACCGAATCGATCTCTAAGAGTGTCAGTGCAAGTCTCGAGAAAGAAAAACGGCGACAACAGCTGATCTCGAACGCTAATCCAGGCGTCCAAATCGACTCAAAAATTTTGATTATTGCTGACGTAAGAACCCCCTACGGCACTCTTAAGTCAGTCCTGGGGGCTGCCGCTCTCCAGGGTTATTCCGAATTCAAACTGGTCGCAATCCAGTCCGAGGGTGCCCCGTGACTTTCACTCACTTTCGGCGGCACTTGATCTTTTTTTTCCTTTTTGCCTGCGATGCTGGGTCATTTGCGTCCCCTCCCACTCCAACCCAACTCACAGAGAAGCAGGACCGTGCTGTCGATCAAGTCGCTCTTCAATCCTTGGATCGAGCCGCAAAAAAACTGAGAGGACTCATCGCGAAGTATCACCATTCCTCTCAGGAACCTGTATTTTTGGAGCGATTGGCTGAGGTCAATCGAGAGGCCTCTCAGATTGCATTTCGACTCGCTCACGCCCAACGAAGTCAGGAGCGAGAAATCAAGACCTACCACTCCCTGATTGAGGCTCAAATTCAGGCGCTTAACGAACTCATCCAAGGATACCCTGAATATCCAAAGTTGGACCGAGCTTGGTTCCTGCGAGCAAAAGCTTACGGCGAACTGAATCAAACCGCCGAATCTCGACTTAACTATCTCAAGGTAGTCCAGGACTACAAGGGCTCCAGCGATCTCATTCCATCTTACTTGGCTCTATCAGAGATCGCTACCCAGAATCAAAATCACAGAGAGGCTATTTCCTACCTGCTTCCAATTGAGTCTCAACCACAGAGTATCTACTATCCAATCTCACTTTACCGATTGGGTTGGGCTCACTACAACCTAAGTCACATCCCCCAGGCACTGGCGTACCTTGAAAAACAGATTCTCTATTTCAATGCGCTGCGAGATCGCTTGAGCGGGGTTGACTTCAGTGCCTCGGATGCTGCAATTCGAGAAACCAGCCTCATGGACACGGTTGCGTTCTATTATGACGCCTGCGAGAGAAAACTCGAACCCTACAGCTTTGATGCCGCTCTATCCTACTTCCGTAGGCTTGAGGACGGCCCATTACTTGGCAAATTAGCGCTCAGGTTCGGGAAGCTCCTACGAGCGCACCGGCAGGATCGTGCCCTGATTGAGTGGAAAAATCGACTCATAAAAGAGGAGAAACAACTACCCGAAACCCTGGATGTCATCGCACTCGTTCTTGACCATCAACTCAACCAAAATCAATGGGAAGAACTCAAAGAAACACTGGCTGATCTCTCATCGGTTTATCGGCTCGAACCCAAAAATCTCACCCGTGCTCAGACTGAAAGCCCACTTCATCCAGCACTATTAGAAGCAGCTAAAGAGCTCCAAAAACAACTCCAGCATTCAGTTTCTGCAAGCAACAAGAGTAAAATTCTCGATACATTAATCCAAATGGATTCACTTCTTATTGAGGTAACGCCGGTGGATGACCCACACCTCGACCAAATTCATTTTAACTTAGCGGAGGCCTATTTTGAAGGCCATCAATACAAACTTGCCTCTCAAAATTATCGTTGGATTCTTTCGCACGGCCGCAATCCAGCTCAACTCAGCTCTCATACGGTTGAGCTCAGCTGGATAAGAAGTCGATTTGAAGAACTTCGTAAACTCGAGCTCATTCCCTTGGACCTCTCGACTCAGGCACTCGAATCAGGACCGACTCTACAAAATAGATCTCAACGCGAGACCCTCCTTAAAAAACTTCCCACTTTAGCTTTAGAATGGGTGAACCAAATCGACCGAACTTGTGCCGAGATTCCCAGCACAGATGAGTCCATCAACCAAATGATTTTCGAGAAGAATCGACTGATCTACGCGAAGTCCAGCCGATCCTTGGCCGTCGAAGGGCTGGTGCAATTTGCGGTTCAACATCCTGAGTCTCAATACGCGCCACCGTCAGTCGCGTTGGCGGTCGACACGCTGATTCAATCCTCCGATTGGATCAGAACTCATGAGCTTGCCGAAAAATTAGCAAAAGTAAAATGGCCAAAGCAAGAGCTCAACGAACGACTGAGAATATTGGAACTTGATTCCGCCTATGAAGTCATTGAAGCCATGGGTAATCGCAAAGAGGATGCCCATGCGCTCATTGAGGCGTCCCTCTACATCAAGAACTATCCACAATCGCATCGAATATCCCAAGTCAGATACCTAATGGCCCAAAGTCAACTCCGGCTCCAAGACAAGAGGGGAGCAATCAACTCACTCGAATTAATTATCAGCGCCCACCAACAGGCGAAGAAAGGCCAACCCGATATCTTCGGTCTAGCTATACTTCAGAGGGCGTCGCTCTTAGAGGAATCTTTTCAATTCAAAGAGGCGGCGAATGATTATCAAAATTACCTGGGACTTCATCCCAACGAAGAGCCTATATTAAAAAAGCTACCGATTCTCCATTGGCTCGTGAACGACCCTCATTTCGACTGCCATGAGAATCTCTCACCGGAACTCCTCGAAAACTGCCAGAAGTTTCAATCTTTGGCCATCCTTAACGCGCCTGTAAATGCGGACTCTCTGTTCAGCCTTGAGCTTCTAAGAGTCTATCAGAATCATGCATTTCATGGCCCCGCTGCCAATCGCGCTCTTTGGGCTGCTGTTGTCCTTTCCCATCATGCAGGTCTTAAGCTTCACGAACTCCTTCGGCTCATAAAAACACTGGTTCAAGGATGGAAAAAACTTGAGCCCGCCAGCCAGATCACACTCCTACCTGCACTCAACTCAATCCTCCCCAATTCCCTGGCTTCGGTTCGATCTCGACTAATCGAGGAAGTACCACTCAGAAAAACATCGGCCCAAGGCCTGATCAGAAGGAGTGAATGGATCCGAGAGTTTGAATCGGTCGTGTCGGGCTCCTTAGAGTTGCCCTGGGCTCGGCTTCGAGCGATCGCACTTCAAACCTTGTCAGGCGTTTACCGCGACCTAGTGAGATCAATAGAAAATAGTCCTATTCCAAAAGAAATGATTGAACACGAAAAGCGCGAATATTCTGATGAAATTCGTGAAATCACAATTCCATTTAACAAGAAGGCTATCGAACTATCGCAAAATGCCTATCAAATTGCTTCAAAGCTCAGCATCGAAGCGGACGACTGGCTACTAATTAAAAAAGAAAACTCGAAGAGCTACCTAATGGACACAGAAGCCCTTCAAAAAGCTCTGCCAAAAAAAATTATGGACGGACCGCCCGAACAAATTCATGAAAATCTTGTCCTACTAGATGATCCATCTTTTTTCTCTGATCCGATCAAAAAATTATGGATGACTGCATTTCAGAAGAAGCAATGGGCAATGGGAACATTTCTGCTTCAGGAGCTCCAAAATAGAAAGATCATCAATGAAAACGAGGAAAAAATACTTCAGGCACTCACATGGAATGCCTCAGGCGCTCAAGCTGAGGCCATTGCATTACTCGAAACCATTCTCCCCCAGCTTAAGCCAGGATCTGGAGCCCAACTTCGGTTGATTCTTTTTTCCCACTACGCTTCAACTCGTTCGATTGAAAAATCTGCCCAACTTTGGGGAGAATTAAACCCATTAAGGAGACACCCTTGAATCGGTTCAAACTCATCAGACACTTGGCTCGGCTACTCATCTTATTTTCTATAATCCAGCCTGTGCGCTCTCTAATGGGAGCGCAGGACGAGCATCAGAAAAGAAAAAAAGTTATCGACTTCGAAGGAGAACTGGTTGAGGGAGTGAATCGAAAGTCCCTCGACTCGCTTAGCCAAATTTCGGAATCCAAGAGAAAAAAATCCAAGCCTCACTTGTATAAAAAGAGAAAGAGCTTTCGAAACGAAATCTCCGAAAATCTGAAAGAAATGAGATAGAAAAGATGAGTCAGGAATACATAGTACAAATCTATTCAGAGCCAGGGCGAATGATTCAGAGCCAGGTCTGGAACGATCAAGACCTCCTCGGTCTTGGCCATCCACTACGGTGGGTTCTGGAAAAAAATGAGACTGGACTCTTGATTCGAAACCTCGAGGACTCCTTCGCCCACCCCATCTCACTCGAGGGTGGAACCAACCATTTGACGCGAGTCGGCCAATCTCTCCTGCTCGGGATCTACCCGACCCGAAGAACACAATTCGATCGCCCCTGGAACTCCATTCAAATCCCTCCAGAATCGGCCAAACTAGAAGAATACACCCACATTTTCTCTCGATCTTTAGCCACTGCGGTTGGAATTCTGGTGACGATTTTTGCGATTTCTGCCTTGATTGCTCGAATCACCCAACCAGCCGATGAAGCGCTGATTCCCGCTCAATTTGCAAAAGTAATCCTAGCCCCCACCCAAGCTACTCCAAGTCGGGCCTCGCAATCTCGCAAAGTTCTGAGCGACCTTCGCTCGAGTGAGGTAGCAAAAGCCACCCAATCCCTTATTCAAGGAGGCGTTCTCGGCGCCCTAGCAAGCTCCCGTCTACCAACTCAAACCAACACCCGAGCTCTTTCGAAACAGCTTTATGGGGGGAGTAAAAACTCTATCCAACTCGGGTCGAACGCCACACAGCCTCAGACTCTGCAGACGGCACTCGCCAGGCTCGGAGGTAGTGGGCAAGGAAACTCTCTAAACTATTCTCAAGTTCAGGCCCAGAACGGGGGATCTCAAGGACGCTCCTTTGTATCTCTGGAAACTCTCGACTCAAAGGTAGATGAGGGACTTACCCAGGAAGAAGTAGGAAAAGTGATCCACAGCCATCTTGCCGAGGTTCGCTACTGCTATGAGTCGAGTCTTCTTAAAGCATCTACGATCCAAGGAAAACTCGTCATCGACTTTACTATCCAAACCTCTGGGGGCGTGAGAACGGCGAAAGTGAATCAGTCCTCGATCGACGAGTCAAGCCTCGGGGCTTGCCTGATCAAGCGGCTTATGGAGTGGAAGTTTCCCAAACCTAAGGGCGGAATTGAAGTGGCCGTTTCCTACCCATTTATTTTTAAAACATTAGGAAAATGAGGTAATTTATGAATTTTTTAACTCCAAATAAAACGCTACATCGCAATGGAGTAGCCGCCCTCTGGCTTACTCTCTGCCTCTCACTACCTTGCTTGGCAGCAGAACCAGTTCCAACACAGTCGCCCGCCTCTGTCGGTCCACCCGCAGACGCCGAGCAGGTGAATGTAGACTCAATTAAGGAGAAGTACTGGGCCCTAGGGAGCGAGACTGAGCTAGGAGTAGTTCAGAACCGTGCCTACACGAAAAAGGGCAAATTCGAACTCTCCCTCAACCTGGGCGTCCTTTACAGTGATCCATTTCTCGATGTCAGGACCTTGGGTTTTTCGCTGGGTTACCATCTCAATGAATACCTTTCGTTACACCTACTCGCCTTCAAAGACCTCGTCAGCCCCTCATCAGCCCTAAACACATTCCAGCAAACTCTAGGAGCGACGGTGGATACAAACATACCTCGCTATTTTTTGGGAATGGAGGGAATGGGAAGCCTGTTTTATGGAAAACTGAGTGTTCTCGGAAAATCAATCATCTACTATGATTTATACTTACTTTGTGGAATGGGATTAACCAATACCGAATCCGGAAACTACGCCACACCATCAATCGGACTAGGGCAGAGATTCTACCTCAACAAAACAGTCTCGGTTCGACTCGACTATCGGCTCATTTTTTACGAAGAGAGGATAATAGAAAAAGTCATTCCGACGCAAATAGGTAAAGTTCTCGGAAACCGATCAAACTGGAATAACACAGTCACTCTCGGAGTTAGCTTATGGAGCTTTTAATCTTAAAAGGTATATTTTATGTTTTTTTTCACAGATTCTAAATTTAAACTAATCAGTGGAATACTACTATTCTCTCCATTCCTCGCAATCAACCACTTGGCTCACGCAACACCCCAAAGTGCGTCTCAAATCTGTAGCGACTCGGAACAGTGGAGCTGGCCTATCGGAAAATACAGTCCTAAGGAAGCCTGGCGTGATGAGTTCTCCAAATCCTTAACCAAGGAAGGATCAAAAATCCGTGGTTTTTCCGAAGCTCTGGCCCTCAGGCGTCAGTCCCAACAAATCGAGGATCAGGCATTCAGTGCATACTGGATCTCACGCATGTTCTATGCGTCTGGTTTTATACATATCGCTGAAGAAGGATTTTCTAGCCTCGCGCTGCAGCCAGCGAATTTAAGAACCTCGGATTTTCAAATGGCGGCTCTTGGATGTCTGATTTCTATTCATCAGCACTACCCAGCAATACCTATCTCGCCAAAAATAATTCCTAACCTAATCAATTTTCATCATTGGTTATCGCTTGATTCACTATCCATTTTTCGAGGAATTACCTGGAAAGCTGCCTTTCTTCTCTATCTTAGGAATCCCACACTCCCTGAAGCTGACCTAGGTAAACTATTCGATGTTTTAAGGGGTTCCGGTGCGATGGAAAATCTTTCGCAGGCAATACAAGATTTAAAACAAAACGAATCTCGTGCAGCGCTGGATAGCTTCGAGCTTTTCCTTCATGTGGTAGAAGCCGGCCTGAACCATACAGGATTGGTTTCAAATCCAACCGACGAAGACACCGAATTCCTAAAGCCCTACATCGAGACAGCCCACCTCCTCGCCGCTCGATCCGCTTATCAACTCGGGCTATATGAAAAAGCTATTCACCATTACCAAGAAATTGGGCTTCGATCTAATTCCAGAATTCAGGCCCTGAACGAAATCGGCTGGTCTTTCCTCATGCTCGAAAAATACCCAGAAGCCATCGGAACGTCGATCGGATTGCAGCTTGGACCTATGCGGCAGGCTTTCGCCCCGGAGGCACCCATGGTCATGGCGATGGCCCTCAATGAGATGTGCCGGTTTCCAGAGTCGATGGGGGCAATTCAAAACTTCAAGGTCCACTACCGAGATGTCTATTTTTGGCTCAAAAACGAGGCAGCCTCACCCGCGAGGTCGTCTGAAGAAATCTACCTCAGGGCTATTTCATTCGAAAAAAAGCTTCCTGGACCGTCGGTGCCGCCACAAATTGCCAGTGAATGGCTACGAGGGCTGAACTTCATTTCAAATCAGGAGCGACTCAACTTAATTATCCAAGAAAAAAGCAGGAGAGAAGGTATGAGTCAAAGAGGAAAAAAGGAGCAAAAAATGCTCACATCCCAGCTCTTAGCAGAAACTTTAAATATTCATAAAAAAATTAGTGAACTAAACAAAAAAAATAAGATTGATCAAATCATAAGAGATTCGGTTGATCGCTCGATTCGGGAATTGAAACTGAAATTAGTTCACCTCAAGCGACTCAGAATTGCTGGTAAATTTTGGCGGAAAATCATGAATCACGACGCTTCCAGAGCCATTTCAACAAGAAAGGTAATCATTCAAGATATCTCTCGAGAGATCACAAAATTGAATCAAAACCTGTTGGCTCAACTCGATGAAATCGCCGAAAATAATGAACTAGTTGAAGTCGAAATACTTAACGGAGCAAGTGACGACATGATCTGGCAAAATGCGCACCCTCAGTTCCGCGAGGTAACTGAAAAAATAGTGAATCAAGCCCACAAGAAGGACACTGCAAGTGTTTGGAACTGGGGACTCACGCACCTCGGGACGGCGGGATCAGGGGAAATTTGGGAAGATGAGATTGGATCTCTTTCCGCCGACCTCACTGATGAATGTGAGAATCGTGACCGATATCTGCAAGTAGAGCAAAGGGAGAGTCGATGATCAAAAGTGAATCTGTTTTTTTAGGTAGATCAGGTCGAGTATTTGGTCCTTTTACGCAAAATGAACTTGATGAGCTTTCATCAAAAGGGCGGCTTTCCGAGTACCATTGGATTTGGGATTGGAAGACGATGGCTTGGAAATCGATCGAGGCGCCTCCACCCGCACCGACCGAGGCCCAAGGCACCTCGAGTGGAGGGACGGGGACCCATTGGGAACTTGTCGAAGTCATCGGCTTCGATTCTAGCCGCTTGGTTCGAGGGAAGTTAAAGTGGATCACCGAAACCGGCTGCACTCTCAGATCTCAGCAAAAGGAGGACGGGCCTCTTTTTCCTATTCACGGATCAATTAAACTCAATCTTTACGACCCACACCAGCTCACGGGGGTCACTGTTTCTGTCAAACTAAAGGACGTTAGCTACGAGGATAATCATTGGAATTACTACACAAAATGGAATGGGATTCCTCTGTTAAAAAAAATTTTATAACTAACTCATAAGGCGTTCTTAAGGCTGACCGTCTTAACAAATAATGAAATTAGTCAGCTAAAACGGTTCTAAATGGATGTTAAAGTCGCTTGCTGAATTAATTTTATAAAATGATTCAATTACCCAGTTTGAATATTAATAAACGTTAGCAATATAATAAAGTCATAACCCAAAGGAGCTTTTGCGATGAAAAAAAACAGGACTCAAACCATTCAAATTTATTTTTTAACTATTTCCGCCGCCCTTTGCCTTGCGGAATTTTCTAACCTTGCCTTCGCAACCGGAGGCAACAAGAGAGACAGCCGAGCAGATGACCACGACTCATGGACTCATAGACAATCCTGCTTTGAAGAAAGCTTTCCAGCTGCACAAGGGAACCGACTCGATCTTATCTGTGTAATTAGTCCAGAGTCTGGAGAATCTTCATCTGAAATAGAGCAAGCCATCTCATCCAATTTTTCCGATCTCACCCAGCCTATTCTGTGGACTCAGGACATTCAATCAAAGATTCTCAACTTGAATCATGAGATAGCCCCTGAAGATCAGGATGCTTTTTTTCGGCCCGGTGCAATTTTAGCAGTATTGGTCTTAAATTCGAATCATAAGCAATACCACGGCAGAAAAATGGGTCGACTCCCTGCCTGGATTCGGACCAAGCTGAACTCAAATCCTGCAAACATTCTCATCGATTTATCAACGCAATTAGATCATCAAAAGAGGAAGCCCTGCAGTGGCCAGCGAATAAACGACTCTGAGGAGTTCGGCATAGACCTCTCCCAGATCGGAGCTACTTTCTCAAAAGTAGGATACGACATCGATGCTTTACTCGAAAAACAATTAGTACAAAAATCGTATAGTTTCACCCCTACTCGCCCGTTAGTCGACTCCGACACAGTGAGAGTTTCTCTCGACGGCGGATCGATCCCGTTCAGATTTGACTCCAGGACAGGTCGGATTGACGTAGACTCCTGCGACCTCAGGAGCCCCAGTCTAGTAGCAATCACTTACTGCACAACCCCGACTCCGTCCCCCACCGTCACTCCGACTCCGTCCCCCACTGTGACCCCGACTCCGTCCCCCACTGTGACCCCGACTCCGTCCCCCACTGTCACTCCGACTCCGTCCCCCACTGTGACCCCGACTCCGTCCCCCACTGTGACCCCGACTCCGTCCCCCACTGTGACCCCGACTCCGTCCCCCACTGTGACCCCGAGCTCTACTCCGACCTGTTCAGGGCTCAGCTGCGGGGTTTTTGGGATTTGAAGAAGGATCACAGCTCTCACCTGAGGGCTAGTCCTGACTCTAGAAAAAGCCAGTCCATCGTGATACCCTCACTGCATCTGACTTTAGGACTGTAGTAATCGTGAGAATGTTTCAGGGCCTTTAAGATTTGGATCCCATGCCCTGAAACATTCTCACGATTACCCAAATTTCCAGGGTTTTCATTTTATGTTGAAATTATTCTTGATCAAGAAAATCACACTTCACCGCCTCGTCTCCCTCCTCGTAGCCGCTATAGCCCTAATTGATTTAGTCCAAGTCCATGCCTCCGATCGCCCGGACTCACTCAAGGGGGTCGACATCCGCGAGGCCGTGGGAAAGACTCTAGACTTTAAGCACTCCGGAAAAGAACTCGAGTTCATGAATGAGGCAGGCCAGTCAGTGCCACTCTCAGCCTATTTTCATCATCAGAAGCCAGTGCTCCTTACCCTGGTCTACTTCGAATGTCCGATGCTCTGTAGCCTTGTTCTCAACGGCGCACTGGATACCCTCAAAAAATTGGACTGGAGCATCGGTAACCAGTTTGAGGTCGTCACCCTCAGTATCAATCCTAAAGAAACTCCTGATTTAGCCACTCAAAAAAAAACCAATTATCTCAAGCGCTATGACCGCCCCAAGTCCGAAGCAGGATGGCATTTTTTGACCGGGACCGAATCTTCAATTCAAGCCGTCACATCTCAAATTGGATTTGAATATCGTTATGATCCAATCGAAAAACAGTATATCCACGCCGCTGCCATTTTTATCCTCACCCCAGAAGGGAAGATTTCCCGCTATCTCTATGGCACGACCTTTAAGGCTCAAAATCTCAAACTTGCTCTCCTCGAAGCGAGTGAGGGAAAAGTTGCGCCCTCAACCCTAGACCGCGTCTTACTCTTTTGCTTCCACTTTGACCCATCCAAAAATAGCTACGTTTTTCGTATGTGGAGAGTCGTCCAGGTCGTCCTCTGCATTCAGGTCCTAGCTTTGGTTGGACTGCTCGGCACTCTTTGGCGCCGAGATAAAAAAACAACCCTTCCCTAATCATGCAGCTCATTCGGCCTCCCATCTCTCGATGAACTAAGCGCAGCCGAGTAAAGTTTGACATTTTTACTGGTCTATGATTTTAGACTGGGGCGATCATACAGGTGTTCGCTCAAGGTGGACCTAGTCCACTCAGGGGTGCTCAATGAAACCTTTCTCGATTCGTTACGGCGGCGGACCCATTGACTTCAGATCTCTCTTCCTGAAGTTTTGCGGCTTTTTACAGGGTAAAAAAGTAGTCATCTTGGAATCTGAACCCCAGAAAATAGGCGAGATTTTAGCTGCTTCAAATCGTAAAGGAACTTTCATTGAGACTTTAATTGCCGCGCCTGCATGGGCTCCGATCATCTCTACAGAGTCAGTCGATGATGAAACCTGGCAAGAACTATCTCAAAACTTCAAGTCGATACTTGGACAAACGAATTGGCGAACTCGACTCAAAGAGATTTCAAAAGAATCGCTCAGTATTTTAATAGAACAAACCAGATCTAATCCTAGCCTTATAGTTGACGCTGAGACCATTTCACGACTCACACTTCGAGTCCTCTACCAACTTGTTTTTGAGCACCCAATTTCTATTCAAGATGAGGCACTTTTTTATTCTGCCTCGATTGAGTGGCGAAAGGAAATCGGAATGAAGGGGACGGCCAATCCAGCAGTTAAAATGAAATTCTGGGAAAGGCTAAATGAAATTGTCACCGCGTCCAAAACAAGCAGTAATCCTCCATCGAGCACCCAAGACCCCGATCTCTGGGTCTCTGCTTTTGCTCAACCCTGGATCATCTCACCTCAAATTAATGTCAGCGATATTATGGTTGCGGTGTTTCACTTTCTGCGTACTCAACCAGAAATGCTTGAAAAGGCAAAAGCTTGGGCTAAAAATCACGATCGAGTTCGCGTAGGCGGCATCATCCTGGAGGCGATTCGACTCAAACATCCCTTTCCAATTCTCGAACGAGAACTGGAAAAGGGCACGTGCGTTTTCGGGGAAAAGTTAGGAAAAAATACCCAGTTTTTTCTAATTATGGACCGTTTTAAACAAGACCCAGAGTTCCTCCCTGAGCGATGGCTAGAGGCCTCGAGCAAAAACCCCTACCACCACCTACCCTTTGGCGCTGGTCCGAGGATGTGTGCCGGCAAGCCGATTGCAATGGAACTCATGGTCGACCTCCTCCAAGCCTTTCTCGAGCACGTCCCTTTCCGTCGAATTCAGCCCAGCATCGGACATCTCTATAGCGGGCGAAATAATGATAGTAAAACCAACATTTTTGAATCGCTCCACCAAATCAAAACTCTCACCCAAGCTGCTAACGCCAGCCTATGCCTCCGTCATCAGACGGGTAAAAAGGCAACAGATTCGATAGAAAAAACTCCATAAACGAAGCCCAGAAAATCTCATTGCATATGGAGCAGAAATTGCATTTTTTGCTGTTATGATTTTTAATCCTAATTCTGACAATTCATTCTGTCCTTGGGGTTCATCTGCTCGCTTTCACGATCGGCTTCAAGCTGCTGATCAATTGGTGAAGCAACTCTCAGAGTACCAAGGGAAAAACCCTCTAGTCTTAGGGATTCCGAGGGGCTCTGTGCCTATGGCTAAAAAAATCGCAGATGAGCTTGGTGGGGAATTAGACGTAGTCTTGGTGCATAAAATTGGAGCCCCCGATAATCCAGAATTTGCTATTGGATCAGTGAGCGAGTTCGGCGAGCTTTACCGATCCGATACTTTGGGAGGCTTCGGAATTCCCCGTGGGTATATCGAAAGTGTAGCTCAGAGTGAAATCGCAAAACTCAAGGCGCGGCGATCCAATTATTCTCCGATTCGCCCCCCCATTAATCCTCAAGGTAGGACCGTTATCATTGTCGATGACGGAATTGCCACGGGTGCGACAGTTTTAGCAGCGATTCGAGCTATTCGTTCCCAGCACCCTAAGAAAATAATCATCGCAGCGCCCATCGCATCTCCTCGCACGGTCGACCGTCTGCGATCTGAAGTGGAAGATCTAATAGTGCTCGAAACCCCTCTCGACTTCTTTTCGATTAGTCAATTCTATGATGAATTTCCACAGGTCACCGATGAGGAGGTTTTACAGGCCCTAGCGGAATCGCAGTCATCGAGAGGCGAACCTCAACGAATAGCGTCATGAGCCTTTCCCAGCAAAAGACCCATTGCCTATCCCGCCTGATTTAGGTAAAAAGAATGCATGATGAAGCTGCATACTCTCATACTGGGTACTATTATTCTTTTGCAGAGCACCTCAATCTGGGCGATGGGAAAAAAGGAAACCCTTCCTCCTGTTGAGTCCGTGAAGAGTGTTGATCTCAATAGATATATTGGGAAATGGTATGAAATTGCTCGGCTTCCGCAATTTTTTGAAAAAGACTGTGTCGGTGTTACTGCTGAATATTCACTTCGAACTGACGGAAAAGTAGATGTAAAAAATACTTGCCGAAAAAAATCATGTGACGCACAAGCTAACTCTGCTCAGGGCACAGCTCGAGTGATGGATTCAGAAACCAACTCAAAGCTCAAGGTTTCTTTCTTTTGGCCATTCGAAGGGGATTATTGGATCTTAGATCTTGATCCAAATTACCAATATGCAGTGGTCGGATCGCCTGACCGGAAAACCTTTTGGATTTTGAGCAGAACTCCGACGCTTCCTAAAACATTCGTCGACGCGATCGTCTCTCAATTCCAAAAACAAGGATTTGAGCTCTCCCAACTGGAGAGAACTCAATCCTGCGAATGAGCGATTGCCAGAGCGAGCACAAAGAGGCATGAGAAATAGCCGAGTATAGAGGGCCGTTAATTACCACTATTCCGAAGCGTCCTCGTGGTCGTCTTGGCGGTTTTCCTGGTGGCTCTTTTTCCTCATATCTTTACAAGCTTGAATCATAGCAGGATCGACAGCTACATTCGGAACCGTCTGACCTTCCATGACCGGCTTCGTGCAGTTCTTGTGCACATCCTTACTTTTAAATCCAGCCGCCTTGCACTGCTGGTGAATCTTACGACATGGATTTGGGCCGCCATCGGCAAACGCAGGAATTGAAACCAAGAACAATAGCGCAGAGCATAAAATAAAATTCTTCATATAAACTTTCTACCTCTTAACCATTGATGCTGATCTAGAGCACTTTGAAAATCAACTTCAAATTAGGATCTGCGATAGAGTGACAATGCTTTCTCTTTCTGCACTGCGTGATCCACAATAGGTCGTATGTAAAGGGATCCAGGCTGGTGGATCTCATCCGCGTGAACTCCCCTCAGTTCTGGAATATATTTTTTTATATACTCGCCTTTCGGGTCAAATTTCTCGCTCTGCAGCAAAGGATTAAAAATTCTGAAATAAGGCTGAGGGTCACATCCCGTCGATGCTGCCCATTGCCAGCCTCCATTATTTGGAGCTAGATCCCCATCCAAGAGCTGATTCATAAAGTACTTCTCCCCCCATTTCCAATCGATCAAGAGATCCTTGGTAAGAAAAGAAGCCACAATCATACGAACACGATTATGCATCCAGCCCGTAGTTTTCAACTGCCTCATTCCTGCATCTACGATGGGAAATCCCGTCTTCCCTTCGGTCCAAGCCTCGAACCACTTTTCATTGTTCTCCCACTTGAGCTCACGGTACTGAGGCAGGAAGGCCTCGTGTTCAACGCTCGGTCGGTGGTAAAGAATATGGTAATAAAACTCGCGCCAAACAATTTCCTTAAGAAATTGAGTCCGTCCTGACTTATCTTTGAAATCGAATTGATTCAGATTTAAACCAGCCAAAACCAGTGCAGGGGTGATCGAGCCATTTTTGAAGTAGATACTGAGTCCTGATGTGCCACGGACCGACGGAAAATCTCTCTGATCCAGATAAGCTGTTGCGCGCGGTCGAAACTCATTTAAAACTTCATAAGCCTTTCGACTTCCTGCGGGAGGGATTGAAATTTTTACGTGCGGTTGATTTTTTTCAACAAAACTATCTAGAGCATCCTCTAAGCTCGGCAAATTATGTGGAGGGCTTTCTGGAGAGGAAATTTTTGACCAAAGCTCCTTCCATTTCAATTTAAAGAATGGGTCGATTTTCTCGCCGCGGCTTCTCTTTTCTAAATAACTGAGAGCTTCCTTTTGACTAGATAAACGATCCTGAAAATCATCTTGTTGAATGATTGAAAGCCATTTTCTACAAAATGGGCTGTAAATTTGATAAAAGCTCGGCACTCCCGGCTCTTTTTGAAGCTCATGGGGCTCAATCAAAAGATGATCGCGCTCGGTGTGCACAGCCACACCGTGGCTCTCAATTTTCTGACTCACCCGGGCGTCACGCTCTCGAGCAAAAGGCTCATAATCTCGATTGTAGGTGATACAGCTCGGCAACTGGGTATGAAGCTTCTTAAAAAGCGCTTCGAATCCTGCATCAGGCCCATGATCCAGAACCAGGAGATCCCCTCCC
Source organism: Bacteriovoracaceae bacterium (assembly GCA_947447665.1). GTDB lineage: Bacteria > Bdellovibrionota > UBA1018 > UBA1018 > UBA1018 > CAINWE01. The sequence goes on along the minus strand of CANFJX010000002.1, from coordinate 88,536 downwards.
ATTTCTCTCAGTTCGGCCTGAAGCTCTCTTAACGTTTCGAGGAAGAAAGCAAAGCGGTGATGAGAAAAATCAGGGCGATCAAGAAATGTGGAATCAAAGAAAAAAACCCCCAGCGTTCTTCCTTGATTCTTTTTCCAATTCCACTTCAGAGCCGAATTACCTGCCACTCGGAGATCTCGCCTGAACCAATGAATTCCGTACTCAAGCATCGTTACCCCTTCGTTTTTGCACCTTCGTTTTTATTTTGAATTTCGTACTCAGTTGCTATCATAATCGAGCTCGGAGCGGCCCAAAAAATGACACACCACCTAAGCATACAACCATCCCATCCAACTGATTGGATCATTTTAGGCGCCGGGATCTCGGGCCTAGTCGTTGGATCATTACTACTCGAGCAAGGCCAGTCGGTCCAACTCTTAGAAAAGGCCAGGGGGGTAGGAGGCAGGCTCGCCACCCGAAGAACCCCGCTCAGCCCAGAGCCGAGCCGTGTTGCACATTTTGACCACGGCCTCCCACTGGTCGAGCTTCATCACCCAGAGACTATCCAAATCTTAGCGAAGCTCTTGGGGGGAACCATACCCGAATCATGGCAATGGCCCTACGCCGGCGAATGGCGCGGCACAGCCCTCAGCATCCTCCGTCCACTTCCAGGCATGAGCGCCCTCCCCAAAGCACTGACCGCATCTGAGCAGGTCAAAAAAAATCAGAAAGTTAGCCAGATCAGTTATGATCCATCGACTCGACTCTGGCTCGCCTCAACTCAGGAACAACAAACATTCGCCGCCCGCGGAATCATTTCCACGCTTCCGATTCCGCAGCTTCTAGAAATCCTTGAGCGGAGCCACCTTGAACTCGATGACTCGCTTCCCTCTCAACTCATTCAGGCAGAATATTACCCTGCCCTCAGTGTGATGATGATTCCAAAAGACCCTTCTCAAATCCAGTTGCTTCGACGATCCTCAGCCCCCATTGCGCTCGCCATCGAAAATCAATGGAAAGGAATATCAGAGGACGTGCCATGTCTCACTCTGACTCTAAATCCGGAGCTCTCCCAACAACTACTTCAGGAATCAGACGAAGTCATTCTCGAACGAGTGATGCGGGAATGCAAACCTTGGCTCAAAACTCCGCCTTCACAGTATCAAATCCATCGGTGGCGATACGCCCAGCCTAAGACACCCATCAACGAGTCCTTCATCAAACTTAAGATGAAGAAACAACTCAATTCTTCTCCTTTGTATCTCTGCGGCGATTACTTTGGCGCTTTAGACATGAGCTCGTTGGAACGGGCTATCCTATCAAGCCGAGCGCTCTTCAATTCGATTCAATCAGAGCTTGATACCGCTCAGTGTACTGAGTCAAAGGAAGTTTGACGTTAAGTGCCCTCAAAATATAGAAAATCCCTGAGAGCTTGCGATGTAAAAAAATTAACTTCTTAGGTGGAGCTGAGTAACGCAGAGCTTTTACCAACTCACGCGATAGTGCACGCATCTTCTCAGGATAGGCGCTTTCTCCAAAATCATATTCGGGCAAAGTCATCGGCCGCATACTCTCAAAAAGAAGGTCCTTAAAAACCTCCTTAGCCTCTCCCGCCTCTCTCGGATCAATCAAGCCCATTTCCTCGCCCAAACTGAGAACTCGACCTTTATTCTTCGCCAGCGTCGCCATAATTAATTGAGCATAGAGCTTTCTGAACTCAAGATCGTACCGTTTAGTGGCACCAAAATCGAGCAAGACGAGCTTACGCTCACTCGGTCGAAAGAAAAAGTTGCCCAAATTCGGGTCAGTCTGAACCAAGCCCCAGTCGCAAAATTCACGAGAATAGAGATCAAGAATCAGCTCTCCGTAAAAAGTCCTCATTTCGCGTGTTGCGGTGGATGTTTTCAGCCAATCATTCAGTTTAATCCCCGTCTCGTAGTTCATAGTCAGCACTTTAGCCGTGCTAAACTCCGGGTGAACCGAAGGCACTACTAAATCAGGAACTTCTCTCGCAAATTTTTGATACTCAATTGAGAACAATGCTTCCTTTTCATAGTCTGCTTCCTGAATGAAAATTTCCGAGAACTCTCCTACTAACTCAGACAGATTAACCTGCTTCCCCATTAAAACGGAGATGGTCTTCATCAAGGTTCCCAGCACTTTGACGTCCGAGTGCACAGAGTCTTTAATCCCAGGATACTGCACCTTCACAGCAACAGGTACCCCGCTCGGTAGCTTGGCACGATGTACTTGTCCGATACTGGCAGCAGCAATCGGCTGAACCGAAAAGTCAGTCAATGAATCGTATTTTTGCCCAAGCTCCTGCTGCAAGATAGACTCGATGACATGAAAATCGAGAGAACTCGCATCGGATTGTAATTGATCCAACACTTCACAAATCTCTTCTGGAAAATAGTCTCGAGCCTCGAGTGCGAAGAGCTGCCCGAGCTTCATTGCCGCCCCCTTGAGGTGGGCAAGCTCCCCGACTAAAGTCTGAATCTGAGACAAACTCAAAGCTGACTCAACCGATCCTTTGCCTTGAATTCGCCGGGAGAGCTCTTGGGTAGCCATACTTCCAGCCATTTTTAGAAGTCGACCTGTCCTTTCACGAATGGACTGAGGGGGTGCAGTCACTCTTTTCTTAGTCAAGAGAGCACCGACCATCTTCACATTCGTCTCTTTTACGCTTGGGAAGGTAGATACGAATCCGGGCAAATGTAGCGTAGCCGAGATCAAACACTGGGCGTCCCGCGCGCGAATTTACGATTCGAGCCAACCATGAAAACTTTCCGAGAACTTCCCAAATCACAAGAAACGCATCGACTCCCTGAAAAAACTCTCCATTGGGACGCTTGACATGCATCGTTCGATTGAATTCCGATAACTCCCGCCCCTCCTTCAACGCGTCAAAGTGGGGATCTGCAATGTCTTTCCAAAGCACTCGATCGGCCTTGGGCAATTTTTTGTAATGGTCAATTTCGCGCGAACATAAATGACACGCACCATCGTAGTAGACAGTCAGAAGCGGCGAACCGTTCGATTTTAATTCTATACTCATTGCTTTCAGTGTATCACATTTTAGAGGAATTTTTATGAAATGGCTTCAAAATTTTACCAAAACTGCTCTCACCTCTGGACTCATCCTAGCTAAAACAGCCCTAGGTGCATCAGACCTCAAGCCAGTTCCCCACGTAGACATCAAACGCTACATGGGGGATTGGAACGTCATTGCAAATATCCCCAACTTCATAGAAAAAGACTGCGTCTCCTCGGTAGAGAGCTACGCCCTCAGGGACGACGGTAAAATCGATAATTGGTTTGTGTGCCACAAAGCGAATGGGAAGGAAATAAAACTCAACTCTCTCGCATGGATCGTGAACCACACTTCCAATGCCGAGTGGCGAGTTCGTTTTAATTTGGACACATTTTTGGGTCATATCCCCTTTCCGATCTCCTTCAGCTATGTCGTCATTGATCTAGATGCCCACGATTACCAGTACGCTGTCATCGGACACCCAAGTCGAAGCCTGCTCTGGATCATGGCAAGAACCAAGACTCTGGACGAAAAGACTTACCAGGAGATTCTCTCGCGAGTAGAAAAACAGGGGTACGATCTTTCGAGGATCGTAAAACTCCCCCAGAACCATTAGGAAAAAAAGATGAAAATACTGATTACGGGGGCCACCGGTTTTATAGGAAAAAGACTTTGTAAGGCTCTCGCAATGCAGGGGCATGACCTCGTAGTTCTCACTCGAAGCCGCAAGGCAGCCCGAGAGACGATCCCCGCTCCGCATACAGCTGTTGAGTGGAGCGAAATCGAGAACCTTAAAAACATTCCCACACTTGAGTCTCTGAAAAAAATTGATGTAGTTATTCATCTCGCAGGCGAGTCGATTGCCGCCCAAAGGTGGACAAATTCATTCAAAGAAGAACTCCGTACATCCCGAGTCAAAACCGCAGAGACTTTAGTTGAAATTCTACGAAGCACAGGAAATCTGAGGCCCAAGCTCATGCTCAGCGCTTCAGGCATTGGATATTACGGAGATTGCGGTGATGAACTCATCGATGAATCTCACTCAGCTGGCACGGATTTCCTAGCCCAACTCTGCCAAGAGTGGGAGGCTAAGCTTTTTGATACCGCTGACATCGACGCCAGAAAAGTTGCCCTCAGGTTTGGAATTATACTTGGCAAAGGTGGTGGTGCACTAGAAAAAATGATCGCGACTTTCTCAACTGGTTTGGCTGCCTATCTCGGCAGCGGGAAGCAATGGGTGAGTTGGATCCATATTGACGACTTAGTCTCACTCATAATTGAAGCCATTCATAATGAGGGGTACTCTGGATCCATCAATGCCTGCTCACCTCATCCCTTGAGGCAACGAGATTTCACTGAACACCTAGCACGAAACCTTCACACATTTGGAACTGTTTCAGCCCCTCAATTCATCCTGCGTGCAGTTCAGGGCCAGTTCACCGAAGCCCTTTTATCGAGCCAAAGAATTGTTCCAAAAAAATTGACCGAACTAGGATTCCCGTTTCAATACCCACGCATCGAGGAGGCTTTTCAAGAAATTCTTGGCCAGAGCTACACCCTCGGATTCGAGGAATACTTGAGTCAATGCTGGGTACCTAAACCTGTCGATCAGGTCTTTGATTTTTTCTCGGCAGCGCATAACTTAGAGGCCATTACTCCTCCTTGGCTCCATTTTAAAATTTTATCCCAATCCACGCCGTCCATCGAAAAAGGAACGCTCATCGATTATAGCCTCCGAATTCACGGACTCCCGTTCCGATGGCGAACCGAGATCTCTGAGTGGACACCACCCCAATCTTTCACAGATCAACAAATTCGAGGACCCTATAAAGTTTGGAGACATACACACCAATTCACCCCCCTTCGAGAAGGAACCCTCATGGAGGACCGAGTTTTGTACAAACTCCCGCTAGGGGTCCTGGGTAAAGCAGTCGCAGGAGCTTTCGTCAAAAGGGACGTCTCTCAGATTTTTGGCTACCGTTCGCATCGGATTTTTGAACTTTTAGCTTGATTGCTTCTATGAATATTGAAATAGTCCCACTATGATTTTGATTGTGGGAGGCGGACTTTCTGGTTGTTTACTGGCCTATCGCCTCGCGCAGCTAAAATCCCCTCCAGCTTTTCTTCTCATCGAGTCGAAAGCAAATTTGTGTGGAAATCATACCTGGTCCTTTCATCATTCAGATTTAACAGAAGACACGTTCCGATGGATGGATCCGCTCATCTCGAGAACCTGGTCACAACAGGAAGTCCGTTTCCTGGATCATGGGCGACGCTTCAATCAGCCCTACCATTCGATTAAGTCCGAAGAACTTGCTCAAAAGATCAAAAAAGTTTTGGGAGATCGAGTTCGGTTAGGGACTGGGGTTCGCAGTCTTTCTGCGGATGAGGTCATTCTGGAAACTGGAGAGAGACTCGCTGCTCGAGTGGTTTTCGACGCGCGCGGCACATTTAATATTCCCAAAGAAGCATGCGGGTATCAGAAGTTTTTAGGAATGGATCTCGAACTCGTCGAGCCTCATTCTATCCAAAATCCCATCATCATGGATGCTACTTGCGAGCAACGAGACGGGTTTCGATTTTTCTACCTACTCCCCTGGTCGAACACCCAACTTCTTATTGAAGACACCCGATACAGCAATGAACCTGATATTGATCTCACTGAATATAGAGAAGAGATTCTCCAACTCTGCAAAAATCATCAGTGGAAAATAAAAAAAATTTCTCGAACCGAAAGCGCCGCTCTGCCCATCCCGCTTCAATCTCGCGCTTTTCACTCCCCATTCAATGGCCCAATTGAGATTGGACTCAAGGGTGGCTATTTTCATCTGACAACGGGCTATTCCCTCACCTATGCAGCGGAGCTCGCCGAGCTAGTTGCGAACCACTTAGGCACCCAGCCTCATTGGGACGGCCTGAGCCTCAAAAGAGAGCTCCAACCGTTCAACCTTCAAATCAATTCACAATCCCGATTTTTTGCCCTATTAAACCGCATGCTTTTTCGAGCAGCCAATCCTGCCGATCGCTGGATCATTTTTTCTCGTTTTTACCGACTTCAGGAGGAGTTAATTTTTCGCTTTTATCGAGGGAATCTCAAACGGCTAGACCAGTTGAGAATCCTAGTTGGCAAGCCACCCGTTTCTGTTTTGCGGGCTATTCAACAACTTAATCCATGAACTTAATCCATGAGAAGATAAAATGAATCCATCCCATCACCCATCCCACGCCCTCATTCCTAGCCCTGGCGAATTGGAAGACCTACTTGAGCTAGAATCCACCTCAACGCATTACGGAGTCTTTGATCACTCGCTCCTAGGCCCGCTCAGTGAATTTCTTTCGGCAGGAGGAAAGAAATTTCGGAGTGAACTAATTGAGATTGGATTTCTCTATGGAGGGGGAAAACTAAACGTATCCCAAGCCAATCGGATCCAAATTGCTTCTCAGATCATCGAGGCAATCCACGCTGGGTCAATGATTATCGACGATATTCAGGATCAAAGCGAGATCCGTCGAGATAAACCCACCTTGCATCGCAAATACGGCCTCGCACTCGCTCTAAATGCCGGCAACTGGCTCTACTTCCAAGCTCTACAACTCATCGAAAAACTCGAATTAGATTCAGCTCAAGAACTCAAGCTGAGGCGTTATTTTAATAAAATTTTCTTGAGGGCTCATTTTGGGCAAGCAGTCGACGTTGGAACTCCCATGCCCCTCTTACCTCAAAGCCAAGTCCAATCGGTGTGCTTTACATCGATGGAACTTAAGACGGGCGCCCTCATGGCTCTCGCATTCGATTTGGGCACCTACCTAGCACAGACCGACCAATTACCCATCCCCGATGGGACTCGATTTGCTAGGAACTTTGGAATCGCGCTACAAATGTTCGATGATATTGGAAATTTTTACAGCCCCCCCCCAAAAGGGAAAGAGGATATCCGAAACGGCAGACCCTCTTTCATTTGGGCAGTAGCCGCTCAAATCGCAAACGAAGCAGACTACGCTCGCTTCATTCACGCGGCCCAGATGCTACCGAACGAAAGCTTCATTATTTCTTGGGCTGAGCTTTTCAATCTCAAATCAGAAGCCAAAACTAGGGCTTCACAATACCTTTGGAATACACTAGAAAAAGGTAGATTCGGCGCAAATTTACAAGATCGAGTAGAAAGCCTCTTGATCAAACTGGAGAACTCTTATGTCTAAAAAACTTCGGGCAGCAGTGATTGGAAGTGGTTTTGGCGGCCTCGCCGCAGCAATTCGCCTCCAGAGCTCAGGATTTGAAACCACGCTTTTTGAAAAGCGAGATCTCCCTGGTGGTCGTGCCTACGTATTTCGAGATAACGGCTTCACTTTTGACGCCGGACCAACGGTCATCACTGCGCCTCATTGTCTCGAGGAACTTTTTGAGCTCTCGGGCCGGAAAATGTCAGATTACGTTGAACTTTTACCCGTCCATCCCTTCTACAGACTCTGCTGGGATGATGGATACCGCTTTGATTATGATGGGGATCTCGACAAAACACTCCAACAGATCACTGCTCGATCTCCGGCTGATGCTCAAGGATACCAAGAATTCCTAAAATACTCTAAGGAAGTGTTTGATGCAGGCTACACCGAACTAGTGCACGTCCCCTTTCTCGATTTTAGATCCATGCTGAAGGCCGCACCCGATCTCCTTCGACTCAAGGCCTATCGATCCGTCTACTCCCAAGTAAGTCGATTCATTCGTGACCCCAAACTACGAGAAGCGTTTAGTTTTCATTCGCTCCTCGTAGGTGGAAATCCATTTGAAACCTCATCGATCTACACGCTCATTCATTACCTCGAACGCAATTGGGGAGTGTACTTTCCCAAAGGCGGAACCGGTGCGCTCATTGGAGCTCTCGTCAAACTATTTCAAGATCTGGGCGGAACCATGCATCTGAACGCCCCGGTCGAAGAAATACGCCAAGAAGGGCATCGGATTCAGGGCCTCACAGTGGGTGGGCAAGAAGAAGACTTTGATCTCGTCGTGAGCAACGCTGATGTCATGCACACCTATTCTAAGCTTTTAGGAAAGACAAGCCGAGGCCGAAAAATGGCTACCAGTCTCTCCAAGAAGCGATGGAGCATGTCGCTCTTTCTGATTTACTTTGGTACTAAGCGGAAATATCCGGAGATCGCTCATCATTCCGTTCTTTTCGGTCCTCGCTACCGAGGGCTGCTAGATGATATCTTTCACCAAGGAAAGCTCGCGGCGGACATGTCTCTTTATTTGCATGCTCCTACGGTCAGCGATCCATCTTTGGCCCCTCCCGGCCACGAGGGCTTTTATGTTCTTTCCCCGGTCCCTCACCTCGGACTCTCAGAAAAGTCAGGAGGGATCGACTGGAAGACTGAAGGGCCTCGCTACGCAAATCGAATCTTGGAGCGTTTGGAAGACACGCTGCTCCCTAATTTACGATCCGAGATCGTCACTCAACGGATTTTTACACCTGATGATTTCAAAAATGACCTCAATGCACATTGGGGTTCTGCTTTTTCCCTCGAGCCTATTCTCACCCAAAGCGCCTACTTCCGTACCCATAACCGAGACTCAAAAATTGCAGGACTCTACTTTGTCGGAGCCGGTACGCATCCAGGCGCTGGAGTACCCGGGGTTGTAAACTCAGCCAAAGCCACGCTTCAAGTCATTCACTCCGATGTAAAAAGCGGAGTCTTTGAGGGATCACCCAACTTAATGCAAGAAGCCGCCCCTCAGGGTGCGCTATGACGGCAAAAGGACTCACCCAAGAGTCGAGAAACACGCTGAGGAAGGGCTCCAAAAGTTTTAGTTTTGCCACCCTCCTGTTCTCGAAGGAAACCCGAGAAAGTGTCTACTTCCTCTATGCCTGGTGCCGCCACTGTGACGATGTGACTGATGGTTCAGTTTTGGGATTCAATCAAAATCCAATCGGATTAAAATCTAACCGGGTTGACCACCTCCAAGAGATGACCCATCGGGCGATTCGTGAGGAGATGGCGCCAGTGGAAGGTCCCTTTTTGGCCTTTGGTCGAGTCGCTAGAAAGTATGGAATTCCAAGCCTCTACGCTGATGATTTATTGGCTGGAATGAGACATGATGCCCAGAATACAAAAATAAAAGATCTTCCGGACTTACTCACCTACTGCTACCAGGTGGCTGGAACTGTGGGGCTCATGATGTGTCATATCATGGGACTCAAAGATCCTCGGGCACTCAAGAATGCAGTAGATCTAGGAATCGCCCTCCAGATGACCAACATTGCACGTGATATTGGTGATGACTACCGGGTGAAAAAAATCTACCTTCCCGACTCCTGGCTCAACCAAGAGGACATTCCTGCCTCACTCATGCTCCAGCCTCAGAACTCAGCTCGAATGGACCAAGTCGTCCAAAAGCTCCTCCTCGAGGCGGAGACCCACTACAAAGCAGGCCTCCAGGGGTTAATCGACTTACCGTGGCGGCCAGCTCTGGCCGTGGCGATCGCTGCATCGACCTACCGGTCCATCGGCCTCCAAGTCCTGAAACTAGGCCCCAAAGCCAGGCAAACCCGAGTGGTGTTGGGAAAAGCTCAAAAAACGATAGCCGTTCTGCAGGGTATTGTTATCCTTTTAAGAACGATCCCCGAGAGAATTTTAAAGCCTAGGCCAGTCTGTCCTGTCCATGAGCTCTGGAGGTATTCATGAACTCATCCTCAAATCTTTCAGGTACTTTTTTTCAAGATACAATCGCCTACGCGAACCGGATTAAGTCCTTTGAACGGGACGATTGGCTTTATTACGTTCGATGGGTCGGAATGATGCTGGGACTCTTGTTCTGCACCGCCGGATTTGTCATCACGGGATGGGTTCACGAAGTCCACTATCCTGCATACGTTTGGAATGTCCCGATTGGAACCTTCATTTTTATCGGTGCTATTGCATTCGATACGATCGGTCATCAAACCGCCTATAAAGAAGCACTCAAGAGCGGTGAAAGACTAGTCCACCTCATTACGATCTTCGCTGGGGTCGCTAGCTGTATCTCCCTTTGCCTGGCTTATCATGCCCCTGTTTTTTTTAGGATTCCCTCGCTCGTTTTGATCATCTTATCGATTTTCTACAGCGTCATCGATGAATGGATGCACTGGAAGCGCTACATGGAGGGTAACTCTGACCGGATCGAAATGTGGAGCCACTTTTTTATTTTCCTAGGCCATCTCATCATGATTCTCTCCTGGTGGACCTGGTTCGAAGCAGGCTATCCTGGCGTTAAGGAAACTCTTGCTTATATTCCATTAATTTAGGAATTAAATGATTCGGTCGATCCTACTTTCACTATTATCCATCCTCTACTCATCCACATGCTTCGGCATCGAGTCGCCCGTTCCTCTTTGCGCCGAACCCCACTGGGCATCACCCGCTGAATCGAAACAGGGCGTGTTCCACGGAGACCTGGTAATGGAATGCAAGGTAACTCCCACGAAAACCAGAGTCATTTTGGACGACCTCAAAGCAGGGATCATTGGTAAAATCCATGCGGAATCAATCCTCTACGAAAAACCCAGCGAAGAAGCTCTCAGATCGAGCCCCTCTTTAAAGTGGGACGTATCTCATCGGATACAGGAGGACGGGGGCGACGTCACCATCCGAGAAGAAGCAGAGATCCAGACAAACCAAAAGGGTCAGCTCGTGTATCAGACTCACTCAAAGAAGGTATCTGCTTCGGGAATGGCCGGTTTTCTTAAATCAGTGAACTTCCTCATGGTAGTCGATATCAACGACCCTGCCTCGATTCTGATCAATTTTAGAAACGAGGTAAAAGTCGAGCGGCCATGGTTTGCAATTGACTTCATCTTCGCACCGATCGCTCAAAACATTTGCTTTGATAAGATGGCGAAAGTCAAAACGCGTCTGCTTCCTTGGGTTGTGAAACTCCTTTAGCGGCACCGATTCTGCAATTGAGGCTCGCATAGCGAACCAAAGAAAGGCGGATCGAATGCCTCATCAAAAAAAAATCCAAAATTTTATGACTCCAAATCCTATGGTGATCAAAAAGGATTCCCTGATCCAAGAGGCGCTCGGTTTGATGCGCAAGAAGTCAATTTACCATCTCCCCGTAGTCGATGACACTGGCCAAGTGATCGGACTGATCACCGATCGGGATATTAAACTAGCATCCGCATTTGAGCGATCTGACCACATGCAGGTGAGCGATCTTATGATCAAGAAGCCCTACACCGTAGAGACGGTCGTATCGCTGAGAAATGTCGCACTCTACATGGCCGAACATCGATACGGCTGCGCGCTGGTCGTGCGGGATGGTCAGTTAGCCGGGATTTTTACAGCGGAAGATGCAATGAGGACTCTAGGAGAAATGCTCCAAGAATCCGAGCAAGAGAAGGCAGCCTAAAGAACGAGGCTCATACCCATGAATCAACCCACCGCTTTAGAATCCGGAGATCATCGACTCGAGATGATTCGTGCGCTTTTAAGAAGGGCATCGTCTCATCCCGAAGCGATTGAGGTTGCTATTAAAGACAATGAAGCAACATTGAAGGGCGCGGCTCTAGAAAAAGAAGTGGATCAAATCGAGAAAGTCATCTACTCGGTCCCAGGCATCAGAAAAATCCATAATCAGTTGTCACTCCTTTATTCTACCGAGGGCAGGACCGAAGAACTCCTCCTCGAGAACAAAATCGACGAAAGAACTGAATGGGTACCCGGGAGCCTCTCTCCATGGATTCGAGTTTTGCTCGGTCTTTCTGGCGCATCGATTGCCTATTTAGGAACCCGAAGAAAAGATCTAGGTGGGATACTATTGGTTGGATTTGGACTTGGGGCGGTAGTTCGAGCAATCACCAACATTGACACAGCTCGACTTTTTGAACTCGTACTCCATCCCAGAGTCAGCTTAGATCGGGAAATTGAAATTCATGCACCCGTAGAAAATGTTTATGACTTTTGGAGCCATTTCGAAAATTATTCGCGGTTCATGTCCTACGTCCAGAGTGTAAAAATTAATGAAATCCAGGGCTTCACATGGACAATCATGGGACCCGCTGGAATTCCACTGCACTGGGAAGCTCGAATCCGCGAAATGATTCCTTGCCAATTAATCTCCTGGGAAAGTTGCCCAGGAGCCCTCGTCATGAATTCTGGAAAAATTACCTTCAAAAGTATTTCAAAAGGATTTAAGACACGAGTCACCGTGCATCTCACGTATGCCCCTCCCGGAGGAGCTCTAGGTTCCGAGGCGATCCGTACCCTGGGGTTTGATCCTCGATCTCGAATTGACTCCGATTTACTCATGATGAAGACGCTGATCGAGAAAAGTTGATAGCTGTAAGCGATGCGGGTGAGGAAAGTTTAGCGGTAAAATCATTTATTTGTCTAAGCTCATTTCTAACGATCGTTTCGATGGGTGCCTTGATCGAGTCCAGTCCAGTCTTCGAATCTAAAAGTACCTTCACGGATGCAATCAGGGGGTCAGAAATAGGTCTTCCGATTTGACTACAAAAATAAACATAAACTTCACGAATTCCGCCGACCTGGTTATAAATCCGACCTGCGACGTAATGAGCCAAGTGAGAATAAATCTTACCGACGTGGTTAATCGGATTCTTCCCCGCATGAGCCTCAACTCCTTGCGGGCGATTGAGAGAAATCAGACCATTGGCTCGGTTGCCACGCCCAACTTGGCCGCTATCTGCGCCTTCTGCTGACAAGCCAAGAACGGTAAGATACATTCCAGATTCGCCACCCAGAGGATTATCCAACGTATTGATATCGATCTGGATCGATTCAAAGTCGTTTTGAAAAGATTTGAGATAGTTTTGCAAATGCTCTCGGATGTTTTTCTTATTCTCAAAGTAGGCCTTGGCGCTTGGGACAAAACAATCTACAAAGGCAATCGCTACTGTGAGGCGAACCCTCCGACCCTGCCTAAAGCCCATGATCTTGATATCTTCTCCCGTTCCCGGAAAAAGCTGTTTGAATCGTTCTGAATTTAAGTACCTCTCTACTGAGAGAACCATCTCCTCCGTTTTCGTTAGCGGCGCAAATCCCACGGCAGCGGAGGTATCGTTTGCACCTGGTGGAGGCGAGAGAGTCGGTGCACCTGGGAGTTCATCCTGTGCTCCACACCGATCGAGGATGCCCACCGTCATCGCGTTTTGATCGAAAAGACCCACCAACTCAGGAGAACCAGGCTTAATTTCGCTCTGGTAGACGACGTGACGTTCCGGATCGACCCATTTCAGGTGACTACGAATCCAATCTTTAGCTGCCTGAATAACGATCTCTGGAACGTCGATGAACCGACCCTCGTGCTTAAAGGTGGCGCGGTCACCTAGAATTAATTTCATGGGCTTTTCAACGGTCCCGCCGCCAACTTTTGGACTGGACGTTCCAGCCACTAACATTGCCTTATCGAGATTATGATGAAGGACCCGTCCACAGACTCTTTTATATTCCTGGCAGAGCGCGATTGAACCCTCGTCTGCTAGAGCGTCGCAAATTGAGTCAGGATGTCCCAGCCCCTTGCGCTCAACTAGCTCCACTTTCTGATCTTCTACCGAAGCCTGGATTAATGACTCAACAACTACTGCGCTCATCTTCGCTCAACTAACTAAGCAAGTTTAGTTCCGAGCTTCTTGGGCAATCGGCTAATCGAGCGCACGAGCTGAACGCAAAAACCTCCGGCTTGCTGAGCCGGAGGTTTTCAACACGATCCACGGAAATTCAGCCTACTTCTAAATCAGACTATTTCCGACGTTTGACTTTCTTATTATTTAACAAGAGCTCAACAGCCTTGTCTCTGAGTCTACGATATTTTCCCTCAACCATTTCACTCACGGGTAATGAAACATCGGGTTCAACTCCGTTGTTTTCAATATATTGAGCGAGCTCAACTTTTCCATTTTTTACCGCGCGCCTGACGATGAGGGACTCGGTTTGGCGAAGTTCGAGATGACTGTTCGGAGACTCATAGTGAGTCACCACATTCCCGCCAGCGCCCATCGTCCTCGAGCCGATCACCCGAGCCATCTGGTTGTCTTGTAAAATCGCGGCGAAAATATCACACATGGAAGCGCACATTTCGTTGACCATGAGGACGATATTGAGCTTGGACCGAACGTTTTCATTGGGCTGGAGCTCAAAGGGGATCAAGATGTCTGCATTCACGGGACTCGAAAGTCTCATTCCCTTCTTATCTTCCTCAACTAACTGAGTGAAAACGCGCCGTGCGAGTTCGCGTTCAGCGTCCGATGGAGCCTCTAAACTCTGAGACTCGAATTGATTAATCCATGATTGGCTATTCCGGAATTGAATCGCAGGCATTTCGACTTTTTCTGAAGAAAGAGCTTGTGCCAGTTTCATTCCAAGTCCGAGTGATCCTCCTCCGTTATTTACCAAATCAATAATGAGATCCGTGGCTCCATAGAAAGCAATGTGATCTAAAGTGTCCTTGAACTCTTCTAAGACTGCCGCTGTTTTAGCTTTCGGAGCGAATGTGTCCAGATACATCGTGGCTACCAACCTGACCTGATTACCCTTGACTTCATGGGCAATATAGGTAGGAAAAGTGGCGTTTTCAGAAGTGACCCAACGCACTTCTTCTGGAATTGACCGTAGCTTCTTAAACTTATCTAGAGGGGTTTGCACAGCGGCCACCGGTAAACCCTGAGCATCTAAAGTGACATCAGAGGTCCAGCTTTCGATCTGATTCGGAATATAAAAGGACTCTAAAAATGCAAGCCGGCTCCGATCCAAGATCTGACGAGTGAAAGAAGCAGGATTTTGGAAGCTCCCATCAAAATTTCTAAAGCCTAAGAATGAAAGAGCTCCGTCTACAGGGTCCTTAAAACTAAAGTAACCCGTACCACTGGGATCACCTTCCTCGACTTCGGACACGGATGCATTGCCACGAGTCGCTTCCTTCTGCTCCTTTTTAAAATCATACATGTCCTTGACGATCCACGGAACCGTGAGGCGACTCACGTCGCCCTCCTCTCCATCTGTACCGAAATCAATGCCAAGCTCATCACCGATTTCATCCCGAAGCCTCTTTTTTAACAAACCAACCATACCGAGCTTCTTGACGGTGAGAATGGCACTCGTCTCTGTCGGTAGAGTTTGAGCTAGGGAAACGCGTGTAAACAATCGATTCATATGGAAGGTCAGATTGGAATCGGGCTGCCCCAAATGCTCCAAACTCACCACACCTTCCTCGATCCATTGAATCAGGGGTTTACCATCGAGCTCAGTAATCTCATCTCCTTCGTTAATCGGAAAATGCGAACCCTTCTTTTTCAGAGTCGGCAGGACTTCGGTCACTAGAAAAGAATTGCCCTTTCTCTTTCCTGAGAAGCCGAGGTAGGCGATTTTCGATCGATTTGGAAATCCGCCATCGTTCAAAGATGCAGAAGTATGCGCATCCTTAAACTCAGCTACGAATCGCCTCATGAGCAAGTAAAATTCATCATTGGTAGCGGTTGCTGCCGCGAGGTCCAGGTACTTCGTCTTGAGCTCTTCAAAATTAAACCCATAACGTTTTGCTTTATATTCGAGAGGTGCGTAGTTCTCCTCGAAAATCGAATAGACCCACTTCATATCAGCTTCTTTTTGAGCCGGAGTCAAAATCTTACTGGGAACCGGATCACAAGCAATGAATAAAGTTAAAAAAAGACCTAAGATGAGGCCTCGAGATTTCATCAAGTCATTAGCAAAAATCATTTATTTCCCCCGCTCTATCTAATAACACACAATATCTGCCACACACTCAACTGACGCCTCCAGAGTTGGAAGCCTATGAACTTGTAACTATTCAGAATTTAAACTACGTGTCAAGTGTAAGCTTTTAAGGAAAATTAATTTTTCCTGTCAGGCGAATTCGACCTTAAAAATCGGCTGAACCCAGGATGATTTTGCGCAGAACTTGCCTCATTTGGTAGCCATCGATTTCAGACACTTCCACTGGCACTCCAATTTCCTTTATGAGTGTCAAAGTAAGGCGACCTCCAAGATGCTCCTGAAAATCAGCGACCCCGCCGAGAAGCGCCTCAATCAGCCCCTCCCCCTTCAAACCAGCTCCAGGATCGATCCGATTCACTACCCTGAGCGGGAACCCGAGCTCACTCAGACAAAACAAAATCCGCTCGAACTCATCTGGCGAAAGGAGCCCCAGTCGTGAAGAGTAGAGGCTATCCACAGCAATGCCCACAGCCACGGAATGACCATGAGTTAATTGAAATCCTGAGGTCCTTTCCAGCTTATGGGCCAACCAATGTCCAAAATCGAGGGGTCGAGATGAACCTAGCTCGAAGGGATCCCCTCCCTTTGTTATTTGCCTCAGATGAAGCTCAGCACATCGACGAATGAGGAGCTCCATCGCATCAGAGTCTCTCGACATGATTTCCTTAGTATTTTTCTCAATCCATTCAAAAAATTCTCGATCACGAATTAAAGCCACTTTAACGGCCTCAGCAGTTCCATCCCGCCAGTCTTCGTCAGTGAGGGTCTCTAGGAGCTTAAAATCATTCAAAATCAAGTGAGGAACTTGAAAAGTTCCTAAGAAATTCTTCTGACCGCGCCAATTGATGCCATTCTTAATCCCGATCCCAGCGTCACACTGAGCCAGTACCGTCGTGGGCACTCTCACCTGCCTCAAACCCCGGTGAACCAGGCTCGCCGCAAAACCCACGGCGTCCAGGACGGCACCACCACCGACCGCGATCACGTAGGAGTGGCGACAAAGTCGATGAGACTCAATTTCTTTCAGAATTCGCAAAAAGTTTTTTAAGTCTGATTTCGCTTTCTCCCCGCCGGAAATAATCTTAGGCTCTCCGACGAGCGCCACTTGGGAGCTATTTCTGGAGAAATAATCGTCAATAACACGAGGAAGATCGGGGTTATGGTCCACGAGACCTTCATCCATGAAAACAAGACACCTCGCCGGATTAAGATCTTCAGGCATCGATAACTGGCTGAAAAGGAGCTGACTTTTTGGACTAAAAACATCGCGAGAAAAGAAGACTCGGTGATTCAAAGAGAGTTGAATGGGATTTGAGACCTCCACTCCATTAACAGGCTTCATGGATCGGATCCCTTTCTTTGGGGTCGAATAAATGTTCAAGAAGAAGCTGCTTCACTTGCAGCGGATGAAGATCAAGATTCTCAAAGGGTTGGTCTGAAAGAAAAAGCGGAAAGTCCAGGGGATCTGCGGCGGAGCGCCCATGCGAACCCTTCACGTTTCGACCATGGAGGGGAATTAGATCCATCAAGTATCGGAAACCTAAATGACGCTTCAAAAGATTTTTAGCGACCTTCAATCGTGGGAAGCGAATCCCATCGTCCATAAAAAGTTCGGCGGGATCATAGCCGGGTTTTCGATGAATATCCACAGTTCGAGCAAAATCCGGGGCACGCCGATCATCTAGCCAAAACTCGTAGGAAAACCAGTGCCCGGGAGCAGCGATCGCCACGAGTTCCCCGCTCCGCGAGTGATTGAGTCCATAGGTAGCTTGCCCGACCCGATCAAGCACTCCATCCACACCCGGGAGTGTCTCGACCTGCTTCCTCACTCGCGAAATATGTTCGGGATTCTTGACATAGATATGTGCAATTTGATGATCACAGACGGCAAATGCATCACTCACACCTGCATCCCAGTGATCCTCTCCGCACTCCTCTCGAACTTTGAGAAAGCCCTTTTCTCTTAGAAACCGGTTCAACGGCACCGGACTCTGAACGTCGCTGATTCCATACTCGGAGAGAATCACCACCCGCACTTCCCGGCTGGAAAAAAAATCAACCAATCGCTGCAAAGTCTGATCGATTTTTTTCAGCTCGGCTGGAACGCCTTCTCCGAGGGGTCCCTCTTTTTGAAGGCAATAATCCAAGTGAGGAAGGTAGATCAGAGAAAGAGTCGGCTCAAACTGCTCCTCCAAGCGGCGCGAGGCATCCGCAATCCATTGGCTGGATTGAATATCCGCCCCAGGCCCCCAAAATTTAAAAAGAGGGAACCGTCCCAATTGATTTTGCAAGCTCTCACGTAGAAACGCAGGCTCCGTATAAATATCTGCGATTTTCAAACCATCCGCACGATAAATAGGTCGAGGCGTGATTGAATAATCGACCGTAGAATACATATTGAACCACCAGAAAAGATTAGCACACGTAAAGCTCTGATCTATTTTCCTAGCCGTTTCCCAGAGTTTCTCGCCTTGCACAAGGGAATTAGACTGACGCCAGAACTGCACTTGTGAAACATCACGAAAATACCAACCATTTCCAACGACACCGTGATTAGAAGGGTGAGACCCAGTCAAATAGGTAGACTGAGTTGAACAGGTCAGAGCCGGGAGAATAGGCGTGATTTTGCGCTTCCCGAATCGCCTAATCCAAGAATTCAAAAACGGAGTCGAATCACCCAGAATGCGCTCGGATAGACCGACTAAATTTATGACGGCAAGACGATTCATCAAAATCCTCCACTCAACCCGAACTTGCGCTCAAATGCCTCAAACTTTTCAATAGCCGAAGGACCCCGATAAAACTTGAGTCAGGAAGAGTACCCCAGCGGGCGCTTTTAACACCTAGCAAGAAGTGCACCGTGACAAAAAATAATCGACTTCATTATTAAAATAGCAGTGGATGGACTTAAAGTGGAAGTGAATGGGAAGCTTGGCTGGCTAGGACTCTTGGGTTCATAACCTTGAACCAGAGAGGGGGAATGAGCGCTAGGATAATCATTGAAGGATATCCCACAGGCATTTGCGGACTTTCTTCGAGGTGCCGGAGGATTTGATATTTTCGAGTCACATTCGCGTGATGATCCGAGTGCCGTGAAAGTTCGAACAGCATGGCTCGAGAGAGCATATGACTCGAATTCCAGGAATGATGAGCCATCACCTGCTCGTACCCCCCCGAGGTAAGCCTCTTCCGAGTGAGGCCGTAATGCTCGATATAATTAACTGACTGCAGAAGCAAGACACCGAAAAGGGCACTTCCCACAAATCCAGCGAGCGCCCGTCCTCCGAACGCAGAATAAATCGCGGCCATTAGGAAAAACTCCACCGCAATACCAAGAATCATTTCATTGCGATCGCGCATCCATGCGCCGAGAAAACTATCGCGGATCGCACGAATCCAAAAGCGATACAGGGACTCATTCAACATGGAAGTCTCAGTATCCCCTGGAGTACCCACGTTGCGATGGTGCCCGCGGTTGTGTTCGACATAAAATTGCCAATTCAGCGATGTTGCAAGGAGGGCCCGTGCAAGCACCCGCTCGAATCTCGATTTACGATGCCCAAGTTCGTGAGCTACATTGATCCCGATCACCCCACATGCCAGCCCAAATGCACTGATCAGGGCGAGTCCGACAATTGGGGACATACCTTCCGATGAAATCCTGAAACAAAAAAATAAAAGTAAGCCATATTGAATTGGAACCATTAGCCAGAGCATCCCATCGTAGAGTCGATCTGACTCCAAGCCTCTTTCCTCTATTTGGGGCAAGGGCCGGCTGGAGACGGGTAAAAGAAGTTCAAAAAAGGGAAGAAGGACGAATCCATAAAGAACAGCAAAGAATGCCCTACGATCTCCCCATTCCAGGGAGAGAGCGACAGAAAGAGGGAGTGTAAATGCGAGTAAGTACTTGTAACGGTTCATACTTCAATCATCCCACTTTTCTCGTCTGGGTGGCAGTGAATCGATCGTGACACGCCTCCTTCCATCAGTTGCAATCGATCCCTCGACGCAGAAAAAGGACTCTCATTGGAATTTTTTTTTGGGTGTTTTTCTCTTTCTATTCAAACCTTTGGCTGAACTCGGATCCGCCAGTCAATGCAGACACAATTGTGAACTCGGTTGATTCGAACTAATCTCAAATTATTAGGAGGACGTTAAATGCATAAAACGACTGAGAAAATTTCAACGGCGCCGAAGGACAGTGCGCCTCATAAGTGGAATGCCTTTTTCGAAGTATCTGAGAGAGGACCTCCAAAAATCGCTTAGCATGGGCTGAACCGTCTTAGATTCGAAGACGTCTACGGTGCTCATGGACTGCCGGATCGGACCTTGGCCGGGTCGGACCGCGACAGCAAAATTCAGATTAAGAAATAAAAATTAAATAAGTAATGACTCAGGCGAGTGGGTCTGCCGGGAGGTAGAGCCCCTTACGAAAATCGTAGGTCACTTGCCAGAAGCCAAATATGTAACTATACATGACGACCCCTCGGGGAAGTCGGTAAAATCAAAGCCCGAGAGGACCTAGGTCCCTCGGGCGTTTTTTACGTGCCTCGAATCTTTCGGTGGCCCAAGATCGTCAATAAAAAACAAATCCAAGCCACACCGACGCCCAGACGGGTGGAGCACGTTGCAAGAATTGCAGCATCCCACAGAGCAATAGCCGCCAACATACCGCCCACTGCCTCGCGGACTCGGATCTCAAATTTGAAAAGGCGCACCCCCAAGTAGACGGACCACAACACACCCAGCAGTAGGGCGCATTGAATCAGTGAATCACCCTGAGCTAAGCTCTGTCCATCGAGGAACCAAACTGAGCTAGCGAGAAAAGGCAGCGTCTGCTTGGCTCGTGGAAGAGTCGGAATCATTTCGTCTCGAGCGAGCCAGCTTAAAAAACTCACATAGAGAGCCATTTCTAACGGCAGCCGAGTCCATGATGAAATTGCCGGGGTCCAACCCGCTGCGCAAGCCGAAAGAGGATAGATGAGGCCCCTGCAAGTCCCCATGATGAGCGGAGAAATAGTCCAGTGAAGATGCCAACGATCATAGATTAAAATCATCATCACCAGGACTAGAGCAATGACCAGCCCATGAGGAAAAAATGCACGAACCGTCAACAAGCCTATCGCTAGCAGCGCTCCTCCCATCATTTGAGCATGGAAGGGACTGATCCGACCAGAGGGAATGGGCCGCTCGGGTCGTTCGATGGCATCGACCTCTCGGTCGAAGAAATCGTTAAAAACCATGCCTGCCTCATAGAAGCAAACGATCGTGAAACAACTCGCAAGCAAAAGAAACCAATCACTCAGGAGGTTACCCCCTCCCAAGTAAAACCCAGCGATTGCGCCACTCATACAAGTCGGGAGATTAGAGATACGGCCCAACTGAGCAAGGTCTTTCCACTGAGGGAGTGGGTTCATAGAAGACCTCGAACCCACTCGATCTCACGAATGACCCCCTCTGATACCGAACTGCATCGCTCACTCGAGGGTAGAACACTCCAAGTGTAGGTCTCAACCTCCCAGTAGCGAGAAACCCAGGTGGTCTCAGCAATTTTCAGCAATTTGACCAAGTGATCTTGGGTCGAGCCCAGATCTCCAAACCGGGATTGATGAATTGGAACATGGTAATGAACCCGAAACTGACCACTCGGCGGCAATTCTTCCCAAGCAGCGAGAGCCTCTGATAAATCGCAATATTCTACCCTTCGCCCTCTCAGATCAGTTCCAACCACTTGATGGAGATACCGATCCTCTGCAAATGGCCTCAGCACATCAAGCACTGAAGCGCCTGACTCAATCCGCCCCTCTTTACAGTCGATGACCAGGGCTGAACTCAATTGCACTTTACCAATTCGAATCCCTTCAATTTGATAGATCTTGAGCGCTTCGAAAGGCTCCTGAAAGAGGACCGCCGCATGACAAGTGTCATAACAAACTCGGACCTTATCGAGGATAACCTCCTGTGTTTGTAAAGCACTCATCCCCCATCTCTCCCGGAGGAATGGAATTGCAATCGGGAAGAGTGAGGTTTTGAAATAACTGACGACATCTACGGCCGTTTCTAAAAAGCAAAGCGGCTCTGGTTCAAGTGAAAGGTGAATCTGTACCCCGGTCCGTTGCTCGACCTCATAAAGCACTTCGACCGCTCGAGCCAGAAATCCAGAGGCTCGAGCGATCATCCTAGGATCGTTAAAACTCCATCGATCGCCCAAAGGCAGAGTCGAAATACTGAAGTCCTCTCCGTCTTGAGCCAGCTCTTGAGCCACCTGAATGAGTTTGAGCGTATAACCCAGTCGAGCAGGATCGCTCCAATTTGGGAAATAAACTGAGGACTTCACCTGGGGACCCTGAAAGTTTCCAAAAGGAAACCCGTTGATTGAAAAAACCTGAAGCCCCTTTTCCCTGAGCAAACTCCTGAGTTTCTCGATTTGGGCGCCTTCGATCAATTTTGTAACCGCTCGATGGGACAACCAAATCCCGACTCCAGCCTGAGTTCGAGAGCCAATGAATATGGCCTCAGTCGAGAGGTGACTGAGCACATCTGCCCAGGAGTCACCAGGAAAACTGTTGGTGCAATAACCCAAAAGAACTGAACCTGGAATTCCTCCCATTATGCGTCCAATTCAAATCTAAAATGTTTAGATTGCGAAAAAAATTGAATCGCGTTTCTCAGGGTGGGTCCCTCGATGGTTCTAGAATCATGCCCTCTGAGTCTCATCTCTAGGATCAATCTAGGAACTGACAATGGATCACTCTGCCCCCAGTCACCCCCCGAATTGACCATCAGCCGGTCAGCACCAAAAACTTCAACCAAATCGACAGCCCTGGGAATACTGCATTTAGAGAAAGGATAGAGAGTCAGCCCGGCCCAGAATCCACGATCTAAGACCATCGATGCAGTATGCTCTTCCACATGGTCAACCAGGACTCTCTCAGGAATCGCACCGGACTCTCGTAAAACATCAAGAATCCAGCGAGTGCCCTTCAGCTTATCCTCTAAGTGAGGGGTATGAACCATAATCAACTGCTGGTATTCTATAGCCAGTTCAACTTGTTCCTGAAAAATTTGGAGCTCATTTCGGGAAATCTTATTGAGACCGATTTCACCTATTCCCAAAACTGAGGGGCGCCCAAGAAACTCAGGAATTAAAGCAATCACTTCCCGGGAAAAATCGACATCCTCAGCCTCCTTAGGGTTCAAACCTAACCAGGACCAGTGCTGAATTCCGAATTGTGTTCCACGGCGAGGCTCAAAATCCGTGAGCTGACGAAAATAGTCGTAAAACCCCTCCGGAGTCCTCCGATCAAAACCTGGCCAAAATGCTGGCTCAGAGATCGCAATGCAGCCTGCAACGGCCATCCGTTCATAATCCTCAGTCGTTCGAGAAACCATATGAATGTGCGGATCGATAAAGGCCATTTTAAAGTTCTCCTTTAACAACAAGAATTTCTGGAAGCCCCGAAAGCTCCCTGATTTTTTTCAGCTGAATCCCGGATTAAAAGTGATTGATCACTCAAGATTCCCTGAGCTCGAATCACTCTTCCAGGACCACCCTCAATTAGATGAGCAATTGCCCTTTTCAGGGAATCAACCCGGAAGTCAGTCACGCCTGTGCTCTCGTCGGATCGATCAATTCGATCTAGATAGGCGGCGAGATCGAGAACTCTCGACCGATTTTCGATGAAATCTTTTTGGATTATTTTATCGACAGTCATTTTTTTCATGGTTTGCCTCCTAAATGACTAATTGCAATAGACATTCCAAACCAAAAAAGAAAAATAAATAAACAAAAGAAACATATTTAGCCTCATCGCGTATTTAATAAATATTCTACTAAACCAAATAAGAATTGAGGCCCATTATGATGAGACGGCATATCGGCAGGGGGTATTTCCCTGTTTCGATTTTTTTCGTTCAAGTCTTTTTTGCTTTTACTGGCGGAGTCGAGTCTCTGGCTCATACAAGTACCCAAGCCTTGCAGATTTCCAATGTTCAAGCCACGCAAGTGACTTCAAACGCTGCCAGCATCCTCTGGAATACGAACCGAACGAGCAGCACTTGGGTCTACTACGGCACCACCCCCCAGTACGGTCTGGCTGCCTCTCACAATGCAGTTTACGTCACTTCTCACCGATTGAATCTTACTGGCCTCACCCCCGGTACCGTCTACCATTTCATGGTGAAATCCGCCGACAAATACGGTTACACCGCGAGCTCTGGAGACTCTACCTTTTGGACTTTGCCTGCAATCACGCCATCGCCCAGCCCAGTGGCGAGCCCCTCGCCACTACCTTCGCCCCTGCCTTCGATTACGCCATCTCCTAGTCCAGTCCCTACCTCTCTTGGAACCTCAGCCTCGGATTGGGACATGATTTATAATGGCTACGGCAGTGTGACTTTCGACCCGGTCCAGGGAATTATCATGCAACCTGAAACGTCCACTACTCCCAGCGCCACGGAAGCCTGCCTCGTCTTGTCCCACGCCTACAGCCAAAATCCGATTCAGAACTTTACAGTCTCAGTCGTCGTTGCCACTGAGCAGCAGCTCCGAACTCCCACTCCAAATCCATGGGAAGTTTTTTGGTTATTTTTTAACTATAGGTCAGGCTCGGCCACGCCCGATGGATTAAAAGAGACTAATTTCTTCGAATTTAAGACCAACGGGATTGAGTTAGGAACGGCTTTTAATTCGATCGGCGAGACCTATCTCGCGACCGCATCCTCCCCGGTCAACTTGATCGGCTCGATTTCCACGATCCAACTTACCAAAGTGGGACAACAGGTATCCGTTATGATCAACGGAATTCAGGTTGTTAACTATACCGGGACTGCAGCTACCCATCTGCTCTATGATGTGCCCGGCACCATCGGTCTCTATACCGAGGACGCCCGTGTTCACATCTACTCGGTCGAAGTCACTCCGCTCTAGTCACGTCGGCGATGGATGGGGGGCTTCATAGCTGATTGCGTAGAGTCCATGGTACCAGAGACTCAGGTAATAGAGCTTCCCATCCGGGCCTACCTCCAGAGAAACAGGGCTCGAAGCTAATTGTCTTCCAAACGGCTCAACCGCATGGGTTTCTGGATTCAGAATTCTCATCCACCCCGCACAATAATCAATGAAGAAGTATTGGCCAAAATACTGTTTTGGATAGAGTGGACTGACTGGATCATAGAAAGTGCCTCCGGTAATTGCGCAACCCATGGTATCACTGGTTACCGGCCCATGAGCGTAGGTATAAATCGGCGCCTTGAAACGAGGATCATCACTCGTTCCCTCATGAAGCGGCCAGCCATAATTCTGACCAGCAATGACCTCATTAATTTCCTCCCAGGACTCTGCCCCGACGTCATTAGCAAACATTCGATCGGTTCCATTCTGGAAATGAAACGTAAATGGATTCCTAAAACCTAAGGCCCAGGTTGCACGACCGTTATCCTTGGCAACTTTGAAAAATGGATTATCCTCAGGGATGGAGCCATCGATGTTAATTCTAAGAATTTTTCCAAATGGATTAGAGAGGTCTTGGGCATTGGCTCCAAATCTCAAGGCGTTGTCACCCACACCCAAAAATAATTTTCCGTCTCTCGAAAAGTGGATCGCTCCACCGCTGTGAAAAATAGACCGCCCTGTGTTATCTAACTCAAACACAATTTTCTCACTATTCTCTAAGGCTCGATCCCCAACTACAGTAAACCGACTTACCCGATTGTGAATCGCAGGAGTTAGTGCTGTATAATAAATATAAACGTAGGGGTTTAAATTAAAATTAGGATCAAAGGCTATCCCTAGGAGGCCATGCTCGCCGCGACTGTCGACGGAGAGGGAGAGAAATGGCTCCGGAAGTAAAACCCCATTTTTAATCACCCGAACCTGCCCCCCTTGTTGCAGCACAAATATCCTTCCATCGGGCGCAAATCGGAAGCTCGTCGGGTTCACTAACTCGTCAGTGATCTTGACTTCTGTAAATCCTGGAGGCAATTCGGCTGCTTCAACTTTGCTGTAGGTATTCATCCAAAAAGCCGAAAAAATTAAAAATGGCACCTGTAAATAATACGAACTCTTCATAATCAACCCCATTGTCATCAGCTATTCTAGCTCCGTCGAAAAATTACTCCACACTAAGCAATTCGGATGCCTAATTGGGCTTCATCTGATCGATCCAATCGCGTACCAAATCGACGGCCTCCTGATCCGTAATCGCTGCTCCGATCAGGGGCATATGGTGAGTATTTGTTGTGTTCATCCTGATCCAAAGAACACTCAGTGAATGATCTCCGGGTTTAATAATCAACGGCTCCTCTAAACCCATATCTCCCAGGTTCGCCATCTCATTGATCATCTGCGTGTAAGGAAGGGGGGTTTTAAAACGGAGGTCCACCGGACTTCGAATGGCGGTACCGGGCTGGTGACAGTGGGCACAATTCACCGCCAGATAGGAGCGAACTCGGGTGTCAATTGATTCTGAACTATCATTCAGATGAGCATATCGTTTAAGTGTAGCCGCTTTTGGAATGGGCTTTGAGAAGAAGCCCTGCGCATCCCAGGCTTCTAATTGATTCTGAAAAGCACCCCCTGCAGCCATGCTTTGATTCAATTGCTCAGTTCGGAGCCCCAGAGCTGCGCCCGACCAAGCATTGTGACACTGCAGACACATCGACCGACTCGGATAAATCCACTTTTGCTTTTGCATGGAACCCGATGGTGAATTTCGGCCTAAGTTCACCTCACGCTCAAGGCTGCTAGAAAGCAAGGTGGCATCACTCTGGTCCTCATTCCAGCTGTAGGTATATCCTGACCATTGCCCACTCTGAGTGATGGCACTGATCCGTGTTTCGACCCGGACTCCATGACCCTCCGGAGAATTGAGTTCAAAATGCTTGATGAACACGGTTCCCTTTGGAAATTTCCATGGGTCTTCCTCGGAGAACTGGACTTTCTGATCCGGCGGTAAAATTACCCACCGCTTCTTCTCCGCCCCGTCCGACCAAAGGGGAGTGTTCACGGAATACGGAGCTACTCCCGGACAGGGGGCCATCGTTTTTAAATCCATAAAAACTCCAGTATCCGAAAGATGCTCTGGAGGGATCTGATCAGTGAGCGCCCACCCGCGGGCACAGAAGGCAGATGCCAGGGCCGCGCTCTCCAATGATTCTGTGCCGTTATCTAGCCATACGAGTCCAAGCCAGCCCCCCAGACACGCCACTAAAAACAGGATCCATATTTTATACCTTGAAGAATTCATTTAGGCATTCTCCCCAAGGATCTTCATCATCCTGGTCGAGGCCTGACCATCTCCATAGGGATTACTGGCCTTTGTAGATAAGCCATTCTTCAGAGCTGCCTGAGTGGCTTTGATAATCGTACCCGGATGGGTGCCGACCAATTGAGAAAACCCTGCTTCAACCCCCTCTGGCCTTTCGGTCTTCTCCCTAAGCACAAGAATAGGTTTTCGTAGAGTCGGCGCCTCCTCTTGTACGCCCCCTGAATCAGTCAGGACTACTTCAGCAGCTCTTAAGAGAGCCAGGAAACCAACATAGGCTAAAGGATCACAAAGAAGAATTCGCTCATGACCGCCTAATCTCTTCCTCACCCGGTCTCGAACTTGGGGATTCGGGTGAACCGGATAGATCACCCGAATGTCCGACTGAGATTTAAGCAGACCTAAAACTCCTTCACAAATTCCCTCAAACCCAGGACCAAAGCTTTCTCTCCGATGAGCCGTCAGGAGAATGAAACGCCCCTGACTCGCAAATTCTGCTACGGACCGGGGGACTTCGCTCAGTTCCGAAAGACTGCGCTCACCAAGCTTAACCATGGCCCAATTCAAAGCATCGATCGAGGTATTGCCCACTTTGTAAATAGAGCTGGGATCAACCCCCTCCTTCTCAAGAGCCATTGCGGCTTGCAGCGTGGGTGCAAAATGAAATCTTGAAATACGCCCGATGAGTTGTCGATTACCTTCTTCAGGAAATGGAGCTCCCAAATCATAAGTCCTAAGACCTGCCTCCACATGTGCGACGGGTATTCTCGAGTAAAATCCCCAGTAAGCCCCTAAGCACGCAGTGACTGTATCTCCTTGCACAAAAATATAATCGGAATCTTTCAGAGTTTCGCTATGTTGATTTAAACCTCTCAAAATTCTCTCGCTCAAACCTGTCAGACTCTGATCTGCCGTCATCACATCTAAATCCAGATCAGGTTGGAGATCAAAAAACTTCAAGAGCGGATAAGTCAGCTCTCGGTGTTGCCCCGTAGTAATGAGTTTCACTCGATGCCCGAAGGTCCGAGCGGCATGAACCACTGGCGCGAGTTTAATCACTTCGGGTCGAGTTCCGAGAATAATTGAAATTTTTAACATTTGTTAGCCCCCTTCTTGCAGACCGCTTCTACCCCCAACCAACTAGCGTCGAAAGACGTGGTGACGTTCGTTGCAAAATGCTTTCCAAGAGGGAGAAAGGAGATTCAAGTTGAACCGCAAGACGAGAGCCTTATCAAGAAGGCTATTTCTGAATGGAATTATTTTTTTAATTTTATTTAATTCGAACGCTTTCTCGGCTGAAACTCAGAGCGCTCCTGACCGAGTATTAATGAGCATTCAAACGCAGGAATCTAATCCTCGTCATTTTCTACTTTATAACGAAACAACCTATCTACCTCAACTTTATAACGCGGTGAATGAAGGTAAACTGATCTTTCAACTCTCAGATCTGAGCCCGATCAAACCCTACTTGGGGCTTGCCATGGGCCAGGATCTCAGATCAGATGATCAGGTCATCTATAACGACAATCACGTCACGCCGCTTGCGGGGATCAGGTACGCCCCAAGAGACCTACCGCTCGGCCTCTATCTAGAATTCAGGCAAAACCTGCGGGTCATTCGACCGCCCACGATCAGAGATTTTTCTCAAGGGGATCTGAGACTAGGGGCGTATATTTATCAGTGGTTCGACCTCACTCCGAATCACTCCTTTTCAAGACTCTTTCAGGAAATCTACGGGGAGATGCTTTTTACCTCTGCATTACAAAATAATCTCATCGCTCAAGGATGGCTCAAGCAGGGCGTAAGAGGTAAAATTCATCAGCAGGTCAATCTCGATAGCTACTTAGAATTTGCCGGAACGGCTGATCGCACAGGAAATCCGGATTTTAATCTACTCTATGTAGATCTTGGGATCAGGGCAAATCTGCGCGTCAATTCAATCCTGACTCAATTGATCGTTAAAAAACCCCTGGCATGGTTTGCGGGTCCACCCAGTCTGGCGTTCCCTTGGAGTGCTCAACTTGTATTTTCGGGAGAATTTTAAATGCTGGTCAACTCACTCACAGTATTTTTAGACTCGCTGGTCTACGCAGCCGTCTACCCACTATCCATCCTCTTTTTCATTTTTGGCGTAGATGATCTATTGATTTCATTCTTTCTGTGGTGGAATGATTTAAAGCCGGCTCGCCTAAGTCGAGAGGAATTTCTCTACATTAATGAACAGAACGAAAAGAGAATCGGTATCCTCGTTGCTGCCTGGCATGAAGCCGGTGTTCTCAGTAAAATGGTCCGAGGTAATCTCAGCCTTATTCATTATGAAAATTATGATTTTTACTTGGGAGTTTATCCAAACGACCCTCAGACTCTCCAAGAAGCACTGCAGCTCCAAGCTGAATTCTCGCATGTCTATGTCGTCATTAATCCAAGGCCCGGACCTACGACCAAGGGCCAGATGCTCAACGAGCTCGTAAAATCAATTTTAGAAAATGAGTCCAGTTTAGGCAAAAAATATGATGGTTTCCTCATTCATGACAGTGAAGATCTAATTCATACGCACTCACTGAAGATCATGAACTGGCTCTTGAATGACTATGATTTTGTTCAAGTTCCGGTTTTTTCGCTTCCGGTCAAGTACAGAAACCTCGTTGCTGGCACTTACATTGACGAATTCGCAGAAACTCATACTCGAGATCTTTTGGTCAGGAGTTTTCTCGAGCTTCCGATTCCCTCAGCAGGCGTGGGAACTGCCTTTTCCAGGAGACTCATCCAAAGCTATCTCAGCGATCAGGGAGGGTGTCTGCTAAATTCTAACACCGTCACCGAGGACTATGAACTCGGACTCTCCGCTGGAAAGCATGGACTCAAGTCAAAATTTGCCTGTTATTACATGAAAAATACCTCTCAAAGCTCCCATGGAAAGCCTGAGTTTATCGCTACGCGGGAATACTTCCCCAAGTATTGGAATCGATCTGTCCGGCAGAAAACCCGATGGGTCCTCGGGGTGGCACTCCAAGGCTGGGAAAATCTGGGTTGGAGCGGCGGACTATCCAATCGATACTTTCTATACCGAGATCGAAAGGGTCCCCTCTGTAATTTAGTGGGAGGATTGGGTTTAGGACTGTTTTTGATCTCGTTAATCAGGGCTAGTCAGAGCCCCATATTTTTTAGCGGTTTCTCTCGGAGCGGGATCATCATCTCGCTTTTAGGCGCTAATTTTGCAATTATGATTCATAGAATCTATGTAAGATTTAGAAGCGTTCACTTTATTTACGGAATTAGAATCGCGCTACTCTCTCCTCTTCGATTTCCAATTTCTAGCGCAATTAATGCAATGGCATCGGCCAATGCCGTCTTCCAATATTTGATGGGTCGAACATTAAAGAGAACCATTCAGTGGGTTAAAACAGAGCACGAGATCCCTGATGACTTTAGCCTTGGAATTCGATCTGAATTCAAACAGGAATCGAAAGTACAAATAAACAACAAGAGCAATACAAAATAGTGGAGATGTAAAATGTGTGGCATTGTCGGATTTTCTGGTTTTCGTCCTGCAGCAAATATCTTAATTCAAGGGCTCAAGTATTTGGAGTATCGAGGTTACGACTCCACTGGAATTGCGCTCATGGTGGATCATAAAATTCAAATTAAAAAATCTCAGGGTCGAATCGAAAACACTGAAAAACTCATGGCTTTGAGCTCCGATCAGTTCCACCAGTCTACAAGCGGTATCGGACATACTCGATGGGCAACCCATGGTAAGCCCTCCACCGAGAATGCGCACCCCCACAAAACTGGCCACGTCGTTCTTGTCCACAACGGCATCATTGAGAATGATCTTGAGCTGCGGGCGGGGATTCTCGCAAGGGGTCACTTTCCGCTATCCGAAACTGACAGCGAACTCATTGGATTTTTACTTTTTGACGAAATGGAGAGGGGGCACTCCTTGGAGGTGGCCTTGAGAAGAGTCAGTCAAACCCTTGTTGGACAATGGAGCATTGTCATCATGTCCGAGCGAGAGCCAGGTAAGGTGATAGGCGTGCGAAATGGATCTCCCTTAGTAGCATCGATTGACTCAGAGGGAAATGTCATGGTCGCGAGTGACGCTCAGCCATTACTCCCCTTTACTCAGTCCGTAACCTTTCTTGAGCCCGGAGAAATGGTAGTAGGAACCCCGGGACTACTCATGTTCTTTGATCTCCTAACAGGGAGGAAGATCCATCGAGAGCCGACCCTCATCAAATGGACTGCCGACCGTATGGAAAAAAATGGATTTCCTCACTACATGCTCAAGGAAATTTATGAGCAACCCAAAGTATTCACTCAAACACTTCAAGAGGTGTTACTCCCCTCTAGCTCGGAACCATTCAATTTTGCCAATGAGAAGAATTCTGAGATCCTACTCAAGGCGGAGGAGATCATCTTAGTCGCCTGCGGTACTTCCTGGCATGCGGGACTCTTGGGCAAATACTGGATTGAAAAAATTGCTAAGATCCCAGTTCAGCTGGAATACGCGAGCGAGTACCGGTACCGCGAAACCTGTCTTCGACCCAGCGCTCTGGTAATTGGGATCTCTCAGTCAGGTGAAACTGCAGACACTCTAGTGGTCATTCGCGACATGAAGCGCAAAGGAGTTTCTACCCTAGCCATAACTAATGTTCAGGGTAGTTCCCTGGCTCGTGAGGCAGACGCCGTAGTATTCACTCATGCGGGTCCAGAAATTGGCGTAGCAGCTACCAAAACATTTCTCTGTCAATCTCTCAGCCTGTTTCTATTTGCGGCATTTCTAGCATCTAAGCGAACGACTCAAAATAGTGACGTTCTCAGCCGATTAAGGAGGGAACTCAATTTTATTCCAAAAATACTCAACAATATTTCTAATTCGACCATAAAAAACTCCGAAAGCTCAGAAATCCTGCGGGCGATCAACCCGATCCTTAACTCACTCGGCAGCGTGAAGGGCTTTTTCTTCATGGGTCGAGGCCACTGCTTTCCTCTCGCTTTGGAGGGGGCCTTGAAACTAAAGGAAGTGTCGTACGATCATGCTGAAGGCCATGCCTCGGGTGAGCTTAAGCATGGGCCCATCGCTATGCTGGACCCCTCGATCGTCGTAGTAGCCATCGCACCCCAGGATCCATGGTATACTAAGAATCGATCCAATCTCGAAGAAGTGAAAGCTCGCGGAGCACGGATTCTAGGGATTGGAACCTATGGGGATACCTACCTCCAGTCAATTTGTGATTATTGGCTTGCGCTTCCCGCCGAAGCTCAATCAATTCATTCAGATTTGCTGCCTTTTATCATCACTCCTTATATTCAGCTCTTAGCGTATGCCCGAGGCGTGCAACTCCAAAGAGACGTGGATAAACCCAGAAATTTAGCCAAGAGCGTAACCGTCGAATAATCCGATGAAAACGACTCTCTGGGGATCACTGGCTCTAGCTGCTACAATTTGGGCGCTTTTTCCATTTAAAAAAGAGGACCATTCTAGACTCTTGGAAATACCAACTAGCCAATCCGGCTGGCATGAGATCTATAATGGCTATGGATCTAATTCGTTCCACCCGACGGAGGGCGTCCTTCTTGAGCCACTTCCATCAGGCTCACCCAATGAAACCCATGCTAACCTCATCTTAGCTAAGAAGACCGAGCTCAATCCTCTGAAGGACTTTGTCTTAACTGCTCAAGTCACCACCGAGCGACAACTGAGAACTCCTCAACCGAATCCTTGGGAAGTCCTCTGGATTTTTTTTAATTGTGCTCCTGGGAAAAACGGAGTTCTTAAAACTAATTATTTCATGATCAAACCCAATGGAATCGAACTCGGTAGGGCTTTTGATCACGTGAGGCAAAAGATTCTTTTCACTCGGAGCACTCCGCAACTCGTTCTTGGCAAGAAGTACTCGATCACTTTGATCAAAGTCGGTAATCATATCGATATCCTCGTAGATGGCGCTCCTATTCTCAGCACAAGCTCTAAGGCTCTCTCCCTCTTTGATCACCCGGGGGCGATTGGGATTTATACCGAGGATGCCCGGGCGCGGCTCCATGATCTGTCTATCCTCCCACTTAACTAAGACTACTCAATCAGTCCGTCTCACCTAGTAAACACGTCCGGTTCTTGCAGCGCAGAAGTCAGAGGTTTTGCTATGCGAACGATTAAAACAGCTTCTGTAACCCTGATTGTTTTCTCCATTTTTTTAGGCCTCGATCCCATTTGGGCTCAAAGCAATCCCAGCAAATCTCTACCCAAGCTAGACTGCATCCAAATATTCCACGATCCAGGCGACAACCAATACCCACTTTATCTTAAAAATCTCTTAGGTCATTTTCCTCAATTTGAGTCTGTCACTGACTCAATTGATCACTACCAAAAGGGACAAATTGAAAATTGTAGTGCAACATTCTACCTGGGAAGTACAAACTCAACCAGCATTCCTGAAATTTTTCTCAACGATTTCGAATCTACGAAAAAGCGAGTCGCCTGGATCGGATCCTCCATTGATCAGCTCGGTCCATCACGCCTAGCCTCTCTTTTTGGACATCGTTACCGGGGACTGACTCAGCCCGACTCAGAGCATCTCGACGGGCTGGGCCGCCCAACCTTCTTCCGCACGATTCACTATAAGGGTGAGAAATTTGAAACTAGCTCCACCCTAGCAAATTTAGAAAGGATCAACGATACTGGAGTCGTTCTATCTGAAGCAGAACACGGTTACAGCCATCAGAGAGTTCCCTACATCATTCAAAATAAAAATCACTTTCATGTAGGTGATATTCCTTTTATTAATATTGATACTAACGATCGGTATCTCGTTTTCTCTGATCTGCTTTTTGATATTTTAGATACCCCCCCTCTGTACCCAGAAAGGCACCCTGCCCTGATTCGAATCGAAGACGTCAGTGTCACAACTTCCTATAAAAAATTAAACCGACTCATTGAGGCACTGAATGAAGTTCAAGTTCCCGCTCAAATCGCTCTCATCCCCATTTTTGCAGATCCATTAGGGGTCACCGGGCACGACCCAACTGGAAAGGGCGTGCCCATCAGCCAATCCCCGAGTTTTATGGCCACACTTCAAAAATTACAAGCATCTGGGACATCGATCATCTGGCATGGAGTCACCCATCAGTACGGAAACCACAAGAATCCACTTGGCGTCAGTGCCGTCGATTACGAGTTCCTAATTTCATCCACTGGAAAACCAATTCCTGAGGACTCAGTCGATTATGTCCTTAATCTCCTCAATCGGGGCTGGAGCGAGATGGAGCAGTCTGGCATGCATCCCATTCTCTGGGAAGTACCCCATTATGCTGCATCGGCCCTCGACTACACTCTCTTTGGAAGGCTATTTTCTTGGAATTACGGAAGAATTCGTTACGTACCCCACGAGGTTACAGGACTAAGCCAGGACCCCGCAGATACACTCCAGTTTGATAAAACAGGTTTAAAAGGTGACGCAGCAAGAAGAAGTTTTTTTAGAAATTTAAAAATAAAAGAAATAGGCAAAACTTTCAGCCAATTCTTCCCCTATGAGATTTACCGAGATTTTTATGGACAACGGGTTTTGCCAGAAAACTTGAATTATCCCTGCGCTGCCCACGGCCAAACACCTGCAAGAACTCTTGAAATGATCTTGGACGAAGCAAAAAAGAATCGCGTCATTCGCGACTATTGGGCTTCCTTTTTCATTCACATTTCTGAGATTGAACGACTGGATGCGCAAAGCCCAGACGAACCGGAAGCAGGCCTTCATCGACTGATTCATTTGGTTAAGTCCCTCCAGAGCCTTGGATATGAATTTCAAAATGCAAACGAATGGGTGCGCCTAAGATAGTAATTTCGACTCCAGTGGGCCGGAAATCATTGAGGACGGCACAAGATCTGCTTCAGTTTGCTTGCCGTTTTAACTACACTTTTACAGGAGAGTTGACTCATGATTCTTTCCCTCGCGAAGCGATCCATTGTATTATCTGTTCTTTCACTCTCACTGAGCGTTTGGGCTGGAGCTGCTGATGGAGTAACTCCCACTCCCTCCTCAATCAATCAGCCAGAGCAACACGATGTCATCCGAGTAAACAATCCGCAGCAAAACCCAGGACAACTACCCGCCCCAGTGCGCGGAAATAATCCACAGCAAAACCCTGGGCAACTACCCGGGCGATTAAAATAGACAGCGAGCTTTCATGGTTGATTACTCGGGAGCCTTCGGTGTAGATCCGAATGGCTCCCGAGTAATCAACGTCTATGCACTGTGCGGTTCAGAACTCAAGGATGGGAGTTTTCATCTACCCATGGAGCCCCAATAATTCTTGAGTCAGGCGTACTTTTTTCTATCAATCTCTGAATGTCCTTAATTTTCAAGTACGGATTCTGAGCGTCGGATTTTTCGTAGTCTTTAAGGCCGATCGGCAGCCAAAAAAAGTCAGGATGGCTCGCTGTATCCGCCCAATGAGCTGACTTGAATGTTTCATCAGGGTTCAGTTCAATGTCGATACCGTAGATTTTTGCCATAGTACTACCATTCCAAGATCGAACAGTCGCCTCCTCGTCCTCTTTTGCAGGGAGCTCGTTGTCGCCGAGATTACCGACTGAATCTAGGATCAGAGTCGCATGACGCTTGAGTGGGTCGGAGGTGGACTCAATTTTGAGATGAGATCGCAAGACGAGAAGATTACCCACACTCGGTCCTGCCTCCCAATCATAAACTATTGGCATTCGATTCTTACCTAAGTACTCTCTGAGCAAATCGATCACGAGTTCAGGATTCGGGTCAGCGATATCATCGTGAGACCTTCCGTCAAAACGATTCCCCCAAAATAGGTATTCGACTTGATAGCTGGCTACCTGCATAATTCCCACCAAATCGCGAGGATCAAACCACAGATCGTGATCGATGACCTTTTTTGTGGGCCTGTCCCAGAGGTAAGGGAGGGCGCATGAGCAATTACAATAGCCTCCCCAAGCATATTGAGTAAAATGGTGATTGGCCTCCCAACTAGAGGGCAATGACCACTCGAGAGCGTGGTCTCGTGACGCCCAAAGCCCATACTTATCCAAGGGTGATACAGCTCGAGACTTCTCCCCTCGATAGTCATCTAGAATTCGACTCGGCAGTTTCGAATAATAATTTTTTATCTCGTTTATCTCCGTGGCTGCGAGATTCTCGCTTGGCGTAAGCGAGCCACTCGGAGAAGTGGTAGGTCGAGTTCGATAGCCTTTGAAAAGTCGACCATCCTTGAAGTCCCAAAGGTAGCCGGCCCACATCTTGAATTTTTTTGGATCGAACTCCCAGGAATAAGTTCCGACCTCCCACTTAAAATCTGAGTTGGATTCAAGTTGTACGGAAGACTTGAAAAGTTGAAATTTAGCCGTCTCTTCAGTCAGAATTTGCTCCGTAAGCTGAGAAAGCGGCCTCGCACTCTCCATTGATAGCAGCTGACCTGATGTGTCCCAGGGTAAGTGCCCCCGATCTCCCAAGCTACCTGGAATCCACTGAGTCCAGTCCTTACGTCCATTGATCGATAACCGGTGTTTGAAAACGATCCGACGATGACTGGAGGAGTCCACTTTTTCAATCGTCATGAGATCGTCGGGTTTGCCATCCCTGATTGGGTAATAGAGGAGATAAACTTGGTTATCCTCCGCCCGAATTTCCCTCAGAAACGAATTAGCTTCTCCTCCTGGAGGACCTCCAATCATTTCTGAACTAATCAGATTCGGAATACCGGGTGCTGCAATTGCAAAACTAGTAGTCAAATTGGTCAGAATAAAAACGAGTGAAACAATCACCATCTGCATCTCTTTCATTATTGATCCTTTCCATCGATTCCGTGGTCGCTCACGTACGGCCAGGTGGCCCTATTCAAAAAAAATGGATCGCGGGTGTCAGTTTTGAACAAGACCGTATAAGGACTCTTGCTTTGGTCAGCTCCAGAGGGCGCTGGACGTACCGTAGCATTTACAGCAATTGCTCATCCTGCTTTCTGGTCTGTTGTACTGAATACCTAGGGCCCTTGAGAGAGGAGAATCGCCCTCGACATAGACACGAAGGCCATTCTGAACTTCGACGATGATTGCATTAACAAATGTTGACGGAAGGTTTTTTGCAATCTCGGATGGAATCATGAGCGCCTTCATCTGATCTAGTTCGAGCTGAGGCAAATGAGCTAGATCAACCACCACAGGAGGAAATCCGATTGCACCGAGAGAAAGCCGATAATTTCGGTCTCGCGATTGACTGAAGCTCTGGTCAGAGAGAAGAACCACATCCGCTCTAGGTATGCGTCCTGAGGGCACTTCCTTTTCCTGTGAATGAACGAGCGATGGAACAATAATGGGGATGGAAAATAGGAATAGGACTATGATTAGAATAGAATTAAGCTTTGGCATCAGAACTCCCGTCTGGGCCTCACCGCCTTTCAAAATCTAAGCCAAGAAAAAAAACCCTATTTAAAAAGTTTCGGTCTCACCAAAATTTAAAAAAATTGACTCATTCTCAGTCATGATCAACGATTGATATTCGTAGTTAATAAATATTTATTTGCTAATTTATTTATTATTCCAATTAAGCTTTATCAGGAAGTAAACAATGAAAAAGAACCTAAAGAGTCAAGTTAGTTTAATAATTGCACTGATCGGAACCGGGGCAAGCTGTTCTAAATCAACTCTCACGACAGAAATAAATAGCTCGGCAATCCAATCCTGTATCAAAAGGGAATTTCTTAGAAACCACGGACAGTACCTCAACCTGCAGGTCGGCGAAGGTCCAAAAATGTTAAAACCCCTTTTTGGACACGTTCCGCTGGCTACTCAATTCTCACAAGATTTAGGCAGCGTGAACGATAGTGAGGCATTCGATCTCACCATCGCCTTAAGCTATCAGAACGAAGCAAGACTCGAGTCTGAACTCGCTGACTTGTATAATCCAGAGAGCCCAAAATTTCACCAATTTCTATCACCACAGGAATTTAATTTCCTTTTCGGCCCTACTGAGAGTCAAATCGCTCTCGTTCGGGCGGCTCTACTCGCGCACGGCTTCACCCTCCGAGATCAGGAACCTCATGGGATTCTGATTCACGCGCAGGGATCAGCTGAGAGCATCGAAAACTTATTCCATACGGAAATCCATCATTTTAAGGATTTGAAGTCAGACCTCACCTACTTTGCCCCGGCCTACGAGCTCCAGACCCCCACCGAATTGCCCATCCGCTGGATTCACGGATTGGATAATCAATTGAGGGCTCGCCACCACGCTATCCTAACTCCCTCTTCGGAGCGGAACCAAGGAATGACTCCCAGAGAGATCAAGAAGGCCTATTCGCTGACTACTCCGCTCGGAGGTAAAGGACAGACACTAGCACTCGTGGAGCTCGATGCTTACCGAGAATCTGATATTCGCACTTATGAAAAGCAATTTGGGTTGGGCCCAGTACCACTAGAAAATATCTTCATCGGAAGTGCCCAAGACAAGCCCGGAGCGGGTGCCCCCGAAGTCACCTTAGATATTCAGCTAATGATTGCATTGGCTCCCCAGGTGCAAAAAATCCTCGTCTATGAAGGAGTCAATTCAGCCCAAGGGATCATTGATGTTTATAATAAAATTGCCCAAGACCATCGATCTGCTGCGATTAGTACCTCTTGGGGGATGAGCGAGGTGGATACACCCTCCTCACTATTACAAACAGAAAATGCCATCTTCAAACAAATGGCGGCCCAAGGTCAGGCCTTTTTCGCCGCATCGGGCGATAGTGGCGCCTATGATACCTCGTCCCAATTGGCCGTAGATGATCCCGCATCCCAACCTTATGTCACCGGAGTCGGAGGCACAAAATTATCAGTCAAGACCGATGGCAGCTACGCAGGTGAAACCACTTGGAGCGACCCATCTACTGGAGCAGGGGGAGGAGGTGGAGTGAGCACGGTATGGAGCCAACCCACCTGGCAAAAGGGCGTGATATCTCCTGACTCCAAAGGCTCAACCACGATGAGGAACGTACCTGACGTTTCACTGAACTCTGACCCACAAACGGGATATGCGATTTATGTCGATGGGAAATGGCACGTAGCAGGAGGCACCAGCTGCGCTGCGCCTCTTTGGGCTGCCCTTGCCGCTTTAGTGAATCAAAATCGACAAGCCCAGGGCCTTTCACCGCTGGGCTTCCCGCTGCCCGCAATCTACGCTGTGGCCCGAAGCAATCTCTATCATTCCGCCATGCACAATATTAGTGACGGGAGTACCAACCTCTACTACCCTGCCGTTCCAGGCTTTAACGATGCCACAGGTTGGGGCTCATTTCAGGGGGATCAATTGATTCATGATTTGTCGCAAAACCCTACTCCGCGTGTACCGCAACCATCTCCGAGCGCAACTACCACTCCTGGATCGATCTCACCTGCCCCTGCATCGCTCAGTGGCTGCGTTTAGACGGTAAAAAAAACTAATAGAGATGGGCAATCGGGTTGAGTTAGTCGACGGTACTCATTGCGGTCTTTGGACCAATATAAGTCCCTACATCCTCTCCCAGACAAACTTTTTTCATCGCCCCTGCTAAGGTGAAATTAAAGATATGAATAGGTAAGGAATAGTCGCGAGCGAGCAACAAAGCAGAGTGATCCATGATCTTCAGCTTCTCTCGAATAAAATCATCGTAGGCGAGTGTCTTATACTGCTTAGCTGAGGGGTCCGTCTTTGGATCCTTCGTGTAAACCCCATCGACTCCCTGCTTAGCCACTAAAATGGCATCGCACTGGATCTCCAGTGCTCGCTGAACTGCAGGATAGTCGGTTGTCACATAGGGCTGTCCAATGCCTCCTGCTAAGATCGTGATATAGCCCTTTTCTAAATGATGCATAGCTCTCAAGCGAATAAATGGCTCCGCAATCGCCTCCATAGGCACTGCCGTCATCACTCGGACCTCATCATTACTCCGGGCCTTCAGAGCTCCCCTCAACATCAAACTATTAACCACGGTACCGAGCACACCGATATTATCGGCTTCGGCCCGTTCAATGCCCCAGGCCTGAGCGACGTTTCCCCTAAAAATATTACCGCCTCCCACAACGATGGCAACCTCAACCCCCAGTCCTTTGACTGAAAGAATTTCATCGACGATGTTCTCGATCGCCTTGGGATCGAAACCCACCTCATGGCCACCCGACAATGCTCCGCCGCTTAATTTGATGAGTACTCTTTTATAACGTGTCATATTTTCATTCTAATTCGGTCAGACTTTTGGTTCAATACCAAAGGCCACAAAAGGAAGGGCGAGTTCACC
Source organism: Bacteriovoracaceae bacterium (assembly GCA_947447665.1). GTDB lineage: Bacteria > Bdellovibrionota > UBA1018 > UBA1018 > UBA1018 > CAINWE01. The sequence continues at coordinate 48,252 of CANFJX010000002.1, read as the reverse complement.
TTCTTTTACTGAAACAAACCTGAGTAAAAAGATCAAAAATAGAACTTTTCGCCGATCCGAGAGTATCAAACCCCTCGGCCTCAAAAATTTCTACCAATTGCTTCTTGTTGGTTCCAGGAAGCCCTGAATCGATGAGCGCCAAGCCCCCTGGCTTCATCACCCGAGCCAACTCATGAGCCAAAACCCGGGTCATCGAGGGATCGAAATGAGAACCCACGGCCCCGCATGAGTTAATCAAATCAATACTGGAGTCCTTGAGCAGAGCACCACCTGCATCGCGAAACGCCTCCAGGACGGATTGAGCCCGAAAGGAAACCTCTACTGGCTTTCCCGTCCGATGGCGGTAAATCTTTTTCTGGGCTGATTTAACAAACTCAGGATTAAATTCAATTCCCAAAATCTTCGAGCCCTCAGGCAAGTGGTGGGCCAAAACTTCGGTCGAATGTCCAATTCCGCAGCACAGATCGATTGCAACCATGGCGCTCTCTGGAAGTCGGCCCTCCAAATTCCGTGGAACAGTCCTCCAATTGGCCCATTTCTGTCGAGCGTTAATCCCCTCAAACTCACGGAGATGCATCTGCCGATAAGCCTCTCGCGCTGCCTCGTTATCCCTCGATCTAAAATTGATCCCACGAATGGCGATGAGCCTACCTTCCGTCCAGAGCTGACGAAAAAGGATTGCAATCAAACTGTCTTCTAAAGGCTTGCTATGGATGATTTTTCGAATCACCTTCCGACTCCTTGATCCCGCACTCGCGACTTGTTTTAATTTGCCTAAGCCCCGGAGATTAGAGCAAATGGGGACGACCTTCAACTCTTAATTAATTTGTTGTTCAACAGGATTGACCTAGTTAGTCTAAATCCGTGACGGGGAAACGGATAAAACTCTTCAGCTTACTCTTTTGGCTCATGATGGAGGCATTTCTCTTCTGCCATGCTGCCAAGGCCGCATACTCTCTCTGGAGCGGTTCAGTCAGAGGAAGCGCAAAAAATGTCGGTATGGCCGGAGCGCTGACCGGGCTGGCAGATGATTACTACGGTGCGGTCGTTAATCCAGCAGGCACCTCCATGACCCTCAATTACCGCGATCTCGATTTGACTCGATCCGTGATTTCAGACCAACTCAATCAAGCACCGGGCCAATTTTTTTCGAGCAGCACCGTAGGCCTCGCACTCCCCTTGGGTCAAATGGGTCTCAGCATCGGATACACCACCCCATTTCAGGCGACCAGTGTTACTGGAGAACAAGCCAGACTCAATGATTACCGATTCACACTTTCGAGATCATTTTTAGAAAACCACCTATCCCTCGGCATTGGGATCTCCTTTGATCAGGTCCAGCTCGCGTCAGGCCCTCTTTCCCAGATGGGCTCTACACTGGGCATTCTTTATCGTTTTCCTAACCGCTTTTTTCTGGGAGCTTCCTTAAACACGCCCCTTCTCTTTGGCCCAGACCCGCAACGCCGTTTTTTCAGCCTACCTGCGTCAGGCACGTTAGGACTGGGATGGATACCCAATCGACTTTTTCGAGCAGCATTTAGTTTGGAATGGATTGGTGCGGAACCTAATACTTATTTTTTCCATGAACCCAATCTACCCGTAGGACAATACGACGTGGCCCAATTCCATCTAGGAATGACCTATGACGTTCTATCAATGCGCAACTTGAAATCAACCATTTACTCTGGCACCTACCTTGAAGCCATTCGAACCTCTATTTCATACAGACTTCATGGTACATTCGGACTAGTGGTCCATCCCTGGTTTCTCAACCTAGTCTTTTCCATCGACGTCGCCAATCAGTATCAAAACAGGCTCATCAACATCGGAATCGACGTCAACGATCTCTTAAAGAGGCTCAAACTTCTACCTATGGATGTCGCCCCACCGTCTGCAGGATTACTGCCGCGGCCATTTGACACCAACGAAGATTGGCTCCCAGAAAAAATTCAAGACCACCCAGAAAAATCCTTTCATATGATCCAACCAGGTTCTGATGCATTTCAAGAAAAAATGAAAAAACAGATCGACCAACTGCTTCACCCAGACAAATAACACTGAGCGCAATGGTGCAATTTTCTCTTCCGTTCGATTTCTTTTTTCTTCTGATTCAAAGCATTAATTCGCTGCTCAGCTAATGCCAAATTCGCCTTAACCCCTGAAACTTGAGTCGATGCAGCTGGGTTAATTGATGAAAGGAAAGCAAGATGCGAAGATTTGACTTCTAAAAGCTGGGCCTTCAATTTCTCATTCGAATTCACCTCAGCGCTCAACTCCTCGCAGATCGATTCACACTTAGGCACTGGTCCGGCACCCTTTGAATTCTGCGAAATAAATGCAATTAATAGTGCAAAAATTGAAACTTGAATTAACGTCTTGAACAGGGCAGATTGATTGTCCATGGGTGTAACCCATAGTATCGATCCGGACCGGTTTTTGCCAGTATTGTTTCTAGGGGGGGGAGCATACTCATGGATCGCGCCGCTACTTTTTCAATTTTATTTAGTTATTTCTTTATTTTAAACACCCAGGCTCAGACTGCCCAATTCCCAGCTCAGTCCTGCTCTGCGCTCTGGACGCATGCAAAGCCAGGTGACTCTCGGTATGACTCGAGCCGGGACTCAGACTATCGTTCGTTCATAGCACGAATGAAATCTGAGAATCTCCTTCGTCAAGAATGCCTTAAAACCTGGACGATTCTCATCTCCATGAGTGTCTCAAATGATCTAAAAAAATATGCAATAAAGAATTTAAAACAACTTGAGAAGCAAACTAAAGGTGCGCACCTCAGGACAGACATTATTGTACAACTAGAAGACCAAAGCTCTCAAACTGTGCGTCGATATCACCTCTTTCAGCCACAATCAGCACAGCCCTTCCATGAAGTTGTCCAAGATCTAGAAAACCTTAGCTTGGATGAAATTCAATCCCCAATCATATCTGAATCTAAAACAGTCGATTTTAAACAAAAAAATCGCTTCAGTTCATTTATCCGATGGGGGGCAAAATCCTACCCTTCTGAAAATTTGATGCTGATTTTTTGGGGTCACGGGCGAGGCTGGCAAACCCTCTCAGAACTCGGCGTGGCAAATACATTGGCGAAGGTTCGAAAATGGAGAGGTAGGCCCTTGGAGATTCTAGCCTGGGACGCCTGTTACATGCAAAGTCTGGAAAACGTCGTCGAAGTTGCACCCTGGACTCGTTTTGTCTGCGGATCAGAGGATGTCGAGAGTTACGAGGGATATGACTACGCGAGTTTAATTCAATCAGTCATTCAGCCCGAATCCGAAGGCGATTACCCCCCGCACTCCGGCATCCCTCCCGAATCGGTTCTCGACATAGCCTCATCGATTCCTGAGACCTACCAGGCCGCCTTTAATTCAAGCACTGACTCTAAAAAACAGATTGATCCCAGCATCACTGAGAATCTCACAGGTAGCACGGTCCAGTCCCATTTCGTTATCAAACGTCTCGTGCCCTCTCTCAACCAACTAGCGATTGCTCTCAAGGATTTTACTCACATTCCAGCCCACTGGGATGCCGTCAGGTCACTCATTAAATCCCGATCCACTTATCGAGGGGGCACGCGTGATCTCGGTATCTTCCTAGAGGACTTACTTGAGACGGTTCAACGAATCGACTCAGGACCTCACGCGACAGACAACTCCAAGTTACTCGACTTGATCCTGAGCACGTGCGGCGCTCTGAATGAGGCCGTGATCCGTCGGGCTCTCGGCCACGGCTACCGATCACCTCACCCGGATCAAATTTGCAAACCTGCTGGACTCTCGATTTTCCTTCCGCAAACAAAATCCGAGTTCCATGAGCAATTGAACCTCGTCAACCGCGCATCACTCTACCAAGGAGACCATTTTTTTAGCATCCAAAGCTCATGGGCTGACTGGGTAAAATCAATGTACTAATCTCAGAAAAGAAAGCTACTGTAGTGCCCCGTCAGGAGAAGTCGATTAGCCTTAGCTCCCTCGATTCTGAAATTTCTCAAGTGATCTTCAGACTCCAGGGTAGCGGCGATCCAATCCTGCAAATGATGGAGCGCCTGAATCACCTCCGCGTCCGTCGATAACCCCTTTCCCAATAAAGCGACAAAGGATTTGACGTGCGCTTCTGAAGCTTTCACCCTTTCTAACGTACTTAAATAAAATTGATGGGAGGTATTAAAATTCAGCGCCACCTCAAAAGCCCGATTGAAGATGGCTGCCTTGGCCTCCTCTTGCCTAATTTTGATCTCGTTCGTCTTACTCGTAATAAGTCTAGCCTCTGAAAAAAGATTAGCCCCTAGCGCAGTGCGAGAATCACCCGCTGGATCTAGCCAGTTAAAGTAAAGCCAAACCTTTCGATTTCTCTGGGAACTGAGCAAAAGATCGAGCTGAGACAACTCAATTGAACGCCGCAGAGAATCACTACCCAAAGATTCGGCATCCAGAACAGAGAAACCCTCAGGCGTAATCGGCTGACTGAGGCTGATTTTATGAATTGCGACAGGATTATTAAATCCGAGGGCAAGTGCAAGTGCATAGCGATTTTCTTCCAGAACCCACTTCGAATGATCGAGCGTCTGCTTGAGCATGCCTTGAATCCTATTTAAAGCCTCCTGTGACTCAACCTGCCCCTGACTGGACGGGAGTCGGGCTCGAATGACTCGCAATTTCTCTAAAAACTCCTCGCAAATTGACTGAATCTTCTCGGTGCGGGCAAACTCGTAAAATAGCGTCTCGATCGCAACAATGAGATCTGCCTTGAAAATCTTCATCGCCTTAAGTTGTACCCTCGCATCCAGAGACGACTTTTTAGCATCAAGCCAAGCGGAGGGAAGGAAGAATGGAGCTACACTGAAAAGCCCAGTCACAGAAGAAATGGGCGTCGGGGAGACATACCAGAGAACGCTAATGGTCAAATGCGGGAGTAAGTTAAGATATGCCGTCGTGGCTTGCATTTTTGCTTGATATGCTTTCTCAAAAGCTTCGCGAGATTCGAAATTATAATTCATTGCCCGCTGAATCCCCTCATCCAATGAGACTTCAGTTGGCGTCTCGAGGGGAAAATTTTGAGCCAACGATCGACCTTCTGGACTACTTAGATTTCCATAAACCAAGTACTCAGAATCGGCTGACTCTGAACGAGCCTTGAAATAAAAATCGTCGTCTGAAAAACAAAACTGGATCGCCCAATTCCCCTCATGACTGAAACAAACATCACTCTTGATTCGATCGCGACTTGGACTCTTTTGGAGCAAAAAAGGAGCCGCACTGATCTGAGAGATCGTGACGAGAAGAGCCCCGTGCGCTGCCTTTGAAATCAACAGTTGACCGACGATCTGATTTTTCGAGTTTTTGATCTCAACTTGCTTTTCACGGGGACCCACACGAACAATATCCATTCCCACGGGCTCACTGGAGTGCTGTACAGGTGATGAGATCTGTAAGTTACCCTCGAAATGACCTTGATGAAGGTGTCGGCACCCCATTAAAAAAAACGGTAGCAAAAAAGCCCACCAAGCCCAAAAGTTGGACCTCTGAAAAGAGTCCAGCATGGATATTCCCCCGATTATTCAAATACTAGATGGCAAATCGGGTGTCAAGGTTTGGGGAAGTCTAATTTGATTTCTTAAGTGACTGAATATCAATGACAAAGCGATATCGAACATCACTTCGAAGCACTCTCTCATAGGCTTCATTAATTTTCTGAATCTGGATGAGCTCGATATCTGAAGTAATCCCATGCTTACCGCAGAAGTCGAGCATCTCTTGATTTTCTGCAATGCCGCCAATCATGGAACCTGCAATACTTCGCCTGGCGCCAACCAGAGGAAACGCTGAAACAGGCACCTGTTTCTCAGGAATACCTAAGAGGACCAAAGTCCCATCCCTCCTCAAGAGGTTCACATACTGGTCCCAATCAAGATTGACCGAAACGGTATTCAAAATCAGATCGAAGCTACCGCTCAATTGATTGAAGGTTTCGGCATCTGAGGTCGAATAAAAGTGATGTGCCCCCAACCTTCGGGAATCCCCTTCTTTTTTCATCGAGTGACTCAAAACAGTTACTTCAGCACCCATGGCACGAGCTAACTTCACACCCATATGCCCGAGCCCGCCGAGACCCAAGATGGCAACTTTTTTACCTGGCCCAGCTTTCCAATGCTTCAACGGAGAATAAAGGGTGATCCCTGCACAAAGGAGCGGCGCAGCTCCATCCAGTGGCAGCTGGGGTGGAATCCTTAATGTATACTTTTCATCAACCACAATTTGAGTCGAATAGCCGCCCTGGGTGGCCGTCTTTCCATCTTTCTCGACTCCGTTATAAGTGAAATTTGCACCCTTTTCACAATACTGCTCCAGTCCCTCGTGACAACTTGAACACTCGCGACATGAGTCCACAAAACAACCTACACCGACCGCGTCTCCAACCTTGAATCGGGTCACCTGCGAGCCCACTTGAGCAACCACACCCACGATCTCATGACCTGGCACCATCGGAAAGGTAGCCCCACCCCACTCATCTCTCACTTGATGAATGTCCGAATGACATACTCCACAATAATGGATATCAATTAACACGTCGCGAGGACCTGGCTCCCTGCGCTGAAACTGGAACGGTGCTAAAGGCTCTTTCACGGAGTGGGCGGCGTAGGCTTGAACTTGAATCATGGCTAAATCCTCTTATAAATAGTAATCAAGACAATCACTTTTTTGTCCTAATCAGTGATTACTGATCACTAATCCAACTCGTTTAATTTCGCAAAAGAATAACTTAAACCCCATAAATAAACATCATTAATTTAACTCAGACCGTTACATTGCACTGCATTATTTTAAACTCGCTAAAAAACTAGGACTAGTGTAGGATCCGGCACCTTCTCCTAAAGACCTAAGGAGGTCTGAAATTTATGATAAAATTATTTTCCCGCCCCATCCTTACCCCATTCACGCAAACGGCATTAATTTACTCGGTAATCGCAGGTGCACTCAGCCCCATGAGTCGATCGTTAGCCATGGACGACGCAACAGGCACTACGACTCCCGTACGCCGCCACTCAGCAGCAACCCCTCTTCGGGTCACACCCCAGCGTTTCCAGCAGAACCTCCGCGAGGGATTTCTCTTTCTCAGCAAAGAAGAACTCGCAAACTCCAAGGTAATTACGATCAATGGCATGCTGTGCTCAGCTGACACGCTTCAGCCACTAGGCAGCGGGCACTACATGTACTTCCTGCATAACAACGGGGATCTCTATATCCGAAAAGTAGGATTTGACCCAAATCGAGGCGACGAGGAGAGACTTTTTCACTCGTCTTTTGATATTGACCTTGATCTAGCCAACGGACGAGGGAACTGCGAAATGGCGGGTGAGCTCATGATCCGGACCAACACGCCGAAAAAAATCACAATCAACAACGACAGCGGCCACTACAAACCAGCCTTTCAAAGGACCGAACTCGTTGAAGAAACCCTTATCAACATGGGCTATACGGGCGAAATACTCCGCACAGAGGAAACCTGGTAACAGCGTGTCGGAGATACCAAACGCTCTACTTAATCTCGCAGACTAAATCGGATCGCTCTCGTAATCTCGGGTCATCGATCCGCACAACAATCGCCGGATTTACCGATTTGACTCCTAACTCAGAATCGTCGCGTACTGCTGTCACATAGAGACGGTTGCCATCTGCCCAGACATTCGTTGTATTTGGAAATGAAGACTTGAAGGTGATCACCCCCACACGTTGTCCAGCCTCGTTGAGTTTGAGAATCCTTGACCCAGCGTACTGCGCGACAAAGACAATCCCTTGACTGACTCGAAATCCATCAGGCCCCAAATAAGGTGACGCCATGGGGTCATCCCCACTCCGCTCCCACGGAAACAAAACACTCAGATCCGCAAAGACTGATTGGCTAGGATCTAGTACTCCAGGCCCCAAGACCGTGTACTTCAGAATTCGATTCTCCAGATGTTCGGAAACCCAGAGAGTATCCCCCGAGGAGCTCAGCGCAATCCCATTAGAATAATGAATCCCAGAGGCTACTTCAGTAATTGCGCCGTCGGGACCCAGATAATAAACTCGCCCCTCGACCGGAGTGAGCGGGTCTGCATTAAATATTCCAGATGAAGTAAAATAGAGTCCTCCCCAGGCATCAGCTACAAAGTCGTTCGGCGTGATCGCTGGACTCACCGCAGGCGGCGTCTGCCAAATCCGAAGCAACTCACCGTGATCGGAAAGAAAAACAAGTTGATGGGAAGAATAACAAGCCACCAAAAATCCTCCGTGGTAAGGAGTCACCGCAGAGGGCCCGCAGCCGGTACCCTTCCAGAACTCATCCACCCGCCCATCTCTCACTCGCATCACCCGATCTTGGCTATATTCGACATGATAGAGTGATTGCTCGTGCACCACCGGACTCTCAGAGTAATAGGAGTCAGCATTCACCACCTGAGCTGGTACTTCTTCAACCCCATCCCGGCAGGTAATCCCCAAGGGCTTAACTTGCGAAGCCTGAGCCCAATGGACCCCTAGAATGATGGCAATAAAAAGTTCTAATCTCATCTCCCTGCCCCCTCTCTCGCCCTTGGCAGAACCCGGCTCTCAGCCCAATCAAAGGTCCATTGAACCACCAAAGCGAGCACAGCCGCAGGGACCGCACCACTCAAAATCATCCCAAGATCATCCCTGCGCACGCCCATTAATATCAGTTGACCCAATCCCCCAGCACCAATCAAGGAACCCAACGTGGCGGTGCCCACATTAATCACTGCAGAAGTTTTTACTCCTGCAAAAATACTGCGGGATGCCATCGGAATCTCGACCAGCCTCAATCTCTGCCACGGAGAAAGGCCTAGCCCCACAGCCGAATCTCGAATCGTCTCAGGAATCTCCTTAATTCCTGTGTAAGTATTTAAAATCATCGGCAGCAGGCTGTAGAAAAAAAGTGCCGCAATCGCGGGTACAGTCCCAATCCCAAAGATCGGAATCATAAAGACCAACAGCGCCAGCGACGGAATCGTCTGAATCACTCCTGCCCCAGTGAGAATCGGAGAGCCCATCCATGGAACCTTTGCAGCAATGATCCCCATCGGGATCCCTACTAAAATCGAAAACAAAAGAGAAACTCCCACTAAGTAGAGGTGTTCGCCTCCACGTCGCAAAACATCATCCATCCACTTAGGTGAAGAAAACTTCGCAATCGAGCTTAATCGACCCGTAAATTTTTCAGTCAAAAATTGGTTTGCGACCTCTTCCTCGCGCGCTCGGTCATATTTTACTTTTTTATTTAAATCGTTCATCTGCTTCAACGAGATCTGCCCTTCGAGATCGTTGAGCGCAGCAATGACTAATGGAGCACGTCTCTCTAAATCTAGTCGATAGATAAACACAGCTTCGTAGGACGGAAAGCTTTTTAAGTCGTCATCCAGGACCCGGATTTCATAATAGGGAATCTCAGCATCGGTGGAATAGAGGTCCGTGACATCTAACTTACCCTCCGACATCGCTCGATAAGCCAGTTCATGCTCAATGCCTATTGGATTTTGACCTATGATTTGATAGACCTTTTGAATACTTGGCCAGCCCTCGCTTCTACTTAGGAACTCGTGACTTAGACCGAACTTCAAGTTCGAGAAACCTTTTAAATCCGAAAGCTTTGAGATTCCTAGGAGTCGAGCCTTTTCCTCTCTCATCCCCAGTGCAAAGGAGTTATCAAACCCCAAGGTTCGAGTCATTCCCACCTGATAGTCCCGACGTAGGACACTCTTCAATTCCTCGACAGAAGCTAGCTGACGATTGGCCAAGACTTCGCGCAAAAGAGTTCCCGTATACTCTGGATAAACATCCACATCGCCGCGAAGTAAGGCTTTCCAAATCACCTGACTCAATCCGAGCTCTCTTTGATGCCGGACTTCTATTTTTTGACCTGAATTCGGTTCCGCGGTTCGGTGGACCGCCCACTGTGCGGCAATATCCCCTAGAATCACAGACTCAGTAAATTTTTTAGATGCCACCACCACCGGCCGCTGAGCAAAGGCAGATGAGATCAGAATGAGTCCGACCCACACGGTGATAAAAAAACGGCACAGGCCCCTCACAACAAAACCTCCGCTCGCTGAGATCGAATATACTGGGTGACAAACCGATCTCGTGGGCGATCGATAAGATCTCGGGTAGAGCCCTGTTGAACGATTTCTCCCGCCCTCATTAAAACTAAGCTTTGTCCTAAGTAGGCAGCCTCTGACAGATCGTGGGTCACGAGAATCACGGTTTTCCCGAGCTTCTTAAAAATGCTCTTGAGCTCATCCTGAAGCTCGGATCGAACCATCGGATCCAGCGCCCCCATCGGCTCGTCTAATAAAATCAGACTCGGATTCAGAAAAAGTGACCGCATCAAGCTTACCCGCTGTCTCTGCCCTCCTGAAACCTGATTTGGGAAGCGCTTGAGAAGAGAGGTGCTCATCTGAGTCAGTTCCAACAGCTCCTCAAGGCGATTTGAGATTTGCGACGGACTCCACCTAAGAAGGCCAGCCATCAGAGTTACGTTTTGTTCCAGATTCAGATGAGGAAAGAGCCCGCCATCTTGAACACAGAATCCAATTTCTTTGCGTAATTTTTGAGAAGTCTCCCGGGACATGAGTTGACCATGAATGGTAACCCTTCCCGAATGGGGAGTCACCAATCCGATGATCGTTCTTAAAAGTGTTGATTTCCCACATCCGCTGGGGCCCAAAAGAGCCAAGCAAGTTCCAGGTTCAACTCGTAAGGAAATACCCTTAAGAATTTCCTGACCGGAGAGAATCACTCGAACTTGATCGATCAAGACCTCTGCACCTTTTTGAGGTCCTACCTGATTCAGCGATTCTTGTTCAATCACATCTAACTCCCCCCCTATCGAAACCACACAATGAAAGGCTTTAACATAGCTCCCCAAAAATTAAACTTTTCATTTGTTAATAGCGCTGATTTTCTGTTACAGACCCAATTCAAGGGGAAATGATCTGTGAAAGCAGTGACTGAAACAGAAAAAAGTGTGAAGTATCTCAGCTTTTCAAATCGATCCTTTGGGGAATATCCAAACCTGATCACTACATTTCTATCGGTCAAATTGGCATCCCTTCGTGCCCAGTTCCTAGAAAACGAAATACCTCCTTCCGATTATTATTCAATCGAAAAGGTGATTCGAAATTTCATCCATTCCCCCCCTTCTCACCTAGAAGAAATTTTTCCTGTTGACGTTTTTGCAGGAGGTGGATCGATTGCCCTCCACATGAATCTTTCCGAATTCATATCCGAATCGACTCAACTTCCACTCTCAGTCATCAACCGCTCTCAATCGACGGCTGACGTCTCTCACACCGCTTTTCGAATCACTCTCTTTAAAGAATTCAAAGCTCTTCATCGCTCTCTAGCTCCTTTGATCCAAACGCTGGGTCAACAAGCTCGTGAGTGGGACTCGATTCTCACGTTGAGCCGAACCTGTCTCCAAGATGCACTCCCCGTGAGTCTCGGAAAATCTTGGAGTGCTCACGCAGCCGCACTACAACGAAGGCATCAGGACCTAGACCAAAAATCCCTGCAGCTCCTGAAGATTAATCTAGGCGGCACAGTGATTGGCTCCGGAGAAGGAGCCAGCCCAGCCTACCGCGACCGAGTCATCAGCGAACTCATTGCCGAGACAGATCTCCCGCTCTCCAGGAAAGAGAACCTCTACGATGCGGCCCAAAACAGCGACGATCTAGCTCAAATTCACTCGAGCCTTGGGCTGTTGACCCAAGTCCTCATGAAATTTGCACGAGACCTCAGATTACTATCGAGCGGGCCTCAAGGTGGTTTTGGCGAACTCAGACTCCCCAAAGTCCAACAAGGCTCTGCTTTCTTTACTCACAAGATCAACCCAGTACTCCCAGAAACTTTGATTCAGTGTGGATGCAGAATCCTTGGAAGTGAACAAACCATTCAGCTCGCACTCGCACACTCAGAGCTCAATCTGAATGTTTTTGAAGGACTCATCGCCATCACTCTTCTGGACTCAGTGCAATCTTTGTCCCAGATCATCAAAAAATTTCATGAGCATTGCATACGTGGAATTGAGCCTCAGAGAGCGCGCTGTGAAGAGCTCTCGGAAAAGGCGAACTCAATCCAATCGAACCTACCACTCAACCCCAACTCATCAGGATAAACAGACCATGGAAAAACACCGTTTAGAATGGGCCCAAAAATGGATTCAAGCCCCGAAAACAAGCTGGATCGGAATCGAGCCCTTCCCAAGCGAGAACGCGGGTGAATTCTCGGCAATCAATCCCAGCACAGGAGAAAAAATTACCCAACTCCATCTCGCCGGTTCTAAAACTGTCAATGCGGCTGTCCAATCAGCTCGCGCAGCTTTTGAATCAGCTCAGTGGAAAGGTTTACATCCTAAGGAGCGCGCTCAATCGCTCAACCGCATCGCTGCAGCCATCCGTGCTCATCACGCTGAACTAGCCACACTCGAGACCTTCGAAAACGGAAAGCTTTATCGGGAATCCTTTGAAGACGACATCCCAGAGGCTGCCGACGTATTTGAGTACTACGCTGGCTGGGCTACTAAGATCTATGGAGAGACTTGCCCCACCGGTCCAGCGTATCTCAATTACACCGTGCGTGAACCCTTAGGGGTTTGCGCCCTCGTCGTCCCTTGGAATTTTCCGTTCTTGCTAGCTTGTTGGAAAATTTCTGCCTGCCTGTCCATGGGGAACACGGCCATCGTCAAACCCTCTCCGCAGACATCCTCGACCCTCTTGCGATTAATGGAAATTCTCACTCAGGAAAAAATTCTCCCACCAGGCGTATTAAATGTCGTCCTGGGAGGCTCCGCAACAGGAGATCTCCTCTCGAGCCATTCCGGTATTGATAAGATCTCTTTCACGGGTAGCACCTCCGTAGGTAAACGAATCGTGAGACAATCCGGTGACAGCAATCTCAAAGCTGTCACTCTGGAACTCGGTGGCAAGTCAGCCAATATATTATTTGACGATACACCCGACCTGGAGTTCGCCCTTGAGCGCTCTTTCTATGCCATGTTCTGTCACAAGGGTGAAAAGTGCTCAGAGCCCACTCGCCTTTTTGTCCACCAAAAGCATTATACGCAGACTTTGGACTTCTTATCTCGAAAGTGTGAGGCCGTTCGTTGTGGCGATCCATTTGATCCCGCATCAGATCAAGGCCCTCAATGCACTCGTGAGCAATTTGAAAAGATATTGAGTTATATTGAAATCGGAAAAAAAGAGGGAGCCCGACTGATAGCTGGGGGCTCGCAGGACACGACGGGTAAGAATTCGAAAGGTTTCTTTGTCCGCCCTACCGTCTTTGCTGACGTTCATCCTCAAATGAAAATCGCACAAGACGAGATTTTCGGCCCCGTCCTCGCAGTCACTCCTTTCACATCCGAGGCAGAAGTTGTTGAAATGGCAAACAGCACGATCTATGGTCTCGCTGCGGGACTATGGAGCAGCGACATTAGCCGTGCCCATCGAGTAGCCTCTCAGCTCGACGCTGGAATGGTCTTCATCAATCGTTACGGATGCTATGATTTTGCGAGCCCATTTGGCGGATTTCGCCAAAGCGGTTGGGGCAAGGAAATGTCCCGTGACTCGCTGAACTCATACACAAAAACTAAGTCGATCTGGGTCAAACTTTAAGGGAGATGAAAATGAGAATTGAAGCAGCACTGATGACCAAAGTCGGACAACCGCTTAAAATCGAAAAGATCGAGCTGGCGAGCCCAGGTCCGAAGGAAGTTTTGGTAGAAATCAAGGCCACTGGAGTTTGCCATAGTGATCTCAATGCCCTTCACGACTCCACTACCCCTTGCCCATGCGTTTTAGGACATGAAGCCTCAGGCATCGTCCAAGAAGTAGGGAGAGACGTGAGATTGGTTCGCCCGGGCGATCGAGTCGTTCTCTCTTGGTTACCCTATTGTGGAACTTGTACGTTTTGTACACGGGGAAAATTTACTCTCTGCGAAATGGCTTTTGGCCCTATGTTCGCAGGTACCCTTCTGGATGGGACCACTCGCCTTCAGCGCCCAGATCACTCGGATGAGAAGGTTTATCACTACTCCCTTCTCTCTACATTTGCATCTCACGCAGTAGTGCCGGAGATGTCCTGCATTAAAATTCCAAATCAAATGCCCTTTGCCGAAGCAAGTCTTTTAGGTTGCGGCGTAGGAACAGGATTTGGCGCTGTTGTGCGCACCGCCAAAGTCGAGCCTGGCTCCCATGTGGCTGTTTTTGGAATCGGCGGGGTTGGAATTTCAGCCATTCAAGCGGCGAGGATCAGTGGCGCCGAGCGGATCTTCGCTTGTGATCTCAAGGCTCAAAATCTTGAGTTCGCCAAGCAATTCGGAGCCACCGATACGATCCTCATTCAAGACACTCCTGCAGAGGAAACGATCCGAGCAGCAACTGGAGGCTCCGGGGTTGACTACGCGATCGATGCCACCGGTAGCCCTGTGGCTTTCCAATCCGCCTTTAGCTCCCTGAAAAAGGGAGGAAGCTTGGTCGTTGTCGGTGCTTTCGCTTCGGGCAAGTCCATTTCTCTCCCCGGCGGTGGATTTCACCGGATGGGCAAATCCATTCAAGGGAGCTTTTACGGAGATATCAATCCGCTGCGCGATCTCCCGATGCTTGCCGAGCTCTATCTCAAAGGCAAACTCCAACTCTCTGAACTCGTATTGGAGAAGATTCCACTCAAGCAAATTAACGAGGCCTTTGCGACCTTTGCTAATCCGCAGGCACTCACGGCTGGGCGGTCCGTCGTCGTTTTGGAATAACGCACCCAAATCTCTCGTCAAGAATACAGCCTACCTGACCGAAGAGAGGATGAACGGGGGTGTGGGTGGCTTTTAAAACTCAGAATTGGGGCTTGATTCTTCTGCCTGGGGTACTCCTCTGGGCGACCCCCGCTATGGAATCAAAGCCACAACTCACTTTCTCTAGAGTTTACCGGGATGAGAGCGTCTACGGAATTACCCTTGGAAAAGCAGATCGTGAGCGAGCTGAAATCGAGCAACAATTTCAATATTGGTCTACCTATCAAAGCAATCAAATGCCCCCCGAGCAACAGAGAGCTTGGATCGAGCTTTGCCGCACCGCACCCATTGCCGCCTCCTCTCCTTTTTGCCCCTTCTATCTCAAGGAAAGCAAGAGTAAGGCTAAGACGCTCGGCCTCCCGGCGACACCCTCCTCCAACCGGGTTGAGTCGCGACTAAGCCGCGCTGAGGCCCTGCAAGCTTGGAAATCCAACCACTGGGAGCTACTGGCTGGACGAACCGAGTCGGAAATTCAGCCCATCCTCAGCAGTCTGGGCTCAGCACCCGCTGCGCTTCGGGCTTCTGATTCAATCCTCAAACATCCGCAGTGCTTGTCCACTTTTCTACTTTTTGGCATTGGTCTAAAGCTTGAGTCAGCATTCCCAAAACAGGAGATTCGAGCCCGAGCAGAGGCCCTCTACCAAATGGCCTTAAATTGCGGGAAGGACAACGGCTCCGTCGCAGCG
This sequence comes from Bacteriovoracaceae bacterium, assembly GCA_947447665.1. Lineage (GTDB taxonomy): Bacteria > Bdellovibrionota > UBA1018 > UBA1018 > UBA1018 > CAINWE01. The sequence goes on along the minus strand of CANFJX010000002.1, from coordinate 32,716 downwards.
GGTTATCGGCTGGGACTGTTTAAAATTTGGGAAGGGCGCTTCGATGAAGCAGAAAATATTCTCTCCCAAATTCCTGACCTACCGCACTCTTCAGATTATCGAATGAGAATTGGTTACTGGCGCTATTACTGCGCTGACAAAAACAAGAACGAAGTGCTCAAAGCCCACCTTCGGAGCTGGGTCACTCGAGAGTACCCCCTGAGTTTGCACAGCCTCCTCGTTCATGCGAGCAAATTCGGAAGCGATCTCCAGTGGCAAGATGCAGGCGATCCCGAAGTCATCTTTCGATCACAATCCAATCCAAACCTCAGTATGAGCACCGCAGCCATCGAATACCTCCTCATGAAGAAGGAAACGCGCTCAGCAAGATTCCTACTCTCCACCTATCAGGAGATTGCACTTCAGGAGGCCCCGCAGTTCCGGCTCTATTGGGCGATTCTACTCAAACGCGCAGGGGTTCTTTCTGAAGGTTTTCGATTCATGGCGTCAGCATTTCGCGAGAACCCAGCCCTCATCTCCCGCTCCACCCTTGAGATTCTCTACCCACGACAATACCTTGAGCTCGCACCCGCCCAACCAGCGCCTCTTGATCGTTTTTTCACCCTATCGATCATCCGTCAGGAAAGTGCTTTTGACCCTAACGCCCGCAGCTCTGCTCGAGCCATGGGCCTCATGCAGCTACAACTCCCGACGGCCAGAAACTTTGAAAAACACGTGACTCAGGAAAAATTGATCGACCCTGAAACCAATATCAGAATTGGGAGTAAGTATATTAACCACCTGGTCGCGAATGAGAAAGGTGCCGTAGAGCTAGCTCTCGCTTCGTATAACGCCGGACCGGGCCGCATTCGACAGTGGAAGGCACGATACCCGATTGATCAACACCTGCTTTTTATCGACCTGCTTCCAGCCAGGGAAACGAGAGAATACGTTTCATCGATTCTCAGAAATTACTTTTGGTATTTAAAACTCTACTCACCTCAATCTCCTGGACGTAATCTAGCTAGCAATGCAGATGGCACTGTAGCCGAAAGTCTGGAGCCCTACATTCGATCTATGATTCCAAACCCTTAATGAACGGCGTATGCTAGCGAAATGAACAATTCTAAACCCGAATTTCTGATTCAAATCGAAGAACTCCTCAAATCCAACGGATGGAGTCATCAGTTCATTTTGGAGGTCGTCTCCACGACCCCAGGCGCCACTCGAGTGGAAATCCGGCTCTCGAAAGAGCATGCAGTTGCACCTCTTGATATCGTCAACTGCTATGAAGAAGCACTTCATCCGCTGGAGCAGGTTCAGCAGGAGTGTCTGCGAGCTCTGAGGACGGGCCGCCCGGGATCTTAAAGTCCAATCCACTCTGCTGATGCCCATCCGGTAGAACTAAAATCGCCTTTCCGTTGGCCCACTCATAAAGATTGGCTACCCGTTCGCCTTTTCTCACCTGCCGAATCCATGCAAAGCACTTTCTTCCGTAAGGCTGGGTGCATTCCACATCATGATAGGCCGCGGACCAAGTGCCTGTATTCAAAACCTCGACGCCTCCGTTCAGCCGGTGCTCCTCGTGGTGCGTGTGTCCTTGGACAATTCGTTTCACTCGAGCAATTTGCGCGCTCAAGGGAGCCATCTTGAAGGCCGCCCTCTGAGTATCCTCCACCTCGGACTCAACGTTCTTTGCGTACAGGATAAATGCCGGAATCAGGAAAATCATAGGCAATACGAGCCAAAAACTCGAAGCACGGGAAAAAACATTCAAGAGCGAAAAAAACTGAAAGCTAACAAAAAAGATCATCCCGAGTAAAATGGCTCGATCCAGCCAAAGCTCCCTAAGAATCTTAATCGGATTGAAGATCGCAGGGTGAACATGCACTTCCTTAAGAGCAAGCACCATGGGTATCGTTGCATTCGATCGCTCAGCGATATCCTGCAGCCGACTATCAATGGTCAGTGGGTCTTTCATGGCTGGCAAAAATCCCTCGATCAAAGAATAGACCAAAGTAAGAAGCGCACTCCAAAACCAAGTCCACAATAAAAAGGGATGGGTTTTGATCACGTATCTAAAGTAAAAAACAACATATTCCCATACGGAGCTTTTAATGAAGCTCTCTGTGGCATGGGGATTAATAAAACCCATTCCATTCGTCATTAATTTACCAGCCAAATTTCCAAACGGCATTCGAACTTGAGGCTGAGACCCCATCTTGATGAGTGGATGAACGGGATTAGAACAAAGACAATAGGCGTCGTACTGATTGCCGTGCTCAATCAGCGTATCTCGATTACTAATGTAAAACCACTCACAAAAGCGCACCCTACCATGCAGCTCGGGTGCCAGCCCCAAACGCTGGATCAAATCCTGGCGTACTCCCGGCCAATGGAGCTCTAGGTCGTGATTACCGATGACGAAGACCACTCGATTTCCAGCTAAAACAAAATCACGAATCGCCTGAATCCAAATCGGATGAGCATCTAAAATGACTTTGAACTTAAACCGTGACTTGGACTCCTCAGCAGATAATCCACGTAATCGCTCAACCCAGTTGATATTCATTTCAGAGTCCGACTTGTGGGGCAGTGTCATTACCGAATCAAAATCAAAAATATCCCCGTTCAGAACCAATTCAACTAGAGAGTCAGCCTGCTTTTGAATAAACACAAGAAAGGATGCGAAATCGTCGTCGATGAAATGCTCCCGCATCTTAAACCTTTTCCACAAAGGGTGACGGGGGCTCGGCTCCTCCTCATCAGCCAAGTGAATATCACTCATGACGATCGTATGATTTGATTTGGAAAAGTCTAATTGGGTCATCTCTATCCCCTCGTCCATGACATATCGCCCGTTTGAAAAAAGTTTGCAAGGGCAGTCCAGGGAAAGATGATTCAGCAATCCAATATTAATTTTATTCAGCCGCTCAGTCCGTTACGGTTGCGACTCCGACTGCCTCCGGGCAACTCTTCTGATGAGGGCAAACCTGACAATGCCCGCCCGGACGAGCTGCTCCGTCGCTTCCTCCGATCAGGTCAGCCGAGAGATTCACAAAGCGGGTAGCCAGGGCATCCAAGCCACCCAGATGTACGGGAATAGAAACTACCTGAACTTCCTGAGGTGAAATATAAACGACCGAGGCTTGGATCCGAGAAGGGCTCGCACCGTCCTGGAGCGACTCCGAATCCAAAATCTGAATCGCTAGAGCGTAGAGTTGCACCTGAGTCGAATACGACTGAATCATAATTCTCGGGGACTTCGGTTTCTGGCCGACCTTAAAATCTAAAATAGAATAATTCCGGACTCCATCCCTCATCTCAAGCACGAGTCGATCGAGAGACCCCACGAGGATTTCTTGCTGAATGGGTACTTCAAACGACAGCTCCTTCCAAACCTCCCTCCCCTGCATGGAGTTCTCAGGAGCCATTGCTTGAGACTTTTGAGCCCACCGAACTAAGACTTCTGCATTAAGCTTATCAGTGCCTACTTCTTTTTCAATTTCCCTCAGCTCCGAATACTGCTCGTATTGTAGGCATTGATGCACTCGAGTACCCAAATCCTGGCGCATTTCTTCCTGCTTTTCGGCTGGCTGCCTCGGCCGGATAAAAGTCCACTCATAAGCTCTCGGACACTGGGCGAGCAGACTCCACTCCGTCACACTATGACGCGCTCGTTTTTTAAAAACTTCTCTCCGGTAGATGGGCAGAATAGGAGCTTTGAGAGAAGGAGAGAGTAAGTGGATTTTGTTCTGGGTATTTCCTTCAGAAGGCGCCTCCGGCGGCAGTACTTCGAGCGTATCCACCCCTGAATACTCCACCCAATTGCGCCAGTGATCCTCTAAAAAAAGAGTCGCTCGATCAGGCTCAATTTCCTCTTCTTCTTCTTGGCAGGCCAAGATCAGGCGCTCTCGCGCTCGAGTGAGTGCGACGTAAAAGATTCGCTTACTCTCAGCAAGGTTTTTTTCTTTTTCCAGGTTTCGCCATTGGGCTTCAGCCGTGTTTTTTCGATCCCGCTGTCCATCCGCGTCACGTCCTCCGAGAAAGGCTCCCTCATTTCGATCCCAAAATAAAAGAGGGGCATCCGAAGACCGAGACTTAAACGGAAAATCAATCAGGATGACATGAGGAAATTCAAGTCCCTTTGCGCCATGAAAAGTTAAAACAGAAAGCTGCCCTAGTTGACGAGGCGCTGGAACTTCTCGATCTCGTCTCTTCTCGTCGACGGCGCGGCTGAGTTCTTGGACGACCTCATGAAACTCAAGCCCCTGGGATGAGTAGTCCTCAACCCGGTGCCAGAGCCCCAGAAGAGGCGCCCAGAGTTCTTCTTCCCTCTTTGAATCTACCAAAAGAGCCATGAGGAGCTCTCCGGGTCGAACGGGTGACCCCCTAAATCTCCTGAGCCGCTCAGCAACCGGATGGAGAGAATTAAAAAAGGGTGTAATGAAAGTCGTATCTTGCCTGATCCACTCATCGAGCATCGTGTCCGAAATCTCCATCCAAGGAGCTCGCAAGAACACTCCGCCTGAAAGACTATTGAACGGATGATCCCACCACCTCAAAAATGCAACCAACTCCCGGACCCGAGGCTCATCCCAAAAGAGCCCACCACTTCCAAAGGCAAGGGGGATGCCACTCGCCGAAAGGGCCTTAAACCAAACTTCATTGCCTCGAATTCTCCTCACCAAAAGTGCCATCTCATCGAGTGAAACGCCCTTCTGATTTTCACTCAGTATCCACTGCGCTAGTTCAGATGGATTTCGAACCCGCACCTTAAGCACGGGCTCCCGATCCGGATGTGGCTCGCGTTGAGGAACCAGAGCTTCGAATTTCATCTTCGAGGCATAAAACGCCGGCTCACAGATCTCATTACAAAAATGAATAATTCCGGGACGACTTCTAAAATTCCAAGTGAGAGACTCCTGCACGGGGAGACGAGCACAGAACTCCTCAAAGACCGTCACATCGGCGTCCCGAAATCGATAAATCGATTGCTTCGGATCACCCACCACGCAGAGATTCGCTCCGTCCGGCCGGACAAACTTCCAGATCAATCGAGCTTGAAGCGGATTAGTGTCTTGAAATTCATCTACCAGAACTAATTGGAACCGCCGCTGAAACTGGTCTCGAACCTGAGGGGATTCAAGTGCTCGATCTGCACAGATCTCGAGGTCATTAAAATCCAGTGCGCCTCTCCGTCTTTTCAATCGAGAGTATTTCTCTAAAACAAACTTACCCACCGTGACTAAGGCCAGAGAGCTAGAATCGAGCTTTGCCATCAAGGAGTCAAAAACGCCGAAGGCCGTCAACTCCCGGAGACGCTTGAGTAAATCTCCTAGACCCCTCTGCGATTCACGATCCAGGAGAGAGTTGAGCGCTCGAGCGACTTCGTCTGGCACATCGTCGAGCCACAAGCTATCTAGCGCAGTTTCCCACAGCAGTTGGGACTCGGGCTCATTGAGAACTTTCTCTTCACCATCCAGCCCTGCCTCTCTCGGGTACTCTTGGATGATCGCACCGCAGAGTCCATGAATGGTCATAATCCAATGATGATGAATAGCTCCCGGATCTCCTCGCTGGGTGAATTTTTCGGCCAGTTTAGCTCTCAGGTCGCTGGCCGAACGCTCCGTGAAGGAGACTGCAGCAAATCGAGCCTGAGGTTCTCGCTCGAGAAGCTCAAGGCACTTGGAGACTAGGGTCGTCGTTTTCCCAGACCCAGCTCCAGCGATCACGGCCAGGCCCTGACCCCACGTATCGATGACTCTTTGCTGTTCAGGAGAGGGAGCAGGGGCATCGCCTTTTTGCCATTCCGACATAAACCTTATTCCGTCCTTCTTTTCACGCCGCAGAGGTCTCCAACTCGACAAGAACCGCACTCCTTAGAGGCTGGTGTCAATCGCGGTCGGGCCTCGAAGCGTCCGGCCACATAAGCCTCAGCAGTTCGAACTAACTCCTGCTCGAGATTATGCCAAATATCCTCTCGAGAACCGGAGAATAGACTCTTCGAGTTAGATCGAAGCTGGGTGAGTTTGCCTGGCTCCTTGCCGTTGAACTCTTGAAAGAGGATGCCACTTTTTCTCCCCCCCTTGGGATCCAGCTCAACAAATTGCACTCCCAAGACTTCTTGCTGCAACTGATGAGCCGCAGCCACTGCATAGAATGGCAACTGAAGGCGATAGCCATTTTCTAAAATCTCTTGACCATGAGGAACTGTCCCTGCGCTTTTATAATCAATAATCAACAAACCCTGTTCATTTTGATCGATTCGATCTGGTTTTCCCCTCAACGAGAAGTTAGGGTACCTCAACCGAAGCGTGAGATCATCTAGACTAATCGCTCGCGTTTGAGACTTGATAAAATACTCACGCTCTTTTTCGCAAAACACCTCCAAAACCTTCACCATACGCGCGCGAACGTAATTCTCGACACGCTGAGTTCGGATCAAACCCAGGGGACGCTGACGACGCCAGGCTTGCTCCAGAGCCTCCGCCGGTAGCACGGCAAAATGCCCAGAGGAGCTGCGCGACAGCATCAGGATTCTTACTGCATCATGAAGCAAAGTCCCGCGAACATCGGGCCAAAGCTCTGTCCCCGGCTCGCGAACATCCTTAAGCTTCCAGCGGTGAAAAGCCAAAGCCTGAAATCCGCACCTGCTGTATCGATCGACCAGAGTCGCACTCAATTCAATAGGCTGGCCCGTCACGGAAGGACTCAGAGGTACCAATTGGATTTGAGTGGGTTGAGTCGATCGAACCGCTGAGTAACTTTGGAGCGTTCTGGGATGAGCCCCTCGAAGCTCAGGGGCACCAGGAAGTTCCATCTGGAGATATTGCCCCAACTCTTTGATACCAGGCAGCAACGATTCGCGCTCTCTCCCACCCGAGTCAAACTCTGCCTCCAAAACGGTCAATTTTTGAGCACTTTTCAACCAACCCTGCAGAACTCGAAGTCGCTCTTCTCTCACCTGAATCCGCGAGCGCAGTGCAAATTCGCTGGATAGAATTTCACGATCTCGCTCGGAAAACCAGAGATCGCCGATCCCCTCACCCCCCAACCAACGAGGCGGGACCCCAAAGAGCCAAACATGTTGGGCAGCAATCACCGGGGCTTGCTGAAGGCGGTAAAGCCTCACTCCTTCACGCGGCTTCAAGGGCTCAACAGGTGGGGAGGCCTCCCCCAATTGACTCTGCAAGCGCTCCATCCAATAAAGCAAGGGGGCCTTTCGGTTTTCTTGGCCAATGCGCTCTTGATCATCTAATAGAGACTTCCAAATCGATTCAAAGAAAGGAATCGACTGAGCCAGACGAGGGATCCCGTCCCGCTGGGTTCTCAAAATCTTGAGGTGCTCTTCGCTGAGCTCTCTACATGTTTTTCGTCCGCCCAATGTTTGCTGTAGGGATTCAAGCCTGGGATAGAGACCCTCCAAAACTCCGCCCTGATACGCTCTCATCCCTGCTCGAATCCCCCGCGAATGAATCTCTCCGATCCAGGCTGGAAGTTGGTCGAGTGCGTCAGTCCCCCATTCTCTCAGCCATGAAATCACTTTAGCTCTCTCGAAATTTCGACCCACCACTTGCAAAGGAAGTAGTCCCATTTTAAGGGTCTCATCCGCTTTGACTTGAGTCGGATCGCGAGTCTCCGCAAGGGGGATACCCCGCATCTCTAAAGCCCGTCGCAAGGATCGCCGGACCCCAGGGATATCGGGGATTAAAATGGCGTGATGATCAAAATTAGAAGTCCTAACACTCCCTTCACTCAAAATCTGATCGGCAAAATACTCTGCCGCATCATCCAGAGTGTGCCAGCGTTGCCAGGAAAAATGCGGATCTGAAGATCCGGCCTCAGTGCCCTCGATCGGCCCTAAGTCAAGCGGATTGACCTCAACTTGAGTCCTGAGGACGTCCCAAAACTCCCTCTCCAGACTTTCTGGGGTTTGGGCCGAAGCAATCAAAATTTCACCAGGTCGCCTCACGCTGGTGGGCCACCCTTCTTCTCGCAATCGTTTGGTAGCTCGCTTAAGAAGGAGCGGTAAATCCCACCATTCCGAGGCCTCCATCCAAGCCTCATAAGCACTCGAGAAAGCTTGAAGTTCTCGGCGAAGTGGTTGCTCTCCTAGAGTCTGACTGAGGCGCTCGAGATAGACTTCCTCTTCTTGAGAATGAGCAAAAGCAAGGCGCCCGCCCTGGATGGCTGCATCCAGGGTTTTGACAAAGTTTCTCTGCCGACGGATTTTCTTCATCTCCCCAAGGGTTGCCATGATTCTTTTTTCGGCCAGGAGCATTCGAAGCAACTCTTCTCGAGCAGAAGCATTTAAAACGCGATCCTTGGGAAGATCAAGGACCTTCAGGCAAAGCTCTTGGGGTGTCGTTACGGCATCCGCAACGAAGCCTTTGCCTTGAGATAAAATCAACGCCTTGAAGTCCTCTCGAGAGTACCCAGAGCCCACACAGAGCCAAGTCTGCGGTCTAAGACCCGTGATCGAAGCAAGAAAGCGGAGGTCGAATCGACGACCTGTTGGATACTCGAGTGAGGCCATAGGAAAAGGTTGTACCGGATTGAGGATTGGAAAATCAAGTTCTGTTAAGAATGCAGCTCAAAATGGATCTCGTATTCTCATAATAATCACTTGAAAAAACAAGGAAGAGCTGCCATGTTTTGCACATACCGCGAGGTATGTGCTTTACTCTACCTCAGGTTTAGTTATCGGGGGATACCTATGAGTCGAGTTCGTTCTTTGATTGTTTATTTTTTTCTATTTTTTTCATCTCATCAGAACTTCGCCTGGGCCGGGTCATTTAAAGTGCTCACTTTTAATTCTTGGCTCCTTCCTTCGATTTTGGGCATCTCCCAAGATAGCCAATCAAGAAAACACCAAATGCCTCCCCTGTTGGCATCCTCGGATGCAGATATTATTGCACTCCAGGAAGTCTGGACCCTGAATGATCAGAACTTCCTAATCACGCAGATGGCAAAAAAAGGTTATCCCTTCTCAGCCCGATCCAACGGGAATCGCAGGAGAGGGAGCGGTTGTGGCCAGGGCGCCTTAGGAAACGGGCTCATTGTCTTTTCAAGGTTCGAGATTCGAGAACCTGCGATCACTCATCCCTTCTCTTGCTATACCCGAATGGACGAATACTTTGCTGCAAAAGGAGTGATCTACTTTGAGGTGAATCTGCCCAACCTAGGTTGGATCGATTTCTATAACGTTCACCTGGGAGCGGTATCTTTTGACTCTAAAAAGCATGAGTGGAATGCGAAACAAATGCTGAGCCTGGAAGAGCAGGGACAAGAACTCCTGCAGTTTACCAGAGAAACCCGCAACAACCCCGTCCAGGTGATTGCTGGTGATTTAAATTTCCACCCCTTTCAATGGAATGAAAAAACTGGAGATTATTCCCACGAACACCCAGTACCATTCTATGCCCAGCTCACGAGTTTTCACTCGCTGAGCAATGAGCCCTATGTCGATACCTTTCACGAAGGTCACCCTGAGAGGGAAAAGGCTTATACCTATGACCGAGATCTCAATAGCTATGTGAGCCACGGGCACTTTAAAAAAGACCCAAGTCTCTATTCTGATTATATTTTAATTAATCGTAATCAATCCGATATTCGGGTCAGCTCTTCGGGACTGATTTTCGATCATGCCCTTCAAGAAACAAAAAACAACCCCCGATTTTTATCAGACCATTTCGGGGTCATGACAGTCTTTGAAACTCGCGAGTAACGGAAGCACCACCCAGTCCCTACATGGCCTCACGAAACGCATTTTCAAATAAAGTGAGTCCCATCCCCGGGGCTCCTGCACGACCTCGGTGAGCGGTCCACTCCGGATGAGCAGTGCCGCGCACATAGCCCTCGGGATGAGGCATGAGACCCAAAATTCGGCCCGTCGCATCGCAAAGTCCAGCTAGATTTTCATCACTTCCCACTGGATTTCCCTCATACTTCAAGCAGGTCATCCCCAGGCGCTCCATCTTCGCAAGCGTTTCCGCCCTCCTGGAAGCCCCGATCACGATCCGCCCCTCAGCATGACGGATGGGCAAATCAATGGTCCCTATTCCCCTCAGCCAAACACAACGATTCCCCACAGGGGTGACCTTGGTCCAGAGAGCCATAAACTTCCCAATGGAATTATTGGTAATTGAAATATCTTTTCCAAAGATCCCCATTCGAATGAGAGCCTGAAACCCATTGGCTATTCCAATCACTAAACCGCCACGAGAGGCATAGGTTGGCAAATCCCAGCCGAGTTGATAGACCAGCTTCAGGGCTAGAATCTTGCCTGCGCCCAGATCGTCGCCAAAAGAAAATCCGCCTGGGAAGGCGATCGCCGAGTACCTTCGGCAGAGTTCATCCATTCCCAATTTTTCCTGAATGAGGTCGTTCAGGTGTCGAATTTCTACATCAAACTTAGCCAAACGAAACGCTTGAGCCGTCTCTTGTTCACCTAGAATTCCATCTCCAGTGATCACGATTACTCTTGGATTTTGAGGTTTCATTCCCAGTACCCTTCCTTTGACCAGGCGGAACGAAGCTGAGGAATCGTCGCTGTGAAGACCAAATTCCCATAAACACTCTGAGTCGTGGTTGAACCTGAACCCCGAAGGTAAATTTCCATCCGATCATGAGTTTCTACATTTCCAACTCTTTGAAACGGTATTCCAAGCTCATCCCACTCAGCCTCTAGAGCAGGAGCATCATCCGGGGCAACACTTCCCACAAAGGCATGAAACCCCTCTCCATAAGCAACCTCCCAAGGATCTCGCCCAGAAGGCAGCCAAACTGAGGCCCCCAAGCCCCGCGAAATCAAACATTCTGCCACGGCTACCAGAAGCCCCCCCTCTGAGACATCATGAAGGGATTTGAGTCGGAATTGTTGCTTACCCTGAGATCCACCCATCCAGGAATATAGTTTGCGGGCCAAGCTCCACGAAGGTCTACCTGCACGAGCTTCTCCCGTCAGGAGCTGGAACTGAGGACTCTGGCTGATCATCGAGTTGAGTTCTGACCCAAGAGTCCCAAATTCGGAATGCCCGAGAAGATAAATAATGTCGCCAGCCGATTTAAAATCAGCAGTACGGGCTTGCTTCACATCTGCAACCCTGGCCACTGCTGTAATCAAGAGCGTAGGCGGAGCCGAAATCGAAACCAACTCTCCCTTGCGCTTGCCCTGATAATTATTTTTCATGCTGTCTTTGCCCGAAATGAGCGGGGTCGATAGGGCCACTGCAGCGTCCTGAAGACCCTGGCAAGCTCTTACCAAGGCCCCCATTTTCTCAGAGTCATGAATTGGATCAGACCAGCAAAAATTATCGAGCAGAGCAAGAACTGACTCCGGGGCGCCGTACTCGGCCCCCACACAAAGAACGTTTCTCACTGCCTCATCGACTGATGCCTGGGCCATTAAATAAGGGTCGATCTCAGAAAGTTTGGGCTGTATTCCACATCCCACGGCAATTCCTAAATCCGAAGTCACCTTCGGCTTAATTACACCTGCATCATTAGGCCCACTCCAAACCCGCGCCGACTCAGGGGCTGACGTGTGCAAAGGTTTAATCACGGAAGTTCCCTGAGCTTCGTGATCATACTGACGGATCAACCATTCCTTTGATGCGATATTAGGTCGAGCCATGAGATCAAGAAGAACAGGATTACCGAACTTTTTAAATGATTCAAGAACACGGTTTCCATTCTCCTCTGGCAACGAAACACTGGGGATTTGAGCCGGAGGTGTCCACCGGGAGTTTAACTCCATTCGGGGAACGCCTTCGTGGAGGAACTTGAGACCCAAGCAGGCCACTCGGACCGGGCCATTAAAAATTTCGAAATTCCCAGTTGCATTAAACTCACCAAGATCGCTGACCTCTACCCCTCGACGCTCAGCGAGGGACAAAAATCCAGAGAGCTGAAGCGGAGGCACGGCTACCGTCATTCGCTCTTGCGACTCACTGACCACCAACTCAAAAGGTTTTATGCCGAGATATTTGGTTTTAATCAAACTCACGTCCAAAAGAGCTCCGCCCGAGAGCAGAGCCATTTCCCCAACCGATGAGGAAAGTCCACCAGCACCATTGTCCGTAATGGCTCGATAGAGCCCAAGGTCACGTGCCTCTAAGAGAAAGTCCGCCATTCGTTTCTGAGTCATGACGTCCCCAAGCTGAACTGCCGAAGTCGGAGACTGATCGCTAAAGGCAAGCGATGAAAAGGTAGCGCCGTGAATTCCATCCTTGCCCACGCGTCCGCCCACCATACAAATGCGATCTCCGGGAGTCACTTTTTTCACTTCGCAAGGCTCACCCGCACTGATCCGAGGCATAAGGCCACCGCTGCCGCAATAAACCAGAGGCTTTCCGAGATAGCGTTCATCAAAAACGAGCGCACCATTTACGGTAGGAATTCCGCTCTGATTACTACCGTTCTCTACTCCCCTTCTGATTCCGCTAAGAATTCTTCTCGGGTGTGTAATTCGATCTGGCAAGGACTCTCGGTAATCAGGCGGAGCAACACAAAACACATCTGTATTAAAGATTGGTTTTGCGCCCAGCCCGCATCCTAAAATATCTCGATTTACTGCCAGCATCCCAGTCAGTCCGCCCCCGAAGGGCTCGAGAGCAGAGGAGGAGTTATGAGTCTCTACCTTCACACAAAAGGCATCCTCATCATCGAAAACGCAAATCCCACCGTTGTCTTTAAAAACAGAGAGGAGCCATGGCTTTTTAATCTGTTCAGTCGTCCCGACAATAAAGGTCTTAAATAAACCATCGATGACCTGGCCTTCGTGACGAACCTCAGCGTTAAAAATCTTGTGTTTACAGTGCTCAGACCAGGTTTGCGCAATCACTTCAAGTTCGACATCCGTCGGTTGCGCGAGACCGAGCACGGAGCGCTTTTCTTTCACCTGGGGGTCTTCGAAGTAAGACTGAATCGCCTTCATTTCTCTCAAGCTAAGAGCGAGAAGACGCTTTTGACTCAGAGTTTCTAATTCAGCTTCGCTCATTTGACCGAAGGCAAAAGTCTCGACAGCCTGAGAGCCGCGGGTTTGCACTTTAGGTAAATCGTACTTAATGCGCTCCTGATGAAACCGTTCGTTCTTCTTAAGTCCATCTTCTGGAACTAACGTCCAAGTTTCGAGGGTCTCATTGCAAAGAATATCTCGAGCAATTCTTGCCAGGGCATCCTCGTCGAGACTGGGACCCTCCATGACTAGGAGCCCTCCACTCGAAGCTCGAGCCTGGGTCAGCTTTTTGCCCAGAACAATCTCCAGGGCCTCGATTAAACTTTTAGATTTACAGTCCGTCACGCCGGAGCGAAATCGTCGCTCAATGCCGTAGAATCGCCCGGGGCGATAAGGAGCGACCTCCATCAAATCCTGAAGACCTCCCGTCTTCCCTGCGGCAGCGGGCATCAGATTACCAGTAAAAACCCATTGAAGAACCCGATCCCAGCAAATCTCCGAAAGCGCGGGAATGAGCTCTTCGCGACTCACGGGAAGGTCTAGCCAGTAAATATCCAAATACCTGGCCCACCTAATTTGACTCCTCAACTGCGGATAAATGAGCTCAATACTTCTAAGTAAACCTTGAGCAGTAGAGTCGATTAAGTCAGGACGGACTGCAATTTCAATTCTGGCGAACAAAACCCCTCCCTTCAGGAAGCTTCGCGAATTCGGGTCACTACTTGCTCGAGCGGCCAAGCATCAGGAAACCAATTTCGACCGGTCAATTCATTAGCCAAAGACAAATAACACTGAATCGCTAATTCTTTATGCTGAGAAGGCAACGAGGGCGGAGCTTCGTGAACCATCTTCTTCCAATCAGTACTTCCCAGTGCCTTGGCTTGGACTTTTGCAGCCTCGACAGCTTGGAACCATCGGGTTTTCCGATAGTAGTTCCGTAGAAATTCCTTTGAAATTTGTACTCCACCCTTGAAAATACAAAGTTCGTCGGGCCCAATGACATCCACTAAGAAGCACTTTCCTTCGGCAGAAAGCGCCCACTCCAGTTTACCTTCAGTGAGTTCAAACCCACGCTTACCACAGAGATGTTTTAAAAGCGCCGAAATCCATGCCGTTTTGAGTAAAAGATCCTGCAGTTGTCCGGCCGATATTCCTGATAATGCAAGCGCCTCTGCCAAGAGAACAGGACGATCCGACGACTCGAGCTGAGTGAAGAGTTCAACGAGTGGGAAATCCCACTTCTGCCCTACCTCGGCCTTGAGGTGACTGAATCCCAGCGAGGATAAGTAATTAGGATCGTGGACAACTCGGTCAACGAGACCACTTCCCTCAGTACAACCAAACCGAAAATAGACAGCAAGAGGAACCAGTCGAGGTAGAGGGGACGTTCTAGTAGGATAATAATCAGGCAGGGTCCGACCCAAGACTGAGGTCATCCGAGGTCTCACTACCGAAACAGGGATTGTGGCCAGGTGACGAAACGTACCTCGCACCTCATCCACTTTTTTAGGACTGATCTCCCCACCCGCTCCCGCAGACTCCAACGAACCAAGAAGATGAGTTCGAAGACCGGACGACTGAAGCTCTTCTCCGATCTCATTTAATATTCCACCAAATCGATTCGCCTTACGGAAGGCAAGTGCACCTGGGGACCGAGAAAACTCTTTCCAAGTCTCTGGCTTCTCTAACTTTTCAAAAAAATCAGCACTGAGCGCAGCTAAGGCCTCCCCTTTACGATGAAGCAGATCCGGCATCTTACCCCAATCAAAAACGGAATAAGCATCAGAAAATTCTAATACTACCGCCTCGTTGTGCCCCGCACGTACTGGGCCAATGACATCCCTCACCGATCCACGATCCAGATTTGTAATCATATGTGCCAGACCATATCATAGTCGAAAAATATAGCGGTCAAGAAAATGGTCTTGTTGCAGGATCCAAATCCTCAAATAAATAACACAGAGTATTAAGTAGGGAATGTCGAGACAGGTATTGAAACTCCCTGGACAAATTTGTACTATAACTAAGGGGGGATTAACGAATGAGTGCTAGTGGAAGTCCGGTAACGGGTGTAATCGAAGAAGATCTTGTAATTATTGATTTTGGAAAATACGTCGGTAAAAGCGTGCAAGAAGTCGCAGAAATTGATCCTGTATTTTATGAAAAATTAGCGAATGAAAAAGAGAATGGAGTTTTTGCCATTCGGAGACACAAAGACAAGTCTTTTCGACTTTATATTAATCCCCTATCGAATATCGACCATTAGCCGTACTAGGGTTAAGAGCGAGTCGTAGATAGATAAACTCCGGAGAACACTTCTGTTGCAGGCCCGGTCATAGTCACTGTCGCACCGCTCCAGGATATGCGAAGAGTTCCCCCGGGAAGCTGAACTAGGACTGGATTTTTTACTTGTCCCACTTGTAAAGCCGCAACAGCTGCAGCGCAAGCACCGGTCCCACACGCTAGCGTAATCCCTGCACCTCGCTCCCAGACTCGAACTCGAATCGTATGAGCATCCACCACCTGCACAAATTCGACATTAGTCTTACCCGGAAAACGAGGATGGCACTCAATGAGAGGTCCAATTTTTTCGAGAGGCACCGCATCTAAGTCCTCTATAAAAATCACGGCGTGTGGATTACCCATACTCACTTCGAAGAACCGAAACATTTGACCTTCGATTTCGATCAGCTCGCCGCCTTGCTCGCAACCCTTACCTAACCGAGGGCTCCCCATATCGACTTCGACATCGTCTCCACGAAAAAGAACTCGAATCACCCCAGCTAACGTCTCAATCGCATAGTCTGTTTTTCTTGTGCCGGCATTCTGGACGTGATCCCTCAGATAGATCGCCACCGCTCGAATCCCGTTACCACACATTTCGGCAGAAGACCCATCCGCATTCAGGATCTCCATCCGTGCATCGAGGTGGGTATCCAGGGGTTTTTTGAGCCAAAGAATTTGATCAGCTCCAATGCCAAATCGACGGTCGCACATCTTTTTAGCGAGCTCAGGCGAGATGATTTTTGGGGTACCCGAAAGGTCGTCTATCACGATAAAGTCGTTGCCGAGCCCATGCATTTTTGTGAAAGGTAAAGTTAGATGACGCATAGATTGAGGTGTAGCCGAACTCAAGGCCTGGATCAAGATCTGGATGAAGAGTTAACTCAAGACTTAACTCAAGAAAAGGCGCTAAGCTTTGGAGCGCCGATTACCATCCACCCATCGATTGGCTTCCTGGGCCGCTAGACTGATTCTGACCTGACTGTAAAATCCCTTTTTGACTCATCAGCGAACTGAGAAAGGCTCGGCATCCACGAGCGGCAGTCTGCATCCGTTGAGCACCCTCGGCAGCAGCTCCATGAAATGGATCTTCGCAAGCCGACTGAGCTACCGAGCTCAACGATGCCATCGATCCCTGCAGGTTAAAGCTATTTTGACCCACCGCTTGCTTAACTTCACTCAGCGCCTGCTGGAGTCGAGCAGAGGGCCCGCCGTTTTGGCAAATCATTTGATCCTGGTAGCACCCAGACGGGCTGATTCCAATCATGTCCTGCAGGATCGCCTGCTGTCGCTGGGCATTACAAGCAGGCAGCTGAGTTTGAATCTGAATAAGCTCTTGCGTGACCTGTGCATACTTAGCATTGACGTTTGCGGTTGCGCTGCCGGCGCCTGCTAAAAACATGGAGTTATTGAGATCTGGGAGCGGCGGCTGAACGAAGCTAGCGATCGCATTCAGCGAATTCCGAGGAGCAACGTACAGTCCTGTAGAATCCTTTTGTAGCTGCTCGCCCTGAATCGGACGGACCTGCAAAGGCTGCCCACCGAGAGAGGTCAGAGCTTGGTTCAAACTGTTGATTTGTTGATTGATCATCGAGCTCTGAATACTCATCTGCGAGGCCATCGTCTTAGTGAAGTTCTCGATCTGCTGATTTTGCTGTAATACGTATTTCTGGCTAGTGGAGGTCAGGGTTGCCTGATCAGCCTTAATATTTCTCTGCCCATTTTGAAGTGCCGTGATGCAGCCATTGATCCCGTTACAGCGAATCGTATTATAGGTTGCAGGATTATTACCGCGAATCTGAAGCGTCATTGCCGAATCGGGCGCTGTCCCAACTAAAAGACCCTGCATTTCGGTTTGAACATTTTGTAGGCAATTAATGCGATTTTGAGTAGGGCCCGACACACAAGCGGCAGCGTTCATGGGTAGACTTTGCCCCGACAGAGCTCCCATGTTATCCGAATAAAGTTGACTGAACTTTTGATATTCCTGGGTGATTTCGGCATTGACGTTATTTTGTAAGGTTTGAAGATTATTGAGCTGGACCCCGATGGCAGAGCCTGCATTACTTTTTTCAGACGACACCGTATTGACTGCCATATTATAGCAATAGTTCATCACTCCTGAAACAAAGGTGCTGGCGTTCACACTGCCGATCGAATAATTAGAAAGTTGAGCCCCGTAATAAGTGGTCACATCGGTTGGAGTAGAAATCAAAAACGAGTTATTCGTATTCCCGCTAGCAAGATCATTAGCACCCGTAGGAATTGCTGCGGTGCTACTCGTCGGCATATTCGCCTGAATTTGACCGATCAGCGCAGCCAGAGCCTGGGAGCCGGCCTGAGCCTGGCCTTGGACAATATTATTCACCTGCACCATTCCATTACTACCGATGACTTTAGACTGCTCGTACCGACACTGTAAGTAAGCGGCTGCCGTCACCGGAGGGCCGTTGGGCACGCACTGGTAAGAGGCGATAGGCTGATTGTTAAAACAATTCGACATCAACCCTGCAGTTCGAGTCTGAATAAAACTATTGAGCGTGTTTTGATTCTGGATATAATTTTTTTGATCGTTTTGGATCTGCTGAATCTCCTGAGGCATTGCGGCCAGAGCTTGTTGAGTTTGGGCCTTCATAGCCAGTAAGCCCCCAGTGCCTCCCGGAGATCCTCCCTGGTCCCCACCGCTCAGAATTTGACCGATTTGCGTCGCCTTAGTCGCATCGTCTTGAAAGGCCTGAGTATAGGCCATGACCTGCTTTTGAGCTAACTGGATAGCACTTTGATAAAGGCCCGTGAGCGAGGAAGCCTGGGCGGTAAGCGACTGCCCCATGGATTGGATACACTTGAGCTCTTGTTGAATAGCCTGAGCTTTGTTCTCCTCGCATTGAATCGTGCAGTAAGCGTTTTTCAGCATCGCCGTGGCCTGCTGCGTAGCCATGGGAGACATACTGGAACAGTCCATAGTGATACGAGGAACCTGGTCAGAGCCAGGACAGATGCTATTAATACTAAATTGAGCAGCAGTAGGACAAGAGAGCCCCATGGCCGCAGCTGGAGAGCCTCCCATGCCCATGCCCATGCCCATTCCGCTATTCATGCCATTCGCCATCTGGGCCGGAATGGGAATATTAAAGCAACTTCCGATTATATTTGCAAAGGCCGACCCGGCACTCGTACCTGCACCGCTTGTCAGAACTGAGGTGACTTGAGGGACTGCAGGAGGAGTCGTATCAGCGATCGCAATCTGATTAAAAAGAAACGTGGGCTCCACCCCAATCAGAATCACCCAAACGCACAAACCCCACCGCTGACTCACATTGCTCATGCACTCATTGTAACGAGCCACAGGCAATTTTGGCAACAGTCATCCTTGACTACTGCCATTGACAAGACGCGTTATGCTCGCTCTGCAGAGACTTCACGGATGGCTTCAGTAATTGAAGCGAGTTGGGGGGTGCTGGCCATCTCGAGCGGATCAGCCAACCCAACGCCAGGCACAAAAGCACCAGCAAGAAGTCTAGGTCGAGCCTCCAGATGATAGAAGAGCTCCTCAACGGTCCGGCGGATCAAGTGCTCCCCGAAGTTGGTGACTTCGGTATCTTCGTTCACGAAGAGGACTCGGCCGGTCTTTCGGATAGATTCAGAGATTAAATTCCAATCATAAGGCCAGAGCGTCCTGAGATCGATCACCTCAGCGGAGATCCCCTCTTCGCGGAGGAGGTCAGCAGCCTGAGCGCAGATCGGCAGGGTTCTACCATAGCTCACGACCGTAATTTGATCTCCTTCACGAACGGTCTTACCGACTCCGAGCTCTACGGTGTAATCTACGAGACCTTCTGGCCATTTCGGCTTCCATTGAGAGCGGTCCCCGAGCGGAGCGTCGATCATTTCCTTAAGCTGTTTCTCTCCCTCAGGAGTCAACGGAGGCTCTCCAGGGATTTGCTCTTGGCCTCGGACGCGCATCAAAGCCTTAGGCTTAAGATACATCGTCGGATTCGGATCTTTTAGACACGCGATCATCAGCCCGTAAGCATCCAATGGATTGGACGGCATCACAATTTTCCAACCAGGGATATGAGTCATCGTGGCATCAAACGAATGGGAGTGATAAATCGAGCCTCGAATTCCACTTCCAACCGGAGTCATTACAGTCATCGGCAAAGACCAGTCTCCGTTCGAAGACCAGCACTGCATCCCGCCCAACTTGAGCATGTCGATTGTATTATAGATATAATCGCAGAACTGAATTTCAGCGACGCATCGACTTCCCGACAGTCCAAGTCCGATTGCAGCACCGATAATTCCCCGCTCATCCAAGGGCGAGTTCCAGCTGGTTTTTAATCCTTGGGTCGCGGTGAAAACACCACCTAACGGTGGGCCCACGTCTTCACCAAAAATATCCTTAACGCCTAAATGTGTTTCACCGTAGTGAAGAGCCATTCGAATGGCTTGAACGAGAGTGGCCATTACCAGTACTTTCCCTTCTGTCCCGTATAGACATGATCGTAAATCGTGGAGCCATCTGGAAGCGGCTCTTGTTTGACTTTTTGTGAAACCTCGAGCATCTCCGCGTTATAGTTTTCTCGAATCTGATCCATTTCTTTTCGAGTCAGGATCTGAGCTGCCTCTAACTTAGCCTCAAAAGTGACTAAGCTATCTTCTTCCTCGGTGATGAGATTGCAGCCCGTCGCCGAACTGTGGCCATAAAGTCGGGAAACGCGAGACTCGATAAAAAACGGCTTCCGCTCTTTTCGGATGTAATTCATCGCCTCTTGAAGAGCCAAGTAAGACTCCTCAACGTCGTTTCCGTTCACAATTGCGTTTTTAATTCCAAAAGCTTTGGCGCGATCCGTAATCGATTTCTCGCCATGCTGCGTAGACGCAGCAGTTGAAATTCCCCACTGATTATTAGTAACAATAATCAGCATCGGGAGTTCATTTCCAGGTCGGGATGACCAAATTAAACAAGAAGCAAAATCCCCTTCAGCCGTGCCTGCGTCACCGCCATTCACGATAGTAATTCCGCTACCACCGTGGCGCTTGTGAGCAATGCCCGAACCAATTGCGATGAGGTACTGGGTCTCAATGGTCGATGCGACCGGAGCGACATTCCAAGCCCTTTTCGAAAAATGGTTAGAGAAATTTCGTCCGCCCGAGAAAGGATCGGTCGCTGTGTTCTTCATTTGCCTCAAGGCGTCGATCGGCTCCATACCCAAGGTGCTCATAATGCCAGCAGAGCGATAATGAAGATGAAGAAAGTCGTAATCTAGACCCTGTCCCTTTTTCACCAAAAGACCGAGAGGGATATTAAACGCCTCTTCGCCGGGCCCGCCAATCCAAAAGTAACCGTCGGATTGCTTGTACATCCGAATCAATCTCTCTTCGAGGACCCGGGCTTTGACCATGTTATTATGGATTTTGATGAGTAGTTCTGGTTCGAGCCGTAACTTGGCTCCCGCGGATTTAGGGCGCAGACGAAGCCCCTCATTTACGATTTCTTTCAAGGTGATTCCTCCATTTACTTTTCCGAACCATAGCCCAAAGGTTCACGATGCTCAAGCTTAAGCAGCAAGACCCTGCACTGAGGGATAAAAAAATCAGTAAAAACTATCTTCAGCTCAAAACTGTTTCCAAAAATAAGCAATGGCAACCACGAAAGCAATGAGACCAAAAAAAGAAAGAAAAGCCTCTTGAGCTTTGTTTTTCATGGCTAACTCGTACGAAAATCGATGGTGTTCGAGTTCAGGATTAATTTGCTGGAGGACCGCCTGACTCGGCACAAAAGGAGGCCAGACCTTAGGGAAAAATCTAGCAACTTGTTTGCAATAAAGAGCATAGGGCTCTCCGAAAATTTTTCTGAGCTTAGCCTCTTCATCGAGGATAATAAAATGGTAAATCCCCGCAAAGATCAAACTAATCACGGCCAACAGGACCCAGTTTTGAATCGCCCAAGCCACACCCAGAGCCATGAGGTAGGTACCTAAATAAAGCGGGTTTCTCACCCATGCATAAGGTCCACCCACGGCAGGTCTCGAATCCTTTCTCAAGTATCCGCTCGCCCAGAAACGGACTGCAGCCCCCACAAAGCAGAGAGCAATTCCTGGCCATGTCGGATACTCTCGCGCTGAGAAGCCAAGGAGCAAGGCAAATACCCAAGCCAGAACGATCCGTGTTTTTCCCTGAACCCAGCCACGGTACCAGCTGAGGTGATTTTGATTTGTAGTGGCATTCATCATGCTCTATTTCTCTCATGGAAGGCCTAAGGTGTCTACTCAGTAAAAACCCGTTTAAGTGCCTTTTTTCTCTGGAGAAGTAGCAATCGCAAATCTCTCGGCTCCCGCTTTTCGAGCATGATCCATAACCTCAATGGCCGACCCCAGAAAGGCCTGACGATCGCCTTCCAAGATGACCAGCTTGGACTTGGATTGAGCGAAGGCATCTCGGATCATTTTTTCCAGGAGATCCCAATTTCCAGCGGCTATTTCTTTTTGATTCACCAAAATTTTAGAACCCGGCATTAACGTCACTACGACTCCATCCGGTTGAGATTGCGAGGTCTCCCGACTCGCCTGAGGCAAGTCAACTCCCACGCCGGATTGAGACATGACAGAGCTCGTGACCATGAAAACAATCAGGAGCACCAGGAAGATGTCGGTCAGAGGCGTAATATTAATTTCAGCAACAATGGACCCCTCAGAGTCACTATCGTCCTGCGTCCCATGGGATTTAAACGCCATCGCCCGATCCGTGCTGGTGAGTGAGCAAGTCCAAAAGCTCTGCCAACTCCTCCGTTTGCAGACGCACGGTTAAAACCAAGCGACTCCAACGCGTCTGAAACGCGTTAAAAGACATTACGGCGATGACAGCGACGACAATACCTGCAGCGGTCGCAACCAAAGACTCCGAAATTCCAGCAGCTACCACGGTAAAACCACCTGATCCCGTGCGCGCCATTTCTTGAAAAGAACGCAAAATCCCGATCACGGTACCGAAGAGACCAATAAATGGCGCAGCACTCCCAATCGTTCCCAAGAGCCAAAGATTTTGGCGCAGATCCTGATTCAGCACTTGCCTGCGTCGCTCGAGAGCATCTCTCCAAGAAGCACGCAGGCGATGATCCTTGGCACCGAGGCGCTCTAAAGCCGTCAAAAGGAGGATTGCCGTAGGCAACTGAGAGTTTTGGTGACAGATCCCCTTCAGGGCGTCGAGATCACTTCTCAGAAGGATGTTCATGGCTTCGAGATGAAAGGATTTCAATCCGCGACTCAGCCTGTGAAAACTCCAGAGGCGCTCAAAAATCACACCCCAAACCAAGAGAGAGCAGATCACTAGAGGGTACATCGCAAACCCACCCGCAACAACGAGACCCCACAGACTATTATTGGTTAGATTCAACATAGCTCTTGCCAGCGTAGCGAGCCGTTTCTAGGATGTCAATTTGGAAGATTTTGGAGGATTGGGAATGGCGAAATCTAGACTGGTCGGTTGCGTGCTTGTTTCATTGCAGTTTTTCGGCTGTTTTTTGAGTCGTACGCCCGTCGACGATCATCCTTTTTCGCTCAATCCCGAGCAAGTCGAAGAGTTCACGATTCTAGGTCATGACTCGGGTTCGAATTCTCCTTGGCTAGCCAGGCTCAACAAGAAACAGGGGACCTGGGAGCTAGACTCTATTTCAACCTCAACCACTCTTTCGGATCACCGGGCCAATGAGACTCTCATTCTGCATCTCTTGGACAGCCTAGGCTCGGTTCAAATCCACCAACCAGGCCCATCCGCTCCGCTGGGATCACTTGGACTTGCTCCGCCTCAATTTGCACTCCGATGGCGCACCCCCACTGGCTCACAGGAAATGAAGATCGGAAACCCCTCGCAGGATCGGTCGCAAGTGACGATTTCTCGAGATGACCAATCGACCTGGCTTGCATCGGGCACGTTCTTCTCACTGCTCCGCCAAATTCAATCCTGGCAAGACCTACGTGCCCCGACCTGGATCACCGAATCTCCGGACGATATTGAAGAGCTCACCATTCAAGCAGGAAAGAAAACCCTACTCTACGCCCAACGTGACGGTGACCACTGGGGTGACGTCTCCCATCGCGCCGTCAAAAAGGATGTCGATCTCATTTTAGACTCGTTAATTCATCATTCTTGGAAAAAAATTATTGAATCCACTCCAGAAGCCTCTGCCCTACAAAAAATTCTCAAAGAAAAACCCGACTACTCGATCACTCTCAGTGGGCGCCTTAAACACCCGCTCCAACTCGTACTCAAGAAGCAAGGCGGAACTCTTTACGGCTTGAACCAGGCTCGCCCAGGGTGCGTGTTTATTTTGAACGAGGCCAAACTAGAAATTCTAAAAAGACTTTAGCCTCCCCAAGGGACTGTGCTATTCTTAAACTATGTTTGTTCTAGGCGATTTCTCATTTCAATTAGATGCTTTTTCGATTAAATTCGAAAATAAAAAAATATCTCCCTTTGGAGTTTCAGGACTCCCCTGGGCTCCCCTCGAGCCGATGCAACACTTCGGCAAATCAGTATTCGTTACAGTGAGTATTTCTAAGCCAGCTCCCTTCAATTTCGTGGTGCCTGCACAAATCATACGAGAATACACGCCAGCAGCCTCCACCATGGGGCTTCAATTCCACCTCGAAGAGAGTCAGCTCGCTGCTTTTACCGAATTTACGAACCAACACGGAACCCCACCCGTAGCTTATACCCGCAAGTTCCCCAGGATTCCATCGATCCACCTAATCCAGACCTATCCGCTCAAGGTGATTACTACAATCCGAGGGCAAAAAATGGAGTTCGAGGTTGAAAACATCAGCCCTGAGGGAATCATGATCTTCTCCGAAAATGAGGCAGTGTTTGATCTGAAGATCAAAGAAGAAATTTCTTTGACGATCGACCCAGGACTGAATGAACCTTACCCAGTCCAAACTCAGGGCTCAATTCGGAGAATTTTAGATGATTTCAACCTAGGTAGGCGGAATGCTGTCCGTCACGTCGGAATTCAATTCTCCTCACTTCCTGAGAACGAAAAGAAAAACTTGATGACTCTTTTAAGAGACATTCTTCTTCAAATTAAAGGTAAGGATCAGACCGAAAAATAAGAGTCGAACTCTTAATTAAGCAGCTTCTCGCTCAAATTCAGGGCTACTCACTTGAGGCACCGTACCTTTGGTCAGTTCGGCCAATTCCTTACTTAGAACTGCAAGTATATCCCCAAACGACAAAATACCCACAACCTCTCCACTGCGATCAACCACGGGGATTCGCCTGACTTGAGCGCCTCTCATGGTTTCAATACAGTCAAAGATTCCATCCGTATCCCGAACCGTGACGGGTGCTTCAGTCATCA
The DNA here is from genome assembly GCA_947447665.1 of Bacteriovoracaceae bacterium. Taxonomy (GTDB): domain Bacteria; phylum Bdellovibrionota; class UBA1018; order UBA1018; family UBA1018; genus CAINWE01. Next base: position 8,135 of record CANFJX010000002.1, on the reverse strand, counting down.
CTGACTTCACCGGGCATTCGTCCAATGATACGTTTTTCGCCAAACAGCGAACCACGATATCTCGGTCCGTAATCAGACCTTTGATTTTTTTATTTTCTACTACGAGAACGCAACCCACATCAAAGCGGGCCATCAACTGAGCGACATCACAAATCTTAGCTGATGGATCCGTGGTTACTAATTTCCGATTCACTATATCCTTTAGCATAAAGTACATCCCCTTCATTTTTCCTGAAGAGCTGCACCACTTGTGCCAGAGCCAGCCAAAGCATACCGAGCAACCCACCCATCATCAGGAAAATAATTCCAGAATTTAAGTAGGCCATAGTCGCATGACCTTGTTGAGCCAAAGGTAGAAAATTCTGAAAAATCGTCTCCACAGCTGCAGTTAAAGTCGTGACAGCTACAAAAGAAAGTGGAATCAAGGTGACCCAGATATATCGGGCCTTTCCGCTTTGAATCAACCAAACCGTTCCCACCACTAAAGCAATCGAAGCCAGGAGTTGATTTGCTACCCCGAAAAGCGGCCAAAGCGTCGAGATATTTCCCGTCCAAATAAACCCAGCCCAAGCAAACACTACCAACGTAGTAGAAAGAAGATTACCTGGAAGCCAGTCTGGCCGGCCCCACTCAGGTTTCACTTTTCCGAAAAATTCTTGAACCAAGAATCGGGCCACGCGAGTACCCGAATCAATCGTGGTTAAGATAAACAACGCCTCAAACAAGATAGCGAAATGATACCAGTAGGCCATGAGGTGCTTAAGACCAGGGAGACCTGAGAAAACCTGAGCCATCCCAACAGCCAGCGAAACTGCACCACCCGAGCGACCCGCCACCGATTCGCCCACCTGCGCTGAGAGCTCAGGGAGATTGACGACGGTCATTCCTATCTCTGCCAATTTCTCCGGACTCACATTAATTGCGAAATAATCTTCTGGAAAAAGCGCCGAAGCTGCAATCAAAGACGTGAGTCCTACCCAACCCTCACAAAGCATGGCTCCGTAGCCAATCATCCGGCAATCAGTTTCCCGATCAATCATCTTAGGTGTCGTTCCAGAAGCAATCAAAGAATGAAATCCAGAAATGGCGCCACAAGCGATGGTAATAAATACAAACGGAAAGACCTTACCAGGTACAATCGGGCCGCCCCCGTCCACGAACCGAGTCACCATGGGCATGTGAAGCACGGGATTGACAATAATCACAGCAAGAGTCAGTCCTCCGATAGTGCCCAGCTTCATAAAACTCGACAAATAATCCCTAGGACACAGCAAGAGCCAAACAGGAAGCACGCTCGCCACAAAACCGTATACGGCAATGGCAATAATCAAAGCTGGTCGAGACAGATTAAAATAGGCTCCCAGCCAACTTTCAGAAATCGACTGGCCAAAAATCACGGCGGCCAATAGGCAGGCTATCCCAAAAATCGTGGCCTCCACAATCCCTTTGGGCCTAACGACGCCGGTATAAACGCCCATCAAGAGAGCGATGGGGATAGTACTTGCCAAGGTAAAAGTCGCCCAAGGGCTCGACTCCAAGGCATTCACAACAGCCAAACCAAGACCCGCGAGAGCGACCGTCACGATAAAGAGAATTGCAATCCCAGTGATCCGACCAGCCCAGGGACCCATCACATCACGGGCCATTTGGGCAATACTTTTACCCTGATGTCTTACGCTTCCGGTCAGGATCACAAAGTCATGAACAGATCCCCCGACGACAACGCCAATGACAAGCCACAAATAGCCAGGTAAAAATCCGAATTGAGCCGCTAAAACGGGGCCGATGAGAGGACCAGCACCGGTGATCGCCGCAAAATGATGACCGAACAAAACCCAGCGGTTCGTCGGAACAAAATTTTGGCCATCTTTGAGGCGATGAGCAGGAGTCACTCTCTCGTCATTCAGAGATAGAACTTTTGCCGCCAAGAAGGCACTATAAAAGCGGTATGCGATAACAAAAATGCAGAGTGCACCAACAATAAAGGGTAATGCTTTCATAAGAGTGGGTGGAGTGATAACAAGTTGCTCCCTGAACTGCCAGCAGAAAGCGGGAAACAGTGTGATAATTCTAAAAAAACCAACGATTGAGTACGTGATTTTTGATCTTGACGGGACGATCGTCGATACTGAACTAACTGCGGCCCTCGTGGTTCAGCAGGTTTTTTCGGAGTGGAAAATTGAAATCGACCCGAGCGATGCGGCATTCGTTACAGGGAGAACCTGGGAATCCGCTTTTCAGTTTCTTTTTAAAAAATATCCCATCCCCCTCCCCTACGAGGGCGCCAAGGACCTGTGCATGGAGCGATATCGCCAGGCACTCCGGGAAGACCTCAAGGTAGTTCCTGGCAGCGTGACTGCGATTCAAACTCTATCAAAACATTTTCCACTCGCACTCGTCTCGGGATCGGGGCGGAAAGAAATTCTCTGGGCCCTCAAAAAGCTGAATGTGGAATCCCATTTCCAATTTATTTTAGGAGCAGAAGACTATCCTCGAAGCAAACCTCATCCAGACGGGTACCAAAAAGCCGTGAAGCTACTCAAAGCGGAGCCCAAAGCCTGCTTAGTTTTCGAAGACTCCCACGCAGGAATTACTTCTGCCATCGACGCTGGACTCTGGGTCGTGGCCATTACTTCGACGAATCATTTTCAACAGAAAATCTCCGGCGCTCATTTTGAAATTGCCGATCTTACGGGAATCACAGAAAAGTGGATTGAGCAATTGCCTTTCGAGTCATAACCGCATTAATATTTCCCTAAGGAGAATAAAAATATGAATAAAGCCCTCATTGGAGTTGTTGTTGTTGCGCTGATTGCAGGCGGGGTGTTTTTTGTCATGAACAAAAAGGACTCATCCCCCGAAGTAAAGACGACTTCGGCAGAAATCAATCCAACACAAATCGTCAATCCCCCGGGAGCAGCTGGCCAACTCAAAGCTGAAGATACCCAACCAGGAACAGGGGCGGTCGCTGAGAATGGCAAGGAAATCACCGTTCATTACACGGGTACGCTCACAGATGGAACGGTCTTCGATTCGTCTGTCAAGCGGAACGTACCGTTCAAGTTCAAGCTCGGAGCTGGACAGGTCATCTCTGGCTGGGATCGCGGGATCGGTGGCGATCAGGGCCTCGGGATTCAGGCAATGAAGGTCGGCGGGAAACGAAAGCTCGTCATCCCACCACAACTTGCCTACGGCGAGCGTGGCGCTGGTCCAATTCCGCCCAACTCGACCCTGATTTTTGAAGTAGAACTGATCGGCGTCAACTAAAGGAAAATGTATGGAAAACACAACTGAAGAAACTAAAGACACACTGGTAGTTGCATCCAAGCTCAAAAACTACATCCGCTCTCACGCTGGGATGAATACGTCGAGTGCAGTCATCGACGTCATCTCCGATCGAGTCAGATTACTCTGCGATCAGGCGATCGAAAACGCAAAAAGAGACGGCCGCAAAACGGTAATGGATCGCGATTTTCAGCAATCTTGATCGATTTTACATCGATAAAATGAGAATTGAGTAGTGAGAAGATGCAGGTAATCAGCCTGGCTACCCCTTTTCACTACTCAACTTCCAAGTTGAAACGGATAGATCGAGCCTAGGTTCAAGATTTGAGTCAACTCGTCTAAGGCAATTTGAACCTCTCTCAATAGAGACACATCAACTAAGTCTTGAGATGTGAGTCGGTCTCGATAATGGCGATTTACCCAGGCACACAACTGATGGTAAAGACTATCGCTAAAATAAACACCTAGATTGCTTTTAGCGATCTCCTCTTCAGTCAAAACCACTCGAAGTCTCAGGCAAGCAGGCCCTCCGCCATTTTGCATACTTTGCTTTAAGTCAAAATAGTGCACTTCCCGAATCGGCTGACTCTCATCCCGAATGAGTTTTTCTAAGTAGGTACGAACCGCATCAACTTCTTGGCTTTCCTGGGGAGCAATCAGAGCCATCTCACGGGATGTCTGATTGAGATGAATCAACTGACTGTTAAAGAGATAAGACTTTACAGCATCGCTCAACTTGACTTCAGATTCAGCCACTTGAACTATTTTAAGCTCACTTGAGGATATCTCATGAAATTTTTTCTTAAGTGAAGCAATGACTTCCTCAGTATCCAGAAATGCATTTTCGTGAAAAAAAAGAACGTTGGAATTTCCTACAGCCACGACATCATTGTGAAACGCGCCGGCATCAATTGCATCAGGATTTTGCTGAGCATAAACCACACGATTTGGATCAAGACGATGCAAACGAGCGAGAGCTACGGAGGCTTCCCTGGTTTGCCGGGCCGGAAAATTCTTGGGTTCTACTTTTGACTTTTGAAATGCGGTCCTACCGTAAACAAAAAACTGAAGCCCTGGCTCTCCATAATTTTTACAAAATCGAGAATGATTTGCTGCTCCTTCGTCTTGAAAAGCAGCACTGCTAGGAAGAGGAGAGTGGTGGGCAAACGTACTCGGATCACGAAAAATCGCTTTTAAAATCTTGCCCGTTGTATCCGCTTCGATGGACCGGTGAAATTTACAGCTTAAATTGGCTGGGGTAAAGTGAACTCTTCCGTCTTGAGAGTCAAAACTAGGGGAAACCGTTGCAGCATTGGCTGTCCACATACTCGAACTAGACCAAACGGCAGATAAAATCTCAGGAGCTTCCTGCATTGCCTTTTTAAGGATCTGCTCTGGAGTTCCGTCAAATCCCAAAAGTCGCAATGCCGAAAGATTGGGCCTCTCTTGAGGAGGAATGATCCCTTGCTTTAGCCCCAGTGAAGCCAAAAATTTCATTTTCCTCAAACCTTGCAACGCTGCTTCTTTGGGATTAGCCACCTGGTTTTTATGAGAAAGGGATGCAACGTTCCCATAAGAAAGCCCCGCATAGTGATGCGTAGGTCCGACTAATCCATCAAAATTCACTTCATACGTTTGAGCCATAGACACGCACTCCTAACTAATGACGAACCCCTGACAGCTCACTCATCAAACGAAGTTGCCACGTTTGATTTTCTCGACGATGATTTTCTCGGGCATGGTAGGGTCTCGTGGATCAACCGTGAAGAATGCTTGCTGCTCACATCGTCGTTTATTCTCTAAGAGCCATCTGAGAATTTGAGCCAGTCCTTTATTTTTTTTATCTTGGAAGAATGGGTCGTTCTTAAGAGCGTCTTGTGCTTTCTTAAGAGCCCTCACCTCTTGCGCATCATTTTCCTTCACTGGGTAATCGTTCAAGTCGTATCGCTTGATATCCTCAGGAAGCACTCCCAGAAACCGCACATCCGGGGCGCTATAATCAGAGTTCCGGATCAAGCTCGCAGCAGAGCCGGCCTTAAGAGTTCTAAAAATATTTTGCATGGTGTAGGCGTCGAGATCCCCGAAGAAATAAAGCGGAATGCTCAATTGGTCTTGAATCAACTTACACCAGCCCCGCACAGCGTTAGAAGGAACTCCTTGCGCGCCGAGCAGGATGGAGGCGTGTCGTTTGGTAAAGCCGTTAGCGACTAAGGTATTCGCAGTACCTTCGGATTCGACGACTAAGCAAAAATCAATTTTCTTCCGAGCGGACAGCTTCAAGTTCTGAGGCCTATTTTTAGGCTGAAAAGGAGTAGTCCCCAATTTGGAAAGATCAACGACGGCCTTATCTCCATCCGGCAGAGTCTCCGTCACGACGAGCTGCTGAGAATAGGTTTGCCCGCCTCGATCATTGGCGTAACAATTGAGCTCTTCTCGATAGCACTCAAGCATTTCGCAGATAAAATCAATGATTTCATCAGACTCATCTTGATCTCCAAAATCCAACGCCTTCAGATCAGAATTATGTTTAATTTCACCTTTGCTAATGTAATAAAGCTCGCGCTTGGTATTGACCGCGCCCGTATCAATGTTACGAAGGAGAACTTCTAACATGAAGATTGCCCGAGCCATTTTCTTCACCGAGCTCACGTTGAGCTCAGTCGCAACTTTTTTTGGGCCCGGCGTCAAATAGCCGTTTTTATGATTGTAGATTGAGTTATCTAAGGAGCATTTCGTTGCATAGAGAACCGGCCTCTTGGCCCGCTCTAAATCGGACAAAAGGCGACTACAAAGATCCTTACTTAATTTAGGAATACTATCATCTGTCTTTGGCATTAATCACCCATCTCCTCAGCAACAATCGCATCTGCTAAAATCGAACTTTTTTGAGCCTCAAGGACGGCATGTGCCTCGTCGAGTTCTGTCTTGGTAACATGGGCGTCCCGACCCAAAATCTTAACTAAGCCATCTTCGGCTTTTTTTCGACGACTATCGCTCGCGTTCGTAATACGACAAAGGCCATCCACTAAAATTGGACAGAACTGCTCAATATGGCGAATTTTTTCTTCCAACTCGTTCGCTTTCACTTCGCGACGAATGTGCTTGGACAGCTTTTGACCGGCCTGAATCAGGGCTCGTCGAATCTCCTCAACGAGCTCGTCGGATGCGTCGATCGTCTCCTTTGATGCATTTTTGAATTTAATAAAGGGAGAAACTACGCTCACAGCGATAATGTAAGGCCCTTGAGGGAGAGCATTTTTGGGCTGCACGATTCCATAGGCCCGCCAGTTCACCGACTCAATCGCGTTGACGATCGCACAAGCGGACTTATCGAACTGCAAAGGAACCCGATTTGCAAAGCGAAGAACCTGAGCAGGACTTTCGGCTTCGACGGATCGATCCTCGAGTCGAGCAATGGCGACTTCCACTTGGATCGGCTTGAAATCGCAGATCGCGGGTTTTCTGGATACCACGGCAAAGAAATCGACCGCACCGAGGCGCTTAATGCTCTTGGCGAACCCCTCCTCACCAATCGAAATCACCGACTGAGTCGAGGGGGCCATCAATTTGAGATTCTGAAGCGCAACGAAAAGTTCTTTGAACTGCCCTTCTTTTAGGGAGTCGACGGACTTCTCCAAAAGACTCGAGGGGAGCCCTCCCTGAACCAGTTCTTTCAGGGTTCCCTCATTCACGCGAGAAAAGCCCTTTTTGAGCCACGCATTGATTTTGACCCGACCAAAAAGATGGGAATGAGCGATGAATTCTCCCAATTTCATGGTGTGAGGATGAGGCTCAGTCGCCTCGGGAATCGCAGGCATTTGATGGGTGACGCGATCCACCCGGTGTGGCTCCAATTCTGGCAACTTGGAAGTCAGAGTTAAATGGGGGTTCACCAGGGTCGTTCCATTGAGATAATTCAGCAGACCCGCCTCACCATTGAGCTGCACCCTACCATCCACGACAAACTCGACGCTGGTGCCGTGGGGACGGTCCCAGTCGATCGTTTGGCGATCCTTGAGCACGCCCTTGTTGTTCTTGATGTCCACTTCAACTAGGCAGGAGAGTGCCTTTCTCATCGAAGAGGTTTTTGTGATGATCCTGGCGCCGATTGCGCTCGTCAGCTGAGCCCAGGTGGTTGCAGCTGAGATGCCAATTCCTTGTTGACCGCGAGAGCACCGACCCCTACCAAATTTAGAGGAGGCGAGATACTCGCCAAACACCTTGGGAACGTCCTCCGGGTCAATTCCGGGACCGTTGTCTTCGACACGAATCCGTACCTGGTCGGAGTTTTTCAGGGAGCCCTGCCCCACTTTTTCGATGAGAATCGATATTTCAGGGAGAATGGCGTTCTCCTCACAGGCGTCCAGCGCGTTGTCGACCGCCTCTTTCAGGGTCGTCAGAATCGCCTTGGTTTGCGAGGAAAACCCTACCTGTTGCAGATTTTTAGAAAAATACTCGGCCGTGCTACTGGTGGTGATCTTGTTGCTGCCAGGTTGTTTTGCCATGCTCGCGATTCAATCAAAGGAACTGATGTTCTGTCAAGGACCGAGTAGGGAACAGGGGGAAAGGGGAAGAAAGGGGGGACGGAGCGCAGCAAGGGAGTTAAGGGCACTTAGGCGACGGAACATTAGCCCCAACAGTTGAGAGGAGCGAAAAGTCCAAAGCCTAATCTGTTCTGTCCTGTTCTTACGTCGAGTAGGCAACCCTCAGTCGCTTTTCTTGATTTTCTTTTAATTAATTTCGGGCTCGTAAGCCGCCTGTTGCGTCATGACTCAATAAAATACGCATAGCTAGTGACCCTGTGAGCGCAACTCCCCCCTCTCCATTGCGAAGATCGGGTATTTTTAATT
>CANFJX010000001.1 GCA_947447665.1 Bacteriovoracaceae bacterium | reverse complement strand
GCGCCTTGAATGCCTTGGGCACCAGTAGCGCCGGTAGCACCAGTCGCACCAGTCGCACCAGTCGCACCAGTCGCACCAGTCGCACCAGTAGCGCCTTGAATGCCTTGGGCACCGGTAGCACCAGTCGCACCAGTATCGCCAGTGAGGCCTTGAATGCCTTGGGCACCAGTAGCGCCGGTAGCACCAGTAGCGCCTTGAATGCCTTGGGCACCGGTAGCACCAGTCGCACCAGTATCGCCAGTGAGGCCTTGAATGCCTTGGGCACCGGTAGCGCCGGTAGCACCAGTCGCACCAGTCGCACCAGTCGCACCAGTCGCACCAGTCGCACCAGTCGCACCAGTCGCACCAGTCGCACCAGTCGCACCAGTCGCACCAGTCGCGCCTTGAGTGCCGATGAGCGAAATGCCCGGTCCCCAGGTGCCTACGACCATGGGGCCGTAAAGAGTATTATTAATTACATCGATATAAAAGTCGCCATCGCTCCCTAAAGAGTCAGGAGGAGTTCCGTAACCAAAGCGGACGGTGTTGCCGTTAGCGCCGGAGAGCCCTTGGGCGCCAGTCGCACCAGTAGCGCCGGTATCGCCAGTGAGGCCTTGAATGCCTTGGGCACCAGTAGCACCAGTAGCACCAGTAGCACCAGTAGCACCAGTAGCGCCAGTAGCGCCGGTAGCGCCGGTATCGCCAGTGAGGCCTTGGATACCTTGGGCACCGGTAGCACCAGTAGCCCCAGCGAGCGAAGCGCCCGACCCCCAGGCATCCACAATCCTCGGGCCATAAAGAATATGATTAGCGACATCAATGTAAAAGTCACCATTATTACCTACAGCATCAGAAGGAGCACCAGAACCAAAGCGGATGGTGTTGCCATTAGCTCCATTGGCGCCAGTGAGGCCTTGAATACCTTGAGACCCAGCAGCACCAGCAGCGCCAGCAGCGCCAGCAGCGCCAGCAGCGCCAGCAGCACCAGCAGCGCCAGCAGCACCAGCAGCGCCAGCAGCGCCAGCAGCGCCAGCAGCGCCAGCAGCACCAGCAGCGCCAGCAGCACCCTGAGGGCCTATGAGAGAAGTGCCAGATCCCCAGGCACCTACGATTCTAGGGCCATAGAGAAAATGATTGGTTACATCGATATAGAAGTCGCCATCATTACCTAAAGAATCAGAAGGAGTACCAGAGCCAAAGCGGATGGTGTTGCCGCTAGTACTACTAGTGCTAAAAGAGGAGTCGCTCGTGGTCCCCGAGGAGGAGTTGCTCGCGGTCCCTGAGGAGGAGGAGTTACTCGCAGATTTTGCATACGAAGGGCTCAGGCGAAGCTCGACCTGACCCACGCATCCGGAGAGACTGAGGATCAGGCCGATGAAAACAATAGGGCGGAACAAATTAAACAAATTAAGGTGAATAGACACCACAAACGGGTCCAAATGGGCTATTGCAGAGTTGATGTAGGGCGACGAATCTAGCCATGCACACGGCTCGACTCGATCGGTCTTTGTTTTGCTTCGCATACGTTCACCATTGACCTCAATTTCAATAATAACGAAAATTTATATTTAAAAAATGTGTCAAAAAATACACGCCCTATTTTTTTAAATCAGAATTATTAATGATTAGAAATAGACCAACTTTTTACTAAAAGAGTTGAAATTTAAAATAAAACGAATTTCTGTACTCAATTCTTGGAGCTGATTTACCAGCCTTAAAAAGCAACAGCGGAAGTAGGTGAAAACCAGCTCGCCAGGACCTAACAAAAAAAACGCCCGAGGGACCTAAGTCCTCTCGGGCTTTATTTTTACCGACCGCCCTTCCGGGAGGTCATGTATATTTACATATTTGGCTTCTGGCGAGATACCTACGTCTTCCGTAAGAGGCTCTACCTCCCGGTAGACCCACTCGCCTGAGTCATTACTTATTTAATTTTTATTTTCTAACCATGATTTTGCTGTCGCGGTCCGACCCGGCCAAGGTCCGATCCGGCAGTTCATGAGCACCGTAGACGTCTTATTTTCAAGACGGTTTAGCTCATGCTAAGCGATTCGTGGGGGCCCTCTCTCAGTTACTTCGAGACAGGTATTCCAATAATGGGGCGCACAGTCCTTCGGCGCCGATGAAGTTTTCCATGTCGTTTGAAGCATTTAACTTCCTCCTAATGACTTGAGGTTAGTTCAAAGCTTTCGACTTCACAATTGTGTCTGGGCTGACTATAGAATCAAAAATGGGCCAAGATTCTGATTTGATTTATAAATTAGCCCTTTTTTTTCTTTTCTTCACCGCTTTTTTCTTTGTGATCTTCGTGCTGCGAGGACTTTGGATCGCCGCCTGAGCTGCAGCGAGTTTAGCGATGGGTACTCGATAGGGTGAGCAACTCACATAATCCAAGCCGATCGAGTGGCAGAAGATCACGGACTGCGGATCGCCTCCATGTTCGCCGCAGATTCCCACTTTGAGCTCAGGACGGGTAGCCCGGCCTTCGTCGATGGAGATCTTCATGAGCCTGCCTACTCCGAGTGGATCGAGGGAAGCGAACGGGTCTCTCTCATAGATCTTGGCATCGAGGTAGTCTTTGAGAAAAGATGCTGAGTCATCCCGAGAGAGTCCATACGTGGTTTGAGTAAGATCGTTGGTACCGAAGCTAAAAAAACTCGCTTGTTTTGCGATCTCTCCCGAGGTGAGAGCAGCTCGAGGAATTTCAATCATCGTTCCGATTTGGTACTGTACCTGCGATCGGAGTCGGGTGAGGACTTGCTCGATTTCTTCAATGCAATATTCTCGAATGAATCTCAGCTCTCTCCAGTCTCCGACGAGTGGAATCATGATTTCCGGTACAATCGTAAATCCTTCGTCGCGGACTAATTCACAGGCCGCCTCGATAATTGCTCGCACTTGTGTCCGGTAAATTTCTGGATAGCTCACTCCGAGGCGGCATCCCCGGTGCCCCAGCATGGGATTGAACTCGTGGAGGGATTCTGCCTTGCGCTTGAGCCGATCAAAACTCACATCGATTTTTTGCGCAAGTACCCTGATCTCCTCATCTTGGTGTGGGATGAATTCGTGAAGTGGAGGATCCAGGAGCCGGATAGTAACGGGTAATCCTTTCATTTCGCGGAAAATTTCTTTGAAGTCAGCCTTCTGCATGGGGAGAATTTTGTTCAGCGCCTGTTGCCTCCCATCGAGCGAGTCAGCCAAAATCATTTCTCGAACCGCGTCGATCCTGTCTGGATCAAAGAACATATGCTCGGTTCGGCAGAGTCCAATTCCTTCAGCACCAAAACCTCTCGCCACTCGCGTGTCCTGAGGCGTATCTGCATTGGTGCGAACTTGAAGTTGGCGGGTAGCATCGACCCATTTCATGAGTTCAACAAAGTTTTGGTTGAGAGTGGGAGAGACTGTGGGGACTTCTCCCAAAATGACTTCGCCAGTGCTACCGTCCAGGGTAATGAGGTCTCCTTCTCGTATCGTATAGGAGCCGACGGTAAATTCGCGTCGTTCCTCACTGACTTTAATTGAGCTACAGCCAGAGATACAGCATTTGCCCATTCCTCGAGCAACCACAGCGGCGTGTGAGGTCATGCCTCCGCGGGCGGTGAGAATTCCCTGCGCGACGGACATCCCGTGGATATCCTCTGGGGAAGTCTCCAATCGTACGAGTATCACTTTTATTCCCTTTTCGTTTGACCACTGCTCAGCCGCAGTGGGGTCGAAAACGGCGGCGCCGGAGGCTGCCCCCGGTGAGGCCGGGAGCCCTTGAGCTATGACTTGTTTTTTTGCGTCTGGATCGAGTCCCGGGTGCAGCAGCTGATCGAGTTGCTCCGGTCGAATTCTCAATATAGCTTCCTCTTTTGAGATGAGGCGTTCCTTGACCATATCAACGGCAATCTGAAGTGCTGCCGAAGCAGTCCTCTTCCCGTTGCGGGTCTGAAGCATATATAGTTTGCCGCGCTCGATCGTAAACTCGATATCTTGCATGTCGCGGTAATGTTTTTCGAGCTTCTGATAGACTCGAACGAGCTCACGGTAGGCCTTAGGCATAGCCTCCTCGAGCGTGAGAAGTTTTTCCATCGATGCATGCCTGGAGGCGGGGTTGATGGGTTGCGGCGTTCGGGTGCCTGCTACGACGTCCTCACCCTGGGCGTTGATCAAAAATTCACCAAAGAATTTTCTCTCGCCGGTTGATGGGTCACGGGTGAATGCTACACCCGTGGCGCAGTCATTGCCCATGTTTCCAAAAACCATAGCCTGAATGGTAACAGCCGTTCCCCAATGATCAGGGATATCGTTCAGTTTTCGGTAAGTGATCGCCCGTGAATTCATCCATGAGCCAAAAACCGCCCCTACTGCTCCCCAGAGCTGCTCCCAAGGGTCCTCCGGAAACTGCTTGCCTTCAGTCCGAACGATCTGTTTGTAGCGTTTGACGAGATGTTTTAAATCCTCTCCGCTGAGGTCAGTGTCAAGCTCGACTCCGCGGTCATTCTTGAGTTCCTCTAAGGCGGCTTCGAAAAGATGAGAAGGAACTCCCAAAACAACGTCCGAATACATGGTGATGAATCTGCGATAACTGTCATAGCTGAACCGTATATCCCCCGACTCTCGGCTTAGGCCCTCGACCGTCTCGTCGTTGAGTCCAAGGTTGAGGACCGTATCCATCATTCCTGGCATTGAAGCACGCGCTCCGGAGCGAACCGAGAGGAGAAGGGGGCTTTTTATTGCGCCAAAGCGACGGCCCATGAGTTTTTCGATCTGAGTCAGTGCTTTTTTGACCTGGGGCTCAAGCTGCTTTGGGTAGTATTGCTGGTTTTGATAAAAGTAAGTGCAAACCTCAGTCGATAAAGTGAAACCCGGAGGGACGGGTAATCCCAACCGAGTCATTCCGTGGAGATTAGCGCCCTTCCCTCCTAAGAGGTCTTTCTGTTTGTCGGTACCGTCAGCCTTGCCTCCTCCGAAGGAGAAGACAAATTTCTCAGATCCTGCTTTTTTCGAGTCAGTGCTAAACCGAGGACCCGTTCCAGTTTTGGAATTTTTCGCTGATGAACTCGCAGAGCCTTTCAGCAGGGACCCTTTCTTGGGCCATGGTGTCTCGGTGACGGATGGTGACTGTGTGTTCGGTAAGAGTGTCATAGTCGATCGTAACTCCAAAAGGTGTACCGATTTCATCTTGGCGACGATATCGCTTGCCTATGGATCCCGCGTCATCGGTAGTGGCTCGGAATCGCTTCTTAAGGTCACTATAAACCTTTTCAGAATATTGAAGCAATTCCGGCTTTTTCATCAATGGAAATACTGCAGCCTTGTACGGTGCAAGATTGGGATGAAGGGAGAGCCAAGTCCTATCGCCATCAAAGCGATAAGCGTCGGCAAGAGCTACCAGCAAGGTTCGATCGCAGCCGGCTGAAGTTTCGACAATGTAAGGCAAATAGCGTTCCTTGGTAATTTCGTCGTAGTACTCTAATTTTTTTCCGCTAAATTGTTGATGACGACCCAAGTCAAAATCACTTCGGTTGTGAATTCCTTCGAGCTCTTGCCACCCAAATGGGAACTCATATTCGATGTCGAAGGCAGCCTTGGCGTAGTGGGCTAATTCGCCCGGGCCGTGTTCATGAAATCTGAGCTTTTCTTTTCGGATTCCATTCCTGAGGTGCCATTGGATTCGCGCTTCCTTCCATTGATCAAACCACTCCATGTCAGTGCCAGGCTTGACGAAGAACTGCATTTCCATTTGTTCAAATTCACGGGTTCTAAAAATGAAGTTGCCCGGCGTAATCTCATTTCGGAAGGCTTTACCGATCTGGGCAATCCCGAATGGGACTTTCTGCCTGCTGGATTGATGCACGTTGACAAAGTTGACGTAAATTCCCTGGGCCGTCTCGGGTCTCAAGTATACGATCGAGGCGGAGTCCTCCAGCGGCCCCATATGGGTTTTGAACATGAGGTTGAATTGTCGGGGTTCAGTCAGTTCTCCCCCGCACTCAGGACATTTTTTCTCCTGTAATACTTCGGGCTCCAGCTTGTCGGCACGAAATCGGGATTTGCACTTTTTGCAATCCACCAACGGGTCAACAAATCCTGCTACGTGGCCCGACGCCTCCCAAACTCGAGGGTGCATGAGGATGGCAGCATCCAGTCCCTCGACGTCCTCGCGGTCGGTCATCGCTCTCCACCAGAGTTCCTTGACGTTTCGCTTGAGCTCGATCCCTAAGGGGCCATAGTCCCAACAGGCGTTGATTCCGCCGTAAACCTCGCTGGAAGGGAAAACAAATCCTCGTCTTTTGCAGAGCGAGACGAGGTCAGCCATGTCCTTAAGATTTTGGACTTCGGGAGCTGAGGTGGGAGAGGTTGGGGAATCAATGGATTCAGGAGTGCTTTTCATGAGAGTGGATTATCAGAGCTTTTCAGGAAAAGCAGCTATTTTCAGTATCGTCACGGGCCATGGCAGGCTGGCGGACAAGACGGCGAATAGCCCTTTGCTTAGGCGATTTGATTGTGCTTGAGAGGCCTCGCTTGGTTTCTCTCAACCTACGCTGATGGGTTGCTCGTGGAAGCGAGCATAAATTCCATTGAGTTCAATCAGCTCATCGTGGGTGCCTCGCTCGACGATTTCCCCTTCTTTCAGAACTAGGATTAAATCTGCATGGCGAATGGTACTCAGTCGATGAGCGATGATGAGAGTGGTTCGGTTGCGCATGAGTTCATCGAGCGCGCTTTGTACGGCACGCTCCGAGTGGGAGTCTAAACTCGACGTGGCTTCATCTAGGATCAAGATCGGGGCCTGGCGCAAAAAGGCCCGGGCAATAGAAATACGCTGGCGCTCACCGCCGGACAGCTTTTGACCTCGGTCACCGACACGAGTTTTGAAGCCATCAGGCAGGGCTTGAATAAACTCGAGGGCATGGGCTTTTTTCGCTGCATCTAGGATTTCATCCGGGGTGGCGGAGAGCCTTCCGCAGCGGATATTTTCCTCGATCGTGTCATTGAACAAAAAAACATCCTGACTCACGACCGCAATGAGCCTGCGCACATCGTCTAGATTGAGGTTGCGGATATCCTGACCATCCACTTTGATTTGGCCTGAGGTCACGTCAAAAATTCTTGGAATCAGGCTGACCATGGAGCTTTTTCCTGCTCCGCTCGCACCGACGAGAGCGACTGCTTGGCCGCAGGGGATCTCGAAATTGATATTTTTTAAAATTAAACGTTGAGGTGCATCAGGGTATGAAAACGACACCTTTTCGATGCTCAGGCCTCGCTTTACTTCTCGGATTTTTTCGGGGTGGGTTGGTTGGTGAAGGCTAGACTGCCAATCAAAAATTTCAAAAATCCGCTCACAAGCCGCTGCGGCTTGATTCAGTTTGATATTGACGTCGTTCAGCATTCGGATGGGATTCATCATCATCGCAAAAACTGTAAAAAATGCGAACAGATCTCCCGGAGTCATTTTTCCGCTCATCACCTGAGTTCCGCCGAAATAAATGACTGGGGCCAGGGCAACGGCGCTCAAAAGTTCTACCAGCGGGTGGGAGGCCTCCTCGATGAGAGATGTTTTGATTAAGAGTTGGCTAAACTCTTCGGTTCGCTCTCTGAATTTTTTATAGACGTATTTTTCGAGTCGAAACGTCTTAATGATCCTGACTCCTGAATAGCTTTCTTGAAGCGCTGACACGAGTCGGGCGTTGACCTCGGTGATTTTTGATAAGTATCGCTTGAGGCGCTTACCTGTGATCGAAAAAACCCAAGCGAGGGCGGGAACAATAAAAAAGGTAATGAGTGTGAGCTTCCAGTTGAGATAAAGGACGTAGCCCAGCAAAAAGAGTAAGGTAACGGGCTCACGGATGATCACGTTGATGCAGGACAGGCCTGAGTCAATATACTGGGGATCGTTACCGGTTCGGGAGATGAGGGCTCCCGTGCTGTTGGATGAAAAATAGTCGGCAGACAGACCCATGAGATGGTGGAAAATTTGGTTTTTTAACTTTTGATTGACCCGGATGATCACCACCCGGAGCAAAAAATAGTGTGTGAAGCGCACGACAAAATTTAAAACATAGAGCCCTATCAGTGCAAAGGGGAAGTAGAGAAGCTTGGTCGTGTCTTTTTGCACCAGGATATGATCAAGCAGGTAGCGTACTACCGGAGCAGGGCCGAGACGGATGGCCGATAATGGGATAGCCAACAAGGCACTACAGAGAATGAGGCCGAGATGGGGGCGGAGATACGGTAAAAGTCTGCGCAATGATTTCATGATGGGGTCCTTCGGGATCATGTCATAAGAGCTTTGGCTTCGACAAGAATTCCTTTTCCCGATAGGATTGGGTCCATGGTGAATAAAGCCGTATTTCTCGATCGCGATGGCACCCTGAATGATGATCCTGGATACCTCAATCGCCCCGAACAAATGATTCTTTTGTCCGGGGTGGGGCAAGGCCTTCAGGCATTGAAGCGAAGGGGTTTTTTACTTGTCGTGGTCTCCAACCAGTCAGGGGTGGGCAGGGGATTAATCCCGCCAGGGGTTCTCCCTCAAATTCACCAGCGGCTTCAGGATTTACTAGCCCCTTTTGAGGTGGCAATTGATCATTTTGAGCTCTGCTTTCACCGCCCAGAAGACGACTGCGATTGTCGAAAGCCTAAACCCAAGCTCATCCTCGATGCGGCTCAGAAATTAGGGATTCAACTATCTCAGTCTTACATGATCGGAGATAAGCGCTCAGATATCGAGGCGGGCCAAGCCGCTGGCTGTAAAGGGAGCCTCCTCGTCCGCACCGGAGAAGGGCGAAATACCGAAAAAAACGGGTCGCAATCCGGGGGGGCGAAGTTCGTTGGGGATTCACTGATTGAGGTTGCAGACTGGATTTTGCGGCAGTAGGGCGGTGGCTATTGGATGTAGAGTAGGCGGTTCCGGCCCTAAGATGAGTGAACATGTAATTGACTCTTAAGCCTACTTCAAACTCGATTCCAATCCGATAAATCGTAGGCTCTTCATCGGCCTCTGATCAAATCCCGGAATATGATAAATAAACAACGCTTCGATCCAGCGAAATAAATCCGCCTGCTCTTTTTGCTGTTCTTGAATATTTTGAGGGGCGAGCGAGCTCAGAAGGATTCGGCGAATCGGGGCGCCTAGGACGAGCTGGATTTCTAGCAGAGCTTTGGGCGTGACTCTAAAAAAGGATTGCTCAAAACCCTGTGCTCGACTTTCGTCGATGTGTCGTTGGGAGTGGGTGCGGCAGGCAGGGCAAGTCCACCCCGCATCTACGATGAGGCAGTTGATTTCGGGATAAGCATCAAGGGTTTCTAGTGAGTTTTGGCATTGGAGGCAGGCGTTGAGTTGAGGGCGGTTACCGCTCCAATGGAGGAGCCTCATTAAGTAGCAATTTAAAAAGAAAACTTCAGATCCTTGAGTATTCGGATTCTGGTCCAAAGCAAAAAGAGCGTTCGCGTGGAGTTGAAATAGATCTGGGCAGGCCTGGTTTTGGGGAGCGACTCGGAGCAGAAATTCTGTCAGAGCGCTCGCTAGAGAGAATTTCTCAAAGTTCTTCCTTAAATGATCAAACGACTCCCTGACTTGGGCTTCATTCAGAAACGCGAGATCGTTATTTGGCTTAAACCTAAAAATCCAATCACTCGCAGCAAAAAGATCGAGCGCTCCCCCGAATCGCCTTGATTGGACGGAGTTCTTAGCCATAGCCGTGACGAGTCCGTGATTTTGAGTAATCGCGGTAACAATTCGGTGGCGCTCCTCGAACTGGATTGATTTAATGATGATCGCTAGGTCCTTTTGGGACTCCATAGGATTGAGTTATACCAAAGGAGCGAGCCTACGCCTACCAGCAAGATGGAGAGCCCTGCAGTTACAGTGATCTCAGGATAGGGTTGGAGCATGATCTGGCGGATTTGTCCGAGGATGACGTAACCCGCAGTGGCAAGCGGGATGAGAGCTGGGTCGCCACGAAGCGGAAAATAAATCGCAAAAGAAATCAAGAGCGCTCCGACGCTTCCAATCAGCCCGCATTCTAAGAAGTTTTGTGCCTGAGATCCTGCGACTGCCAGACTGAGAACTAGAACGAGCAGAAATCCTGAGACTAGGCGCCGACTCCCTTGAGAGCTTAGGCGAGCGAGGGTTTGGTAGATGAAAAGTAGAATGAGAGAGAAAAGACAAAAATTCTGGAAGACGTTGAGCCCGAACAGGGGAGTGAAGTATTCTGTGAGGGCTTGAAAATCAGGAATTTTTGGAAATTCCTGGGTTAATACTGATTGTGCAGCTCCAAGAAGGACGTAAAAAATAACACCTATACTCAGTCCGGTCCCGATCCGATTCCAGGGAGATCTTTTCGCCTGTTGAGGAAGTCCCACTTTGGCTTGAAATCTCAAATATCCAAGTAAAAGTGCGGGGAAAAACGCAGTCATCGCTATTTTGATAAAATCAAAAAGGAAGAGACTGATCCACTGGTTGAGTTTGGGCTCGACCGTAGAAAAATTAGCTATACTCGCAGGTAAAGCGTTGAGCATTCGGGCCACTCCTAAGGCCAGAAAGAAAAAATAGGCACTCTTAAATGATGTGGCATCAAATTTTTTCTGGGTCCATTGGATCAGGCAATAGCTGAAGGCTGCGAGAGCTAAAAGGACTAGCGTCATCCAGCAGGTCGAGTTCAAAATTCGAATCGTTGTTTTTTGCCCACGGTCATGCCGCACCCAATCTTCAGGGACAAAGACAAACCTCGACGATGATGTTACCTGTTCGCCGCTCAGGTAGACGGACAATCGAGCTTCCCCTTCCTTTAAAGGAGTGTCTTGGTCTCTCAAGGTAAAAAACCAATCGACACGATGAGGTTGCTTAATAGCGGAGCTCGCAACCTCCTGGATTCTTGGGGGTTTGAGCTGAGATTCACTTTCGATACGCTTGAGGGCAAGGATTCGCGCCTGTTCTTCGGTTAAACTCTTGAGAGCTCTCTCTTCGGGCACAATGTGAGCGCTTCCCAGGATTTGCCGATTTCTCGCAATGATAACTTGGAATGATTCTGCCCTTTCGGCGACGCTGACATTGAATCGGACAAAGCGGACAGACCAGACTGGCGGGCTCAGGTAGCTCCCTAGGAGTTGGCGGTAGGCTTGGGGCCCCCCTACTTTCCAGACGAATTCGTCTGCGAGTGTTTCTGAACTTAACAATCGAGCCTGGGGTTCCCAGTCGGCGTTCAGTTCACTTTTCCAATAATCCCTAGCAAGGCGAATCGCCTCATCGCGAGTCACGTTGAGGTTCCAGGTATCACTCTGTGGACGGAATGAAGTGAAGCTCAAAGCCAGGCAAGTGACTCCTAGGATTTGAATGACACGATAAGAGAATGTGCTGACGGGTAGGAGAGTTCTCGAAGGCGTTTCTGTTGTGACCCTTTCTGCTGAGGCAATGGGAGTCCAGCCTTGATTGAGCGCCGATCCCTCGAGATGGCCCCATCGACCCGTTCGTAAACGTCCGAAAAGGACAATGATCAGAGGGAGAAGGGTGAGTAGAACGACCATTGTTTGCTCCACCCAGGCGCGGGGCGAGGTCGATACGAAAAGGGGAATCGCGAACGAAATCACATCAAACGTGAAGTGAAGGATGATCCCGGGGAGTAAACCAAAATTCAGGTAAATGAGTCCAAAGCCGATGGACGGCAAAATTAGCTCGACTACTCTAGCATAGGAGGGCTGTGCGGGATAGTTGGCGTGAGCGGTTGCAAAAATAAGGGCTTGCACTACAAAACCTAGGGTAATCCAGAGCTTTCGCCGACCTAGTCGATCTCCTATTAGTGCGGCACTTGCGAGCGGAACGGCTCTGAAAAGAGATTCCTCCCAGAATCCTGCGTGAAGTGATTGCGAAATCGAAGTAAACCATGGGAAATAGCTCGCCAGGGCGTCGGGTTGAAAAAGAATATCGGCCGGACTCCACCATCCCAGGAGTTGGGAGCCCACAATATAAATGCATACGACATAAGCGAAGAACATGCCGACTGAAAGGTAACCACCCAGGGTTCTGCCTAAGACTTCATAGGTGCTAGCGTTTCGAGGGCTCCAAATCCGCCAAAGTTGAGGATGTTTTGGGTAGGCTAGGCGACTCAGACTTTCAGCTGCCATAAAAGATAAGGATAGGACAAAGAAATCCCCCAAAAAAACCAAGTTTGCCGAAAGAAACGACTTGAGTAGGAACGCTGCCTTTGGAATGGCTGTGTCGTATTGCATCCAAGCCAGGGGGAGTTGGTTCAGTCTCTCGAGTCCTTGGAGCAGAGCTACGATTCCTGCGGCAATGAGTGGAGGCTTCCATAAAAGCCATTTTTTTCGGGCAAGGTAAAAAATACCAAAAGCGCAGCCCCCAAAAAGGTAGAGAACGAGCATCGCCGCACTCGAAATGCCAGCGATAGTGTTATTCGCTGACCTCATTTCTCCGTACTTACGGGTGAACGCATCAGGTACTTCGACCGAATGACGGATACCCGAGAGTCGGTCTCCTGAGACGGATAGAGATAATCGAAAGCTGCCGTCCCCTAGATTCTGATTCTTTTGTTCATAAACAAAAAGGTGATCCACCCGTTTACTGAGCTGGGTCGTGCTGGATTTTTCGACGAGCTGAAAATTTGATAGATTGATTTTCCAATCAGTTTCTGCTGATTTTTCAGCAATTTTCAAGGCCTCCTCGGGTTTTAGGGCCGCACCTGGCTGAGTTTCTGGGAGAGAGAGGCGAAATCCGTAAAAATCACCCTCTGGGGTAAATGAAATCAAGGCCTCATTGATTGACCCTTCTTTGAAGTGTCTGACGGTCCAGGTATAGGGGGCATAGAGTTTTTCTTGAATCACCTCAGAAAATCGTTTTTTTCCGCCCGCCTCCAGTTCAATAAATGTCTGTGTTGCTTGGTCCGAGTCAAAGCTCGCAGCCTGTTGAAAGTTTTCGGGTGCCCATTGGTTTTTCAGTGCGAGGGTTTTAGCAGCTTCCAGGGCTTGGGTCCGGTCCATTTTGATCTTGAGGTCGACGACTGGAAATGCTTGCGGGTAAAAATGAATTGAGAAGTAGACGCCTGCCAAGAAGAGCAGGAAATGCATCATCCAAAACCGTGGGCTACTGAAAAATGATTTCCTGGCTGGCACTAGTGCACCTCTCCCTGGATGTGGTTGTTTTCAAAAATGAGCGGAACTCCGGGCGATAGAACACGGCTCGGGATTCCGGCTTTTGAGAGATTTTGAACAAAACTGTCAGGAGATTGGGTCAAAATTGGAAAAGTCTTATAATGATGAGGGACAGCGAGTTTTGCGCGTACGGCAATAGCGGATCGAACAGCCATTTCTGGGCTCATCCCGAAGTGTCCTCCAATATTGAGGAGGGCTACGTCAGGGGCCCCGGTTTCCCCGATGATTTCCATGTCCTTAAAATAAGCAGTGTCACCCGAGTGATAGACTGTTGGCCCATTCTTAATTTTTAGAAGAAAGCCGCCTGCTTCCCCACCATAAGTCATCTCGTGCGTTTTAGGATGCTCCAACCCACTCGAGTGGATAGCTGGAGTCATGGAGAGCCTGACTTCGCCATTGGCGATCTCGATTTCTCCCCCGATATTTATCAGATTTTGAATTCCGGCTTGTCCCTTGGGGAAGTTTAGAATTTTGACCAGTTGATGACCAAGTTCAAAATTAGTGATGAGCTGAGCTCCTGTTTTTTTAGCGATTTCAACCGCCTCTCCTACGTGATCTGAATGGCCATGGGTGATGAGAAGGTAGTCTGCCTTTTTGATCTCATTGACTGGATTTTTCTTGGAGTTTATCCAAGGGTTCATGGGGTTAGTGATCCAAGGATCAATGAGAAGTACGCGACCTTCGGGTGTTTTAACCTCAAAAGCAGCATGTCCTAGCCAGGTGATCTGGGTTTGTGGGGGCTTAGCTGCCGAGGCCATTGAGTCGGAATAGCTAAAGGTCAGAAGTGCTTGAGTGAGGAATAAATGAGATAGAATTTTAAATTTCTTCATAGCCACTGCACCTTATACCCAAAGCAAGGTATAATCAAAAGCTATGAAAACCACTGGATCAAACTCATTTACAAAAGAATTTTTATCGAAAGTCAAATTGGATTTCCCAAGTGATTTTTTGACGAGAAATCCCGAAGAACTTCAGGCTTATGGTAGAGACTGGACCCGTGCGTACGAACCACGACCTTCGGCGGTGGTTTTTCCTCGCACGACACAAGAGGTTTCACGTTTCCTCAAGCTTTGTACCGAGTTTCAGGTTCGTGTCGTTCCTTCTGGGGGAAGAACAGGACTTGCCGGTGGAGCTGTCGCAAAAGATGGCGAAATTGTTCTTAGTCTGGATCGAATGAGATCGATCGGTGAGGTGGATCCGCTGGCGCATACTCTCAAGGTTCAGGCTGGAGCCGTGACTCAAGCGGTGCATGAGAAGTGCGCTCCATTTAAACTCACTTGGCCCGTGGACTTTGCATCCAAAGGGTCTAGCCAAGTGGGAGGAAATATTTCAACCAATGCGGGGGGGCTTAAAGTCATTAGATATGGCCATACTCGGAATTGGGTTTTGGGGCTTCAGGTTGTTCTGATGAATGGTGAGGTTTTGGAGCTGAACGGAGCGCTTGAAAAAAACAATACCGGCATGGATTTTAGGCAGCTTTTTATCGGAAGTGAGGGCGTGCTGGGGGTAGTCACTGAAGCGACCTTAAAGCTCGCTCCTATGCCCGAGAACCTAGATGTTTTTTTCTTTGGTGTGACAGATTTCGCTGCCGTTCTGAGACTGTTTCAAGAAGTAAGACGATCTCCATTTCAAATCAGTGCGTTTGAGTGTTTAACCGATTCCTGCCTTCAGGCAGTGCGAGAAGTCAGAAAGGTTTCCTCGCCTTTTCAAAAGACGTATCCGGCCTATGTTCTACTTGAAGTTGAACGTTCCCACTCTACACCGCGCGAGGCCTTGGAGCCCTGGTTAGCGTCTCTTTTTGAAAATCAACTCGTCCAAGATGGAACCTGGGCGCAGTCTCCTCGTGAGGCACGTGATCTGTGGGCTTTCCGTGAGGGAGTAAGTGAGAGCCTTTCGGTTTTGGGTGTAGTTCATAAGAACGACATTGCCCTGCCTATTTCGAGTCTGAAGGAGTTTCTTGCAGACTTTGAAAAGACCTTTGCTTTGAGTCATCCGGACTTCAAGATCTATGTTTTCGGTCATATCGGGGATGGCAATCTCCACGTCAATACGATGATGCCACAGCATTGGAATCGAGAAAACTTTTTTCAAACTTGCAAAAAATCCGATTTGGACTTGTTCTCTTTAGTCCAGAAGTACCATGGGAGTATTTCGGCAGAGCACGGAATTGGATTGATCAAAAAAGATTTCCTTCATTTTACTCGGTCCTCTGAAGAAGTTCAGCTGATGAGATCGATTAAGAAAATCTTTGATCCACAGGGGCTTTTGAATCCTGGGAAAATCTTCGATTAGTACAACATTCGGGTCTTAATTGAGGCTTTTAAATTTTCGATTGCGGTTTTGACTTCATTCGAGAGGGCGCGATCGGTATCCAGCACGAGGTAGCCAATTTTCGGATCAGTCGACAGGGACTGCGCTTGAATATTAGCACCCAATCTAGAAACAATTCCGTTGATCTCACTGAGGACGCCAGGGATATTATGGTGAACGTTCAGAATGCGATGGCCCTCTTGAGTAGGGGCGAGATCGACCTGGGGAAAGTTCACCGCTCCTGAGGTTGATCCCGAGTTGACGAACCGAATCAAGGCTGCCGGAACTTCTGTGCCGATGTTAGCTTGGGCTTCCTCAGTCGCTCCTCCGATGTGGGGGGTGAGAATAACATTGGGAATGCCTTGAAGTTCACTTACAAATCGCGATTGATTTCCCTCTGGCTCCTCGGGAAAGACGTCAATTGCAGCGCCGGCAAGGTGACCGGATTGAAGAACTTGAACGAGAGCAGGGATCTGGACTACGGTACCCCGGCTCGCATTAATTAGGTAGGAGCCTTTCTTCATTCCCTGGAGTTGGGCTGAGCCAATCATTTGATGAGTTTGAGGAGTAGCGGGAACATGGAGAGTGACAAAGTCACTTTCTCGGAGGAGTTCCTGGAGTGTGTTGCACCCCCTTGCATTCCCAAGTGGGAGTTTAGAAACAATATCGTAGTAGACCACGCGCATTCCTAAACTTTCAGCCAGGGTAGAGACTTGCGAGCCGATATGCCCATAGCCAATGATTCCGAGGGTTTTCGCTCTCACCTCATAGCATCCGGCTGAGACTTTTTTCCAAGATTGAGAATGAATCTCAGAGCTTCGTTGAAAAAGCTGCCTGGCCAGAGCGATGACTTCTGCGATCACCATCTCAGCTACGCTTCGCGTGTTTCCAAATGGAGCATTGAAAACGGGAATGCCTCGCTCTTTCGCGAATTCTAAATCGACTTGGTTGGTTCCAATACAGAAGCATCCTACCGCAAGAAGCCGCCGAGCCTCTGATAGAGCCTCTGCGGTCAACTGAGTTTTGCTTCGAATTCCGAGGACGTGGTAGTCCCTGATCTTATCCTTCAGTTCCTCAGGCTTGAGTGCTACAGTGAGGGTTTCTACTTGAAAGCCCTCGTTCTCAAAGGCTTCTTTGGCGAGAGAATGGATGTTTTCTAAGAGAAGAACTTTGATTTGATTTTTTGGGAATGAAGTAGTTAAGGCGTCTGAAGGTTGAGTGCTCATGGCAGAAATATACCTGAAATATTCTTAGTTATATGATTATTTTGAGCTATTGATTCGATTTGAAAAAGGAAAAGTAACGGTGGCACCCAAGTTTAAAGGAGACTCTGACGACTGGTTAGACAATGAGCAACTGGGCGGAAAAGGCCGAAAGCGGCCGAAAAAAGCCGTGCAGGCTCGCGGGCTAGATTTACCCTGGAGTCAGGCCAACGCAACAGTCGAAGAAGTTTTTCAAAAACAATGCCGCGTTCGATTAGATGAGGATCAATCTAATTTTCTCTGCAGTTACCGATGGGCTGAGCTGATCAGTAAGGCTAAAACGGAGACTCGAGAACGAACTCCCGTTTGCGTCGGGGATCGAGTTCTAGTTCAGAAATTAGATGAGCAATCGGGCGTCGTAGTGGGTATTTGTAGCCGAAAAAATTCTCTCGTTCGTCCAGCTCCCGGGCGAGATGGGCAGAAGCATTATCACGCGTTGGCCGCTAATTTGGATTTATTGGTGATCGTCGCCTCTGCGAAGGATCCTGAGTTTTCTCCCGGGCTGATCGATCGATTTCTGATTGCCGCCGAGGCACAAAATATTCCCGTTCTGGCATGTATTACAAAGTTAGACCTTTCGGTTGGAACAACTCAGGAGCCTATTTGGGAGGAGTACTCTGGTTTGGGCTACGAAGTCCTCGGGGTGAGCTCCAAGGATGGAACTGGTGTCGACTCGCTCCTGAAAAAAATTGAGGGAAAAACCGTTGCGTTTTGTGGACAGTCTGGGGTGGGCAAGACCTCGCTTCTGAGAATCTTGTTGAATCAAAATGTCGGTCGTGTGGAGCAGGTGAACTCGTTCACTGGCAAAGGAAGGCATACGACAACTGGAGCGGTTCTTTTGGATGGCCCGAAGAATTCTCGATGGATTGATACGCCGGGTGTAAGAGGGTTTGGCTTAATTCATCTTGAGGGTCGAGATTTAGCCGATTTTTTTCCAGAATTTCGAACACTGGCCTGCCGATTGTCAGGTTGCCTTCATACGTCTGAGTCCGCGTGTGAAGCCCGAGGCCTTTTCCGGTACAGCAGCTATTTGAGGATTTTTAAGTCCCTCGAGACTGGCGAATTTTAGACAAATCTTGGTTGATTTTAACCAAAAACCTCTTTGGATATAATCAGCCTTTGGATTTGGCTGGTCCCTTCATAAATTTGGTAAATCTTTGCATCTCTCATCAGTTTTTCGACTGGGTATTCTTTTGAATAGCCATATCCGCCAAAAACCTGGACGGCATCTGTCGCGATTCTCATTGCCGTGTCAGCAGCAAAGGCCTTCGCCATCGCCGCAAATTGGGTGTTTCTCTGGCCTTGATCAATTGTCCAGGCTGCTTTGTGAACCAGAAGTCTGGCAGCCTCAATGTCTTTGGCCATATCTGCGACCATGAAACTGATGGCTTGATAGTTGGAAATCGGCTGGCCAAAGGTTTTTCTTGTTTTGGCGTATTGGATGGCCTCATCCATCGCTCTCCGGGCGAGGCCGACTGCGCCCGCTGCGACTGCAGGCCGGGTGTGGTCAAATGCGCTCATAGCGATTTTGAAGCCATCGCCTTCTCGTCCGAGGCGATATTTTTCTGGTATTTTAACATCCTCAAAGGTGATGCCTCGAGTATCGCTGGCCCTTTGGCCCATGTTCCATTCTTTTTTTCCAACTGAGATACCGGCGGTGTTAGCAGGGATCAAAAATCCAGACATCCCTTTATGTTTGAGGGTCGGGTCTGTGTAAGCGAGGACGAAATACCAATCAGCGACGCTTCCATTGGTAATCCACATTTTTGATCCATTGATTACGTATTCGGAACCTACCTTTTTGGCCTGTGTTCGAATTCCACTTACATCTGAGCCGGCCCCCGGTTCAGTCACGCAATAAGCGGCAAAAAGGGGAGACGCGCTGAGTTTGCCTAAAAACTCCTTTTTTTGGTCATCATTTCCGGCCACAATCACGGGTGCCGCTGCCAAAGTATTGGCTTCCATAGCGGTTGCAATTCCGGTACAACCGTACGCCAGCTCTTCAGTAATGATACAGCCTTCTAGAACGCCGAGGCCCAGGCCGCCGTATTCTTGTGGAATGTGGGTGTTCATGAGGCCAACTTCCCAAGCCTTTTTTGCGATTTCCCTGGGGTACTCACCGGTCTCGTCATGGTGGGCTGCTTTTGGGATGATCTCTTCTTTGGTAAACTTTCTGGCGAGTTCTTGAAGCTGCGTCTGCTCTTCCGATAGTGCAAAGTTGATCATGGGAAGAGTTTATGACGATTATCATGATATTGTAAAGTGGTCTGTTCTAACGAAAGGATTCTGATATGCGACCGCATAAAATCAAGGAGAGAGGCAAAAGTAAGGATCGGATTTCTGAAAAGGACTTCGGGCCAAAAGTTCAGGCTTCTCCTAAAGCTAAGCGAGAGGCGATGGTTCAAGGCTTTTCAAAACTTTGGGAAAGCCTTTGGAGTTCATCGATTCATTTGGACTCAGCTCTCTCTAAGTTGCCTCCTCAGACAAAAAGCATCATAGCGCAATTGTTACCCACTGTTTTGATGAGGCCCGTCTCGCAGGCCGAAGCTCTGGGTGTAGGGGTGCCCTCAGCCGAACCGTGGAGTATTCAGCCTGAAGCTTTGGGGCGATGGCGCCCAGCTTCTCTTATGATGGAGAGAATGTATGAGCTGATGTCTCAAGGGCCTTCTCAGGTAGATCCGATGAGAGAAGACTTTCCAAGCGAGATGGTTCAAGAGTGGGAGGAGACGTGGGGAAAAGAGATAGCTTGCCAATTGATTGACACTCTAGGGCGCTCCGCCCCGCTCAGCTTAAGGGTGAACCGAGAGTTTGGTGTGAGTACGGTCTTAAATGGACTCAAAAATGATGAGCCACTTCCTGTTCGAATCGAGCCCTCTACTTTTGCCCCTTTGGGGATCCGACTTGCGGGCTACGCTCCAGTTTTAAAATCAGAATGGTACCAAAAAGGGGCCTTCGAAATTCAGGACGAGGGTTCTCAGTGGATGGCCCTATTTTCTCTATGGCCCGAGCATTTTGGAGCGCTCTTGAGCGAGCAGCCTGGACGTGTGCGGGCTTTTTCGACGTCTTTCGAGTCGTTGCCTCGCTTTAAGTCTTCCCTTACTGTGATTGATGCATGTGCTGGGGCAGGTGGAAAGAGTTTGGCGATCGCGGATGCACTTGGGGGACGCGGGAAAGTTTTTGCTTATGATACCTCTGTCAAGAAACTTCAGGCTCTGAGGCGACGAGCATCGCGAACCCAATTAAGAAATATTCAGGTCGCACCGATCATTGAGGGAGCTGAAGACGCTCATGTGGAGCGGTTTAAAGGTTCTGCCGATATTGTATTGGTGGATGCTCCGTGCAGTGGTTGGGGTGTGCTCCGAAGGAATCCGGATATCAAGTGGAGGCAGTCCAGAGATGTTTTAGAGCGGATGCCAAAAGTACAGGCTCGATTATTATCGGCTTATTCTCGGCTCGTTGCGCCCGGGGGACGATTGGTTTTTGGAGTGTGTACGTTTCGAATGGCTGAAACTCGTGAGATTGTTCAGGGGTTTTTATCTGACCACCCTGAGTTTGTGCTTCGAGAAGGTGGATTTTTAGGACCCGGGCCATGCGACGGGTTCTTCATGCAGTCTTTTACAAGAAAATCATAGTTCCAGTACCCTATAAAACACAAAGGCCCCAGGCATTAAGCCAGGGGCCTTTGCTGGTTCAAATCACCAGGAGATTACTTCTTCTTCTTGGTGGTGGTCTTCTTCTTGGTTGTTTTTTTTGCAACTTTCTTTTTAGTAGCTTTTTTCTTAGTAGCCATTTCTATTTCCTCCGTTAAGGCAGCATTTTATGCATCATGAAAAACTAATGCTCAGATTTGATGTTACCTAGATTGCTTCTTATATCAAGAAAAGAACTAATTGCATTTAATTTTTTTTATCGACTTTGGTTTTTTTCTGATTCTTAGAGAGTCTCTATCGATGAAGAAATGAATTAAAGGTAATTTTTAAACTCATTTTATTTTATTTTTTGGGCTCGTTAGACCCTTATTTATCACTGAAATTCGATGTCTCTTGATGAGATGATGCACGGAATGGGTGCTTATAGCTCATCTCCGAACATGAAATGATGATCTTAAGCTCTATAGCTGTCTTGGCCTCTGACTTATTTATGTTAGACTCACAGAAGGGTCGATGATTTGAAGAAAGGGTTCCAAAAATGAAAAGAGTCCTAGTGATCGACAGTAATCAAGAGAGCTTTGAGAGTGTAGCTCGCTTTCTAGCTCAAGATGGTCACACGGTTCAAAACTCCAGGGATTTTGAGTCTGCCCTGCATCAGTTGAAAGCCTGGAAGCCTCATCTGATTCTGATTGATCAGGACTCCATGCAGGGGCAGCCTTTTGGAATAGTGCCAAAAATAAGGCTCCTCACTCAAGATGAGTTTACTCCCGTAGCCTACGTCGTGAGCTCTTTAGATGTTCAAGAGGTGACCCAGGGGTTTGATCTAGGGGCAGATGACTGGCTTTGTAAACCGCTTTCTCAGGCTGGAGTAATCCAAAGGGTAAGAACTTTGTTTAGGTTAAAGGACGTTCAAGATGCTCTCAAACGAGCACATCAACGAATTGAGGAGGTGATTTCAACTGATGAGTTGACGGGCCTCTTAAGTATGAGGGCTGCTTATAAGAGGGCTGACGAGGAACTTTCTCGAGCTAGACGCATTAAAAAGCCAGTTTCCACAGTTCTTTTGAATTTGGATCATTTCTCAGGCGTAAATCAGACTTATGGTTTCGCGGTGGGGAGTCATGTACTTCAAGAGATTGCTCTCAGATTAAAAAAGTGCCTCAGAAGTGTAGATCTCATCGCAAGAGTCGGGGCAGATGAATTTTTTATTCTCCTTCATGAAACAGACCTCAGTGGGGCCGAGTTTGTTGCAGAGCGCCTGCGAGACGCGGTCCAAGCTGATTCCTTTCGAAGCCAAAAGCACCTTTTCAATTTGACGGCGACTTTAGGGGTTGCTGGTTTAGCTCCCAATCAGGCGGCTCAAAAAATGAGCGACCTTTTCCAGTTGACTATGGAGGCTTTGAAGGCCGCAAAATCGAATGGTTCTAATCGGATCGAAGTCTATTCCTTTACGTAGCGCTTTGAAAAATGATAGCGCTTAAATAACAAAGACTTATGGAAAATAAAAACAAACTCCCGCAACACGAATTATCTGAAGTTCCTCCTCTTGATATCCGTGAGCGGCGCAAAAGGAAACGTGAGGGAATTGCCATTGTTTTCCTCTCTCTTTTGTTTCTTGTTCTGATGCTTGCGGAGTTCCGCCTCACTCAGGTTTCGAGTGCCCTGCCTTTTGTGACCTCAATTTTTTTCTTCGGCCTACTCAATGTTAATCTCATCATTTTAATCGCACTGGTTTGGCTCGTTTTTCGGAATATCGGCAAACTCTTTATCGAGCGACGTCGCAAAATCCTGGGGGCAAAACTTAAAACCAAGCTGGTGATCGCCTTTTTGGCCTTTTCGATTATCCCGACCCTTGTGTCGTTCATCATTTCAGCGATGTACATTAACTCTAGTTTCGACAAGTGGTTCTCCCTCAAGATTCAAAATACCCTGCAGGCCTCCCTGGAAATTACCAATACTTACTATCGAAATACAGAGCACACGGCGATGCATTTTGCTGAACACTTGGCCAATAGCATTGGGAAGCGACTGGACGTTCCTCAGGCTGAGAGGAATTGGGGAAGTTGGATTCAAGATTATCTGGATGGGCAGAGAGAGCTTTTGGCTTTGGACGCGGTTGAGTTGTATTTAGACTCGACTGCTGAGCGAGTTCTGTCTCAGAAGCCGGCTGGCATTAATGCCCGATTGTCCTATCCTCGGTTGGCTTTAGATCTTCTGGATAAGGCATTCTCTGGAGAGCATCTTCCCGTGATTCACCACGTGGGGGCAGGAGAATTGATTCGATGCTTGGTGCCCGTGCACGCTGGGGCTGTCAGCTCTAGGTCCGTTGTCGGCGTGTTGGTGGTGAATTTCTATGTGCCGGTGAGTTTGGTTAATAAGGTAGATGAGATTGCTAGTGTTTTTGATGACTACAAAGAGGCGAACCCTCTCAAGTATCCGATGAAAACTACTTATTTTTTAATTCTCATCATGATTACTTTGGTGATCCTGTTTGTAATGATTTGGGTGGGACTTTATATGGCCCGAGAGCTCACCGTTCCGGTAGCAAGGTTGGTGGAGGGCGCTCAGGCTGTGGGTTCCGGTAATCTTGATGTGACTATTTTAACGTCAGGTCATGATGAAATCGCAGTATTAGTCGATTCATTTAATAAAATGACCCGAGACCTTCGCGAAAATCGAGAGAGTCTCGTTCAGGCGGGGGCTGATCTTGAAAAAAGGCGCCTTCAGCTCGAGGCAGTCCTCGCTAATATTAGTACGGGAGTGATTGCTATCGACAATAGCGGAGATATCACGACGTTCAATCAATCTGTTTCTAGACTCTTATCCATTTCATCTGAGTTTGCCCTGCACCGGAAATACCATGACATTCTCAATGCCTCTGCAGAGGAACTCGTTCAGTTGGTGCAGAGGGCCATCGCCGCTTCATTACAGGGAGCGGCAGTTCAGACCGAAGTAACCCAGTGGAACTATCGATCAGGCGAAAGTGTTCGTGTGCTGGCCGCCGTCGCTACGCCGCTAAGGCAAGGTAATCAAAACTGGGGGGTGGTGGTTGTGATTGATGATATGACCCACCTCATCAAGGGTCAGAGAGAAATGGCTTGGAGGGAAGTGGCCAGAAGGATTGCTCACGAGATTAAAAACCCGCTGACTCCCATTAAGTTATCCGCCCAGCGCCTTCAGAGGCGATTTTTGTCTTATCGGGGTCGCGATGGTGAGCTTCTTAAGGAGTGCACCGACACCATTATTAAGCACACTGATGAACTGAAGGAAATGGTCAACGAGTTTTCAAATTTCGCGCGATTTCCAGAGTCATCCCCTGCACCCAATGATCTTAATGTGGCTTTGCGCGAGGTGGTTACACTTTTTCAACAAGCCCACCCCGAAATTCAAATTGTGCTGAAAGCTGAGAATCGTCTACCTGTTTTTGAATTCGATCGAGATCAAATCAAACGGGTGATGATTAACTTGTTCGATAATGCAGTTGCAGCATTGGCTGAAGTTTATCAGAATTCCAAAAAAATTGAGGTTTTAACCCATTACCACGAACAGTTACAAATGGCCGCTGTTGAGGTCATAGACAATGGTCTTGGCATGACCGAGGACGTCAAAGCTCGGGTCTTTGAACCCTATTTTTCAACAAAAACAGAGGGCACCGGATTGGGGCTTGCCATCGCTAAGAGAATCATCAATGATCACGACGGTTTTATTCGCGTTCGATCGGCTCCTGGCGAGGGAACTCAGTTTTTAATTGAGTTGCCTACTGCCATTCGACAGGGGCTAGAGAAAAGACGAGGCGAGGCATTGAGGGAGTGAGGATTTATGTCGCGTACAGTGCTGATTGTTGACGACGAGGAGTCGATTCGACAATCCCTGAGTGGTGCTCTCAGGGATGAGGGGTTTAAAGTTTTTGAGTCGGGTTCAGGCAGGGAGGGTTTAGAGCTGATCCGCAGCGAGAGGCCCGACGTTGTCCTGTTGGATATTTGGATGCCCGAGATGGATGGCGTTGAGACGCTCCGTCAGCTCAAAATCGAGTGGCCCGATCAAGCGGTGATTATGATGTCAGGTCACGGAAGTATTGAAACAGCAGTTCGCGCTACAAAACTGGGAGCGTTTGACTTTGTAGAGAAGCCGCTCTCTTTGGAACGGCTTTTAGTGATTCTTCAGAATGCCTCTCAGATTCAAGATTTGGCTCGGGAAAATCAAGCCCTGCGAAAACAGATTCAGAAAAACAAACTGCTAGTGGGCGACAGTTCGGTCATGAAGCAGATTCAAGAAATGATTCGTCGAGTGGCTCGAACTACGGGTTCTGTATTAATTACCGGTGAGAATGGAACCGGGAAAGAACTGGTAGCCCAAAGTATTCATGCGCTCTCGCCCCGTTACAATAAGTCATTTGTAGAGGTAAACTGTGCAGCTATTCCGGAAGAGCTCATTGAAAGCGAACTCTTTGGTCACGAGCGGGGTGCTTTTACTGGGGCAACCACTCTGAGAAGAGGGAAGTTTGATTTAGCTCACGGGGGAACTCTATTTTTGGATGAAATTGGAGATATGTCCCTGAAGACCCAAGCAAAAATTCTTAGGATTTTACAGGAACAAAAGTTCGAGCGAGTGGGCGGCAGTCAGACGATTTCAGTCGACGTACGGGTGGTTGCGGCGACTAATAAAGACTTAAAAGTTGAGATTCAGCAGGGGCAATTCCGGGAAGACCTTTTCTACCGTCTTAATGTGATCCCTTTTATCGTACCGCCGCTGCGGGATCGACCTGAGGATATTCCGGTACTCGCTCGATATTTTCTCAAGGAGTTTTCTGCGGCCCATGCGCGTACACCTCGAGAATTGTCTTCTGAAGCTCTTCGGGTTCTGACTGCTTACCCTTGGCCTGGTAATGTCAGGGAGTTGAAAAATCTAGTCGAGAGGTTGGTGATTCTGACGCCCGATTCGGAGGAGGGGCACCTTATTTCCGGAGCTCATCTCCTGTCAAACCTTCACGATGATTCTTTCAGTTTGAGGATGGAGGAAGAAGGGCTTGCCTCACAGGATCCCCTGACGCGAGAAGAAGCCTCTGGGGGCGCAAAAAACTTAAGGAATGCACGCCAGGAATTTGAAAAAGAGTTAATCCTAAAGACGCTCAAGGAGCATGACTGGAACATCTCCCGAGCCGCTCAAGCCTTGGGAATCGAAAGAAGTCATCTTCATCGAAAGATTAAGTCCTTTGGGATCGAGGGTTAGTGGCGGATTGATTCGAACTTGCAGCAAGGAGCGAGGCGTCATATGGTCAGCCTACTATGGCTGAAAAAATTACACCCCGCGACAAGGACTTTTCTCAATGGTATCAAGATGTTGTGCTTCAGGCGCGACTGGCAGATTACAGCCCGGTGAAGGGTTGTATGGTGATTCGGCCCAATGGATACTCGATTTGGGAGCAAATCCACGAGAATTTGGACCGAAGAATTAAGGCTACGGGGGCTAGAAACGCCTACTTTCCTCTCTTTATTCCAGAAAGTTTTTTAAAGAAAGAAGCTGAGCATGTAGAAGGCTTTGCGCCTCAGTGCGCGGTGGTGACCTATGCGGGCGCCAAGGATTTAGAGGAAAAGTTGGTCGTCCGACCTACCTCAGAGACCATCATTAATAGCATGTTTGCCAAGTGGATTCAGTCCTACCGCGACCTTCCTATGATGATTAATCAGTGGGCCAATGTGGTCCGATGGGAGATGAGAACTCGGTTATTTTTGCGAACGACCGAGTTTCTCTGGCAGGAGGGGCACACCTGTCACGCGACGGCTGACGAGGCTGAAGTTGAAGCCCGAAAAATGCTACGTGTTTATGTAGACTTTGCTGAGGAAGTCCTAGCAATGCCAGTGATTGCTGGGTTGAAGAGTGAGAGTGAGAAATTTGCTGGGGCTTTGAGGACCTACTGCATCGAAGCGATGATGCAGGATAAAAAAGCCCTCCAGGCTGGCACGTCTCATAACCTATCGACCAACTTTGCAAAAGCGTTTGATACGCTTTTCCTTGATAAAGATGGCAAACAAAAGCTCGTTCATCAAACCAGCTGGGGCGTTTCCACTCGGCTGATTGGTGGAATGATTATGACTCACTCAGATGACCGAGGCCTCGTACTCCCCCCTCGACTCGCAACGACCCATGTGGTGATTGTGCCGATTCTTTCCAACGCAAGTCTGAAGGCCGACGTACTGAGCGCGGCTGAGAGCTTAGCTAAGTCGATTCAGGATGCTGGTGCGAGTTCCCAACTTCCTTATTCAGTGGGTGTATTAGTTGATCAAGATGAGACGAAGCAGCCTGGATGGAAATTTCACGAGTACGAACTCATTGGCGTTCCCATTCGTATCGAATTAGGCCCCAGAGACTTGGAAAAAGGGCAAATCGTCATGACCCGCAGGGATTTAGGCCAGAAGGAAGTGGTTCTTCTCGGTGAGGTTCCTCAAAAAGTGGTGAGAGATTTGGCTGCTATGCAGAAAGAGCTTCTAGAGAAGGCGAGAGCCTTTCGTGAGAAGAACACCTTCGCCGTGGATGATTACTCAGATTTTCGGAAAAGAATTGAGGAGCCAGGTGGGTTCTTTATGGCGGCTTGGTGCCAAAGTAAATCATGTGAGGCCAAAATTAAGGAAGAGACCAAAGCAACCATACGCTGTTTGCCTTTAGATCCGGACCATCAGCCGATTGCGGAGGCTGGCCGATGCCTGGCCTGCTCGTCAACCGACTCACTGGTGCGCGCGATTTTTGCTAGAAGCTACTAGGTTAGAAGCTACTAGAAAAGATTAGGTTTAAGTTCAAAGCGGGTGTCATTGATTGGTTTCGCTTATTTCGCACCCGGAAAGGGTAGGAATGGATCCGACTCATCACGCAATCACCGAGTTGGTCATTGGTTTAGACTTTCAAACAGTTGATCGCGCAATAGAATGTGTGGATCGACTTGAGGGTTTTGAGGTTCTCTATCAGGTCGGGCTTGAGCTCTTTATGAACGGTGGGCCCGAATTGCTCCGGGAGTTGGCGCATCGTAAAAAACGTGTATTTTTGGACTTGAAATTTCTGGACACCCCCGAAGTAGTAACCAAGGCAGTTCAGCAAGCGGCCTTGCTTCATGTTGAAGTGTTGAGCCTTCATTTAGGAGGAGGGGGGGCAGTGATCAGGACTGTAAGGCAATCATTGGAAGAAATTCCTCTTCTTCGCCCCCGCCTTTTAGGAGTAGGGATCTTGGATTCCTTCGACGATGTGAAATGGGCTGAGATGACCCGGGCTTTTACCGGGCACGCTCTCAAGCTTTCGGATTCATTCGAAACTCTTCTCGACTCCGCTTTTGCTTGGGGGTTGGATGGGTTAGTTTGCTCTGCGATGCAATTGAAAATGGTGCGCAATCTTTATCCGAATTTATACACTTTAGTTTCATCGGGTGCGCCTGCGCGCTCCTTAGATATGGGCTCGAGTCAGCGCCTTCTGCTGTCCAAGGCTAGGGAATTGGGTGCTGATGCAGTTTTAATCCCAGCCTCCTCGATGCTTTCCGCCTATTCCCAACTCGAGGTGAGTCAGGTTCTCGGTGGTCTTGGTTTTTCGTCGGCCCAGGTTTAGTTTGCCCGCCGGATCGAATTGTGCGAAATAATTCTCATGTCCTTGGTTTTAAGAAATCCCCATAGTGTATTAGCTGTACTGCAAACCCGGCCGAATGATGTTGTTCAGTTGAATGTCCCTCCTCAGGCTTCTAATGATGCTTGGGAAAAAGTGGTTCAACTCGCGCGCTCTAAAGGAGTTAGTGTAGCTACGTCCATGCAACGATCGGCAAAAGGGCCTAAAAACTCGGCTTCGGTGGAGAGTCAGCGGTTTGGGCTTGCTGAAGCTGTAATAAAGGAGAGAACACCTCTC
The DNA here is from genome assembly GCA_947447665.1 of Bacteriovoracaceae bacterium. Taxonomy (GTDB): domain Bacteria; phylum Bdellovibrionota; class UBA1018; order UBA1018; family UBA1018; genus CAINWE01. Next base: position 468,214 of record CANFJX010000001.1, on the reverse strand, counting down.
TCGCTTGAGGAATTGTTTGCCTCGCTGGGAAAACAACCTGAAGGTCAAAAGGGCCTTTGGTTGGCTCTCGATTCTCTGCAGGACCCTCATAATGTGGGTGCGGTTTTTAGGTCAGCGGCATTTTTTGGTGTGCAAGGGGTGATTTTGACTCAAGAGCGCTCAGCTCCATTGACTGGAGTTGTTTATGATGTTGCCTCGGGCGGAATGGAGTCTGTGCCATTTGCCATTCAGGTGAACCTTCAGCGCGCCTTCGAAGTTGCTAAAAAAGCCGGATTATGGGTGCTGGGTTCCTCTGAGCATGCACATGACAACTTGCAATCGATCCCTAAGGATCGTCCTTGGTTACTAGTCTTGGGTAATGAAGAAAAAGGCCTTCGTCGCCTCACCCAGGAGAACTGCGACATGCTTTGCAAAATCCCGAGTCAGGGTCAAGTTGGATCATTGAATGTTTCAGTGGCTGCTGGCATCATGATTGCTCATCTTTCCTAGCTCGGGAGGAGGGCTCTCGCTTTCCTTTAGTTCATTTACTTCAAAATGATTATTGTCCATTGACTTTTTGCCTAAAGAGTGGAACTTTGCACAGCTAATTGTCGGTAAACTGCCTAGACTGACAAAACTGGGCAATTTAAGTGCTGGAGTAGCTCAGTTGGTAGAGCAGCGGTTTTGTAAACCGCAGGTCGTGGGTTCGATTCCCTTCTCCAGCTCCATTTTATGAGAAAGTCGTTTTATTTCGTTGCTCGTAAACCCAAGACAGGGTAACTCAAGCACGAAATGTGGCATCTCGTCAGTGGCTCAGTTTAGTTTTGCCTTAGCCTCAGGCTCAGGCAAGCCTTAACTAAGACGCTGAAAGAAGAAAAGTTGAAGCCTTGGATGTGGAGAGATACCCAAGTGGCCAAAGGGACCAGACTGTAAATCTGGCGGCTCACGCCTTCGAAGGTTCGAATCCTTCTCTCTCCACCATTTTTTGAACGAACTTCAGATATTGGAAGCTCTGAAGTACGAGATAAAAAGCGGTAGTTGGAGCGCAACTACCACTTTTTCCTTGGCGTTCGACGAAATGAGTTATAGATTCTCGACCTTACCAGTTCGAGAATGTTGTAGGTGCGGGAGTAGCTCAGTTGGCTAGAGCATCAGCCTTCCAAGCTGAGGGCCGCGGGTTCGAGTCCCGTCTCCCGCTCCATTTGATCTGCCGGTTGGGATTTCTAACCAACCTAAGGTCAATAAAGATGGTGAACGCTCTTGTAGCTCAGTTGGCCAGAGCACTCCCTTGGTAAGGGAGAGGTCACGGGTTCGAATCCCGTCAAGAGCTCCAGATTTAACTAACCGGTCGTTAGGTTCCGGAATAACCTAACCAAACAGCGGAGGCCTTGAAGAGGTATGTCAAAAGAGAAATTTGAACGGAATAAACCCCATTGCAATATCGGGACGATCGGTCACGTCGACCACGGAAAGACGACGCTAACTGCAGCGATCACCACCGTGTTGGCGAAAAAAGGCTGGGCGCAAGCTCGCGGCTACGACCAAATCGACAATGCTCCTGAAGAAAAAGAGCGTGGGATTACGATCAACACCACTCATGTCGAGTACCAAACTGCCAACCGCCATTACGCCCACGTTGACTGTCCTGGTCACGCTGACTATGTGAAGAACATGATCACCGGTGCTGCTCAAATGGACGGAGCTATTTTGGTTGTTTCTGCAGCTGACGGCCCTATGCCTCAGACTCGTGAACACATCCTTCTTGCTCGCCAAGTAGGCGTTCCAGCTGTCGTTGTTTTCTTGAACAAGTGCGACATGGTGGACGATCCAGAACTTCTCGAGCTCGTTGAGATGGAAGTTCGCGAATTGTTGACCTCCTACAAATTCCCTGGCGACCAGATTCCAGTAGTTAAAGGATCTGCATTGAAGGCCCTCGAAGGCGATGCTGGCGATCTGGGCGAATTAGCAATTCTTAAGTTGATGGCTGCCGTAGACGAATACGTGCCACAGCCTAAGCGTGAAAAAGATAAGCCATTTTTGATGCCTGTAGAAGACGTGTTCTCCATTTCAGGTCGTGGTACCGTGGTGACCGGTCGTATTGAGCGCGGAATCATTAAAGTCGGTGAAGAAGTTGAGATCATCGGCCTACGTCCAACTATCAAGACCGTGGTGACCGGCGTTGAAATGTTCCGAAAGCTTTTGGATCAAGGTGAAGCCGGCGATAACATCGGCGCTCTTCTCCGTGGTACTAAGAAAGAAGACGTTGAGCGAGGCCAGGTGCTTGCGCACATTGGTAGCATCACTCCTCATAAAAAATTCAAGGGCTCTGCCTACATTCTGACCAAAGAAGAAGGTGGACGACACACTCCATTCTTTAACGGTTATCGTCCTCAGTTCTATTTCAGAACGACCGACGTAACGGGTGTAGTTAAGCTCCCAGAAAATGTTGAAATGGTCATGCCTGGTGACAACGTTGCGATCGAAGTGGAGTTGATTACTCCTATCGCAATGGAAAAGGAACTTCGCTTCGCAATTCGTGAAGGCGGACGTACTGTTGGTGCCGGCGTGGTTGCTGAGATTGTAGATTAATTTTCAGATTGCTGAAAATATTGGCCGCAGGGCCAAAATAATAAATTCCGAAAAGAGGGGAGATTTGTTCTCCCCTCTTGTTTGGAATAGTCTTTTTAAGGTAGTGGTAATGTTATGCGAGTTACAGTTGGCTTAGATTGCACAGCGTGCAAAAGAAAAAATTACTCGACGAGTAAGAATAAACAGAAGACGACCGACAAGCTTGAATTCAAAAAGTTTTGTAAGTTTTGTCGTAAGCATACGCCACATCGAGAAGGTAAATAAGTTAGGGCAGTAGCTCCAACGGTAGAGCAGCGGATTCCAAATCCGCGGGTTGTGGGTTCGAATCCCTCCTGCCCTGCCAACTCACGTCTGACGCGGGTGACATAATGGAAAGTCAGCATCAAAAATGGGTTACACTCAGCTACCTAACGGTGGCGGGTCTATTTGGCTACTTAGTCTTTTCGATGGGTGGAAAGCTAGCTAGCTTCTATGACTTAGAGGCGAAGATCCGCAACATTGATTTGATCCTGCGGGCTGCTTCTGCTGTTCTGGGTGCTCTGCTTTTTGTCATCCTTTATCGGCATGATGAAGTAAATCAGTTTATGAACGAGGTGATGGCAGAGTTAGGCCGTGTGGCCTGGCCGACCCAAAAAGAAACGGCTTCGTCTACGTTTGTTGTTATTGTGATGGTGTTGATTTCAGGAACGGTCTTAGGTCTTCTGGATTTCGTCTGGATCCAGTTGCTGAAACGAGTTCTCTGAGAGAGGAGTTGAGTGTGCCCGAAGTTCAAGCGCAGCAATTAAATGAAATGTCGTGGTATGTAGTGCATACCTACTCAGGGTTTGAAAACAAAGCAAAGATCGCTCTCGAGGAGCGAATCAAGTCTTTGAAGAAAGAACCCTTCTTTAGTGAAATTATTGTCCCTGAAGAAAACGTAGTTGAATTAGTAAAAGGCCAGAAGAGAACAACGAAGAGAAGGTTTTTCCCAGGGTACATCCTGGTAAAAATGGTTCTTAACGATGAGACCTGGCACATTGTGAAAAACACTCCCAAAATCACTGGATTTGTGGGTGACAAGGTGAAGCCTGTACCGGTTCCGGAGTCTGACGTTCAGAAAATGACGAATCGGATTGCCGAAGGTCAAGTTAAGCCGCGTCCAAGAGTGTCCTTCCATGAGGGCGAAAATGTGCGAGTGGTCGATGGACCTTTTTCGAACTTCAATGGCACTGTAGAGGATGTAAATCCGGATAAAGGTAAAGTAAAAGTGCTCGTAAGTATTTTTGGGCGATCCACACCGGTGGAGCTTGACTTTATTCAGGTTGAAAAAATTTAGTTTCTCATGTTATAAACCGCGTTCCCAGGATTTTAACTCGGGTACGCAGGTTCGTCTCTAGGCGATATTTGGGTCTGCTAGCCCTCAAGCATGGTTGCTGTGGGATGGTTGAAAGGTACAGGACGTACTTCGAGAAAGGTAAGATATGGCAAAGAAAGTAGTTGGTCAAATCAAGCTTCAAATTCCGGGTGGCCAGGCTAATCCGGCACCTCCCGTAGGTCCTGCGCTGGGTCAACGCGGCGTGAACATCATGGAATTCTGTAAGGCTTTTAATGCCAAGACCCAGGATCAAAAGGGGATGATCATTCCTGTGATTATCACCGTTTATTCGGATCGATCGTTCACCTTTGTAACGAAGACGCCGCCAGCATCCATTTTGCTTTTGAAGGCCGCGAAGATCGAAAAGGGTTCGAAGGAACCGAATAAGACTAAAGTGGGCAAAGTGACCCGACAGCAAGTTGAAGAAATTGCAAAACTAAAAATGCCTGACCTGAATGCGGGAAGTATTGAAGCTGCAATGAGAACGATTTCTGGAACAGCACGTAGCGCGGGTATTACAGTCGTAGATTAAGAGTTTTTTAAAGATCAGTGGGAGCTCGCTCTAAGGCGAGCGCTAGAACCACGGAGGTAGAGATATGAGTGCAGTTGAAAAGAGAGTAAAAGTAGCAGGCAGCGGCAAACATGGTAAAAAGTACCTGAATGCTTTGGAGAAGGTAGACGCCAATAAGAAGTACACTGTTGCAGAAGCTTTCGGGCTGATTCCTGAGATTTCTTTTGCAAAGTTTGACGAGGCTGTCGACGTTTCCTTTAACTTGGGAGTTGACCCAAAGCACGCCGACCAGATGGTTAGAGGTGCAGTGGTTCTTCCTCACGGAATCGGGAAAACGGTTCGAGTTGCTGTGCTAGCTAAAGGCGAAAAGGCCAAAGAAGCTACCGCTGCAGGCGCCGACATGGTTGGTGCAGAAGATTTGATCGAGAAAATCGCTGGCGGCTGGTTTGAGTTTGATAAGATGGTAGCCACACCTGACATGATGGTCGCTGTTTCAAAGATTGGCAAGCTCTTAGGGCCTAAGGGATTGATGCCAAATCCAAAGCTTGGGACTGTTACTTTCGACGTGGCTAAGGCCGTCAAGGAGCAGAAACTCGGTAAGGTTGAATACAGAACTGAGAAGACAGGAATTATTCATGTCGCTATCGGTAAGAAGTCCTTTGGAGCTGAGAAGCTCAGGGACAACTTCAACACTTTGGCTAGTGTCATCGTTAAGGCTAAGCCGCCTACTAGCAAGGGCACCTACTTAAAGAACATTACGTTGTCGACCACAATGAGTCCGGGGATTACCGTTGATCCGATGGATGCGCTAGCCTCTGCTGGCTTGGCTTGATGTTCCGTAAGTTAATCAGGATATTGATCGATATAAAGAGGTCTATAATATGAATCGTTCAGAGAAGACTCAACTCGCAAGTGAGTTAAAAGATAAGTTTTCAAGAGCCCAAGTGGCTATCTTTGCAGATTATAAGGGATTGTCGTCAAGTCGTGCAGATGACCTGAGACGGTTGCTTCGTGGAAGCAACGTTGAAGTTAAAGTTTTGAAAAATAATGTGGCTCGCCTGGTTACTAAAGATGGTGCCATGGGCGATCAGGCTAAGGCACTGATGGACGAAGTGGTAGGTCCTACCCTCGTTGCCTTTGCATTTGGCGATCCTGCTGGAGCTGCTAAAATCATTCATAAGTTTGCTCAGGATAATGAGGCGCTGAAGTTAAAAGATAGCCTCATGGGTCAAAAGCGAATCGACGCGTCTGGAGTTGAAACGCTTGCAAAGCTTCCTAGCAGAGAGGTCCTGTTAGCGCAGTTATTGAGTACGATGAATGCGCCAGCCAGGAACTTTGTCAGTGTGCTCGCAGCTGTGCCTCGTGGGCTGGTCACAGCTTTGGCAGCGATTGAAAAAAAGAAAACTGAGTCTCAGTCCTGATGCGGGGACTGTAGAGTCGTGATTTCAACTGGCGGTCAAGGAGACTGCTAGCAAACGGGTCCTTATATAAGAACTAGAGGGACCGAAGCCTGCAGCTAAGATGGCTTAGGGCGCGAAGTAAAAGAGGTAAAACATGTCAACTGCCGTAACAAAAGAACAAGTTGTTTCTTTCATTGAAAATATGTCCGTTCTCGAGCTTTCCCATTTGGTGAAAGATCTCGAAACCAAGTTTGGTGTATCCGCTGCTGCTCCGATGGCAATGGCTGTGATGCCAGGCGCTGGTGCCGGTGCTGCTGTCGAAGCTAAGACCGAGTTCTCCGTAATTCTTGCTGCAGCCGGCGAGAAAAAGATTAACGTCATCAAGGAAGTTCGCGCGATCACAGGTTTGGGCTTGAAAGAAGCTAAAGACCTCGTCGAAGGCGCTCCTAAGTCTTTGAAGGAAGGCGTGAACAAGCAAGAAGCTGAAGACATCAAGAAGAAGCTTGAGGCTGAAGGCGCAAAAGTCGAGATCAAGTAGTCCCGATTCGCAGTCTTTGCTAGTACCTCTGGTTCAAAAATCGTACCGGACCCTTGCCTTCTGACAAAATTCAGGTAGGCTTGGGTCCGTTAACGAAATGTCTATTCTTTGTAGGAGCGTTCATGAGTTCTCTTTTTTCGGAAAATCGCCGAGTTCGTAAGGATTTCTCTAAAATAGCATCTCCGGTGGAGATTCCGAATCTCATAGAGCTTCAGCGAAAGTCGTATGAGAAGTTTTTGCAAGCCGATTGCCTCCCAAGCAAAAGGGAGACCATGGGTCTGCAGGCAGTCTTCAAGTCTGTATTTCCAATCGAAGATTTTAATCGAACCGCTTCATTGGAGTTCGAGAGCTACGTTCTCGAGAAGCCTAAATACGACGTTGCCGAGTGCCGTCAGCGAGGAATGACATTCGCCGCACCTTTAAAGATCACCGTGCGCCTTGTGGTGTACGAGGTCGAAGAAGAGACCGGAACCAGAAATATTCGAGACATTAAAGAGCAAGAAGTCTACATGGGTGAAATTCCCCTGATGACTGAGGCTGGCTCGTTTATTATTAATGGTACAGAGCGAGTTATTGTTAGTCAGTTACACCGCTCTCCTGGCGTTATTTTTGACCACGACCAGGGTAAGAGCCACTCCAGTGGCAAAATTTTGTACTCTGCCCGGATTATCCCTCATCGGGGATCTTGGCTCGATTTCGAGTTCGATCATAAGGACGTTCTCTACGCCAGAATCGATCGAAAGAGGAAGCTTCCAGCTACCATTATTCTTCGTGCGTTAGGGATGTCTAACCAGGAGATTCTGAACTACTTCTATCGCGTTGAAACCTTGGTCTTCGACGAAGATGGAAAATTCTACAAACAAGTAGATCTAGATATTTTGGGCGGTCAGCGAGCCGAGGACGATATCCTCGATCCTAAGTCTGGCGATATTATCGTTAAGAAAAACCGCAAATTTACCAAAGCAGTCATTAAGAGAATTCAAGAGGTCGGGATTACCCGACTTGAGGTTCCTCTCGAAGTCGTTATCGGTCGAGTTGCCTCCGAAGATACTGTCGACGAGCGCACCGGTGAAGTTTTATTAGAGACTAACCAAGAGCTGAGCGAAGAGAAAATTCAGGAACTTCGGGGACGTGGGATCAATCAAGTTAAGGTGATCTTCACCGATAATCTGAGCTACGGCGCGTTTATTCGTGAGACCTTAACTTTGGATAAGGTTTCCAGCCCAGAGGAAGCTCTCATCGAAATTTATAAGAGAATGAGGCCCGGAGATCCTCCGACCGTTGAGGCTGCCAAGTTACTCTCCGAGAATCTCTTCTTCAACCCAGATCGTTACGACCTGTCCCGAGTGGGACGATTGAAGTTGAATTATAAGTTTCCAGAAAATGCTATTCCCTCTGAGACTACGGTTCTTACTAAGCAGGACATTCTTTCCACTCTCCTTTACTTGTGTGAGTTGAATAACGGCCGCGGAACGATTGATGATATCGATCACCTAGGTAATCGCCGAGTTCGAGCGGTGGGTGAGTTAATCGAGAATCAGTACAGAATCGGTTTAGTTCGTATGGAAAGGGCAATCAAGGAGCGAATGAGCATTCAAGAAATTGAAACGCTCATGCCTCATGACTTGATTAACCAGAAGCCGGTTTCGGCTGTGGTCAAGGAATTCTTTGGTTCCAGCCAGCTTTCCCAGTTTATGGATCAAACGAATCCATTATCCGAAGTCACCCATAAGAGACGTCTCTCGGCCCTCGGGCCCGGCGGCTTGACTCGCGAGAGGGCCGGCTTTGAGGTTCGCGACGTTCATAACACCCATTACGGTCGAATTTGTCCGATCGAGACTCCTGAAGGTCCAAACATTGGTTTGATCGCCAGTTTGTCGACGTATGCCCGCGTTAACGAGTTTGGCTTCATTGAGACGCCGTATCGTGTCATTCAGGCCAAGGATGTTTCGGATGAGATTCGCTTCTTCACAGCTACTGAAGAAGAGAATAAGATTATTGCCCAAGTCGCTCCAGAAGCCTTGAAGGTTGGGGCTCTCTCCGGTGAGTTGATTTCAGCTCGTCGTAAGGGCGACTTCGCATTAGTTAATCCTGATGACGTAGAGTTGATGGACGTGTCACCTAACCAATTGGTGTCGATCGCTGCTTCGTTGATTCCTTTCCTCGAGCATGACGATGCTAACCGAGCATTGATGGGCTCGAACATGCAACGGCAGGCTGTTCCGTTGATTCGGACTCACGCTCCGCTGGTAGGCACTGGGATTGAGCGAATCGTTGCCCGTGACTCAGGCCAAATCATCGTGAATAAGTTCGGCGGTGAAGTGATCATGGTCGACGGGACCAAGATTGTGGTCCGTCGCGACCACTCTGATGCTGACGAAGTGGGCTCAGACGTTGATATTTATAACTTGACGAAGTATCAGCGATCTAACCAAAACACCTGCGTCACCCAGAGACCTGTGGTCAATATGGGCGATCACGTTAAGGCAGGCGACGTCCTTGCTGACGGTCCTGCGACCGATGCCGGAGAGTTGGCATTGGGTCAGAACGTGTTGATCGCGTTTATGCCTTGGAGCGGTTACAATTTCGAAGATTCGATCCTGATTTCCGAGCGCCTCATTAAAGAGGACACTTTCACCTCGATTCACATCGAGGAATTTGAGTGCGTGGCTCGTGATACTAAATTAGGTAAAGAGGAAATTACTCGCGACATTCCAAATGTGGGCGAAGAAGCACTCAAGGACCTGGATCAGAGCGGTATTATTCGAATCGGAGCAGAAGTTAAGCCGGGCGATATCCTGGTTGGGAAAGTTACGCCTAAGGGTGAAACTCAGCTCTCTCCTGAAGAGAAATTGCTTCGTGCTATCTTCGGTGAAAAGGCAGGGGATGTTCGAGACACATCGCTTCGGGTTCCTTCGGGAGTCCAAGGGATCGTCATCAATACCCAAGTCTTTGCGCGCGAAGGGACCGAGCCTGATGAGCGCACCAAGTCCATTCTCGAAGAGCAAATTGGTAGAATTCGTCGTGATGAAAAGATCGAGACCGACGCCATACGCCAGTCTGCACTGAATAAGATTGCTCATTCGCTCGCAGGGGCAGTGACTACCGGTAAATTGTTGTCTGAAGACGGCTCGGAAGAGCTTCTGAAGAAGGGTCAAAAGCTTGAAGCTAGCACCTTGACCAGCATTCCCTTCGATTTGCTCGGATTTATTCCTGTTAAGGATGAGTTAGAGCAAGAAGTGACTGCCGTGATGAAGACAGCTAAGGAAAAAATCGAAGCTGTTCGTTACGTCTTCAAAGAAAAGACAGACAAGTTGAAGCGTGGCGACGAGCTTGCTCCAGGCGTTATCAAGATGGTTAAGGTTCAGATCGCCATCAAGAGACGTCTCCAGGTGGGCGATAAGATGGCCGGCCGACATGGGAACAAAGGGGTGATCAGCCGTATCCTTCCGATGGAAGATATGCCGTTCATGGCTAATGGAAGTCCTGTGGACATGGTGTTGAATCCTTTGGGCGTTCCATCTCGTATGAATATCGGGCAGCTTCTTGAGGTTACCTTAGGTTGGGCTGCTCATGGGATTGGCGAGAAGGTGAATGCCTATCTTGAGAATTTCAATGCTAACGGGCTGAAAAAGCTTCTTAAGCAAACTTACAGTCACGCTGAAGTGGATCGATATGTCGATCAAGCTTCTGAGGACGAGTTGAAGAAGATGGCGATTCATCTGCGACGCGGTATCCACGTTGCCTCACCTGTGTTTGACGGTGCGAGCGAGAAGGATATCGAGGGCATGCTGAATGTTGCTGAGTTGCCTGCGCGCGGCCAGACGACCCTTTATGATGGTGTTTCTGGAGAGCCTTTTGCTGAGGACGTGACGGTTGGCATTATGTACATGCTGAAGTTGCATCACTTGGTTGAGGAAAAGATCCACGCACGAAGTATCGGACCCTATAGCTTAGTGACTCAACAGCCACTCGGCGGTAAGGCTCAATTCGGGGGCCAAAGACTTGGAGAAATGGAAGTCTGGGCGCTTGAAGCTTATGGTGCCGCTTACGGTCTTCAAGAATTCCTCACGGTGAAGTCAGATGACGTGACTGGACGTAATCGCATGTACGAAGCGATCGTCAAGGGCGAGCAATTGCTTGAACCTGGTCTACCTGAATCCTTCAACGTTTTGGTGAAGGAACTCCAAAGCTTGGCGCTCAACGTCGAACTGATTGAAGAAGACGAAAAAGAGCTTAAAGCCGAATTGATTTAATTAGTCAGGAGCTAAAATGAAAGATCTTCTTAACTTTTTTGATAAACCCAAAGATCCGCTGAGTTTTACTGGAATTCGTATTTCTTTAGCTTCGCCTGAAAAGATCCGTGAGTGGTCCTTCGGTGAGGTGAAGAAGCCAGAAACGATCAATTATCGGACCTTTAAGCCCGAGAGAGACGGACTGTTCTGCGCAAAAATTTTCGGTCCTGTGAAGGATTACGAATGTAATTGCGGCAAATACAAGCGGATGAAACACCGCGGTGTGGTTTGTGAAAAGTGCGGCGTCGAGGTGATTCAATCGAAGGTCCGTCGCGAGAGACTCGGGCACATTGAATTGGCTACTCCGGTCGCTCATATTTGGTTCTTGCGTTCACTACCGTCCCGAATCGGGGCGCTATTGGATATTACCCTGAAGGAGCTCGAGAAGGTTCTCTACTGCGAAGCCCATCTGGTTTTAGATCCAGGCAACAGCGGCGTAGAAGAAAATTCTGTGATCTCTGAAGAAAAACACGCCCAGCTCATCAAAGAGGGTTTCAGTTTTACCGCTGGTATGGGTGGTGAGGCGATCCGAGACATCCTTAAAAAGGTAGACGTGGAAGTTCTCTCTCGTCAGCTCAGGAGAGAATTAAAGCAGACTTCTTCCGAGGCTCAGAGGACCAAGCTTTCGAAGCGACTTAAGGTGGTCGAGGCGTTTAAGTTGAGTGGTACCAATCGTCCCGAATGGATGATGTTGGAAGTAATTCCTGTGATTCCACCTGAGTTGCGTCCCTTGGTGCCTTTAGATGGCGGAAGATTCGCTACCTCAGATCTTAACGATCTTTACCGTCGGGTAATCAATCGAAATAATCGTTTGAGGCGCCTGATGGAGCTCAACGCTCCCGAGATCATCATTCGAAACGAGAAGCGAATGCTTCAAGAATCGGTAGATGCTCTTTTCGACAACGGTCGACGTGGCAAGACCTTTACGGGTCCAAACAAGAGACCATTAAGGTCTTTGTCCGATATGCTCAAGGGCAAGCAAGGACGATTCAGACAGAATTTGCTTGGTAAGCGAGTCGATTACTCCGGTCGTTCTGTAATTGTTGTGGGTCCTGAGTTGAGATTGCATCAGTGCGGTCTCCCTAAGGTCATGGCCCTCGAGCTTTTCAAACCTTTTATTTACAACAAGCTTTCTGAGTACGGTTATGTGACCACCATCAAATCTGCGAAGAAGATGGTTGAGAAGCAGAGACAGGAAGTTTGGGACATTCTTGAAGAAGTGGTGAGAGAGCATCCTGTGCTTTTGAATCGCGCTCCGACTCTCCATCGTTTGGGTATTCAGGCTTTCGAACCTGTCCTGATCGAAGGAAAGGCTATTCAGCTTCACCCGCTCGTCTGCGCAGCGTTTAACGCCGACTTCGATGGTGACCAAATGGCTGTTCACGTGCCGCTATCGATTGAAGCTCAGATCGAAGCCCGCGTGCTGATGATGTCGACCAATAACATTCTTTCGCCCGCTCACGGTAAGCCTATTATCGTGCCTTCGCAGGATATCGTCTTGGGTCTTTATTACATGACTCGAGACCGTCCATTCGGAAAGGGCGAAGGAAAGACTTTCTCCAGCCCGACCGAAGTGCATTACGCATTTGATGCTGGCATCGTTGGTTTGCAGACTAAGGTGAAATGCCGCATTCACGGTAAAATTGAAGATACCACCGTTGGAAGATCGATTCTTTCAGAGGTGATACCTGAAGAAATTCCGTTCTCGGCTTATAATAAGGTTTTGGGCAAGAAGGATTTGGCTGAGTTGATCGATCTCTGTTACCGGCTCACCGGTAACAAGAAGACGGTCTTGTTAGCAGATCACTTGATGCAGACTGGGTTCCGTCAGGCTATGCGTGCCGGGATTTCTATTTCGGTTCATGACATGCTCATGCCGCCACAGAAAAAGGAGTTTCTTGAGAAGGCTTACCAGCAAGTTCAAGAAATTGAGAACCAGTACATTGAGGGGTTAATCACCGACGGCGAGCGCTACAATAAGGTGATCGATATTTGGGCTCAGACCTCAGAACAGATTGCAAGCGCCATGATGAAGAAGTTATCGGTCCAGACCTTCGCCGCTCCTACCGGATGGCAGGGTAAGGAGACTGAGATCACGGGGCCAGCCTTCAATTCCATCTTTATGATGGCTGATTCTGGTGCCCGAGGTAGTAACGCTCAGATTCGTCAGCTCGCAGGTATGCGAGGTTTGATGGCTAAGCCATCCGGCGAGATTATTGAGACCCCGATCGTGGCTAACTTCCGCGAAGGCTTGTCCGTGTTGCAGTATTTCGTGTCCACTCACGGTGCCCGAAAGGGTCTCGCAGATACGGCATTGAAGACGGCTAACTCGGGATATTTGACCCGCCGGTTGGTTGACGTCTCACAAGACGTGATCGTGACCGAAGTTGATTGTGCGACATTAGATGGACTCTTTGTTACCGCTTTGATCGAGGGTGGCGAAGTGATCGAGAAGATGGGTGACCGAATTCTCGGTCGCGTGGTTCTCGATGACGTAATTGATCCAGTGAGCAATGATACTTTGGTTCCTGCTAACGGTGAAATCACCGAAGACTTGATGAAGAAGATTGACGAGGCAGGGATTGACCGAGTGCGTATTCGCTCCGTGCTGACGTGTCAGTCTAAGAAGGGCATTTGCAGCGCCTGTTACGGGCGTGATCTGTCTCGCGGTCGGATGGTGAATATCGGTGAAGCTGTAGGCGTTATTGCTGCTCAGTCTATCGGTGAGCCAGGTACTCAGTTGACCATGCGTACATTCCATATCGGTGGTACAGCATCTCGACGAGCCGAACAGTCGACTCTCGAGGCAAAGACCAAGGGTAAGGTTAAGTTTAATAACGTCATGACCGTGACTAATAAGGAAGGCCACCTGACCGTTATGAACCGTAACGGTGAAATCGCCGTTCTCGATGCAAACGGTCGCGAGCGCGAGAAGTATCCGATTGTTTACGGAGCCAAAGTCTTGGTGAAGGATGGCGACGGAGTGGAAAAGGGTAAGCTCATGGCTGAGTGGGATCCTTACTCGACCCCAATCATCACTGAAGCTTCCGGTGTGGTTAAGTTCGAAGACATCGAAGAAGGCTTAACCATGCAAGAGCAGTTCGACAGCGTGACTGGGTTATCCCATAAGGTCATCGTGGAGTCGAAGGCTTCGGACAAGCGACCTAAGGTCTTGATTTTGGATGCTCAGGGTAATCAGGTTCGAATTGAGTCCTCGAATCGCTTGGCTCGGTACATGATTCCCGTTGGCGCCAACTTGGTCATCAACGACGGACATGAGATCAAAGCTGGGGATACCATTGCTAAGATCCATCGCGAAACGACGAAGACGAAGGACATTACCGGGGGTCTACCCCGAGTTGCTGAACTCTTTGAAGCTAGAAAGCCGAAGGATGCTGCAGTCATTAGCGAAATCGATGGGACCGTTTCCTTTGGTAAAGACACCAAGGGCAAGCGTAAAGTCGTCGTGACTCCAGAGATGGGTGAAGCTAAGGAATACCTCATCGGTAAGGGTCGACATTTGGCTGTCAATGAAGGCGACTACGTGAAAGCCGGCGAGCCCTTGATGGATGGTCCGATTAACCCGCATGATATTCTACGAGTTCTGGGTGAAAAGGCATTGGCTAAGTATTTGGTCGATGAAGTTCAGGAAGTTTATCGGTTGCAAGGCGTTAAGATTAACGATAAGCACATCGAGACGGTCGTTCGCCAGATGCTTCGCAAGGTGAGAATTAAAGACGTGGGAGACACGGGATTCTTGCCGGGTGAGCAGACGGACAAGCTGACTTTTGAGGCTGAGAACCACAGGGTCATGCAGACCGGTGGCGCTCCAGGAACAGCAGAGCCGCTGTTGTTGGGGATTACCAAAGCCTCTTTGAGCACCGAGAGCTTCATTTCCGCTGCTTCCTTCCAGGAGACCACTAAGGTTCTCACGGAAGCCAGCATCGCCGGAAGAGTCGACTTTCTCCGCGGCTTGAAGGAAAATGTCATCATGGGTCGATTGGTTCCTGCTGGAACTGGTTTGTTGAAGTATAAGAATCTTCAAGCACGAATTGAGGATGAAGTAGAAGATCGCGAAGAAGCGGCAGTTGAGGCTGCTGTGGCACCTACTGCTGTAAGGTAGTAGCTCGCGACTCGACTTAAAAAATGGGCGCTTAGCTCAGCGGTAGAGCAGGGTCTTTACACGGCCAAGGTCGCAGGTTCAATCCCTGCAGTGCCCACCATTTTTTAAGCGAACGATCCAATAGTTACAAGGGCCGCCGGTTTTGGACCGGTGGCCCTTTTTTTTGAGAACCAAGTGAAGTCTGCCCAGTTGCTTGATGAGCGTTAAGTGCTGCAGGTTTTGTTAGTATTTTCTTCGGTATGAAAATTCAGGGCGGCGGAGTTTGTTTCTTTGGCTTCTTGAGGGCCGAGACCAGAGGTCTATTTCCTCCTCAAGATTGCGGATCTCGGATCGAAGTTCTTCGTCAGCGTCTCTGAGTTCTCTCGCAATTCGGCGCTTGAGTTCCTTGAGTCCCGAAGAGTCTTCCCTCACTCTCATGTATTCCCATGAGGGCGTTTTTTTTCTTTCTCTCAGTTCCTTCTGGGTCGAGCGGATTTTTTTATTAAAGTCTGAAAAAATGGTCCGAAGTCTAGATACGCTCTGGACGCTGCCAAACATCCATTCCGAGTCCCCAGATTCACTGAGGGCTAGAAGAGTCTCTAGCTTTTCAATGCTCCTGGATTGGTAGGCAAGCTGGACTTCATGCCAAAGCCCGAGCTCACGAGGTGAAAGGTCAGGGTTCACGTCTGGGTGGAGGCGGCGAGCCAGAGTGCGATAAATCAGTTTTCTTCGGGATTCTTCGGGATTGGGCGGGCGGGGCGTCTTTGTGGGTTGGGGTGATCTTGGAGGCTGATCAGAGGGAGTTTTTCGCTTCTGCCTGGGTTGGCCGAGAACTTCTTCTCGAAAGTGTTCCTGAAACTCTTTGAACATCGCATCGTAGTCGCGCCGGCTCCGGTTGTCTCTGGGTCTGGCTCCGGCCATCTCCTCGAATTCCCGGCGAAGCAATCTCTCCAGTTCAGGCGTTAGATCACCTTCTGCTTCAGGATGAGGTCTTTTTTTTGAATCAGTATCCCTCGCTTGGCGCTCCGTATTTTCTGGGTCTTCATCTTGCTGGGACTGTGTTGTGGTTGTTTCCTCCATTCTATACCGTGCTCGCTGGATTCGTTCGTGTGCTGTGCGGTGAGAGCAGCCGGAGGTGAAGGCTTCGGCGTTGACCTGAGAAATCAGATGATTCAGCTCCAACCATCGCGAGTGTAATTCGCGTAGCTCAGTTGCCCTTTTTCCGAAATGAGAATGAAACCAGCCAGAATACGCGGGCTCGGCGATTTCGCGAAAATGATTCAGCTCTTCCTGAATTACTTCGAGCTGCTTGGCTGCGTTCTCGCACCGAACACGCTCATGATGAAGAAGCGGCTCCATGTCTAGCCAGACGATAGCCTTGCTTCCTGCGCTTTGTGTTTGCTTGAGTTTTTTGTGGCGGTGTCTCACGAGCGGCGATCTTAGGAGGAGCTCAGACAGATTGAAAGGTAAAACGCTCGGGAGTTCTTCAGTTTCTGGGCTGAGGCCTATTTTTTACGCCTGGAAAAACCAAAACCTTGGGAAACTGTGACCCGTCAATTACCACGGGAGGATCGGACTTAACTTGAGACGGTTGCCTGTTGTTTCGACTGCCGCCGGGTTTGGATTGGCGCAAGTGAGGTTCGGTGGATGAAGGAGGGGGTGGTGGAGCTACAGTGGTTTTTCGTTGTAAAGCCTCGCTTTCCTGTTTGTGCTGAGTCTTGGCCTCTGCGAGCGCTTGGTTGTTGATCTCTTCAATTGCTTGCTCATATTGGTTGACGAGGGGCGAGTAGAGCTTTCCCGCTAGATCGGCCTGTTCTTGAGGAGTGGGGGCGTGCCCCAGGCTTCGGAGGCCCTGATAGTAATTGAAGGAGGCTTGGTACTTTAATTTGCTGACTTCATCAGGCAGATCGGCACAAAAAAGAGGGGAAGTGGTAAGTAACTCGATTGATATCAAGGTTACGGTAAACCATTTAAGTAGTGCGGTTGGTCTGGTTTTTAATTTTGAAATAGTAATAAATTAATTATTTGTTAAAAAGATCAATTTTCAAAACTTTTTATATAATTTTTGTAAAAACTGCACCTCTTCTGTAAAATAGTAATTAAATGCCAGGTAATCAAAAAATAATAATCCAATGCTTAGGCGTGATTGCGGCTTTCGTCAATTTTTTGTCTCCCTGTTTTGCAGCGACGCCTTCGCCTACTGCGACTTCTGCTTATCAATACACCGGGGGCGAACCAGGAAGCCCAGTCGGGAAAGAAGTTGGGTTTAGTTTCGCGAGCTCTGGTTCGAATTCCCCGACTCCCGTGCTTTATGTCGGTGGAGGAGTGGGGCTACCCGGTTCTACGGTCCCTTCGATTCCAGCTCCATGTGTAACCCCGGGGTCAAGTTTGCTCGCGCTCCCTTCTTGCACTCAGCTTTTTCCTACCCCATCCAGTTCAAGCTCGCCTGATCAGATTTTGAAGAAAAATATTGCCCAAATTCTGAGCTGTTTTTATCAGGGCTACGTGATTGATGTGAGCGCTTCCAGTTCTGCGGCTCAATCATGCTCCGCAGTCAGCTTGCCTGGCTCTGTTCGTAATTCCCAAGTGGTTTGCAATCTAGCTGACGGAGAGGGTAGCTTGTCGGTGAGTACGGGTTCGCCTCCGACTCTTTCAAGTACCCTCAATCATCAGGCCTCTGCTCAGTCCTGCGTTTTGTCAAATCCAGATCCGATCCCAGGGGAACCGCAAAATTCAGCGGCATGGGATCTTTGGTATTTGTCGAGTTGGCTGGATAGCCAAATTCTCGGTGTGTGGGTTCAAACCGCAAAATATCAGCTGGCTCAAGTGATCACTCAAATGACGTCGTCCAATCATCAAATTCAAATAGCACCAACTTCCGCGTGCCAAGCTCTGGCTCAGGATTATACGACATTATTTGCATTTTATGCGAGGATTTCAGACTCTCTGAGTTCATCGAATGGCGTCGCTATGCCGAGTCCAGGGACCTGGAGCCTTGCTGATTGTACTCCTCTGAATATTGCCCCGTCTGGTTCGAACTCAAATCTTAACGCTGCATTGCCGGTCTCCGCTCTTTGCTATCTGGGCTCGGCTGCACAAGGCCTGATCTCGCTCTACGAGCAAGTGGCTCAGTGTGAAGTGACTGGACGTGCTGACGTAGCGATGGCAAATTTTCAAGCGAAGATTAGCTCTTTGCTTACTCCGGTAGGTACGTCTTTGCGCTCAGTCGCATCACTGAGTGTGTCTGATGGGATTAGTTTTAGTCAGGACAGAATATGCCAGACGATGGAAACGGATCGTTGTGTTGGTAGTTTCAATATCGGGGGTTGCGCTCAGCCTAGGTTAATTGGAGATGCGAAGGGATATGCACTATCCCAATTTAGCCAGTATTTTTATAAAAACCTCTCTGCTCTGGTGAGCTCCTTACAGACCGCCGTTTTGAAGGCGAGTCCTGCCCAGCAACAAAATTGGCCTAGTTTGAGCGACGATTATTTATCAGTGGGAGTTAATCCTCCTTAGGGGAATGAGAGAGGCAGAGCGGGTGTAGACAAATGCGTACTTTATTTGCACTTTTTTTCTATTTTTTGAGCATTAATGTGACCCATGCTTATTGCTTACGCACACTTTTTGGTGATTGCACTTCATTTGGGGGGAGTTGTAGTGCGTCTTCTGACTATGGTGCTAGCGGATTTGGGTTAACACCTTGGGACGGTTCCAATTTCACTGCTCCAGCCTTTGGACTAGCAGCGACCTGCGTGGGTGTCATTTATCCTGTCGACTCAAGCGGCAACCTGGTTGGGACCCTCGACGCCTTGTCGCAAAGGTGTTGCCAGAGTTTGGCTACTTCTGGCTCCTATTCTGTTGCGAAGTCACCATCGGATTGTGCTTGTTTCCCTGCGAAGTGCCTCACTCAACAGAGCATTGCAGCTGCTGCGACCAAAGCATTCTACCTCGATCAATCGCTCAACCTGGCTTGGCAGCAGTTGGGTAATACTCCGATCGTAACGACCTATTCCCCACTTCCTGCGACCTCTGGAGTTGCTCCGCTTGGTGTGGGTGCTGAAGTCCTGGGTAACTCTGCTGCGACGGCTTCCGTTCTGACGTTTCCCGGACGGGCACCTGCAGATACCACCAGTAATGCCTCTGCAGGAGTTACCTCTGCTCCCGCTCCGCAAGCTGCTGCGGGTAACTCTGCAGATTATTTCAGCCGAATTCCGGTCAATGCGAGCCTTTTAGGCGCCGTCCACCAGTTCTATCAGCAACGCTTCGGTCGCTAACTCACATCAGTAGCTGATCCCATTCTGCTTCATTAAATCCGACCGTTCCCGTGAGTTCACCCAGCAAAAAGGGGCGCTTTACTAATTTGCCGTTTTTACTTAGGAGTCGAATCGCCTCAGCTTCAGAGATGGTTTTGAGCTTCTCGCTCATTCCTAGCTCTCGGTACTGAATTCCAGAGGTATTAAAAAGCTTCTTCAGATTTCCTCCTAAGTACACGAGCATTTTCTTCAACTCAGCCTCGGTCGGTGGCTGCTCCACGATGGGCACTTTCGAGTATTTTAACTTTTTGCGGTCCAAGTAGCTGAGAGCATTTTTGCAGGTGCTGCACTGAGCGTATTCGTAAACTTTCCAATGGGTCATTTTTTTCTCCTGATTGGGCCGAAATCTAACACGACAAATCCGGTATTGCGAGTGTTGGTCAAAGCTGCAATAGTCGCTCTAAAGATCCGAATAAAAAGGGGAATGAAAGATGTCTGAATTTGCGCAGATTGTTGAAAAGCGACGGAGTGTACGCCTCTTTGATGGTCAGCCCGTGCCTGAAGGAGTGGTTCAGCGTTGCATCGATTTAGCGATGAAGAGTGCCAGCTCTTCGAATCTGCAGCCCTGGGAGTTTCACTGGGTCCGAACTCCTGAGATTCGAACTCAGCTCGTCAAAGTCTGTTTTTCACAGCCTGCCGCAAACACCGCGGGGGAGCTCATCGTCTGCGTTGCACGAACTCGTGCCTGGGATCGAGTTCGCCTGCACACCCTTCAACAGCTTCAAAAAATGAAAGCCGAGGGGCTTTCCGTACCTGATGCTGCCTTGGGGTATTACTCGGACCTGATAAAAAAGCTTTATTCAGTGGGGTGGCTAGGGCTCCTCAAGCGAGCATATTTTTTCTTCAAGGGGCTTCAGGGGCCTACGATGCGAGCCCCTGTGAACGAAAAAGACATGGAAATCTGGGCTATCAAGTCCACCTCCCTAGCTTGTCAGACCCTGATGCTCGCGTTTCAAGCAGAGGGGTATGATACCTGTCCAATGGAAGGGTTCGACCCTAAGCGCTTGCACAAACTTCTCAAGCTCCCTCGGGATGCCTACACCGTCATGGTTTTAGGGGTGGGAAAAGCGCGTCCTAATGCCACGCTTTTGCCTCGTATCCGAGCGGATCGCGATTGGTTTGTAAAGATCGTCTAGAGATCTCTTTAAGACCGCGTTCCCGGCTATTGATTGAGGACGTAGCTAAAAATCAATGGCGCCACAATTGTAGCATCGGATTCGACAATGTATTTAGGGGTGTCGATCCCGAGCTTGCCCCAGGTGATTTTTTCGTTCGGGACCGCACCCGAGTAAGAGCCGTAGCTGGTGGTGGAGTCACTGATTTGGGCAAAGTAGCCCCAAAGCTTGGCTTCAATTCCCAAATCTTGATGAAGCATAGGGACCACACAAATGGGGAAGTCTCCGGCGATACCGCCTCCGATTTGGAACATGCCCAGGGAGCTGTTCTTAGTGACGGACTGGTAGAATTCAGACAATTGAATCATGTACTCAATTCCAGTTCGTACAGTGTGAACGTTCTTCACTTCACCGCGCATGCAGGCAGCAGCGTACATATTTCCTAAAGTGGCGTCTTCCCATCCTGGAACAATGATCGGGAGATTTTTCTCAGCAGCTGCGACCATCCAGCTATCTTTAGGGTCGATCTGATAAAACTGCTTCAGCTTTCCGCTTCGAATCGCTCGGTAAAAGAACTCATGGGGGAAGTACCGCTCTCCCGATTGGTCTGCTCCCGTCCACTGTTCGAGCATCACAGATTCGATCCGTCTCATCGCTTCTGCCTCAGGAATGCAGGTGTCTGTTACCCGATTCATGTGGCGCTCTAGAAGGGCTTGCTCGTCCTGGGGGGAGAGTTGTCGATAGTGCGGGACGCGCTCGTAGTGGTCATGCGCGACGAGATTAAAAATATCCTCTTCGAGGTTGGCGCCTGTGCAGCTAATGAGGTGGATTTTATCCTGGCGGATCATCTCAGCTAAAGTGAGGCCCAGCTCAGCCGTGCTCATCGCGCCGGCCAGGGTGACCATCATTTTGCCCCCTTGGTCGATGTGCTTCTTGTACCCCTCAGCCGCGTCCACTAGCGCGGCTGCATTGAAGTGTCGATAGTGGTGCTTAATAAACTGTGAAATGGGGCCCATAGAACTCATGGCGAATTTGCTCCTGTTCAAAAATAAGATCCCGACTGGTTACCCTAACCTGAGCCCAAAGGTCAAATAAAAACTGTCAGGCTTTCGTTTCAGTGTCTGTGATGCCTAGCGCGGATTTCCATGCCGGTGTCGGAGTGATGAGCTTTCGTCTTTTTAAGTCAAAACAACCAAACTTGAGGTTGACGATGGAGTAAATTGTCCCGTCATCGCCCCTCATCTCCTGGTGAATATCGGTAAAAAGTTTGAAGTGGGAAGTAACGTGACTCTCAATGATGATCTCCTGGCGCGCTTTGAGCTCTTTCCGGTATTTAATTTCGAGCGACAGAATGACTGGGCCAATTTGGGTTTCTTGAACTTGTTGAAGACCATATCCCCTTTCAGTGATCCAATCCCAGCGAGCTTGTTCAAAGAGTACGAGATAATTGGCGTGATTTAAGTGTCCAAAGGTGTCGAGGTATTCTTCGAGGATTTTGACCCGGTAAAGATGTTTTTCATTTGGCATGATGACTTTCCTGGTTTGATTGGGATGTTGATGGCCACTGAGGCTCACAAGTTCGACTCTGAGGCTCTTGCCCGCGAATCCACGTCTCTAGCACCACCTGTGTGGACGGGCAACCTGGAAGAGCTTCTTGACCAGTATGGGTATCGATCGCGACTCGGGTGAGCAGTGGGCTATCTGGAAAAGGAGAGTTGGGTTGTCCTTGTTGCCCTTCCTTCATAAATGTCACCCAAATGGGTAACGCTGAGTTGGCTCCTGTGAGAGGGGGAGGGGTTCCTTTTTCGGAGGCCTGATCCATTCCAATCCAAACTACCGTCGTCAGGTGAGGGGTGTAGCCTGCAAACCAGGCGTCTCTATGCTGATTGGTTGTTCCCGTTTTTCCAGCAGCAGGTTGAAGATATCCAAGTTTTTTAGCAGCTTGAGCCGTTCCTTGATTGAATACGTCCTGAAGGCAGTCCGTCAAGAGGTCGATGGGGGCCGGGTCTAGTACTGGAGTTGAGTTGGAAGAGATCATTCGACTGCCACTTCCATCATCCCGCATGATACCGCGGATAACGATCAGCTCTTGTTGAATTCCTCGATTGGCAAGCGTCGAATAGACTTTCGCCAGTTCGAGCGGCGAGAGTTCGGCCACTCCTAATGAAAGAGATGGAACCTTAGGTAAAGGTGACTCAATCCCAAGTTTTCTAGCGGTCGTGATGATTTCGTCCAAACCCACATCGTAGGCAAGTTTTGAGGCGATCGTGTTGATCGATTGAGCTAGTGCAGTTCGCAGAGAGATCCATCCCAGAAAGTCTTTTTCATAGTTCTTGGGGGACCATGTTTTTTGATCTCGCTCATAGAGCCAGGTCCACGGAGAGTCCTCCATGGGGCGACCTGGCCCGTAGGGGACTCCGGCGCGGTCTTTGCCCTTTTGAAAAGCAGATAAATACACGATTGGCTTAAAAGTGGAGCCAACCTGTCGCTTCATATTAAGGATTCTATTAAAATTACTTATAGAATAATTTTTACCACCGATGAGCGCTCGGATGTATCCGGATTCTTGCTCGACTGAAACGAGAGCGCCCTCGAGGCCGTGAAGAGAAGCTTCCTTGGGTTTGAGTTTAAACTGCTTTTGAATTCTGATTACCCCCTCTGATACAGCTTTCTGGGCTTCATTATTGAGGTAAGCGTCTAAAGTGGTATAAACTTTAAATCCAGACTGAAGAGGGTCTTGGCCATTGGCTTGAGTTTTAAGTATTCGATTGAGCTCAATTTTGACGTAATCAGTGAAGAAAGGAGCTTTCGTTACTGATGTTTGGGCGAGGGCTAATCGAACAGGCATTTTTAAAGCAGCTTTAGCTTCACTTTCTGCGACCAGACCTGTTTCTGCCATTTTCCTTAAGACGAGTCGCTGACGGTCGATGGCGCGCGTGAGGTATTTGTAGGGAGAATAAAAGCCAGGCCCGCGGATCAGGCCGGCCATCAAAGCGATTTCACCGAGATTAAGATCCTCGATTTTTTTTCCAAAGAAGTGCTCAGCTCCCTCCGCAACTCCGTGGACCTCGAGATGTCCTACCTGGCCGAGGTAAACTTCATTAAGGTAGCGCTCTAAGATTTTTTCCTTTTCGAATCGAAATTCCAAAAGCAGGGAAAGAAAAAGCTCATTGATCTTCCTAAAAAAGTTTTTATTCCGCCGCGCCATGAGATTTTTTACAAGTTGCTGAGTGATAGTACTGCCCCCCTGAGCGAGGGAGAGTGTTCTTAGGTTGACCCAGATGGCGCGAGCAATAGCTCTCGGGTCAAGTCCCTTGTGATCTAAAAAGTGCTGATCTTCTACTGCGATGATGGCTTTCCAGATCGGCGCGGGAATTTGGTCAAAATTCAGATAAGTTCTAATTTCAGGCTTATCCGTTCCTCCTCGAGTCAATGTCGCAATGAGTTCGGGCTCGAGGTAAACTTGTTCCACGGGGGTTGATCCAACTTGAATGGATTTTAAAAGATGCGGTTTCGTCTCTTCGAACTCGAGAGTGACCTCCGAACTTTGGAGTTGTGGATGGTTGGCTGGAATCAGATAAAGCGGGTAATCTAGAGGATGCAGCCGCATCTGGAGTGAGCCGCTCCTTTTTACGTAACTATACCCGAGCGCTTTTAGTCGAGTTTCAACCAAAGTGCTGGGCTGATGGAGGGCGATCTTTGAGACGTCGGAGTAAATTCTCGTCGGGAACGATTGCTCTTGGTGATCGAAGGCATCAGTTAATTGTTGGTAAAGAGCTCCCAGGTAGATCGCAAAAGAAGCCGCGAGCGTGGCTCCAGTAAAAACGTAAAATCTCCACTTTTTATCAGTTTTGGTAGATTTTTTAGCAGAATTCTTAGAGTCTTGTCTCACTCGACGTGCCCTCGGTTCAAACAAATCTTTTCGATAAAACCTGGCATACCTTGACGGATTGATCAAGCACAGCTAACACCAGATAAGACGGAGACGAGGGATTCATGAAGAAATTCTTTAGAAAAAGCTTTGTGTTGTGTTGGACACTTTTAATTTGCAGCAATCCAAGGCAAGTGGCTGCGCTTGAAATTGATTGGAACGGGCAGTTTTGGTCCGAGTTCAATTATGTTCACAATTACAGCACTGACTCAGGTGGGACGTCGGATCCAAGGGCAACTGCCGGTGGTTACTTCGTTCCTAATGGTGGAAATTCGAACGCAGTCTTTCAGAGTCTTTTCCTTCGTCTGAGACCTAAGGCTATTATTAACGATAACATCTCCATCAAGTCAGAGTGGTGGGTTTTGGATCCAATTTTTGGACTCTATGGAGCCGCGCTTCCTTATTCCGGTGGTCAAAATCAGTTTTACTCCAATCAGTCCCGCGGGTCGGCGATTACGGCTCAAAGGGTTTGGGGTGAGTTCGTCTCTGATGTGGGTACGTTCCAGATTGGACGGGTCCCTCTGCAGTGGGGTTTGGGGCTGGTCTGGAATAGTGGGGATAATCTCTGGGATCGGTATATGTCGACTGGGGATGCTGTCCGTTGGATCGCCAAGTTTGGAGCATTCACCGTGGCTCCAAGTTATATTTTATACACGACTGGCAATTCGATTGCTGGCGGCGGCGGAGTGGGCGATTACTCGGTGATTCTAAAATATGAGAATCAAGAGGATGAGCTTGAAGCCGGCGTCAATTTGTTGAAGCGGGTGGGCGGGGATAATCAGGACTATACGGGCGGCGCAGTTTATTCGCCGGGGATCGGCGGTCCTGCTGCCATGGGATTGAATTATTTTATCTATGATATTTTTGCACGAAAGCGGCTCAATCAATTTACATTGGGAATAGAAATTCCGATCGCCACAGGAAGTTACAGCGGATTTGGAGTGGCTACTGAGATGGACTGGAAGCCAAATGACTCTCTGGGTCTCCTACTGAAGGCGGGTTACGCATCTGGGCAGCCTGGATCCTCGTCATCAAGCTCAAATGGAGTACAGGCATTTTACTTCAATCCCAACTACCATATTGGGATGATCATGTTTAATTATCAGCTCTCTGGTTTTGCTGGGGCCCAGACGGCCAATAATCCGGGAACAAACCCAAGTTCACTTAAGTCCCCCTATGATAACCCGATCGTGAATGCGGCTTATGGTTCTCTTTCAGCTCAAATCAAACCCTCAGATAAATGGACTTTCAGACCTGCGCTGATTTACGCGATCGCACCGAATACGGCCAATGGGAGTTCTCCTTATTTCTATAATTATTGGTCCCGTTCTAAGCAATCCTTCACTCAAGGGGCAACCAACCAGGGTGCCAGCCTGGGACTTGAGGCAGATTTAGGTCTGTCCTTTCAATGGGATGAGTATTTTACCTTCGCGCTCGACACGGGTTTGTTTTTTCCGGGGAGCTTTTATACGTTCTCTAATCTTGCGGCCGCTACTCCAATTCATCCCATCTTTGCCACTTCATTGAGGGTGGGTGTAAATTTCTGAGGTGCTAAGGCGGTAGGTAGGGCTAGACATCTTCGGAGGGCTGCTTTATCCTAAATTAAGTGTCTACCGAAGCTTCCTCTGAACAAAAAGCGGCAGAAGTACCAAAACCGTCGCGAGACTTGGGTCGTCTATTGGTGTTGATCCCTCTGGTTTTGAGTACGCTGGCTACAGCGGTGACTTTTGGATTTTTGATCTATTCGAAATTTATTTTTAAACGGCCAGCAATCAGGGAGCCTGAAGAGCGACTAAAGCTTGAGTCGACTGAGAAAAAGCTAAAAGAGGAAGAAAAGAAAGTCGTATTCTTTTCCCTCGATCCCATCACCGTAAATATTGCTAGCTCTCCTGTGGCGGGAGGCGACCTAGAGGCGCGCAGGCTCCACTATGTCAATTTGGGGGTAGCATTCGAAACCCATGGCGACCGGAACAAGGATCTCCTTGAGTCACTCAAGCCCTACATTTTGGACCAAATCATCGTTATTTTGGGCAAAAAAAGCTATGAACAATTGGCCACGATTCAAGGTCGGTATGTTCTTCAATTTCAAATTCAGGAGGCAGTGAATCAGATTGTATTCACGAAGCTCGGTGCTCCACCTCGTGATCCCCCAGTTTCTCATACCTTTTTCAATCAATTTATCGTTCAATAAGTGAGAGTTTTGATGACCATCGACTCGAGCGTTGGCGCCCGGGTCAATGATCATCAAAACTAATGCGTTTCCGCTTCTAGTTAGAAGCGGACAGGCTCATAAGGGAGCCCAAGATCTTCAGCAACCTGTTTGTAGGAAACCTTGCCATTCAGAATGTTAACGCCCTTTCGGAGCGCGTCGTCTTTTTGGACAGCTTCTTTCCAGCCCAGATTTGCGATCATCAATGCGTATTTTTGAGTGACATTAGTGAGAGCGTAGGTAGAGGTCCGGGGAACTGCTCCAGGCATATTTGGAACGGCATAGTGGACAACTCCATCGACCGTGTAAGTAGGATGTTCGTGACTGGTAGGACGGCAGGTTTCCACCGACCCGCCCTGGTCAACTGCTACGTCAACTACGACGCCGCCGGGTTGCATTTTTGAGATCACATCACGAGTCACTAGCTTTGGAGCTTTTGCGCCGGGAACTAGGATCGCACCGATGACCAGGTCAGCTTGAATCACGGACTTTTCAATCTGCTCGCTGTTGGAGTAAAGAGTCGTGATTTCGTTTCCAAATACATCAGAGAGGTAGTCCAAACGATTCATGTTCACGTCTAAAATCGTGACGCTGGCGCCAAGTCCGACAGCCATTTTTGCTGCATTGATTCCCACGACTCCGCCGCCTAAAATCGTTACCCGAGCCCGATCCACGCCGGTTACGCCCCCGAGAAGGAGTCCCTTTCCTCCGTGATCGTGCTGTAGGTAGGTGGCTCCAATCTGCGTGGCCATTCTCCCGGCTACAGCGCTCATGGGTGCGAGCAAGGGGAGGGAGCCATCGGCTGGCTGAATCGTTTCATAAGCGATTCCGACAATTTTTCTTTCCATGAGGGCTTTAGTCAGTCGCTCATCGGCTGCCAGATGAAGGTAAGTATAGAGGATTTGGTTCTCGCGTAAAAGGAGGTATTCCTCGGGTAGGGGCTCCTTCACTTTAACGATCATGTCGGCCTTGTCGTAGACTTCTTTGGCAGAACCCACGAGTGTTGCGCCTGCTTTTCGATAATCCTCGTCCGCGATGCCTACGCCCTGTCCCGCATTGGACTGAACGATGACTTTATGGCCAGCTTGCGAGAGTGCTCGGACCCCTCCTACGACCATTCCGACCCTGTTTTCTTTATTCTTAATTTCTTTTGGTACGCCAATAATCATACTTCTACCCTCTCTTTTTAAGATTCAATTCTCAGTCCGTCATACGCCAAAAAAACACCTTTGGGGAGAATTCTTGAGTATTCAGAATAATCAAAATCGTGACCTAAATGGGTCAAGTAGGTTTTCTGAGGTCGTATTTGCTCTACTGTTCGCAGAGCCTTTTCTAGATTAAAATGGGTATCATGGGCCTGGATTCGCACGCAATCTAAGATGAGATGAGAGATTCCTTTGAGCTTTTCGAAGGAGCCCTCAGGAATACTGCTGCAATCTGTAATGTACGCAGTCGTGCCGATTCTATATCCGATGCACTCATTGTTTCCGTGGATCACAGGAATCGGGGTGACCTGGATACCGACCACGTTCAGGTGGTCCACGGTTGAGCTGAATTCGTGCATTTCGAGTTGGGGAATTCCTCCTCCCGAGAGAGGGGCGGGTGAAAAAATATAAGAGAACTTTGCCTTGAGCTCTCGGCAAGTCCAGTGATTCCCAAAAACTGGAATGCTTTGTTTTTGAATAAAATTGAAACTCCTGAGTTCATCAATCCCGTGAATGTGATCCGCATGTGGATGGGTGTAAAGAACTGCATCGACGTGAGAAATTCCTTCACGAAGGGCCTGCTCCCGCAAGTCAGTGCTCGTGTCTATGAGGAAGCTCCTCCCCTGGACTTGAATCCAGACCGAGGCCCTCAGTCGCTTATTTTTTGGATCGCTCGATTGACACACTGCGCAAGGACACTGAATCAACGGCACACCAGTTGAGGTCCCACATCCTAGAATTGTAAAAATCACGAGCTACCTCTCCTTCAGTACGGGTAAGAGTCTGGTAGCAAAATTTTTTAGACTTCAGAAGAAATTGTTGGATTAGATTTAGATTTTTTTGGGGAAGCTCCATCCATTTTGCACTCTCCCTCAAAGTAGGCGCCAAACTCAAGGATCAGAGAAGGGGTTTCGATACTTCCGATGACCCGACCTGTTTTTGAAATTATCACCTGGGTCTTGGTTTTAATGTCCCCTTTGACGTAGCCATCAATCATGAGGACGTCTGCCTCGACATTACCCTCAATCACACCGGTTTCGCTGAGGATGAGGGTGCTTCCTCGATTGGAGCGTACTTTGCCAATGAGGACCCCGTGAATTCGGGAGACATGATCAAAGGTGATTTCGCCCTCGATCCGAGTCCCCTCTGAGACCATATTGATCTGGGTTTCTTGTAGATAGTTCATGAATCTTCCTGATCTGAGGGTTCTGCTTCAGGGGTTCTAGGGGCAGGCTCTGTTAACGGAAAAGATTGGTGAAGGAGTAGCTCCCCTGATTTTGACAAGATGAGTATTTCAATCTCCTTGACTAGACTCTTTGAGGGTAGAGAGCTAAATGTAGCAACGCCTTCTCGAAAGCGGCTGACTGAAAAAAACTCTCCTTTTGAATAATCAATCAGGGTGGTCATTCCAGTTGGATTCAACGTTCCACTGGGAAAGGACAAAAGTGTGGAGGGCCCCCGGGCCAGTACGATTATTTTTCCTTGCTGACTTCCCCGGTCGGAGCGGGTGTATTGTAATGCAAATCGAACTTGAAGGGTGCCATTTTGCCAGGAATATCGAGGATTTCGAATCGAAAAAGCAAGGCTGGATGGGTCTGGAATAGGAGTCGCCTGAGTGCCTGCCGTCGACAGACCAGTGAAAAGAATTCCCTGGAGCGGCTGGGACTGGCTTTCGGGGTTTAGGTTGGCTTCGTTCGGTGAGTTTGGAGATGGGGTCTGGGTTTCTAGTTGATCCGGCATAGTTGACCCAGCTTCAGCCGGCTGATTCTGGGCTTTTTGCTGACTGAGCGACAATGAATTGACGGGGGCTAGCAGAGGAGCCTGTGTCTCAGCAGCTTGAGTTTTCGATGCCATACGGTAGTACCTGCCGGCAAACACGCACATCAAAGTTGAAAAAATGAGGAAAAGACCGATCAGCGCGCCGAGTTGAGAGACCCATCGGATGGGAACATGAAATGCCCGTGCGGCGAGATGGTCCTTGAATACGAGGACTGTGATCCTATTGGGGGTCTTGGATTGAGCCTGATTCATTAATAAAAACGTTAGCTTTTTACCGAAACTATGTCAACTTTTGCCCCCATTCGCCCGATTAGTACAGTGATGAAGATTCTCTTGCTGCACCCTGGAGTTAACGCTGAGCATCCGATTGCGTTGGATTTTAAGAGTCGGGGGATTTCCCTGCTCTTTCCTGCTCAAGCTGAAGAGGCTTGGCAACTCCTTCAAATTCACGGCCAGAGTGTCGATCTCGCTGTGATTCGCCGAGAAGGGCTCCCGTCGGAGCCGAAGGGAGCTGCGCTTCGACTTATCTCTCAAATCAAGTCTGATCCAGGCCAATCGGATCTACCCTTAATTCTTACCACTACGGAATGGACGGAGCAGCAGTGCGCCCAGCACCAGAAGTCCTCCGACGGTGCAAATGCCTATATCTATGATTCATTGAATGAGAAGAACCTGCTCGGAGCTATCGAGGCGGTCTTGGGTCGCTCTTTCTCAGTTCTTCCAGAAGTCGGCCACCCCCCTGTTGCCCCCGGAATGAAGGGGTCCTTAGATCTCAAAGAGCCCGAATTGCCTGAAGAACCTGAAGCTCAGGTGAAACTAGTCGATGCGGGAGACGAATCTCACCCTGAAACGTCGCTAAAAATTTTATCTGAATTCAATCTCGAGGTTCACAGTGATTTAGGATCTTATGAGAGCTCTCAGACGAGCGTCGTCCCATCAGCCGAGTTGGTCAAAGCTCCAGAGGACATCCCTCCACCCGAAGCGGAAGGGGCCTTCGAAGTTAGCTTAATGATGGATCTAAAAGAACCCTCTGAAGGCATTGAAATGAGTGTGAGTCCTGAGTCTCCAGCCGCTCAGCCCGGTATTTCTGAGTCTGCCATCCCTGAGCTTGCTATCCCTGAGTCCTTGCCTGTTTTAGAGGATTCTCAAGCAGAAGAGGAGATGCCTTACCTCTACCAGAGCAAAGTTCAGCCATGGGTCTATCAGCCGCTTGGAGATGCAGTAGTTCCTGGAGGAGCTGCCCAAAGTCCGGATGTAGAAACGATCAAAAAATATCTTCTTCTCAGAGAGCAGGACGTGGCGGTTTTATCCTCACAACTTAAGGAAGCAAGGGATCAGATCTTAGCTACAGAAAAGCAATTCCGTGAGGAGAGAGCAAAAAACGCGGAACTTGTCCATACCTGCCAAGAGCAAAAAGTGAAGATTGATGGAGAGGCAGCCAAACAATTAGATCTGTTAGCGAAATTCGAGGGAGAATCTCAAGATCTCAGATTTCAACTCAGGACTAAGGCGGACCAAATTAAAGTATTTGAAGCCCAGGCGCATAAATTTTCGGATGAGCTCAGTCAACTAAAAGAACGAGTCCGTATGGATATCCGCAAAATCAGAGTTCGTGAAAAGGAACTAGAAAATAGGCTCGAGATCACTCGACGCGACTCCGAAGCCATGCTGAGTTCTCGCGAAGCAAAACTGATCGAATTAAAAAGGAATCTCGATCTCATGGAATTTAATATGGACTTGGTTCAAAATCAGTACGCGAAAGAAAAAGAGGTCTCCGGAAGACTTCGTGAAAAAGTCGCCAAATTAGCGCAAGTCGTAAAAGTTGCCGAAGGCCTATTGGATGCGCCGAGCACATCAGGAGAGAGGATGACGTCTTCGGAATCGCAAGCTCAAGAGGAAGAGTCGGAGAAGAAAGTATCTTGAAAGGTAGAGAGCTGAATCATGCCTGAAAGTGAACTCCAGGAGCTCAGTCAATCGAGCGCGCGATATAAACTCGTGGTGAGTGATTTCCATTTGGGAAAGGGGCGCTACCTTCCGGATGGTACGCAGAATATTTTAGAAGATTTCATTTATGACCGCGAGTTTGCAGAGTTTCTTAATTATCACCGAGTCGGTGATTTTGCTGATGCCGAGGTAGAGTTGATTCTCAATGGAGATATTCTCAATCTCCTTCAAATTGACACGTTTGGTGTTTTTACTCATATGATCACTGAGCGAAGTGTGATTAGAGCAGTGCATCGAATTGTTCAGGGTCACCCAGAATTTTTTCAAGCCCTTCGTAAATTTGCCGCGACACCTCATCATCGTGTGACTTATATCGTTGGAAATCACGACGCTGGTATGCTTTGGCCCGGTCCGAGGAAGGCTTTCTCAGAAGCCATTGGAGCTGAGGTCAATTTTCATGATGTCTCCTACCAGTTTGACGGTGTTTATGTTGAGCATGGACAGCAGCATGAAAGATTTGCTCAGATTGATCTCAAGCGACCCTTCATTCATGAAGGTTTGCCTGAGCCTGTTTTAAATCTTCCGTGGGGTTCGCTTTTTGTAGCGGTGTTCCTCCCTGAAATGAAGCAAACTCGCCCTCACGTTGACAAAGTCAGGCCTTCATCTTCTTTGATTATTTGGATTTTATTTCATGATATTTTTTGGGGCATTAAAACTGGAGTGGGAATCGTTCGTTTTATCATCGATACGGTTTTATTTCGAAGTCGTTTTCAAATCCATCAAGGAGTGCGAGCAACCTTTGGATTGCTAAAGGAAATTTCCCTCTACCCTAATTATGATAAAATAGCGTTCAAGATTCTTGAAAAATACGAAGCAGTTCACACGGTGATTTTTGGTCACACTCATATGCTCAGGTATCGGCAGTGGAAAGAGGGAAAAGAATACTTCAATGAAGGCACCTGGAACGAAACGACCAATCTCGACTTGAATGATTATGGCAAACAGATTCGCCTGACTTACGCCTTCATTGAGTATCCCTTGGGTAATCTGGCCCAGGGACGGCCTAAAGTTCGCCTCAAGCAGTGGCAAGGGACTTGGAAGCCAGAGGTTGAAGTCCTTGCATAATCGATTTGACTCCCCTAATCTGAGCATCCATGGAAAAAACCATCATTGTAATTCCGGCAAGGTATGCTTCAACCCGATTGGCTGCTAAACCCCTGGCGATGATTCATGGGAGGCCCATGA
The DNA here is from genome assembly GCA_947447665.1 of Bacteriovoracaceae bacterium. GTDB lineage: Bacteria > Bdellovibrionota > UBA1018 > UBA1018 > UBA1018 > CAINWE01. Next base: position 435,702 of record CANFJX010000001.1, on the reverse strand, counting down.
TTCAGTGGGTTTATGAGCAGGCGAAAAAGGCCCGTGGCATCGATCAAGTCATTGTTGCTACGGACGATGCTAGGATTGAGCAGGTGGTTCGAAATTTCGGCGGAGAATGTCAGATGACCTCCCCAGAGCTGGCCAGTGGGACCGATCGAGTCGCGGCTGTCGCAGATCAGGTGAGTGCAGAAATTTATGTTAACCTTCAGGGCGACGAGCCTCTGATTGATCCCAAAGCCATCGAAAATGCGGTGGAGCTCGTTCGCTCCAAGCGATTTGCTCTGAGTACTGTCATGGTTCCTTTGCGTACGCGGGAGGAGTTGTCTGATCCCTCGGTGGTGAAGGTAATAGTTGATAGCAATGATAGGGCAATTTACTTTTCGCGGTTGCCCATTCCTTATAGTCGAGGGCCTTTGCCTGAACCGGGGGAAGAACTCTTCTGTAAGCGGCATGTAGGCCTCTATGTGTACTCAAAATCAGCTCTGATGAAATTTCGAAATCTGCCTGTTTCTCGGCTCGAAAAAGCCGAAGTTCTCGAACAATTAAGAGCACTTGAGAACGGAATGTCCATGGGCGTGGCCGAAGCCAATTTTGTATCCGTGGGTGTCGACACACCGGAGGACCTTGAAAAAGTAAGGCAACTTCTTGTATAAGATTGTTTAATCAATCAAAAATCGGATTTTTAAATGGCAAAACAAAAAAAATATATATTTGTGACAGGGGGCGTCCTTTCCAGTATTGGCAAAGGCATCAGCGCAGCCTCAATTGGGATGCTCATGGAGCAGCGCGGAATCAGCGTGACCATGATCAAGATGGATCCTTATTTAAACGTGGATCCAGGGACGATGAACCCATTTCAGCATGGAGAAGTTTTCGTTCTCGATGATGGAGCTGAAACAGATTTAGACCTTGGGCACTATTCACGCTTTGTTCAGGGTGCAAAGTTTTCTAGAAAAAATAGTTTTACTACGGGAAGAATTTACGATGCCGTTCTGCGGCGCGAACGGGCCGGCGGTTACTTGGGAGAAACGATTCAGGTTATTCCCCATATTACGGACGAAATTAAGAGAAACATTCGAGATGCCGCTACCGGTTATGATCTAGCAATCGTCGAGGTGGGTGGAACAGTCGGAGACATTGAGAGCCTTCCGTTTCTCGAGGCTATCCGGCAGATGAAGGCCGAAGAGGGGGCATCCAACGTTTTGTTTGTTCACCTTACATTGGTGCCTTACATTGCAGCGGCGGGTGAGTTGAAAACGAAACCCACTCAACATAGTGTGAAAGAACTCCGCGAAATTGGAATTCAGCCCGACATTCTCCTTTGTCGAACCGACCGGGTTCTTCCTCAAGACGTCAAGGATAAGATCGGTCTTTTCTGTAATGTTTCGGGCCGGCAGGTTTTTAGTGCCACCGATGTGAAGCATATTTATGAAGTTCCGCTCCTTTTTCATCAGCAGGGTTTGGACGAGGAAATCGCTGAAAAATTAGGAATTTGGTCAGGGCGTCCCGATCTTTCTCGATGGGCGTCTATGATCGACAGACTTCATCACCCCGAGACTGAAATTTCTGTCGGCATTGTCGGTAAATATACGGACTGGCGTGACAGTTATAAATCAATTTCCGAAGCCTTGATTCATGGTGGCGTAGCTCATCACACTCGAGTCAATATGGTATACATTGATTCCGAGGAACTAGAGAAAGGAAATCAGCTGGATCTCCTGGCCTCAGTCGATGGAGTTCTGGTTCCAGGTGGTTTTGGTGAGCGCGGTATTGAAGGCAAAATCAAAGCTATCCATTTTGCGCGCACTCAGGGTGTCCCCTTCTTTGGGATTTGCCTGGGGATGCAGTTGGCTGTGATTGAGTTTGCTAGAAGTGAATGTAAAATTGCTGATGCGAACTCAGCTGAGTTTAGACCTAAGGGCTCATCCAATGTTATTGATTTGATGGAGTCACAAAAAGCTCACACTGATCTAGGCGGTACGATGAGGCTGGGTGCCTATCCATGCCAACTCGTGAAGGAGTCCAAGCCCGGCGTGAAGACTAAGGCTTTCCAGGCTTATCAAAAGGAGTTCATTTCCGAAAGGCATCGTCACCGGTTTGAGGTCTCAAATCGTTATGTAGCTCAGCTCAAAGAAAAGGGGCTGATCATTTCGGGCAAAAATGCCAATCCTGAAACTGGCGAGGAGCTGGTGGAAATGGTTGAGTCTCCAAATCATCCCTGGTTTTTGGGATGTCAATTTCATCCAGAATTTTTAAGTCACCCCTTGAGACCTCATCCACTCTTTGCATCGTTTGTCGAAGCAGCGAAGAAAAAGCATCAAGAGAGAAAAAAATGATCCAATCCCCACTCAGCTCGCAAGCCCCTATGACTTTGATCGCCGGTCCTTGTGTGATCGAGGATGAGGGTTTGGTGATGGAGATCGCTCAGGAGCTTAAGCTGCAACTCAGCGGTTTACCCGTGCGACTTTATTTCAAGGCATCCTTTGATAAGGCCAATCGGACTTCGATCCATGGCTTCCGTGGGCCTGGGCTAAAAAAGGGCCTAGAGATCCTAGCCCGAGTTCGCGAGAAGACGGGGTTACCCTTATTGACGGATTTTCACACTCCCGAGCAAGCTAAGCCTGTGGCGGAGGTGGTGGAATTTCTTCAGGTACCTGCATTTCTTTGTCGGCAAACGGATATGATCGTGGCAGCCGCTGAGGCAGCTCTCACGTCTAAAAGACGACTTAATGTCAAAAAGGGGCAATTCCTGGCCCCTTGGGATGCCAAGAATATTGTAGAAAAAATTCGCGAAGTTGAGAAGCAGCTCCTGGAAGGGGGTCGCATTGAGGCGCCTCCGTCTGACTGGTTTTGCCTCACCGAGCGGGGTGTGACTTTCGGCTATAATACTTTAGTCGTGGACATGGTTTCCTTTCAAACGATGAAGAAATTCAAAGTTCCCACGATCTATGATGCCACTCATTCGATTCAAACTCCTGGAGCAGCCCAGGGAGGCAGCAGCACGGGAGGCAAGCGAGAGTATTTAGAAGTACTTGCACGCGCGGCGATGGCTGCAGGGGCTGACGGACTCTTTATGGAGTGTCACCCGCGGCCAAATCAGGCCAAAAGTGATGGCCCAAATGCATTTTATCTAGACCGTGTGGGGGCCTTTGTGAGGCAGCTCCTCGAAATCCGAGGACTTGTTTCCGGAATGCCTAAATTACTTCCTGAAGCTCAAGACTAGGAGAGGTTAAAATGCCCAAGAAGGTCGTAGTTAAAAAGAGTATGAGTGCGGCCTTCGTCCGAAAGCTGAGAAAAGTTCAGCTCCTTATTTTGGATGTGGATGGGGTTTTGACGGACGGTAAACTTTTTTGGATCCAAGGACAAGGTTGGGCAAGGTTTTTTCATGTCCATGATGGGTACGGAATTCGGCTTCTCAAGAAGGCTGGGATTCAAGTCGCAGTATTCAGTGGAAGTAGTGGCCCAGATATTCAAGAGAGAATGAAAGTTTTAGGGGTTTCTCACGCTTACCTTGGGAACGAGAATAAGATGGAGTCCCTTGAGGCATTGGTTCGCGTGACCCAGATTCAGCCAAGTGAAATGGCTTATATAGGGGATGATCTCTTTGATATCCCAGTACTCAAGGCCGTGGGTCTGGCGTTCTCCGTCCCTCAGGCAGTGTCTGAGGTGAAGAAACAAGCTGATTATATCACCCGCACCCTGGGAGGGTACGGAGCAGTTCGAGAAGTGGCAGACTTCATTCTAAAAGCTCAGGACCATGCTTGAGGAGCCCCAATATGTCGATCGACATCAAAAAATCTGATTCGTCTCCCATTGTTTTTTGGAATCGTCAGACTGCCTCCTACGAGAGTGAGAAGGTCTACGGTGACGCTTCGTTGCGGTGGGCCTATCAGACCACACTCGGGCGAAAATTGACTGAGTGGATTTTGTCTAAAGCTTGGATCAGCCAACTCTATGGGGCTTATCAGTCGTCAGGGTTTAGTCGTCGTAAGATTGTTCCTTTTATTGAATCCTTTAGTATCGCGATGCACGAGTTTGAATCGGGGCCATTTCATAGTTTTAACGATTTTTTTATTCGGCAATTTAAGCCTGGAATTCGTCCATTTGTTCAAAATCGAAATCAACTGGCTGCATTTGCCGAAGCCCGTTACCTCGCTTTTGAGAGTATTGCCCTCGATCAAAAATTTCCGGTCAAAGGGAAGTTTCTGAGTGCAGAAGCACTCCTGGGAAATACCCCTTGGGCGAGTCGCTTTGCCGGGGGGCCACTCTTATTGGCTCGACTCTGCCCCACGGACTATCATCGATTTCATTTTCCTGACTCAGGTCGAGTAATCGATTCCTATCGGATTCATGGGGTACTTCATTCAGTGAACCCAGTGGCTCTCCAGGTAAGGAATGATATTTTTGCAACCAACGAGCGGCAAATCACGATTTTAGAAACTGAGAATTTCGGAGCGCTGGCTTATATTGAAGTAGGCGCTCTCTGTGTCGGCAAGATTGTGCAAACTCATACTCAGCGACAAGACTTCAATCGGGGTGATGAGAAGGGATATTTTCTCTTCGGAGGATCTACGGTCATTGTCTTGGGCGAGCCTGGAAAGTGGAAGCCCGATGAGGATCTGCTCGATCAGACTCAAAAAGGGCGAGAGGTTCTAGTTCGCTTAGGTGAGGGTGTTGCGAGTCGATCATAAAGATTTTTAGGACCCCTGCTTCGCTTTGCATCTCGATTCGGGTCGAGCTATTGTCATCAAATGACGACTTCAATTCAGATCAAAAGCCTCGATGATTATCAGCGAGTTTATCGTTACTCCTTAGAGAAGAATGAAGAGTTTTGGGATAACATAGCAAAAAACCAACTTCATTGGCGGAAACCTTGGAGCCGTGTTTCGCAGTGCGATTACTTAACTGGTCATGTGTCTTGGTATTTAGGCGCAGAATTAAATGTCGCCGAAAATTGCGTGGATCGTCATGTTCATGCCGGGAAAGGAAGCAAAAAGGCATTGATCTGGGTCGGTAATGAGCCCGGAGAAGAAAAAACCTTCACTTTTCAACAAGTCTACGAAGAAGTTTGCCGAATCGCCCATGCTCTTGAAGCTTTGGGGATTAAAAAAGGTGATCGCGTCGGCCTCTATCTTCCTAATATTCCCGAGCTGGCTTTCAGTATGCTTGCTTGCGCTCGAATTGGAGCTATTCACAGCGTTATTTTTGGAGGATTCTCTGCCCATTCCATCCAAAGTCGAATGAATGATTGTGGCGCAAAGTTGATTATCACCTCCAACGGAGTCTACCGCGGTGAGAAGTGGATCGACCTCAAGACGAACGTCGACGAAGCCATTGCTATCGGTTGCTCAACGATCGCAAACGTTCTTGTCATTCCGCATCGCTCACAATCCCGGTGGGAGCGTCAACTTCGAGACCTGAATTGGAACGAGGTGCTTCAGCCTTTCAAGCCCCACACGGCCCCGAGTCATTTATCCGAAGATCCTCTTTTTATTCTCTACACTTCCGGGAGCACTGGCAAGCCCAAGGGTGTCCTCCATACGATGGGGGGGTACCTCACCTATACTTCGTATAGTCATCAACTTGTCTTTCAGCCGCAAGACTCGGATGTCTATTTCTGTACCGCTGATTTAGGCTGGATCACTGGGCATTCTTATTTGCTTTACGGGCCCCTTGCCAACGGAGTGACTACGGTGATGTATGAGGGAGTTCCTCAGTACCCGACCGCCAGTCGCCTTTGGGAGATCACGGATCAGCACTCAGTGAATATTTTGTACACTGCCCCCACTGCGATTCGAACTCTAGCTAGCCTCGGTGATGAGCCTGTGGTCAAAACTTCTCGCAAAACACTGAGAACCCTAGGTACTGTGGGAGAGCCCATCAATCCTGAGGCCTGGCGATGGTACTCCTCAGTCGTAGGCGAAGATCGCTGCCCCATTGTCGATACTTGGTGGCAGACCGAGACCGGAGGGATCCTGATCTCTCCTTTGGCTGGGATTACCCCGACTCAACCGGGCTGCGCGACGCTGCCTCTTCCTGGGATAGAGCCTAAGATTATCAATGAAAGTGGTGAGGCCCTCAAGGGAGATGGTCAAGGTGCCCTGGTCATCGCTCGTTCTTGGCCTGGGCAAATGCGTGGGGTTTATGGCGACCCGGAAAAGTTTTTTGATACCTATTTTAGACAATATCCTGGCAATTACTCCACCGGCGACGGTGCAAGGCGGGACAGCGAAAATAACTATTGGATTTTAGGTCGTATGGATGACGTAATTAAAATCTCGGGCCATCGCCTCGGTACTGCCGAGATCGAGTCTGCCTGTGTCCTACACTCCGATGTCGTCGAGTCCGCCGCGATTGGCGTCCATGATGATATCACTGGCGAGGCTCTTCATCTCTTCGTTGTCGTCAAGTCTGGCGCTCCTGAAACCCCCGATCTGGCCAAAGCCCTGATTCAGCTTATTCGCAAGGAAGTCGGTCCCTTGGCTTCACCCAAGAAAATCCACTTCGTCCCTGGATTACCCAAGACGAGAAGTGGCAAGATCATGCGTCGGATCTTAAAGAAACTTGCAGTTCAAGAGTTCAGTGATCTTGGCGACATCAGTACCCTCGCCGAACCCAGCGTGATTGAGTTGATCAAAAAGGCTGTGATTACGGAGCGGTGAGCATCGCTGCAAAAAAGCAGATCGTGCTAGAGCCCTTGCTAAACCGCCCTGTGTCCGCTCTGACTCACAACTTTGACTTGATATCGGACTCTGGCTATCGTATATAGGAGGGCCTGGATTATGATTAAGTTCAATCGAACCACAGAATACGGTCTTATGGCTCTTCGCCACATGAGCCGCAAGCAGTCGACTGACCCTGCCGAGGTGACTAGTGCCCGGGAGATTGCCGATTCTTATGGTCTGCCCTTCGAAATTACGGCAAAAACTCTACTCCGACTCAAAGATAGTGGTTTAATTCATTCTGCTTGTGGTGCTAAGGGTGGGTACACCCTTCTTCGCCCGCTCGATCAGATCTCACTTGCGGAGTTCTTGGATCTGATGGAGGGCCATCAGTCCATCGTTTCTTGTGCTGGAGACATAAAGCAGAGCGCTGAGGGCTGTCAGTACGACACTCGGTGTGAGATTAAGCACGTGATGGGCCGACTCAACGAAAAGGTAACCCGATTTTTGTCCGGGATTCACCTGGCTGAGATTGCCCATGACTCATTCAATTTAGGCAACAAAGGAAGTAGTACATGAGATTACCCGTCTATTTGGATTATCACGCCACAGCACCTGTGGACCCCGAAGTTCTTCAAGCGATGATGCCGTATTTCACCGAGGTATTCGGAAACGCGGCGAGCAGAAATCACGAGTATGGTTGGACCGCCGAAGCGGCTGTCGAGCGAGCACGTCAACAGGTTGCAAAGCTAATCGGTGCCACCGAGAAAGAGATCATTTTTACTAGCGGTGCCACCGAGAGCAATAATCTTGCAATCCAAGGGGTTGCTGAGATGTACAAGGAAAAGGGAAATCACATCATCACTTCTCCGATTGAGCATAAGGCGGTTTTAGACACCTGCCACGCTTTGGAGAAAAAGGGATTTGAGATTACCTATTTGCCCGTGGATCACTACGGGCGAGTTACTGCTGAGGTCGTTCGTAATGCTATTACTCCCAAGACGATCTTAGTTTCTGTGATGGCGGCCAATAACGAAATCGGCACCATCAACCCACTTCGAGAAATTGGAAAAGTTTGCAAAGAAAAAGGGGTTCTCTTTCATACCGATGCAGTTCAAGCTATAGGTAAAACCCCGATTAACGTAGAAGAGATGGGAATTGATCTTCTGTCGATGACTGCCCATAAAGTTTATGGTCCTAAAGGCGTTGCCGCTCTTTATGTCCGAAGAAAAAACCCTCGCGTGCGTCTTGCAGCCATCGTTCATGGCGGTGGTCACGAGCGGGGAATGCGCTCGGGTACATTGAATGTGCCTGGCATTGTCGGATTTGGCAAAGCCATTGAGGTGGCTGGCCGGTCGATGGTCGAAGAAGGCGCGCGCATTCAAATGCTCCGAGATCTCCTCTGGGAAAAAATTCAGACCGAATTAGATGAAGTCTATCTTAATGGTCACCCGACTGAGCGGTTGCCAGGAAACCTAAACGTCAGTTTCGCTTACGTTGAAGGGGAGTCCTTGATGATGGGCATGAAAGAATTAGCTGTGTCTAGTGGCTCGGCTTGTACTTCGGCTAGTTTAGAGCCCTCCTATGTTTTAAAGAACATCGGAGTTGGCGAGGATTTAGCTCACACCAGTATCCGCTTTGGATTGGGTCGGTTCACCACTCAAGAAGAAATTGAATTTGCAGCTAAAAAAGTGATTAGCACCGTGAAAAAACTCAGGGACCTTTCTCCTCTTTATGAAATGGCAAAAGAAGGAATCGATCTCAAATCAGTGAATTGGACCGGACACTGAGTCCAGTCTTTTAGGAAGGATATTTTTTATGGCCTACAATACTAAAGTCATTGATCACTACGAGAATCCCCGCAATGTCGGCTCTTTGGACAAAAATTCAAAGGCCGTCGGTACAGGGCTAGTGGGTGCTCCTGAGTGTGGCGACGTGATGAAGCTTCAAATTGAGATCGACGAAAAAACTCGAGTGATTACAGACGCAAAATTTAAGACCTTCGGTTGTGGAAGCGCCATTGCAAGCTCCTCCTTGGCTACCGAGTGGGTCAAGGGCAAGACGATTGACCAGGCCCTGGCGATTAAAAATACAGATATCGTTAATGAACTTTCCCTGCCTCCGATTAAGATTCACTGCTCAGTTCTTGCCGAAGATGCAATCAAAGCGGCGATTCAAGATTATGTGAAGAAGAATCCAGAAAAGGAGAAGTTGTCATGAGTATGATTCAAGTGACAGACAAGGCAGTATCGGAAATTAAGCGAATTCAGGCAAGCGACGCCACCGCAACGGACTCAATGCTTCGGGTGATGGTCGTGGGCGGCGGATGCTCAGGAATGAGTTACAAGCTTGGATTTGATAAAGAGCCGATCGCGGCGACCGACAAAATTTTTGAAAAGGACGGGATCAAGATTGTTTGCGATTCTAAGTCCTTTCTTTATCTCTCTGGTATTGAGCTAGATTTTACTGACGGTCTGAATGGCACTGGGTTTGTCTTTAATAATCCGAATGCAAAACGCACCTGTGGATGTGGCAACAGTTTCTCAGCGTGATCCGCTGCTATGCACTGAGTGTGGGCACCTGCTGGATGGCTTTTTAGCCTTTCATCTTTGCCCCAAATGCCATAGCCCCCAGCTCCTGAGGGAGGGGGAGACTTACTTTGACGCGTTCGGAGTCCCCGTTCAGTTTGATCTCGACCGAGGCGTGATTGAAAAACGTTTTTATGAGATATCCCGCGCGCTTCATCCAGATCGATTCGTTTCTGCTCCTGCCCATCATCGTGCTCAGTCGATGAGTCGGATGAGCTTTTTAAATCAAGCGTTTCAAACGTTAAAAAATCCAACAGCCTTGCGAGAACTCATGCTTAGTCTCTACGGTGTCAGAACTCAGATGGGGATCCTTCCCTCGCATCAGCAAAAGAAAGTCCCTATTCCAGTCGAGATTGCTGAGTCGTGGTTTGAACTTCAAGAGTTGGTTGTCGAAAATCCCGCTAGCTCTCGCCCGAAGGTGGCTGAGTTTGAGGCTGAATTAAAAAATCTTAGAACTCAGGGTGAGGCTCATTTAAAGGCTTTAGAAACTCAATTTGATCGCCTGCCCCGTGAGTTATCGCCCGAATTGCTAGCGATTTTGAGTCAAATAGATGCTGAGCTTCAGAAACAAAATTATTTTAGATCGATAGAAAAAGACGTAGAACGGATTAAGAGAAATGCTCATTCAGATTGAATCGAACAAAAAAACAGGGCCAATTGTTGGCATTGATCTTGGAACGACGAATAGTCTCGTGGCAATCGTCGAAGGCGGTAAGCCTCGGGTTTTGAAATCATCCGATGGAAAGTCCCTAATCCCTTCCGTGGTTTCTTTTGCCGATGAGAAGCAACCTGTGGTTGGGTTAGAAGCCAAGCGTAATAAAGTAGCTGATGCTCAGCATACTGTCTTCTCCGTCAAACGGTTGTTGGGATGTGGATTTGAAGATTTAAAACCGATTCTAGAATCCCTACCTTATACTCTTGTGCAGGATCCAGAAGCTGGTCTGGTCAAAATTCAGATAGGCGACCGGGCTTACACTGCTATTGAGATCTCTGCCTTGATTCTTCGTGAAGTGAAGAAGCGGGCAGAGGAGGCTCTCGGATGCTCCGTGACCCGGGCCGTGATCACGGTTCCAGCCTATTTTAATGATTCCCAGAGGCAAGCCACCCGAACTGCGGGTCGATTGGCAGGCCTCGATGTACTTCGTATTGTGAATGAACCGACAGCAGCCTCCCTGGCTTATGGTTTGGATAAAAAGCGACAAGGATTGATAGCCGTTTACGATTTGGGGGGAGGAACTTTCGACGTATCGATCCTTAAACTTCAAGATGGCATCTTCGAAGTGTTGGCGACTCGTGGTGATACTCAATTAGGCGGCGATGATCTTGATCAGACGATGGTTAGAGTAGCAGCTCAGGAGATCCTCCAGTCTTTTGGGTTGGATATTTATGCGGAAGTTCATATTCACTCTTCTCTGCTGGAGAGTGCCGAGTCAGTTAAAATTGCACTTTCGACTCAGGCTGAGGCCGTTTTAGAATTGAAATTAGATACCCGAATTTATCGTAGAGTTTGGACTCAAGCAGAGTTTGAGGCACTGGCTCGACCGATTTTAGAGCGAACGCGTGAGCCTTGCCTGAGTGCCTTAAAGGATGCAGGATTGCAGGCGAGCGACCTCTCTGATGTGGTCCTCGTAGGGGGGCCGTCCCGGCTTAAAATTGTCCAGGAGATCGCTCGAAGTATCTTTGGAAAGGCTCCGAACACCTCAGTCCACCCAGATGAGGTAGTCGCTGAGGGTGCCGCGATTCAGGCTGATATTCTTGCCGGAAATAACCAAGATCTTTTGCTTTTAGATGTCGTGCCGCTGTCGCTTGGATTGGAGACTTATGGTGGGCTGATGGCCACGCTGATCCATCGCAACACCAGGATTCCGACCGTTGCGAGAGAAGTTTTTACGACTTTCGTTGAAAATCAAACCGGCGTAGATATTCACGTTTTTCAAGGGGAGCGTGATCGGGTGGACGAAAATCGTAGCTTGGCCCGGTTTAAGCTCCGAGGAATTCAGCCCGCTCCAGCTGGTATCCCTCGCGTGGAGGTGACTTTTCTGATTGATGCGGACGGCATTCTTCAGGTAGCTGCCAAGGATCTTAAAACCGGTCAGGAGCAGTCGGTAGAAGTTCGACCTAGCCACGGCCTGACTGATTCTGAAGTTGAAAAGATGCTGGCGAGTGGTTTAGAAAACGTCAAGGCCGATGAGATTTATAAAAATTTAGTAGAAGCTCGAAACAAGGCTGAGCCCGTTATTCGAGCCGTGGAAAAGAACTGGGATCAAGCGAAGCTATTGCTTGCCCCAGACGAGTTGGAGGAAGTTCGGGATAAACTGGATATCCTTCGCCAAGTCATGCAAGGACAGAAGGTGGAGGCCATTTTGGATGCCACTTCTGACTTGAACCGGTCCACGGTGCGATTAGCTGAGCTATTGATTCGGGATTCGCTCAAGGAAATGAGATAAAGAATGCCAAAGATTACGTTTTTACCAATGAACACCTCCTTTGAGGTGAAGCGAGATCAGAGTATCCTGGATATTGCCCTAGATCATCAGGTTCCACTACAGCATGCCTGTGGGGGGTTTTGTGCTTGCACGACCTGTCATATTATTGTCAAAAGTGGAGCGGATTCTCTCTCTCCCATGGAAGACGAGGAGCAGGAGCGCCTGGAACGAATGGGAATTCTTGATGAGAATTCCCGGCTGGGTTGCCAATCGAAAGTTCGTGGAGATGTTGTTGTCGAAGTGGTGAATATCGACGATCATTAGTAGATGAGATCGATATTTTTGGCCTGGTTCGTTTGCGCGATGCTCGTCAACACATGGGTTCTTTCGCTCGTCCAAGCTGAAACGGCACCCAGTACCTATCGGGGAAGAACCTTTTCCTTTCGGATTCGAGGCGAACCAGAGACCCTAGATTGGAATCGGGCTCATAGCCCTATTGAAGCAGCTCTGTTGATGAATTTAATGGAGGGGCTAGTCTCGATCGATAGCCAACTCAAAGTCGTTCCTGACTTAGCTGAAAGCTGGCAAATCTCGAGTGATCGAAAGACCTATACTTTTAAGCTGCGCCGAGGAGTTCGGTGGTCTGACGGCGTCGACCTCAAGGCCAAAGATTTTGTCTATAGCTGGCGCCGACTCCTCTCACCTCTCACTGCAGCTTCTTATGCCTATTTCCTTTTTGATATCGAGGGGGCTCAGGCTTTTCACGATGGGAAGTTTCAGAGCTTTGAGCAGGTTGGCGTCAAGGCTCTTGATGATCATACACTGGAGGTCAGGCTAACCCGCCCGGTGGCCCATTGGCTAACGATTCCTGCGTTTTGGGTGACCTTCCCGATGCGTCAAGATGTTGTCGAGGAATTGGGAGCGGGTTGGGAGGCGCCCGGCCGCATGGTCAATTTGGGCCCCTTTTCTCTCGTGGCTCATGACTTCGGGTCCAAGCTGGTTTTGAAAGCGAATCCAAATTACTATGGCGCGCGCGGTAACTTAGATCTAGTCGTGGCTCAGATTGTGAAGGATGATTCGGAGGCGCTTACTTTGTTTGAGGCAGGTAAGTTAGATTTTCTGACTGAGGTTTCTGAGATTGATTTAAAAAAAGCGAAGAAAAAAATCGAATTTAAGACCTTCAGCCACCTCAAAACGGCTTATCTTGGATTTGTTGTGGATAAGTACCCTACTTCCAATCTTAAATTACGAAAGGCGATTACCATGGCTCTCGATCGCTCTCGTTTGAGTGGGCCTAGTTCGCCTCTCCATGGAGAGCAAGTGATGGCGACCTCCTTTGTGCCTCCCGGGATGATGGGTTACTCTAAAGCCGTGGGCCTCGTGTTTGATCCGGTACAGGCTCGCAAGGAGTTGCGATCTTCGGGATTGGATCTGAATCATCCCCTGCATCTCGACTATCTCTTGCCGGACTGGAATCAATCGGTGGTCCTTGCTCACTGGGTTCAGGATCAGCTGAAAAAAAATCTGGGAATTTCGGTCGCACTTCATTCATTTGAGAATAAAATTTTTAGGACTGCACTTGAACTCCATGATTCCCCACTTTTCGATGCAAGTTGGACTGCAGACTACCCAGATCCAGATAATTTTCTTTCAGTTTTCTTGAGTGCCTCCGGGAACAATCGTTCCTCCTGGAAAAACGCCCAGTACGATGGTGATGTCGAGAAGGCTCGCCAGGAGTCAGATTCAAAAAAGCGGGAAAAAATCTATGTAGATCTCCAAAGACTACTTCAAGAGAAAGAGGTAGTGATGGTTCCCCTCTACTATGAACCTAACTTGGCATTGGTGAGTACCCGTGCTAAGAACGTGCAGTTGAATCCTTTAGATTTTCTCTACCTAAGGAGCGTAAATGTTGTCCCTTAAGAGCGACGTTGGAAAGGCAGTCGGGCCGTACCACGACGAAGTGACCTCTGAAAAAATCAAAGAATTTTGCCGAGCGATCGGATCCTCCGAACTTCATGAGGCTCCCCCGACCTTTCTTACGGTTTTTAGAAAAGGGGAGTTCGAACTTTTTCAGAAATTGGGATTTGACCTCTCTCAAGTTCTTCATGCCGAGCAAGAGTACCAATACGACACCCCGGTCCTAGCGGGAGATCGAATTGAGTTTAAAACAGCATTGACTCACGTTTTGGAAAAAGATGGTGCTCGGTCTTTTATGCAGTTTTTAACTTTTGAGACTGAGTTTCAAGTTGAGAGAGATTCGAGTCTCCTGAAAATCGGAAAATCCAAAACCACGATCGTGATTCGAGGGAGCAAGTAATCCATGGAAATTCAGGCGGGTTCAGCTGTGGAATTCAAGTCCTTGGGTCCGATCACTCGTGAGCAGCTCAAACAATATGCTCAAGCCTCTGGAGATTTTAATCCGATCCACTTGGATGAAGACGTTGCCAAGAAGGTTGGACTCCCCGGTATTATTGCTCACGGGATGCTCATTGCGGCTCACATCGCTGAGCGGGCGAAGAATTTTGTGCAGGGTGAATCCTCGCTCCAGGGTTTTGAACTCATTCAGTTCCAAAGCCGCTTCAAGGCTATGGTTTTATTGGGTGATACTCCTTCCTTGGGTGGGGTGGTTAAGGCGGTGAGTGATCAAGAGGTAACACTCGATCTCCAAGCCAAGAATCAACGGGGGGAAGTGACTACTCAAGGGACTGCTCGGTTTCGAAAGAAGTAGAGCAGCGACCTCGAGCTGATTTGTAGCTCCTCCCTGTCGGCGCCTTGCTGGCAGAAAGATTGCACCTTTTGCTGTTAGGGGGTGTATTCATGCTTCACAAGAAACCAAAATCTAGAATCCCACTTCGTAAGTCGCCGGGAGATCCTGAGCCCGAATATTGTAGTCCGGGCTCGATCGAGCAGGAACTCGATATGTGCGAGGAAGGTGAACTGAAAGGTGAGGAGGTCGAACGCCGCGTAGGAGGGATCGCGACGCCCGATGAGCCGCTATCAGGGGAACCACTCGAGGTCGTGGATGAATTGAATTCTTACGAAATGAGCTTCTCAGAGCGGGACCGTGAAGGAGATGAAATGTCCGGGGATGATCACTCGTCCGGCCTGCAAGGAGGGGAGCAGGAGTTAAAAAACCAGCGACACATCGACTCAGGTGTTCCTGGAGGTGATTATGACTCTTGGGTGGAGTGGCCAAGTTCAGGATTGGCAGCCCCCACGGCTCCAGAGAATCGGCCGGAATCGCCTGTTCTAAGGCGAAGTTCTCCACGTAAAAATAAAAAAGCTAGTTAGTTAGAATGCCCTAGAAATCCCGATCTAAAATCGTTTTACGGCCATGTTGAGTGGCGCTCTCGATCCCACGATCAGCCAGAGCTCGAATTTGATTGGAGAGAAGATCCATAACGGCATCAGAGGTATTCATTCCAGATTGATCTTTGATGTATTTTTTTACTTTGGAAACCACTACTAAAATATCACTCTCGAGGGACTCCGGTTGCGCCTTGAGGTCTTGAGCAGGCTCGGCTGCCTGGGGAGGGGCTTTACGCTCAAAAGCTCCAGCATCTCGATGATTCAAAACTGGCACATGGGCGTCAAAGCAGCGAACGTCGCAAAATACTAGGTCGGTCCTCACACGATTGCAGGTCGATACGCTGCAAATCCAGTACTTCTGTCCGAACGAGATAGGCTTCTTACAAGTAGTACACTTCCGCCAGAAAGTCAGTTCAGTCATAGTTCATTTTCCATCCCAACCATCAAGCCTAAATCCAGCTCATCCTGGATTAATGCGAGTTCGGGATTAGACTCATCCTGAGTTGATTTACCTTTTATGTTTTCGTCATGGTGGGCGCAACGCTTACAGTGGCTATGTTCACCCATAAACATGGTGGGAAATGAATTTGCTTTTCTCTGTTCTTCAGTCAAAATCTGGAAAATTACCTGATTTTTGAATACTAAGTGGGCTGCGACCATTTTGCTCACATGGCCTACAATTTCCTGAGCTGCGGCTTTTCCAGCATTTAAGTCAGAGGATGGGTCGGTCACTACTTTTTTATAATTCAGGCGAGCGATTTTAACGGATTCTTTGAGGTGGATTTTTTCCTCCTGATACTTAAAGAAAGCCTCGCGCATTTTTTCTTTTTGTTCTTTGGATAAAGTTGATTGCTTCTTCCAGTCACAAGTTTTGCACTTCTTGGGTTCAGCTGCCTTTTCTGAGGGGGCTGCTTTTTCTGAGGGCGCTACTTGAGGGATAACTGTTAAATCTTTTTGCGCCTTATCTGATTCGGCGTAGGATGTGGATACAGTCAATAAAGTGGCAGCCAATAAGAAAATAAATTTATTCATCGATTAATTCCTTTTTTCTAACTGTATCGAACTAATATTCCAAAGTCACTACCTGAAGTTTGCACGATTCAAATCTCAGCTTGACGTCAAATCTCCCGCAAGAGCGACAATAAGTCGTCACGCGAAAGTGAGTTTGCTCCCAGCGTGCCCTCGAGTACTTGATTGGCGAGTTGAGTCTTTGATTTCTGGAGTTCGAGAATACGCTCTTCGATCGTATTTTGAGCGATGAGACGGTGCACGAAGACTGGATTGACTTGACCAATTCTGTGGGCTCGGTCGGCAGCTTGCTCCTCTACTGATGGGTTCCACCAAGGATCCATGATAAACACGTGATCGGCTGCAGTCAGTGTCAGGCCCATTCCCCCTGCTTTAAGAGAGATAAGCATAGTCGACGGTCCGGCTGGACTTTGGAACTCACTCACGACTTTTTCACGGTTCGGGGTCGAACCATCGAGCCGATTATAGGTGATTGATCTTTTTATAAGCTGCTTTTCAATGAGATCTAAGTAAGAAGTCCATTGCGAAAAGACCAAAGATCGATGACCTAATCCGATTGAGGTCTCCAAGGTATCAAGAAGTAATTCTAGTTTAGAGGAAGAAAGCTGGGCTTCGGCTTGGCCCGGTACGAGCGCAGTGTGACAGCAAGCTTGACGGAGACGCAGGAGCAGTTCCAGTGCTGCGAGAATGGAGCCGCCCTGTTCGAGTTGATTGAGGACGTCCTGTCGGGTGGCTGCCAGTAATGCAGAATAAGTATCGCGCTCCTCAGAGCTGAGTTCGCAATATAAAATGGTTTCAGTCTTGGGCGGAAGCTCAGGAGCTACGTCCCGCTTGAGTCGCCTCAAAATAAACGGTTTGATCTTCCTTTGAAGTTCTTGAGCGGCTTGTTTTTGACCTCGGGAAATAGGTTCAGAATAAAGTTCTTGGAAGCTTTCGTAGGTACCTAAAAGTCCTGGATTGAGGAAGTGGAATTGGCTCCATAGGTCTTCCAATCGATTCTCAATCGGCGTGCCGCTGAGTGCGATTCTAAAATCCGCACGGAGCTGATGGGCGGCCTGCGCGGTCTGACTTTCTGGGTTTTTGATGATCTGGGTTTCGTCCAAAATCACAGTATTCCAGTTCTCCTGAGTGAGCAGCTTGCGGTCCAGTCGTAAAAGGGCGTAGGTGCTCAAGACTACGTCGTGCTGCCTGTCGAGCTTTCGAGCTGATCCGTGATAAATACACAGAGAAAGCGAGGGTCTGAATTTGCGGATTTGGCTCTCCCAGCTGGGTAATACGCTCGTCGGCGCGATAATGAGAGTCTTGCCCCGCAGCGCACAGAGTGCCTGAAGGGTCTTACCCAAACCCATGTCATCGGCGAGCATCGCTCCAAGTTGCGAATCGCGCAGGTAGCTGAGCCAGTTCACCCCTTGCTTTTGATACGGCCTGAGTGATGCGTTTAAATCAGCTGGGCGTTGAGCTTCGGGGATTTTTTCAATTGCTCGGAGCCTTTCTCTGAGTTCAGATAGAGAAGGAGGGGGCGTGAGCCCGAGATCTTCAAAGGTTTCAGCGAGCTCTGGCTGTAAGTATTTGGGCAGGGTTTTGTGCGCTGCCTTGATCACGAGAAGGGATTCTATCTTTTCTCCATAACGGGCAAGCCAATTCAAAGGGAGTGGGGCCCACCCGCCATCCAGGAGTGAGACGTATCTTTGATTTTCTCTCCAGGCTCTCAAGACAGCTTGAGCGTCCAAACGTCCTGCCATATTCTGAGATTCTTTTGAGTCTGATTTAAAATAGAACTGAAACTGGTGTTCGTCACCCTCGATCATGGCGGTGATCGGAGAGCGAATTTTGAAGGCTTGAGTTGCATTGCCGGAAAGGGCCCAGCTACCAGAGTCTTGAGCTCGTGCGACAAAATCGACTGCCGCTTCTCCTTCAAATTTCGAAGGTTGCCCTATTCTCAGCTGGAGCTCGGTTTGGAGTTTTCTCTGGAGGGCTTCCTCTGCGATGGGGTCTGGTAGAAATACCTCGGATTTGGGTTGAATTGCAGACGGGTCTCTATATTCGATCCTCGCTGTGACCACTAAGGTGTGGTCAAAACCGATCTGATTCATATCAAGTTTAATCCTAGGAGGAATTTTCACGATTTTTGGAAGGAGTTGTGTTTTGATTTCGACAGCTAATTTTTTCTGGATTCCTGGAAGGATTTGAGTAACTAAAGAGCCTAACTCATCAGGGCCGAAAAATTTGCCGTCGCCCTGCAAAATCGAGCGCTCCTCCATTGTGAAGTTCGGAATTTTAACTGCCCTAAGGGTGTTACCCTGAAGTACTGCACCGTTTTTAAATTTTCTCTGGATCGAATCATCATCTACCGTGCGTAGGCGGAACCCATTTTTCTCATCGATGAGTTCAGCTTTGAATGAGAGGGGCTGAGAGCTTATTTTCACTGGTTGGTTGTCTAAAAAAATATTCGAACAGTGAGATAATCCGACCAGGAGGCGGGCGAGAGTTTCCGGATCGAGACCATCAGACCTATCTTGATCCAGGTCTCTGTTCCTGCTCTTTTGGATTGGGGTGCTTAAGATTCCGTCGATTGCGAAATCGTCTTGAGTGACTGTCGGGAGGGGGAATTGGATCCGTCCCGAGCGGATACCGCCCACCCAAGCGACTAAGGGAGTCTTGAGAAGTTCCTTGCGATCCGCGCCCGCGATCACCCAACGCTCAAAAACGAGCGAAGCCCCCTGCTCTTTAAATAAATACTGGATATGCGCGTGCTGAGTCTGGGGGAGGTCTGCAATGGGAAGGGTTGCGTCGGAGTGGGCTTGTGGCAGCTTTCCGCCTTTAAGTGCAATGATTGAGGCCGCGACATGTGCGCAGACGTCGTTGCGGTCGTCGCAGTCGCAGTACCAGTCTTCGTCTTCGGGCCAAAATGTGACTTTTCGGCTGACGGGTTGATCGGGCGCTCGAACTCGGAGAGTGATTTCGGCTTCACTTCGCGAGTCTTCAAAAACTGAGTTGGTCCTGGCAATGGAGACTCCTTTGGACCAAATCCCGGGAAGGCAGGTTTTTTGAACCTTATCAAAGAACTTGGAGAATCTAGAAACATCCATGAAGTCAAGTTCTTAGCATAGATCCAGAATGATTTGGAGCTGGGATTGAGTCGCTAGCTCTTTTCTAATGCAATTTCGGTTAAATTTTCTATAATTGATAATTCGATCCGGACGCCGACGCCTCAATTTGGCGCGACTGACGCGGTTTTCAAAATTTGAAAGTGAGTTTTTAGTGCAGTTTTTTAAGAAAAAGCAGTTATCCGAAGTGAGAGAAAGTGCCGGTAAGTCTGGGTTAATTAAGAGTCTCGGAGCGGTCGATCTCATCTTTCTCGGACTGGGCGGAATTATTGGCACAGGGATTTTTGTTCTCACCGGCTTAGCAGCAGCTCAATACGCGGGGCCGGCAATTACAGTCTCATTTTTGGTAGGAGGCATTGCATGCGTTTTTACCGCTCTCGCTTTTGCCGAGTTAGCCTCAATGCTTCCGGTTTCAGGGAGCGCCTACAGTTATGCGCAAGTAACGGTAGGCGAGGGCATTTCTATGCTCGTAGGCTGGACTATTGTGATGGTTTTTTCTTTTGGCTCTGCAACGGTTGCTTCGGGTTGGTCGGGATATGTTTTAGGTATTTTGGATAGTGCAGGGGTTCGCTTGCCGGAAGTTCTGACTAAAATTCCTGCTGAAGGTGGCTGGATCAATCTTCCTGCGGTTTTTATTGTGGTTTTGCTGACTGCAATTGTATTTCGGGGGACACAAGGGGCCACTCGGTTTAACGGCGTGCTCGTCGTGGTGAAGCTTCTTGCGATTTTTCTTTTCATTTTTCTGTCGGTACCGCACATCGATATGAAGAACTGGGTTAATTTTGCTCCCAATGGTTTTGACGGAATTGCGGCGGGAGCGGCTGTGATTTTCATGGCCTATACGGGATTTGATGCAGTTGCGACGGCTGCCGAGGAGTGCAAGAATCCGAATCGAGACCTACCGATTGGAATCATTGGATCCCTGGTGGGCTCGGCCATTTTATACATTATCGTCTCAGGTCTACTCACCTCGATTGCTCCTTACTCGAAGTTAAATAACCCGCAGCCCATGGCCTTTGCACTTCGGGAAAATGGGATCTCACTCGGAGCTACATTGGTTGCTACGGGCGCGATCGCTGGGATGACGACAGTGATTTTGACCCAGATTTTTGCTCAAGCCAGAATCCTGATGATGATGGCTCGCGATGGTTTACTTCCTCAGTGCTTTGAGTCGATTCATCCGAAATACGCGACACCCCATGTGGGGCTCATGTTCAGCGGGTGTTTCGTGGTCCTGATCGCTGGGTTTCTGCCTGTCTCCACCTTGGGACAAATCAGCAGCATGGCAACGCTTCTCGTTTTTGGTTTCGTGTCTCTTGCTGTGATGATCCTTCGATACACACGGCCCGATGAGAGAAGGCCCTTTAGATGCCCGGCAGTGTACCTTACTGCGACCTTGTCCTGCGGGCTCTGCCTATTTCTATTCTCCCAGCTCTTTTGGGTGAATTGGAAACCTTATTTACTGACGACCTTGCTGGGCCTGATTACTTACTTGGTGTATGGCTATTGGCATTCAAAGGCGAGGCTGCGGACGACGGCAGGTTGACTCTTTCCACAGCTCGATTCATGGTTTTAAACGCGAGATAGAGACCCAGATTTCTAGGAAGTAGCCTGGGCAAAAAGCAGGCAAGCTTGTTTAGCCATCCCGGGACGAAAACAGTTTTGCCATTGAAAAGGGCTATTAGGCTAGATTGAACGACATCTTTTGCCGTCATCATGGTAGCTTTACCCGTTTGAGTAATTTTTTGGCCCGAGTGCTCGAAAAACTCGGTATAGGTCCCTCCTGGACAGAGACACATCATATGGATGGGAGTCTTTCTCAATTCAAACGCGAGAGTTTCTGAGAAATATCGAAGATAGCCTTTGGTAGCCGAATAGATTGAGAAAAATCCCACCGGCTGAAATGCAGAGATCGATGCCACTTGGACGACATAACTTTTTTGACCGTGAGCTAGCATGTGGTTGATCAATAGGTAGGTGAGTTCAGTGGGCGCTACCACGTTGACTTGCAAAGTAGAATAATGGTCTTCAAATGGGAAGTCGATAAAAGAGCCGTACTTACCTAGGCCTGCATTATTGATTAGGCAGGTGATCTTCTTGCCTCCAGTCGTGGCTTTTGCAAAAAGATCTTTCGCGGCCTGAGGGGTGCTCAGGTCGATGGGAATGCAGGTGACCGAAACACCGTGATTTTTTCTGAGATCCGCCGCAAGAGTTTCGAGTCGATCGACTCTTCGCGCAGCGAGGATCAGGTCCGATCCCAATTCAGCGAGCTGTTTGGCAAATTGTTCACCGATGCCGCTTGAGGCTCCTGTGATTAAAGAGAGATGGCCTGTCATTCGATGATCGGATTTCATAGAAAAACAGATATCACATTCTCAAACCCAATACTTAATAAACAGAACCACCCGCTCCAAGAGCGAGCAAAACCAGGATCGTCGTTTCCAGTGGGACAATTCAATTTCTTGGGACAACTCAAGATCCCTGACGAACTGTGAACAAAGCTCAGACTTAGAGCGGGAATGAGTGATGACGAGGTCGACTTCGAGATCGTGAAACCAACTGCGATAATTCCGATTACTCGAGCCTACGGTGATCCAATCATCGATGATCATAACTTTGGCGTGAAGAGTGGTTGGAAGGTATTCAAAAATACGGACTCCAGCAGAAAGTAAATGGGAGTAAAAGGCTTGATTGATCCACCTCATAAACCAGATATCATTCTTTCTTGGGAGTAAAATTCGGACGTCTACCGAGCGGGAGGCCGCTTTGCGGAGCGCTCGGATCAGTGAGAATTCAGGCACGAGGTAAGGGGTTGTGATCCAAGTGCGTTGCTGAGAGTGATTCACTCGACGGAGAAGTTCCTGTTGATAGTTTCTCCTTCGGTACCACGTGTCGTTGAGCTTAATGAGTCGATGGGTGGGCAATTTTCCTCGTTTGAGTCGAAGTATTGGATGGGAGAGGGAGTGATGCTCCCAGCTCCTTTCGAACGCATCCGTTAGGATTTGTGCGTCGTTCCCGGTCACCCTGACAGCCGTATCCCGCCACGCTTGCTGACCTGAGTAGCATTTGAGGTGACAGGCACTAATATTCATTCCACCCAGAAAGGCGATCGAACGATCAATCACACATACTTTGCGATGATTCCTTCGATTGAGTTTCCAGGGAAGTGGATGGAATATTTTGGCCTGGACTTGGTTTTCCTTAAGTTCACGGATGAGGTCTTGAGCGTAGCCTAATGAGCCAACGCCATCGATTAAAACTCTCACGGAGACCCCCCGATTTGCTGCCTCGGTGAGTTTTTTTAAAATTCTCCTCCCTAGCGGATCTAAGTGGAAAATATAAGTTTCCAGTTCAATTGACTTTTTTGCCAGCTCAAGATCTCTCTCGAGCCGGGCAAAAAAAAGATCTCCGTTATGAAAGATCTGCTCCCTAATCCAGCCATTCATTCGACTCGTCACCCGAGGCAGAGGATAACCCAAAACGAGTTTCTTTTATTTGACAAACTTTAGCCTTTTGCTTATTACACATTGCATTGGAGCGTAGTTCGGGTTCTCCTTTTTAATTCAAAATTTATTTCCATTTTTTACAAGGTAGAGGTATGAATTTACGACTTTTGAGTGTTGCTGCTTGGCTATTTTGTGCTTCTTTGGCTGTGTCATTTGATGCGAATGCAGCTGATAGTGCAGCGATCGGATCAATCAGGACCTCTCATTCTTTCAAGCGAACATCACAGGGGTTTCGCAAAGTTGCACCAAAATTCTTTCAGAATTATGACTTCAAGCTCGACTCCAGAACAGGGGAAATTATCGATATGACCCTTCGCTCCGAGACCGAGATTCGGTTGGAGTCTATGTCTTTGCCGTTTTCTGAAGAGAGCATTCGTTCGGGTGATTTTGTTTTGCAAAAGGCAATGTATGACAAGAAGTTAGGTTTTGAATCGAGATCGGGTCGCGCTCCCTGGTCGCAAGTGGATGACGCTGAGCGACTGGTGGGTCATCTCAAGTATCGTAAGCTTTCTCAAATGGAGTCTAAGGGGCTGAAAGCCGCAAGGTTAAAGTCGGTTCCTTGGTCCAGCACTTATTGGCCCACTTACGCCGGAGGTGTTGCTAACCGATATGCTGATCCCTCGTTCGAAATTTCAAGAAACTGGAAAACTAATATTGAGCTCTTAAAAAGATCCGTACCGGAATCTCTCAGTGGCATGACTCCCGATGAGCTGGACGTGTTGTCCCCTACTGAGAAGTACGATGTGCTGGTCGGTGATCCTAACTTTACTCTAACACGCCAGGAGTTTGCAGCCGCCGAGGCCGCTGCGGAGGCGAATGGTAAGATTGAATTTTGGGAGGGGAAGTGTCATGGCTGGTCACCGGCTGCGTTCTCAGAGCGACGCCCGCACCACTCTATTTCTGTACGCGCCTACGATTCGGCGCAGCCCGGTGCTCAGGGAGTGAGTGTTAAATTCTACCCTGATGACATTAAGGCCTTGGCAACTCTTCTTTGGGCTAATGCTCCGACTCAAAACCGATTTGTGGGGAGTCGTTGCAATGTGAGAGATCCCCAGACGGACGAAAATGGAAGAATTTTAGAAGCATCCTGTTTTGATACAAATCCCGGGACTTGGCATCTCGTCGCAGTCAATCAGATTGGAGTGAACAAGAAGGGTTTTGTTCTCGATGCAACCTATGATTATCAGGTTTGGAATCAGCCAGCATTTGCTTACGAATACTCTTATTTCGATCCTCGGGATGCTGCTAGAAATTGGGATTATGAAGATGACCAAAAGTTTAAGAATTTAGATACGCTGCGCCAAGCACAGGTCGATCTAAATGATTTCTCCGAGGATAGGTTTAGACAGTACCGCGGCTCAGGCGCAGTATCTGTGGTCGGAGTTCATATGAAGTTCACCTACGTTTCTGAAAAGGATGTATCTCATGCAGAGCGGGATTCAGCTGCATCATCTTCTCTCACGTCAGTGCATTATTATTATGATCTTGAGCTAGATGCCGAGGGTAACATCGTAGGTGGTGAATGGTACCAGCTCGAGCATCCTGATTTTATGTGGGCCCCTGTCTCAAAAGCCACCGCGATTGGGGATGAGTCACTGGATCATGATCCAAGGGGGGCTCGATGGAAAAAAAGAGGGATTAGACCGATTTCGGCAGAATTGAGAAATGCTGCTCTCGAGAGCTCGATTCAGGGGCAGCCACTTGCTCGAATCATCTCTGAGTTGATCCAGAAATCCAGGAAGTATCCGGGATATACGGTATTGCACTTTTTATTCGGTTGGCTTGAAAGAAAGACCGACTAACTATGACTCACGGTTCGTGCAGATTCTCAATTCTGCCCGGGCCGTGACTTAGCCATAATTTCCAGGTAGCGGATTAAGTCTGCTAACTCAGGGTCAGGAAGCTCTTCCGGTGAGAAGCCCCTCATTCGATCATTTTTCCACTGTCTTAGGCTTTGTGGATTTCTAATATAGGCGCGGAGCGCTGCCTGTGTAAAGTATTCGGTGGGGCTTTTGGGTAAGTTCAAGTCCGGGGCAAAATCCGAAAGACCCTGACCATTGATCTTGTGGCATGAGAAGCAAGACCGTTGAAATATTTGAAAGCCCCGCATCTCCGGGCTTGATTGAGAGTAGCGTTTGGGGGGAAAAATTTTCGGAAAGGTGCTTCGGAGTGATCCCTTGATCTCGAAGCCCTCGAGCTGAAATGGCCATTCTTCAACGCCGACATGAGAGAGCTCTGGATTTTTCCAAATCAAAAAAAATGGACCCGCTGTGCCGGGACCCTGCTCGGGGTGAACGGCAGGCCAAGGTTCATTTTCTTTTTCGATCGCTAGATAGGCAATCGATCTTCCTGGTGCGTGCTCTAAGATTCGCGCGGAGCTGATCGGCGCTGAGAATCCATCCAGGCATCGAAACTGGATGGTCGCTTCTGGGTCAATGGGCATCCCCTGAAAAAGGTGAAAGAGCGGGACGGCCGAGTATTCTATTCGTTTTCCTGGATAGGTGGGGATATCGTTCAGTACGATTTTTTCAAGGTCAGGGCGGCTTAATAGAGAGGATCTGGGGTAGGTCAGCATCTTGCCTTGAGCCTGAATGGTGAGCTGAGGCTCAGCCAGTTTTTCGGCAAAGGTCTGAGATGCTATTAACTCACAAATAAAAAAAATTAACGCCACAATAGTTAAATGAATTGGTTTCATTTTTTGATTCCATCCTTTGAGCTTACGTCGATTACGTCGAGGACATGAAAGCAGGAGTTGAGAATTTGCCACTGGATATCAAAATGGAAAATATTAAAACCGAATATAGTACCTTGGGCTTCTGCTGCTGAAGGGGGGATTCTCCCTTGCTGAAAGGCGGGGCGCGGGTCCAGCTCAAGGAGTTCCTGGATGAGCTCAGTGAGATTTGGATAAAGAGTGGAGTCTTGCCGTGAAATCATTTCTTTAGCTCGATCTGAAAAGCTCACCGGGGTTCGAATGATCGGTGCACTCGCCCAAGCGGAGTTGGCGTGAGGAATGGAGTCTGCATAAGCCAAATAGGGCTTGATATCTAAAACGGGGGTGCCGTCGAGACAGTCGACTCCACTGAGGTGAATTTCTATTCCACCACGGGCCTTCAAATCAACGCGCTCTAGTTTTACGGCAGAAAGTCCAATCGGATTAGGGCGGTGAGGCGACCGCGAAGCAAGCACCCCGACTTTTCTAGCTCCTCCTAAGCGAGGGGGACGTATCGAGGGCTTCCAGCCTTTTGCGTTGTGCTGGTGGAAAACAAAAACGAGCCAAAGGTGGCTAAAATTTTCAATTTCCCGAAGAGCATGTTGGAACAATGGATCGTTGCGGAGCTTGAGGATGCCCGGGGCATGAGGCACGAGACCCGACTGCCTGGGGATGCCAAATTTTTCTTTAAAGCATGTGTGTAAAATGCCAATGGACTCAAATTCAAACATAGGCATTTATTCTGTTAAAACAGTTAAGCCGAGCTTGATTGTCTCTCCATCGACTTCGGTCTCCTCAACATGATGTCCACGAGGAGTGGTTGACCAAATCCAATTTCTGCACAGAGTTTCCTTTTGGATTCTTTCTTGATGGGTGCGCGCAGCTTTTTCTAGTGCACCCATGCAGAGGACTTGGATCTCAATTCGGTCATCGAGGTTAAAATCAGCACTCTTTCGAGCTGCCTGAATTTTACGGATAATTTCTCGAGCCAGTCCTTCCTCTTCCTGCTCTGGTGTCACAGTAGGATCGATTTCGATCGAGACCAAGGAGTGTACGGCCAGATGAGGCGAACTGTCTTTGGGGGCGCGGCGAATTTCGAGGTCTCCTAGTGTAATTGATTCGCCTGCGACCTGAAGGCTTCCTCCGCTTTCGAGTTGGACGATTTCGGCTGGGCTCAGTTTTTGAATCGCGGCGGCAACGGTCTTCATTTTAGGTCCTAGTTTCGGCCCTAAAATGGGAAATTGCGCTTTGGCTGAAATTTGCACGAAGTCATCCTCGTTTGAGAAGTAATCGACCTTCTGAATGTTCAGTTCTTCTTTAAAGTAAGGCTCAAATTTTTTCAGATTCTCTAAAACACTTAAGCTTCGGTGGATGACCTTCATTTGTTTGAGAGGAATTTTGGCTTTTACTCCAATTTTTTCTCGGTAATTACGTCCGAGAAGCACGAGAGCCTCCATCACCTGAACAGCTTCTTCTAGTTCAGGTCGAATCAAGCGAGAATCAGAGTCTGGAAAAGCCTCGAGATGGACGCTGATCTTCTTATCTTTTTTGACTCTTGATAGGTTCTGATAGGTCACCTCTGCCAAGAAAGGGGCAAACGGAGCCATAATTTTACTGAGAGTTTCGAGCGCCTCGTAAAGTGTTTCATAGGCGAGCCGCTTATCTTCGGGCATGTTGTCTTGCCAAAAATGGCTGCGGTTGAAACGAATATAGGTATTCGTGAGGTCTTCGATGAAGCGAAGGAGTCCTGGAACTACGTTATAGAGGCGGTACTGTCCCATTTCCTTGCGGGTGTTTTCGATGAGGGTATGCAGCCTGGAGATGAGCCATTGGTCTAGAATGTTGGGTGACTGAGTGGCGTCGCCTCGGGGAGTGAAGCCGTCGATGTTTGCGTAATTCACAAAAAATGAATAAGAATTCCACCATCGCAAAAGGATTCTTCGAACGATTTCCTTAACTCCAGTTTCTGAGAACCGAAGTTCCTGAGCGCGCACCACAGGTGAGTCGATTAGATAAAGTCTCAGTGCGTCTGCTCCATGCTGATTGAGAACGCCTGCTGGATCCGGGTAGTTTTTCAGGCTTTTGCTCATTTTTTTGCCGTCTTCGGCTAATATGAGCCCATTCACGATGACGTTTTTGAACGGAGACTGACCAAATAGCGCCGTTCCAATCACCATTAGCGTGTAAAACCAACCCCGCGTTTGATCGAGTCCCTCGGCGATGAAGTCGGCAGGGAATGCAGCTTTGAATTCTTCCTGATTTTCGCTCCACGGATAGCCGTATTGAGCATAGGGCATGGAACCGCTTTCAAACCAACAGTCCAAGACCCCCTCGACTCGTCGCAGGGGTGTTTTGCCCGTCGGGGAGGGGATCGCGATTGAGTCGATGCGGTCGATATGAAGATCATCCACTTTCTCGCCTGAGAGACGCTCGAGCTCATCGCGTGATTCGATGCAAATCATCTCTCCTTCTGGATTTCTCCAAATAGGGAGAGGAGTACCCCAAAAACGATTTCTTGAAATGGCCCAGTCGCGCGCGTTTTCTAGCCATTTTCCGAATCGGCCGTCCCTGAGATGTTCAGGGACCCAGTGGGTACCTTGATTGTTTGCTACGATTTGATCTTTGATTTTTTCAACAGCAACGAACCAGCTCGATACGGCCCGATAAATAAGAGGGGTATCTGTTCTCCAACAATAAGGATAGCTGTGCAGGATCGTTTCGTGCTTAAATAACCGACCCTTCTTTTTTAGATCGGCAATAATATCTTTGTCTGCATCTTTGACTCTTCGGCCCGCGTAAGTCGAAACTTCTGAGGTAAACATTCCATCGTCATCAACCGGATTAACGAGAGGAACGCTTGCCTTCTGGCACGCATAAAAATCTTCTTCGCCGAATGCCGGTGCCATATGAACGATCCCGGTCCCTGCTTCGGTCGTAACGTGGTCAGCAGGAATGATCCGGAAGGCCCCTTCGGCTCGTTGGTCTGAAAAGAATGGGAAAAGGGGTTCGTACTCAAGGCCCAAGAGTTCTTGAGGCTGAACGGGAGTGATCTCGTCGAGCTCCGTCTCTGGATTCTTGAATGAATTTTTCAAAAGCTTCTGGGCGAGGATATAAAACTTCCCTGAGGCGATCTCCCTGACTCGGACGTAATCGATTTCTTTTCCTACGGCTAGCGCCAAGTTGCTGGGGAGTGTCCAGGGAGTGGTCGTCCACGCGAGAATTGATGTGTCGGGCTGGTTGAGCAAAGGGAATGCAACTGTAATTGCTGGATCTTGGACATCTTTATAGTTCAAGTTGGCTTCAAAGTTAGAAAGCGGAGTCGAAATACCTGTGGAATAAGGAACCACTTTATAGCCTTCGTAGATCAGGCCCTTTTTCCACATTTCTTTGAACACCCACCACACGCTTTGCATGAAGCTGATGTCCATGGTGAAGTAGCCATTTTCCATGTCGACCCAACGACCTACGCGGCGAATCGTCTTTTTCCATTCTTGGGAATAGCGTTTTACGATACCGCGGCAGGCGTCGTTATATTTTCCAACACCCATCTCGAGGATTTGTTTCCTGTTTTCAAGATTGAGGGTTTTGTTGATTTCATACTCGACCGGCAGACCGTGGCAGTCCCACCCAAAACGCCTTGGAACGGTATATCCGTTCATAGTCCAGTAACGAGGGACAATGTCTTTGAGCACGCTGGCCATGATATGCCCGTAATGAGGTAGG
Source organism: Bacteriovoracaceae bacterium (assembly GCA_947447665.1). Taxonomy (GTDB): domain Bacteria; phylum Bdellovibrionota; class UBA1018; order UBA1018; family UBA1018; genus CAINWE01. The sequence continues at coordinate 406,651 of CANFJX010000001.1, read as the reverse complement.
CCCGTGGCAAACGGAGGGCCATCATAGAAGCTGTAGTAGCGTGGGTTCTTATTCGGGCGGAGGGAGGCTTCAAAAACCTGATTTTTGTCCCAAAACTCTAAGATCTCCTCCTCTTGCTTAGGGAGTTGGACATCGGATTTGACGGGACTGAATGGCTTTGGAGCTGGCTGGGGTTTGGATTGGTTCATAAATCAGGGAAATTAGTACCAAATTTTGATTTAAGATGGAAGAAGAGTTATGGCAGAGCTAGGATCTGGATCACATGAAAATCGAGCAAAAAAGCCCCAATCGTGACGAACTGAAGATGCTTTTTCACCAGATAGGAAGCGAGGAACGCCTTCGGTTGATTCTCCGAGATTTTTACAGTCGTATGGCCTCCGATATTCTCGTTGGGTTCTTTTTTATCAATAAAAATCCAGAGACGGTTGCCGACAAACAGGTTGGTTTTTTGATGAGGGCGATGGGGCAATCGCCCACCTACCGAGGCAAATCCCCGGCAAAGGCCCATGAGGATCTCCCACCTATTTTGGCGGGGCATTTTGATCGACGCCTGAAGATCTTAGAAGCGACGCTCCGGGAGCATGGAATTCCCGAAGAAGCGATTCAGCTCTGGGTTCGTTTCGAGGGTTCATTTCGGGCTGGAATCGTGGGCTAAAAAATAATCGTTGACCTAACCAGTAGGCTTAGTTATCCTTCGTGGGTTCCTGACATTTGTAGTCCAGTTTAGAGTCTGCAGTTCGGAACCCAAACTCAGGATATTTTGTATGAATTCATTTTACTCGCAACTGAAGCGAATCAATTTAACCGTCTGGATTTTTGTCGGCGTGTTCGCCGGTATTTTTGTCGGCATTTTTTCGCCCTCCTTGACTGAGGCGATTAAACCTTTTCAAAATCTATTTCTTCACGGGATTAAATGCGTCATTGCGCCGCTGATCTTTGCCACGGTAGTGACTGGAGTGTCTTCTGCCGGCGGGTTTAAACAGTTGGGCCTGATGGGTGCCCGGACTTTTGTTTACTTTGAGATTGTTACCACTCTCGCCCTGGCAGTGGGGCTGATCGTGGTCAACGTCATCCAGCCTGGTGTGGGTGTTTCGCTCCAGGGATATAAAACTGCTTCTGTGGGGGCGTTTACCGGTAATAAATTGACCTTTGCTGGTTTTATCGACCACTTACTTCCCGTCAACTTTGCAGATGCTGTGGTTCGGGGGGATGTTCTCCAGATCGTAATTTTTTCAACGATCTTCGGAGTGGCTGCTCTAGCTATCGGCGAAAAATCTAAGCCCGTTTTAGGATTCTGTGAGTCCCTGGCTCAGATCATGTTCAAGTTTGTCGGTTATGTGATGCTTCTAGCGCCTCTAGGTGTGTGCGCTTCGATTGCTTCTGCCGTTTCGGAAAACGGTTGGGAAGTGATGGTGCCTTTGGCAAAGCTGGTTGGGACTCTTTACTTTGCTTTGTTCCTTTTTGTGGTCGCAGTGTTTTTCCCTATTTGCCGATTGTGCGGTGTTCCTATTTTAGGCTTCATCAAGCAGGTGAAGGATCCTGTGCTCTGGGCTTTTGCTACGACTTCTAGCGAATCCGCTTATCCTATGGCACTCGAGAGACTCGAAGAGTTTGGCGTTCCCAGGAGAATTGCAAGCTTTGTCCTCCCCATGGGCTATAGTTTCAATCTCGATGGCTCAACTCTCTACTTGTCTTTGGCGTCTATATTCATTGCTCAAGTTTCAGGGATTCAGCTTTCTATCGATCAACAGATCTTGATGATGTTAACTCTGATGCTTACGAGCAAAGGAGTGGCCGCGGTTCCGCGAACTTCGATCGTGGTGCTCTCGGGAACTCTGACGGGTTTTGGTTTACCTCTGGAAGGATTGGCCCTGATCCTTGCCGTTGATGCATTTATGGATATGGGACGTTCGGCGATCAACCTCCTGGGGAACTGTCTGGCCACAGCCGTGATTGCTCGATCCGAAGGCATTGAGCTCGGTCAGTCTTTGGCCTCAAAATCTCAATCGGACTCTAAATCTGGGCCATTTGTTTTAGAGTTAGAATAAGCTTCTCCTCGGCTCGAGATTTTTCGAGATCGATGAAAAATTCCGCACTCCAATCGTTAAGGCCTTCAGGATCGACCAGAATTTGTTGAACGCTGAGCTGCTCGCTTTGCGGGTGGTCTGCTTGAAGCGCAGTGGTGATCGTGTTTTTTGGAAATCTCGCTTTCGTGTCGGTACAAATTCTCGAATGACCGCTAGCGAAGTACTCCCGCAAGACGGACTGGAGCGAGTCGACCGTCCAGATCGGCAGTTCCGATTCAGCTGGGGGAGTCGAGAGGAGTGAAAGCGCCTCTTCCCAGTCTTGTGTCGCGCAAGCGCGAATGAATTTGAAAATCTCATTTCGAATCAGGATTTGGAGTTTTTTGGGCGAATCGAAAGTACTCGTGGATTTGGGGATGGAGTTTTCACCTGATTCGGCTCCTGAGATATCTTTTTTGATCCAGTTCGGATCTCTCATTCTCTCCCACTCATCCAGGAGACTAGAATCTACCTGTCGAACCATTGTTCTGAGGTAGGTTTCAATGGCCTCGATCTCATCTGTTTTCAGGGCGGTCGGAATAGTCTGGGTGAGAACTTGGTACACTTCGGTGAGGTATCTTAAAAGAAGTCCCTCGGATTTTTGAAGTTCATAGTCCCGGATATATTCTGCAAATGATTGGAAGTTTTCATACATCTCACGGGCGATCGATTTGGGACGGATATTTTCCCCAGTGACCCAAGGATGATTGTCCATGAAGTGATTGAAGGTTTCATAGATGAATTCCTGATTAGGCTTCGGATACTCGCATTTCTCGAGCTCAAGAATCCTTTCGTCATATTCAATCCCAGCGAGCTTCATCTCGCCCATTTTCTCGGTTTTGACTCGGTCCAGTTGTTTGCGGAGAACCATATCCGGATTCTCTAAAATGGATTCTACCAGAGTGAGAACGTCCAGAGCATAATCGGGTAGGGATGGATTGAGGACGCTCAGAGTATCGATCAGATATAGGGATAGAGCGTGATTGAGAGAGAAATCCTCTTGGAGATCAATGTTGAGCCTGAGTGGGTTGAGTTCGATGATTTTTCTCTCAACGAGAGATCGAAATAGCTGAAAAGCGACCCTTCTATGATTCTTTCGGGCATGGGGAGTTTCATGGGAAGTTCGGATCAGAGAGCGCATGGCACTGCAGCCGTCTTCATTTTTCCTCCCTAAAACGTTCAGTAACATCGAGTGATTCACTTTGAACCGAGAGACCAATGCCTCGGGCTGTCCGTCGATGAGCTTCTGAAACGTTTCTCGACTCCAAGCTACATAGCCTTTTTCAGGGGGCTTTCGTTTGACTAGTTTTTTGATCTTTTTTGGATCACCAGCGGCTTTTTGTTCGAGTCTGAGGTTTTCGATGAGATGCTCAGGCGCTTGAGCAACGACAAAGCCTTCGTGGTCAAATCCCTTTCTACCCGCGCGACCGCTGATTTGATGAAAATCACGAACCGATAGCACGGTGGTTCGCTCTCCGTCATACTTGCAAAGTTTGGTGAAAAGTACCGTGCGGATCGGGACGTTCACTCCCACGCCGAGGGTATCGGTCCCAAAAATGAGTTTAAGAAGGCCTTTTTGAGCGAGGCGTTCGACCAAGATTCTATACTTAGGTAGGAGGCCTGCGTGGTGAATTCCGATTCCATGCTTCAATAGCTTTTGAATTTCCTTGCCGTAAGGGCTCGAAAACTGCGTACCTTCTAAAGCAATTTGAATCCGCTTTTTTTCCTCTTTTGTACAAAAATCGACACTTAAAAAATTCTGCGCATTCTCGGAGCACTCACGCTGGGAGAAGTTCACTACATAGATGGGAGCGCGGCCTACGGTGATGAGTTTATCAACCGCCTCGTGGAGTGGATTCTCCGAGTACTCGAAGGTGAGGGGCACGGGCCTCTGGCTCCCTCGGACGACTACCGTCTCTCGCTGGTTGAGTTCTGTGAGGCCCAGTTCAAAAGGACGCGTATCGCCCAGCGTGGCTGACATAAGTAGAAAGCGAGCTTGTGGCAAGGTAATGAGTGGAATCTGCCAAGCTACTCCTCGATCCCGGTCCGAGTAGTAATGGAACTCATCCATGATCACGTCCTGGATGGGAGTGTCTGAACCCATGCGAAGCGCCTGATTGGCTAGGATTTCAGCCGTGCAGCAGAGAATCGGAGCATCCGGGTTGACCGATGCATCTCCAGTAATTAGCCCCACTTGCTCAGGACCGAACTCTTGGCAAAGGGCGAGGAACTTCTCATTCACCAATGCTTTGATGGGGCAGGTGTAGACTGACCTCCGTCCGGTGGCTAGTCCTAGAAAGTGTAAAGCAGCCGCTACGAGCGATTTACCTGAGCCCGTAGGAGTATTTAAAATCACATTCCTACCGGCATAGAGCTCTAAAATGGCTTCTTCTTGGGCAGGGTAAAGCTCAATTTTCTTCTCTGCGACGGAGTTGAGGAATTGCTCCAAAACTTGGTCAGGGGAGGGAGAAATGGGACTGGTCTGGCATCGTTCTAATGAGGGGCTTTGCACGGGTCATCATTACCCCGGAAGTAGGGTCAGTGCAAGTAGAGGGAAAGGGAGGATCAGAATGACTTAGCTGTCAGTTCGCATTCTCAGCGGGCCCATCCGTTCGGCAAACGATTTGCTTTGAGCCCAGAGATCAATACCTCAGCACCCTAAAAGAAGTAAGGATAGACATCACTCGCTGCTGGACTTGGGATCGTGTTCGAATTACAAGCCACCCCGATGGTTGAGCACAAACTACAAACACCATTCCCAAACCAGGTCGTTCGATCGCAATAGGGGTCTGGGTAGAAGCTGTCACTTGTGGATTGGTTGGAGGTTGCTGAATTGCTCAGTAGGGTAAAGTCAGAGTTTTTACTCCAGCTGCGGATATAGACTCGGATTCGATTAATAATTTCGGCTGAAGCGTTAACGCAAGTATATTCATACGAGTATGACGGAGTAAAGGAACCATGATTTTTCATTGGATCCGGACGCGCAGCCTCAACCGCAGTGTTGGTAGGGACTGAGTTTGAAGTTAAAGGGGTGAAATAATTCGCGAGATATAAGTTAGCTCCCGTATTCTTTGATAGGGGAGAAGGGATGTCAATTTGGCGATTGATTGTAGCATCTCCGGCAAAAAATTCGAGTTGCGTAGGGTATCCTTTCGAGTTTTTTATCGCATCAGGAAGGTCCATGGCCGGCCCAGCTAAGCAATTGGCGTCAGCGCCCGGCCAGGTATTCTGAGTGGTTGTAGTGAGTAAGCTCTGGCTCCAGGTAACGTTCCCCGAGACAGGATCGGTTGTGGACGTGTGGGTGTAGGTGTTGACAATTAAGGTGTAATTGCCCCAACAGCAGTTGGGGCCTGCGGGGGTCATTTGCCAGGAATAATCTGTACTGCAGTTCAGGGATCCCGTTGGAGTCGTCGGAGCTTGCACGGTGGCGGTGCCCCCTGCTGAAGTAAACGACGTGACTGAGCCATCTTGGGTGTTGTCTGCTAAGGTGTTGTTTACTCCTGATCGAATGGTGATTGTCGTTGGCCCTTGTCCTGGGAGCAGGTTGTAATAAGAGAAATCTTTTCTCCAGCCGTATTGGCACATGTCTGACGGGAATTGGTAGGTTAGGGTGATCCCTTGATGGTAGATGTCTTCTTCCTGAGCTTCGACGACACATCTCAAGTCTTGACGAGTGGTGCCATTTGAGATTTTGCAGGGCTGAGTCCAAGGTGCATCAGCAGGGTGAATATACATGGTCACGGCATTTGGCGGTAAGGTGTTTACAAAGAAGTCATTGTTTACAAAAGTGTTACCGTTTCCTGAGCCCGACGCTACGGGGATCGGTGATGTGAGTGCTTTCGTGGTTTTATTACATCCAGCGAGAGCTAACATGCCTGAAAATAGGAGAATCAAAGCTCCTTGCATCCAGGGTGGCCTCATTAATGACCTGATCCGAGAGTTCATAACCACTCTTCGGCGCAATAAAAAACAATATTTAGTGATTATTAATGAGCAAGCCGAGACGCGCTGAGTTACTGATTCATTTCAAGTGTCTGCTTGAGTCCTCTCAGTACTAGATCAGGGAGAAGATGGTCAAAAATTTTCTCTGACTCTAAAAGCCTTGAGAATCCCCCGGTCCCTATTAAGACTGCAGTTTCTCCATTGAAGTAGGTCTTTTTGATCTGTTCACTGATTCCACGCAGTGCATGGAGGTTGGAAAAGTAGAGTCCGTTCTGGATGCTTTCGACGGTGGACCGTCCGATCAGTTCCTGGGGTTTAATGATCTCGACGGAGGGGAGCTTGGCAGTTCGGGATTCGAGGGCTTCCATGGAGATTCTAAATCCGGGAAGAATAAGTCCTCCTAGGTATTCTTTATCAGCCGAAATTACGCAGAAGGTAGTCGCTGTGCCATAGTCGACAATGATGATGTTTTTATGCGGGAAAAGTTCGACTGCGGCAACGGAGTTCGCGATTCGATCTGCGCCGACCTCGAGGGGATTGCGGTACTTGATTTTTAGTCCAGTTTTGACCCCGGCCTGGAGGATAAAAGGCTGTAAATCGAAGTATTTCGTGCAGGCGCCGCGAATGGAGTGGATCACATCAGGAACAACTGAGCAGATGGCTATTTTTCTTATGAGCGTCGGATCAATCCCATTTTCTCGGAGTACGGACCTTAGAAAAACACCAAATTCGTCCGATGAGTTCCCATTCTTGCTCGTTTTTCTAAATTGAAATTTGATTTCATCATTTACAAAAACGCCGCCGTAGATTTGACTGTTTCCTACATCAAGAGCTAGGATCATGATTCGAGCCTCTCAGTTTTGGTTTGTTTAAACATTTTTAAAAGTGTTTCGGCAAGGTCCTGTTTAGTTTTTCCTTCCGCCATCTTCTGATCTCTTGAGTAGATCGAGAAAGGGTGACGTCCCACCTGCATGATCTCAGCCAGATCGTTGTGGACCACGAAATTAATTTTTGGATGAAACGAGAGCTTATGTATAGCTCGTTCCTGCTCAATCCTATCAGAAGTGTGGGTGAGTTTGAAGGCGATGATCTGAATCTGGTCGGGATTCATAGAATAATCTTTGAGTCTTTCTACAATCTTGAAGTTTCTGCTGAGTGTAATGGTGAGTTCGTCCTGCTCTGAAGTCATTTTGCCTGCATGCGGATTCAGGACTGAAAAATCGCTCACAGCTGCAGCATGAATCACGGCATCATATCGGGAACTCCCCAGCTTCTGACGGAGAGTATTGTCAAGATCGCGAAACGACGCGTATTCAGTAGTATTTACTTCAGCCTTGGGTCTCTCAGAGCCTTGGCCACAAACTAAGGTGACGTCGATCCCCTGTTGGGCGAGGTAGTCTGCGATCAGCGCTCCCATTTTTCCAGTACTGATATTAGAAATAAAGCGAACTGAATCAATCGGCTCCCGGGTCGCTCCCGAGGTGATGAGAACCCTCATGAGGTCTGTCTCATTGAAAAATATTCCAAAATGGCTGCATAAATTTTTTCAGGCTCCATGAGACGACCGGCGCCCTCCTCTCCACATGCCTGATGTCCTGATTCAGGGTGGAGAATTTTCACATTCCAGGATTCTAGCCTGCGCAGAGATTCTTGGGTAGCCGGATGGTGATACATTCCTTGGTTCATAGCAGGAGCAATCCAATAAGGTTTTTCGCTGAGTTCATAACTGAGAAAGAGCGCACCGACCGCGTCATCACCGATGCCGTGAGCCAGTTTGTTGAGGGTGGATGCACTGGCCGGGCATAAGAGCGCAAGATCAGCCCAACGAGATAGATGGATATGATCCATAGCGCGCTGAGGCTCATAAATGTTGATGAACGTAGGGCGGCCTGTAAGTCCCTCGAGAGTCGATCGACCAATGAACTCCAATGCGGCGAGAGTAGCGACGGTCTGAACTTCGAAACCATTTTGAGTGAGCTTTGAGATGAGTGCGCAAGCTTTATAACAAGCGATCGAGCCTGAGAGTTGAAACAAAATTTTTGGTTTAGACATTGTCAATTAACCTCACTTGACCGAGACGAACTGCGCCTAGCCTTCGGCCCCAGCGATCTTCGATGTAGTCCACTTCGAAGCCTTGTTCCTTGAGCTTGCGGATCGCATCCTCAGTGGTAGAGGCGCCTTTTAATGTTTTTTGAAATCCGGGAGCGATCTCCCGATGCTCGGGAGTTAGTCTTCGATTTCTAGAGCTCATTGCTAGTCCGTCTTGCTCCCGGAGAGTGGGGCAAGCTACAATTTTGGTAGGGATAAAAAAAGCTTTAGCCATACCCTCGATCAGTCTGAGCTGTTGAAAGTCCTTTTCTCCAAAGTAAGCGTGGCTTGCTTGGGTTAAGTTGAGCAGTTTGAGAACGATCGTAAGGACTCCGTCAAAGTGTCCTGGGCGGTGTGCCCCACAGAGAACATTACTTTCTACTTTCTCGCTGACTTGATAGCGATAGTCGTCAGGATAGAGATCAGTGATCTCGGGCGAGATCAGGTACTGAACTCCAATGGATTCCAAGAGCTCCAAGTCTTCCTTCGGAGTTCTCGGATAGTGGGTCAAATCATTCGGGTCATTAAACTGCGTGGGATTGACGAAAATGCTGACTGCTGTGCAATCATTCTCAGCCATGCTCCGTCGCATCAGCGTCAAGTGGCCCTCATGCAAAGCGCCCATGGTCGGGACAAATCCAAGCGTTTTGCCCCCGATTGACTTTCTAAATTCTATCCACTCTTGCACCGATTGAAAAATCTTAGTCATCTCTTTTATTTCTTTCTATCCCTTTTTATTCTGAATTTTTGCTATCGTGATCCAGATTGATGTCTGATTGGTTTGAGTCCTGGGGCGGGGGTATTTGAAGGCATTAAAGATTTGGATTCCATGCCCTCAAATATCCCGCCCCAGGACTCAAACCAATCTGGTGCTATTGATAAGTCTCTTTCTCGCTCGGAAACGTTCCAGCTAATGTTTCCTGATGAAATTGATCGAGTGCACCTCGAATTCCTTCATATCCTGCAAAAAATTTACGAACAAACTTAGGTTGATGCCCAGTGCCTAGTCCTAGAAGATCGTGGTAAACTAAGACTTGCCCATCGACCTGAAGTCCAGCTCCAATCCCAATGACTGGTATCTGTAATAGGTCCCTAATTTCTTGCGCGAGTCCCTGCGGAACACATTCGAGCACGATTGAAAAACAACCTAGTTTTTCAAGCTCCTGAGCCTGACGTTTTAGGTGTTTTTGAGCGTCTTCATTTCGGCCCTGAACTTTATAGCCGCCGATTTGTTGGATAAATTGAGGAGTCAGGCCAATGTGTCCCATCACCGGAATCCCTGACTGGATGATATAGCGGATGGTTTCTTCGTGACCATCGAGGCTTTCTAATTTGACTGCGTTGGCCCCTGCCTTGAGTAAGTCTCCAGCGACTTGAACCGCAACCTCGGTTCCTTTTCGAAAAGTTAGAAAGGGCATATCAGCGATAATAAATTTCAGAGGGGCCCCTCTTCTAACTGCTGCAGTGTGAGTGACCATCATTTCTGGAGTAGCGTGAATCGTAGAATCATACCCGTGAATTACCATGGCGGCACTGTCGCCGACTAAGATCGTATCGACCCCAGAATCCCCTACTGCTTTGGCTCCCAAAAAATCGTAGGCGGTCACCATCGAGATTTTACGTTTTTCGAGTTTCATTTTCTTAAAATCATGAATATTCATGAATAAATCTCCTTAAAAGCTTGGTAAACGGGCTGAAAAGCGTCGCCTTCGAGTGCGCTCAGATTTTTTTCAATCGTCAGTAGATCTCTCCTCTGGAGTGGTCCAGTGAGGGCGAGATGAGATTGGTTGAGTAAATTTCGTGTAATTTGTTCTAAGTACGGTTGTGCGGCACTAGCCGGGATATTGAGTCGAGATTCGAAGTCCTTAAAGAGCTTCTGCCAGAGGATTACTGAGAAGTTGCCACTCAGAACGCAGAGTGCATGATAAAAAGCTTTTTCGGATTCTTGAATTAAGTGGATCGGGTTTTTTAATCCAGGGAATAGCTCTGAAAACTGAAGTTTTCCTGCTTCACAGATGAAAGGTATTTTTTCATAAAACGGTAGGTCATAAAGGGCAGGTCCAAAAGACATGAGCGGGTGCATTCCGGTTGCTAGCGGAGTCGTTAAGCAACCCGAAAAGTGGACTAAGTTTTTTGTTTGGAGCTCTGGATGACTCTCTATCCAGGGGACAATGGCCGAATCTTGGATGAGTATTAGGATCGTTCTTGGGGAGTTCTGATTGACTAAATCGGCGAAGCTTTCGCCGGTGGATCGTGACCACTGGATAGTAGGGATTGCCTGGTTTTCAAGATAGTAGCGGAAGTGTCGAGCAACTCGACCGTTTCCAATAATCAAGATCGGCGCTTGGATCAAATTTTCTGGTACCTGTCGCACGGGATCAAGTCCTTTCTGATTTTCAATCGAATCTTGGAAGCTTTCTCCTTATGCTTACAAGAGAAGGGTCGGATTGTCAAAGTCGGGTCTTGACCCGTCTGCTGTCATTCGATATCTACTCGAATGGGGGGGGTGATTCATGAAGGATTTTTACGTTCAATTGGCCGTGCTTTTGGCGCTCTTTGGGTTTTGCTGTTTAGATTCAAATCTTTGGGCTTGTGGACCTAAGCGCATTCAGGAGCAAGACCTCAGCCTCCAAGAAGCTTTACTGGGCCAGGGAGTAGATCAGGACCTTCAATATTGTTTTCCCCAAAGAGGGTCCCTTATGTCGAGGTATCGAGGAGATCACCTCAGCCCGATTTGGTGGATCATCCAGAGTGAGTTGGTTCATTCCATCGGTCAGGCTCCAGGCGTGAGTGTGGGTGATCCTGAAGTTCTTTTGCCTCAGGGGAGAGTTCGACTGAAAGACTTAGCTCCCACTATGATGGATCGCTATAAAAATCTACCCTTGTCAATCGAGGTTCACACAAGTACTCGTGAGCGGGCGTCCGCTTTGGCGTTTGTACTAAAACCCGTCTTTGAGGTGGGCAACGTTGTGCTCAATGTCTGGGTGAGTGGCCCAGATCATCTGGGCATTCCTATTTTACCAACCCCGGCATTGCCGCGAGTGGATCTTGTTACTTTTGTTCAGCAAAACCTTCAGTTTGCTCTGCAGGACAATCCTTTCTTTTTAGGGTTTACACCTAAAATGAACAGTCATCCCTCTCCTAATTTTTTCATCTTATTTAATCGAGAAGAAATTCAATTCTTCGCGGATAACTTGAAGGACGCTTACCGAAATATCAACGCCGTTGCCGAGGACGTTTTTGCTGACGTTCTGAATTTGCAATATTTCAATGGTCTCGTGCGAGTCGGAGTGAGTACGATTGAGCGAAGCTTTAAAAAAGTTCAGTCAGACGACCCCACGATTGGATCATTCGCTATGGCTCAGCGCTGGTAAAAAAACTCAGTCAACTCGGTCACAAATTTTTTAATCGATTTCCCACTCGGGATGGCCACAAAGATCGTATTGTCTCCCGCCACAGTGCCTAAAATCTTCTCTTTTCCAAAGTTGTCGAGAAGCTCCGCAATCAAGGAAGCAGATCCACTCTTGGTTTGAATGACGATCAGGAACTCATTGTGGTTGATCCCCACCACGAGTTCTCCTAATGAGGCTCCTATGGGGGGAGGAGTCTCTTTGGTCGGGAGTTTATAGACAGCTTCTCCTGATGGGATAAAGCTCTTAATTGCTCCCAACTTTCGCAGACCTCTTGAGATCGTCGATTGATTCACCTCAAAGCCTTGCTTGAGTAATTCCTCTCGCAGATCTTCTTGGCTGCCAGCTCCCTTTTTAGAGAGAATCTGCCGGAGCGCCTCTAATGCAGTGATTGATTCGTCCATTCTGACCCCTTCGAAAACGTTTTTACTCCCGGAGTAAGCCCACTAAAAGGGCTTTTTGAATGTGGAGTCGATTTTCGCTTTGCTCAAAAATAACCGAAGTCGGCGAATCTGGCAATGTGAGGGAGATTTCTTTCCCTCGCTCCATGGGGAGGCAGTGCATGACGACTGCCCCGGGTGCGGCTAAGTTCATGAGTCTTTCATCGACATGGTACTGCTCAAAGGCGGCTTCGCGCGTCTGCTTTTCCGTCTCAAAACCCATACTGGTCCAGACGTCTGTATAGACTGCCTGAGCTCCTCGCACGGCTTCCTGGGGAGTTTGCGTGCAAAGAATCGAGGTTTTGGACTCCTGGGTCCTCAGGATGGCCTTTTCCAAAATTCCAGGATGGGGTTGAAATCCGGTTGGACAAGAGAACTGCAAATTCACTCCCGCCTGAGGGCAGAGCAAGAGGAGGCTGTGCAAAATGTTGTTCCCATCGCCAATGTAGCAAAGTGTCAGGCCTTTGAGATGGCCATAAACTTCCTGGAGCGTCATTAGGTCAGCTAGAATTTGACAAGGATGGTGAAGTTCCGTGAGGCCATTGATTACTGGAATGCGCGATGCTGCTGCCATTCGAGTCAATTGGGCGTCTTGATGAGTTCGGACGACTACACCGTGGAAATAGCCACTCAGAACTCGGGCCAAGTCCTCGGGTTCCTCTACCTTGCGCGTCGAAGAGATACTCTCGACTGCCGATCCTCCCAGGTCGTTCATTGCAACGGTAAAGCTCATTCGAGTTCTAAGCGATGGCTTATCGAAGAGCAGTGCCAGCTGTTTTCGCCGCAAATATTCCTGGGGTCGGCCGGCCTTTCGGTCTTTCTTGAGTTCCAAGGCAAAGCGGATCAAATCCTGGATTTCTAATGGGCTGAGCTCCTCGCCCGTGATGAGACCTTTGGTCTTGAGTTGGATCATAGTTCGGGCTCCTTTTGGGTTCGTCTCTGCGTTGGCACGTCGTACCCGCGAAAGAACGAGGCCCTGGTTGATTAAAAATTGCCTCTTTCAGGGCTTGCGGACGCTGAGCGTTCACGATGTGAATCTCAGGCACTTGGTTCGAGAGGGCATCTAAAATAGTTCGGACTTTAGCGAGCATTCCACCGTGAACGGTCTGCTGCTCGATGAGCTGATGGAGTTCCTGGTCATCGACCTGGGGTATTGTTCGTCCTTCAGAGTCGAGAATTCCATCTTGATCCGTGATATAAATCAGTTGCTGAATTCCCATAGACTGGGCGATTTTGCTCGCAGCCCAGTCCGCATTAATATTAAATGCGTTGCCTTCAGAGTCGATTCCGATGGGTGCAATGACGGGAATCATCAGGGGCGCGTGCCTTGATCGAGGAGCAAGAAGCAGGTGTAGGAGTTGAGTATTCACCTGCTCGATTTGGCCGACTTGACCGAGGTGAGGGTCCGCGGGAATGCATTGAAGTAAGTTTCCGTCGACTCCCGAAATTCCAATCGCACTCGCTCCAGCCGCATTCAGGGTGCGGACCAGCTTACGATTAATTTTTCCACACAGTACCATTTCGATGACGTCCATCATCGGTTTGGGGGTAATTCTCAATCCTTGATTGAACTCCCAGGGGATTCTTCTGAACTTGAGTTCCTCATTGATTGCTGGGCCACCGCCATGAACAATAATCGGAGAAATGCCCGCCGCTTGGAGCTGCACGAGCTCTCTGGAAAGGGCTTTCAGGACTCCTTCGTCTTTCAATACTGAGCCCCCTAATTTGATTAGTATCAAGTGAGGTACTCCGAGTTAATTTCGACGTATTTTTTAGATAAATCACATCCCCACGCGGTACTCGAATGATTGCCTCCGTGGAGGTCAATATCAATTACAACCTGATCCGCTTTGAGTTGGCGCCGCACTTGTTCGAGATCGATCGGCAGTGGAGAGCCGGCGCTAAAAACGGGGGTGCCCTGAAGTCTGAGGGTCATCTGATCGAGTAGAGTCGTGGGGACGGAGTCCGCCCCCAGACGAGCTAAAATCCGCCCCCAGTTCGGATCCTCGCCGTGAATCGCAGTCTTAACTAGCGGGCTCATGACCAACCCGCGAGCGGCCTTCTTGGCGAGCTCTAAACTGGGAGAGCCGTGGAGGTTGACTTCAATGAGTTTCGTGGCCCCTTCTCCGTCTCGAGCAATGCTTTGGGCGAGGAAGATAGCGATTTCATTCAGGGCTGTTTGAAATAGAGCGCAATCGGCATCAGAATGAACTGGAATGCCGCTGGCACCATTGGCCATGAAGAAGGCGCAGTCATTGGTGGAGGACTCCCCGTCCACGCTAATCTGGTTGAAGCTTAGGTCCGTCGCCGTTCTTAAAAAATCAGCCGCTATGGCTTGAGGTATTTCTGCATCCGTTAAAAAGTACCCCAGCATCGTCGCCATATTAGGGTGAATCATCCCTGAGCCTTTGGCGATTCCTGTGATGCGGATGACGCCCTTTTCAAGTTGAACTTCGGTACTTACCGTTTTTGGAACTAAGTCGGTGGTAAGAATGGCCAGAGCAAAGGGCTCTGCTGTGACGCCACGTCGATCAATGAGTTCTGGGATAGATTGGGTAATTTTTTCGATCTCCAGCGGAATTCCAATGACGCCTGTCGAGGCGGTCAGGATCTGATCGGTTCGACACCCTAGAGTCTGAGCAGTGGATTGAGCCATGCGAAAATTATTTTCGATCCCGGACCTTCCAGTCGCCGAGTTAGCTTGACCGCTGTTGGTGATGATGGCTCGAATATCGCCCGCGGGCAAAAGACTTTTTGAATAGAGAACGGGAGCGGCTCGGCATTCATTGAGAGTGAAAACCCCTGCGGCTACAGCCGGAATTTCTGAGATGAGGATCCCTAAGTCAGGTCGGTATCTCCTTACTCCCGAGTTGACACCTGAAGCCTGAAATTTTTTAGGTAATAATGTTCTAGCAACGCCTGGGCCGGGTGTCATAATTGTCCTTCATTCTGATTTAAACCACTGTCGATCGAAAATCCGTTGATCCGATTCCAGTTTTCGATGGCTTGACTGGATGCCCCTTTCAAGAGGTTATCGATTAAAGAGAAGACGTAAATCTTTCCACTTTCAACGGTGTAGGAGAGGTGAGTCCGAGGGGAGCCTGCAACTTTCTTGAGGGAGAGTAGTGATCTGTCCTGAGCAGCAGATCTTCCTAATCTCCCAAAACGGATTAAGGGATAGTTTGTGTAGGCCTCATATAATGCATGATCAATTTCGGTAATAATTTCTTCATCACCTCTGCTTTTTAATCGAGTTCCAGGATTTAGGTAGAGCGCCGAAATAATTCCACGCCTCAGGGGAAGTAGGCTGGTTGAGAAGTGGGGGTTTATTCTGACGCCTGTCAAGAGATCCAGCTGCTCAGTAATTTCTGGCAAATGCTGATGAGTCCCCACTCGATAGGGAGTGCAATCGGAGTCCACTTCATTAAAAAGCAGCGCTTCGTTGGCCTTTAGTCCTGCGCCTGAGGTTCCGGACTTTGCGTCGATGATGATGGTCTCGGTATCAATGATTTCGCTCCGAATGAGCGGGATCAGCGCCATGAGGACGCTCGTGGCGTAACATCCTGGATTAGAGATCAATTTTTTTGAGTTTGTGATTTCTGCCCAAGGCTCTAGTCCATAGCAGGCTTGCGGAATTAAGTCAGGACAGAAGTGGGGAATGCGATACCACTTCTCAAACTTCCCTCGCTCTAGACGGAAGGCTCCGCTGAGATCAATTACTTGCATTCCAGTTGCTAGGAGTCGAGGGGCAAGCTCCATAGAGACATCGGCCGGAGTGGCTAAAAAAACTGTATCGAATTGAGCCAGGTTTTTCTCGAAGAGCTCGATGGATAAGGTAGGCACCGATACGGATCCTGCGTCATGTAGTTCGTGTTCGAGCTTCCACTCAGTGTTTCTACTTATGCATGCACCGAGCTCAGCGGAGGGGTGTTTGAGCAAGAGTCGGGCGAGTTCGATTCCAGAGTACCCGTTTGCGCCTAGAATGGCACATCGATGTCGCTGATTAGTTTTGGGCTTCAAAATCATGACGAATTTATAGTTGCATAAATATGCTTCGTCAAGTATTGAAAATGCGAATTTACTACTTTTTATGCATATTAATGCAAAATGTGTCACTGGCACTTCTAAAAAACGAGAGTTAAATCAGCGCAGGAAAGGTTTTATAGCTATGAATCCAAAAGAAAAAAAGAAGAAAATTTTGCTCGCATTTTCGGGTGGGTTGGATACGTCGGCGATTATTCCGTGGCTTAAGGAAACCCAGGACGCCGAAGTCGTGGCTTATTGCTCGGATCTCGGAAACGGCCCAGACGCAGAAGGACTGAAGCGATGGGCACTTCAATTAGGGGCCGCTGATTTTATTTTTGAAAATCTAAAAGAAGCCTTTGTATCGAAATTTGCGTTTCCTGCGATTCGTGCCGGAGCGAGCTATCAGGATGATTATCTCCTAGGGACAGCTCTGGGAAGACCCCTCATCGCCGAGCGGATGGCGCATTATGCTCTGGAGCTCGGCGCCTCCGCTGTGGCTCATGGTTGCACAGGTAAAGGAAATGATCAGATCCGATTTGAGAGGTCTTGGGCTTATTTGATCCCTCAGTTAGAAATCATTGCACCTTGGAGGGTATGGAACTTCAAAGGGCGGAAGGATCTTTTGGGCTACTTGAGTGAAAAGGGGTTTTCTCTTGAGGCGAAAGAAAAAAAATACAGCGAGGATTTGAATTTATTTCATCGATCGTGTGAAGGCGGCATTTTAGAAAATCCCGCTGAAGAGTTTGAACCTTCCGAAATTTATAAATGGGTTAGTCCGATTTCAAAGGCCAAAAAGGACTCCATCACCGTCGAAATCTCATTCGAGCAAGGCATACCAGTCGCATTGAATCAGAAGAAAATGAGTGCTGTTGCCCTCCTTTCGTTTTTGAACGAAGTCGCAGGTCAAGCAGGAGTGGGAGTCCTCGACCTCGTCGAGGAACGAACCAACGGGATTAAAAGCCGTGGAATTTATGAAACTCCGGGTGGAACTGTATTGCACCTCGCCTGTCGAGCACTCAAACATTTGTGCTGGGATCGGGATCTTCTCACTACTTCTCGCAGTCTTGGGGCACAGTACGGTGAGGCGATTTATGATGGAAATTGGCACAGCGACTTGAAGAACGCCATTGAGTCCTATTTTGAAACAGCCTCTGAAACTCTCTGCGGTAGCGTGAAAGTGAAGCTCCATCAAGGCTCTGTTAATTTCGTGAGTCGGCAATCTCCCTTTTCTCTCTACAGTGCTGAGACGGTAACCTTTGAAGCCGACGAGGGGGGAGTTCACCATTTGGCAGATGGCTATTGCAAAATTAGCGCATTGAAGCAGAGGCTCATGGGAAGCCGAGACCAGAGAATGAGCCGAGTTTCTGGAGGGCTTCGATGAGTGTTCTTCAGACAGCCAAAAATCCTGGAGTCGAGAAAAAATTGTTCGAGTTTACTCATGGGATTGATGTGGACGTGTTTTTGGCAAGACAGGAGATTCGAGTTCAAAAGGCATGGGTAAATGCTCTTTCGAGGCTTCAGGTAAAGCCTCCTATTTTGACTCAAGATGAGTCGGAACAGGTGTGTTCTGCCTTGGATGAGGCATTTCATCAAATGGAGACTGGGCTTTTTCATTGGAGAATGGAAGATGAAGACATTCATATGAATGTTGAACGTTTCTTAGTGGAAAAGCTAGGAGAGGTGGGAAAGAGAGTTCATCTGGGCCGCTCTAGAAATGACCTAATTGCCACAACCTTGCGGCTCTTTGTGAACGATTCTATTGAGGAGCTCAAAAAGGCAGGTTCTCAACTCATTTTGGCTTTGGTCCAAAAGTCTGAGGAATGGATCGATCACCTCATCCCAGGAATGACCCACCTCCAGCACGGTCAGCCGATCCGAGTGAGTCACGTTCTCCTAGCTCAAGGTTGGGCCTTGAGTCGAGATCGGACCAGGCTCAATGTGGTCCAAAAACAGGCGATGTCGGTGATGCCTCTGGGCTCAGCCGCCCTCGCTGGGACGACACTCCCGCTTGACCTCTCCGATTTAGCTTGCGAGCTCGGGTTTGAGTCGCCTCCTTTGAACTCCTATGATTCCGTGGGGGATCGAGACTTTCTGCTGGACGCTCTCTACGGACTTTCGGTCCTGGGAGTTCACTTGAGTCGACTTTCGGAGGATCTGGTTTACTGGGCCTCGACTCCTGTTTCTTTGATTCGACTGCCTCGGGACTGGTCAACTGGAAGCTCGATCATGCCCAATAAACGAAACCCAGATGTACCCGAACTAATCCGAGGTAAATCGGCCCACCTGATTTCCTCTGTAGGTAATGCGCTCACTCTGATGAAAGGCCTACCCAGCGGTTACAACAGTGATCTTCATGAACTGAAGTCTGTTTTGATTCGAAGTTTTACAGAGGCAAAGAAATGTTTAGATGTGCTGGAGAAATTTATATTAAAAATGGAATTTAATGTCACTCAGGCTCAATTGCTGATGAAAAAAGGTCACCTCCTCGCGACTGAATTGGCTAATCAACTGACTCAAAAAGGGATGCCATTTCGCGATGCTTATCAAAAGACTGCTGCCTGGATTGAACTCGCAGACTCAAAAGCCGTCTCTATTGAGGATCTCGTAGAATGGGTCGATCCGTTCAAACTTTCGTTTGAAGGGGCAGTAGAATCAAGAAAAGCCTCCGGCGGGACGTCGCGCCAAAATGTGATTCAAGCCTGCGGTGAGCTCAGGGCGTTGGCTCTGCAGACTTTGCAAGATTGAGGAAAAAAAGAACGATGCAAAAATTAAAATTACTGGACTCCAAGTCGGATGCTCCTCAAAAAGCCTCCCTTGTGTTGTCGAATGGAATGACGTTTCAAGGTGAGTCGATCGGCGCACCGATATCTGCCGAGGGCGAACTGGTGTTTAATACGGGGATGGTAGGTTATACGCAGAGCCTTACTGATCCATCTTATTACGGGCAAATTCTCGCTTTTACTTTTCCCCTCATGGGAAATTATGGAGTTCCTGAACCGGGTCCCGGAGCTTACGGTTTCGAAGGGCGTAAAATCAGTCCATCAGCAGTGATCGTTGCTCACCATTCTTCGCAAGCGTTTCACTGGCGTTCTCATCAGACGCTGAGTCAGTGGCTCAAAGTCGATGGAATTCCAGGAGTCGCAGGCCTTGATACTCGACTTTTGACTCAGATCATTCGGAGTTTTCCTGAAGTTAGAGCCAAATTAGTAATCGGGACTGATGCAGGATCGGCAGCCTTTCATTCGAGTGCTAGCCCGGGGCCTGTTCTTCTCCCCCGGGTGTCCACAGCTGAGCGACGAGTTTTAGGAAAAGGTCGCAAGCGGATTGGCTTGGTGGATTGCGGCGTGAAATGGAACATTATCCGGCAGCTTTTGGCACAGGAATGTGAAGTGGAATTAATTCCGTGGGACACGGATCTCTCGCAAGTCGATTGTAGCGCTTGGCTTTTGAGTAATGGGCCTGGTGATCCAAAAAACACCGGGGGGTTGATCTCCCAAGTTCGAGGACTGATCGATCAGGGTCTCCCGATTTTTGGAATTTGCCTGGGATACCAGATTTTGGCTCTAGCGGCGGGCGCTAAAACAGAAAAACTTCGGTTTGGTCATCGAGGTCACAATCATTCCGTCCATCTGGTTGGTACACAGCGAGGATTTATGACCAGCCAAAATCATGGTTATGCTGTGGTTGAGGATACTCTCCCGGATCAATGGGTACCGTGGTTTAGGCATTTGAATGACGGAACCCTCGAAGGGATTCGCCACCGCTCACTGCCTTTTCGTGGAGTTCAGTTTCATCCTGAGGCCGCCGCGGGTCCCCAGGATACTCGCTGGTTAATGGAAGAATTTGTTCAAGAGCTTCTTTAAAATAAGGGAATTTGTGATGAAGCCAATTAAAAAGGTCATACTTTTAGGTTCAGGTGGATTGTCGATTGGACAGGCTGGGGAATTTGACTATTCAGGATGCCAAGCAATTCGATCTTTAGAAGAAGAGGGCGTCCAGGTGGTCATCGTCAATCCCAATATTGCGACGGTTCAAACCACTCTCAAGGAGGGGAGGAAAATTTACCTCTACCCAGTCGAACCAGAGTGGGTAGAAAAAGTAATCTTGGCCGAGAAACCCGATGGCTTGATCGCCGGCTTTGGCGGCCAAACTGCTCTGAACTGCGCGATCCGGCTCGATGAGTCAGGAGTCTTAGCAAGGCATGGGCTCCAGAATCTAGGAACAGCAATCGAAGTGCTGCGGCTGACCGAGGATCGAGATTTATTCGCGCAGGCGATGAAAAGTCAAGATATCCCGGTTCCTCCCAGCCAAGCAGCGGCCTCGGTCTCGTCTGCGTTGCGGGCCGCCGATCGAATTGGCTATCCCGTGATCGTTAGAGCTGCCTACGCGCTGGGGGGGTTAGGTAGCGGTTTTGCCCAAAACTCCAGTGAACTGAAATATTTGGTGGAGGGTGCCCTCGCTTCTTCCCCTCAAGTCCTCGTTGAAAAATCGCTTTGGGGATGGAAAGAGGTCGAATATGAGGTCATGAGAGATTCTTTTGGGAATATAATCACGATCTGTAATATGGAGAACTTCGATCCCCTCGGAGTGCATACGGGGGATTCTATTGTGGTTGCACCTAGCCAAACACTGACGGACGAGGAGTATCAGCTCCTGAGGACGGCCTCCCTTAAGATTGTCGAGAGTCTGAAAGTTGTCGGGGAGTGTAATGTTCAATTTGCGCTGAATCCTCAAAGTCTTGAATTTTATGTCATCGAAGTGAATGCGAGATTATCCCGTTCCAGCGCCTTAGCAAGTAAAGCCACGGGCTATCCCATCGCTCTGGTCGCGGCCAAAGTAGTTTTAGGGAAAAGTCTACTTGAGATCAAAAATCCTCTCACCGGAAATACCACGGCTTTTTTTGAGCCAGCGCTAGATTACATTGCGATTAAGATTCCAAAATGGGATCTGAAAAAATTTCGCGGAGTCTCCAGGGAAATTGGAACAACCATGAAATCCATTGGAGAGGTGATGGCCATTGGGCGCTCGTTCGCCGAAGCTCTTCAAAAGGGAATTCGGATGGTCACTGAAAATGAAAGTGGATGGATTGGCTCGACTTCGAGTTTGAGGTCCTCTGTTGTCAGTAGTCCTCTTCGCCTCGTACCTAAGGATTGGGTCGAGGAACTTAAAGTTCCTACCGATGCCCGCCTGTTTAAATTGATTGAGGCTCTCCGCCAGGGGTTCCATCCCAATGACATTTACCAGGTCACCCAAATCGACCGTTGGTTTCTGAATGAATTAGCCGAGATTGTGGCCACCGAGCGAGAAATACGTGAGTTGGGACTGAAGTGGCAAAAAAGGAAACCCATTTTGGAGGAATCCCTCGCTTCAGTGTCGAGGGATAGTTGGCGCTGTTGGAAGTCCAAGGGGTTTAGTGATGAGGCGATTGCGCGACTTTGTTCAGGTGATGCATGGGTTTCTAAGGCAAATTGGATCATGGCTTCACTCGTCGTGAGAAAGCTTCGGCAGCAGGCTGGGGTCAATCCGGTGATCAAGAAAATAGATACTTCGGCGGGAGAATTTCCCTCATCCTCAAACTATCTGTATCTCACCTACAGTGGAGAAATCAGTGATGAGGTCGCTCGCAAGTCGGGCCCGCCGTCCGCTCTTCTTCTCGGGGGCGGCTCCTATCGAATTGGAAGTAGTGTGGAGTTTGACTGGTGCGCTGTGAGTTGCCTGGAGAAGCTCAGAGAGCTGGGCTGGAGTACTTCGGTAGTGAATCATAATCCCGAAACCGTCTCGACCGACTTTGATCTCTCGGATCAGCTTTTCTTTGAGGAGCTTTCATTAGAGCGAATCCTGGATATCGTTGAGTTTGAAAAGCCGGCGGGTGTGATTGTCTCCATGAGTGGCCAACTCCCTAATATTCTAGCTCCTCAGTTGGCAAGCAGGGGGATTCCTCTTCTCGGCCACGCATGGCAGAGTATTGATCAGGCTGAAGACCGAAAAAAGTTTTCAGCTCTTTTGGACTGTCTAAAAATCGATCAGCCCCAATGGATCGAAGCGACTTCAGTGCAATCGATCAAAGATTTTATTGCCCATGTCGGGTTTCCAATTTTGGTTCGCCCCAGTTACGTTCTCTCTGGAGCGGCCATGAGTGTTGCTATCGATGAATCAGCTCTGATGGCTTACCTGTCTCGTGCCCGTGAGGTTTCGACGGACTATCCCGTGATTTTGTCGCAATACTTTGAGGGGGCTCAGGAGGTGGAGCTCGATGCCGTGGCTCAACGGGGTCAGGTTCTCGTATCAGCGATCAGCGAGCATATTGAAAATGCAGGGGTTCATTCGGGAGACGCGACTTTAATTTTTCCGGCTCAGAACTTGTCCGAAACAATCAAAGAGAAAATTGCTGAGATTGGAAAGAAATTGGCCCACTCTCTGGAGCTCAACGGTCCATTTAACTCACAATTTCTCATCAAAGATGGAAGAGTTTTGGTTATTGAATGTAATGTTCGAGCATCCCGATCCTTCCCGTTTGTTTCAAAAGTCCTGGGGCTGGATTTGATTGGCCTAGCTACCGAAGCGATGGTGAGCTCGGAGGAAATCCCTCCTTTCAAAGAGTTGGTAAACTCAAAACTTGTCGGAGTTAAATCAGCGATGTTCAGCTTTCAGAGATTAGCGGGCGCTGACCCTGTTCTCGGCGTAGAAATGGCTTCGACGGGCGAAGTCGCTTGCTTGGGTTCGACTGTCGACGAAGCTCTTTTGCTCTCTTTTCAATCCTCTGGATTGAAGCCACCGCAGAAGGGTGTGCTCATCAGCGGAGGTCGAATAGAAGAGAAGAAAAAATTAATTGAATCGGTCAAAATTCTGAATGAGTTAGGAGTGCCCGTTTTTGCAACTCCTGGATCGGCCAATTTTTTTCGTCAAAGCGGGCTGAGGCTTTCAGAAGTTTCGTGGGATTCGATCGCAGAAAAAATGACAGAGCTCATTCAAAACAATGAACTCGACTTTGTGATTAACATCCCAAAGGATTATTCCGAAAGCGAGCTATCCTTTGGCTACCGTGTGAGGACCCTCGCGGTCCGTCGAGGATGTACGCTGATGACTAACGTAGAAAAGACCGAGCGATTTCTCAAGGCACTCGCGTCGAAACGGCGAGGAGAGATTCGAGAGAGTGTCAGCTCACTCGATTTAGCCTGCCAGGGGTTCTGCTGAAAAGGGCCGCAGAACATAGATCTCTTGGTGCTCAGGCTCCCAAGTCTCTACCCGGTCCACCTGGACTTCTATGAGAACCAAATCTGGATCGAATAGCCCTCGAGTAAACCATTTCTGATGCTCAGCATTCCAGAGTTTTCTCATTCGATCCCGGTCGCGAGTCATGCACCCTGTTCCGGAAATAGCTATATAGCGAGAAGTTTTTGAGTCAAATCCAATCAGGTGTACCTGCCGATTCCAACGGAGTTCTGCCACTTTTTGACTCGCGTCGTTGGTAAAAAACCAGAGCCGACCATCAAAGTCATTTTTTTGGAGAAGCATCGGGCGACTATGCATCCGGCCATTTTCGTTGAGAGTAGTCATTACGACTACATCTAAGTTTTTTAACAGCCCGCTTACTTTTTGAATGGTCTCAGTCTCCGCTGAACATAAAACTTCTTTCCTCATTAAAACCCCACTGTAAATTGATTGTTCTGATAAATTATTGCAAATGGCGGACCAAGGCAGGAACCCTGGCCACAGTATCGACCAGCTCATTGCGTGGCATAGTCATTGCTCATTTCTCTCCTATGGTAGGTAAACCCAATTTTTCTGAAACCAATGATCTCAGTCAACTTGCGGGCTCTTCGATGCCGACCCCCGGATTGAATGCATTAGATCAAGAGCGAGAGGCGTCCATGGCGGATGAGGGAGGTGTCTCTGGAGCAATTATGGAGAATCAAGATGGTTTAGTTCCAAAAGACTGGATGAAAGCTCAGTCTGAGGCACTGGCTGACACATTGAGAACTGCCAGTTAAATCCTTTCTTCTTGGGAACATCACGTTTTAGCGGTATTGGGTAGAAATGAGCAAAAAGTCTGCTGGCACTTCTGCTAAGCTGAATCGTCTTCTGGGTGAATTAAAAAAAGCCAATCTTCGGGTCACCGATTCTCGGGTTGCGCTCCTAGAGGCTTTAATGGATCGTCACGGGCCCTTCACTGTGGACGAGATTCACTCTAAGTTGATCAAGAAGTCGTGTGATTTAGCTACCATTTATCGTTCGCTGGCGAGCCTTGAAAAGGCCGATCTGATTCGACGCTGTGAGTTTGGGGACGGCATTGCGCGGTTTGAGCTATCGGAACGGGAGAGCCATCATCATCATCATCACGTCATTTGTAAGAAGTGCCGACGCGTTGCCGTTCTGGATGACTGCGAGCTGAAGGAAATTGATCGCATTGCTCAAAAGCGCGGATTCACTGAGATTTCCCACTCCTTGGAGTTTTTCGGAGTTTGTCCGGACTGCCAGAGTTAGAGCTGAGGCTACTTCACCATCACTCTGCGTAAATGAGAGCCGATGCGAGTGACGATCTCGTAATGGATGGTCTGCGCCCAGTTGGCTAGGGATTCAGCAGGAATGCTTTCTTTCCCGTCGACCCCCAAGAGCACAGCCTCCAGTTGAGCTGCCTTTGAGTCGAGATGGGTGACGTCCACAATAATGTGATTCATCATGACTCGTCCCAAGATGGGGCAGCGCTTTTGGTTGATCAAAACATGAGCTTTTCCTGAGGCAAGTCTTGGGTATCCGTCAAAATAGCCCACGGGAAATACCGCGATTTGGGTGTCCTGGCTACATCGGTAGGTACAACCGTATCCGACGTAGCTGCCCTTTTCGATCCATTTGATGACTTGGCTTTTGCACTTCCAAGTGAGAACAGGTTTAAGTTCGGGAAGAGTTTTTAAAACGAACTTGGATGAGATTCGCGCTTCGACCGAGGGCCAAAGCCCATAGAGTGCGATCCCCACTCGGGTGATGCTCAGTCGAGCTTCGGGCAGAATAAGGGCCCCTGCGCTGGCGCTTAAGTGCTCCTCCAGGGGGGATTGAATTTTGAGAAACTTTTTTAAACGGTGACTCATGCTTCTAAATTTTTCGAGCTGTTCTAGGGCATAGGATTGCTCTGTGACGTCTTCGGTGTTGGCAAAGTGGGACATGAGTCCAACAACTTGGAGGGTGGATCGAGCACTTTTGAGAAAGGCGAGCTCTTGGATGAGATTCTCGGATCGAAACCCCTCACGTGCCAATCCGGTGTCGAGATGGACATGGACTTTGAGCTGGAGATTCTCTTTTTGGATCGATTTCCAATAATCTTTCCATTCAAGTCCTCCCATGACGACCTCGATCTCCTCTCGGCTGCATCGGATCGCCTCCGACAGAGAGATGGCTCCGATTACAATGAGGCGCTGGGGTTTCCAGTTCTGTTCTTTTTCCCAAGTCCTGAGTTGGAAGGCATCTTGGGCCGAAATGAGGTAAATGGTGTCCACTTTGGTGCGGACGGCACAAAATACCTGAAGCAGGCCATGCCCGTAAGCGTTGCCTTTTAGAACTGCCCCGAGTTGAAAGCTACCTTGAGAGATGGTTCTAAATACTTTGATATTCTTTTGGAGGGCTTGGGCGCTGATTTCAATCCAGGAGTCGTATGTTTGGGAGGTGAGTTGGGTTGCCATTCTTATGAGTGTATCCAACTCGATCCTAAAAATCGAACGAACTGAGAGTTTGGGTCCGTATCCCGAGTGTTTTGGTTTGACTCTCTGCGTGATTTTTGAGAGAAGACGCCCCAAGAGGCGCTGTTTTATGTTCGATCCGGTGAGGAAGAAGTTAGTTTCCTGCGGGCGTGGGTGGGTAGTATCTCTGATCTTTGTGCTGTCATCTTTCACTCTGTGTTCTGAGGGGCTAAGCTCTGAAGTTCCCCAGCAAATTTCTGGGCTAGATTTAGTTTCTGGTAAAAGTGTCCACTACATCCTGAATGAGTCTAGCCGCGCGACCGTAGTAGTTTTCATGTCTACCCGATGCCCCTGTTCGGCCAGTCATCAGCGGGTTTTGAATCAGCTCGTGGTAGACTTTGGGCAAAAGGGTATCCGCTTTGTCGGCATTCACTCGAATGCGAATGAGAGTCTCGAAGAAGCGAGGCAGTACTTTTCTCAAGCCAATTTGATCTTTCCTGTCATTCAAGATTCTGGATCCGTTTTAGCCGCGCAACTGGAGGCGTTTAAGACTCCTCATGTTTATGTTTTAAGTTCGAAAACAGAGATTTTATTTCAGGGTGGCGTCGACAACAGCAAAGTATTTGAAAAGGCCACTCGTCATTTTTTGAGGGACGCCCTCATTGAAATTGCTCAGGATCGGATGCCTAAAGAGAAAAGCGTGCGGGTCGTAGGGTGTCAGATTCAGCGGCCGTAGGTCACCACTAGAGTCATAACAAGGAGCAGCCTGATGTTCAAAAATAGCTTAAATTTCATTTTATCCCTCGCTCTGTTCATGGCCTCGACCACGAGTTGGGCAAAAAAGTGCGATTTAGAATTTAAAAAGCTCAAAATCTGCGGAACTATTCAATGGACGAAGATCCCTCATGCCGTTGAGATGATCACGCCTAAGGATGCGGCGGAGATGACGATCGAATTGAGCAATCTTGATCAGCGGCGTTTAGAACTCCCGAAAGATCTTGAGATGTCAGTGAAACCGACGATGCCTTCAATGGGTGGGCACGGCACTGAGCCCACTCGCGTTTCTCAGTCCGGTGCAGCCAAGTTTCAGATTCATGAGATTTTTTTGAGCATGTCTGGCCAATGGAAGTTCCAAGTGAAGCTCAAGAAGCAGGATCGTGAGCTAGATCAAGCTTTCTGGATTTATGAGCTGAAGTGAGGAGAGTCGAATGAATTCTCGTTTAATCTTTTGTTTGATTTGGATTTTATCCCAGACTGCATGTTCTCCTTTGTTTAACCAGGCGACGTCAGCAGATTATTTATTTCGTGGGGCAAAGTTATCTCTTCAACCGAAATTCGCTGATTCGCTTGAACTGAAAAAAGCAGATTTGGTTGCACAGCTGACCTTTTTGGAGACCCCTGTTCAGGCAGATCGACCGACGCGAATTGCGCTTCGATTTTGGAAGCTCGGACAGAGCGGTGAAAAGTCAGTTGAGCTCGTGAATTCGCTTCAAGTAGCTGTCAAACCACCCTCAGGGAGATGTGACGGTTGTTTTGTGTCGACCGATCACCTGCTGGTTCTCAACGACCCCGATGGGCCTTTTTACGTACTTCCTGATGTAAGCTTTCATGAGGCGGGTACATGGACATTTCGAGTGGTGCTGAAAGATCCCTCCACGGCAGAGGTAGATGAGGTGCGGGATCAAATCGGCATTTAAGTTTTTCATAGCAGTTTTGGTCGTTCTTTTTGAACTTAGTTTTCAAAAAGCGTGGAGTGCTCCGTGCTGCGCCCGTAGTGCTGCTGCACCTTTTTTGATTTTGAGCGACGATGAAGCTCAATTTAATCTCGGGTTCTCCGCCGTTGATTCGGTAGCAGATGTGACGGATAAGGTTTATTTTAACCTCCCTGGCAAGAGTGATTTCACGAGTCAGGTCAGGATGGACGGCGCGATCCTTTTGTCTGATCGTTTCCAAGCAGGTGCGAGTGCGGCCCTCGTTGGTCGATCAGTCTCCTCTAACTCGAAGCTTAGTTCCGGGTTGGGTCTGGGAGACCTTCGTCTGAGTTTTGGATATGAAGTCCTCCCGAGCTGGAGTTATTCAGTTTGGAAGCCTCAGGGCTTCCTTTTTTCTGTCATAACTCTTCCGACCGGCCGATCTAAATATGAGCTCGGAAATGGGTATTCATCAGCGGATGTGTCTGGGCTTGGATTCTATTCTGGTGCATTTGGGGCAATTTTTTTGAAACGTTGGAATGTCGTGGATGCTTTTTTCCTCGCAGAGTTTCACTACTCAGTCCCGAGAGTTTTTGAGAGTGGATTAGTTTCCACCCACGTCGTTCCAGGTTTTGGGGCAAGCACAGGTTTAGGTTTAGGTTGGAGCCCCGGGGGAGGTGCACTGCGCGTCGGTTTGAGAATTCAGCCGCGAATGGACCAGGTGCCACTCAGGCAAGGAGTCCCAGAATTGCAAAATTCTCCTAGCTTGATTTCAAACTGCGATACAGGATTAGATCTGAGTTATATGCTGGGGAGCAGTGAGACCCTCATGCTTTCATACACTGACCAGACACTTTTGGGATACGCCGTGAATAGCAATTTAAACCGGGTGCTCGCGCTCAATTTTCAGCACCGTTGGGAAAGATAATTAAGGGAGAGATCAGTTGAAAAAAAGGATACTTTGGATACGGTTTTTGATCCTGATTCTTGTTTGGACGACCCAGGGTTGTCAATCAGCCGTGATGCAGTCGACCGAAGCCCGGTCGAATCTTCCGGCGACATTGGCCAAGCCTTATGTAGTTTTGGTGTCCTTGGATGGATTTCGGTCAGACTATGTTGATCTCTATTCTCCTCCCTTTTTGAAAGAATTCCGGAACGAAGGAGCTTTTGCAGAAAATCTGATACCAGTTTACCCTTCCAAAACTTTCACTAATCATCTGAGTATCATTACGGGACTCTATGCAGAAAACCACGGGATCGTGGCAAACTCGTTTTATGATCCTCAAAGGAATGAAAGTTATTCGCTTTCGAATCGAGCTAACGTGAGCGACCCGAGTTGGTACGGCGGAGAGCCCATCTGGGTGACGGCAGAAAAGCAGGGGATGCTCTCAGCTGCTTATTTCTGGCCCGGGAGCGAAGCCCCGATCGGAGGAGTCCGACCGAGCTACTTTTATGAGTTCAATAAGTCCACCGAGCCTGAGACTCAAGCGAAACAAGTGGTGCAATGGCTCAAGCTTCCGGAGGAGAAAAGACCGCATTTGATGACGGTTTACTTTCACCATGTCGATACGGCCGGGCACCATTATGGGCCGAATTCTCCTCAAGTGAAAGACGCCGTTCTCAAATTAGACCAGGTCTTGGGTAATTTTTATCGTGATCTACAGGCCCTTCATTTGCCTATCTATTTAGTTTTAGTATCTGATCATGGGATGCAGGCTCTTGACCCCGCCAAGGTACTTTATGTCGAAGACTACACTCGCCTTGGAGATGCAAAGTGGATGGGCGACGGTCCTCAGATGATGGTGTACGTGAAAGACCCCATAGAGAAGCGCCGGATCTATTCAGAACTCAAAAATTCGGAAAATCATTTCAAGGTTTATCAAAGGGAGGATCTGCCTTCGGAGTTCCACTTGGCAAAGACCCCCCGAGCAGGTGATTTAGTCATTGTGCCCGAAGCTCCCTATTCACTTGCCAAAACCCATAAAAGTTTAAAGTTTGAAGCAGGCGCTCACGGTTATGACCCTCAAACCACCTTGACCATGCGAGCGATCTTTTTTGCTTCCGGGCCTCGGATCAAAAAGCACTTTCAGGTCAAACCTTTTAGGAACGTTCATATCTTTCCCTTTTTGGCTAAAATTCTTCAGCTTAAGGTCCCTGAGAAAATGGACGGGAGTGCAGAAGTGCTAGCGCCGGCTCTCCAGTAGTTAGCGCTTCTTCATTTCTAGAAACGAGGTCGTCCGATTACGTCCATGCTCTTTCGAGTAGTAAAGAGCCTGGTCTGCAGCCTTAATGACTGATTCTGGGTCTGTCCCAGCATCGGGCGAGCTAGCTACCCCAACACTTACGCTCACCTTTCCCAGGGGTTGTTCGTTGGCGAATGGAAAGGGATAGTTCTCAATGAGCTTTCTATAACGCTCTGCAGTAAGTTTTGCGCCATCGTTACCTACTTCTGGGCAGAGGATAACGAATTCCTCACCACCGTACCGAGCAGGAAAGTCGCTGGCTCGGGCATTTTCTTTCAAAAGCTTGCCGAGCGTTCTGAGCAGTTCGTCTCCTGCCTGATGGCCATGACTGTCGTTGTAGTGCTTGAAGTTGTCCAAATCAAAAAGAATAATTGAGTATTTAAGAGGGTACCTGCGGGATCGATCGTATTCCTCTTTGAGTCGGGCTCGAAATCTGCGAACGTTATTTAGTTGGGTGAGTTCGTCGGTGGTAGAGAGGAGCTCCAGCTTCTCGTTGAGATTTTTCAGTTCGGCCATGTAGGCTTGGAGAACTTTTTGGGCCTCTTTTTCGTGAGTAATGTTTTTAGTGATGACCTGTAAAACCTCTGAGCCATCTGTGAGCTTGAGTGAGCAAGCGTTGACATGGATGTAGAGTTCCTGGTGATCCAGGGGGCGAAGCTTAATTTCAAACTCTAACGGGTAGTATTTTCGTTTCGCTATTCTGAGCTTTTTACCGGCTTCTTCGAGTTGGTCGGGATCAACAAAATCAAGGAAGGTTTTTCCGCAGATCTCCTCGGGTTTTTTGCCAAGTAGCCTCTCACATGCGTCGTTGGCTTCTAGGATTTTGTAAGTTTCCCGGTCTAAAAGAAACACCGAGTCAAGAAGGCGCATGAAAAGATCTAAGTAAGATGCGAGCTGAGAGGGGGATGTGCTTATTTTATCTTCAATCATAGTTCCTTACCTATTTTTATTATAATATCATGAAATGACTAACGAGCCATAGACGAAACAGTCGATTTGGTCGTTGGTCAATATTGCTCGCTTCATGGAACAGGTGAAAATTGAGTTTTGACATGGGTAGTAGAGAAAATCAGCCTATAGTGAAATTTTTGAAGACCTCAAGGGCTCTTATCATTGACTCGGCATCAGAAAGTCGAGGAGCGATTCGTAGGATCCTTTGTGGCTTGGGACTTCCGACCTCCCAAGTTGACGCTGCTGAGAGTGTTGAGGAGGCGCTAGAGATGATGAAGTCGCTTCGCCCTAATGTCATTGTGACTGAAATGACTATCGCCGGACGAAGTGGATTTGAGCTATTAGAGCGGTTTAGAAAAAATTTTCCAAGTACCCTTCAGGGTGTCTTTGTTTTTATAACTGCGAAGCATTCTCCAATTGTCAATAGCATCGCCCTAGAAGGTGAGGTAGACGGCCTGGTGGTCAAGCCATTTAATGTGGCAACGATGGAGCAGGTGCTGATCGACGCTTGTCGTCCCAAGGGACTTCGTCCCAGTTACTTGGTGAGTATTGAAAACGCCAAAATTGAATTTCGCGAGGGCAATTTTGATGAGGCTATCCATCTACTTAATGATTCCCTGTTTCAGGATTCGAAACCTGTTGCCGCCTATGCGACGCTAGGACAGTTTTATTTTAGCCTAGGTGAAATGGAGAAGTCTCAGGAGGCATTTGAAGCGGGACTCAAGCTCAATCCGACCCATTATCAATCTCTTTTGGGACTTTTTGATGTTTTTCTCAAACAGAAAAAGTACAGAGAAGCCTATCGTATTTCCTCTGCAATTACCAAATCAGACGCTTTTCCGATGCATAGAATTCCTGATTTTTTGCAGGTTTCAATTCAGAATGAAAAGTTTTACGATGCATTAGTTTTTTTCGATATTTTAGCAGCCTATGATAATCCAACCGAATCAGTGGTTGCGTATACTTCGGCTGCAATGGTCGTTTGCGCAAAAAAACTAATTAGGGAGCATGAAGCGGGACGGGGTTTAGAGATTCTTAAAAAAGCTCAATTCTTATCAAGAAATAGAGATAAAATTCAAATTGAAATTATATCTGCTCTCTATCTCTGTAAAATGGAGGAGGAGGCAGATCAATTTCTTAAAAGAGTTCCAGAGGAAATTCGTAATTCATCCGACATGCAAGTGATGCGAATGGAGCACTTTCTCTCTCAAGGGCAGGTTGATCGCATGATGAGAATTGGCGATGAACTGATCAAAGCTAATGCGCGGAATTGTCGACTCTACGAAATTATGATTGAACAATCTAAGCGGCTAAGGCGACCTGTCTCAGCGATTGATAGCATTGTCTCAAGGGCAGTTGAGTTTTTTCCGGAAAAAAGAGAGTCCTTTGAGCAGTTGATAAAAGACTATCAGCCTGATGCTCACTCAGATTAGATCCCTGGATAGTGGACCCAGCCAGATTTGACTGGAAATCCTCTGGGTGGTGGTGCGCACTCGGTTTGATCTGTAAGGAGTGCCGTAAATGCGCAAATGAATGCATCGAATGCCGCCAAGCTCTGAGCAAGTTTGCGCATATCGCGGTCGTAGATAAAAATCCCTTTGCCTTGAGAGAGGCGAGCGAGAATTTCCTCCCTGCAGTGAATCCCATCCTCGAGCGAGCGATAATGGGTGACTGCTCCGTGGTCCATCCCTAGGTCTCTGGCGAGTAAGGCAATGCTCAGTTTTGGCCAAACTTCGACGAGGGGAGTTTCTTGGAGGTGTCTCTTCAGAAAATGCATTCGGGCAGTTAAAGGAGCCCGATTTCCGCCCAGAGTCTCATCAATTTCAAAGGCCATAGCAGGGGGGAGCTCGGGGAGGATAAGGTAGCGGGCCCAGAGTTCAAAAGGGCGTTGGGTGTAGGGAGTGAACTCTAAGATTTTGCGTTCTTGGTAATTTGACTGAGACAATTGATCATTCAGGTCTCTCATCCATTTGACCGCTGGCACGGTACACTGAGCAGGCATTGGGCAGTGTTTCCGACTACAGGAAATGCAGGGAGGGAGCTCGAGTGGAACGTTAACTCCGATTTTCGCTATTCCGGGTTGCAGTTCGTCGATGAGCTCAAGAAGCGCCTCGTCGGAGGATTGGGATTCGTGGGAAGTGATACGGTCGTAGATATCGAGTAAAAAGATTTTTCGTTCTTTGGGGTAAAACTCTAGGGCGGCCAATGAGGTCTTTTGATTTTTCGCTCCCGCAAGCTCTAGGCCTAGGTACCGTCTAGAATCCCTCATGCCTCACCTGCACGCGGAGGCCGTGGGGGACACCCTCGAAGGGGAGTGGTCTCATTCCGTGAGAAATAAAGATCTCCTGAATTTCGGTTTTGAGGTGAGATCCTTCGTTCGAAGAAGCCACTTCAGGTAAATAAACAAAAAAGCAACCGCCTCCGCCCGCTCCACAAACCTTTCCAGAAATGGGTGCAAGTCGATGAGCCTCTTGAAATGCCTGGTCGATGGAGGATGTGGTGATTCCTGGAGCAAGAGTTTTCCGAATTTTCCATTCCTCCGCGATAGCGGCTCCGGTAGCAGCCCAGTCACGGCTTAAGAGCGCATTCTTCAGTGATGTGGTCGCGTTTGAGATGGCCTGAAAACGAGCTCTGATCTCGCTTTGCTGATCGATAAACCCCTTAAATAATGCCCAGTTGTTGATTCCAGAGTTCCTCGATTGGCCTGAGTAAAAAAGGAGGATCCTTTTCTCTAGTTCTGGAATCAGTGAAGGATCCAAGCTCTCTCTCTGGTGAGTGCCAGGGCCCCACTGGAGGCATTGGAGCCCCCCGAACATGGCCCCATAGTAATCTTGTAGTCCAGCAGGCACTTGAATGACGGTAGTCTCTACATCTCGAACGATTTCAATAAATGCCTCACCGGAGTGGAGAGGGTTGATGGGAATATTTGAGTCCTGGGAGTCAGCCCAGGTAGCTAGGCTTCCGATCATTGCTATGCTTAGCGTTGAGGAACCCCCCAGCCCAGCTCCTGCGGGGCTTTTTGCTCGAGTGCTCAGCGTGAGGCTCGATTGATCATCTTTAACTTCTGTCCAGCCAGCATTTCGGCGCTTTTCATAGAAAAAACGAAGCAGCTTAAAGTGAAGCTCGACCTGCGGAGGAACTTGACGCCGTTCCCTCAGGTCCGCCCACGAAAGAAGCAGCTCAGTATTTTGATCTTCGGATCGCAGGCAAATTCCTGGCTGTTTTGACTCCGGCGTGATCTCAAGACGAGCTTCAGCGAAAAGATTAATGGCCAAATTGAGGGTCGTGGGGCGATCCAGAAACAGGTAGAGCGGCCAGATGTCGATCGTACCCCCGGCAAGATCAATTCGTGTAGGTGCTTGTGATTCGATAATCGTTTTTTGTTTAATGCTCATGCTCGATATAGCCAATGTACGGAAGTTCTCGGAATTTTCCACCTAAATCAATGCCATAACCAACAACAAATTCTTTTCCGATTTTAAATCCAAGATAATCGACTTCAATTGGAGTCTTTAAGCTGTCCGGCTTGAGTAAAAGGGAGCAGCTCTTGATGGATGCCGGTTTTCTCGCTTTGAGGGTATTCATAATGTAGCTGAGCGTTAGTCCAGAGTGAACGATATCTTCGATTACGATGACGTGCCGATTTTCTAATGGCTCGTTGATATCTAAAGTAATCTTGACCTCTCCCGAAGCCACTATTTTATTGGGGTAGTTAGAAACACCTAAGAATTCACAAGTCAGAGGGAATTCGAGCTGTCGGATGAGATCCGAGAAAAAGACAAAACTTCCTTTCAAAATACAGATGGCCGTTACGTTTTTTCCTCGATAATCTTGGTTGATCTCTTGAGCGATATCAGCCAGACGAGATTGAAGTTTAACTTCAGGAATTAAAATTTGTGGAAGCTTAGTGTTGTTTTTTTCAGACATAGGCATTGTTTAGAATCTCCCCAAAACCGCCGCCTCCCGGCACGATATAGTGTTTATGATTGAGACCTTTTTCTTGGTCCCAGTGACTCCCTGGTTCTGTGTCCAGGATTTCATCCGTTGATAAGCCTCGATCCAATCGAATTGCAAAAACAATGAGATCGGGATGGTGTTCCTTGATGTTTCTTAAATATTCTGGGGTCACAATACAGTGAATGGCAATATATTTGAGAGCATTTCCCCTACTTTTGTACAAGTCTAGTGCCTCAATCAGGGTGCTTCCGGTGGCACCCATGGGGTCAGGAAAAAGGACGATGCTATCGTCTACATTTCCGCCAATTTTATGGCCTGCCACTTTACTACCAGTGACTTTTTCTTGCTCGTCCGTAGTGCGACCGATCGAAATATGGTCTTGTCGGACGGTTTGTGGGTTCATGAAATAATTGAGCGCATTATAGCAAACATGCGACGGCAGGGTCCCGGCTCGGGCCAGATTGACGCTGACTACGGGAGTATTTGCGGAAATCATCGGCATTTGAAGCACGGCTTCAGGATGTTGCAATGCCATCCGGGTTCTCATTTGGGTCCACTGAGTCGGGAATTCGTGATTGACGACGGTTTTAAGCAAGGAGGAATAAAGGGTCGTGATGAGCTCGTTTATTACTGGTTGAGTGGTCTTCTCGGCACAAAGCTGCGCCAAATGGGAGAGCAGGATGGGGTCGGATAGAATATGAACATTGGGTCCGTAATGATGCTTGATTTCGGAAAGGTGAAACTTAAGTTCTTTGAACTGGGAGTCGATTCCAGGAAGTTTTTGCGATGTCATGCAAGGACTCCTGGCGATTCAACACTAGTCTCAATGCCGAGGGGAGGCAGCCCGGGACTCCGTCCCGCACTGGTTTGTGCCTGACCAACAAGGTCTCCTTCTGCTTGATGGCAAAACCGACATCGAGCCTCGTACATTTCTTTGGCGCCCACCGCGATGGGAGAGTCCTGGACTTCAAGACTCCCAAAAGTTTTTTGGGTGCGGGTGCCAGGGGCGCCGCAGATCACGCAAACCGCGGAAAGTTTGGTGACCACCTCTGCGATGGCTAGGAGCCCAGGCATCGGCCCGAAAGGTTGTCCGCGAAAATCCATATCCAGTCCTGCGATAATGACCTGAATCCCCCGGTAGGCTAGCTTTTGCGCAACATCGATGATGGAGTGATCAAAAAACTGAGCCTCATCTAATCCAACTACGCGGGTATTGTCTTCTAGATAATTGAATAGTTCGGTAGGTTTTTGAATGGGGATCGAGGCAATTCGGTTCGAGTCATGACTTTGGACGTGATCCTTGCTGAATCGGTCGTCGATGGTCGGTTTAAAGACTTGCACTTTTTGTCGGGCAATTTGAGCTCGCTTGACTCTGCGAAGGAGTTCTTCGGTTTTTCCGCTGAACATGCTGCCGCAGATGACTTCAATATGCCCGTTGATAGGGTAGCTCGAACGTTGGATCATGTTTAAAGCAATACCAAAGTCTATCCATTTTTGGAATACAGGAGAAATTCTCCTTCTCTTATCAGCTTGCTCAGGCTTCCATGGTCCCTTGAGCGGCAGCCTCTGACCTGCTCAGCTTTCTTTTCGAACTTAAGGGTCACGACAAAGGGGCTGAGGCACGGAGGAGATCCATTGGATTCGTTTTTAAATGTTTTGATGGCTTCCATCGCCTTTTTTAGAAAGAGAGAGTATTTCGTCGAGTCGATCTCACCTTTTTCGATGATTTTGCCGTCATGATAGCTTTCGATTGACACTCGGTCCCCCTGGCTTTGGAAGAAAAGCCGGTAACGATCTCGCTCGAGGAGGTATTCGATTTCGAGGCTGCTGTTCTTTGATTTTTTAGCCAGCTCGGCATCAGCTGAATCGCCGCTCTGAGGCAAGGGCGTTTTCGGCAGGTTGCTGCAGGAAGCCATGAAGCCAAGGGCTAGAGTGAGAGTCAGGGCTGCCCGCAGATCAGATCGATTCTTATGAAATTCTTGCATTACATGGCTCCTGGGTGGGTGGGGTAGTGAGGGACGAATTGGCAGTAGTTTTGGGTGTCCAGTGAGGGATCACAGCCTAGAAATTTCCGAATTTTTGGATTTTTTCCAAAGATCTCCTCAATTCTAATTTTCGACGAGGGATGGAATTCGAGATCAGTCTGGTCTGGTGCTTCTGGCTCGGCTTCACAGAGATCTCTGACGGAGTTTTGTGCTGCATTGAGAATCTGCGATCCATGGAGATGGCTTGAATAATTGACCAGAGTTTCCGCCGTGACCTGCACTGCGATCCAATCTGCAAAAGTTTCGGAAAGTTGATCGTTTCCGCCGCACTCCGAGCGGGTATTTCTTAGTGCAATCAGTCGGTGTTCTAGGAAGCATCCGACCAGGCGATCATAGGCTGGAAATGACATACCAGCGCTTCGGATTTCGCAGGGGTCGATGGAATGCCCGAGTTCGTGAGCGAGGGAGAAGACGATGTTAAACCAAGACTTTGCAAAAAGTAAGTACGCCCCTCCGACTCGCAGGGCTGTTTCGCCGCTGGTTTTGCGTTCGTATAAAAGTTCACTCTTGGTGAGGAGATCTGGCTCGTCTTGATAGAGTTGAGCAGGGGGCGGGAGCTGGAGCTCGACCTTCTTGATTCGATCTTTGATTTGATATTTCTCGTGAGCCGTGAAGACGGCTTCAGGTTCTTGGTCGATCCAATGATTCAAGGTTCGTTTGACCATTTCAAACGCTGAATAAATTTTTGCTCGATTTTGATGGGTATAAACCAGATGAACGAATTCCTCATCTACTTGATCTGGAGACCAACCTGGATTTTTCCGGATAATTTCTCGGTAGATTTCATGAGCTTCCTTTTCGCTCTCTTCGTCGGAGTGAACCGTACCCGTCGGATCGAGGTCGACCTGGGGTTTCTTACAAATGAGATCGTAAATTTTGTTACACCCAAGATTAACCGGATTGAGCGAAAACAATGCGCTGTCGTCAGCCAAGGACCGACCTAGGGTGGGCCCTGGACTGATCGTCGAGGCGCTCCCCGAGAAGGTTTCCCGGTTGGATCGATCGCTCGTTAGCCATCCGTGTTGCCGAGCTACTCCCACGGCTGCCAGCGTGAGTAAACACAGGACAATCCAAAAGAGTTTCAGTCTCTCTCCTACTGGGCTCGATTTGCGACGTTTTTACCAGCCTGTGACTACAAATTGAAAAAAGAATACAGTCAAAAGCAGAAGCCCAGTTATTATTATCCCAAGAATTAGTAATTTTGGGAATAGGCTAATCAAAATTGCTTGACCAGTGCTGACGCGGTAGACCTCTTTCACACCGATGACGGTCACGACCCAAACATAAAGCCAAGCCACTGCGCTTCCAAATAGCGGGAGACCAGCGAGTAGAGCGGGGGCCATCCCATAGCAGAGGATTCGGACTGCGGACTCGTATGAGACTTCGTTGAGAGCTCCCTTTTGTCCTGAGGGAACGAGAAGCCTGGCCCCAATGAAGATAAAAAAAGCAGAAAATAGGAGTGAAATCAGGGTGATGAAAGGATCCGTAATCACTGATGCCATCCCGAAAAACCAGTTCATCAGTTGCGATCCAAGTTGATTCCAGGGAAGACTACGACCCGGTTGATCAATTTGAGGATAGCCCCCGAATTGATCAAAAACGCGTTGTAGTCCAATCGGCCTCAGAGGAGAAAATGCAGTGCGCCAGAGATAGCTCAGCGCAGCACCTAACCAGTGAGTAGTCAGGGCGAAGCTCAGGGGCCCACTCATGCCTCCTGTACGGGGCATTTCCTGAAAAAAAACAGTCGGATGCAAAAGAATCGTCCGGATCCTCAAAAAATAGGAGGAGAGGAGATTCATTTCTTCAGCTTCTCAGGGCGCGGGCTACCTTCAGCCTTTGGTTTGGGTTGATAAAAAAAGTCTCGATTCCAGGGAAGGGTCTCGGCCATCGATTGGTCCATGAGGAGGACTTCCCCTGAGTGAGATTCTGTATCCCTTGCGTAAAGGTTAGAGCCCGTTTTCCAGAAGATCCAAGTATGACTCTTCTTGTCGTCGGATGTTTTGACCGTCAAGCCCTCTTCGTCGCCTTTGGGAGTGGAGGCACCTGTTAAAAACTCCTTCACCTTGGTTCCTGAAAGTCGATCGAGAAGATTTTGAACTTTGGATGTATCCAGATCCTGATTGGCCCCTTCAGAAGTCCATTTCCCCTCTTTTTGGGTCAAAATGAGAGGGGAGGGTCCAATGGGTTTTCCGGAAAACTCTAGGCGCTTGACGTTGAAGCGCTCCAGGGTTGTTAAGAGCTTCGAGAGTCGCAAGTCGGAGGGGCTTTTGTCGAGACGATTGAGGGAACCCGGCTCAATCTCAAACACTGGGTCAGCATTGGATACGATCGCATAGAGATGCGAGGGTTCAGAGCCGACTTTCTTTTGGAGCAAGGTCAGCGTGATGGGCTCAGGCGCCTGGGGTGCTGATCCTTTCTCTTTCCAGAGAGTTAAGGTGAGAACTTGGGATGCCCCATGAAGAGCGGTCCGAGCGGATTCATCCGTCTTATGATCTGATACAAAGGCTTTTGCCGAGAGTCCAGCGGCTGCGTTTAGCAGGTTGTTGATTTGATCAGGATCGCCGGGAAGGTCTCGTGAGTGCGAGTTAAGCGTCCAAGGGTGATCTTTTCTGTTGCCGGATAATTCCCCGTTCCTTCCCACGAGTTGAAATGACTCGATCTCGTGCGATGCGACAGTGAGTAGTTTTTTATCCCGCCAATACGTGATGTCATGTTCGAGGTTGGCTTTGAAATGATTCGGAATCAAATAGATCTGAGTGTCGTCGACTGTCTCTGAGGGGGGTTCCCCTTTTGTGAGCTTCTTCTCAATCGCGAAGGTGTTGTCCCCGATCGGGTGGGTTCCGCCTACGAAAAGTACGGTCGTACCCTTTTCGGTGATGACCTCGATTCGTTTTGCTACTTTACGCGATTCGGGATCTAGGCCGTAGTCTTTCAAAAGAGCAGCCCGCTTTTCAGCAGATTCGTCCTTGAGGGAGATGATATCGCCGGAGTTCAGGTGATTGAGGGCGGAGATGAGCGTATTAACATTTGAGTCATCCGCTCGAAGCTGAACTGGTTCGGTAATTTGCCATTTCGATGGGTCCCCGGGCTTGCAAAGTTTCGAACTTAGGTCGAGGCAGTTTAACACAACATCCGAGTGAGCCGGAGATCCAAGACGAATGGATTGGATCGAAGTACCCTCGAGGGAAAAAAGCTTCTTGGCCTGCTCCTCAGTCGCCTCTTTCTCTGGCTTATGTTTAAACTCTGCCCAATAGGCTAAGGTTCCTAAAGCCAAAAGGACTGCAGCAAGTCCAAGTTGACGTGTCCAACTTACTTGAGTCATTTTTTAATCCTTTCCTTTAAGGGACTGCTGAAGCGAACTAGAGTTTGCGCCGATAGACCCAAATCACTACTCCAGCAACAGCAATTAAGAGCGGAATTACAAAAATAGTTAGAAGACCAATTGCACTCGCAGCTTTTTGGGAAAGCTCGATTTTACCGGGAGCTTCCTCCTTGGCTCGAATTGAGATGAGGCTCTCATCTTCCATAGCCCAAGAGACTGAATTAAGGAAGAAGTCCAAATTCCCTGCGTTTCTTGATCCGCTATTAGTGGCAAAGAAGGAACTGCCAAAAATCACCAGGCGAGTGTTTCGAGGTGCTTTGGAGTCTTTTAGTTTGCCGTCGACCGCGATTGCAGCGTTGAGTGGACCGTGTTGGTCTTTGCCCTCGTGGTAGCTCACCTCACCTTTGGCGAGCTGTTTGAAATCTGTGACAGCCCAACTCTTAGGTGTGGTTTGTGCTAGCCATTGCACGTTGAGGCTCGGAGGCGGATTGGAAACGATTTCGAGTGGCCGGGTGAACGGGAAAACGCAATTCGCTTGGAAATCTTTGGTGATCGCCTGAGTTCTATTAAAAGTCGCGATGATAGAAACGGATGCATCGACTCCGAACATTCTTGAAAGTGGATCGACCACTAAGGCAGTCATAGGCTTAGTGTGCCAATTCTCAAGGATGGAGACTAGCTCTGGGCTAGATTCTGTACCCTTGAGGTTGACGTCGATGGCTATGACGGCGCGACCGCCATTATTAAGGTATTCTCTCAGTGCCTTAGCTTCGGGCTCAAGAAAGCTCTTGGTCGGTCCCAGGACTGCAATCGCATCACAGGAGTCGGGAATTTTAGTTTCCTGAATGATGTTCACATCTTTAACTAAGTAGGCCTGTTCCAGGAGCGATTTTTTTACAGTCTGGTAACCTTCAGCGTCCTGGGAGTCAAAGCTCTTTTCTCCGTGCCCCGTGATGGCGCAGAGCGTGGGGCTCTTGTCTTTGAGGATCTTGATCATCGCATTGGTGATCTTCTCCTCACTCATATCTTCAACTTTGCTCTCTCGAGTGCCGTAAGTTAAAAGAAGTGTCCCGTACTTCTTAATGCCGGCAAGTTTGGCGCGGTTAGGTTCACGGTCAGGATCTACAAATTCGACCTCAAACTTGGGGTTGATCGCCTTGTAGTTCTCAAGAATCGGCCTAAATTGTTCTTTTTGCTGAAGCTTGGCGAAAAATGTAACTTTCAGGGGAGACTTGAGGGACTGCGTAATTTTTATGCTTTGATCTGAAAGTGTGTGGACTTTGCTCTGGGTAAAGTCTTTTTTCAAAGGATATCGAGACCCAAGAAAGTTGATCACACCAACAATTCCAAGCACGAGTAAAACGGTGATGATCGAGTTGACCCCATAGGCAGCAGTTCGACTGCGCAGAGCTTTTTGATTTTGAAAGACTAATCCGCTCAGTCCACCCAGTAAGAGAACTGAGAGAATGACGGTAAGCCAAAACAGTTCAGGATAGATCATTCTGGCGAATAAAAGCGCGAGAGCGATCAGGCCGCTTCCAGTCCAAAGCCAAGTTGAGAGATTTTGATTTGATTTGTGAGTTGAAGAGTTGGATTGATTCATAGTTGATTACCTCCACCGAAAGGAGTCGAGAACTCGATGAGTTAGGAAGAGTCCGATCCCAATGAACGACAAGTAGTAGATGACGTCGCTTGAGTTCAGGAGTCCTTGGCCAAAGTTATTGTAGTGACTAATTAAGGATAGATAGTTCAGAACTTCACTCCAGACGGGCCCAGCAGCCTGGGAGGCCCAGTTCACTAGCCAGAAAAAGAGGGCGCTAGCAAAGGTGAGAGATCCTGCCACAATTTGATTTTCAGTCAGTGAGGAGAAGAAAATTCCGAGAGATAAGTAACAACTCGCCAAGAGGAGCGTGCCAATATAGCTGGTGACAATGGGCCCTAGTTCAGGATTTCCCGTTGCAAAAAGGGTAATGGGGTAAACGAGAGTGATTCCCAGCATAATGACAACCAGGAGAAGCGAGGATAAAAATTTACCTAAGATAATTTCGCTGAGAGTAATTGGCGAAGTCATTAGAAGTTCTATGGTGTGTTGCTTCTTCTCTTCTGAAAAAAGGCGCATAGTAATGAAGGGAACGAGAAAGAGAAAAATGACGTTCATGTTTCCATAAACAGGTCTGATAATACCATCTGTAATGCTTGGGCTTTTTCCCATGTTGAACTGCTGATACTGCATGTTTTGCATTTCAAAATGGCTCAAGGTGTAAAAAAACATCCACCCCATGATCAGCATAAATCCAGCGATGATGATGTAGGCAATCGGGGACATGAAATAGGTCCGAAAATCTTTTCGAGCAATTGTCCAAACATTTCTTGGGCTCATACTGCAACTCCTGCATTTTCAATCGGTGTCTCAATCGTTGTGAGTTGTAAGAAAATTTCCTCAAGGCTGACTTTTTCTGCGCTGAACTCGAGAACTCCCATTTCTCTCTTCACTGCCGCCTCCACAATTTGGTCGCGGACTTCACTCGATCCAGGTTGGATCTCGATCACTAGCTTAGGGCCGACTTGCGTAACAGTCTGGATGCCGGGGATTTTTCGAATCGCGCTGACACCTTCCTGTGCGGGATTTTTGACTACGAGTGAGTAAATGAGTCCTTTTTTGATCCTTGCTGTCAACTGGTCGATCGTGTCCTCAGCTACAATTCTGCCTTGATTGATCACGATGATCCGCTCACAGGTGGCTGTGACTTCTGGCAAAATATGAGAGCTGAGAATGACGGTATGTTCTCCACCTAGCCCTTTAATGAGTTCTCGAATTTCGATAATCTGCTTCGGGTCGAGTCCAACCGTGGGTTCATCTAAAATCAGAACTGCGGGATTGTGCACCAATGCTTGAGCAAGCCCGACTCGCTGTCTGTAACCCTTCGATAAGTTGCCGATGAGACGTTTTCTAACATCTCCCAAAGAAGTTTTGGTTAAAGCGTGGTCTACTGCGGTTCTAATTTTTTCCTTTGCGACCTGGTGGAGCTGTGCTGCAAAAACTAAATAGTCTCCGACTTGCATTTCAGGATAAACGGGTGGATTCTCCGGGAGAAAACCAATGTTTCGTTTGACTTCAATTGCATTTTCAAAAACATCGTAACCAGCAATTTTGGCTGAGCCAGCTGATGCTGGCATAAAGCCAGTGAGGATTTTCATGGTAGTGCTTTTGCCGGCTCCGTTGGGGCCAAGGAAGCCAACGATTTCACCTTTTTTGACCGCAAAACTCAGATCATTTACCGCCGCTCGTGGCCCGTAAAATTTAGTGAGATGGGAAACTTGAATCATAGAATTAGCCTCTTAAGCATAAAGTAAGGTTAACTTCATTAGCCTATAGCTGAATTTCAGTGAATGTCAATATGAAGAAAAGTCTCGAAAAAACCAGACAGATGTTCGCATTGGAGTAGAAGAGCGAGGACGCGGGACTCAACGCGAGCATCTGTCTAGTTACCTGTCACGATATCAGAACGTGTTCAGTTATTTTTTGGCGTAGTCAGGAGAACGACTTTTCCAATGTTAGCTCGGCTCTGCAGATAAGTGTGTGATGCGCCAGCTTGAGCGAGAGGGAAAGTCTTCCCCACGATCACCTTAAAAGAGCCATCGACAAATCTTTCCATAATTTGATCAAAGGCAGAATATATAGGGTTGAATTCTCCGGCTTGAGGTTCTTTTAAAAGTTGAAGGAGGTTTAAGCCAAAGATACCCTTATTTTCCATCATCAGTTTAAAAGGAGTCACAATCGAAGTGTTCATGAGCAGTGAGATAATGTGAGGCAGGGAGCGCTTAGGTCCGGAAACGCTACTTGAAGCTCCGAAGTTCACAACTCTCCCCGTCGGCGAGAGCCGCCTCATGCTTCTTTTGAGACTTTCTCCCCCAGTTGAGTCCAGAATCACCTGAAAACCTCCGGCTTGCTCATCACTTATCTCTTCCCATTCGCTTTTGAGAACCACTTCCGAGGCTCCGAGGGCTTTGATGGCGCCCACCTTAGAAGATGATCCGACGAGTCCTACGACCCGAGCTCCTGCCTGTGCAGCAATCTGGATGGCTGCTACGCCAACTCCTCCTGCTGCACTTTGGATCAGCACACGGTCTCCTTTTCGGATTCGAGCCATTTCGTGGAGAGCCATCCAGGCAGTCAGGAAGTTGACGGGGACGGCAGCTGCTTCGGTATCCGAAAGTCGGTCGGGAATTTTTCGAACTTGATACTCGGGCAAGACAATTTCAGAGGTGTAGCCCCCGAATCTGGAGCCGCCAAGGACACGGTCTCCTGGATGAATCGATTTCACCGCTTGTCCGACTTCTAATACTCTTCCTGCGACTTCATATCCGGGGACGAAGGGAGGTTTGGGTGCCTCAGGATAAAGCCCCATTCTCATCATGAGATCAGCAAAGTTAACCCCTGATGCTATGACCTGGATACGCACGCCATCGAGGCGGAGTGGGGGTGAAGGGATTTCGATTCTTCTCATGACTTCGGGCCCGCCAAACTTAGAAATTTCTATGGATTCAATCATAAATGACTCTTCTCTTGTGTCTTAATTAGTTTTTCGATTCGGGAGATTACCAAAACTCGGGTTTGATTCAAAGAGCGAGAAAGGGCTAATCCGGCCGCATAGTCGTGGCCCCCGCCCCCGAGCTCCATCGCTAGTTGACTGATAATGATTCTTCCTTTTGATTTGATGGAAACTCTGGTCTTTCCGTCATCTTCTTCTCTAAAAAAGCAAATGACCTCGGTGTCTTGGATGAGCAAGAGGAGATTCAAAAAAGAGAGGGTTTCATCAGCTGATGCTCGATAGAGTGAGCGAAGGCCACGGTCCATTTCGATCCAGGCGACTTTGCCACCGGGGGACATTTGAACATTTTGTAGGAGAACACCGAGCAGTTGGAGATGGGACACGGCTTTAGAGGAGTAGATTTTTTGGTAGATGTCTTCG
This sequence comes from Bacteriovoracaceae bacterium, assembly GCA_947447665.1. Taxonomy (GTDB): domain Bacteria; phylum Bdellovibrionota; class UBA1018; order UBA1018; family UBA1018; genus CAINWE01. The sequence goes on along the minus strand of CANFJX010000001.1, from coordinate 361,829 downwards.
GGATTAATCCCATGCTCGATCATTTGAGCCGCAATTCGGTGGGCCGCTGGTGTGGTCCGTGCGTAGCGAAAACTATTGGTGTCGGTCATGACAGAAACGTAGAGGCCGAGAGCGATTTTGGCATCGAGGGTCGCTAAGTTGAGGCGAGTAAAGAGAGTATGTAGCAGTTCACCGATGCTGCTGGCCGTGACTTGGGAGATCACAGTGGTGTTTGTGGGATAGTCGAGTGAGAGTTTTCCCTGGGGTCTAGGATGGTGATCTAGGAATAAAATATGTTCGCACTGAGGGGCGAGTGCATCCCAGAGGCCTCCTAGTCTGCGGGGATCATGGGTATCTAAAATAATCCAGAGATCAGGCTTTCTGGGAAGAGATCTTTGTGAGCTAGCGAAGAGGAATTGACTTTTCGGATCTAAGAACTGGTAGCGTTTTGGCAAGGGATCGGGATTGAGAATTCGGCATTTTTTTCCTGCTTTTCTCAGGTAATGATACAGCGCGATTGCTGCGCCGAGGCCGTCTCCATCAGGCATGAGATGGGTTGAAATGACGATATTTTTCGCTTCTCGAATGGCTTTCGCAACTTGCCTGATTTCAGCGGAAGCTTTTAATTTTTTTGTACTCAAGGCTGAGACCCCCAGTTCCGATGAGATTTCATCAAGAGGATACCCCCCAAATGAAATCGGCAAGAACCGGAAATTCCGATCCCCTATATGTCATATTCGAACAGCACTTGGTGAACTTTCAAGATAATGAAGTTGACCGAAAGGTTTTTATAAGTCAGGTAATCAAAGACTACTTTTCCTACCTGAGGAGGATGAAAATAATCATACCTCTGTCGCTTGAAAAGTCCATCGCCGAAGAGTTAATGAGCCAGGTTCAGGTGATGCTACTTAAGAAAATTTACGGGTGTCACTCGATCGAGGAGTTTCAAAAGAAAACTTCGAAAGCAGTCCGCACACAAGCCAAGCGAAAGTACTCAAGACTTCTTAAAGCGAAGTGATCATTTTTTGAGAGTATCTATCGGCGCTTACGAATCATCGCTTTCATTTGCTTCATGATCGATTGGGCAACGTTGATTCCGGTCGCTTTCTCGATGCCCTCAAATCCGGGCGAGCTGTTGACTTCAATCACCAGTGGCCCTTCGTGACTCTCCATGAGGTCGACGCCGGCGATCTGCAGGCCGAGGATTTTAGCTGCTCGAACGGCGGTTTGCTCGAATTTCTTAGAAAGCTTCACGACCTGAGCCGAGCCTCCTCGATGAATGTTGGAGCGAAATTCGCCCGGGGGAGCGGTCCGGACCATCGCTGCGACGACTCGGTCGCCGACAACAAAAGCTCGGTAATCGCGCCCGGCTCCCTCGACAATAAATTGCTGAATAATCACGTCTTGATCCAAGGTTCTGAGGGTGTCGAGGACCGAGCCTAAAGAAATCGGAGAATGAACGAGCATGACCCCGACCCCTTGGGTTCCTCTTAGAATTTTCAAAACAACGGGAAGTCCCTGAACGGCTTCGACTGCGGTTTTGAGGCTCTGGGTATTTCTCGTCAGAACAGTGGCAGGGACGAGGAGCCCTGCTTCGGTGAGGACTTGGAGGCTACGCATTTTATCCCGAGACTCTGCAATTGCACGGGAGCCATTCAGGGTTGGGATCTTTTGCATCTCAAAGTGCCGGACCACGCAAAGCCCATAATCGGTAATCGAGGCACCGATCCGAGGGAGGAGTGCATCGAAAACGGGAAGAGGACGGTTTTTAAGGACAACCTGGCTTTCCTTCCCTCGAATGACCAATTGGCAAGCGAGGGGATCAATAATTTGACACTCCATGTCAAGTTGATCGGCTTCATACCTGAGGCGCCGGATACTGTGAAGTTTTGAGTTTCTTGAAAGAATCGCAATTCGCATAGGTTTGTTTTTGTTTTCTACAGTCTTACAGTAGCATTACAATCAAGGTGTCAAAAGCAATAATCTCAAGGATTGGAATTGGGCTGATTTTTTCATGGTTGGTGCTCGAGCAGGGCTATGCTCGGACTCATTTAAGTGCCCCTGCCTCTGGCCTGAATGCTGGGCCGAGGCGCCTATGGAGTCAGAGGATGAAGGGGGCGATCTCCAGTTTGGTCCTCGCCAGAAACGGAAAGCAGATCCTGGTGGCAACCCATCCTGATGGGGATATTCCGGGAAGTTCAAAGCATCCTCTTCTTTCGCTGTGGAGTACGCAAGGGAAGCTCATCTGGGAGCAAAGAGTCAAGTTTCCGATCAAAGACGTGGCCATCTCTGCGGGGGGAGATCTGATTGTTTTAGCCACTCACTTGGATGAATTGATCGGAATGGACTCTCGGGGTCGTCGGATTTGGACAACTGAAGGGGTTTGTAAGCCCTATGTCATACAAGAGCCTCCCAGGGTGGTGTGCTATCATGACGATGACGCAGGCCCTCGGGTAGCCTTTGATATTTTGGACTGGGCAGGAAAGAAAGTCGGACAGTTTCCCATCCAGGGGGATGTGGTTGCTTTCAAGTTCTCCGAGGATCAAAAGAACTTAGCTATCGCATTGACGGGCGGTGAAATCGTGGTTTTTGGAGCTGACTTTCAGCCCGTTTGGAGAAAGAAAATTGATGGCGAGGTAATCGACCTAGCAGTGGCCGGAGCTGAAGGGACTAATCGATTGGCTCCCTCAGCTACTCCGAGTTCAACGCCCGCCTTTCAGGTTGCTGCTTTGGTTCGCACTGGTCCAAAGAGTGAAAAAATCGCGTTTTTTGGCGATAAGGGTCAGTCCATGGGGCAAGTAAGTCCTACATTTCCTGTTGAGCAACTCGAGTCCTCCACGAGAGGTGATCGTGTATTTTATTACGGCAATAGCACAGCAGGGCAATGGGTGGGGAGCACCTCATTGAGTGTTTTAAAAGAAGTTTGGAAGCAGGGTGAGAGTACCTTTTCTCGATATTCTGGTTCGATCAACCTGTCGTCGGGCTTAGTCTGGGTGGGGATAGAGCACTCGGCAGAGCAATCAGGAGATCAATCGGTAGAGCAATCGATGACTCGAGAGAGTCGAGTGATGGTTTATGATGAAGCCGGGAAACGAGTATGGGATCTCGGACTGCCAAAGGATGATGCTGCCTATATTTTTTCGCACCGGATCACGATGGTGCCCAACTGGTTTGTTGTGGGTACCGACGACGCGAAGCTCAGTGTGTACCAATTTTAGGCGTGGGTACGAATCAGACTAATTCCAAACTAAAACGGCACCGTCACTGGTTTCTTCGATCCGGTGGGTTGGAGTAGTGCCTTCCTTTTGTGGTTCAGAAGGCAAGGGTTGGGCCTCTTTTGTGTTTGAGGAGTGAGCTTTTCCAGGGGAGTCAATCGAGTCGAGTTTGAGAGTGTTTTTGAGTGATTCGTTGAGCTGCCTAAGTTCTTGGACTTCTTGTTCTAGTGGCGTGACTCGATCCTGGATTGATTTTCTAGAGGACTTTTCTTTGAGTAAACTTTGCTCCGCTGCCTGAAGTCGTTGCTCAAAACTCCGCTGGGCGATGGTCTTTTCAGCGATGAAGCGCTTGATTTGCTGTTGCAGGTCTTGTTCTCGCTTTGTCAGTGTTTGCGTCGTTTGCGCGGCCTCCTGCGCTTGAGAGAGGGAGGCCTTCAGCTGCTCTTCTCGTTTGTTGAGGGTGATTTTAAGTTTTTTGTTTTCTTCTTCAAATTCCCGAATTTTTTCATTCGTTGATTTAGCTGCATAGTCGACATAGTTTTCGAACGTCTGCTTAATCATCAAATTTTTGGTAGCTTCGGTTTTGGTCTGTTCGACGATACGAGAGTGTTCAATCAAGGATTCCTGAAGATTTCGTTTGTAATTTTCAGCAAGAGCTTCGAGTTCTCGAGTTCTCACGTCAGCCTTCTGGAGTTCTTTTTGGCTGAGATTGAATCGTTCTGCAAGCGAGTGATTTTTCTCAGTCGCAAGTTTGAGAGCTTGTTCCAGTTCGATGGTTCGATTTTGGATATTGATGAGGAGATTTCTTAGTGATTCTATTCCAACCTGGCTTTGCTGAGTTCCTGCCTTGATTTGAGCGACAACTTGATCTGCTTGATGAAAGGCGAGTTTAAAAGAGTTAGTGTTTAGGCTCATGCTCTAATTCTTACACTTTAAATAAATATGTAAATGGGTAATCCCTGCACTGTATAGATAGGCAATTTTTGCGTTAATAAACTGAGCGGGGTTGAGGTGGTGTGGGGGGCGTGGGACTGAGATTCTCGTTTTGAATCCACTGAGAGATCTGGGCAGACCTGTCTTTCCAAGGGCGCTCTGAGTTGTCAATCTCAACCGAGATTTGGCTAGCGAGCGCTTTGATTCTCGACTTCTCTTCATTAAGAGAGGACGCATAAGTTTTGAGTCGTTCCTGGTAGCTTTTGAGCCAGTCGAATCGAGCGTGAATCGCAGTTTTGGTTCGGTTGAGGAATCCCTCTAGTTTTCGATTCTTTTCTTCCAGAGTTCTGATTTTAATGGATTGTTTTGATTCTCTGTCAGTCCAAAAAATTTCTAATTTCTTCAGCGCTTGAAAGTCCTCCTGCCGCCTCTCTGAGGACTGCTTGAGAAAAATATTTTCCGCACTGAGTTGCGCCAATTGTTCCTGAAGGGCGATAGCCTCACTTCTGACGAGTGCCACCCGTTGCTGGGCTTCAATTGCCTGAGAGTAGAATTGCTTTAGGGCCATCCACAATCTATATGCCTCGGGTTGTTCAGGGCTGGGTTCTTGAGTGATGCCAGTTTTTCTTAAGAGCTCGATGGTCTGAACCCTCGAGCCCTCCAAGTTTCTCCTCGCACCAGGGATGAGGCGAGGGGATCTATTTTCTGAACTGACGGGGGTATTACTCATGGTTACCCTCTCAATCGACCTATTCAATTCGAATCTTGAGCTTTTTTTTCCTTATTTACGGGGTTCGGTATTAAACGGTAGTACCTTACCAATGGTCGAGACTACTTTTAAAGTAAGTGATTTCCCATCATATCGAAGGGTGCTGAGTGCTTCCCTGGCTCGCCAGATTTGGTAGGCACCGACGCCAATCAGCTCTCCTTGACCATGTCCATTTTTTTCGCTCATTTTGATTTCGTTCAGCTCGTTGTATTTAGCTTCATCGATCAATACGATGATTTCCGGAACTCCATCACTGACTCTCAATGAAATTCCTTGAATGGCCTCCGTTCCTCCAAAATGAAAGAGTTCAACGGGTCTGAGTCTAGAGGCGCTGTCTCGGATTTCGTCTTTGCTGAAGTTAGAAAGGGCGGAGTATTCTGGGCGATTGAGGACGCTCTCAATGACGCGATCGACTAGTATTTTTCTCGCAACTAGATTTTTCGACTGTTCGAGTTGATTGATGGCTTGGGTGTCAGGTCCATGACCCAGTAAGTGATAAATGGCCCTGAATGCTGGGGATCTTTGAAGTGGGGTCATTCGCGATGGCAGGATGTCCATGTTGTCGCAGAGTCGAATTGATGCTTCTAATGGATTTTTTAATAAATCTACTTCGCTATATTGCAAACCAAAATGAGAATTGGAGTGGGGATGAGAGTGTGCCGAATCAGGAGACGACCCCTGGGTGTGTTCGAGTTGAAAAACGGCCTTTCTTCCTTCAAATGCGGTTTCGACCTGTTTATATTTTACTTCGGGTTTAGCTTCGAAAATTCTGCGAATTTCTTTGGTTTCCTCTTCGGTGAGTGCACTATGTTCAATTAAGGCGACTTCCAAGTGCCTCATCACGATCACATCTTTAAGGTCAGGGAGCTGAGCGAGTATGACCTGGTGATCTTTTGTTGTGATTTTAATAGGGAATCGCTCATCGATCTTGTCTGCAGAGTGATTATGAACTGAGGTGAGCATGTCTTCAGAAATGGTCTGCTTTTTCGCCGTTTGAGTGTGAATAAAGTCGAGAAAATCTTCCTGGGTTTCTCTCATGTAATCGGCGCCGATGGGCCCGTGGAGTGGTTTTTCGCTCATGCCTACTCCCGGATACCCAAGGTCGTGGCTGAGGCCGAGCGTTTCAAGAATGAGTCTCGCCTCAGTTTCGCTCACCTCATATTTGCTCTTGATCGCCTCGGTGATCTTTGGATTTTTGGTGTAAAGATCTCTAATATAATCAACCACGTTCAGTGAGTGATCGACCCCGTGAGATACGAAATGCAGGGGATTCTCGGCCTGCTGATCAAATAGTCTTTCGGTAATTTTTTGAAGGAATTGGTTGAAATGTCGCTGATCTCTCTCTGGGGATGGTATTGAATTTGAGAAAATAGAGGCGATGCGTTCGATGGGCGTTTGCTTGGACTCTGGGTCCCTTTGGAAAAAAAAGGCAAAGGCTTGGTTGATTTTTTTTCGTTTTGAAACCTGGCTGATGTGTTGAAGTTGATGTTGCCTGTAGGTTTGCAAGAATTCCGAGATACGTTCAACCACTCGAGCCTGTGCGATGAGTGGGCTGTCTTTGATTTCATGGGAGCGAATGAGGCGCTCTACTGAATGTGATAGGGCCTGGAACGTCTCTAAATTGAGGGGGCTGATGGCGTTACTTGTGCAGTCCTCATGGAGATTGATCACCTCACTTCTGTCACCGGAGTAGGCCAGGGGACTGCTGATAGCAATGACTGAAATAAGGGAAACGAAGAGACTTCTGGCCGGTAAATGATTACGGATTCGTGTCATGAAATGACTTTACGAAACTGGTTCTTTTTGTATTCCTTTATGAAGGTGGTTTTTCACGATCTCTTTGTGTCTTTGAATTTGCTTCTCCAGCTTGTCTAAGACGAGATCGATCGACGCTTTAAAATCCTGAGTCGTTCCTTCTCCGTAATAATCCATATGGTCGCCGACGAGATGGCAGTGTACGACGTGATTTTGCTTCTCGTGCGATAAGACCCAGGTCAGAGTCACTTTTCCATCAAAAAACTTAGCCAAACCTTGTGATTGCTCCTCGATGAATGCTCTGAGCGAATCACTAGGGTTCATGTTTTTAAAAGTAATGTGGAAATTCATAAGTACTCCTGCCCCTTCCATGGACTGGGTCGACATCGTTTAGATTATTTTCTTACGCTTGCCTGAAGACAAAATGCCAAGCATGTCTCTGTATTTTGCCACAGTCCGGCGAGCGATGTCGATATTTTCCGATCTAAGGAGCTCCACAATTTTTTGATCCGAAAGGGGACCCTTATGATCTTCCTTTTGAATCATTTGTCGAATTTTTTCTTTGACAGCTTCGCTTGCTAGGGAGTCACTTCCATCTGCCGCGCTGATGCTAGAATTGAAAAAGTATTTGAGCTCAAAAATTCCAACAGGAGTGTGCACGAATTTATTAGTAGTGACCCGGGAAATCGTAGATTCATGCATTCCAATATCATTTGCTACGTCCTTGAGGATCATCGGCTTGAGCTGCTGAACGCCTTTTTCGAAAAAATCCCTCTGACGTTTGACGATTGCTTCAGTGACTTTATAGATCGTTTTTTGACGATTGTGGATCGAACGGATCAACCAAACTGCGGACCGAAGTTTTTCTTGGACGTATTCCTTGGTTACTTTATTTTGGTCTTTTTGGGCTGACGCTAAAATATTTTTATAATACGGCGAAATTCGGAGTTTCGGCATACCGTCCTCATTTAGGACGATCATAAATTCTTCAGCGACTTTATAAACATAGATGTCTGGTGTGATGTATTGAGTGTCCCCTGAATTGAAGGAACGACCTGGCTTGGGTTCGAATTCAAGGATAACGCGCGTTGCCTCGATTACTTTATCGAAGGGAATGGCGAGACTTTTAGCAATTGCGTTATAGTTTTTTCTCTCTAAATCGCTTAAGTGATTTCGGATTAATGTCTCAACCAGGGGTTGTCTCGGTACCAGGAATTGAGCTTGGATTGAGAGGCATTCTTGCAAATTGCGAGATCCTACGCCTAATGGGTCGAAATTTTGCACGATTTTTAAGACTTCTTCGGCGTCTTCAAGTTCGATTTCAGACTCGCGTGCTAGGTCTTCTAAATTCGCGTTAAAATAGCCATCATCCGATAGGTTGCCAATAATTAGTTCGCCGAGCTTTTTCTCCTGGTCACTCATGGCAATCATCGAAAGCTGCCAGGTCAGGTGATCTTCAAGTGAGGTCGTTTTCGTTAGGACGTTTTCAAAGCTGGGCAATTCATCATTAATTTCTCTCATCGACGGTGCTGAGCTTGAGGTCGAGTTGAACTCTTCAACATAAGATTCCCAGTTGAAGTCATCTTTGCTTGGCGCGAGCTGCTCTTCTTGAGCCTTCGGCTTGAGGAAGGATTCTTCGTCACGGAGTTGTTCTGCTTCAGGATCGGGACCCTGGGCCGTTTCCTCTGGGGAAGGTCCTGTCTCACCCTCTGGAGTTTCTGAGAGCTCCTCAAGGATTGGGTTTTCCATCATTTCCTGGGTGACTACTTCCTGAAGTTCCATGCGATTGAGCTGGAGTAGCTTAATGGCCTGTTGGAGCTGAGGAGTCATGACCAACTGCTGGCTAAGTCTTAAGCTTTGTTTGATCTCTAATGCCATAGCTCTTATCTTACCTTCCCGTTTTCCGATGAGCGCTCGGTGTTTCTAAAGTTGGAAGTTCTCACCTAGGTAGGTCTCCCGTGCGGTCCGGCTTTGAGCGATCTGCTCAGGGGTCCCTGACTCAATTATTTTACCATCACTTAGTAGATATCCCAAATCACAAATTTCCAGTGTTTCCCGAACGTTATGGTCAGTAATGAGGACCCCTATTCCTCTTTGTTTTAAACCTTGGATCATTCTTTGAATGTCAGCAACTGCAATTGGATCAATACCCGCAAAGGGTTCATCTAGCAAAAGAAATACCGGATTAAGAGCGAGGGCCCGAGCCACTTCGACGCGGCGCCTTTCGCCCCCAGATAAAGTAAATGCTTTTTGGCGGGCGATATCCGTAATTTTGAATTCTTCAAGGAGGCTTTGGAGTCTTTCCCTGCGCTGCCTAGCAGACAGGGGGAGAGTTTCAAGAACGCTCAGAATATTCTCTTCGGCTGTCAGTTTCCGAAAAACTGAAGCCTCCTGAGGGAGGTAACTGATCCCACTTCTTGCGCGCCGATGCATGGGCCAGCGGGTGATGTCCTGGTCATTCAAAAAAATATTCCCGCCGTCCGGTTTCACCAGTCCTACCACCATATAAAAGGAGGTAGTTTTGCCTGCTCCATTGGGGCCTAAAAGCCCGACCACTTGTCCCTGATTAACGGTGAATGTTGCTCCCCGAACGACCGAACGACCTTGGTAAGATTTTTCGATTTCCTGGGCTTTTAATTGAAATTGCGTTTTTTCCATCAATTTTTCTCTCGATCCTTCGGTTGAACTCTAGCTAGTGTGCGATTGGACCGGGGCTCCTTTCTTGTCCTTGACTGTACCCGTTGCTTTGCTCGATTTCTATGACACCCGTGTCACGGTGGAAAAGTACGATATCTCCAGTCACGGTGTCTTCGTCTTGGTAAACCTGAGGAAACTGGGTCAATGTCACTGTATCATTACGAGTGTCAAACTCGGCCATTCCCCCTGTTGCGTACTTGAGGGAGGTTGAGTCAGGGTCAGACTCTTTAATCAGGACTTCATCATAGGCAACTAAGTATTTTAGAACATTTGTGAAATCCCCGTAGTTGAGGTCTGCTCTGCGCGCTCGCGTGAAAAGGGTGGGTTGAGTGATATGGACAAATCGAGTGCTTGAGGGGCGGCTCGGATCCATGGTGAAAAAAGCAAATTGTGTTAAGCGATTCATCATGCATTGGTCGGATTCGATCAGTGTGCGGTTGGGTACCCCTTGGGCGTCCAGCGTGGCTGATCTCAATAGAGTGACGTGGGCATTTTTAGGTAACAAAACTTGACCTACATTCATTTGGTAGTCGAGCCCAAGGCTCGAAAACTCGAGTGTTTGCCCACCCGATTGACTTCCGGCTCCTCGGACGGGATAGGACGTAGGGACTGTGATGTGACGGGTGTTTGGCCTATACCGAAGATATGAGCTCCAAATTTCAAAGCCGTCAGGGAAAAGAGTGTGGACGTTTCCAAAAATCTCAAGGTCTTTCTGATTCATGAAGTACTTCGCTTCTGAGCCTGTAATCACAGTAGTTTTTTGGTCCGAATCAAACAGATAGGCTTTGATTGATCTCCCGTGAACGAGCTTTTCAGGATTATACATGAACGCCTTTTCTGCATCGAGCTTCCATTGTTTTTCGCCATTTTGAACGGAGACGTATTTAAAGGAACTCACCCCATATTCGGCTACTTTGCGGTGGGGTAGGTCGGGAATCGACGAGGGTTCATTGTCCTCCAATATGCCCGCAACGGGAGTCGAAGCCGTCTGAAGTTTTACGTCCTCCATTGGCGATGGGGTAAGTACGACGATTTCAAGGAGAATCAAAACGGAGAGAGTCACTAAGATGAGTGGTCGGATGGTCGTGAATTTGAAGGCCATAAATAGAATTTAGCAGTAAACTTTGATCAAAAACAGCATCACCTTTCTCGCCCAGGTTGATCGGGGATCTACGATGCTGGAGATTGCGCCGAGGATCCGATTCATGATATGATATAGCTAAATTTATTTAACCTATCAAAGTCAGGCATATGGACTTAAAGCAATTTGAAGAAAGAAAGCTAGATCATATTCGTCACTCGCTCGATCTTGCTCACCAGGCGCAAGGCTTGAGCGGACTGGAATTCGTTCAGCTGGTTCACGAGGCTCTTCCCGATCTGGATTTTGATGAAATTTCTCTAACCTCGAATTGCCTTGGGGTTTGCCTTAAAACGCCCTTTTATGTAGCCGGGATGACAGCTGGGCACGAGCGAGCTTTTCAAATTAATCGAACGTTGGCATTGCTCTGCCAGGAGCGAGGCTGGGCTATGGGCGTCGGCTCCCAAAGGAGAGATTTGGAGCTCCAGAATGGGGCAGGTCTCGATGCGTGGAAAGAACTCAGAGATCAGGTGCCGGATTTAGTTTTATTTGCAAATCTTGGGATCAGCCAAGTGATTCGAGCCGATATGCGGGATCTTCGACGTGTGGTCGATGGCTTGAGAGCTCAAGCTCTAGTGATTCATTTGAATGCTTTGCAGGAAGTCGTGCAGCCTGAAGGCACACCTCATTTTCGCGGTAGTTTTGAAGCTATTGCGCGAGTGATATCTGAACTGGGCTTGCCAGTCTTACTTAAGGAAACTGGTTGCGGCTTTTCTGAGGCTACGCTCCGCCGAATTTCAGGACTTCGCCTAGGCGCTGTAGATCTGAGCGGATTGGGCGGGACTCACTGGGGCCGGATCGAGGGAGCTCGTGCGGGCCGAGGTTCGCTTCATGCAGAGGTGGCAACTACTTTCGCAAATTGGGGTGAGTCGACGGTTAATTCCGTCCGAGCGGCCGCCCGGGCTTTGCCTGAGTCCATTGAGGTCTGGGCCTCTGGCGGGGTGCGGTCGGGGCTAGATGCCGCCAAGCTACTCGCGCTGGGTGCCGATCGAATAGGTTTTGCAAAACCGGCGCTGGAGGCGGCGCTCGAGGGAGCAGAACGCCTTCGCTTATGGATGGAGACCCGTGAATTTGAGCTCAAGACAGCGCTTTTCTGTACGGGATCTCTGAACTGTAAGGAGCTTCAAGCAAAAGAAGTTCGAATCTTGGAAAGATCATGAATAGGCAAAAAGGTCAGAAGGGTAATTGAGGATGATGATGGAAATTCAGCGGCAACTGACAGAAGGATTTCATCGCCTCCCGCGCTCGGAGAGGCTGCGTCGAGTTCAGTCACTTTGTGAACTCTCAGAGCATGAGCTTGGAGTTCTCTCGGGCGAAAATCCGATGTCCTTTGATATCGCTGAGCATCTCATCGAAAATGTGGTGGGCTACTTCTCGATGCCCCTAGGGGTTGCGACGAATTTCACGATTGATGGCAGGGATCTTTTGATTCCTATGGCGGTCGAGGAGACCTCGATTATCGCCGCCGCAAGTGCAACCGCCAAGTGGATTCGGCGCGAAGGGAGTATTCGCACTTACTCCAAGGGCAGCCTGATCATTGGCCAAGTTCAGCTTCCTCAAGTTAAAAATATTAGTTTTGCTCGTCGGGTCCTTCATGAACAGCGAGATTTGCTGATGGGATTGGCGAATGCTTGTATCCCCGGCCTCGTGAGTCGGGGGGGCGGAGTTCGTGATATTGCGATTCGAGAGGTCCCTCGACCCGGTGAAGATGGGACTATGCTCGTGATCCACATTCTGTGTGATCCTTGCGATGCGATGGGTGCTAATTTGATCAATCAGGTTTGTGAAGCCCTCAAGCCGAGGATTGAGGAGTTGACTCATGAAAGAGTGGGGCTTTGTATCCTGTCGAATTTGGTGGATACCAAACTTGCCGTAGCCGAAGTGATTGTACGAGATATTGATCCAAGGCTAGGCAAGGGGATCGAAGAAGCTACCCTTTTTGCCAAGGCTGATCCCTACCGCGCGTCGACCCATAATAAAGGGGTTTTAAACGGAATCGATCCTATTTTGATCGCCACAGGTAACGATTGGAGAGCGGTTGAGGCAGGTATCCATGCTTATGCAGCTCGGAGCGGCAAGTATCAGCCTGTGACGGACTGGAAAGTAGAAGGGGCTGATTTGGTGGGACGAATTGAAGTACCGCTTGCGGTCGGTACTGCTGGCGGTGTGACTCGGATTCATCCAGTGGCTCGAGTAGCGCTCAAAATTATGAAAGTGACGCAGGCCGAGGAATTAGCTCGAATTTGTGCCGCCGTGGGCTTGGTGCAAAATCTGGGAGCGCTCAAAGCTTTGTCTACGGTCGGGATCGTCAAGGGCCATATGCAACTTCATGCTGCCAATTTAGCTATCGCGGCTGGGGCTGAAATTCATGAAGTGGCAGAAGTCAGAGATCAGTTAGCAAAGATTTTATTAGTCGAAAAAACAATTAACCTCAGTCGTGCGCGGGAAATCCTCGAGGCGGTGCGTGTTGCAGCCCAAAGTCCTTCCATCATTTGAGTCGTTCTCGATTCCGGGAAAGATTTTTATCCTGGGTGAGTATGCGGTTTTAGCTGGACTGCCTGCGTTGGTAGCTGCAGTGGGGCCTCGCTTTAAGGCGCAGACTCGGCCAGCTCACGGGGCCGAAATTGAGTGGCCTTCGGGTTCCCCGGTTTCTAGGTATCTCAAGTGGGCTCAGGCTAAAGGTGACCCAGAAGTACTTTTTGATTTTCTCGATCCGTTTGAGGGGGCGGGCGGCTTTGGCGCCTCTACCGCCCAATTTGCTCTCGCTTATCAGTTGGGTTGCCGAGAAAACCTTGCAGGGATAGCCTCCTGGTATGACGTCTGGAGGCTCTATCGAGAGCTCATGAGTTCTGAAGCGGTCTTACCTAGTGGGGCTGATTTAGTCGCGCAGTGGGAGGGGGGTGTCGTGTTTTTCGATCCGTCCCGCCTGACTTGCGAAAACTTTGGGAAGAGTTTTGATTGGAGCCACCTCTTAGTATTTTCGGCTACTCACCAGCCTGGTCGCAAGGTGCCGACTCATGAGCATTTGAGACAGTTGAGTAGTGAGGGATTCCCTCAGTCTAGGCAAAAGCTGGTTGCGGAGCTGGAGCGTTTGTTGCGCCAGGGGGTTCAGTCGGTTCGCGAGAATGACTCGGTAGGTTTGGGGCAAGTGATGACGGCTTACGCTTTGGAGCTTCAGCAAGCGGGGTGGGAGGTTAAAGCCACGACTGAGGATCGCCTAGCCTTGTCTGATCATCCTTGCGTGCTTGGAGTGAAGGGGACTGGGGCGCTCCAGTCTGATGCGTTGATTGTTTTGACTCAAAAAGGGTTGGATCGTGGAAGTCTACTCGATTTGGCCAAAAAACGAGGTTTGAGGTTAGTTTGTGAAGGTCTTTCCTTCGAGACGGGAGTGAGATGCGAGAGCAGAGAATAGTAGCTAGAGCTCCTTCTAATATTGCGCTGATCAAATATATGGGAAAATCAGATTCGACTCTGAATATCCCTGAAAATCCGAGTCTTTCGATGACTCTGAGTTCTTTGTGCACTGTTGCTGAAGTCGAGCGATCTGGCGCTGGCGGGAATTACTGGTTCCCTGAACTCCCTCGCTTTCGACCCAAGGATCTTGCCCCTGGAGGATTGTGGATTTCTCCAGATTTATCGCTCTCGGGTCGGGACAAATTATTGCGACATGTGGATCGAGTCCGCGACGCAGTTCCGGCGCTCTATGATCAGTTTGGAATAGAGCTAGACCGAGAGACTTGGAGATCGGCTGGATTGAGTTTGAGAACGGCAAATACTTTTCCAGCCTCATCGGGGATTGCCTCAAGTGCATCGAGTTTTGCGGCAGTGACTCTGGGCGTGGCTGCGGCTTTTGCAACTGATGAGAGGAGTTGGAGCCGAGCTTGGCAGGGTCTTCCTGAGTTGAGGCGAATCTTAGCGCAACTTTCTCGGAGAGGATCAGGAAGTTCATGCCGATCCTTTGAGGGGCCATGGGTTTACTGGGAAGGTGAGAAGGCTTTTGTCCCTCATGGCTTGCGCCTGCCTGAAATGGCTCATTTCGTGATCCTCATTAGTACTTCGCCCAAGCAGGTCTCCTCCTCTGAGGCTCATTTAAAGATCAAGAGTTCGCCTCTTTGGGAAAAGAGGGTCGAGAGAGTAGCGGCTCGGACTGCTCAGTTGCTAGAAGCGATGAGATCTGCTGATCTTCGAAAAATGTCCCATTTGGCGTGGGCAGAGCTTTGGGAGATGCATAGCCTGTTTCATACAGCCTCTGCCCCATTTACTTATTGGGAGCCTGGGACGCTTCAGGCCTTGCAATTCTTTTCTCAATGGATCGACCAGAGCTCTCCACCTATCGTAACTTTGGATGCAGGACCCAATGTTCATGTGATTGTCGATCGAAGCGAGAAGGATCTTTGGAGATCCCGTCTAAAGGAGCAGTTTAAAGATTTTCAAATCCTAGAGGATGCTCAAGGACAGGGGGCAAAAATTGAGGAATGGAGCACGAATGGAGTGGGTTAAGTTTCAGACGCGAGTTCCAGGGAAGTGGGTTTTGGCTGGCGAGCATTCGGTCTTACGAGGGGCACCGGCGGTGGCTCTGCCCCACCCCGAGCTAGGTTTGTCCCTGGCCTATGATCCGCACGAAAAGTCTGAGTCATTGTCCGTGAATCCGCCCGAGGCAAACGGGATTCTATTAGAGCTATTGAGCGCCATGATTGAAAACATCCAAACCCAAGGGCTCTCGTTTTCCCAGCCCCAAGGACGAGTGCAGATCGAGAGCACGATTCCGATCGGCGCGGGCCTCGGCTCCTCGGCAGCCCTTTGTGTGGCGCTGACTCAGTGGGTTTCCTCGATTTTGGAGTTTGGAGAAGAGCAGAAGATCGAGTTAGCTACGCGCTTAGAGCATCGATTTCATGGTAAAAGTAGCGGGATGGACGTTGCAGTGATCTCGGCTCGTCAGCCCATTACTTACACTATGGCTAACGGGATTCAGAATATCGGAGTGACGAGCCTGCCGAAATTTACCTTTCATGATACTGGCCTTCGGAGTCGAACGAGTGATTGTGTTCTGAGAGTTGAAAAATTTCGCGAAGACACGCCTCAACTAGGGGCCCATGTGGATGCAAAAATGGAGGCAGCTTCCCGTTTTGCGATTGATGGCCTTGCGGCTTTCGATGCCGGAGATCGACCAGCCGGACTGCGACTGATCTCCGATGCGATGAAGCAGGCGAGAGAGTGCTTTTACTCTTGGGAGCTCGTTCCGGGTGAGGCCAGAAGGCTCGAGGAGTCTCTTTTGCGAGAAGGAGCTCTAGCAGTCAAGTTGACTGGGGCTGGTGGAGGCGGAATGGTCGTCGCGCTTTGGGATTGCTAGTTCTTCTAAAAAAATCGGGTCTTGGATCGAAACCAAACCCATGCTAAGAGTCACATCCTGGGTTGGGGGGCTTTAATCCCGTCTGCCCTTAATTTAAACCGGAAGGAGGTGAGTTATGCCAGGTATTACCATTCGTGATGGAGATTCATTTGAAGCTGCTTTGAAGAAATTCAAAAAGCAGTGTGAAAAAGCCGGCATCCTTTCGGAAGTTCGTAAGCGTGAAGCTTATGAGAAGCCTTCCGTGAAGAGAAAGAAAAAAGCTGTCGCCGCTCGGAAGAGGCTTGTCAAAAAAGGCAGCCGCCCCGTTCGCGTCTAGTTTTTCAAGTTCATAATGGAAGGCCGAGGCAGATCTATCGATTTCGTCTCGGCCTTTTTTGCTTTTGGGTTACAAAAGGAAGATCTATGACTACCTTAAAAGAGCGTCTTTCGGCACAAATGAAAACCTCCATGAAGTCAGGTGATAAAGAGACGCTGGCTTATGTTCGCAATCTCCACGCAGCGGTCAGAAAAAAAGAGATTGATGATCGTATCGATTTAGATGATGCGGGAGTAATTAAGATTGTGACTGCGGCGGCGAAGCAACGCCAGGACTCGATTGATCAGTTCAGACAAGGTGGACGAGAAGATCTAGTGGCTAAGGAAGAAGCGGAACTAAAATTCCTTCAGACTTTCCTTCCTGCGCAGATGGATGAGGCCGAAGTCAGGTCATTAGTGGACTGGGCAATCTCCGAAGCAAAAGCGACCGGACCGAAGGATCTCGGGCAGGTCATGAAAATTTTACTCCCCAAAGTACAGGGGCGGGCTGATGGTAAATGGGTGAATCAATTAGTCCGAGAAAAAATCGGGCAGGTCTAGCCGATCTCGTTCGTAAGATCAAAGAGTCGGTCAATATCATCGAAGTGATCGGAGAGAACGTCGTTCTCCGAAAAACAGGTGTCAGCTATGTTGGCCTCTGTCCTTTTCACTCGGAGCGAAGTCCCTCTTTTAGCGTAAACGAGACCAAACAGCTTTACCACTGCTATGGGTGTAAGCGCGGCGGGGATTTAATCACTTTTGTGATGGAGCTCTCGGCCCTGAGTTTTCCCGAGGCTGTCGAAGAACTTGTGGAGCGCGCAAGAATTCCTCTTCCGTCGGACTGGAATCGGCAGGATGGAGAAGGGCAAGACTCCGAGCAAAAGAAAAAAACACAGGAAAAACTCGCCCTCGCTTACCGCTTGAATCGGTTTGCTGCCACTTACTTTAGGGCTTCCCTTAAGAGTGACCCCCATGTCAGTCGCTATTTGGGTCTTCGAGGGGTGGGGCCTGAGTTCCAAGAGGGATTCTATTTGGGCGCTGCCTCGGGCGCTTGGGATGGTTTGGCTAGTCATTTAATTGAAAAAAAGGCGCCGCTCGATTTAGCTACAGAGTTGGGGCTCATGCGGCCATCGGCCAAGGGGAATTTCGATCTCTTTCGGAATCGAGTGATTTTTCCGATTTTGAATATTAGGGGAAAAGTCGCGGGATTTGGGGGTCGAATCCTATCAGATCAAGACCATCCCAAGTATTTAAATTCCCCGGACTCTCTAGTGTTTCATAAAGGCAAACTCGCTTTTGGTTTGTATCAGGCTCAAAAATACATTCGAGAAAAAGACGAACTGATTTTGGTAGAGGGCTATTTTGATGTTCTTACTCTTTATGCCGCTGGTTTTAAGAACGTTGTAGCGACCTGTGGAACCGCGCTGACGCCTGAGCACCTCCACGTTTTCAAGAGACTAGCAAGTCGTGTCGTTGTGCTTTTTGATGGAGACTCGGCCGGGACCTTGGCTACGGTGCGGGCTATGGAAACGGGGCTGGATCATGGATGGGTCCTTCAAGGGGCTCAACTTCCCGCTGGTTTGGATCCTGATGAAGTTTTGTTGGATCTTTCGACTGGACAGATTCGTCCGGGGGGGCAGGAGCATCTGACGGAGCTGCTCGCGGCGGCGCGTCCGATTCTGGACACCGAAATTGATGCTGCCATTCAGGGGGGGCGGAAAGATCCAGAGGCTCAAACACAGGCCTTGAAGAAAATAGGTAAGTGGATTTCCAGATTAAACGATCCCTTAGGACGTGAAGTACGGATGGAGAGAGTCCAGAAGGAGTTTCGGGTTTCAAGGGCTTTGATTTTAGGGGCAATTGGAGCAACTGGGGCTGAGCACGGCACTGTTCACAAGGGCAACTCTTCTAGCGCTAATCAGTCCTCGGCGTTTGAGGTCAGAGTTCTTCAAAATTCCAGTCAGCCTTTGCCGATTAAAAACCAGCGCTTAACTATGCTAGATCAAGTTTTGATTGCTGGTTTGGCTCAGGGTGGCGAGTACCTCCGAGTCTTTGTGGGTGCTCTGGATCAGCTTCCTCCGGAGCATGACCTCGGTAGTCTTTTGGAGTATCCTCCTGCCCGCGAGTGGATTTCGAAGTACGCTTCAGATTTGAAATTAGTCGATTGGAACGATTCAGATGATCAAATCCGAACTGTCATGACTGGCTCGATGGTGTCGGAAGTGCCTTTAGTTCAGTTGGAACAGTTTAAAGAAGCAGTTTTTAAGAGCATTGCTAAGAAGTGGGCACGATTTTCGCAACAGGTTAGTCGTCAGATTGTCCAGGCAGAAGCTAAGAATGACGCTGTATTACAAGCGAAACTCATGAAAGATTACCTTGACGTTCAGCGCAAAATGAAGGAATTTAACAGCTTCTATGACGAAGAATAAGGACGCCGCCTTGTCCTCTCAAAAACATGAGAGCGGAAGCAGCTTAAGTAAAAATAAAGAAATCAAAAAGCTTCTCGACATGGGTGTCCAACGCGGATACCTCAGTTTCGAGGAAGTGAATGAGCTCATGCCTCCGGAGATGATCACTCCTGAGTCCATTGATGAGGTCATGAATCTTCTTGGGGAAAGCGAGATTGAAGTCATCGATTCGTCCAAGCGCCCCAAGGAGTCGGACGACGAGGAAGAGTCCGAAGAAGGCGCTCTCGGCGCTGGCGGTGTCGGTGCCCGTGAAGAGGGCAGCGAAGAGGTGGCGGCATCAGCGGATTTGGCTCGAGGAGCAGATCCAGTTAAATTATATCTCAAAAAAATGGGAAGCGTTTCACTTCTTACTCGCGAAGGGGAAGTTGAAATCGCCAAGAGAATTGAGGAGGGCGAAGTCGACATCCTCCGCGCCCTTCTGGCTTCCAAACTGGGAACGCTAGCAATTGTAGATTTGGGAGAACGTTTAGAGACGGCCCGCACCAAGGTGAAAGACGTGATTCGGGGTGTGGATGAAGAAGTTTCTCTCGATGACGAGAAAAAATATTTAGAGCGAGTGACCGCAGCGATTTCTAAGGTTAAGGCGTTGTTGAGCATTCAGGAGAAGTTGGACGATAAGACGTCCTCCGAAGGCAAGAAAACTGCTAAACAGAAAGAGCAGCTCCATCAAGAGATTAAAAAGCGCGAAAAACACGTAGAAGTTGCTTTTGAGAATATCGCCTTTAATCGAAAGACCATCAATCAGCTGTCGGGAAAAATCAAAGGCTTTTGGGCGCGCGGAAAAGACCTGATTGAAGAGAGAAAGCGAGTCTTCGCATTTTTGGGGCTTAAGGAGCAGGCAGAGGTCTCAGAGGTTCGAGAAGAATTCGATTCTAGTCCAGATACTCATGCTGGTCTTTGTCGAAAGTATGATGTGACGGTTTCAAAATTGACACAGCTTCTCTCTCAAAATGAGGACACTGCCAAGAAGATCAGTCGTCTTGAGGAAGAGGCAGGAATTTCGGTTGAAGAGTTGCGTCGAATTCATGACACCTTGACGATCGGTGAAAGAAAAGCGGATCAGGCAAAGAGCGAACTGGTCGAGGCAAATCTCCGACTCGTAGTTTCAATTGCAAAAAAGTATACCAATCGCGGGCTTCAATTCTTGGATTTGATTCAAGAAGGAAATATCGGCCTGATGAAGGCCGTTGATAAGTTTGAATACCGGAGGGGTTACAAGTTCTCAACCTATGCAACGTGGTGGATTCGCCAAGCGATCACCCGTGCGATTGCAGACCAGGCGAGAACGATTCGAATTCCGGTTCATATGATCGAGACGATCAATAAGTTGATTCGCACATCTCGTCTTCTTGTGCAGCAATTAGGGCGTGAGCCGACTCCGGAAGAAATCGCAGTTAAGATGGAACTCCCAGTCGATAAGGTGAGAAAAGTTCTTAAGATTGCCAAGGAGCCAATTTCCCTGGAGACTCCAATTGGAGAGGAAGAAGATTCTTATTTAGGTGATTTTATCGAAGATAAGAAAATCATCAATCCAGCTGATGCTGTGATGAATATTAATCTCTCCGAGCAGACTAGAAAAGTTTTGGCTACCTTAACTCCTCGTGAAGAAAAAGTTCTCCGAATGCGTTTCGGAATCGGCGAGAAGTCAGATCATACTCTGGAAGAGGTCGGTCAGGATTTCTTTGTGACCCGCGAGAGAATTCGACAGATTGAGGCAAAAGCGCTTCGTAAGCTTAGGCACCCTTCGAGGGCTAAGCTTCTCAAAGCGTTTATTGACTCATAATTCCTGGAGGCTCATAGCTCAGCTGGTTAGAGCAGTCCGCTCATAACGGATTGGTCGGGGGTTCGAGTCCCTCTGGGCCTACCAGTTTTAATTCAAATTTTAACCCAATGAAAACGCCAAGTTCCTCGATTTACGCTCCGGGAGTTTTGATTTTGAGGACCTGACCGATGTAGATGGATCGTCTGCGGAGGGCATTACTAGCCTGAATCGAGCGGACGGAGACGCTAAAGCGATGGGCAATCTGGCTGAGGCGGTCGCCTCGTTTGACGCGGTAGCGGACGAGTCTTGATTTTTTATAAATACGAGGTGAAATTTTGAATCGGGCCAGTTGGATTTTGTGCGGGTCAAAATTGTGGACGTTGTCCTCGGGGAGCCAAACATCATAATGGTGGTTGTGGGGTGGCGTGACTTCAGTTCGTAAGTTGGGGTTGAGCCGCTTGAGTTCACTGAGGGGGAGTTTGACTAGGTTGGCAAGGTCGGAGAGGCGCGCGGGAGAAGGGACTTCAATTGCGTGTAGGTTGGGATAAATCTCCGATTCAGGCTCAGTAAATCCGTAGTCCGTGGGATTTTCGCCGATTTGAATGGCCGCTAGAAATTTTGGAATGTAGTCTGCTGTTTCTGACGGGAGAACGCCGTTTTTAGCGAGGGTCCAGAAGTCCCGGCTTTTCCCTCGGATTACGCTGGTCATGATCCTGAACTCTCCAGCGTTATAAGCAGCCACGGCTAAATACCAGGAACCGAAAACATTATAGAGATCTCTGAGGTACTTGGCCGCGGCCTCGGTGGCGCGGATGGGGTCGCGTCGTTCGTCCGTGTAGGAGTTAACCTCCAGTCCGTAGCGTTTCCCAGTGGCGGGAATAAACTGCCAGACTCCCGCAGCTTTTGCCAGTGAAGTAGCTCGGGTACTGTAGCCACTTTCAATCATGGCTAGGTAATAAAGCTCCGTAGGGAGTTGGTTTTGTTCTAATACATTTTCTACTACTTCGCGGTATTGGTTGCCTTGGTTCAGAAATCTTTGGAATCGAGCGCGATCCCTCTGGGTAAAGTATCGAATCCATTTCTGCACGTGTTCATTCAGCTCAATTGGGAGTGCTCCCAGTGGGGAGGATTCGCTATCACGCTTCTCATTCTTCGCTACTTCTTCTTTAATTTCCTGTTGGGGTTTTGATTTCTCAATCAGAAGGTCCTCAACGGCGACAGGTTGAATCGAGGGGGCTCTTCGTGAAAAACTTCCCGGGTCTTGGGGGGCTGGTTTGGGTTCGATCTGAGTGGTCGCGCATCCTCCTATCGAGGCAAGGAGACAGCATTGAATTCCAATTTTTTTGATTTTTTTTAGTTGAGATAGTCCCACCGAGAAATCATGGCAGGAAGAAAAAACAAAATCAAAGTATAATCTGGGGCTGATTCGGGAACAATAAGCTTGACTTAGTGCGCAATGATTACTAACCGAGCTCTCTATGACATCAAAAACGGGTAAAGCAGTCGAAAAAATTCTGAGTTCTCTCGAAGAGCTCGCCCCCTCTGCGATGGCTGAGGATTGGGATAATGTAGGACTACTTGTTGGCGACCCTCTGTGGACGACTTCGGGGGCGGTCGTCTCCATTGATTTGACCGAAGAGGCGATCGATCTAGCAACTCAAAATGGTTTTAGTCTGATTGTTACCCATCATCCTTGTTTGTTTCCGAAAAGTCGTGGGATTTCAAGGTGGACACCTGGAAGCTTGGCTTTCGAGGCGATGCGACGGGGCATTGCTGTGGTGTCTTGTCATACGAATTTTGACCGCTGCGCACTGGAAGTTGTGAGTCAGGTTTCTGAGGGCTTAGGTGTAGAAGTCAAGGGAAGGTTTTATGACACCGTTGCCGAACAGCGGCTCAAGTCAGGAGAGAGTCTGGTTCGAGGATCGGGTTATGGCTTTTGGGGCGAATTTAGGCATCCAAGGCCCTTTTCAGAAGTGGCCAAAGATGTTAGAAACACATTTAAGGTAAATGGGTTTTGGATAACAAACCCTCCTCCTTCCCGGGTAGTGCGAGTGGGTTTTACAGCTGGGAAAGGGGCATCATTCGTGGAGTCTGCTGCCGACGTAAAGTGCGATTTGTTCATTACGGGAGAGGTAGGCTACCATAATGCTCTCCAGGGACAGCGTCTTGGAGTGGCGGTGATGGAGCTTGGGCACCGAGAAAGCGAAAGATTCTTTGTGGAAACCATGAAGGACTGGCTTTTAGGTCTCGGGTTAAGGGTAATGGATGTTCAGACACCGACACAGATGTTTTGGTCAGGAGGAAAGAAGTGAATCAGCCGCTCCCTTTAGTGGAACAACTTAAGAATTTGGAACAGCTCCAAGAGCTGGATTTAAAAATTGACGCGATTCGAAAGAATCAAGAGGCTTTGCCCGCCGGTTTGAAAGCTGCGGAGGAAGCTCTTAAGAAAGTAAAAGCTGCCTGTGAAGCCAAGAAAAATAAGATCGCTGAGCTAGATAAAGTGGCTCGCCAGACTCAAGCTGCATTGGATTTAAATCTTGAGCGGTCGAGCCGCTCAGCCGCTAAATTAGAATCCGTTCAGAACACCCAAGAGTTTCAAGCTGCCTCCAAAGAAATTGAGCAACTTAAGCGACTTGCTCTGAATCTCGAGGAGCAGAAAAGAAAATCAACCACAGAGATGGATGCTCATCAAAATGAGTTAACATCCCTCCAAGGCGAATTAGAGAAGCTTGAATCGGATCATGGGCGTCAGTCGGAAACTGTTTTGGGTCAGGGCCAAGCACTAGGAGCAGATCTGACTCAATTGCTTTCCGAGCGAAATCGGTTTTTACCAGGCGTCGAGATTAGAATTCTTTCGCAATATGATCGAATTCGCAAAGCCCGCGGTGGGATCGGATTGGTCCCTGCAGTTGGTGGCCGGTGCCGAGCCTGCAACATGATGCTGCCCCCTCAGCTCTATATTGAGCTTCAGAAGGGGAACGCGCTTCATCAATGTCCGAGCTGTAATCGTATTCTGTTTGTCCCGGTAGCTGCCGGCGAAAGTCTCAAAGAAACTGCGCAAGCAGCGAACAGTTAAGAAAGTTTTACGCAAGACGGGCGATCGCTGACAAAGTTTTTTTCAACGGTTTTCGAATCGTTTGGAAATAAGTTTTGTGGGAGGAAAGTCCGGGCTCCATAAAGCAAGGTACTGGTTAACGACCAGGCACCGATTTGGCGACGAATCGGTGACGGAAAGTGCAACAGAAAATAAACCGCCTCTCTTGAGATTCGTCTGAAGCGAGGTCAGGGTGAAACGGTGGGGTAAGAGCCCACCGCGCCTTTGGTGACAAAGGTGGCACGGCAAACCCTACCTGGAGCAAGGCCAAATAGGGAGGTTTCGGTTTGCTAGACCAATACCTCCGGGTAAGGCCGCTAGAGGCTTACGGTAACGTGAGTTCGAGAGGAATGATCGCCTCCATTTCGTTTAGGCTGTTAGAAATGAGATGAAGACAGAACCCGGCTTACAGTCTTGCGTAATTTTTTAATGGTTGACTCATTTAATCTTTGCGACCCAGACCGCGAGATGATACAGCCGTGGGAATGAAAACATGGAGTGTGTCCGATTCACTGAAGTTGTATAATATTGAGAATTGGGGCGACCAATACTTTAGTATCAATCCAAGCGGTAATATGACCGTTCATCCGAGAAGAGGAGAAGGTCCTGGGGTTGATATTAAAAGTGTGATCGAAGAGGTTCGCTCTCAGGGTGTCGGGCTGCCTGTACTCATTCGGTTTCAAGATATCATTCGCCACCGAGTGGTGAGTCTCAACGAAGCATTTAAGAAGTCGATCGCTGAGTTTGGTTACAAAGGCAAGTATCAGGGTGTGTACCCGATCAAAGTCAATCAAATGCGCGAAGTGGTCGAAGAGATTGTCGACGCTGGACGACCGTATGACTTTGGGCTCGAAGCGGGCTCTAAAGGCGAGTTGGCTGTTGTCGTCGCGATGAATACGCCTCCTCAAGCTTTGATCATCTGCAACGGCTACAAAGATCATGCTTTTATTAAGACGGCATTGATGGGCTTAAAGCTCGGTAAGCGAGTCATTATTGTGGTGGAAAAGCTCTCTGAGCTCTTCCAGGTGATTTCAGTGGCTAAAGAGCTTGGCGTCACGCCGCTCATCGGTATGCGATCCAAGCTCTACTCCAAAGGAAGCGGCAAGTGGGAGTCTAGCGGTGGCGAGTTTGCTAAGTTTGGTCTCACCACTCCTGAACTACTTTACGCTGTGAATGTCCTTCGACAAGAAGGTCTTCAAGATAGTTTTAAACTCCTTCATTTTCACATCGGCTCCCAAGTGACTAATATTAAGAGCATCAAGGACGCTGTTAAAGAGGGAACTCGGATTTACGCCAAGCTCCAGAAAATGGGCCTCAATTTAGAGTACCTGGATGTGGGCGGCGGACTGGGTGTGGACTATGACGGCTCTCGCACGAGCTTTGATAGTTCGATCAATTACTCTTTGGCAGAGTATGTCAGCGATGTGGTCTATTCGATCCAAGAGGTCTGTCAGGCTGAGGAAGTTGCCGAACCTAATATTGTGTCAGAGAGCGGCCGTGCTCTAGTTGCTCATCATTCTGTTTTAGTAGTGAATGTTTTTGGTAATATCGAAGTGGGTGCAACCCCAATTCCAATGGAAGAAACTCCAGACGAAGAAGATGTCGTAAAGGAAATGCGATATCTTTCCCAGCATCTTTCCTCGAAAAACTTGCTAGAGCATTTTCATGATGCGCTTCAAAGAAAAGATGAAGCCTTGAGTATGTTCAAGTTAGGGTTTTTGTCCCTCGAAGATAAGGCCAAAGTCGAGTATCTTTTTTGGCAGATTTGTAAGGTCATTAATAAGAATGCCGCTGGCCTTAAATACGTACCAGATGAAGTGGAAGCCTTGAAGAAGCACTTAGCTGATCAGTACTTGTGTAATTTTTCACTGTTTCAATCGATCCCGGATCACTGGGCCATTCAGCACTTATTTCCGATTGTGCCCCTGCATCGGCACGATGAACAGCCTACTCGAGATGCAACCTTAGTTGATATCACCTGCGACTCAGATGGAAAGGTGAATAAATTTATCGATTTAAGAGACATTAAGGATACCCTACCTTTGCATCAGTTTAAGAGCCAGGAATCTTATTACTTAGGTTTCTTTTTGATGGGTGCTTACCAAGACATTATGGGAGACCTCCATAATTTATTCGGAAGGGTGAATGAAGTTCATGTGTTCTTGGATGAAACCGAACCCGGTGGTTACTATATTGAGGAAGTGATTAAGGGGAATACCATTGCGGGCGTCCTTTCATGGATTCAATACAGTGCAACGGACCTGGAAAAGCGGGTCAAAGAACAGATTGACTCCCGAGTTCGTGAGGGGCAAATTAAACCAAGAGAGGGTGTAGATTTACAAAACTTCTACGAAGAGGTTCTGTACGGATATACCTATGTTGACTACGACAAACAGTCGAAATTGAATGCCCACTCAGTTGAAAACGCTTTGAGGGGTTCTGCCGAGGCGGCTGTTCATGGAATGGCTTATAATTCTGAGGATAATTCATTGCTGGACTGAACACTAGACCTGGGGAGGGGCAAGTGGAAATATTAAATCAAGGATTTGATCACGTTGAGTTTGCCGTAAGGCATTTAGATTCTATGGCGGCAGTTTTGAGCCGAATGGGATTTGAGAAAGTCGGACAGAGAACTCATCCGCTTCAAAATACGAAGAGTGAACTTTACGCTCAGGGCCGGGTAAGGATTTTACTCACCCAGCCAGACGTGGCCGGTCAAACTCAAATATCTCCTTCGCTCCAATTTTTAGAACAACATGGAGAAGGCATTTGTGTCCTTGCAATCGAAGTTCAAGACGCGACCCAGGCATTTCACGAAGCAGTGAAACGAGGGGCGAGGCCTGCACTAGAGCCCCAAGTTTACGAATCCCCGCAGGGTAGGGTCGTTCGCTCGGAGATCTGGACTCCGGCCCATGTAAGGTATGCGTTTATCGAGCGGCATGCCCCCGGAGGGCATTCAAAGCCTGCGCTCTTTGACCAGCACCTCATTGCTCAGCGTTTAGAAAGTCCTTCGCCGCTTGGAATTCAGTCCATCGACCATCTGACTAATAATGTTGGAATGGGCGAGATGAAAAACTGGGTTCAATGGTATCGTGAAGTGTTTGGATTTAATGTGACCCGCCACTTTGATATCAGTACTGGGAAAACGGGGCTGATCTCGGATGTGGTCGAGTCTCCGTGCAGAAAAATTAAAGTCCCGATCAATGAGGGGACCAATCCCCAGAGCCAAGTTCAGGAGTTTGTTAATCGGATGAAGGGGCCAGGTGTTCAGCACCTTGCCTTGGTGACGACCGGTCTCGCGGACACCTTGATTGCACTGAGAGGAAAGCAGTTTAAATTTTTGTCCGTGCCTCATACCTATTATGAAGCCGTTCCTAGCCGGGTTCCAAGAGTCACCGAGAATCTCGGTGAGCTGGAGGACTTGGGAATTTTGCTTGATGGAGATGAGACAGGCTATCTCCTGCAGATCTTCTCTGAGGAGATTTTGGGGCCATTCTTTTTTGAGTTCATTCAGCGGCGTGGCAACCTGGGCTTTGGAGAGGGTAATTTTAGAGCTCTTTTTGAGGCAATTGAACGAGATCAAATTCGTCGCGGCGTTTTAAAGTAGTGAAAGTAGATTTGTAGATGATGCAAGCATGGATCTTTTTGTTTTTAGCCATTGCTACTGAAGTAGCGGGTACTCTGCTCATGAACGCCTCGGGACATTCTGGCAACCCATGGATGTATGGACTAATGTATTGCTTCATTTCCTCTTCTTATGTCCTTCTCTCTTTTGCTCTTCGTAAAATTTCAGTTGGAATAGCGATTGCTATTTGGGAAGGTCTTGGAACCGCTCTAATTTCCAGTATTTCAATGGTATTTCTTAATGAAAAAGTTTCGGGCCAGAAGCTCCTAGGGATTGCCTTAGCGATGATTGGAATACTTTTGTTGCACTTTGGCGAAGACGAAGAAGAACCAGTCGGAGCCTCATCATGAGCAAATTACTTTATGGGTTCATTGTTATGGCTGCTGCCTTAGATGTGGGCGCAAATCTTCTGATGGAGAAGTCAGACGGTTTCAAGCATAAGCGATTTGGCATCCCTGCTTTGTTTATGATTTGTCTTGCGTTTACCTTATTGGCGCAGGTCACCCCATTCATTGATTTGGCTGTGGCTTATGTCAGCTGGGGAGCTATGGCGATTTTAGGGACGGTGCTTTCAGCTCGATTTCTCTTTGGTCAAAAGCTAAACCGTATTGGCTGGTTAGGCATTACGGTTATTTTTTCTGCAATTATTTTGCTGAATTTTGAGTTCTGACTTTTTCCCAAATTTTCCAGACGTCCTCAGGGTGAGTTGCCCAGTGGTCTGGCTGATGTTGTTCGAGCTCCTTCTGATTGGCGAGGACGTCCCAGAGTGCCGCAACGCCTTGGGAGCCTGCTGCTCGGCTGGCAATAATATCCATTGGCGAGTCGCCTACGAAAAGAATTTGCTCGGGACTTAGCTTCATTCGCGAGAGGGCGAGATGGAGACCCATGGGAGATGGCTTCGGGAATTCTACATGATCGTGGGCGACTACGGTTACAAAAGAATTCAAAAGGCCATGATATTTCAGAATCGTCTCAGTCGTATTCCAACTTCTGCCGGTAAAAATAGAGGTTAGAACTTTTTCGTTTCGAATATTTTCTAATAGCTCTCCGATTCCGTTATGGAGGGGAACTCGATTTACATTTTCATTCATATAAACCTGAAATAAGGAATAGGCTTCTTGGGCTCGATCTAACCCAACTAGCTTCGCAAAAATACGGTCCTCGCCAGTCCCGAAGTGGGCCATGATTTCTGCTGGAGAGTGCGGTCTGACCTTCATCGAGGCGAGGGCGTGATTAAATCCTTTAAAGGTTACTCCCAGAGAATCCACGAGTGTCCCATCTAAATCAAAAACAATTCCTTTGAGCATATTAACCATGACCTCCCATGAGAAAAGGTTGAGATAAGAATTTTAAATCTCTTTCGCGCGTGCGTTTTTCAAAAAATTGAGCGGCTTCCTGCCATAGCGCCTCCGGCTCCGGAATAGAGAAGACCTGGCTTCGAAACTCATGGCAGCCTGGAAACCCAGCCGAGTACCAAGCTAAAAACTTGCGGGCGTGGATCATGGCCGAGCGGGCCGGATAGATCTCGTGGAGCATCTTTTGTTGCTCCTGGAGCAGGCTGATATAGTCGGAAGCTTGCGGGTGTGAGTAGGTTTGTCCGCTCCAGATGGCCTCTGATTGTTTAAAAATAAATGGATTCCTCAATGCTCCCCGCCCAATCAGGACCGCATCTACTCCGTAAGTCTTAAATTTTTTAACTGCAATTTCTGCCGTGGTAATGTCGCCATTGCCGAGAATAGGGAGAGTGCTTTTGGCTTTAATTTCTCCGATGAAGTCCCAGTCCGCTTCACCGCTATAGCCTTGGGCCCGGGTTCTGCCGTGAATGGCTACCCATTGGACGCCTGCATCAGTTGCTGCTCGGACGACTTCTAGTGCGTTGCGAGTCTGTGCGTCCCAACCGGTGCGAATCTTGATGGTGACGGGGATCTTTACCGACTTGACCATGGCGCTGAGGGTCTTTCCAAGTGAGATGGGGTCCTTACACATGGCAGAGCCCGCGCCTCGTTTAACGACTTTGGGAACGGGGCAACCCAGATTCAAGTCTACGAAGTCGGCCCCGAGTTTTTCAACGTATTGAGCGGCTTTGCAGAGTAATTCGGTGTCTTCGCCGAAGATTTGTAGCCCGAGGATTCTTTCCTCCTCATGAAATCTTAATAAATCGAGAGTCTTAGGTCCGGCGTACTCGATTCCAGTAGCAGACACTAACTCTGAAATAACCATGGAACTGCTAAGTCTACGCATTAGGCGTCTAAACGGCGAGTTCGTGATTCCAGCCATGGGGGCTAAAATAAATGGGTGTTTTAGCTGAAAGGGGCCCAGCTGAATCGGTAAGGTAGGCAAAATGCTTAGTTCCTTTCTCGAATTAAGGGAAGGCCGCATAGTACCACAGGAAGTTGTGAAGTTCCAGTTTCAGTAATGTGTATTTAAGATCGAAGGGCTTCGATCTCAGCGATTTCCTTGGGAGCTTCCCGCGTGAGTACTTCGCATCCGTTAGAAGTAACTAGAATGTCATCTTCGATCCGGATACCAATATTTCTGAAGGTCTCAGGGGTTTCACGGTCAGCAGGCTGCACGTAGAATCCAGGTTCAATCGTGAAAACCATTCCGGCCGCCAGACTCCTGGGCTCGCCCTCGATGGTGTAAAGTCCAGCATCGTGAACGTCGAGCCCGAGCCAATGACTCGTATTGTGGGGGTAGAACCTCCGATAAGCTGCGTTCTTGAGGAGCTCGGCTGGGTTTCCCTTGAGTAGTCCGAGGGAGAGGAGACCGTCGACTAAGAGCTCGCAAGTGGTCTTATGGATTTCCGGGAGCTTGGCGCCAGGACGAGTCAAGGCAATCCCTGCCTTTTGGACTGAAAGAACCAGCTGGTAGGCTTGGGCTTGAGCTTGGGTAAAGTTCTTCCCTACGGGGATCGTGCGGGTGATGTCTGAGGTGTAATATCCGTACTCGCCGCCTGCGTCGATCAGGAGAAGGTCTCCGCTGCGTAGGTTTTCATTATTCGACCGGTAATGAAGGCAGGCAGCATTTTTTCCGCCAGCAACGATACTCCCATAGCCGAGACGTTGACAGCCGTTTTTTCGAAACTGATAATCGACGAGAGCTTCGATTTCTCCCTCGTTCATGCCTGGGCGAAGCTCATGCATCACTGTGCGGTGAGCGAGTGCGGTGATATGGCAAGCTTTGCGGAGCAGGTCGAGTTCTTCGGGTTCCTTAAAAAGGCGCATCTCTCCTAGGGGGGCCTGTGGGTCTTCAATTGAAACTAGACCGCGTCCTGAGCGACCCTGACTCCGACGAAAACTTTCGAGTATCGCCAAGATCCTGCGATCCATGGATTCGGAGACGCCCAGTCGATAAAAGATCCGCTCAGCACCTTTGAGTATTTCTGGGAGTTTTTGCTCGATGTCTGAGTTGACAAAGGCCTCGTCCGCTCCAAAAACTTGCAGAGCGCCGTCTACCCCGTAACGCTCACCCTCCCACATTTCCTTCTCAGGATTCTTGGGTTGGACAAAAAGAGTCATTTTAGAGGACCGCGAGGCGGTGGACTGGGATGAGCTGAGGACCAAAAAGGACTCCGGCTCGTCAAAACCACTCAGGTAATAAAAGTTACTATCTTGGCGGAACGGATAGTGAACGTCAGAGTTTCGAATAAGCTCTGGTGCCGCCGGGAGAATAAAGACCGATCCTGGGTGGGCCTTGATCAGGGTTTCACGTCGCTTCTGGTAGTAGTTAGGAACCTGGGTAAGCAGCATAGGATAGAGAGATTATGACGAAAAGCTTAGGTTGTCTACTGTCAGTTTGAACGCGGCTTTGGACAAAACTCGGGTTTTACTGATGGGGTAGTTTGATTGGAGAGTGATCGGACGGTGAGTTTAGGGATTTTTTCCCCTCAGTGGCCCGAACGAAGCTCTCAATGGCTAATTCAGAATCCCATCCTTCAAGAGGTCTTCTCTGCTGATAATGTCTGAAAAATGGCATTTCCCGCTGCACTTGACCAGCACGGTATCTTTTAGGTCTAATGTTGGAATGAGTGAGTGGCCACATAATGGGCAAATCAACTGATTCTCAGTTTTTCTTTGTCTGGGGAACAAAGCAAAAAGGTCAATTCTTTCGCCCTCGAGTCCCTTCATTGAATTAGATTCCGTATCAATTTTTTCAACGTTAAAAAAACTAATTTCGTCACCGATTGCACGAATGAAATCCTTAGTCACTGCAATTGAGTCTGCTGAGGCTTTCGAGCAAAATCGAGACGCTTCATTGACGGCGTCTCCCACTACAGTGTAGTAGCCAAAAGCCTCACTCGGAAAAAATCCAACTGTGGCATATCCTGTATTGATTCCAATCTTGATTCCAAATTTTTTGCGCCACTTTTCTGAATAGTACGAATTTTTTCTGGCGCAAAAATTTAGAGCTGACCTTGCAGCTTTCAGGCAGACGAGTCGATGTTGATCAACACCATGGGGCGCATTTGTAAATCCTAGAATTCCATCCCCTGTATAAGTACTCACGGTGACACCATTTTCCTTCAAAATCCGAGCAATATTGGTATAGCAGTCACTTAGGACTTCCTCGTATGCTTTGTGATCAATTCGCTCTGAGCGCTCTGTCGAATCCTTAGCATCAAAGAATATAATAGTGACCTCGCGCCGAATTCGCTGTGAAATATCGAAAGTTCCATTTCGTATTTGTTCTACCACCTGGTCTGGAAAGTGACTCGAAAGCCTGCTTAAATAAATGCCCTCGCGAGTTTTCTTTTCAATGATTATGGCCTTATTTCTGTTTTCGACTCGGAGTTTCTCGCTGGCGATAGACTCATTAATTCGCAATCTTCTAGAGTCCAAACTGTTAATTACAGAAAGAAAGATTGTAGATATTAAAAAAGAAAGATGGGGAAATAAATATTTCCATTTAATATCGCTAAAATCTCGAGTGAACACGACGATTAGGTATGGAAAAAATAAAATAGCAACCTGAACCAACATCTGAAGCGGGGTCCAGGGCATGAGCGATAGAGTTCCGAATAAAATGAGACTGATGCCGGCGTAATAGGCTGAAATTTCACGGCCAGTAAAATAAACCAAGTAGCAACTATAAGCCGAAAGATAAAATGAAAAAATGAAAGCAGGTATATGAAAGTGCTTATTTTTGATTGAGTTGAGTCGGTACAGAAGCTGACAAAAGCAAGCGACTGGAATAACTAATAGCCGAATTAAAAAAAAATCTCTTGAGTGTTCTGGTGCATAAAATAAGTCTACCAGAAAAAATAGGATTACTAGAGGAACACCCATGATCCAAACGGCAATGAGCCATCTTCTATAGAAAAGAATTCGTTCTTCTTTAATGAATCTTGGAACTAGAGAAAAGTGGAATAGTGACTTTTTTAAGGTCGAAAATGAATACCGTCTGAAAAATGATCTAAAAATCCTTTTTAAAAGATCAAACACCAATGCCTAGCTTTTCTTTTTAATAACAAGGAATAGGTTAAGTCCTATTTCTTCATTGATCACATCGATATCTACGCTTTGAGCTCGAATTTCATCTTCAACTAGATTGTCGAGGTCATCCCTTGTTCGGTGAATTAAATTCCAATCCATGACAAAATCCATCGCAAAGACATCGGGCTCATAGCTTGCTACGTTCCCAATATACATGGCACCTTTGGGCGATAATTCTTTGAAAAGAGTCGTAATCAATTTTTTAGAGACCCGATCACTTAGATAGTCAAATAGTCCCGCGCTAATGATAATGTCGCTGCCTTTCATTTCTTCGACAAATGGCCTTTGACGAATTACACCTAAAACGGCGTCTTCAGCAAAAAAGGAGACCTTAATATTCTCTTTCGAAGCGCTGAGTGGTTTGATTCGAGACTGTGCGTACGACAGAGATGATTGGTCTTGGTCCACTAGGATCACCTCGATGGGAATCGGGGATTTTTGTGGTAGGTCCTGAAGGAAGAGCTCGATTTCTTTTGCAGGGCCGCAAGCAACTGTTGTGATCTTGAAAGATTTATCTCCTCGGTCGCAAGCTACCTGATAGGCTCGAAAGAGGTGGTTGTTAAGTAGTTTTACTCTATTCTTGTTTGCTATTGCAGTAGGGGAATTGCAGGAGAACCGATGCCATGCTTTATGAAAAAGAGATGGCCCCATATCTTCATATTCGTAGAGCATCACCATCAGTCCGTAATCCCCTGGGTATCCTTGTGGCTTGCTGAAAGCGCGAGAAATGAAAGGACAGTCTGTGAGAACAAGGGGATGCATGCAAGACCTGAAATATCTCCGGTGATCCTCTAATTCCTCTGGATCCAGTGTTCGAAAGATCTCACCGAACTGCGTGAAGAGGTTGAGCATGTCTTGAGAGTAGAGCGATTCAGTTAAGTTAATGATTTCTTGTTCTTTCTTTCTCCGCACTGCCTTGTTCATTACCTTTGTCGCCAGGAGTTGATCCTCTTCGTTCAGTCTTGTTCTTAGTTCTTGATGAAAGGTCACAAAATCAGAAAGAAGAAGCTTAAATTCCGGTCGAATGGTCTGAGCTATTTTTAGGATATTTTTTGCTCTGGAAATATTAGAGTTGTCCGCAAGGCCAATAATAGCTGATAGTCGATCCAAGTCGATAGGGGTCCTGGTCATCACTCCGTAGATGAGGAAAAGACCATCAACTGAAACAGCTTCATTTACTAGTTTTACTTCTCCGGTAAAAATCGATTTTCCGCAGACAGTCATTACAACGTTTTTGAGTGTCGAGCCAATTCTTACAAAATTTTCACTTTCAGAAAGCTTAATTTGGGCGCCAAATTCGGATAGATTAAGAAGTGTTCCATGGATAGGGTTTTTATATGAATCAGAAAACTCTATCGTTGCCTCAGCGTGTTCTGGTAGATTGATTCTGCTCTCTCGAAATTGCTTAGCTCTTTTTAATTCTGACTCAGATTTTTGTTCGTTTTGCACTATTTTTACTCTTTTTGTTAAATTAAGATTTAAACCTAATATACAATTTTTTAAAAATTTAATGAAATTATTTTCGGCTTGTTTAAATAAATTAAATAAAAATATTTATTTAAGTTGCTAGGCAAATAAGCCCTACTTTTGGAGTCTTATCGTTTTTGAGCCTACTTAGCGCCGACAGTTCGACTCTCTGAAAGAGGGCCTTATTACTTTATTACTTTGTTTTAAGGTTTAAATTAAAATAGTTCATAACTTCAATGACCCTTTAAAAGGCAACTAAAACGCTTTCCTATTAATCTCTTGTTCCAGAATACTTAGTCTTGGTGTATGAATCTCTGCGGCCAAAATCTGAGGATTAAAATATGAATGCTGTTTTGAACAAGAGAAGCGCAGTCTTAAAACTGAATTTGATCAAGATCTATATCAGCAGTTTTTTCAGGTATTTTATTTTATTTCTTCCAATCATTGTTCCCTACTTCACTTCTCTGGGTCTGACTCATCAAGAAGTGATGACGTTGCAATCTGTTTCGGCCGCCACCTTCTTTCTGACTGAAGTGCCAACGGGCTACTTTTCAGATCGTTTTAAAAGAAAGTGGGCTATGGTTTGCGCTGCAGTTATTCGGATTTTGTCAGTTCTTTGCTTAATTCAGGCCCAAAACTTCAGAGATCTAGTGGTTTTTGAGGTTCTCTTCGCGCTCTCTCTTTGTTTTGACTCTGGCACCGATACGGCGATTCTCTACGATACCTCCGAGGAGTTAAGGCATACGAGCGGCGAACCTGAGTTAGGTTCCTCTGGACTTTTAAGTAATCGGGTATTTTACCTCCAGATCGGAGAGGCTGTTTCTGCTGTGTTAGGTGGCTTTTTGGCTTCTTATTCTCTGAAATATACGGTTTACGGCAGCTTAGTGGTAGCTTTAGTTCAGCTCTTTATTTCTCTCAGCGTAGTTGAACCAGCTCGTTCTCAAAAAGATGCTCAGCAGGAGAAAGCTCATGGGAGCGGAGTTGCAGCGGTTCTTTCTTACTTTAAAAATCATGCACTTTTAAGTTGTGGCGTCCTTCTTGTCTTCATTAATCTTCTGACATTTATTGGCACATGGACCTATCAAATGAACTGGACCCACAGTGGAGTGGATCTAAAGTATTTTGGTTATTTGTGGGCTGGGTACAACTTGGCCATTGCCTTTGCAGCGCGCCTAGCTCCGAAGTTAGAGGCGTCAATCGGCAGTAAGTGGTTGATTGTGCTTACGGGCAGTCTACCTGCTTTGGGGTTCTTGGGGATGTGCTACTCAGGCGCAGTTTTTGCTGTTGTAGCGGGTTTCGCACTTCAGTTTTGTCGAGGGTTTCAAGGTGTGACAATTCACAGGATTTTTAATGACCACCTGCCTTCGAGTATTCGCGCGACGGCGAATTCATTTGTCAGTCTGGCGATCCGAGGAGTTTTCGCTCTGGTAGCCCCTTTTGTGGGTTATATGGTTGATCAAAAAGGGATTAAATTCTCTTATTTTTGCCTAGGGATTTCATCTCTTCTCGCGTTTGGGTTAATCTTCTACTTTCTTCTCAATCGCAGGCTATTTGATAAGAATGGGCAGTTGGCTTTGGGTGTCTGAGAGGCCATTTTAGGCGCCGACTGGAGGATTCTTTCGTTCTGGGATAAGAAGGGGGAGTCATGAAAAAAATCAAAGTTGGCGTTTTTGATTCCGGTGTTGGTGGTATTACTGTTTTATCTGAGTTGAGAAAGCGCTTAGGTTTCCTCGACTATGTTTACCTCGGAGATACTGCTCACGTCCCCTATGGAACTAAAAGCCCCGCTCAAATTGAAAAGCTCTCGCTAGATTGTGTGGTCCGCCTTAAGGAGCTAAAGGTCGATGCCCTGGTTGTAGCGTGTAACACCTCGTGCGCCTGGGCGCTGGGCGCAATTGAGAAGTTGATGAGTCCGATCCCCGTTTTTGGGGTGGTGAGCCCTGGGGTGGAGGCTGCCTTGGGAGCTTTGAATAGTCTCAGTGAAGCTGCTCCTCTGGCTGCTAAAGATCAACAACGCCCGATTCTTGTTCTGGCGACTCGCGCGACCGTGATGAGTCAAGCTTATGGAAAAATCCTTCGTAAAATTCTCAATCCCTATGGAGAGCACGGGGAGCAGCGAGTGCCTGTGGTTGAGCAGGCCTGCCCGCTTTTGGTGCCGATGATTGAAGAGGGTTGGGTCGATCATCCTATTTTACATCAGACGCTCTCGGAGTACGTCAAACCCTACCTCAGTCAGTATCCACCTGGAGTTGCTCTCTTGGGATGTACCCATTATCCTTGGATTCATGAAGCATTCGAGAAAGCTCTGCCTGGATGGTCAGTGGTGAATTCTGCCCAAGCGATCGCGGATTGTTTAGAGGGCTCTGATTTGATGGTTCAATATCTTGGACAATATTTGGGGGCCGGCGCTTCGCAGAGCTTGGGGCGGGTAGATTGGATTTTTACAGATCCTCATGCTCTTCCTGGGTTTGCGAAAAGTTGGGTTCAGGCTAATACCAGTGGGGCTTGATCAGGGCTGACAGTGGTCATCCCCTGTGGGTTTCGTTCTCTTGTTTTTCTGCTTTCTTGATTTCTTCTGCGAGGAGTACCCTTGACTCGCGTCTTTTTTGTGCTGCAACGAATCTTCTTTTTTCATTCGCAGTCTGTGGGTTGAGTGTGGGAACTTGCGTTGGTCTGCCGTGGTCATCAAGTGCCACAAAGGTAGTATAAGCAGTAGCTGTGTGCGTAAATTCTCCGGTCAGTGGGTTCTCTGAGTCAACGCGAACGCCAACCTCCATGGATGTGCGAGAGACATAATTCACTGTGGCTCGAATGTGCACGAAGTGACCGAGTCGAATCGGTGCCAAAAAATGAAGCGCATCAATCGACGCCGTCACGACGGCGCGCCTCGAATGACGAGTTGCAGAAATAGCGCCCGCGATATCGATCCAGCTCATTACTTTGCCACCAAAGATTGTCCCTAACGCATTAGTGTCCGACGGTAAGACGATTTCTGTCATCGTAACTGAGGACTCTTCAGGGGACTTGCTTGAGATGGTTGGTGGAGGCGGGGTTTTGACTGACATGAGGTTTTTATAGTCGACCTATTCCGGGGTTGCAAATCATTTGCATCAGGTTTTGGAGCGAGTTCTCAAATCGTCGGAATTTAAAAAAACGGCCTAACGCTTGAAAATAAACTTGCCGTCCGAGAATAGACGTTTCTATAGTGGAAACTCAGAGGGGGGAGAAATGGAAGTCTCCAATAAAAAAAGTGAACCGTGTGGTGAAGAGCTGATTGAAACGGTGGTTTCCCTGAGTGGGATGCCAGAGGGACTGATTCGCTCGGAGTTAGGTGAGATACTTGATCAAAGTGAACAGAATTATGGCGAGCTGACTCTGGATCAGTTGAGGGCTGCTATGATCACCTACCTAGAGAAGATTCATGAAGATCTTGTAGAGGGAAGTGTTCCTGAGTCTTGGGGATCCTAGGCGTCTGGCGTTCTAGGGGGCCCTAGAATGGATACGTCATTGCAAACCAAAGAACTACCGAATAAGGTGCTTTTGAGCCTGTGTGTCAGGTTGAATCAGAGCAAGCGCTCCATTTTAAGTAGGCGTCTTTGGGCAACAGGCAAGGAGAACCGTGTACTTTGAGATTGGGTTCCATAGCAAATTGCAAAAAAAAATGTTTTGGCGCAGAGCAACATGGGTTCCATGTATGTATACTAGAAATAGAGAAGCATTCACCTGGAGGTTTATCACATGTTAATTAGATCATCTCATTCTAGAGTTCCCTCGAGTTTGGTTCGCCCTGATTTGGTTGGGTTTGACTCTAACGCGTTCGAAGGCGGAGGGCCAGCAGGCTACATCCCAAACCCGATTGTAGTGGAGCAGACGCCCCGGGGTGAGCGGCAGTATGACATTTATTCCAGGTTGCTTCTCGATCGAATTATTTTTCTCGGCACCGAAGTAAACGATGTGGTGACTAATCTTTTAGTAGCCCAAATGTTTTTCTTGGAAAGCTCTGATCCTGATAAAGACATTCATCTTTATATCAATTCACCAGGTGGGTCAGTTTATGCTGGGTTAGGTATTTATGATGTCATGCAGTTTATCAAGTCGGACGTTTGTACCTATTGTATCGGGATGGCTGCCAGCATGGGTGCCTTGCTCTTGACCGCTGGAGCGCGGGGCAAGCGATTTAGTTTGCCTCACAGTCGGATTATGATTCATCAGCCCCTTGGGGGCGCAAAGGGACAGGCTTCGGATATTGAGATCCAAGCCCGAGAAATCCTTTATCTGAAAGAGCGTCTTAACGGCATTTTAGCCGAGCACTCAGGCAGAGATATTGAACAAGTTAAAAAAGATACGGACCGAGATAATTATTTATCTGCGAAGGAAGCGGTCACCTACGGCCTGATTGATAAGGTAGTTGAGAAGCGCGGAGCCGGCCTGATTGACAACGCAGTTGAGAAGCGGTGAACCATTTAACGACCAGGAGTTGAGTAAGGAAGGTTTATGGACGGAAAGAAATATGGCGATGGTTTTGGTAATCTTTGTTGCTCATTCTGTGGAAAGAATCAAAGAGAAGTAAAAAAGCTAATTGCAGGTCCAACGGTTTATATTTGCGACGAATGCATTGAGCTTTGTAATGATATTATTGCAGAAGAGGGTCAAAAAGACACTCCTTCTCGGTCGTCACAGTCAATTCCAAAACCTGCTGAAATTAAGACGATTTTGGATCAGTATGTGATTGGCCAAGAGCGGGCAAAGCGGGTTTTATCCGTTGCCGTCTACAATCACTATAAAAGGATTCATCATCAAACTGAACGTAAGGGTAAAGAGAGTAAGGATGGAATTGAGCTTCAAAAAAGCAACATTCTTCTGATCGGCCCCACGGGTTCAGGAAAGACGCTGTTAGCTCAGACTTTAGCTAAATTACTGAACGTTCCGTTCGCCATGGCAGATGCAACCACCCTGACTGAGGCAGGTTATGTTGGAGAAGATGTAGAAAATATTATCTTAAATCTTCTACAAAACTGCGACAACAATGTGGAAAGAGCCCAGAAGGGTATCGTTTATATTGATGAAGTGGATAAGATTTCAAGAAAGAGTGAGAATCCCTCGATCACTCGAGATGTGAGCGGGGAAGGTGTACAGCAAGCTCTTTTGAAAATTATCGAAGGGACGATTGCTAATGTTCCCCCTAAGGGTGGGCGCAAGCATCCTCAGCAAGAGTTTGTTCAGGTTGATACTTCAAATATCTTGTTTATTGTGGGTGGCGCATTCGTCGGGGTCGACAAAATCGTTGCCATGCGCAAAGGCAAGCGGAGTCTTGGGCTCCAGGCCAATATTACATCGAAAGCCGATGAAAATGTCTCCAAGTTGATGGCTCAAGCTGAGCCAGAGGATTTGATTAAGTTCGGGCTGATCCCTGAATTTATTGGGAGATTGCCAGTCATCGCGACCTTAGATGAATTAGATGAAAAGGCATTGATTGAGATCCTTACCAAGCCGAAAAATGCGCTGACTAAGCAGTATTCTAAGCTTTTTGAGTACGACGACGTCATTCTCGAGTTTGAGGAGGATGCTTTGGAGGCGATTGCTCAGGAGGCGATTAAGCGAAGTACGGGAGCTCGTGGTCTAAGGGCTATTCTCGAGCAGTCCATGTTGGAAGTCATGTATGATTTGCCGGCAAAAAATAATGTGAAGAAGTGCATTGTGACCAAGAATATGGTCCTGAAGGGCGAACGGCCAGTGATGTTGCTTGCTGATGGGACCGAAGCCTCTAAAACTGCAGTGACTTCAACTAATGCGGAGAGTGCTTGATCGGGATTTTAAATTGAAGTACTAATAAATTGTTTTGGTTGTTGAGCGATTTTCCGATCTAAATAACCTGTTTCTGTCTGCCAATTCTTTACCTAAACCAAGGAGAGGAACTCTCATGAGTCATTCAAAAAACGATAAGGACAGAAAATCAGCTAAACTGAAAGTCCCGCTTCTCCCTCTCCGAGACGTGATTATCTTTCCACATATGGTGGT
The DNA here is from genome assembly GCA_947447665.1 of Bacteriovoracaceae bacterium. Lineage (GTDB taxonomy): Bacteria > Bdellovibrionota > UBA1018 > UBA1018 > UBA1018 > CAINWE01. The sequence goes on along the minus strand of CANFJX010000001.1, from coordinate 321,773 downwards.
CCCTCTTTTTGTTGGAAGAGAAAAGTCCATCAACGCTCTAGAAGAGTGTGTAAATAAGAAAGTAGAGCTTTTTCTAGTAGCTCAACGACAGGCAACCACCGTGAGTCCCGGCGAAAAGGATATTTTCACAGTGGGAACTTTGGGTACGATTCTTCAAATTCTGCGTTTACCCGATAATACGGTAAAGGTTCTAATCGAGGGTAAGCGGCGTGCCCGGATCACTCAATATCATGAAGGTGATCGCATGATTGAGGCCGAGGTCGAGGAATTGGCCGATGTGATCGAGAGTACGGTGGAGCTAGAAGCGCTCGTTCGCTCGTTGAAGGGAACTTTTGAAAGCTATGTGAAGCTAAATAAGAGAATTCCTCCGGAAATGTTGATGAGCGTCAATACCATTGAAGACCCGTCGCGATTGGCGGACCTCATTGTGGCTCATCTCAATCTCAAGTTGGAAGACAAGCAAGAAATTCTTGAAGTCCAAGACCCAACCAAAAGATTGGAAAAGCTGCTCCAGTTAATGCAGGGCGAGATTGAAATTCTTCAAGTAGAAAGACGGATTCGCTCCCGCGTCAAAAAGCAGATGGAGCGCTCCCAGAAGGAGTACTACCTCAACGAGCAGATGCAGGCGATTCAAAAAGAACTTGGCGAGAAAGATGAGTTTAAAGCCGAGCTTCAAGCCATTGAAAAGCAAATTCGCTCCAAGCCCATGAGTAAAGAGGCCAAAGATAAAGCCACTCGTGAGCTCAAAAAACTCAAGATGATGTCGCCTATGTCCGCAGAAGCCACCGTGGTGAGAAATTACGTTGATTGGCTGATTACGCTTCCGTGGGCCGAGTACACTCAGGATCGAAACGACGTCAAAGTCGCTCACAGTGTACTTGAAGAGGATCACTATGGTTTAGAAGAGGTGAAAGAGCGGATTTTGGAGTATCTCGCCGTGCGCGTTTTAACTGATAATTCTAAGGGGCAAATTCTTTGTCTCGCGGGTCCTCCAGGTGTAGGGAAAACCTCGCTGGCTAAATCCATTGCTAAGTCGCTCAATAAGAAGTTTGTCAGATGTTCTTTGGGCGGAGTCAGAGATGAGGCTGAAATTCGAGGGCATAGAAGGACTTACGTGGGCGCTCTTCCTGGTAAAGTCATTCAGTCTTTAAAAAAGGCTGGATCTTCTAACCCAGTGTTCCTTTTTGATGAAGTTGATAAAATGAGCATGGATTTTAGGGGTGACCCATCTTCCGCGCTTCTAGAGGTTTTAGATCCCGAGCAGAACGTGGCCTTTGGGGATCATTATCTGGAGGTCGATTACGACCTCTCGAAAGTGATGTTTATTTTAACTGCTAACTCGCTTCACTCGATTCCGAAACCCTTACTCGATCGTATGGAAGTTATTTCAATCTCGGGCTACACCGAGGTTGAAAAGTTCAATATCGTGAAGAAGTATCTAGTTTCGAAACAAATGGAAGCTCACGGCCTCACTGGGCGCGATATTGAAATTGCAGATGACGCCATTAGTGGCATGATTCGCAGCTATACTCGCGAAGCAGGGGTAAGAAATCTAGAGCGACTCGTGGCCACGGTTTGCCGTAAAGTGGCTAAGAAGATCGTTGAAAGTCGTGAGGAGAAGCATCTGGGTGCCACAGTAGATCTTTCTTCGGCTCAGGCATTACCTACTCTCAAGTCACGCTCTAAAACCGCTGCTGCCAAGGCGACTTCGTCCATGATTCAGGCGAAGGAGTCTGCTGCTGCGGTCACTCATAACTTAATTCGAGTGACCGAGGCTGACCTGGAAGAGATGCTCGGACCACCGAGATACTTAGTTAGTAAAGCTGAAGAGCAAAATGAAGTCGGTCTCACCAATGGTCTTGCCTACACTGAGGCTGGCGGGGACTTGCTTCAGATTGAAGTCAGTGTCGTGCCTGGTAAGGGCCAAGTGAAAATTACCGGTAAGCTGGGCGAGGTGATGCAGGAGTCGGCAGCAACTGCTATGAGTTACGTCCGCTCTAGGGCGACCTTGTTGGGTCTTGATAAGGATTTTTACCAGGCCATCGATATTCATCTCCACGTTCCCGAAGGAGCGGTGCCTAAAGATGGACCGTCCGCAGGGATTACCATGGCCACAGCGATCACTAGCGCTTTGGTAAAGGTTCCAGTTAAAAAAGACGTTGCGATGACCGGTGAAATCACTTTGCGGGGGCGAGTGCTGCCAATTGGGGGGCTTAAGGAAAAGCTTCTCGCTGCTAAAATTGGAAATATCAAAACGGTACTCATCCCTAAGGGGAATTTACCAGACCTAAAGAAAGTCCCAGTGGAGATCAAAACAGGGATGGAAATCGTTCCGGTCGAACACGCTGATGAAGTTCTGAGACTGGCTCTCGATCTAGCCAATCCGAAAGATTTTCTGGCGCCTAAAGGACTAGAGTTACCGATTTCTACTGTGCCACCTGCGGAATTGGCGCACGAAGAGCCTCGAATTGAAATTCCTGGAGCTGTAAAACACTAGGTTGAGGCTCTGAGTTGGCTCTATCTGTCAAGATTTTCCTTGACCCTCTTGCTAGGCTCGTCTATTTTCATGGTCCTTCGCGTCTCAGGGTTGACTCTTGGACTCTCATCGATTAGAGAATACAAAAGTTTTTAATCCTAAGAAATAAGCCGGAGTATCAGACCGGGTCGTAAGATTGTTTGAGATCGGACAGAAAAGGCCGATAGGAAAGGAAAAGTAGTTCATGCCCACCATTAACCAGCTCATTCGAAAGGGCCGTACCAACAAGCTTTGGAAGACTAAATCTCCTGCGCTTGAGAGTTGCCCACAGCGCCGCGGCGTTTGCACACGTGTTTATACCACAACCCCCAAGAAGCCAAATTCGGCACTGCGGAAGGTATGCCGTGTTCGATTGACCAATGGGTACGAAGTGACTTCCTACATTCCAGGAATTGGACACAATCTGCAGGAACACTCCATTGTTTTGATTCGTGGCGGACGAGTCAAGGACCTTCCAGGGGTTCGCTATCACACCGTTCGCGGAACTCTAGATGCTCAAGGCGTCGCTAACCGCAAGCAGAGCCGCTCAAAATACGGCGCTAAAAAAGTTGTGGCAGGCGCAGCTCCAGCAGCCAAGTAATTGAGAGCATTTTTTAAGTAGATTAAGGAAAAATTCAAATGGGCCGAAAGAAATTTGTTAGAAAACGTGAAATCCTCCCTGATCCTAAGTTTAACGACGTAGTTGTTGCTAAATTTGTGAGCAGTTTGCTTCAAGAGGGTAAAAAGTCTACGGCTGAAAGTATTTTCTACGGCTGCGTCGACGTAATGCAAACCCGAACTGGCGAAGATGGCTTAAAGCTGTTCAAGAAGGCCTTGGAAAATGTGAAGCCATTGTTGGAAGTGAAGTCCCGACGTGTCGGCGGCGCTACGTACCAGGTTCCTGTTGAAGTGAAGCCTGCTCGTCGTCAGTCTTTAGCTTCTCGTTGGTTGATTGACTCTGCCCGCTCTCGTCCTGAGCACTCTATGGCGGAGCGCTTAGCTGCCGAAATGATTGAAGCAGCTAACGGCCGTGGCGGTGCAATGAAAAAGCGAGAAGACGTCCATAAAATGGCTGAAGCCAATAAGGCATTTGCCCATTATAGATGGTGATAGAGCAGCTTAAAAAGACTCGAAATATCGGCATCATGGCTCACATTGATGCCGGTAAGACCACGACTACTGAGCGTATTCTTTACTACACTGGAAAAACCCACAAGCTGGGAGAGGTTCACGAAGGAACTACAGTGATGGACTGGATGCCGCAAGAGCAGGAGCGTGGCATTACGATCACTTCTGCTGCAACGACCTCTTTTTGGAAAGATCATCGAATCAATATTATTGATACCCCTGGTCACGTCGATTTCACTATTGAGGTGGAGCGTTCGCTGCGTGTTCTAGACGGGGCGGTCGCTGTGTTTTGTGCTGTAGGTGGAGTTGAGCCTCAGTCTGAGACCGTTTGGCGCCAAGCTGATCGTTATCATGTCCCCAGAATTGCCTTCGTTAATAAAATGGACCGTGTTGGCGCGGACTACTTCGAAGTTTTGCGCCAAGTGAGGGAGCTGCTCAAGGCGAATCCAGTTGCGATTCAGATTCCCTGGGGTCGAGAAGAAACCTTTCAGGGTGTTGTTGATCTGATCGAGATGAAAGCGCTCCGATGGCGCTCTGAAGATCAGGGCGCTAAATTTGAACAAGTTGACATACCGGAGGAGCTGGCCGAGGAGGCTCAGAGTTTTCGGGAGAAGTTGGTTGAAGCGGCAGCTGAATGCGACGAGACCCTGACCGATCAGTATTTGAGCGGGCAGACGATTGGAGCCAACGATCTTCGGAGCGCACTCCGCAAGGGTTGTTTGACGATGAAGCTAGTTCCAGTGACTTGTGGTGCGAGCTTTAAGAATAAAGGCGTGCAGCCTATGCTTGACGCCATCATTGACTATTTGCCTTCTCCTCTCGATAAGCCGCCGGTTGAGGGAAAAAATCCCGAGAATGAGTCGCAAGTTTTGACTCGAAAGTGCGATTTCGATGAACCTTTTTCTGCGTTAGCATTCAAAATTATTAATGATCCCTTTGTTGGGCAGTTGACCTACTTTCGGGTTTATTCGGGGCAGGTTCAGTCGGGCGTGATGGTTTATAATCCTGCAAAGGGAAAGCGTGAACGTCTCGGGCGACTCCTTCAGATGCACGCCAATAAGCGAGAAGATATTTCAGAAGTGAGGGCTGGGGATATTGCAGCCGCTGTGGGACTTCGGTTTACGACAACAGGTGATACTCTTTGTCAGGAAGCTCATCCTATTTTGCTCGAGAAAATGGAGTTCCCCGAGCCAGTGATTTCAATCGCTATTGAGCCGAAAACAAAGGCCGATGAAGAGAAGCTAGCGAACGCACTTCAGAAGTTAGCGATGGAAGATCCCTCCTTTCGAGTGGTTACCCAAGAAGATACTGGTCAAACGTTGATTAGCGGCATGGGCGAGCTTCATTTGGAAATTATTGTGGATCGCATGCGCCGCGAGTTCAAGGTTGAGGGAAATGTGGGGCAACCTCAGGTCTCTTACAAAGAGACTATCTCCCAGGTTGCTCAGGCCGAAGGCAAGTTTGTCCGTCAGTCAGGTGGAAGGGGACAGTACGGCCATTGTGTGATCCGGTTGGAGCCATTGGCTAAAGGTTCTGGTTTTTTATTTCTTAATTCCGTTAGGACTGGGGCAATTCCAAAAGAATTTATACCCGCAATTGATAAGGGAATCCAAGAGGCTATGTTGGGAGGAGTGATCGCCGGCTATCCTGCGACCGACATTAAGGCAACTCTTTTGGATGGATCTTTTCATGAAACTGACTCGACCGAGGTCGCATTCAAAATTGCAGCCTCTATGGCATTCAAAGATGCGGCCCTCGCCGCTAAGCCGCAGATTCTTGAGCCCGTCATGTCTTGCGAGATTGTTTGTCCAGATGACTATATGGGTGGTGTTATTGGTGATCTCAATAGTCGCCGTGGAAAAATTATTAACATGACAGTGCGTCATGGTCTTCAGGTGATTAAGGCTGAGGTGCCTTTGGCTACGATGTTTGGGTACTCGACCGCTCTGCGGTCTTCCTCTCAGGGTCGCGCAACTTACTCGATGGAGTTTGCTCATTATGAGCCTGTGCCTCCACAAATCGAACAAGAAATCAAAATTAGAGCTGGTATTATCGTTTAAGCTTACCAAGGCTAAGTCGATCGTTTTAAGGTCTACCCGAACGCCTCTGACACGCGCAGCTGGTTCGCTGGTTGCAAGCGGGGAGTGGAAACCTAAGGATTCAAATTATCTGAAAGGAACTCCCCTATGAAAGATCTAAGGCTGGGTGTTTTAATGGCTCTGTCTGTTTTAGTTTTAACGTCAGTCGCGATGGCTGATTCTTCAGGTGGCGACGCCCCTGGGATGATGGGAAGTGAGAGGAGCGCGCCAGAAGTCAAGCCGTCCGCTGTTCCTCAGCGCCCAAGTTCGGCGGCCTCTCGCCCATCGAGTTCAATGACTGGAGCAACCGAGACGACCACGCCGTCGAGTGGTGGAACCGAGGCTGAAGTGAGTAAGCCTGTCCCCCAAAAGAGGCAACAGTCTGGAACCGCTGGTGGGAGCATGGGAGAATCGCAAGACAGTATGCCCATTGCAGCAGAGCCTTCAGGAGAGTGATCTAAGGAAGGCTCTTATCTTGATTTATTAAGTTGCGAAGCCTCGGTATGAGTGCCGAGGCTTCAACGTTAAATAGAGAGTTTGCCCCATATCTCGAATGTCTGCGCAGAATCCTTCTGAAATTGTGCTTGGGGGTGCGACAATTATCTTGAATAAAGTGAACGCTTATTTTACTGTCACGCCCTTTGGAAGAGTTCAGACAAGATTGCTTGCCTAGGTACACATCCCAGGCAAGGGAACTGCTGAGCATAAAACCCTGGATGTGGAGTAAAAATGGAACATAAAATTCGAATTAAACTAAAGGCATTTGATCATCGCGTTCTGGATCAATCTGTGTGGGAAATCGTAAATACAGCGAAAAGAACCGGAGCTACCGTGAGGGGCCCGATTCCTTTGCCTACGGTAATTAATAAGTATTGCGTTTTGCGGTCTCCTCATGTAGACAAGAAATCCCGCGAACAGTTCGAAGTAAGAACTCATAAACGGTTATTGGATATTTTGGAGCCAACTCAACAAACTGTTGACTCCTTAATGAAGCTCGATCTTTCTGCTGGTGTTGACGTAGAAATTAAGTCCTAGTAAGACCTAGTTTTTTAGTGTTAAAGCCTAGCAGGCTTGCGCAGGAAGCGCGAACAAGATCATTGGAGTGATTCGATACTTCTGGTTGCATTGCTGAATAAGTAATCCCAACTAGAAAGTCGAAGAGCTCGGCGACTATCACATGAAAGCATCCGGCGGCCTGATTAGGCGGCTTCCCGGTGATGCTGTGATGATGGAATCGTGAAAAGCGAAAATACGAAAGACGGAAGTCGTCTTGGAGTGAAATTATGGAACAACAGCCAGAAGCACAGACAGGTGTATCTTCATCTGTAGCGGCTAGTGCATCTAAGGATTTGTCCTCCCTAGAGCGCGTTGGTCTAACGCAGGGTAAGGGCGGAATTTTAGGTATTAAAGCTGGGATGACTCAGGTTTATACCGAACGAGGCGATTCAGTTGCTGTGACTGTGATCGATCTGAAGCCAGCAGTAATTACCCAAGTTAAGACTAAGGAAAAAAACGGCTATCAAGCAATTCAGATTGGGTTTCTAGAAAAGAAAGCCAATTCGTCTTCCTTGCCTGAGAAGGGTCACGCAAAGTCTGTAGGCGTGTCTGGTTTTTACCATTATCAGGAGTTTAGAATTCCGGAAGGCGAAACTCTCGGTGGTTTAGCTGTCGGAAAAGTACTTTCTGCCGAATTTATTAAGGAAGGCGACTGCGTTGATTTAATGGCAGTGAGCAAGGGAAAAGGTTTTCAGGGTGGAATGAAGCGGTTCCACATGTCCGGAGGTTATAAGACCCACGGCGCATCCCTCTCTCATCGTTCATTGGGATCGATTGGTAACCGAGCCGATCCAGCAAAGTGTTTTAAGAATAAAAAAATGCCCGGCCAAATGGGCAACGAGCGAGTGACTGTTCAGAATGTGAAGGTAATTCGTGTTGATTTAGAAAATCAGTTGCTTTTGGTTCACGGAAGCGTTCCGGGGCCTAAGAGTGGAATCGTGACGATTCGTCGCACTGTGAAGAACTCAGGGTAAAATATGCCGACACTAGAATTATTAAATCAAGAGAAGAAGAAAATCGGAACAATAGAGCTCCGCGACGACGTGTTTGCAGTAGACGTGAATGTGCCTTTGGTACATCAGGTTCTGAAGGCACAGTTGGCTGGTCGACGTCAGGGAACTGCGAAGACCAAGACCAAGAGTGAAGTTCGCGGTGGCGGAAGAAAGCCTTTCAAGCAAAAGGGAACAGGGAATGCTAGACAGGGTTCTATCCGTTCTCCACTTCAGCCAGGCGGGGGACAAAATTTTGGACCTCAGCCGAGGTCCTACGCACAAGCAACTCCAAAAGAGATGGTTCGAGGCGCGCTTCGATCTGCTCTTTCGGATCGGGTGAAGGCAAGCCGTCTCCTGGTTGTCGATGAGTTCAAATTGGACTCAATCAAAACTCAGGTTTTGGATGTGCTTCTGAAGGAAAAGCTTCAGGTTGAGCAGGTTCTAATTGTGGATGATCTGAACCGGAATTTAGAGCTTTCAGGGAGAAATCTACCTAGAGTTAAGGTACTTCGCACTGAAGGACTGAATGTCTATGACGTCATTAGAAATGACTGGATCGTTTTAACGAAACGTGCGGTAGAAGCTGTCGAGAGCCGGCTCGCAACATCGAGTTAAATTGAGGTAATGAATGCGTACGCTGTATGAAGTAATTCGTAGGCCAATCATAAGCGAAAAAAGCACTGCACTTGCCGAGCTCGGCGGTAAATATGCTTTTGAAGTTTCTATGAAAGCCAATAAGCAGGAAATTAGGGAAGCCGTTCAGAACCTATTTAGTGTTCAGGTTCGAAATGTTCGAACGATGGTAATGCACGGAAAGGTGAAGCGCGTTGGTCGCTTCGAAACCAAGAGGGCCAATTGGAAGAAGGCGCTGGTTACCTTAGCCGAAGGACAGAAGATTGATTTCTTCCAGACAAAGTGAGTTGATCTATGGCGATTAAATCCTTTAAACCGATTACACCATCTCTGCGCTACAAAAATGTTGCAGACTTCTCCGTTCTTACACCGAAGAAGGAACAACCTCGTAAGCCTCGGAAGCTCACCGTAGCTCTGAATAAGACTGGCGGACGAAATCAGCTGGGTAAAATGACAGTTCGTCACATTGGCGGCGGTCATAAGAAAAAGTACCGGATGATCGACTTCCGTCGTGATAAGCGCGAGATTCCTGCTGTGGTCGCATCTCTTGAGTACGACCCAAACAGAACCGCTTACATTGCTCTGCTAAACTATGCAGATGGTGAGAAGAGATACATTCTGGCTCCCTTGAATCTTAAGGTCGGCGACCCGGTTCTTTCGAGCGATCAGGCAGACATTAAGCCAGGTAATAACCTTGCTTTAATTTCTATTCCTGTGGGCACTCTGATTCACAACATCGAAATGGTGCCAGGTCAGGGCGGTAAATTGAGTCGATCCGCAGGTGGGTTTGCTCAATTGATGGCGAAAGAAGGGGAGTACTGCCAGGTAAAGATGCCTAGTGGTGAGATTCGCTTAATTCACTCTCGCTGTCGCGCCTCCATTGGTCAGCTCTCTAATACCGAACATGAGAATATCACGATCGGTAAGGCGGGCAGGAATCGATGGTTAGGTGTTAGGCCTACCAACCGAGGTGTCTCGATGAATCCAATCGACCATCCGCACGGGGGCGGTGAGGGTAAGTCTTCTGGTGGTGGGCATCCGCGCACCCCATGGGGCGTACCTACTAAAGGTTATAAAACTCGTAACAATAAGCGCACCGACGCTTTTATCGTGAAACATCGACGGTAAGGAGAGTGAATCGTGGCCCGTTCAATTAAAAAAGGCCCTTTTTGTGATGATCATCTTTTGAAAAAGGTGCAGACTGCCCGCCAGAGCCAAGATCGTAAGGTAATTAAGACTTGGTCTCGTCGGTCAACAGTTCTGCCTGATTTCGTGGGTTTGACCTTCGCAGTTCATAATGGGAAAAAGTTTGTTCCTGTATATGTCACTGAGAATATGGTCGGTCACAAGTTAGGTGAATTCGCAGCTACCAGAACTTTCCACGGTCATACCCCATCTGAGAAGAAGGCTGGGGCAGAGGCTGCGGGTGGTGGAGCACCTAAACCGGCAGCGGCTGGCGCTTCGGCGAAGGCTTGAGTGAGGAATTAGTCATGGAAGTGAATGCTAAAGTAAGTTTTGTGCGAATTACCCCTAGAAAAATGGGGTTGTTAGCGGATGAAGTTCGAGGAAAGGCAATCAACGACGCGTTGACCTACCTTCAGTTTTCGCCAAGAAAGCGGACTGCCCATATTTTGTACACTTTGCTGAAAAGCGCGGTGAACAATGCAGATCAAAAAGGAACTGTAGATGTGGACACTCTCTTCGTGAAGACCATTCTAGTGGGGCAGGGCACCACTTTGAAGCGGTTTCGGCCGAGGGCAAAAGGGTCTGCATTTCGGATCAACAAGAAAACCAGTCACGTGAGCGTTACGCTCGCAGAGCGGTAATGAGGAGACTATGGGTCAAAAAGTTCATCCAGTAGGATTTCGCTTAGGGATCACCCAAACTTGGGAGAGCCGTTGGTTTGCTAAGAAGGATTACAGTCGATTGCTTCACGAAGACATTAAGTTGCGACGTCATCTTAAGTCTAAGTTGCAGGGTGCTGGGATTGCCAGGATTGAGATTGAGCGAGCTGCAAATAAGGTAAAGATTAACGTTCACACTGCCCGTCCGGGGATTGTGATCGGTAAAAAAGGTGCTGGCGTTGAGTCTCTCAAAGGCGACGTTCAGAAGATGTCCCGCAATGAAATTTTTCTGAATATCATTGAAGTGAAAAAGCCTGAAGCTAATGCAACCTTGATTGCAGAGAACGTGGCATCTCAGCTTGAAAAGCGTGTAGCTTTTCGACGAGCCATGAAAAAGTGCATGACCGCGGCATTCAAGCAGGGAATTAAGGGAATCAAAATTCGGGTATCTGGACGTCTGGGCGGTGCCGAAATCGCCCGAACTGAATGGTACAGCGAAGATAGCGTCCCTCTTCATACGCTTCGCGCGAATATTGATTACGGTACTGCCGAAGCACGGACGACCTACGGCGTGATTGGCGTTAAAGCTTGGGTTTACCACGGTGAAACCCAGACTCTTAAGAAACAGGCAGCCATTGAAGCCAAGGCTGCGAAACAGGGGGCATGAGGTTGATTTATGTTAGCACCTAAAAGAGTCAAATGGCGTAAAGTTCAAAAAGGTAAAATGCGCGGCAAAGCAGACCGTGGCGGCACCTTGTTTTTTGGTGAGTTTGGATTGCAGGCCGCGGAGTGTGGAAGAATCACTTCGAGGCAGATCGAAGCTTCCCGCGTAGCGATGACTCGTTACGTAAAGCGCGGTGGTAAGATTTGGATTCGGGTTTTTCCTGATAAGCCGATCACCAAGAAGGCAGCCGAGACCCGAATGGGGTCTGGTAAAGGGAACGTGGAAGAGTGGGCAGCAGTTATTAAGCCTGGTCGGGTCATCTTCGAAATGGATGGGATCCCGAAGAGCGAAGCTTTTGAAGCTTTGCGTTTGGCTAACAACAAGCTTCCGCTCCACTGCAAACCAATCAGCAAAGCGACTGAGGCTTTAGCTAAAGCGCAATTGGAAACTGCCCGCAAGGCAAAGGCTGAGAAGAAGGCTGCCGCGGTTTCCAAGACAAGTCGTGCGGTCTGATAAGGAGATATTGTGAGTACTAAGCATTTTAAAGAGCTGAAGAGTTTGACGAAGGATGAGCTGGTAATGAAGCTGAAGGAAACAGAGCGCCAGCTTTTCGACGTTCGCATGAAAAAGGCGACCGGTCAATTGACGGACACCGCTTCAATTTGGCGGCTTCGGAAGAGCCTAGCTCGGATGAAGATGATCCAAGGGGAAGGCAGTTCGGCGCAGGGTTGATTGGAACGCGCGAGGAAATAGAATATGACAGTTGAAAAAAACGAAAATAAGTCCGTGGCGAGTCCAGTGTCTGAAGTGGTTCGAAACCCGCTTCAGAGGCGTAGGGCTGTAGTCGGGACGGTTGTAAGTGACAAGATGCAGAAAACCATCGTCGTAAAGGTGGATCGGCAGGTAAAACATTCTCTGTACAAAAAGTACGTAGAGCGTTCCCGACGATACAAGGCGCACGATGAAACGAACGAGGCTAAGATCGGCGATCGTGTGACATTGATCGAATCTCGTCCCTTGAGTAAGGAAAAGCGCTGGGTATTGCAGTCGATCATCCGACGTGCAGGGCAGGCGCCTGAGGCGAATGTTTAGTTTTGTACTTAGGAGAAGTTTATGATTCAAATGCGGACTCGATTGGACGTTGCAGATAATTCCGGGGCCAAGTCGGTTATGTGTATTAAGGTCCTCGGAGGTACAAGAAGAAAGTACGCTTCGTTGGGCGATGTGATCGTTGTCACGGTTAAGGATGCCGCTCCGAATGCCAAGGTAAAAAAGGGCGAGATTCTTAAGGCTGTGATCGTTCGGACTAGAAAAGAAGTGAATCGTCAAGACGGAACGTATGTCCGCTTTGATAAGAATTCGGCTGTTTTGATCAATGCTCAGAATGAGCCGATCGGAACACGTATCTTTGGGCCCGTAGCTCGCGAACTGCGTGCAAGGGCGTTTACCAAGATCATTTCCTTGGCTCCAGAAGTGTTGTGAGGATTTATGATGAATGTTGAGAAGAAGAAGTTTTCGCTCCGTAAGAACGACATGGTCGAGGTAATCGCGGGTCGTGAAAAGGGCAAGACAGGTAAAATCTTGAGCGTAGATGCTCGAGATGGTCGGGTTGTGGTAGAGAGTTTGAATCGAGTTAAGAGGCACAGTCGTCCAACGGCTTCCAAGGCTGGTGGCATCGTGGAGAAGGAACAGCCCCTCCAGTACTCGAATGTTTTAATTCTATGCCCTAAGTGTAATCGCGGTGTTCGGCATGGTCATAAGGCTTTGGCGGATGCTAAAGAGAAAATTGTACAGAAGAAAGTCAGAGTCTGTAAGCGCTGCGGCGAAGATTTAGATGTAGCGTGATTCAGACTAGGAGGAAATTGTGGTAGCAGCTAAAGATGATAATGAGACCAAAAAAGCCGAGGGTGCAGCCGACGTAGAGAAGGATGCAGCTAAGGCTAGGACTGAGGCCAAAAAAGCGGCCGCCGATGCGGCGCGCTCTAGAGCCAAAAAAGCGAAAGAAGATGCAGCTGCTTCCAGCGTGAAGATTGCTGCACCAGGGGAGACTAAGGCCTCTCCTACTAAAACCCCTCGCTTGAAGGATGTCTACAATAAGAAGGCCGTTCCGGCTCTTATGAAGGAGTTCCAGTATAAGAACTCGATGCAGGTCCCTCGGTTAACTAAGGTTGTCGTGAACTGTGCGGTTAAAGATGCAGCGGGAAATCCGAAGGTTTTGGATGGAACGTTTGAAGAAATTTTAGCCATTACTGGTCAAAAGCCTGTGCTCACTCGGGCCAGGAAGGCGATTGCGGCTTTTAAGGTGCGTGCTGGTAATCCAGTAGGCGTGATGGTGACGTTAAGAAGAGCTAGAATGTATGAGTTTCTAGATCGATTGATGAACGTTGCTTTACCTCGCGTGAGGGATTTTAAAGGCGTTAATAGTAAGGGGTTTGACGGCAGAGGTAATTACTCTTTGGGAATTCGTGAACAGATCATCTTCCCAGAGATCAATTACGACAAGGTGGATAAAATCAGAGGTATGACTGTTACTATTACCACCAGTGCAACGTCTAACGAGCATGCTCGTGCATTACTGGCAGAGCTTGGAATGCCTTTCCGAAAGTAGAAAAGGAGACCGATCTTGTCTAAAAAGTGTAAGCTGGAAAAAATTGGCAAAACGCTAAAATTTAGCACGCGAGTGAGAAATCGCTGCCCGCTCTGTGGCCGTCCCAGAGCTTATATGAGAAAATTCAATATGTGCCGTCTCTGTTTCAGGGGTCTTGCACTAAAGGGGCACCTGCCTGGTGTGACCAAGTCGAGCTGGTAGTCGGCGAGAGGATTGATAATTTATGAGTATGACTGACCCAATTGCAGATTTGTTGACCAGAATTCGCAATGCTACGAAAGAAAAGCACGAAAAACTTGAGGTTCCTGCCTCGCGTTTGAAGGCTAATGTCGTTCGAGTGTTGAAAGAAGAAGGTTATATTAAGAATTTCAGGCTGATGAGAGAAGAAGGTCGCCCTGTCATTAAGGTTTACTTAAAGTATTCCGAAGATGGCTCGAGCGTAATTCAGGGAATTCGAAGAATCAGCCGTCCTGGTCTCAGACGCTACAGCGGCTATGAAGAAATGCCTCGTCCGCTCGGAGGAGCTGGTGTAGCTATTGTTTCGACTTCGAAGGGTGTGACCACGGGCCACAAGGCTCGCGTCCAAAAAATTGGCGGCGAAATTCTTTGTGAGGTTTGGTGATCTATGTCTCGAGTAGGGAAAGTTCCAGTTAAGATTCTTGCGGGCGTAAAGGTCGACATTAAAGATGGCTTGGTAAAGGTGGAAGGGCCGAAGGGCAAACTTTCTCATCAATTACCTAAAGGCGTCTTAGCGAAGATTGAAGACGGCTCCGTGATTGTAAGTGGCGATCTAGCCGCCGCAAATAATGCGCCGGCTTTGCATGGCTTGTCTCGGACCTTGATTCACAATATGGTTCATGGGACCCATACCGGGTTTACCAGGGATTTAGATATTGTTGGTGTTGGATACCGCGCTGCCGTGAAGGGTTCAGTGTTATCGCTGACCATCGGTTATTCTCATCCAATCGATTTTGAGCTGCCGACAGGTATTGCTGCCAAAGTAGAAGGTAACACCCACATAGTTGTGAGTGGAGCTGATAAAATGTTAGTAGGTATGGTGGCGGCGAAGATTCGGTCCTTCAAGGAGCCTGAGCCGTATCAGGGTAAGGGAATCAAGTACACCGACGAACATATTATCCGTAAGCAGGGTAAGGCTGCTGGCGCGAAGTAAACGAGGTTTTTTAATTTATGGCTACTAAAATACGTCTAAAGACGAGTCAAAAGCAGGTAGTGCGATTTAAGCGTAAGCTTCGAATTCGCTCTCGCATTGAAGGAACCATTGAGAGGCCTAGGCTTTCTGTGTTTCGTTCTAACCGGAACATTTCAATTCAGTTGGTTGATGATGTTCAGGGTCACACTCTGGTTTCCGTCTCAAGCTTAGAGGAAGAACTTAAGGGTAAGGTCCGAGGTAACATTGAGGGTGCAAAAGCTCTCGGGAACTTGGTTGCAAAGCGGGCTTTGGCGAAAAATATTGATCAGGTTGTTTTTGACCGCAGCGGGTACCTGTATCATGGGCAGATCAAGGCAGTTGCTGAGGCGGCTCGTGAAGGTGGATTAAAGTTCTAGTCGGATATATTCCGGACAAGGAGAGATTATGGCAGTCGGTCAACAAGGTGTGCGGCATCATGAAGATTCTGAATTCGAAGACAAGGTCATTCACATTAATCGGTGCGCGAAAGTTGTAAAGGGCGGTCGTCGCTTCAGCTTTGCTGCAATCGTGGTCGTGGGCGATAAAAAGGGTCAGGTAGGGGTTGGTCTAGGTAAGGCTGGGGAAGTTCCTGAAGCCATTAAGAAGGCCGGCAAACAGGCTAAGAAGAATTTGATGCGAGTTCCTTTGGAAGGCAATACCATTCCTCATGAAGTCGTGGGTCGATTCGGTGCAAGCCAGGTTCTGATGAAGCCAGCTCCCGAAGGAACTGGTATTATTGCGAGCTCTTCGGTTCGTGCGATTTTAGAAGTTGCTGGCGTGCAGAACATTCTGACTAAATCGATTCGCCGAGATAATCCTCACAACGTGGTTCGCGCCACCCTTGAGGGTTTGAGAACGTTAAGGAGTTTTAGTACTATTGCTAAGGCTCGCGGTAAAACCGTCGGGGAAATCCTGTAAGACTACGGGTATCTCGGATCTAGATTTCAAGGAGTATAGAGTTATGGCAGCCGCAGCAAAGAAGACAATAACGATACGCTTAGTAAAGGGAACCATCGCTTGTAACCCTGACCATCGGGCAACCGTTAACGGCCTGGGTTTGAAGCGACGCGAGCAGGTACGAACTTTGGAGAACACGCCTTCGGTACGAGGGATGATCAAAAAGGTTTTGCACTTGGTCGAAATCGTAAGCGAGAGTCGTTAAAAATAGAGATAGGCGGAATTCGGGCGATTTAGCCCGTTATATCTGGAGACAGTGAAGTTATGTTGAAGTTGAATACGATTAAGGCTCACTTAGGTGCAACTCACAAGCGAAAGAGGCTTGGGCGCGGCGCGGGTTCGGGACATGGTCAAACGGCTGGTAAAGGGGACAAGGGTCAGTTGGCCCGCTCTGGCGGCAGTGTTAGGCCTGGATTCGAAGGGGGGCAGATGCCTCTTTATCGCCGAGTGCCTAAGCGAGGGTTTACAAATCCTGGTCGTAGGACTATCGCGGTTGTGAATCTGAGTGATTTAGATAAGCTGGACGCCTCTACCTTTAAAGAGATTTCTTTAGAGTCTTTGGGTGCGGCGCGAGAGATTAAGGGTCGATTTGACCGTCTAGCTGTTCTTGGTAATGGCGAGTTGACCAAGGCTTTTCACGTGAAGGCGCATAAGATTAGTGCCTCTGCTCAGGAAAAGATTCTTAAGGCCGGCGGCCAGGTCGAATTGCTTCCGATTCCAGGAAAAGCAAGCAAAAAAGCAACAAAAGTGGCCGGAATTCAGTCTTAGTTGACTCTGAGCTGAACGAGGGTCGAGTTCATCGCAATACAGCTATAGAAGGTGCATATGTCGGGTGCTGATGGGTTGGTAAAGATTCCGGAACTTCGAAAACGCATTCTGTTTACGCTGGTGATGTTAGCGGTGTACAGGATTGGAATTCATATTCCGACCCCAGGAGTTGATTCGGCAGCGCTTCAGCAGGTTTTTGCGAATATGAAGGGAACCATCTTTGGGTGGTTTAATCTCTTCAGCGGTGGCGCCCTCGAGAGGTTTAGTATTCTCGCTCTCGGAGTCATGCCCTATATTAGCAGCTCGATCATTTTTCAGCTCCTGACCGTGGTGTGGCCCTACTTGCATGATTTGCAGAAAGAGGGCGACCAGGGTCGGAAGAAAATCACCCAATACACTCGGTATGGGACCGTGTTGCTTTGTTTAGTTCAAGGGTACGGGATTGCAACGGGACTGGAACACTATAGTAATCCGCCGGTTGTGCTTCATGCTGGCTTAGGGTTCAGACTTCTAACGACTTGTACTTTAACAGCCGGTACCGTCTTCTTGATGTGGGTCGGCGAGCAAATCTCCGAGCGGGGGATTGGAAACGGGATCTCGCTGTTAATCTACGCAGGCATCGCAGCTCGTATTCCGCAGGGTATTGGTAGTACCTGGAGTTTGTACCGGTCCGGCGAGCTGAGCTTTTTCAAAATTGTCTTAGTTTTGTTTGTGATCGTAGCGACCTTTTTTAGTATTATTTTCGTGGAGCGCGGTGCACGCCGTATTCCAATTCAGTATGCTAAGAGGATTGTTGGGCGTAAGGTTTACGGCGGGCAGAACAGCAATTTGCCGCTGAAGGTGAACACATCTGGGGTGATCCCGCCGATTTTTGCTTCCTCCTTGATCATGTTTCCAGCTACCGTAGCCACTTTCTTCCCCTCTGAGAAAGTCCAACGTTTCACATCTTTGCTTCAGCCGGGCGGCATGCTTTATAATGTTCTTTTCGTCGGTTTGATTGTCTTTTTCTCGTATTTTTATACTGCCGTTACGTTTAAGACAGAAGACGTGGCCGATAATCTGAAAAAGTACGGCGGCTTTATTCCGGGGATTCGTCCCGGTGCCCCGACCGCGGAGTATATTGATTACGTCTTATCGCGATTGACCCTGGGCGGGGCCGTTTATATTTCCCTCATCTGTGTCCTTCCTACTTTTTTCACTCAAACTCTCAAGGTCCCATTTTATTTTGGTGGGACGAGTGTACTGATTCTCGTGGGCGTTGCGCTCGATACCGTTGCGCAGATTGAAACTTTTCTTCTGACCCGAAATTACGAGGGCTTTATGAAGCATACTCGTGTAAAGGGGCGGGCCGCCTACACATGATACTCTTATTACTGGGGCCCCCCGGATCGGGTAAGGGCACCCAAGCTAAGAAGTTGAGCGCCGAACACGGTTGGCCGCAGCTCTCTACCGGTGATATGCTTCGTTCAGCAATTGCTCGTGGCACAAGTCTGGGCGAGAGGGCTAAGACCTACATGGATCAAGGGGCTCTTGTTCCTGATGAGGTTGTGATTGGTTTAATCGAAGAGCGAATCAAGGAAAAAGATTGCACTCAGGGATTCATTCTAGATGGTTTTCCGCGGAATGTGGCGCAGGCTGAAGAACTAGACCGGATGCTCGGGCGTCAGGGGCGGAGACTAGACCAAGTAGTTTTGTTCGAGATCTCTGATCCTGAGTTGATCGAGAGGCTGTCTGGGCGCAGAACCTGCGAGAAGTGCTCTTCGATGTACCACCTGCTGCACTCTATGCCGCGGCAGGACCAAGTTTGTGACCAGTGTCACGGGAGGTTATTGCAGCGCTCTGATGACCAGCCTGACGTCATCCGAAGGCGCCTAGGGGTGTATCATCAGCAAACTGAACCATTGGTCGGGTTCTATCGTGGACAAAAGAAACTAGTTAGTCTAGATGCCCGCGTAAGTCCTTCAGCAGTAGCTGAGGCTCTGAATCAGAGTTTAAATTGAGAGTAGGTTTTTAAATGGTTTCAATTAAATCTGACCGTGAACTTAAGTCAATGCGGAAAGCTGGCGTGGCGGTAGCCCAGATCTTGGACGAAATGTGCCAAATGGTTAAGCCTGGAATTACAACCTGGGACCTTGATCGGTATGCAGAATCTCGCTGCAAGGAGCTTAACGTAGCGCCCGCGTTCAAGGGTTATCATGGTTTTCCAGCTACTGTTTGCATTTCTGTCAATGATGAGGTAGTTCACGGGATCCCAAGCCGAAAGAAAGTGCTCAACGAAGGAGATATTGTTGGGCTTGACTTTGGTGTGAGCTTTGAGGGTTGGTTCGGTGATTCGGCTCGTACGGTTCCAGTTGGAAATGTTTCTGCGGAGGCGAAGAAGCTGATCGAAGTGACAAAGGAAGGTCTTTATCGAGGGATCGAGCAGTGCCGAGAAGGCAATCGCGTCTTTGATATTGGGCACGCTGTGCAAAATTATGTTGAACAGTTTGGGTACGGCGTGGTAAGGGAGTTCGTTGGTCATGGGATCGGTAGGGCCCTTCATGAGGACCCGCAGGTACCAAACTACGGAGCCAAGGGAAAAGGTCTGCTGCTTAAGGTTGGAATGGTCCTAGCGATCGAGCCAATGATTAACATCGGAGGAGCTGCGGTGAAGGTTCTCGCTGACGGGTGGACTGCCGTTACGGTGGATCGGTCGCTATCAGCTCACTTTGAGCACACGGTAGCGATTACACCATCGGGACCGGAAATTTTAACTGTACTTTGATGGCAGGTAGACTGTCAGCAGAGGGGTGGCGAGAATCTCAAGACACCCAAATGAAGAGTGAGCAAAGAAGGTAGTTCGACACTATGGCGAAAGACGATGCGATTCAGGTAGAAGGTACAGTCCTTGAGCCTCTTCCAAACGCGATGTTTAGAGTTGAGTTGCCCAATGGGCACAAGATTCTAGCTCACATTTCGGGGAAAATGAGGATGAATTACATTAAGATTCTTCCAGGAGACAAGGTCACGGTTGAAATGTCTCCATATGATCTGACTCGAGGTCGGATTACATACCGGGTAAAATAGTTCAGAGTTAAGTGGAGATTTTATGAAAGTCCGTGCGTCAGTAAAAAAAGTTTGTGACAAGTGTAAGGTGATCCGTCGAAAGGGCGTGGTCCGTGTGATTTGCGAAAATCCGCGCCACAAGCAAAGACAGGGTTAAATTCAGAGTAGAGTATTGAAAGGAAGGTAGCAACGTGGCTCGTATCGCGGGAGTTGATCTCCCACGCAATAAGCGGATGGAAGTGGCTTTGACCTATATCTTTGGTATTGGTAAGCCGACTGCACGAAAAATTTTAGCCGAGGCAAATATCGACCTGAGCAAGAAGTCAGATGTTTTGACCGAAGCTGAGGTGGCAAAAGTTCGAGAAATTATCGATCGAACTCGTCAGGTGGAAGGTGATCTTCGACGCGAGGTTAGTTTGAATATTAAGCGTCTCGTCGATCTAGGTTGTTACCGTGGTGTGAGACACCGAAGAGGCTTGCCTGTCAGAGGTCAGCGAACTCACTCCAATGCTCGCACTCGAAAGGGCCCTGCGGTAGCCATTGCAGGTAAGAAGTCTGTTAAGGCGATGAAGTAGTAGGTGAATATGTCTGATCAAAAAGCTGAAAAAGTAGAACAAAAGAAAGAAGCCGTTGCTTCTCCTGCATCAGGAGAGGGAGTGGTTAAGAAAGTTAAAAAGGGTAAGAAAAACGTTTCAAACGGGAACGTCTACATTCTTTCTTCTTTCAATAACACAATCGTGACCATTACTGACGCTATGGGTAACGCTATTTGCTGGTCGAGCGCCGGTGGCAAAGGTTTTCGGGGCTCCCGAAAAAATACGCCATTCGCAGCTCAGGTTGCAGCAGAGGACGCTGGCCGAAAAGCGGTAGAAAATGGAATGCGAAACGTTCAAGTATTTGTGAGCGGGCCTGGCGCCGGACGAGAGTCTGCCCTGCGGGCTTTGGCATCAGTGGGTTTGAGAGTGAACTTTATCGAAGATGTCACTCCTATCCCTCATAACGGCTGCCGCCCACCGAAGCGAAGGAGAGTTTAGTTTATGGCTCGTTGTATAGGTTCAGTTTGCCGGCTTTGCCGACGTGAAAATCAGAAATTGTTTCTGAAGGGCGATCGTTGTTACACGGAAAAATGTTCGTTTGAACGACGTGGCTATCCGCCGGGACAGCACGGCCAGGGCCGTATTAAGTTTTCTGAGTACGGTTTGCAGCTTCGAGAGAAGCAAAAAATTAAGCGAATTTACGGAATGCTAGAAGGTCAATTCAGAAATCTTTTTGAAAAGGCCGAGCGAATGAAGGGCGTTACAGGATCGAATCTCCTGTCTATGCTTGAGAGAAGGCTTGACAATGTCGCCTATCGTTCTGGATTTGCTAATTCCCGCAATGAAGCCCGTCATCTCGTCCGCCATGGTCACTTCACAGTGAATGGTAGAAGAGTGGACGTCCCCTCTTTCCTAGTAGGTAAGGGAGACGTGGTCGAAGTGAGAGAGAAAAGCAAAGGCGTAGCTCGAATTGGCGGTGCCCTCGAGGCTGTGAAGCGTCGCGAGATTCCTCAGTGGTTGGAGTTGGACTCCGCTGCGATGAAGGCTCGGGTTCGTGATCTGCCAGCGAGAGATGATGTTACTGCTCCAATGGAAGAGCGATTAGTCGTTGAATTGTATTCCAAATAAAGGCTTGAACACTCCCCGCATGGTTAGTCCGGCCTTCTGCGGCTAGCGAGGGGATGACAGGAGAATCAGATGTTAGAAAAAAATTGGCGGGATCTTATTAAACCAAAAGGCCTAGATGTAGATAAGGAATCCCTTAGCTCGTCTTACGGCAAGTTCATTGCGAAGCCTCTTGAGAGAGGTTTTGGACTGACTTTGGGTAATTCTCTTCGGAGAGTGCTGCTTTCGTCGCTTCAGGGTGCTGCCGTGACGGCAGTAAAGATGGATGGCGTTGTTCATGAATTTACATCAATTCCTGATGTGAAGGAAGATGTCGCTGAAGTCATTCTGAATTTGAAGGAAGTAAGATTTCGGCTTCTTGGAGCTGAGTCTACGACTGTTTATATTGATAAGTCGGGTCCGGGTCCAATTCTGGCGTCTGATATTGTTGTCTCTGATCAGGTCGAAGTTCTCAACGGTGATCAGTTGATTGCTACCCTGGGAGTTGGCGGGAAGCTTCGGGCAGAAGTTCAGATTGCTCGTGGGCGCGGGTACCGCGCAGCTGAAGCTAACAAGTCTGAAGAAATGCCCCTGGGTTGGATTCCAGTCGATAGTTTTTTCTCCCCGATTCGCCGGGTAAACTACACGGTGACTCAGAGCCGTGTTGGGCAGAGAACAGACTTCGATAAACTGACCTTGGAAGTTTGGACGGATGGTTCTGTCAATCCAGAAGACGCCGTGTCTCTTGGATCGAAGATTTTGAAAGATCAGCTTTCGGTCTTCCTCAATTTTGAAGAGGAGCCAGAGCCGGTTGCCCAGGCCATTGAAGAAGGAAGCTCTCAGTTTAATCCGAACTTGTATCGTTCCGTTGAGGAGCTCGAGTTGTCGGTGAGATCTGCGAACTGTCTTCAGAATGCAAACATCAAGTACATTTATGAGTTGGTTCAGAAGACTGAGTCCGAAATGTTGAAGACTAAGAATTTTGGCAGAAAATCCTTGAATGAAATTAAGGATATCCTGGGCGAAATGGGTCTGAGCTTGGGTATGAAGTTGGATGGGTTTGTCGCACCAAGCCAGCCGTCAAAGCCTGCTGAAGTTGATGCCGAAGATGCTCATAGCGTCGAGGAAGAGGGCAGCGTGGGCGAATTTGACGAAGTGAGTGATGAGGTCGAAGAGTAAATCGTAAAGCTTTGGCCCAGGATTTGGTAGGGCTCAGGTTGTTTTAGGAGTTTTTATGAAACACGCCGTAGATGGTCGTAAATTTGGGAGAAATACTTCTCACCGTTTAGCTATGTTTAGAAATATGGCTAATTCCGTGATCGAGAAGGAGCAGGTGATTACCACCGTTCAGAAGGCCAAGGAAGTTAGGCGCGTCGTTGATCGCCTGATTACTTTGGGTAAGTCCGGTTCGCCGGCTTCTCGACGTCTTGCCTTTGATCGCACTAGGAGCCACGATGTGGTTTCTAAGTTGTTTTCAACACTGGCAGAACGTTATCAGGGTCGTCCTGGTGGATACACTCGTGTGTTGAAGGTGTCGGAGCGTCGCTGGGGAGATGCAGCTGAAATGGCTGTCATTGAGCTCGTTGATCATCCTGTGATCGATCGCAAGAAAAAGGTCAAGGATGTTGCAGTCGAAGGCGCCGCTGGTTCTTCTGAAAAGAAGGATCTTGCTCCGCAAGACACCTTTAATCGTTTCCGCAAACTGTTTTCGCCTAAGTCCAAAGTAAAGGGCGGCGGTCACGCTGGTGGTTCAATGGGCAAGAGCGCTGCAGGGCGAAAGACTCCCACCTCGGGTGGTGGTAGCAAGTCCGGCAGTAGCAGCAGCTAAGCTTAGCTTAGTAAAAGACTTAGTTTAGCCTCGAGGTTATTTACGACCTCGGGGCTTTTTTTTTATTGGGGGCTGAGGCCGACTAGGTCAACCCCTGCGAGGGCCTGGACGGCCAGTAGATTCTTGATGAGATAGTCACCTGGAAGGTAGACGTAGCCGCTATCGCCCCACTGGTTTCCCCATTGGTTTTTGACGATGAAGTAACCAGAGGTGGGTTGGTCTGGAGAGCTCTTGGGTGTGTTGAGGGGTGCTCTGGGTAGTTTTGCCAGGATCTCGGCGCGTGAGAGGTATCCCACGACCGACACTGCGTGATATCCGAGGATCGTATCGGGGTGGTTTGGGTCTGGGTGAGTCTCAGGCGCATCGGCAAAGCCGTTTTTGATGGTGAGGAATCTCAGGGTGACGGCCATACTTGCAATGAGGGGCTGGCCTGCGCCTAGGTAGGTCACCATAAGATTCAAGGACCCGGTTGGGTCCGAGAGATTCCATAACTCAACGTAGTCTTTGATTTTGGCCCCCTTTTGGGCTTGGGTGACTGGCGTCAGGTAGCCGCACTGATATTGATCAGTGAGTTGTGCACAGACGAAATTCCCCTGATGAATCGTGTTTGAGCAGATATCGGTGTAGCCATCGCATGCGTGAGTGATGAGTGTTTTCGAGGGATCAGTTTTAGAGGCTACAATCTGAATTTTTTCTGAGCGGTTATACTCCCAAGCGAATTCTAGAGGAAACAGGTAGCTGTTTTTTTTTGCTTCGTTGAGTAGGTCACTCGTCACAAAACCGTCCGCTTGTGCGTTGGGCAGGGATGGAGCGGACGGGGTGTAATCTGGCGACCAGAGCATTTTGCTTTCATTGTAGAGCGCTTGCTCCGACAGATTAATCCAGAGATGGTTCTGGTTTGCCACTACCGATTCGATCGCGGAGGAGGTTGCAAAGGCTGTACAGGAGCCGCGTTGTCCTTGGTCTTTGACACAAGTGACAAAGGGTTTTAGTGGCCAAGAGAACTGAGAGTAGAGGCCGAGTGGAGAGGGTGAGGGCGTACCTTTCCCTAGGTCCCATCCATGCTTGTAACCAATCTCTTTGGAGCACGGTGGGGGCTGGATGGGCTCAATCGCTTCCGTTAGGAGCATGTCGCTGGCTAGCTCTGCAAACTGGGCTGTTTGAAGAGTGATGAGGTTCTCATTGAAGGGAGAGGTTCTAGTTTGGATGGTTTGGGCGAGCGTCGCCGCGGCAAAGTCTCCCCCCATGAGTGTCACGGATTGGAACTTTCCTGATGCTAAAGGGACCGGTATTTGATGGGTTGCTGGAAGGTCTAGCGTAATAAGATCTTTCTTTTCCGGTAAGCGCGCCTCGAAGTCCTCCTTGAAGTCCTGAACGCTAGGGTGCAAGAAAGTCGTGCTTAGATGTTTATCGCTGAGGGGTGACTGGGCTGGTAGTGGAATTAGGTTTCCATTTTTTAGTTCCGCTTGAAAAATTGACCAAGGAATAATTTTCGCTTCTGGGGGCGGATCCGGGATTTTAGTTTTATTTCGGGCCGCAGCGTAACTGTGACCTTGGAGTAATAGTAGCAATGCGAAGGCGGGCATTATGATGCGGTTCTGCATGAGTGCTCCGAGGTAAAGTTTAGTTATTTAATTGTCGTTCAGTCTGTGGTTATATTCCAGGTATTACTGAATTTTTTTACCCAGAACTGCTTCTTAAAAGTGTTGAAAAATTGACATAAAATTAGGTAAGCCAAATATTGCATTATTGCGATATAATTGAGGTGTGGCGGTACTTTTATGTTGAATCAGTGGATGCAACAAAAACCTAGGTTGTTAGTGGTCGTTTTACTTTTGCAGACCTTCGGCAGTGCTTTTGCCCAAGACCAGATCCCCTCTTCATCCGGCATCCAGGCGATGGGGCCCAGCGATCAAAGGGCTCAGATTTTTGGGGACCCCAATTTTCAGGGAGGCTCTCAAAGTCTTTATCACCGAAAAGCAAATCAAAATATCACCCTTCAAATTGATTATGTGCTTAAGAAAATCGAGTTTTTGCAGGATGAAAACTACCGCGGGGACAAGCAGTTAAAACTAAGGAAAAAGTATCAGGTGCTGGGCGGTTTTTGTGGCAAGGAGCCGAGTGGAGCGATCAGTGACTCCCAAGAGGAAGATCTCAGAAAGTGTATTGATCAATACGCTCTTCTGATGAGTTTTTGGGAAGCCAAGGCTTTAGCCAAGATAGGGCAAAACAATGACTCTGTTGCCGTACTTCAGTGTAAGGGGTTTGACTCATCAGGGAACTGCGTTGGGTCTGCTAGGGGGGCTGAGATAGCCATTGAGGACCCGGCAGAGAATAGAAAAAGAACCCAAATTCCGGCGTATTCTACAGCAAAACAGCTCGGAGACTTTGCTGAGAAGAAGGGAGTAACGGTAGTAACGGATACTGCAAATCTGGAGTGGGAGCAAAAAATGTTTGAGGAACTCAAACCCACTCAAGATGAATTTATTAAATTTCAGAAAGTGGCCACGCCATCGGGGGTCCTTGAAATTTCTCAACGCCTCGCACACTCGAGTGCGTCGAACAATGAGATGAAAAGGCCCCAGATCATTTCTGAGGGGCAGCTGAATGCCGCGAGTGCATTATGGTTGAGGCTGAGGACCAAGTTAAAAAGTCGATTCCAGGGGGAGGCGCACCAAACCGATCTGAGTGCGGTTAGGAAGGCTTTCGTTGAAGAGCTCAAGCAGGACGTCCCACCTGAAAAGCGAAGTATTAGGCGGTATCTTTATGATCAGGCGCGAGGCGAAAATATTGACTACGCAAATGAGAGTTATCGTCAATCGAGTGCTCTGCAATCTAATTCGAATAATGGCTTGGGGGGTTCATCGAAGGGCCGATCCGGTTTGCCTGTTGTATCTGATAAGAATCCAGCTCTTATTGAGCAGAAGCTTCAAATTCCCGAGCGCACAACTCCCTATCGTGGTGATGAGCAAGTGAATATCCCAGTTCAGCGCAGTGGATCTCGACAGCCTACTGAGAATTCGGTGACTTATGATCCAGCAAGTCGACCTGATTTTAAGGCACTCCAGGAGATTTATGATCAGGACGATTAGCGTTGAAATTACCGTGAGACGCTACCGGGTAGTCTCTGTCAATTTTACAAAGAACTCTTTTATTTTCGGATCGCCCCAATTCTGCGGGCCCACCCATTTTGTCACAATTTTTTGTTCAGGGTTGATTAGATAGGTTTCTGGGAATTGATAAGTTCCGTACGTCTCAGGCGTCTTCACGCTTGGATCGATGAGTGAAATGATTTGAGGTGGAACACTCTTGGATGGTACGACTTTTTCCACTTCTTCCCAATCGGGATCCATACTCACGGCAATGAATTGAATCGTTTTGTCCTTGAGGTGGGCGCCGAGTTCAATCCATTCAGAAATTTCTGACCGACAAGGCGGGCACCAGGCAGCCCAAAAATGTACCAGAATCCATTTCCCCTTAAAGCTTTGCAAGAAGTGGGAGCGTCCAGCTTGGTCAGGGAGATTGAAATTTGGGGCGCTGCGCAAAGTTTGCCCCGCTGCAGCACCCAGTGCCTGGGCCTGTGAGCGGAAAAGGCCTCCTGCGTCTTTACTTGCTTGAGGTTTGAGCTGGGTGGTCGGTTCAATGGTCGATTTTTTTGCAGGGCTGCAAGCCCCTACTAATAGGCTAGATGCCCATACGCAGGCAACGGCAAGGACTCCTCTGGTAATAGGTTTCTCTGGTCGTTTGAGGTGAAATAAAATCATTTTAGTTTAATTCTCTATAGTATCCGATAAAACTATTTCTTTTCCTAATGGATTTTATCTAGCCCGGACCGAGAAGAGGTTGCAAGGTGTTTCGTGTAGCCTCTATAATCAGTAAATGAGCCACGCATTGGTGCTCAACGCATCGTTTGAGCCGCTTCATATCGTCACTTGGCAACGGGCACTTCAGCTTCTCTTTCAGGGAAAAGTGGAAGTGGTTGAAGAATCCGATAAGGAAGTGAGAACGGTTCGGTTTACTATCAAGGTGCCAGCCGTACTTCGTCTTTTGACTTACGTTCCGCTCACTCGAAAAAAGGAAATTGTAAGATTTTCGAGGCTGAATATTTTTCTCCGGGATCAGTGCACCTGCCAATATTGTGGAAGAGCCTTTACTAAAAATCAACTGACCTTGGATCATGTGATACCGATCGTCCAGGGGGGCCAAAAGAGTTGGGAAAACATAGTGACTGCCTGTAAGCCTTGTAATCAGAAGAAGGGCGGCCACACGCCAGCTCAGGCCGGATTGCAACTCATTCGAAAACCAAAACAGCCAGCGTGGTTGCCGACTGCAAGTCTGCAGCTAGGGATTATTAAGACCCCCGAGCGCTGGAAAATTTATCTCAAGTTAGAGAAGCGGCGGTCCGGAGGGGCTACGAGTCATTTAGAGGAGCAATCAGATTAAGGTAATGCTTCGTCTAATCTAGCGCGATGGCGCTCAAAATTCAGGATGGGGTTTTTGATTTGAAGCTGAGAAAAAAAAAGCAAAAACTCGATTTAGTCATCGAACAGCACGGAGACCTTCTCTTCGATCTTTGTGAGTCGATTTTGGGAAGCTCGGCACTTGCTCAAATTGCCTTTCGCTCGATTGTAAAAAAAATCCGGGCGAATCTAAAAAAAGTAGACTACGAGGTTCATGAGCGAAGTTGGATTTTGAAGGTTGCTAGTCAGCAGCTAAGTGCTTTAGTTCAACGTCGTGGTGATCGGGTTGAGCCCAAACGCCAAATTGAGATTGATTCTCAGGTAGATACGGGGAATCGAATTAAATATTTAGACTTTTATTTTCGACGGCTGAGACCCGAAATGCAGCTTTTATTGCTGCTTCAGGACAAGCACCAAATTCCAGTGAACGAGATTGCGGCGGCCTTGGGTACTCCTGTTGATACTCTGAAGCTCAAAAGGGAACAGGCACTCAAGACTCTTGAGGAGTGGATGTGGACGAATTATTAAATTGTTTTCAGTGGCGGCATCATCTCTCCGATTTGTTGGATGAAAATCTACCTAAGCCCATACTTAATAAGGTGCAGCTGCATCTTAGTACCTGTTCAAGTTGCGAAGTTAGTTTTCAACGATATTTACAGATTGTAGCAGCCATTCGTGGCCAAGATAAATCGAGAGTTCCAGAAGCCCTCCGAAATGCACCACTTTCAGCTGTTTTGCCTCAAATCACCGCCTCACAATTCTCACTTTCGCAATGGGAAAAGCTACCTTGGTATCTTCGAACATCTCTCGAGACTGTTGGGGTTGTGCTTCTCGTTCTTGTTGGAATTTCGTCTGGACCTAGGCTAAAAACTTGGTACGATAACAGCGTCGAAAGAAAACTTAGTGACTTTAAGTTAGTCAATCCTTGGGGCGATAGCTCGAAGGACTTCTCTGAAGATGGTATTCCCCCAGTTGATGATCACTCTCAGGTGGCTGCCCATTCAGCTGCTGAGTCGAACCTGGTAGCGATGGCAGATGATGACGAGCTCTCCGGAGAGAACGATGGGGAAGATAGTCGTGCTGGATCATCTGGCAAGTCGCAGCTCTGGCGATTTACGCTCAAGACGGTGAGTCCTGATGAACTTCGACAGCAAGTCATTCGAACCTTAACGGGGTTGAAAATTCCAGAGAAGACGCCAGGGCTCGGGGGTATGCAGGTGCCGGGCGGTATTGAATTTAAAATTCTACTACCCGAGGGTAAAGTCCCAGAGGTTAAGTCAGCACTCCAAAAACTTGCCCCCGCTATCACTGAAAATACGAAAGTGATTCCTGGGTCTGAAACTTTCACTTGGTTTCGCGTCAAGTCAAAAAAGAGTATTCCAGAGGGAAAAGCCCAGGTAATCATCTGGTTATCCCAGCCTAATTAATTCAGATTCTATCTCGTTGCACAGTAAGTCGTCAAAAAGTGCTCAAAAAATGTTCGGATTCGTCCGATACCTTGTTTAAGCGCCTATTGGCCGTTTCGTATAATAGAAAAGAGATAGACCATGATCAATTGGGACGAGTTAAAACATATTCATGTAATTAGAAAGCTTGGAGACATTTTATCTCAATGGTTTAATACAGACATCTTTTTTGTGGATGCGCGGGGTCAGGTCAGGAATTTTGATCCAAGTCGAGCCGATCATGATTTACGAAACCCTCTTTCTGCTGCTCTCTTATCCAAGGAGCGGGGACGTCTAATTTTTATGAAGACGATGGCGGATGCCAATGAAAAGGCATTCAAAAGTGATCTGGCTCACCATTCGGTACCAGGGCCGACCGGAGTGGAGCGATGTGTTGTTTCTCGGATCAGTGTCGATCGTGAGTTTTTGGGTAGTGTCGTTGCTTATTGTTATTTAGAAAATCCGCTGAGCCCGGCGATGATGACCCAGGCTAAGCAGACCTTGGGAGCGTTTGGACTCGATGAATCGAACTACAGTGATTCATTGGCTCAACTGAAAGTTTTGGATGAGCAGGAAAAGAAATACTTTTTTGAACTGGTTGATCTCGTATCGCAAGAGATCGTCACCTTTCACACTGAGATTTCAAAGAGAGAGGACCGCATTAGCGCCCTGAATAATGAATTGGGCACTCGCTATAGCTATGATTCAATGATTGGCAAGTCTAAGCCAATGCAGGATCTCTACGGCCTTTTAGATAAAATTAAAAATTCTGAGTCTACTGTATTGGTTCAAGGTGAGAATGGAACTGGGAAAGAATTGATCGCAAAGGCGATTCACTATAATTCGCCAAGAAAAGAGTCCCAGTTTGTAACCGTGAACTGTTCTGCGTTTAATGAGAACCTACTGGATAGTGAGCTCTTTGGTCATGTCAAGGGGTCCTTTACTGGGGCGATTAGGGATAAAAAAGGCCTATTCGAGGTGGCAGATCGGGGAACGCTCTTCTTGGATGAAATCGGTGATATGCCCCTTTCCATGCAGGTCAAATTGCTACGAGTGATCCAGGAGGGTACTCTGACTCCAGTAGGAAGCACGGATCAGAGAAAAGTTGATGTGAGGGTCGTCGCTGCGACCAATAAAGACCTCAAGGAAATGATCGAAGACAATTTATTTAGAGAAGATCTCTATTATCGTATTAACGTCATCAATTTGCTAGTTCCACCGCTTCGAGACAGAAAAGAAGATATTCCAATTTTAATTGATCATTTTCTTTCAAGAGGCTGTAAGGAAAAAAATGTAGCATTAAAAATATTCGCGAAGCGAACTATGGAGCGAATTTTTGACTACCCATGGCCAGGTAATATCCGAGAGTTAGAAAATGAAGTGGAGCGGCTCATTGTTTTGACGGGCGAAGACAAGAACATCCCTGTTGAGCTCCTTTCCACGAGGATTCGGGACTTTGGTGAATCATCAAAAATTCAAGGTTCTCGAGTCGCCGGCAAGTTGAAGGACTCGCTCGAAGAATTGGAAAAGACCATGATTCGCGAAGGGCTCCGTCGTACCAACTGGAACAAGAGTCGGCTGGCGAAGGAGCTTGGGATTTCTCGCGCAGGTCTAATTATGAAGGTAGAAAAATACAATCTCGATAAGCGAAAAATCCCGCGGGGCGGTCAAGCCGCATAGCGCATAAGCTCAGAGTTTCTTTGTGTTCTGCCTCGGAGTGCTAAGCCAACTGTCATGCTCCTTGCATTCTCCTGCTGCCCATGTCTCATGGTCCATTCACAGGGTTGCGATTCTCCTGCTTAGGGTGGGTAGGTCTTTTCCTGTTTTTCAATGTACTCCCAGGGTACTCTAGAGAAGGGGATGTGCCCAAGTTTTCTCTTTGCCCAAGAATTGAGCTCTTTGCGGAGATTGATCCTGCACTGAATAGTATCGAGCAGCGCCTGGTCTGTGGCGACCCAGATCTCTCGCAACATCAAAAGCCTGGGGAAGAAGAGCGTCCCTGGAAAACGATCCCACTATCCCAGGCCTTGTATCATCTAAAAATCTTTCTTCAAGAGCGAGGGTATCTCCATCCCAGGTTCGAGCGGATGGAATTGTTAGATCACCTTTGGGTGAGGCCGGGTCCAAAAACGTTTGTGAAACGAGTCGCTTTAGAGGATGGGAGTGAGAGTGTGGATATCCGCCGAAAGCGAAACGTCCTTGGACGTCCTATGACCCCGGATCTGCTGAATGAGCTTGAGAAGTGGGTGGCCGAGAATTTGAAGAAAGCCGGTTATCCCTGTCCCCTGGTGAGAGCTGAAGCTAATTCTGAACTAGGAGAAGTGATCCTGAGAGTGAGAAAAGGCGAAGCGGGTGTCTTTGGTAAAGTCACACAAGAGCCGATTCCAGGCGTGGTCGATCAAGTTCTGAGAAGGTATGATGCATTTCAATCGGGTGAGCGATTTAATGGAGAACTGCTCAGTATCGCCGAGAGCCGAGTTGCATCGAGCGGCATGGTCGAGAGTGCCCGATTCTCTGCCCAGTGCTCTGGATCGCTGGAGCAGTCCGTCATTTCTGGCGCCCCTAGGCTCATGATGAGTCGTATTGGGCTGAATACCGAGGGCGTGGTGCTGGGCTCCTTCTCTTGGCGGAATGCGAGACTAGGTAGGCTGGGTTCGTACCTAGATCTTTCAGCAAGTGGATCAGCGAGAAGACAATCTCTCGTTGCCTTGATGAACCTTTACTATGATCCATCACTGAGTCGTGCGTTCTTCTTGCCGCAGCTCAATCTGATTCATCGCAACGAGCTTCAGTTTGAAAATATAGAGACGAGCGCTCAGGTCGGTTGGTCGATGACCCAGGACTCTGGAAGAAATGGTTGGTCTTACTTTTTAGGTCCAATTCTCAACCTTTCCAAAACTCTCCGAGGACGGGGTGCATTAGAGACTCAAATTCTGTCGCTTGAGGGAAAAGTCGTGCTCAAAAGTCATGACTTCGAGTTTTATTCAGATCGACCTCAGTCGGGCTATCAGTCTGAGGCCACTGTTGATCTTAGTCACCGTTCTATTTTATCACAGGTCACGGCACAGCGATTTTATCTCAAAGGCGAGTCACTTTGGAATCTTTGGAACCTTGACCCGCCACTTTGGGTGATTGGATTGCGGGGTGCGGCGACTACTATTCTGGCTTCGCGCCTGCCGAGTGGAGAACCTGATTTGCCTGCAGATCTTTTTCAATACTTGGGAGGTTCCCACGATTTGAGAGGGTTCGGACGGCTTGAAATTTCCGAATCCCCGAAAGGTGGGGCGATAAGTTCAATTTATCTGGGCATCGAGGCTCGACTCGGCGGTGTAATTTCCTTTGGAATTGATCCTTTTGTTTTTTTTGATCTCGGAAAGCTGGGGAGTCAAAGCTTTTCATTAGACTCCCCTCTCTATTGGGCGCCTGGATTTGGTTTGAGGTGGGCCTCCCCAGTCGGCGCACTGAGAGGTACGCTCGCCCACGGCTTCTCGAATGGCGCTCCTCAGCATTGGCAATTCTATTTTAGCTTCGGAGAGGAGTTTTAAGAACAGGGTTTGCAACGTTAACTGGTTAAACGATGACTCTCCGAAGGCTGTTTTTCATTGCGGCGACTTTTAGTCTTTTTCTCGCTCTCATTACGGGGGTCATAATTCAATGGCCGCAGATCGTCTTGAACGAGACGACTTTCAGGTGGGCCGTCAAGGCATTGAGCCAGAGAGATATTCAACTCAATTGGAAAACGCTCGAATTAAAGTTCGAGTCCCTGGGTTTCTTGAAGAAGAGTGTTCACTTAGATATTCGCTCCCTTTGCATTGATTTGCCTAAGGCAAGGTTCAGGGGTTGTACCGAGGAAGTGAGTGCTCACCTGGTGCTTGATTTTTTCAGTGGTAGGCCGCGAATGACTGAAGTCACGCCGTTCTTTGTGAGGAACTTGAAATGGTATGTGGGCGAGGGTCGAGGGGGAGTTCAGGGTTGGACGGATTTGCAGGGGGATGGACTCCATCCTTGGAGTACCCGAGTTCGAAGTAGCGTAAAGTTTTTTGATGGCTCGATCCTTCAGGCTCAGGGGCGTGTCCATTTTATTCGGCCCTCGATTCTTCATCCTCAGTTGAGTTACCATCTGCATCTTAATTACCATCCGAGGCCCGCTTTGCCGCGGAGTCAGCTCGTCGCTGAATTGGACGGAACTCTGGAGCATGATCGATGGTCTGGAGCACTGGATGCTCGCGCGGAGCGGTGGGTTCCTGGGGTGCCCCAGTTGAGCGCCCAAGGCTGTCATTATGTTTTGAGTCGAAAAGCTGCGCGAGAACTCTCTCGCACGAAGACTTCTGGCGAGCTCAAAATGTTCTGCTCGCTTCAAGCAAATCTCATTCCTTTGCCTCACGATGATTATCGTAAAATCCCCAATCAGTTGTTAGGCACTTTGGAATTGCGACTCGAATCATCCGACTATTTACCCCAGTTCAATACCGCACTCTCAGGCGAGGCCCAGATCGTTCTCAATCCCATTCGAAGCGCGATCGTGGAGGGGGGAGGGCAGGTCAATTTTCATTTGATTGGCGGAAGAATTGGAAAATCCTTGGCTCAGTGGAAAATAACCACCTTCTCCGCGCTTCGGTTAGAGATTCCCGAGTTTCAGCGGTTCACTGAGAACTTCAAGCGCGGCCCCTGGGCTGTTCCAGCGCCTTTTAATGTTTTGCGGGGGAGTGTTGCTCTTCATCTTGAGGGTGAAGCTGATTGGAAGGTGGGGAGTTTTCCGTTTCATTTAAGTACCCATCTGCATTCATCCACCCAAGTACTCAAGCTGAGGGGGAGTGGTTACTTGATTGTCAGTGATTATCTGAAGCGTGCCGACTGGCGGTTGGGGGTGGACGCAGTACTGACCCAAGTGCAGATCGAGTTTCCTCGATTGGATTGGGCCAAGCCCCCTAGGCTCGTTCCAGACAGTCGGTTTTACGAGTCTTGGCCTCCAGAGAAACCCTCCCGACATCCTGCATTTCATTACCGAATTTCAGTGAGAACTGAAGTGGGCCACCCTGCGTTGATTTTGAGTAATTTCAGTCAGCGTAAGATCCCTGTCACTTTTCAGGTTCTCTTCTCTGACTCAGAGGCCATTTCTGGAATGGTTCGATTGGCCTCGTTTCCCGTAGAAATTTTTAATAGGAAAGCTCAAATCGAGTCGTTGCAGTTGACCTTTCGAGACCCACTTACCTCGAGTCTTATTTTCGGGTCCATGCAAACCACTTATGCTGATTATAAGATCACCATCCAACTGGGAGCAAACCTCGAGCGTCCCCAAGTGCATCTCATCAGTGAGCCTGCTCTGCCTGAAAGTCAGATTGCCTCCGTTTTACTTTTTGGTCGTCCCCTAGATGAGCTCACCTCTTCAGAGAGCTCATCGGTGGGAAATACGCGGGCAGCGATTGCCGATCAAGCTCTCGGATTAGCGTCGCTCTATGTCCTAGCATCGACTCCAGTTCAAAGCCTAGCTTATGACCCGGCTACTGGAATCGTCTCCGCTCGAGTGAAATTGGGGGAAGGAATTTCCTTAAATTTGGGAACGAACGTCAAAGAGTCAGCTGTGGTCGAATTGCAGCAGCGATTGGGGAGTAACTGGAGTCTCCATGCGGGTGTTGGAAGCTCCGAGGGATCCCGGGGCTCGGCATCCGCTTCTCTGCAGTGGAGCAGGAGATATTAATGAGTCCTGGAGCCGACAACTTCTCTCTTGACCCTCGGCTATCACCATGATTCTGTGGCTCTTAAAAAGGTTTTGGATATGACCTATTCTGAAAGACTCCAGGAGCTGGAAAAGCGCAAAAAAAAAGCTGAAGAAGGGGGAGGGCCTGAAAGGCTGGCAAAGCAGCACGCTGCTGGAAAACTCTCCGCTCGGGAGAGAGTACTGCTCGTTCTCGACCCAGGGTCATTTACGGAGTTAGATCCTTTTGTCACTCATCGCTGCATCGACTTTGGGATGGAAAATCAGAAAATTTTAGGTGATGGCGTCATCACTGGCTACGGCACGATCAGTGGTAGGACAGTGTTCCTATTCTCTCAAGATTTTACCGTATTTGGCGGAAGCCTTTCGGGCGCCCATGCTGCAAAAATTTGCAAAGTCATGGACATGGCGCTCAAAACCGGTGCCCCTCTCATCGGACTCAATGATTCGGGAGGCGCTCGAATCCAAGAGGGCGTAGAGAGTTTAGGTGGATATGCCGAGATTTTCTGGCGTAATGTACAGTGCAGCGGCGTAATTCCGCAGATCAGTGTCATCCTCGGGCCTTGTGCTGGGGGCGCAGTCTATAGCCCCGCGATTACGGACTTTGTATTCATGGTTGAAGATTCGTCCTACATGTTTGTGACGGGTCCCGACGTCATCAAGACAGTCACTCACGAGGATGTCTCGAAAGAAGTCTTGGGTGGCGCTGGCACCCATTCTGAGAAAAGCGGAGTGTGCCATTTTGTTCACCCCTCCGAGCAAGCTTGTCTTGAGGCTGTCCGCAAATTAGTCGAGTTTCTGCCTTCGAATAACTTGGATCATTCCCCTGTAAAGACCGGTGTGACCGCTGATCCAGCAGACCGAGACTGCAGGGCAATTGCTCAACTTCTGCCCGACAGCCCGAATAAGCCCTATGACGTCCGACTGCTCATGAACGACGTCTTCGATGATGGGCATGTCCTAGAAGTGCAGGCCCATTTTGCCAAAAATATTGTTGTTGGTTTTGCAAGACTGGCCGGTCAAACCATCGGAGTGATCGGAAACCAGCCGGCCCATTTAGCCGGATGCCTAGACATTGCAGCATCTCTTAAGGCTGCCCGATTTGTTCGTTTTTGTGATTCTCTTAATATCCCTTTGGTAACGTTCGTTGATGTTCCTGGATTTCTCCCTGGAACCGCTCAGGAGCATGGTGGAATTATCAAACACGGTGCCAAGCTTCTCTATGCCTATGCCGAGGCCACAGTGCCCAAGTTAGCGGTGATCACCCGAAAAGCTTATGGGGGGGCCTATGACGTCATGTCCTCCAAGCATATTCGATCTGATTTCAATTTCGCCTATCCTACTGCAGAAATCGCAGTCATGGGCCCAGAAGGAGCCATTAATATTCTCTACCGGCAGGAAATTCAGCAGGCAGAGACGAGCGGGCGTGCGACTGAAGAAAGAGCCCGACTTGCACAGGTCTATCGAGAAAAATTTGCGAACCCTTATAAAGCAGCAGAACTCGGCTACATTGATAGTGTGATTCTCCCTGAGGATACTCGCCGCGTTTTGATTCAAAGTCTTAGAGTTTTGTCTGGAAAACGAGAGCGTGGTCCGTCGCGCAAACATGGAAATATTCCTTTATGATTCATTCACCTGTACTGATAGCAAATCGTGGAGAAATAGCGATTCGGATCGCTAGAACCTGCCGTGCCTTAGGATTTCCAGTCATTGGAATTTATTCGGAGGCCGATCAGTTCGCCGAGCACCTCAGGTATTGTGATCAATCCTACTGTGTTGGACCCGCGTCGCCCAAGGAGAGCTACCTGAATGTAGAGCGAGTAATTGATGCTGCTCGAAAGGGCGGTGCCAAATACGTTCATCCAGGGTATGGTTTTCTCAGCGAGCGTCCTCACTTTGTGGAAGCCTGCGAGAAGGCCGGATTGATTTTTGTTGGGCCCTCAGCTGAGAGCATGAGATTGATGGGAGATAAAATCCAAGCGAGAGCCACCGTTGATCGACTCAAAGTTCCAAGAGTTCCAGGGAGCGCAGGGGCAGTTCAGGGTGCCGAGGAAGCAAAAAGTTTTGCTAGGGAAATTGGTTATCCTATCCTTCTCAAAGCAACTGCCGGTGGAGGAGGCAAGGGAATGCGTCGCGTCGATTCCGATGCCGACATGAGCTCAGCGTTTGAGGGTGCTTCGCGGGAAGCTTTGGGTGCCTTTGGCGACGGATCGATGTATGTTGAGAAGCTCATTTTAGAGCCTCATCATGTAGAAATTCAGGTATTTGGAGATGGCAAGGGCGGAGCCATTCACCTGGGTGAGCGGGAATGCTCGATTCAGCGGAGGCATCAAAAGGTCTGGGAGGAATCTCCTGCACCGATTCTCGACCGGTTTCCAAAGACACGTGAGGCGATGTACGAGGCGGCGGTTCGCGTCGCAAAGGCCGTAAAATACGCGAGTGCTGGGACGTTTGAGTTTATTGTAGATGATCAGGGAAATTTTTACTTTCTGGAAATGAACACTCGTCTTCAGGTAGAGCATCCCGTCACCGAATGGGTCACGGGGGTGGATCTCGTCGCGTGGCAACTGCTTCTTGCCTCGGGTCAATTTGCCCTGCCAAAAATACCGGATCGCAGAGGGAGTGCAATCGAAGTGAGGCTCTATGCCGAGGATCCTCATTCATTTCTGCCCGCTCCAGGTCCTCTTGGTCTGATTCAAATGCCGCAGGGAGCGTTTGTTCGGGTGGATTCAGCCTTTGCCCACTCAGGTGAGGTGAGTCTTCATTATGATCCGATGATTGCTAAAATCTCAGTTTGGGGTGGGACTCGAGAGCAGGCCATTCAGCGACTCCGCGTTGCGCTGGATGAGACTCGTGTACAGCCTCTTCGCAAGGTGGATGGGACGATTCAAGGTTCGCTCAGGACTAATTTGAGTTTTCTCAAAAAATTGGTGAGGAACGCCACCGTTTGGGGCGGAAATACGACGACGGATCTCATTTCGAGGCATCCAGAACTCACTCAAGTAGCTGAGCCTGAGAGTCATTCTCACGCGACGGGTTCCTTGACGTGGGAGGCTGCAGTGAGTGTGTGTTTATCCCAGTTCTTACGTGATTCGTCTCCCCACGATTCGAAAAAAACAGCTTTTGCAAGTCCTTGGTCGTTGACCGCAAGAAGAGAGGGAGTCCGCGAGTGAGTACTTTGAAATCTCAAGTGGGCAAATGGAAGTTGAACTGGAAATCACTCCCTCGTGGTCCGGAGGGATCTGCCTGGGTGGATATCCAAGGTCATGGCGAAGTCGAGGTGCATTGGCGAGTCGATAGCCAAGGGATCTCAATTCAGACGGAGAGCGGAATTTCTGGATTCGATTTAAAGGCAGAGTTGGACGAATCCGGTCAAAAAGTATACTCCGTAGTGCAGAGAAATATTCATGCTGAGTGGAGCGGAGTCACGGTTTCATTAGGAGAGGCTGGGGCTCAGACCGCCAGCCGGGTACCTCAGGTAAAAGTGACTCGTCTTAAGGCCCAGATGCCTGGCAAAATGATTCGAGTCATGGTCAAGCTCGACCAAATCGTAGAAAAAGACCAGCCACTCATGGTCATGGAAGCTATGAAAATGGAGAACGAAATTCGTGCTCCGGTCCCAGGGCGAGTATCGCAGGTTCATGTCATCGAAGGACAAGCCGTTGAAACGGGAGCTGAACTTTTGCGAATTGATCCCCTCACTTAGGAAGATCTTTTATGAAAAAAGAAAATAAAACTCCCTCCACAGATCCGAAGCTGATGGAAGAGCGAGAATATTTTACGCGCTCTGGAATTCCGCTTCAAGAGACCTACGGCCCATTGAATACTGAACTGCAGGCCGCTCAGTTGGGCGAGCCGGGAGAGTTTCCTTTTACTCGCGGGGTACAAAAAGATATGTACCGCGGTCGGCTTTGGACCATGCGGCAGTATGCAGGATTCGGAACCGCTGAGGAGTCAAATCAACGTTATCATTACCTGCTTTCACAGGGGACTACAGGACTTTCGGTTGCTTTCGACCTCCCCACGCAACTGGGGCTTGACCCCGACCACCCCCGTGCCAAAGGAGAGGTTGGGAAAGTGGGCGTATCGATTTCTCACTTGGACGATATGAGAGTTCTCTTTCGCGGAATTAATCCCTCGCAGGTTTCGACGTCGATGACGATCAATGCGACCGCGAGTATACTTTTGGCGCTTTATGTGGCTGTCGCCGAGGAGCAAGGAGCTCCAATTCAAGAGCTTCGTGGCACCGTTCAGAACGACGTTTTAAAAGAATACGTTGCACGCGGAAATTATATCTACCCTGCGGAAGGGACCCTGAGACTGACTACAGATATGTTTGCATGGTGTGCTGAAAATGCCCCGAAGTGGAATCCCATCAGCATCTCGGGCTATCATATTCGAGAAGCGGGTTCCAATGCTGTTCAAGAGCTTGCATTTACCTTTGCTAACGCGATTGCCTACACAGAAGCTGCAGTCAAGCGAGGCCTATCGGTAGATCAGTTTGCAGGTCAATTGTCTTTCTTTTTTAATGTCCATAGTGATTTTTTTGAGGAGATCGCCAAGTTTCGAGCCGCTCGGAGAATTTGGGCCAGAATTATGAAGGATAAATTTGGCTCGAAAAACCCGAGAACCTGGATGCTTAGATTCCATTCCCAGACGGCTGGCTCGACCTTAACCGCGCAGCAGCCTCAAAATAATGTCGTTCGCGTCACTCTTCAGGCACTGGCTGCAGTTTTAGGTGGCACCCAGTCGCTACATACTAATTCTTTAGATGAAGCGCTGGCTTTGCCTACTGAGTCATCTGCGCGCTTGGCTTTGAGAACTCAGCAAGTCATCGCCTTTGAGGGTAATGTGAGTCAAGTAGTCGATCCGCTGGGCGGGAGTTGGTTGATTGAATCCCTGACCGATGAACTCGAGAGCCGAACCTTTAGGTACCTTGAGGAGATTGAGCGTCGAGGCGGAACGATTGCGTGTATTGAATCGGGCTATATTCAAACTGAAATTTCAAATGCGGCCTACTCTGATCAAAGAAAAATCGATAGTGGTGAGATTAAAGTGGTTGGGGTGAATTGTTTCAGGGATATGGGAAAAGAAGGTTCCGTGCCGCTTGAAACTCTAAAAATTTCGCCAGAACTTGAGAAATCAGCTGTCGAGCGTCTTCGAGCCTATCGAGCAAAAAGGTCAGAAGCTGCCACTCAGGATGCTCTTCGGGCTCTGATGGATGGCGCGAAAGGCGAAGCTAATTTGCAGGCTCTGATTTTAGTAGCTGTGAAGGCCGGTGCCACGCTAGGGGAAGTTTCAGATCAACTTCGTAATGTGTTTGGGCTGTATCAAGAGTACGCTGGTTTTTAGAGGGTAAACGGAGCGCGGCTTTTCTCTTCAATTCTTTCGACGAGTTCCCGGAACTCAGGTAAATTGAGGTGCTTTCCTACTTGAGCAACAAGCACGGGCTGGTATTTTGGGAATACCCTTTTCTTTAAAGTTCGGACGCGATGAACTGAGTCGAGAACGATTGAGGCATCGAGAGTTTTTTCTTCAAGAGCTCGAACCACAGCCTCATAGGCAATGCGGCAGGCTCCCTCGGTTCGATAAATTAGTAAATCACAGCCCGCCTGGAGAGCGCGAACAGGGACTTCCTGTGCCCCAAAATGATCCGTCATTGCTTTCATCTCCATGTCATCGCTTACAATCACGCCCGAGTAGCCCAGATCACCCCTGAGGATTTCCTGGAGGATGCGCGTAGAGAGTGTGGCCGGCCAATGGGGGTCAAGTTGGGAGTTCAAAATATGCGCGCTCATGACCATGGAGCATTTCGATCTGAAACCTTTTAAGAAAGGAATAAATTCTCGCTCTTTTAATATCTCCAGGGGTGTATCGATTCTCGGTAGCGCGAAGTGAGAGTCAGTACTGGTATCTCCATGTCCAGGAAAGTGCTTGAGACACGGCTGAATCCCTCGGACCAGGTGTCCCCGGATAACCGCGCTCACCATTTTTGCCACTAAGTCGGGTGTGCTGCCAAAGGAGCGATTCCCAAGTACTGGATTTTTCGGATTAGTAGCAATATCGGCGACAGGACAAAAATTTAGATTGATCCCAACAGCGTGGAGTTCGCGGGCGATCAGCTCGGAGATTTCAAAGGCAAGTTGAGGGGATTGCGTCGCCCCGATCGTAGTCGCATCGGGAATGCGCGTGAAGCCTCTTTTAAAGCGTTGGACTCTGCCCCCCTCATGGTCAACGCTGACCCAGAGTGGTAACTCACTGCGAGATTCTTGAATTTGGTTAGTGAGCTCAGCTACTTGCGCTGGATTCTCAAAATTATGAGCAAAAAGAAGCACTCCGCCGATTTTAGCTTGGGCCAAAAACGCGGCCGTCTCATCAGCCACTTCAAGCCCGCTGAACCCAGTAATGAATAATTCACCAACAATTTCTGC
Organism: Bacteriovoracaceae bacterium; assembly: GCA_947447665.1. GTDB lineage: Bacteria > Bdellovibrionota > UBA1018 > UBA1018 > UBA1018 > CAINWE01. The sequence continues at coordinate 280,776 of CANFJX010000001.1, read as the reverse complement.
TGCTTCGTTCTGAATTCCCATGATCGTCCACCGCTTCTATTAAGTAGACCTCATGGTACAGTATTTTATCCTGAAAGACCACTCTTCAACCCATGGTTGAGGTTGAGATTAAAAATGGAACGTCTCAAGGGGGTGCCATTTTCTATTGCGCCGAGTCATGAATTAAGGTTTGCCTCAAAAAATACAAAAGAAGTCCGATAAGCCTTTAGAGGTCTAAGTGTCTTTATGGGCGTCATTGAACGAGGCCAATTAGTCATCTACGCAGCCTACATTCTGTTGGGACTTTCTGTATTTCTATTAGTTCAGATGCTCATGTCTGAGCAGGAGTCTCGGGCGGCCCAAGAAAATCTAGAGGACTTAGGCAGTCGCAAGTCGTCATTTCCATTTGTTAAGTTGCTTCGCCCCTTCTATACCCAATACCTCGTCCCAATGGTCCGAGGAAAACCTTTTTGGGAAAAGGAGAGAAGGCACTGGCGAAGACAGTTGATTGCAGGTGGCGTTAAAGAAGAGTTTACCCCCGATGAGTTTATTGCCTTCAAATTGATTTTCATTATTTTTTTACCAATCTTCCTCGGCTTTCTGCAGGCTGCAGAACTCATTGATATTTCTCTCTATCTGATCTTGGGTTCTGGGGTTCTGGGCTGGTTTCTCCCTAATCTCCTCTTGCTCGGGAAAGTTCAGGAGCGACAGAAAAAAATTCGACGAGCTATGCCCTTCATCGTCGATTTGCTCGCACTGTCGACTGAAGCTGGGTTGGATTTCGTAGGGGCGATGAGTAAGGTAGTTGAAAAAGCTAAGCCCAGTCCCCTCGTCGAAGAATTTGGCCAGCTCCTCAAGGAAATCAAGGTGGGATCATCTCGTCAGGATGCTCTGAGAGAGATGGCTGCGCGCATCGCTATGACCGAAGTGAATTCATTCGTTGCGATCTTAATTTCTGCTGATCAAATGGGAGCTTCCATTGGGAAGATTTTGAAGCAGCAAGCTGATCAGATCCGCAATCAGCGGATGCTTGCCGCCGAAAAGGCGGGCGCAGCGGCGGCCCAGAAAGTTATTTTACCGATTGTTCTCTTCGTTTTTCCTGCTGTCTTGATTCTCATTATTGCGCCGTTTGCACTAGGGATGCTCTATGGATCTAAATAATCGAAACCGGCTCCGAACTATTAAGAATCTGAGGAATGAGGCAGTGATTGCCGATCAGTGCCTCGTTGCGCGAACTTACTTGATGAGAGCGAAGGGCTTAATTGGGAGGCGTGAGCTAGTTCAAGGTGAAGGTCTTCTTTTGAGTCCCTGTAATAGCATTCACATGTGGTTCATGAGTGTGTGGATCGATGTAGTTTTTTTGAAGAAAAGAAAAAATGATATTTTTGAAGTCACCTCGACCTATCAGCGTCTTGCACCCTGGAGACTCCTTCCGGTGACTGATTTAAGAGCTCATGACACTCTTGAGTTGCCCAGTGGTGCGATTCAATTACATCCAGTTTTGGAGGGTGATTTACTGTGTTTAAGCTAGTCAGTGTATCCGGAAATAATACTAGCGCAAGCTATCCTTTGACTCCCGGGCTTTCAACCTTGGGAAGGCAGAGTGACAATTCGATTGTTCTTGTCTCCGAGCGAGTTTCCAAAAAACATTGCTCCATTATAGTTGGGGTGGATGGCGTAACGGTCAAAGACGAGGGGAGTTCAAACGGAACCTTTGTCAACGGTCTGATGATTAAGTCAAAAAAAATTAAGGCGGGTGATCGGATTAGCTTAGGTGAGTTTGTCCTGCAACTCGTAGAAGTTAGCTCGAGTCGGCCGGCACACCTCAGCAGCTCTTCGATCCTACCCAATTCTAAGGTCAACTCCAGTCAGAGTTTGGATTTCTCCACGGCACCTGTTGAGGCAATTCCTAATGATCTCAAGGGAAAGATACTTTGGTACTTTAATCACTCTTTAATGCCACTATTTTATGGAATCAACATGCGGGCCGAGTGGAGAGTGGTCTGTCTCGGATTTTTTTCGGCACTGATCATTGGAAATCTAGGGCTATCAGTTTATCCACTCCTTGAGGCGAACCGAGCCACTCTCGTTCGAGAAATAAAAATTCGGGCCCGTTTTATGTCACGTCAAATTTCAGAGCAGAATGCTTCGTTTTTGGCAGCTGGAGCCGAAACTAAGGCTGATATTGGAATCATTGATCAATATGAGGGGGTCCGCGTTGCCGTCCTCGTCGATCTTGATAATCGAATTATTGCCCCGGGCTCTAGGTTGAATCAATATTTGACGAGCGGACCTGAGGCGACCGCAGCTGTTCGGGCCCGAGATCTCTTTCGAGCCGGTCGTGAAACCGGGCTCATAGTTGAGGATGACTCGGGCGTGGTGGTGTCGATCGAGCCGGTGAAGATACTTAGTCCTGCACTTGGAAAAAATGTGGTGACAGCGATGGCCTTAGTTTCTATCGATACATCACTATCTACTCCCGGATCAGGAGAAATTGGAATCACCTATTTTCAAACCCTGATTTTCACTAGCTTGTTTGGGATCATTATATTTTCGATCCTTTATAAGGTCACACTTAAGCCATTTATTACTCTGAATGAGGACATCGATCGAGCCTTAAAAGATGATCTCCCTCAAGTGACACACGAATACCAATTTGAGGAGTTAAATTCCCTTTGGGAAATTATAAATTCGACCATTCAGCGGATTCCGAGAAAGAATGAGTCCAATTTAAGTTCAATTGGAATTTCTGGTGGATCTGGATCGAATTCGGTTGAGGACTATGAGTGGCCAATCAGGATGTTGGGGAATGTGGGAAAATTGGGTCTGATTGCCTTCGGTCCTGACAAACGTATTATTCACCTTAACTCCGTGTTCGAAGAAGTGAGCGGAATTCGCTTGGAGGCCGCTATCGGCCAGGTTATGTCGAGCGTCGCACGCGAGCAATCACTTGGCCTATTCGTCGAGGAGATGTTGGATCGAGTTACAACTGGAAGCGAGGGAGCGAACGAGGACTATGACTTCTCTGGTATCTCTTACAAGGTCCACGTATCAGCCTTTGGGGAGTCGGGTCAAGCTCCGCGCTGTATCCTGATGGTCCTCGAACGGAATGAGTAGCTTTTATGGCTAATGCGACCCGTTTTAAACATACCCAAGTTCCCAGGCAGCCAGAAGAACGGGCGCGGCTAAAAGTTATAAAAGGCCCTGATGAGGGCGCGATTTATGTGATTACTGGAGTTCGAGCTTACCTCGGGCGCGGCGAAGAAAATGATGTCGTTATTTCTGATCTACGAGCATCTCGAGTTCATGCTCTGCTGTCAGCTGCCCCTCGAGGCTGGATGATTGAGGATCAAGGAAGTGCGAACGGCATTTTATTTGAAGGGGAACTGAGTAGAAAATTTGCTCTTGTTTCAGGGAACGTATTTACCGTCGGCGACACCACCCTAGAGTTCGTTGCGTCCGAGGTTGGTACCTCGGTCCTAATGGCTCCGCCAAAATCAAAAGATGATATTCAAAAGGAACAGCAGAAAAGCCAGCCTCAGGGTCGGCGCGCGCAGCCGAATCGGACAGGAATGCCTTCTCAACTTTTATCCGGCGGTTCTAATCGAGCGAAGTGGTTAGTCTATCTTGTAGTGGGTGTGGGTGCTTACGTACTGCTCTTCGGGATGGGATCCGGTCCGGTCCAGCCATCTAAATCAACTGAAGCGGCGGGAGGAGTCGCCGCCTCTACTGTGAATCTGGCTTCTTATCTGCCTCCTAGTCAGCCCAATAAGACGGTCGACGCCATTTTTAAGGACGGACTTCGAGAGTATTTTGCGGGGAATTTCAACCGCGCTCGAACCCAGTTTGAGACTGTACTACAGATCAGTCCAGGTCACCCTTTGGCGGCTCTTTACCTAGAGAAGTGCTCGGGTGCCGTTTCAGACGCTGTGAAGGCGCAGATGAGTTTCGCGAAAAAGGCAATGGAAGCAGGCAAGTTGAGAGAATCTAAGTCTCATTTTGATCGGGTGATGCGGTTGCTTTATAAAGATCAGACTAATCCTAGCTATATTGAAGCTCGGGATCAGCATCAAAAAGTGAGTCAACAGCTCAAGTCAGAGGGGGGGGGGCAGGGTTATGAGCCGTGAGGCGCACCTGATCTTGACTCATCATCACGACGAGACCCGCACATTCCCGTTACATGACGAGCTCCTATTGGGGCGCGGAGAAGATTGTGGGATTCGACTCAATGATCGCGCCATTTCCCGGCACCATGCAGTGGTTAGACGGTCGGGTGAGTCGATAGAGATTCAGAAGAAAAGCACCTTTGGGTCACTCAAGGTAAACGGCATCGAGTGTGACCATCGAGTCTTGAAATCGGGTGACCAGATCCACCTTGGGCCTTACATGGTTGAGTTGAGTTTTTCAAAAGCGACGTTAGACCCGCCCGCACCGACTTCAGCCGAACTACCAGTGAGTGAGGAGCTGATTGCGCCGACCCAGATTGAGGCCCAATTTTCTCCCTCGTTGGATCCTGTAGAGGTTGTTCCTCCTCAGCTCGATATGCAAATGGACTCAGATCAGGCAGTCGATTTTAATTTAACTGATTCTCCCGCAGAGTTAGAAGATAGAACTAAAATAACGCCATCGGCCCAGGTAGTTGCAAGGCTCATATTTAAGGCGGGGGAATCGAATCATGAAGAGCTAGCGGTGGATCGAGATGAAATCACCATTGGAAGATCCCAAGAGTGTGATGTAGTAATTTCCGACAAGAAGGCATCGCGCAAAAACACCATGATCCGACGCGTCGGCTCTAGGTACACGCTCATCGATCTGGATTCCGTGAACGGAACCATCCTCAATGGAGTGACAATCACTACGGCTGAGCTAGGGGGAGATGATCGGATTCAAATTGGAGATACTGAGTTTCAATTCAAGGTCATCAACCATGAGTACGAAGCCCAGAAATCCCAGCTCGAGGTCATACCCGATGAGATTGGAGATGATTTCCACTCGCCTCAACTAGAGAGTGATAGTCCGCTGGAGTTTGCACAAGACTCGGCTGAGTCATTAGGTAGCTCCTCTGCCGGCATGAGTGGTGTCATTGGCTTGGAGTCAGTAAAACCCCAAGGTAAAGGGCTTGAGGAAAGATTTAAGGCCCTCCCTCGTAGAACCCAGGTTGTGGTGGTCATTGCAGCGATTATGTTTATTTGGTGGTTCTTAGATGACGACTCTGGGTCGAAGGCCAAACCGATCGCTCCCATTAAGAAGGTGACTGTACAGGCTTCCGGAGTTCCCAATGATCTCAGTTTTGAGAAGCTTCCAGCTGATAAACGAAAATTTGTAGAGGATCAACATGCTTTAGCTTTTGATTACTATAAGAATAAAGATTTCGATAAGTCAATTTTTGAAATTGAAAAAATATTCAATATTATCCCAGATTATAAGGATTCCAGGGAGATCCAGCGCTATGCAAAAGAGGGTAAAAGAAAACAGGAATCTATCGACGAAGAGAAAAGGAAGAAAGAAGAGGAAGAACAGTTAAAGTCGAGGGTGGCATCACTAGTTGAAGACGCAAGAAGTAAGATGAAAGAAAAGCAGTACGAAGAGGCACGCGAACTTTTTACCCAAATTCTAGCGATAGATCCCGACAACGGACCTGTTGCTGATTGGAGAAAAGATATCGATGCTATTGAGGAGAAGAAAAAAGTTCAAATCCAATTAGATCAAGTGAAAAGAGAAATTAATGCTGAAGGCTGGAGAATGTATCGCCAAGGTCTCGCTCAAGAAAAATCTGGTAAATATCAAAGTTCCATTTCTACTTTGAAAAAAATAGTGGATATCGGCGTGACCGATCAAAAATTACTTCAGCAATCTCATTTAAGAATTGGAGAAGACAGGATTAAGATCCGAAAGCTGCGAGACCCTATTCTCGCCGGAGCAAAAAATGCGGAGATAAATGGCGACTTCATGGGTGCCTTTAAGTTGTATCAAAAAGCAACTCGAGTCGATTCCCACCATCCAGCTGGGTACGATGGGATGAGTCGAATTCGAGGAGCCCTTCATGATCAAGCTAAGGTAGTCTATACGGAGGCCGTCATCGCAGAAAATTATAGTGACTTCGATGCAGCAGAAAAACTATTCAAAAAGTGCCTCGAGATTGCTCCACCCGATGATATTTATCACGACCGGTCCGTGAGGAAGTTGACGAAATTTGTTTCGCTTCAGCCAGCACCCGAGGCAGCTCCTGAGCCAGCCCAAGTCGTCGCCGACCCTACTGCTTCAGTCGTTCAACCCCAAGTTCAAAACCCCCCACCAGGGGGAGGAGAACAGCCAAAATGACTCGACCCTATTTTGCTAGTCTTAAACTACAGGGGCCCAGGCCTGCGCAAGAGGACGAACTTAGGATTCACTCCGAACGAGGAATTCTCTCTGTCGCAGATGGCTTTGGAGGACCTGCTCCCGGTTCCCGTACTTCCCGACTTGCGTGCGATCTGATTGAGGCATTTCTACTTCGAGGCTCTCGGGATATGGACGCTACTCTACCCTTTGTTTTACGCAGTTATATTTCTCTGGCTGGAAATGTTCTTTTTAATGCACTCATCTATGCAAATCAAAAGATTCTTGAAGACAATAAGAAGAGGAATATTAATGAGCGAGGTGGCGCATCCGTACTGACTGGATTCTTGGATGGAGATTTCCTCGCCCTGGCGAATATAGGATCCTGCAGGGCTTGGCTTTTTCGGGGCAGTACCGGCGTGCCCTTGGTGAGTCCTAGGACTTACGGACGCCTCGTCGATCCAGCAGCGGCATTGTTGGGTTCATCTCATGGCAGCCAGTATCAGGTGCCCTTGACGGCGCTTGGAATGTACGAGGATCTGGAACCTGAAATTGTCGAGTGCAGGCTGATGCCTCAGGACTGGTTGATTCTTCAGACTGACGGTGTTCGGGTGGACAACGAGGCTCAATGGGTGAGCCAAATTTGTCAAATTAAGCAAAAAAATCTAAAGCCGGAACAAGCGGCCAATGAAGTGTTTAATTTAGTTAAGTGTGAGCCTAATTCGAACGATAACCTATCGATAGTATTGGGTATTTTTTAGTTGACAGTTTGTGTATGATAAAATTATAATAGTATTAGATTTAAGTTTTCCATCCTGTTTCCGAATAGGAGGGAGATGGAAGAGAGAGTGCTTATGAAAAAGTTTTTAACCAAGCTTTGGAAAGATGAAGAAGGCCAGTCGATGACCGAGTACCTTCTGATGTTGGCCATCGTAGTGATGATCGTCTTGAAGTTCAAAGCGCAATTTCAATCTAGCCTATTAAACGCCGTGAGCACTGTAGGTGGTCAGATTGACTCCGCGGTCACATCTCAGTAATCGCACAAAGAGCCAAGAAGGCCAGGGCACAGTGGAGTACCTGCTCGTGGTGGCTCTCGTTGTTGTTGGAGCCTCCCAAGTTGGACGTCAAATCATTGGATCCCTCGATCTTGTTGTTCTACGCGTTGGCGCTGTCTTAGAGCAGGATCTAAAATCAGGAAGGGCTCCACTCAGTGTTTGGAGCAATTAATCACGCTCCTATTTTTCTAGTGCTTGCCTCTGTAGCAGCAATACTCTCAGATCTAATTTTAAGGAAAATATTTAATTGGTTTACAGTTTCGCTTGCTCTGGTGGGTATCGTCAATTCGTGCTTTTTTTCCGGTCTAACACTTTGGGGCGGTTTGTATCAATCGTTGGGTGGACTGTTGGTTGCTTTTCTTCTTGTGAGCTGGATGTTTTGGCTCAGGTTTTTGGGTGGAGGAGACGTTAAGTACTTGATGGCACTAGGTACCTGGGGTGGTCCGGAGTTTATCATTCATGTAGGTATCCTAGCCATTTTATTAGGTGGAGGCTTTGCGATGGTTTCTCTCGCCCTGCGTGGACGGCTATTTAATTTTTTTAGAAAACTAACTGATTTTATTTTATCAGTTTGCGTGCCTGGATTGGAGGCTCATTATTCTCCAATCGATCTTGAAGACAAAATCCCATATGGGGTGATGATTTCGCTTGCAGTGATGATCACAGTAGCGAGGGACGGAGGGCTCCTTCAATGATAGATAAACGTTGGGTTCATGATTCGTCTGGTCAGGCAACGACGGAGTACATTTTGCTGATTTCAGCTATTGTTACTTTCTTCGTAGCGATTTCCGCAATCATTGGTCAAATGAATATCTCAAAAAAGGTTCTAACCATTGTATCAGGTCCATTTTTTTCGGCTTATAAGTATGGTCATCCGAAAGCTACTGGTCCAGATGAGGGTGCTGCAGTGATGCATCCGAGGATAAATTCTAATGGAAACTTCCGAATATTTTTCGGCGCATATTCTCAGTAGAGATTGTGACGGGCAGTCAACAGTCGAGTTTGCTCTGACAATGACCCTCTTTCTGGGGTTTACCTTTTTTCTGCTTCAGACTTCTCTGGCTTTTTCATTTGGAAACTACGCTCACTATGCGACGTTCATGGCAGCACGATCCTATCTCTCCTCGGGGCCGGACTCATCCGATCAGCAGCAAAGGGCACAATTTGTTATCGGCTATATGTTGAAAAGATCGGCCTATCAACCAAGGTCAGATAAGTTTCCTTCAATTGCTAAGGGTTCCGGCGGGGCGAGTGCTGACTTTCCAGGATTGGACCTTGGCCCAGGCCGGCTCTATCAAGCGAGTGATGATAATAGTTTGTGGATGGTCGGGGCTCGCTACACATTTACGAGCAGATTATTTCCCCTTCCAATTGGGCGCAAGCGTGGCTCAGCGTCGGCGTCCCCACCTAGCTCGATTACTTTGACATCGGAGAGCTGGTTAGGAAGAGAGCCATCTGAGGTTGAATGTACCGCAGCAATGGGAACTCTCAAGGGGATATTTGATAATGGTTGCTAGACATTATTTTCTTCACTTGAATTGTGATTCGAGCGGTCAGAGCATGGTTGAATTTGTTCTGCTGATGCCCCTTTTGTTGGGACTTGCGATTTTGATGATTCATGTGAACACTGCGATTCAAATATCCATTGTGGATCAAAATTATTCTAGGGCACAGGCCCTTTTTCTCACCTATAATAGCCCATTTTATCCAGAAAAATCGAAGCAGCAGACTCTGATGACCTTTCAAATGAACCAGATATTAGTGGGTGTGTCAGGGAACTTAGATTCATCAGGGGATAGTTCCTATTCTCCAGAGGCAACCGTGCAAAACGTCGCCCGAAGTCCGAGCAACCCCCGAGCATTGCAGGCTTCGAATGAGGCTCAATCGGAACCCAAGGCATCTCGAGCAAACGTTCGGATTCGAAACACTGTGACTCTTTGCACTCAGAATTATCAGGTTGGATTTAACAATCCACGCGGACCATTTCCGGTGACGCCGCTCATGGGATATTCGGCGATGTCTTCGATTGCGAGTGGAAGTTCGTTGGCAAGTTATTGTGGAAGTAAACTGAAATATTTGGTCGATGGTCCCTAGGGAGAAGGTGAAGAATGAATAACAAAACAGTTAGATTTGCTGCCCTATTTGCCATCATAGCAGTCATTTTTATGAACAGCTACGTGTCGAGTATTGAGGATGAAGCTAAGAAGCGAAATGGCTCAGAGGTTTTAGTGCTAGTTGCTAAAAAAGATATTCTTGAGATGGAGACGATAAACGAGCCGATGCTCGAGTTTAAGCCCATTCCAAAAAGGTACTTAGAGCCATCCTCTATTTCCCTAGAAAAGAAGGAAGACGAGAAGGAGACTTCCAAGACCCTGAGGGGAATCGCCGGGAGCATTGCAGTGGTTCCTATTAAGAAGGGTGAGCAGATTACCTACAATAAAATGACTGAGCCTGGAACTCGAACAGGCCTTTCGACGCAGGTAACTCCAGGTAAACGAGCCTACTCAATCCCTATTAATGACCTGACTGGGGTGTCTAAGTTGATTAAGCCCGGGGATCGAATCGATCTAGTTGCGGTGGTCGATGTGGGTGCAGGAAAGGAAAACAAGGTTGCCAAGACCGTGTTGCAAGATCTGGTTGTATTGGCAACTGGACACTATATCACGAATAATGTGGCCCGAAGTGTCGAGATCGATCCCATGGGCGGGAAAGAGCGAGTTAAGTCGCTGGCTGATGACTTTACTTTTTCCACCGTAACAGTCGAGGTTGAGCCGGCTCAGGTTCAGACTCTCGCGATTTTGATTAATAATGGTGATAACGCACTTTCGGTGGCACTGAGGAATAACGATGATTTAGAGCGTGTTCCGCTTCCAATGGCAGGCTTGGTTGATGTGGTTGGCGCAGAAGCGATCGCGAAGGCTAAGAGTCAGGGAGTAAAGCGTTGAAGACTAAATATACAATCACTATTTTGATTTCAGCGACTTTAGTTATTTTTACTTCGTTCATGGGTTTTGCTCGGGCTGAAGACGCTCAGTCTGGAGTGGTAGCAGGCCAGCCAGCCGCTTCGGACAGACCACGGAGTGCTCCTGCTCAATCCGCTGACCCTAGTGCGTCCGGACCACTGCAGAAAAAATATAGGAAGTCTCGAGTTACCTACGATCAGTCTGAGGAGGTTGCCGATAGGCGTCGGCTCTTGTTAACGACAGGGGAGGATAAAGCGGTCGATCTAAATTTCGACGCGAACATGACACCCGCTGGTATTAGCTATGGAAATCCTCTCGTTGTGACAGCAACTCTAGCTAAGATTGGGGATCGGAAGCAGGTGGTATTGAAGCCTCTGAAGGCTGGCGAAACGACTGTGACGATCAGAGATGAAGAAGGCAATATTGGCATTATATTTGTGGTTCGGGTTACTGGGAGCAACTTGCTCAGGATTAAGGCCGAAGTCACGGACCTACTCCGAGATATTGAAGGTATTACTATCAGAATCGTAGGTCCTAAAATTGTGATCGAAGGTGAGGTTTTGGTTCCTGCCGATTACGGCCGCCTTTATGCAGTGATCTCAGATAAAACCTATCTCGATTTTGTTATGAATCTAACGGTGCTATCGCCCTTGGCGATGCAGTTCTTAGCCAATCGAATTCAAGGTGATATTTCTGCATTCGCCCCCAACGTGAGAACTCGAGTGGTGAACGGGATGATTTTTTTAGAGGGCACGACCAATTCATTAGATGAGGCGAAACGAGCTGCCCAGATTGCCTCCCTTTATCTTCCTGAGATCAAGCCGAGTACTCTTTTAGAGAAGGACTTGACTGCTCAGCGGGTTGCTCAACGAAATTTAGTACAAAATTTTATTATGGTGCTACCAGCGCCGCCTAGGAAAAATGAAAAACTCGTTCGTGTAACAGTCCACTTCGTAGAGTTAGCCAAGGATTATAATAAAGTTTTTGGATTTAAGTGGCAGCCTGGATTTACCTCTGACCCCTATATTACTATTGGCCAGAATGCCGCGGGCGCAGCCGGTAGTAGTGCTAATGCGGCATCTTTCGGGGGGACTGTCTCAAGTCTGCTTCCGAAGTTAAGTAGTCTTCAGACTGCTGGATATGCAAGAGTTCTTAAAACGGGGACCTTGGTGGTTCGTAGCGGGCAGCCCGCCACCCTAAAAGAGCAGACGGAGTATCCATTTCTGGTTGCTGGCCAAAATGGCCAAATGACTAGCCAAAGCAAGGCAGTCGGGCTCTCCGTGGCAGTGACTCCGCAGATCCTAGGACAAAGTGAAGATATTCAAATGGATATGGAACTTGATCAGACAGACTTAGTGGGTCAGGCTTCTACAAGTGGTGGTGCGCCTGTGACTGCCACCCATAAAGTGAATACCAAGGTTTACGTTAAGTCGAATGAAAGTGCAGCCATTGCTGGGGTAAACGGTCAGAACGTCGCGACGGAATTTAACAAGGACGACCCAACTGGGGGCGCTTCCGGAACATCAAGCAATACCACGGTTCCCTTATTTAATTTGCTGCATTCTAAGGCGTATCGAAAAAATAAGAGTAACTTTGTTATTTTTGTTACCCCACAGATTATAGAGAACGCATCTGATGGGACCGAGGATCTAAAGAAAAATTTCAGAGTAAAAGTTAACTGAATTGGGGGTCGGAATTTCATGGCTGGACACATTATAGCTGTTGTAGGAGGTAAGGGGGGAGTTGGAAAGAGCGTCTTTGCAGCGAACCTCGCGATATCTCACTTGCTCGAGTTTAAGCAGAGGCCTCTGATTGTGGATCTCGATTTGGCGAGTCTGGGGGATCAGAATATTATTCTTGGTCAAAACCCTCAGAAGAACATTGTTGACGTTTCTAAAATGCCACCAGGCCCTGTCGATCCAAAGACGCTTGCCCCTTTTATGGTGAATACAGCAGCGGGTTATAGCTACATTGGGGCGCCTAGAGATGCCATTGTAGCTCGAGATATTGATCTGGACGGGTTAGGGAGGTTTCTCAAGGCGATTACCCAGGTTTTCAATTACGTTGTGATTGATTGCGGGAATGGGACCGAGGCGGCGGCGTTTAAGACCTTTGAGTTTGCGACTCTCATTTTTGTCGTTACTTCTCCCGACTTAATCGTAATCAATCAAACCAGGAGAATACTTACAAAAATTCAGGAGCTACTCTTCCCTCCCGAGATGGTGCAAGTCATCATTAATAGGTATTCCCAAAATAATTTCGTTAATCCTCAGATGATTCAAAAAAATCTTGGTAGGCCTATCTACGCGGCTCTCCCTGATGACGTTGGGACGTGCGAGGGCTCGCTCGCCAAGAGTACTCCCCTTTGTATCTCAGCCGCTGGGACGCCGATCGCAAGAGCTTACCATGACATTGTTCGAAAGATGCAACAGAGTAACCTCCTTGAGACACTAGGTCGGCTCAAAAAGCCGACCGGTGTTGTTGCCAAGGCACAGGGCGTGGGACAAGAATCTGTTGCTCTCTCTAATAAGGATGGAGGCGGGAGTCCTTTTGGTCGGAGTTCAGCAGCTCAGCTCGACCCGTGGACGGCAATGAAGCTGAGGATCCATAAGGCATTAGTGGATCAAATGGATCTTAAAAAGATGAATACCGATACGAGCGACTCTAAGCAGCGTGCGGTACTTCGTGAGAGGACTCAGAAGGCAGTCTTAGATATTTTAGGTAAAGAAGATACGAATGCTTTACTTAGTAGTCGGGAGCTCAAGGCTCAAATGTTGAAGGAAGTCCTCGATGAGGCTCTCGGACTTGGGCCGCTTGAGGACTTGCTAGCCGATGATAGTGTCACTGAAATCATGGTGAACGCCCGGGACCAAATCTATATTGAAAAAGGCGGAAAGCCTCAGATGTCTAAGGTCAATTTCTCGAGCGAGAGTCAAATGATGAATGTCATCGAGCGAATCGTGACTCCGCTCGGACGGAGGGTAGATGAGAAGGTTCCCTACGTGGATGCTCGCCTTCAAGACGGCTCGCGAGTTCATGTGATTATCCCGCCCTTAGCGCTCCGGGGCCCTACCATCACGATTCGAAAATTTCCAAAGAAGCGGATCGAGTATAAGGATTTAATTCAGTTTGGTTCGATTACCGAAGAAATTGCGGATTTTCTTCGGTGTTGCGTTGAGGCCAAGCTCAATATTGTGGTGTCGGGAGGCACTGGCTCTGGTAAGACCACGTTGTTGAACGTGTTGTCTAACTTTATTCCCTCCACCGAGAGAATTATCACCGTCGAGGACTCAGCTGAGCTCCAGCTGGGTCAGGAGCATGTGGTTCGATTGGAGACTCGTCCTAAAAATATTGAGGGTGAGGGCGAGGTGAGCATTCGTGATCTGATTAAGTGCTGCCTCCGAATGCGACCAGATCGAATTGTGGTTGGAGAGTGCCGAGGTGGTGAGGCATTGGATATGCTATCGGCTATGAACACCGGTCATTCCGGATCATTGACAACCCTTCACTCTAATAATCCTAGGGAATGCCTAGCAAGGCTAGAGACCCTAGTGATGATGGCAGGGTTGGGTTTGTCTCCTAAGGCGATTCGTGAAAACATTGCTTCGGCTGTCGGCTTGATTATTCAGCAGTCTCGGCTGGGAGACGGCGCCAGAAAGGTAACCTATATAACTGAAGTGGTAGGGATGCAAGGCGAGGTTGTGAGCCTTCAGGATATTTTTGTTTTCAAACAAGAAGGGCTCGATAAGAAGCGTAAGATTATCGGAAGATTTGTTCCAACAGGGTTTATTCCAAAGTTTGTAGAAGAAATGGAAGCCAAGGGAATGAAAATTTCAAGAGGACTCTTTGCCTCCAAATAATTTTTTAGAAATGAGCTAAAAATGAAGTTAATAGGAATCTTACTTTTTGGAATTTCATGCTTTTTATTTGCTTACCACTATAGCAACCGATTTTTCGATTGGCTCCGATTTCAGTCTCTTGGGACTCGTGACTATATTGTAGAGAAGCTGGCAATGATGTTCATAGAAGTGCCCTCTGAAAGGATTCTGATCGGGCTCTTCTTACTTAGTTTCGGTCTCGGATCAATTGTATTTATTTCATTCTTACCTAATATTATTCCAGGGTTGCCAATCGCGATTGTTACGACTGTAATTGGGTGGAAGGCGCCTAAACCGGTAGTCGATTGGTATTACTTAAGGAGAGTGAATCGATTTGTACTTCAAATGGTTGACGGTCTGAGTTTGATGTCTAATGGGCTTAAGTCGGGGCTATCAGTGGTCCAATCTTTGGCTCTCGTGAGTCAAGAAATGCCGAATCCGATTCAGCAGGAGTTTAACTTGGTGCTGAGTGAAAATAAGTTGGGTGTTTCCATCGAGGATGCATTTTTGAGCCTTGCCAAACGAATACCCGCAGATGATGTGGAAATGTTTGTGACTTCGGTAAATATCTTGAGGGAGACCGGCGGAAACTTGGCGGAGACCTTTGATACGATTGTGACTACGATTCGAGAGCGAATTAAGGTCGAGAATAAGATTGCGGCACTGACCGCCCAGGGATTTTATCAAGGGGTTCTGGTCATGTCACTTCCACCGATTCTGGGCTTTATACTGAATCAATCTGACCCAGATCTGATGAGGCCCCTCTTTACCACTCCTCTAGGGTGGTTATGTATTTTGGTAATTATAGTATTGGAAATTGCGGGTTTCTTTGTCATCATGAGAGTGGTTAAGATTGACGTTTGATTTTAATTTTTGTTCTTTTTTGGGGGTATTCACGCAATGAAATTAAATTTTGGCATCACCATGTTGGTGACTCTGGGTGTTTTTTTTGGTGGGCAAGATTTGCAGGCAAATGTTAGCTTGAAGAATGGAAATTTTTTCATCGCCTATACCGACGCCATCTATAGCGGTGGATTTGAAACCAAACTGGAGCGTGTTTATAACTCAAAAAGTCCCTATCGTGGAATGTTTGGGTGGGGTTGGGGTAATGAGTTCGAGGTTTATCTAACCGTATCTGCCGATGGCAGCGTGGTGGTTCATGAATATGGCGGAGGGGCTGAGAATCGGTTTAATCCCCTCGCCTTCAGTGCCTCTGAGCTAGAGAAAGCAGTCGATAGCCTTGCCAAGGTGGCTCAGCAGGAGGGAACCTTGGGCACTGCAGCACAATTAGTCGATTACAAGAGTCGGCTGCGAGCCGATGCCTCCTTTAGAAATCAGCAGTGGGAAGCATTTAAAGCTCAGGGAAAGATCAAGGCGCGGGAACTTGCTACGGGGACTCAGTTGCAGTCCAATCGTTTTAACTATCAGTACATAACTAAAACGAGCGACGGTTATGTGCGGAATTTGGCCGATTCGGGTCGGGTTGAGAAATTTAATAATCAAGGACATTTATCAAAAATTTCAGATAAAAACGGAAATTACATTGCCTTTGAATACGGCGCCGACGGACATCTAAAAAAATTGGTCGATAACTTAAATCGGAAAATGTTTTTTTCATACAATAGTCAGGGTTTAGTCTCTCAGATGGACGGCGAGGGCGGGAAGTCAGCTGTTTACACTTATAACGCTGGTGGCGAGCTCACTCAGAGCAAGGACGTCGACGGTAACAGCTATAGCTATCGTTATGATGATCAACGGCGTCATAATATGATTGAGATTGGGTACGTCGACAAAACTGCAATGAACATTAGTTATTATGGAATGGATCGGCAGGAGAACGTTCTGAGAGTTAAAGATCGTGATGGAACTGTGACTGAGTATGATTACGGGAGTAACTCAGCAAATAAGGGTAATAGTTCAGTTTCTGTTGTAAGTAAGAAGGGATCGGAAGTCCTGTCGCAGAGTAAGTATCAGTATCTGACCAAGGTCAAGCCAACGGGTGAGGAGTGGACCTATAAGTTGATTGCTGATTTTGATGGGGATAAGGTGGAGACCACCTATAGCGAGTGTTGCGGGTTGCCTCTGGTGATTAAGCAGGGGAGCGATGAGACTCAGTTCGTCTATGATGCTAAGGGGCATGTCACCAAGAAGACAACGCCCTATGAAGTGACGGAGCTGCACTACGATCAGAAAGCTAATAAGGTAGATCGCGTGGTCAAGTATCCTGTCAAAGATAAGAAGAAATCAATTTGGTCTGAGTTTCAATACGATTCTAAGGGGAATTTATCATTCGCTAAAAACTCAGAAGGTAAAGGTGTTAAGTTGATTTACGATGGTCTAGGTCGAATTCGAACGCTGATTGATCAAAATAAAGAGCAGATCAATTTTAAGTATAATGAGATCTCAAAGCCAATCGAAATTTCTGACCCAGCTTTGGGCTCAATTACAGTTACTTACAACAATAGTGGTGGGATCAAGGAAGTGAGCAGTCAGGCCGGAAAAAAGGTGGCTGCCCAGGTGACGACCTCGTTTCAGGGTCTTCTAGATATCATTAGGCCGGCTGGAGTAAGTCTTGCTTTTTGATATATATAAACATAAAATATGTATGAGAGGATTTTATGAAAAACTTTATTAAAATTTCTGGTTTGAGCTTGGTTTTAATTTCAGCCCTGAGTGCCCCAGGTTTCGCAGCAGAGAATTCAAGGCTATCCGGTGATTCTGAAGCGGCAGGGCAAGTTGGGACAGGGCAGAGCGGCGAGCCCGATTGCGCGGCTGGTTCTGATGTTACAGGCAAGAGTGTCGTGAGTGACACAGTTTCCGCTAGCAAGGTAGCTTCTCCGTCTAAATCCAATAAGGGTAAGTAAGACCTGAATTGAATTGATTTTTTTCTAGGACCCCCATAGGCTTTCTTGTTGGAATGTTAGAAGTTAAGAGTCTCGGCAAGAAATACGATCAACACTGGGTTTTAAAAGAGATCCAAATGTCTGTGTCATCGGGGGAGTTTTTCTCTCTGCTGGGTCCCAGCGGCTGTGGAAAGACGACCCTCCTGCGTCTCCTGGCCGGATTTGAAGATCCTACCACAGGAGAGGTTTGGCAAGATGGATCGCGAATCGATCGCCTCCCTCCGCATCGGCGCCAGTTCAATACGGTGTTTCAACGTTACGCGCTTTTTCCGCATCTTAATGTTTGGGAAAATGTGGCCTTCGGCTTAAGAATGAAGAAGGTTGAGACCCGGGAGCTAACCGAGCGCGTTTCTGAGGCACTAGTCTTGGTTCAAATGGACACTTTCTTTGAGCGAGAGGTCTCGACTCTTTCCGGAGGCCAACAGCAACGCGTCGCGCTGGCGCGGGCCATTGTGAATCGACCCAAGATCCTGCTTTTAGATGAGCCGCTCTCGGCTCTCGATCTAAAATTGAGACGACAAATGCAAGTTGAGCTGTTGGCATTACAGCGTCGTCTTAATCTCACCTTTATCTTTGTCACCCACGACCAGGAGGAGGCATTGACCCTTTCGGATCGCATTGCTGTGATGAATTCCGGAGTCATCGAGCAAATTGGAACACCTCAGGAAATATACGAATCGCCCAAAACTGAGTTTGTGGCTGAGTTTATTGGCTCGATGAATACTTTCGCGGGTAGTGTCCATGAGGTTCGAGAAGGCGAGATCTCTTTGGCGGGATGCTCTAAAAAACCGTTGGCAGTTAGACCACCCAGTGACGGCTTGAGGCCTTTGCCTCGGCTTACTCCTCTTGACTCAGCTAAACTGATGGTTCGGCCTGAAAAATTAAAGGTTTTAAAGACTCAACCTGGCCCAGAAGTGAATTGTCTGGAGGGCGTACTCAAGGAAATTCTCTACCAAGGGGCGATGACTCGATTTCTTGTTTCGTCAAGAGAAGGTGGACTTACTTGGATGGTGGAGCAGCCGAATACGGCAGCGACCGCAAAGAAAATATTTCAGCTCGGTGAGCGTGTTTTCATCTCTTGGCTGCCCGAGGACGGAATTCTTTTGAGATCTCAGGGAATCGGAGGCCAGAGTGAGTCAAACTCGCCTCTTGGGTAATTGGAAGACCTCCGCTGGGTTTGCCATACCTACGGTAGGGTGGTTGTTTTGGTTTTTAATCATCCCTCTAGGAATCGTCATTGCGTACAGTTTTGCCACCAAGGGATTATACGGCGGGGTAGTTTATTCTTGGAGTTTTAGTAATTATGCACGGACCGTGGAGTGGATCTACCTGCGAGTTTTGGGGAATAGCGTCCTGCTGGCAGCTATGACTGCAGTGTTTTGTCTCCTCTTGGGGTATCCGATGGCTTACTTGATGGCAACCTCACTTCCTCGGACGAGATCGATGCTCCTAATTTTAGTAGTGATTCCGTTCTGGACTAATTTTGTTGTGAGAGCGTATGCGACCAAATTGCTGTTTGGGGGGCTGAGTTCAGGCCCGTGGATCGTACTCGTGGGGATGGTCACCAACTACCTTCCTTTCATGATCCTGCCGCTTTATGTATCGATTGAGAAATTTGATTTTACACTCTTGGAGGCAGCCAAGGATTTGGGCGCATCCAGAGTGCAGTTGCTTAGGTCGGTACTTTTACCATTAACAAAAAGGGGGATTGTTACTGGGGTAATTTTAGTTTTCACTCCAGCCCTAGGTGAGTTCGTGATCCCGGATTTACTCGGCGGGGCACGAACGATGTTGATTGGTAATTTGATTACGGAGCAGTTCCTTAAGACTCGTGATTGGCCCTTTGGTTCTTCTCTTTCTCTGGTTTTAATCCTGATGGTAATACTGAGTTTGATTCTTTATTTTCATTTCCAGGGGAGCGATGAAGGAGATCCGATTTCTTATGCAGACTAAGGATCGACTTAGTTTTCCTTTTTCACGTTCGAGCGCTATAATAGCTGGATTCGGGTTTTTTCTACTTTATGCTCCCATCGCTGCTCTCGTCTGGGGTTCCTTTGTTCCAGGAGTGTTGATTTCGGGCAGTGGGGCATCAGGCGGTTTAACTCTCGAGTGGTACCGCAGGCTTTTCGCTGATCCTGCGATTCTCGAAGCGTTCGAGGTGAGTTGGGTAGTCGGCTTTTGGAGTACCCTAGGTGCGACATTCCTCGGAACGAGCGCCGCCTTAGCGCTGAGTTGGGGGCATTTTCCGGGGAAAAAGGCATTTTCTATTTTGACCTATGTGCCGTTGGTGCTGCCAGAAATCGTCCTCGGTTTGGCGCTTCTCACCTGGTTTGTTTTGCTGAATCTGACATTAGGCTTGGTCTCCGTGATTCTGGCTCACATCACGTTCAGTACCTCTTATGTTTTGATGACGGTGAAGACCCGATTAGATGGATTTGATGGAGCCCTATTAGAGGCTGCTCGTGATCTTGGAGCTTCTCCTTGGCAGTCTTTTTGGAGAGTGACCTTTCCGCTGATTTTACCTGGGATAACTTCAGGAGCCTTGATGGCTTTTACGCTTTCGTTTGATGATTTTTTGATTACCTACTTCACTGCCGGTTCTGGATCAGATACCCTTCCGCTCAAAATTTACTCGATGATTAAATTTGGCGTGACGCCAGAAATCAACGCTTTATCGACTTTGATGGTCGCGGTGACCTGGGTAGCAGTTTCCCTCTTTTTTGGCCCTATGAGGAGGCGCGGCTCAACGTTGACCTGAGCCTCAATTCACTTCTTTGCTTTGAGCAATTCTACATTCTAAAAACGCCAAAACGAGTTTGAATGATCGGGGCGTTATAGGCCGAGGACAGTCCGAGTGCGAGAACCTCACGGGTTTTCCAAGGTGCAATGATTCCATCATCCCAGAGTCGAGCTGTACTCGTGTAGGGGCTTCCTTCTCGATCGTACTGGTCTCGGATGGGTGCTTTAATTTTCTCAATTTCTTCAGCGGAAAGCTTCTTACCTTGAGCTTCAAGTTGCTCCATTTTTACTTGGGAGAGAACGCCTGCAGCTTGTTCGCCGCCCATGACTGAGATTCGGGAGTTGGGCCAGGTCCATAAGAAACGAGGTTGATAGGCTCGTCCGCACATTCCGTAGTTTCCTGCTCCAAAGCTCCCACCTACAATCACCGTAAATTTAGGTACGCTTGCATTGGACACCGCAGTGACCATCTTGGCTCCGTCTTTGGCGATTCCACCCGATTCGTACTTTCTGCCCACCATAAATCCGGTGATATTTTGAAGAAAGATGAGTGGAATTTTTCTTTGCGCGCAAAGCTCGATAAAGTGAGTAGCCTTGAGCGCGCTTTCGCTGAGGAGGACTCCGTGATTCCCCAAAATTCCTACGGGATAACCCCAAAGATGAGCAAAACCGCAGACGAGAGTGTTTCCATATAGGGGCTTGAACTCATGGAATCGGGATCCATCTACGATCCGGGCAATGACTTCACGGATGTCGTAACCCTTTCTGAGGTCTGATGGAATGATTCCAGCTAATTCCATAGGGTCATAAAGGGGCGCTTCGATGGGGTTTCTTTCAATTTGAGTGGGCTTGGCTCGATTCATATTGAACAGAACATCCCGGGCAATTTCTAGTGCATGTTCGTCATTCTCCGCGAGGTGATCGGCAACGCCCGAGATTTGAGTGTGGACTTCGGCCCCGCCGAGATCCTCAGCCGTGACGATTTCACCCGTTGCTGCTTTTACGAGGGGGGGGCCCCCTAAGAAGATCGTACCTTGATTCCTGACAATGATGGTCTCGTCTGCCATCGCTGGGACGTAGGCGCCCCCTGCCGTGCATGATCCCATTACTACCGCGACTTGTGGAATACCTAAACTCGACATTTGAGCTTGGTTATAGAAAATTCTTCCAAAATGGTCCCGATCCGGAAAAACCTCGGCTTGGAGCGGTAAAAAAGCCCCACCTGAGTCGACGAGGTAGACGCAGGGAAGGTGATTTTCTTTGGCAATCTCTTGAGCCCTCAAGTGTTTCTTCACAGTGAGTGGAAAATAGGTGCCCCCTTTGACTGTGGCGTCGTTAGCGACAATCATGATTTCCCTACCATGGACTACGCCGATTCCGGTGACCAGCCCTGCTGAGGGTGCTGTATCGTCATATATCCCATGGGCTGCAAGGGGAGAGAGTTCTAAAAAAGTAGTACCGGGATCGATCAGTTTCTGGACTCGATCTCTGACGAATAATTTACCCCGCTTTTCATGGCGAAGTCTTGCCTCTCGTCCGCCTCCTTCTTGAGCTCGAAGAATTTTGGATTCTAGCTCTTGGGTGAGCTGGCGGTTTCTTTCTGAGTTAGATTTGAATTCTTCCGAGTGGACTTTGACCTGCGACTTGAGAGTTTGCATGATCATTATCTGGATCATTATCAAAGCAAAGAATCAAGAGAATCAAGACGATGAGGGGAATTTATGTCAGGCTGGTTGCTGTTCTGAGGAGCAAGAGAGAATTCTAGAAAATGTTTTAGTGCGTGGGGATCTGATCCTTAAAACCCTAAAGCATTTTCTAGAACTCCGACAAAGAATTAACTATTAAGGTAGGTCTTGGTACCTTTGTTACGGATGGGTTTAGAGCTTTTTTTCTCTAATTCCTTCATCCATCCTTTATACAGTTTTTCGTCCAATGGGAGATTGGCAGGGAGGCCAAAGGTCGAGCAAAATTTGAGCCAAGGCAGTAGTGTAGGCATCATGGCCAAATTTTCAATTTTTGAGAGGGCGGATTGAGAAATTCCGAGCTCCTGGGCCATTTCAATCTGAGTTAGATCGCGAGAACGTCGTTCATCCCGAATAATATGGCAAGTTCTATGTGAGATTTCCCGTGTGTTAAAAGATTTCATTTTGAGTACAGCTCCTCACTCAAGAGTTAAAACCCGCAAATTCTCACCAATGCAGTAGACTACTCTAGACTGCGGGTTTCGAGATTGATTAATAGTCGATATGAGAATTGAGATTAAATCTTTTGCTGCAAATTAAGTCGGTTGTCAAATAAAATGATATACTTTATGGCATAGACCAGGAAGGGGAGAGATCATGACCTATCGTACGCTCAAAGTTCAGCAGGATTCCCGAGGTGTTTTATCGATTCATCTCAATCGCCCAGATCTTAGAAACGCGTTTAATGAGGAGGTGATTTCCGAGCTGACTCAAGTTTTCGCTCAAGAAACGGTCAAAAAAGATGTGAGAATCATTGTTCTCCGTGGTGAGGGGCCTGTCTTCTGTGCTGGGGGTGATCTGAATTGGATGAAAAAGGCGGTCAACTACTCTTATGAGGAAAACCTGGATGATACTCTGAGACTGTCTTCGCTCTTTGCATTAATGAATGAATGCCCCAAGCCTGTGATTGGAGTCATCCATGGAGCCGCGATTGGAGGCGGTGTAGGATTGGTGAGTGTTTGTGATTTTGTCATAGCCTCGTCAGAAACTCTTTTTAGTTTGAGTGAGGTTCGCTTAGGGATTGTACCTGCCTGTATCGGACCCTTCGTGCTTGCTAAAATTGGCCCCTCCCAGGCCCGACGTTATTTTTTGAGTGCAGAGAGGTTTTCCGCTTCTCGGGCTCAAGAAATTGGACTGGTTCATGAGGTGGTTCCAAGTGAGGCTGACCTTCAAGCAAGTTTAG
This sequence comes from Bacteriovoracaceae bacterium, assembly GCA_947447665.1. Classification (GTDB taxonomy): domain Bacteria; phylum Bdellovibrionota; class UBA1018; order UBA1018; family UBA1018; genus CAINWE01. Next base: position 258,016 of record CANFJX010000001.1, on the reverse strand, counting down.
ACTCACATTTGACTCACATGCTTCAGGCAAGCCCGAATGCGGTTGCAGTTGCAAAACAGCTCATTTTAGACCTTTCTTGGCCTGAAAGGAGAAATGAGCTCAAAGACTATTTGTCTTACATTTCTAGAACTCTCTCGGATCTGAGGGTGTCTGAAGAGGGACAGGAGGGTCTTCGTGCATTTTTGGAGAAACGAAAGCCAGGATGGATTTCCGGGGGGAAGAAAGGATGAGAGATCAGGTTAAAATTTTTGAGGTCGGCTTGCGGGATGGACTTCAAAATGAATCTCAAGTTCTCCATCTATCGGACAAAATTGCATTTGCAAATCAGCTGATTAGCTCAGGTGTGAGAGATTTGGAGCTAGGAGCTTTTGTCAGACCCGATCGAGTGCCTCAGATGGCGGACTCCGATCGCCTCTTTGCAGCGATTCAGAAGAAAAGACTCGATTTACACTTAGCGCGGGCTTGGTGTTTGATTCCAAATCGGACAGGCTTGGAGCGAGCATTGGCCGTCGGCGCCAGAAATTTTGCTATTTTTACTGCGGCTACCAATGAATTTGCTCAGAATAATCTTGGCATGTCGATTCGGGAGTCTCTCCTTGAGTTCAAGGCAACTCTTGATTTAGCGCGGAGTGAATTGGGCTCTCAATTCAAAGTAAGGGGATACGTTTCGACTGCCTTTGGTTGTCCTTTTGAGGGAACTGTTTCGGCTAAAAAGTCTTTGAAAGTGATTCGTGCGTTGGCTGATCTGTCAGTCGATCAAATCTCGATCGGAGACACCATTGGAGTGGCTCATCCTAGATCCGTTCAGGAATTAGTTGGGCCAGCGGTTCAAGAGTTCGGTGCTACGAAAATTGCTGTTCATTTTCATGATACTCGGGGTACTGCGCTTGCAAATAGTCTGAGGGCTCTAGATTTGGGCGTTCGAACCATTGATAGTTCTTTCGGCGGTTTGGGTGGATGCCCATTTGCTCCAGGCGCCGCGGGTAATCTGTCCACTGAGGATTTGGTCTACATGCTTCATGGTATGAATGTTAAAACGGGGATTGATCTGGAATCTTTATGTCGTATCAGTGTGAAAATGGCCAGAAAGCTGAAGCGACCGATTACCAGTCGTTACGTCCAAGCTTTTTTGAAGTCAAACTGTGAGTAAGGCGTGTTTTATTTAAAGTTTTTACTTATTTTTTTATGGTTTCTCATCGCTTCTCTGGGCTCATTGCTTCTCCCTTTTGCGATCTGGCGGGCTCGGGATATTAATCGAGACTTTGGCCGGCTCTTGTCTTGGGGGATCCTAAGGATACTGAGGATTCGGGTAGAGGTCGAGGGCCTCCATCACCTGGAGGCTCAAGATCCTGTCGTGTACGTAGTGAATCACCAGAGCGGCTTTGATTTAGTAACTTTTGGAGGTTTATTTCCAAAAAATACCATTGTGATCGGGAAAAAAGAAGTAGCCTGGATTCCTGTTTTTGGTTGGATCTACCTTTTGGGTCGAAACGTCCTTATTGATCGGAAGAAAACAGTTCAAGCTGTAGCTGGACTGGGTCAGGTGGTTCAAACGATCCAGCAGAAGCGAGTTTCGATCTGGATTTTTCCCGAAGGCACTCGGAATTGGAGCGGAAAAGCGCTGTTACCCTTCAAAAAGGGAGCGTTTTATGTTGCAGTTCAGGCTCGTGTGCCAATTATTCCGATAGTGTCTTCGCCTCTGCTTCGTTTGGTGAGCTGGAGAGAGCGTCGGTTATCGGGTGGGGTGCTTAAGGTCCGAGTGCTTCCTCCTATTTCTACGCTCAATCTCGAGGAAGACCAGGTGGATCAACTGGCCGAAGCGACACGAAGTAAAATGCTGAATGCGCTCGAGTCGATCTAGAGAGGAATAAACCCCCGGAAGAGTCAAATTTATTTGACGAGCTGCTCATGTTGTCTCGACGCACTGGAGTGTGTAAATTCTGATTGTAGACAAATATGGAACGAAATTCGCAGAGTTTGGCTGTCTTTAGGAGGTCCTATGGACGGAAAAACACTGGAACAGATTCGTGACTCTCTTCTTGAGAAGTGGCGAAAAATTGAAAAACACGTTGTTCGTGATTTTGAGCAACAAGAGGACCTTCAGTCTGCCCATGCTGAAATCATCGATATCGCTCAGAGCCTGGAGCAGCTAGGACGAGACGCCTCCTTAAGGGAGGTCGAACGTCGCGAGTTACTTGCGATCGAGAGAGCCTTGGCTAAGATGTCCTCGGGAAATTTTGGTGTTTGCGAAGAGTGCGTCGAGGAAATTCCAGCAAGGCGTCTGCTCGTACTGCCAGAGGCTAGGCTGTGCGCCAGTTGTCAGGCATTTGAAGAAAAGCAGACCACACGAAGTCGATTATCTGGAGCCTCCGCTCGCTAGCCAGTGCAAATTGCAGGCGAAAAAAATAATCCGGAACTTCACACTTCAAGTGATTAAGCTTTGCAATTCATATCATTTATAGTCTATTATTCGCGCAACTTTAGGGGGTATGCGAGTTGGCGTTGAGCAGGTTCCGATTTTTACTTGCACTAGCAGAAATCTTGATCATTGGATTGTTGCTGATCATTTTTCGCGGGCATGCCTTACTGATTCAGTTCGGCTTGATAAGCTGTGTAGTAATCATCGTTTGGTTCATTTCTCACAAAAAAGCGGCAGCCCAAAGTAAGTTAAATTATTTAGTCAACTATGGGAAGCTCTTAGTCGAAAAACAAAGGGCCGATTTAATTGCAGCATCGATTTCGGACGGTATTCTGCTGCTGAGGGGCCAGGAAGTTCTCTATGCAAATCCCATTGCTGAGCGGATTCTTGATCTGCCTTCAAAAACCCCGGTTGTGGGATTTAGGTTTGACCGCCAGGGTCAGAGTGCCTTGACGGCTGGTGCTGGGGCCGTGGTGAAGGCGCTGACGAGCAGCTTGCCTGTGGAGTTTGTTTTTCAGAGGAAGGATCGGAAACAATACTTTTTGGTTCAGTCTTGTCCTGTGGCTTTCGATCTGAAAGGAGTGGACAAACTCCAGCTGGAAAACGTGGAGCCTAATCTTCTCATTTTAGCCCAGGATGTGACACTTTTGAAAGAGAGCCAGGAGGCCAAAGCACATTTTCTTGGAACCCTGTCTCACGAAGTTAAGACCCCTGTCACCAGTTTAACGATGGCGATTCACCTTCTTGATAAATCGAAAGATCAATTTCCCGATTTAACGCACCAGAATTTGATCTCGACCTGCGCTCAAGATGTCGATCGCCTTCGTGGACTTCTTGATGATTTAATGACGGTTTCTCGATTTGATATCTTAGCTCAGCGACTCGAACTTCAAAAAATTGATCTTGGAAAGCTTCTGAGTCATGCTGTACAGTCCTTCCGAATGCAAGCAGAGGAAAAAGAGATTCAGCTGACTCAGTCGATCGCGCTTCCTACCGATAGTGTAGGGACCCGTAAAAATTTAATGATTACAATCGATGCTACGAAGATTGCATGGGCACTGTCTAATTTACTAACCAATGCCTTGCGGCACACGCCAAGGGGGGGCAGGGTTGGGGTCTATCTCGATACTGCAAATGATTGGGCACAAATTCGAGTGAAAGATACGGGGCCTGGAATCGAGCTTCATCGACAAGAGAGAGTTTTTGAAAAATTTAATCCTTATTATGATCTCCGTGTGGCTCGATCTGGAGTGGTGGGTGCAGGTCTTGCCATTGCCAAAGAGATTGTTACGTCCCATGGAGGGGAAATTTGGGTTTCCAGTCAGCCGGGATCGGGAGCTGAGTTCGGGTTTAGGTTACCGATCACTCAAAAAGCAGGCAGAGCAGAGTTTAACCCTGGCTATCGTGATGGCAGCCTGGCACGGTCCGCGACTGGGGTTAAAAACTGTCTTTAGTGGAGTAGGGAATTCTATTTTGGAAGGGAGATCTTGTGGCACGTATTCTGGTTGTTGATGACGAAAAAAGTATTCTCACTACTATTGAAGCTGCTTTGAAGCACATCGGGCATCAGGTTGAGTTAGCGGAAAGTGGGGAGATGGCCATCACTTTGATGAGAAAATCAGTCCCTGATATTATTCTTACTGACTTGCGAATGGACGGGATGAGTGGACTCGACCTCCTCGGAAAAGCCAGGGAATATTTCCCGGCTGCCACCGTAGTTATGATGACGGCTTATGGGACGATTGATACTGCAGTTGCGGCGATCAAAAGCGGAGCTTACGACTACTTGGTCAAGCCTTTCACCCCGGATCAGCTGGAGCACCTCGTTGAGAGGATCGAGGATTATCGCAAGCTCAGAGAAGAGAATACAAAGCTCAGAGATCAGGTCGATGCGCTGTCGGAGCCCTCGTCGATCGCTACGCAAAATGCACGAATGCACAAGGTCCTGGATACAGCAAAAAAAGTTGCAGTGACGGACTCAACGATTTTAATTACGGGCGAAAGCGGGACAGGGAAAACCCTCTTGGCGAAACTCATGCACGATGCCAGTCCAAGAACTAAAGGACCATTCGCTGTAGTGAATTGTGCAACGCTTTCTGAGAACCTCCTCGAAAGCGAGCTCTTCGGTCATGTGAGGGGTGCCTTCACGGGTGCGGTCAAGGATAAGATGGGGCGGTTGCAAGTTGCTGATACGGGCACTGTCTTTCTGGATGAAATCGGAGAGGTTTCGCCTAATCTCCAAACTAAACTTCTTCGTTTCTTGCAGGACCGTGAATTCGAACGCGTCGGAGATACGAAAACAATACGAGTGGACGTCAGAATTATTGCTGCCACTAATAAAGATCTAGAAAAAGAAGTGAAAGCAGGAAGATTTCGTGAGGATCTCTATTTTCGCTTGAACGTGATTGATTTACATATGCCTTCTCTGAGGCAGCGCCCAGAGGATATCTTAACCCTCGCAGACCAATTGCTTGCGCGCTCCTTTGTTTCGACAGGGCGAAAAGCCCGACCGTTAAATGATGCAGCTAAGCAGGCGATCCAAGGTTACGGCTGGCCGGGTAATATTCGCGAGCTCAAAAATGCCCTCGAAAGAGCCGCAATTCTCTGCACTGGAGATCAAGTTACGATCGAGGATCTCCCTGATCGAGTTTTAGAGCACACTCAGTCTGGATTTCCGAGTCAACTTCCCCTGGCTGCTCTCACTCAAAGTGACATCAGCCTCGAGGATATCGAGAAGCAACATATCCGCCATGTTTTGTCGACAGCGACCACACTCGAGGAGGCTGCCGGAATTTTGGGAATTAATCTGAGTACACTCTGGCGGAAGAGAAGGCGATACGGATTAGAATAATGGCCGTCCTTGGCCGTCGGTGAATGAGTGAGTTCTCCCAATCGAGGTCACTCATGATCTTCCGTGATTTGATCCGAGAGCTGAGCCCCAACCGTGGGGACAATCTTCCTTATCGGCAATGAGGACGAGCTGATTCAAAACACTTAAGAGACCTTTAGCTAAGGCTGGATCTTGAATGAGGGTACAAATATCTGACCCTCTTGTTTCAAATAGTTGGCGTTTACTGCCATCAGCTAGTTTGATCTCGACATTGCCGTCCATCGATTTTTTGTAGTAACCATTGGCGTCTAGCTCCTGGCTGTTAGGGGTGCAGTAGGCTTCAGAACGCGGCTGCGCTTGAATGGCCGCGTTGATGTATTCGACCATCTGATTCCAAAGTTCACTGGATTGGATGGCTCCGTAGGCATCTTTTCCGCAAGCATTTCTTGAAGTATTGAAGTGGGCCATTGAGTCTAAAGTCGTTTTTGCATAATTCGCAATCATGATCAGCTGACTCCACCCTTCTGCTAAACTATCGGGAGTCGCATTTTCATCAGGGTCAAATCCTGATGACGGGTAGTTTTGATTCTCGCCTGAGTTCAGCTCGTGATCTGCCTCGATGCAGGCCGAGAGAGAGGCACCCGCGAGGCAAGTGCCAAGGATGAGTGATAAAGAACTGAGTAGGTATGAAAAGCTTTTTTTAGAAATTGGATGCATCTTAACCCCCGTGCCGAACTAAGCTGCAACCCAAATGCCAGAAAAAAAAACCAGGATTGGAGTTCCCCAATCCTGGTTCAATCCGTAATCGATGAGGCTAGCTTAAAGGAAAGACGCAGTTCCGGTAGTGAGGACCAAGGAGTTGGGTCTCGTGCAAACACCTTGTTGACAAACTGCTGCGACGCGGTTGAGGTTGAAGCCCTGGGTTTGAGTGCAATCAGTTCTTTTGAACTTTTCGCCGCAGGCCTGGGTTACCTGTGACCAGGTTTCCTCAATCTTAGCTTTGTTGGTCTTGATGGCCTCAATGTTTCCTACCGATAAGGGGAGTACCCGCGCACAGTTATCGGCCAGAATGAAACCCTGAGTATCTGGCGCAACTAAAGTCAGTTTGGAATCAAAATATCCACACTCACTGTCTGCTTTACAGCTTGTCACACTGGCAACTAGGTTTTGAAGTGAGTTGATGCCATCTTCACAAGAATCAGGAAAAGGCATCGGGGCGTAATAAACCTCTGCAAGTTTACGAACGCTCGCATAAAGGGCTTTTGCCTCGTCGGCAGATTTCAACGTGAAGTACAAGTTGAGGCCCGAAGTGCGAAGAAGTTTCTGCCCTTGTGTAGCCGTGTTGGAGAGCGTAATCAAGTCTTCCGATGGCGTTGCAGACTCGAGGCTAATGTGGTCTTCTGTTCCTAGTAGAGAGAGACCTCCACTCTGATCAGAGCCGCCCGAGACCGTGCCGTGGAGAAGTGTGTTCAAGGCAGTCATGTCTTCCGCTTTGAGTGTTCCCGTTCTTACTTCACCGGTTGGACCAGGGCCTACTTGGTAGTGCCCTAGCTCATCAATAGAAAATCCATAGTATCCGATGCAGTCAGTTGCACTTACTGTATCAGCACATTTTGATGCCAATTTCAGAGTCCAGCCCACTGCTTCGGTGCTTCCTCCATTACCGCTCGTTGAGGTGCGGTCCGCACCCGAGCCTCCTAATAAATCTTGATTGGAATTGTTTTTGGTACAGCCCACGATGGTCGTGCCGATACAAAATGCAGAGATTGCAATAAGCGCGCTACGCATTGAGAATCCTCCTTCAGACAGAAAAATTGAGATCACATTAAACGGGGCAAAAAATAGCCACGCTGATGGGCGTCGGCTTGTGCAATCTCTATGCCTGCGATGAGGTTGGCTTGAGCGTAGGTCGGTCCGAGTTCCTAATTATTCTGAGTGCTCGCGTTGAGGAAGGTTTTAAAAATATCTTTGAGCTGCTGACTCGCTTCCGGCGGTTCTCCCAGAGCCACGAGCGCCTCTGCTGCGGACTCGAGTGTGGAGAGACATTCGCGTCGGGGTTCTTTTCGGAGTTTCCCGTAGAGAGATTTTTCCTTCGGGTTAAGGATGGCTCTCTTAAGTTTGAGTAGCCACGCGTTTCGCCACCACAAAGTTTTAGCCTGACTCCAGGTTCCATCGAGGATGACTACCCCATCTAACTCCTCGAACGCAGGAGCTTTCACTGGTATTCCCTTGTTTGATACAAATCGGAGCGGGGAAACGCTCGGTTGCGCCTTGGGATCAGTGCCTTTTACGCCACTCCCGAGATAGAGCACCACCCAGCGAGAGGGCTGAACCTCCTGACCTCCCAGAGCAGATTTTAAGTTAGCCCATGAAAGACCCGTACGTATTTGTGCCTTGGGTAGGGTGAGCTTGACGAGTTGCGCACTTCCTAAGTCGTGCCCCGGCTCTTGGGGGTGCTGCAGGATGAGAACTTGAAGTCGGGTCTCAACGGACTTGAGGTGTGGGCAAATGCACCGGCCTTCGGGCAATAAACATTTTTCGCAGAGGGTGATCATAGGTGATGAGTACTAACACATCGCCGCCGGGGAAATCCAGGATTCCTCTTGGGGGCTGACAATCCAGTGGCCGAGAAGGCGGATATCGAAGGTACGAGAGACTCGATCGATCTGTTGGCTGAGTTGACGGTCCTCCTGCGAAGGATGGGGTGAGCCAGATGGGTGGTTATGAAACAAAAAGAATCCCTGAGGACGCAGGGAAAGAAGGCGTGCAAAAATCTCAACCGGATCAAGGTTTACGTGCGTTCTGCTTCCTTTCTCAACCAGGCAAAGCTGCCCGACCTCCCCAGTTCTGTGTACGGGCACAAATCCGAACCACTCTTGGGATTCAAATCTCAGGCGATCGGAAACTCTCTGAAGAGCCTGAAGAGCGAGTCGAGCGGGCGAGTTGCCTACGTCAGAACTGGATCTACCCCGCTTGACTCGCTCATGAGAGGTCCGAAATAGGGCATAGCGTCGACCAATTTCCATGGCCGCGAGGATTCTGGCCTGGCCGGCGGGTCCTAAACCCCTGATTTCGATCAGATGGGATCGACCGCAGGACTCCATCCCCATAAAAAACGCACGCTCCTCTTCTGTAGGGTCTAAGCCTTCGCCTGGGCGAGATAGGATTCGATGTGCTAATCCGAGACATCCCGATCCAGGGGGACCTGAGCCCAAAATGAGAGCCAAACATTCTCGTAGGCTGAGACAGGCGGGGCCCGTTTCTAAACATCGCTCTCGAGGTTTTTCTTGGGATAGGAGAGTAGCTAGAGAGGGGGCATTCAAAGGATGGATAGTCATAAGGCCACCGGTGCAGTGCAAAAAACACGTCTGAGCTGAACGTCAGAACTCTGTCTTTTGCTTGAGAATTCAAGATGGTCCGCCTTGAAGTCGGACTTTGGCCAAAACCGGTGGAAATTCAATGGGTCCTGAGGTAAGTTGCCGCCATGTCATTTTGGATTATTTTGAGTTGGATTTTGGTCATCGTTTTAACTGCAATTAATGTCTTTGTCTTCTTCAAGCTTAAGCAGGCCAGTGAGCAGATGATGAAGATGGCCTTTCCTGGTGCCAAGAACATGAATGAGGCCATGGGTCGAATGCAGCAGATGATGGGCGGTATGAACCGAGGCCCCATGAAGGGCGCAGCTCGAGGAGGCGGACAGCAGATGGATGCTCAGCTTCGGGCTGCCATGGACATGCTTCAGCAGATGCAAAAAGGCGGCAAGCGTTAGTCACCTGCCCTCTAGCCCCTAGTGCCTCTCGACTCAAGTTTCTATCCTTCTGTTCCGAAAGGGAACATAGGAAGTAAATTGAGTCATGAACCTACAAATTCTGATGGTACGAGGTCTGCTCAGATGAATCAATCACCTGACGCAGGGATGAGCTGGGCCAATCTTTGTAAAGAAATTGAGTCCAGAACTTTACCGCTCAAGACTGCTAACCCGAAAATAAAACCGACCGTTTTAATTTGCGCATTAGATCCGGAGTCGACTAACCAGGCCGAGCTTCTCAGCGCCGACTGGGGTATTGAAATTGTCAGGGCTCATTCTGGAGCAGAGGCTCTTCAACGCTTACGGCAAGACCATTCTCGAATATTATTGGTCATCTGTCCCGCCGAGCTTGGAGACATGAGTGCTTTGGCATTTCGATCAGAATTCACAAAAGCCTTAGAGGTCGTTCCACTTCTCATTTTAGCGGATAGTCAACGAGCCGAACTGCTATCTAAAATCGAACCCCTCAGCCAAGTAGGGCTTTTAGAGAAGCCTTTCGATCGAGGGGCTCTCGCCTCGGTGCTATCAGGCGAGTTGATTAAAAGGATTGCCTCGATTTACGAAGATTTGGAGCTACTCTGCGCTTTTATTGAGGAAACCAAGGGATGCTTTGAGCAGATTGAAAGCCTCGCTCTTGAGTTGGAGCAGAACCCTACCAAGAAGGAATTGCTCAATAGCCTTTTTGGAATAGTTCATACAATCAAGGGGGCCAGTAGTTTTTTTCAGCCTCAAACTCTCCATCGATTTTACCATCGCTTCGAAGATGTCTTGAAGCGGGTCCAAGGTAATACCCTGAAAATTTCTCAACCCTTTATCTCCGCCACTCTCAAGGTAGTCGATATTTCTAGAGGACTGTTGAAAGAGTTTGATACGCAGATCCAGCAAGAACATAATTTAGAGGATCTTTGCCAGGTTTTTTCAGACGCTGTGATCTTAGGAGGTGGCAATATTGAACCACCCTCGGATACACAAGAAGCTGCACAAGAAGCTGACTCGAGCGCCAATGCGAGCACCGCGCACCCTGTGAAAGAAAACAGTATTAAAATCGATATTCAGCTTTTAGATCAGTTACTGCGCGCCTCTGGCGAGATGACCGTCGTGAGGAATATGGTCAATAAGTCAGTCTTAACGCTCGAGAAGCGATACTCGTCCGACAAAGATGTAACCCAACTCGGAGACTTGCTCGACGAGCTTCACAAAGTAAACGCCATGGTGCAGGGAAAAATTACCGAGGTCAGAAAAGTCTCATTAAAAAATGTCTTTAAAACTTTGCCACGGCTGGTGCGAGACGTAACCGAAAAAACCAAAAAATCCTGCTCGCTTCGTATAGAAGGCGAAGATTTACTAGTGGATAGTTCCATTTCTGAAGTTCTCAACGCATCGATGAGTCATTTGCTTCGTAACAGTATTGATCACGGGATCGAGACTCCAGAGGAGCGAGTGAGATTAGGTAAAAGTGAAAAAGGGATGCTCTTGGTCCGGGCCTTTCTCAAGAATGACCACGTCATGGTCGAAGTCCGCGACGATGGTAAGGGCATCGATGTAGAGGCGATCCGAAAAAAAATTGTGAGCAAGGGGATGAGGACTGAGGCCGCAGCTGCTCTAATGCCGGATGCTGAAGTCTATGGATTTATTTTTGAGTCGGGATTCAGTACTGCAGCACAGACTACGGAGATTTCTGGTCGTGGCGTGGGTACCAGTGCTGTAAAAACGAGTGTCGAGGGTATTGGCGGGCGAATCCGAATTGAAACTGAAAAATCAAAGGGGACCTGTTTTGTTTTGGAGTTGCCGATCCCGAAGTCAGTTCATATTAAGAACTGTCTTTTCGTAATGGCAGGGGGACAGGAATTTGGAGTGGCTCAAGATCAAATTGTCCGGCTTATTCAGATCGACGAGCAGGTCCGAAAACAACTCATTTGTGAACTTGAGGGGGGGATTTTACTCCGAGAAAGCGAAGCGGAGTCAGTTCCGCTTGTCTCGCTTGGAGCTGTTCTGTTTTCTTCTCAGCTGTCGGTTCTTCCGAGTCAGTTCACGGTAGTGGTTGTGAAAGCTGAGGGCGGTAAAAATTTTGGACTCATTGTGGACGAGATTCGTGACTTTGAAGATGCAGTCGTGCGGGAGCTTGCGCCGAGTCTAAAAAAACTAGACGCATATTCTGGAGCAACCTTCTTATCGGATGGAACCATTGGCCTTCTTTTGAGTGTTGATGGCATCGCGAAGATCGCTCACATACGGACCGAACTGTTCAAAAGTAAAGAGAAGAAGTTACAAACTCAATTACAAAATGGGTCAACTCAGAGCGCGGACTGGTTACTTTTTGAGCTCAGCATTCCAGGGGTTTTTGCCATTCCTAGAAATTCAGTGTTTAGGCTTGAGGAGTTTGATGCTGACTCAATTCAGAAGTCCGGTAATTTTAATGTGATTCCTTATCGCAAACAAATCTTACCCATCTTAAATATGAGTGAGCTTTTAGGTTCGGCGATGGAAGTGAATGCCTCGACCGGAAGTCGAATTCAAGTCATCGTCATGGCGAGTCATCAGAGGTATCTTGCTTTCAAAGTGAAGCAAATCATAGATATCGCGAGTTCAAACGGTAACTTAGAACCTCCTATAGCGGACCAGCGAGGTATTCAAGGCAATCTTGTCCTGGGGGGTAGAACAATTACCGTCATTGATCCAGAGGAGCTTGTTGCAGCTTAATTCGACCGCTTTTTTCGATAAAAAACGGAATTTTCGAAATGCACCTGTTCAAACAAGTCTGAGATACCTAGTAGACTCTCGGCAGCTCCCAGGGCAAGATAAGCATCCTTCTCAAAAACTTTTAAAATCTTGTCGATCACTCGAATTTTATTGTCGACGTTTTGGTAAATGAGAACGTTACGACAAAACACGATATGAAAATTATGGTCAAAATTCCAGGGATCGAGAAGGTTGAGTTGTTGAAACTGAAAGTTTGAGGGCGGAATTCGGCTATTGAGTACCCAAGTGTTAGGCGCTGATCCGGGATCAAAATATCTTTGTAGACGAGAAGCCGAAAGTCCTCGCTGCAACTCCAATTGGGAATACGTTCTTGCTTTGGTTCGAGAAAGAACCCGCTCAGAAAAATCGGTGGCAAGGATTTTATAATTGGGAAAATTTGGATTTTCAGATCGAGCCTCATCTAAGGCCATTGCAATCGAGTAGGGCTCTTGGCCATTACTGCAGGCAGCGCTCCAGATTCGAAGTTCCTTCAGTTGGGGGTTAGCCGACAAAAGCTCGGGGACAATCGATTTTACGAGACCGACAAATAGGGAAGGGTCTCTGAAAAAACTGGTTTCGTTATTAGTTGCAATGTCTAGAAGGAGTTCCTTGAGTTGAGTATCGATTCCTGAGGTCGCCCTCATCCAGAGGTCCTCGAGACTTTTAAGTCCTAGCTGAGAAGTGATATCGCTCAGTCTGTGTTCGAGTTGGAAGTAGTTGGAGTCTGAATAGACAATTCCCAGTTCTTTTTCGATATATTTTGCAAAAAATCGGATTTTTTCTTGAGAGAATTCCATCGTATTTAATTTCCAGCCTTCTATGCTCTAATTATGGCATTTTTCGGGTGGAATTCAAGAAGAGGAATTAGGAATAGATGATAAATGACTATCATCAGAGAAAAATTCGTCCAGAGCCCTGGTGAGATCATGGAGGCTGATCAAACCGCGTTTGAGTAGGATATTTCCAAGGGGCGTACGGATCAATGATAGCTCTTTTTTGACGGCTGTATCAGTCTCATTGCTCCAAAGTCCTAAATTCAGGCATGCCTCTTTAAATCCGATTTCATTTTTTGACTGAAGCTCGAGAGCCTGGAGAATTTGGTCTGTGCTTAAAATGTTTTTATCTCTTGCTAGTTGACAAATCGCTGGCATTGAGGAGAGCTGCTCTAAAAAACAGTCGAGTAGATGCTCCTTGGAGAGAATTTTTTTTTCAACTAGGAATTGTCCAAAGTTTTTCATCAGTTCCCCCCTTAGTTTAATGTAGGTTTTCCGATAACTTTTGTAGTACGCCGGAAATCATCTGGAGATCTCCCATTCCATCATAGCAATTGGCTTTGAATACCGCTCCCGGCATGCCAAAGACGACACACGATGGTTCGTCCTGGATCAGGATGCGGCCCCCGGCTTGCTTAATGGCAATAGAGCCCTGTAGACCATCTTGCCCCATTCCGGTAAGTACGATTCCTAAAAGCCGATTTCTAAAAACCGCCGCCGCAGATTCAAAAAGATAATCGGCAGCTGGTCTAACAGAGTTCCTTTGCGGGCCTTGATTGAGTTCCAGTACGACTTCACCTGAGGAGTGGGCTACTTGGAGGTGGTAGTCTCCAGGTGCGACATAAATGTGACCAGGCTTTAAAATATCGCCATGTTTAGCCTCGTTGCATGGCTTCTTCGAGAGGTCCCCTAGTCTCTTGGCTAGTATTTGTGTAAAAACGGGTGGCATGTGTTGGGCTATGATTATAGGGATCTCTAATGATTGTGGGATTTGCGTAAAAATGGTTTCAAGGGCAGTCGGGCCTCCGGTCGAAGAAGCAATGACCACAGCTGAGGGCTGAAATCCCGTCAGAGGGAGTTTTTCGAATGCTCCTAGAGGGGGAGTTTTGGGAAATAGTTCGAGTTTTTCTTCGCGGCGTTCTGGAGTAAGCGAAGTTTTCTCCCGTTTTTCTAGGAATTGGTGAATTTTTGGCACTAGAATTTCCCGAATTCGCTCTTGAGGGGATTTGTAATCCGTCGCCTCTTCGCTGCTGGACGGCTTTGAGATCACGTCGTCTGCTCCCGCCTTCAACGCCTGAAGCGCCTTTTCTGCGCCTCGGATCGTTTGGGCAGAAAATATGATGACTCGTACCTTATGTTTGCGTTCTCGAATCGCCTTTAGTACAGCGATGCCGTCCATGTCTGGCATCTCCATATCCAGGGTCACTAGATCCACCGAGAGCTGATCAAGCTTCTGAAGCGCAATGCTCCCATTCGGAGCTGATCCGACGACCTCGATTTGGGGGGTGCCTGTCAGTGCAGCAGCGATTTGGGATCTAAATACGACCGAGTCGTCAACAATAAGTACCTTCATTCAGCTTGCACACTATTTACGAGCTTTTTCAGACGATCTGCAAGGCTGGCCAAACTTTTGGCGGCTTCCATCGTTTGGGAGGCTCCGGCAGAGCTTTGCTTCGCCGCTGAAGATACTGATTTCACGACTTCTGCGATCCCATCGACGCCTTGATTGGAGACCTTGACCACCCGAGCGACCTCATTAGTCGTCGCAGTCTGTTCCTCAATCGAAGCTGCAATAGCCATAGAGATGCTATTTAGTTTCTCGATGACGTTTGAGATTCCGCCAATGGCAGCGACAGCACCTTGGGAGTCCTTTTGAATTGCACCAATTCGATTAGTGATATCCTCGGTTGCTTTGGCGGTCTGCTTAGCGAGTTCCTTGACCTCATTGGCGACAACCGCGAACCCCTTTCCTGCATCTCCGGCGCGAGCTGCCTCGATCGTCGCATTGAGCGCTAATAGGTTGGTCTGTTGAGCAATCGAACTAATTACCTTAATTACATTCCCAATCTCCTGGCTGCTGAGACCGAGCTGGGTGATCGTCTTGTTCGTTTCTTGGGCTTTTGCTAGAGTGTCCCGAGAAAGGTTGGCTCCTTCAGAAGAGTTTCGCGCGATCTCCTTGATCGATGCCACCATCTCTTCGGTGTTCGTTGCAACTGTTTGGACGCCCTTGGACACTTCCTCCGTATTGGCGGCTGCCAGAATCGATTGACTAGCGGTAAGCTCAGAGTTTTCCGAAAGTCGGGTGGCTGTAGAAAACAGCGCATTGGCTGCAGCTCCCAGTTCATTGGCCGTGCTCTCTAGAGTTTTAGCAAGGGCTACTTTCTCCGTGATAATGTCCCAAGTGACCATAGGGCCTAGATAAGTTCGATTCTGATCATAAATTCCTGAGACTAAAAGCTCAAGGATTTGATCACCTACCTGAATCCTCGCCTTGTGGGGCAAGAGCCGGTCATCTGCGAGCATTTTTCGCTGATGAGCTGGATTTTTGTGAAAGATGTCAATCGATTGACCAATGAGCTGATTGACCGGTTTGGGCAGGAACTTCTCGAGTCTTTGGAGGGTCTCCCGACTTTTCTTATTCATGTAGACGAGTTTTAAATCCCGGTCTGCAAGTAGCGTATTGACGGGAGCATTCTCCATCATCGACTCAATTCGGGCGAGATTGCTCTCGACCTCAAGCCTTTTTGTGATGATGTCCCAAGTGAGCATGGCCCCCACATATTTTCCTTTGCCGTCATAGATCGGAGAGACTAAGAGATCAAGTTTTTCAGGACCTAGCTCAATGACGGCGTGATGCGGTAGGTTCTTGTCATTGGCAAGCATCCTCCTCTGGTGTTCTGGCGCCTTGTGGAAGACATCAATACTGGCCCCTATCATTTTGTCAGGAGAGATAGGAAGGTGTTTACTTAAACTTTGAAGCGTTTGGATACTTTTTCTATTCATATAGCGAATAGTAAAATTATTGTGGATATCGCAATAAATAACATTAGTAGGAGAATTTTCCAAAAGGCTCTTAATTTCTTCTGCCGAAGAAAAATCAGAATCCACCACCATTGAAACGCTAGCTCTTTTAGTACCTATTTCTGTCTCTTGCATTTTAATATTCCTTCTATTTTATTAAATTAATAAACTATTCGTTCAAAACGCCAAGTACTCTTTTTACTTCAATTATACTGAGTAAATGACCTGGTATTTTATAAATTCCGTCCATAAATTTAGCTACCTTAGGAGATATCGTGTCGGGTGTAGGCTCAAAGGAGTTTTGGCTGAGTTCGATGACATCCCCGATTTCATCCACCAGAAGGGAAATAAGCACTCCGTCGAGACGACAGACTACGTTCATAAATTCGTTCGGTGCTGGGTCTTTCAATTCGAAAAGGTCTCTCAGGCTTACAGCCGTGGCAATTTGGCCTCTGAGATTGATTAATCCGTGAATATAATTCGGCGCTAGCGGGACCTCAGTGATTGGAAGTGACTTAGTCACCTCTTGGACTGAACTCACGTCAATTCCATAGAGCCGACCTGAGACAAAAAAAGTAGAAAACTGGACAGTGTCTCGATTTTCTGCTGATTTCGGTGCTTCTTGATTACTAGTGAGAGAGGGTTCGCTCATGAGAGATCTCCTGAATGGCTTCGATGAGTTGATCGCTTTTTAGTTTTTCAATGTACCGGTTAAATCCAACGTTTTTCCCGCGCTCGATATCGGATTCTCTCATTCGCGTTGTTAGTGCAATCATGGGAATACCCGAAAATTCCTTGAGGGATCTAATCTTTTGAGCGAGCTGAAATCCATTGAGCTTAGGCATTTCAATATCCGACAGAACTAAGTCGAATTCACCTGGCCGAGACTTCTCAAGAATTTCGAGCGCTTGGGCTCCATCTCCTGCGTGAGTTACATGATGCCCTTGCGAGGTGAGGATTTTACTGACCTGCTTGACAAAAAATATCGTATCTTCAGCAAAGAGAATGCGAAGAGGTTTTGACGTCATCAGTTCTTTTAAAGCCTGAGGCGCTTCTCTTGCGTGACTTTCTTTTTTAGAATCTACCTGTCCGGTCATTAAGTCAATGACGCTCAGTACGTCAATTACGGTAGAAACTTCATTTCCAAGAATGATGTTGCCCAAGATTCCTGGAGTTTCCCTAATCGGGTCTTCGATTTCGCGATCGGCAAGGAAAATGTCAATGATTCGGTCTACCTCGATCCCGTAGAGTCGATTTCGCTTTTGGATAACAATGATAGGCACCTTCTCGGATTCTGCTTGGGCTGTGGGTGGTGATTCGCCTTCGGGTGCACTGAAGCCCAAAACTTGATTGAGCGAGATGAGGGGAAGCACGGCGTCTCGATACTGCACAATTCGGTGCCGCCCAGAAACCTCAATTTCTTGCCTTGAGAATTCCTCGAGTCGCTGCACGAGGCAAAGAGGGATGGTAAAGTTTCCATCTGATTTTAGTGAGAATAAAAGCATCTCCTGCGTTTCTGGCTGGTTTTGAGAGCCTCTAGTTTGGATTCGAGTACCCAGCTCCTGGTTGCGACTCCGATTTTGATTGAGATTCGCTTTTGCGGCAATGCCAAGTACGTCAAAAATCAAAGACACACTTCCATCGCCCATGATAGTTGCACCAGAATAAATCATCAGCTTTCTAAAAAACTTAGCTAACGGCTTAACAACGATGTCAGCTGTGTCCAAAATTTCGTCAACGATCAAGCCAAAAGGGCCAGAGTCAGTCGCAAGCACAATGATATTGACGCCGTTTTCTGTTTGTCGTTTTAAGCTTTCTTGTGATGCGTCTGCGGATTTTTCTTCGATGATTTCATCTAGCGATACGAGAGGAAGTAAATTTCCCCTTAACCTAAAAACGGGCTTTCCTTGGAGAAACTCAAGCTTGTTTTGGGTCTCTGATGCGTCGACTCGTACCAGTTCTAGGAGCTTGACTTGAGGGATGGCAAATCGATTGTTTTTGAAGCGGACGATGAGCGCCGGGACGATGGCCAGGGTGAGGGGAATTCTAAGACGAATACAAGTTCCGCGATTGAGTTCGCTCTTTATTTCAACCGTGCCACCGATCTTCTCAATGTTTGTTTTTACGACGTCCATCCCGACGCCGCGTCCCGATACAGGATTTACTTTATCGGCAGTTGAAAATCCAGGTATGAAAATAAGCTGAAAAATTTCACGATCTGAGAGGAGCTGGGCCTGCTCCTGTGAGATAAATTTTTTCTCAATCGCTTTGCTGAGTAGCTTTTTTGGATCGAGACCCCTTCCATCATCAAGGATTTCTACGACGACTTGGCCGCTTTCTTGGAGCGAACTGACCAATATTTTTCCAGTCGGAGCTTTGCTAAACTTTCTCCGCTCCTCGGCATCCTCAATCCCGTGGTCGCAGGCATTCCGAATGATGTGGGTGAGCGGATCTTTAATGGCTTCGATCAGGGTTTTGTCTAGTTCTGTTTCAGCACCCTCGATTGAAATTTCGATGGTCTTGTTGAGATCTCGGGCTAGATCTCGGACGAAACGTGTGAATTTCGAGAGAATGGTGCCGATCGGTTGCATTCTAGTCTTCATCACCTCCTCTTGAAGTTCACTGGTGACGAGATCAAGCTTTTGACTCAGGTTCAGGAGAGTGAAATCTTCATGATCATGAGAGTATTGAAGAACTTGGTTTCGAACTAGAACCATTTCTCCTACCAAGTTCATGAGTCGGTCTAGAAGAGTGACTTGCACCCGAATGGTCGATGCAGACTCCTTATTGGTGCTGGAGGTCTCTTCTTTTTCTCGAGACTGAGCGGAGTTCTGAGAGTGAGTCTGGGTTTCTGGAGATAGGAGCGAATGGTCGGAGAGCAGAGATTCGCTTGATTGTGAAATTTGCCTTCTGTCGGGTGTTTCAATCGGCACAAAAAAATCCTTAGTGACGAAAAGGTCAGTTTTAAAGTTTCTCGTAGCTGCTTCGATGAGATGGCTAACGGTGAGATAGATGGTATCCTGGTCGATTTTATACCCGAGGATGGGGTCCTTTTTGGCTTTAATTAGCCGCTCGATTAGATCCAGGCACGAGAGGAGGCAATCCATCCAGTCAGGGCTGAGTGGGATATTTCTTCGGCGCGCTGGCTCAAGAGACGCTTCCATTGCGTGTGCGATTTTGCCAATTTCTGAAAAGCCAAAAAGCTGAGCTGAACCTTTAATGGTGTGAATGTCTCGGTAAACTGAATCGATTAGGGTAGCGTTTTGCTTGTTTTTGTCCATCTCGGTCAGGTATTGGGAGACCCGAGCGATGATTTCTTCGCACTCGGCATAAAATTCTTGATAGGATTCTGGGGTTAATAATTCGCTCATTTTGTATTTCTTTATATACTAGGTAAATAAATTCTAAATGGAAAGTGCCATCTTGGAATATTCGATAATTTTCACTCAAAGTAATTAAAGGGTAGTGCTTGGAAGTCCGATCAATTTGTTGGACAAATCAGAATGATTTGGCCTTCAAAACTTGACAAGGATGATGAGTATGTCGATTAATCCCTCTTTGCTTAAGCGATCCTTTCAGCCAATTCTTAGTATAGCAGACGACTTTGTCGATCATTTCTATGAAGTTCTTTTGAGTGAGCACTCTGAGCTCAGGAAACTTTTTTCTGTCGAGTCATTCTCGATTCAAAAAATGGCTCTGGCCGAATCACTAGCATTTATAGTTGAGAACATTGAAAATACAAAAAAATTAGAAATTTATTTAAAAAATATGGGCATGCGTCATATTGAATACGGAGCTAAAACTGAGCATTTAGAATGGGTCGGTAAGGCGCTCATTGGTACTCTCGCCTACTTTTACTCGGACAATTGGACACAAGAGCTTCAGGACACTTGGATGGCCACTTATCAGTTAGTCTCAAATTTGATGAAAGAAGGAATGATGGACGGGATGATGGAAGAATTTGAACAAGTTCAGGTAGATGATGCAGTGGCCTCTAGGGTCGTTACCTCCGAATTTAAGGACGTAAGCTTGAGTGGTCGGGTTGATCAGCTCGCGTTTGATATCTTGCAGACCTCAATGAAGCGGCAGGCCGAAGGGATTGCCACCCAGGTTTTCTCTGAACTGAAGGATACCTTCTTAAGTCAGCTCATTCGGGATGAAGTTAAAAAACAGGCGAGCGCCTGGGTAGGTGAAATTCTTAAAGCTGCCATCGAGGCTGAGGCCGCCAAGCTGATGGAAGATTGCTCTGCGAGAAACGGACGTGCGGCCTAGATAAGCTGTTGACAGCAGGCGGGTGAGATCGTACTATTTCGCCTACAATTCAACGGAGAGATGGCCGAGTGGCTGAAGGCGCACGCTTGGAAAGCGTGTTTAGATGAAAGTCTAACGTGGGTTCGAATCCCACTCTCTCCGCCATTTTACATTTCCCATCATCTTAGCTGCCAGTCCCTAGTTTTCAGTGAGTTGGATACACTAGGTTGTTATCCGAATCAGAGAGCCATAGGTAGTTTTGCGAGTCTACAGACAGGCCAAAAATTCTACCGATAGAAGTTTGACCGCAACTTGAGAGGTCGGATTGCCCAAAAACCCGATCGGCAGGCTGGTTGTCTTGGATTGAGCTGACGTCGTTCCAGACGAGAACCCGATGATTATTTGTATCGGCCACGTACAGAGAGTTACCCTTAAAGGCTACAGACCAAGGTGAATTGAGTCCTGTGGCTGAGCAATCATACCCTTTGCTGAAAAAGTCAGGCTGCCCTAAGACGCGAATGGCCGCCGATCCATTGGTTGTGGGCGGAAAATGGTAGATCAAAACCCTCTGGTTGTCAGTGTCAGCAACGGCAAGCCTTCCATTTGCCGCTGCAACTCCTCTGGGGTTATTAAGTCCATTCGGGCCAATGGATGCCTCAGTCGCCCCAAAAGAGTTTTGCCCAATGACGAAAGTGGCGGCCGCGTAGTCGGAAGTGGGAATTCCTTGGTAGTAAAGAACGCGATTGTTCAGCTGATCGGCAATAAAGAGATCTCCATCAGGATCAACTGCAATGCCAGAGGGAGAGAGCAGAGATTTTGCAGTCGACCCAGGCGTGCTCGAGTTTAAGTCTTTTTGGCCAATGACGAGGTCGGGGGCCTGTCCATCTGTCGAGGGCAAGTGATTCCAAATTAGAACGCGGTTATTTAGGGAGTCCGATACGAGTATCTGTTCGTTATTGAATTTTACATCCGAGGGCCCATTAAGCGACGTTGCAGTTGGGCCAAGCTGATCGGTTTGAGTTTGGCCCAAAATAAGTTCAGGAGGTGGGGTTTTAGTATTTTCATGAGTTGAAATGGTTGGAATGGCTTTCCAGATTAGGACACGGTTGTGGTCAGTGTCAGCCACAGCAAGTCGCCCGCTTTCGGCCGCGACTCCCGTGGGGCGGGAGAAGGAGGTATGATCACCTGATCCAAGGTCGGCTGCTCGAGTGATCGTTTTGGATTTCGATTGCTCAATTTTAAAAGCATCAAGAGTACTCCCCGTCTGTTTGGAGGCGCTGCAAGAGCACTGGAGAGAGATTGCGCTGACGATGAAAAACCACGGGATTCGACTGCGTTTCGAACCTAAATTTTTCTTCCGAACAACTTTCATTTGTAAAACGTCCTATCTAAAATAGTACAAAAACAACGGTGATAAAGCGACCGATTGTTTAAAAAATTAATTTTTAGGCTTATTTCTGCGATTTTTTTCAAACTGACACTGTGTCTGGTTTGACCTCAAAAGCAACGCAAACCGTCCAATTGCGGCTCGATTGAATCCAGTAGCGGCAAGTTTTCGTGAGGTGGCTGCTCTCTCCGGTTTTAGCGCCGCGGATCGAATTCACTACGATCTGGCTTATAGTCGCAGGAGGTTGAAGTTGCAGAGCTTTAAATGAAGCCTCCTTAATGGTCCAGAGTTCAATGGGAGTGAGACCGAGGCCTCGTTCTGCTTCTGAAGCAATCCGGTGAACTGCGGCGGTTGAGATATTTCTCGAGGTTCGTTCAAGATCGATGCCTAGGCCATTTTTAGATCGCGACCCGCAGGCAATGACATGACCATCCGAATGCGTCACTGAGGATCGAAAAGAGAGCTGAGCATCTGCGCTCGAACCAGTGCTGGAGCTTCGGGCCAGACAATTTAAAATTGCCAAACGTCCTGTAATCCACTCTGTGCGTCGCTGCAGAGCGGGGAGGTGTTTTTCGGTCCAAACCTCAGGCTGGCTCAGAAAAAACTGAATCTCAGGTGCAACATGTCCACCCATTTCGAAAAACTCAGGGTGTACTTCAATCTCAGAGCGAAGACGAGTAAGCAAGCTTGGAGCACGCTGAGTCTCTGCTTTGAGTGCAGTAAAGAAAATCCTCGCCTGGGCTTCAGGTAGCTCCGCGTCGAGACGATGTTCTAAGGCTTGAATCCAACCTTCAAACGATTTCCAATCCGAACGACTATTCAACGTGCTCGGTTTTTGATTTGCTCGAGAATCCATTTCTCAAATTCAGCCACGGTCATCGAGACTTGGGCTTCCTGTCCGAATTTTCTAAGCGTCACGGTTCCGTCCGCTTGTTCCCGCTCTCCGATGATGAGGAGATTGGGGATTTTCTGCTTGGAGGCGTTTCGGATTTTTTTCCCCATCGTGTCAGGGGATTGTTCTAGCTCTGCTCGCACTAGATTGGAGCGGAGGGCTGAAACAATTTTCTCCGCGTACTCATTGAACTTATCACTGACCGTAATGGCTCGAACTTGCACGGGTGCAAGCCAAGTTGGGAACGCCCCGCCGTAGTGTTCGATCAAAAATGCAACGAATCGCTCATGAGTTCCCAACGGAGCTCGGTGGATAATGTAAGGGCGATGCTCCTGATTGTCGACACCGACGTACTTGAGGTCCAATCTCTCGGCGATACCAAAATCTAGTTGATTCGTACTGGCAGTTTCTTCTCGTCCGGTCACCGTCTTAAATTGAAAGTCGATCTTTGGCCCATAAAATGCTGCCTCTCCCTTTCCTTCTTTGAAAGGTAGACCACTTTCAATCATGGCCTCGTAAACGAGCTTCTGGGTCCACTCCCAAGCTCTGGGATTATCGATATATTTTTCTTTCCCTTTCGGATCTTCTGGGTCCCAGGTGGAAAAGCGCATGGAGTAGGAGGTGATGTTCAAGATCTCATAGACCTCTTTGTGCATATTCATCACCGATAGGAATTCTTTCTTAATCTGGTCCTCAGTGCAATAGATGTGACCATCATTCATGCACATCCCGCGGACTCGAAGCAGGCCTGAAAGAGCGCCGGAGTCCTCGAATCGGTAAACCTGCCCGTATTCAGCAAGCCGAAGCGGCAGGTCTCGGTAGCTCCTCATTCGAGATGAGAAAATCTTGTGGTGGTGTGGGCAGTTCATTGGCTTCAAGCAGTAGGTCTCTTTTACTTCGGATCCGTCGTCCGGTGTACCAGCCGGTTGGTGTTCTTTGATTTCCATGAAGGGAAACATATGGGCGGCATAGTAGGGAAGGTGCCCTGTCTGATGGTACAGGTCAGTCTTGGCTAGGTGAGGAGTGACGACGCGTTGGTAGCCTCCTTTAAATTCGAGCTCCTTCATCAGCTTCTCGAGCTCGTCTCGGATAATCGTGCCGTTCGGTAGCCAGAGAGGAAGGCCTTTGCCGATTGAGTCATCGATGACAAAAATGTCTAGCTCCTTGCCGAGTTTCTTGTGATCCCGCTCTTGAGCTTCTTTGAATGCCTTGGCGTAGGCGTCGAGCTCGGCTTTGCTTTCAAACGCCCAGGCGTAGATCCTCGTCATCATGGCGTTTCTTGAATCGCCTCGCCAGTAGGCTCCCGCAAGGCTTCTGAGTTTGAAGCCTTGAACCGGGAGGTTACGACTGGTTTCTACGTGGGGGCCGTCGCACATGTCCATGAAAGGACCCGTCTTGTAGAAGGTGAGGTTCTGGAGCCCTCGCTTTTCAATTAACTCCTCGGCGTATTGCCGCTTGTAGGGCTCGCCCATTTCATCGAGTCTTGCTAGGGCTTGCTCTTTGGGGAGTTCTTCCCGATCAAAACGGTGACCATCCTGGATCAATCGGCGCATTTTCTTCTCAATCTCAGGGAAATCTTCTTCTGTAATTGGCGAGGGGAGAATAAAGTCGTAGTAAAATCCATCGTCAATGGGGGGACCAAATCCAAGCTTGGTTCCTGGCCTGAGTTCCATTACGGCCTCAGCCATGATGTGGGCCAGGCTATGTCGAATACGATAAAGAGAGTCTGAAACAGTTGGATTTGAATTTGCGCTCATAGATGAGTCTTTCTATGAGATTTTCCTCGAAAACTCAAGGCTTTGGCGCGAAATGACGAAGCAGATTGATGAAAACTGCGAATATCCCAACTCACGAAATTGAGCGATTGCAAGCCCTTCGGTCCTATGATGTGCTCGATACCCGGGCCGAGCAGGTTTTCGATGATCTCACGGATCTCGCCGCTAAAATTTGTGGGGCTCCGATTGCGCTGATTAGTCTCATCGATGAAAATCGGCAGTGGTTCAAGTCTAAGGTAGGACTTGATGTGAGTGAAACCCCGCGGGATTTCGCCTTCTGCGCTCATGCGATTTTACAAAAAGATGTTTTCATTGTTCCTGACTCGCTCAAGGATGATCGGTTTCATGACAATCCACTCGTGATTGGTGCACCTCAGGTTCGCTTTTATGCAGGGGCTCCATTGCAGACGCTCACAGGTCAAACGATCGGGACCCTTTGTGTAATCGATAGGCATCCTCGCAATTTAAGCACAGATCAGACGGCCGCCTTACAGATCTTGGCGAAGCAGGTGGTGAGTCAACTGGAGCTTCGTCGGCGAGCGCAAAACGACTTAAAATTCCGCACAGTTTTCGATTACATGCCTATAGGTCTGATTCACCTGGATTCGAAATTGCGATTCTTAGAAGTGAACCCTACTTTTGCTAAAATGCTTGGGTATACACAAGAAGAACTCAAGAGTATGTCAGTCTATGAAATCACCCATCCAGACGATTTAAAAAAAACGAAGGATACTGCTCTCGATTTTAAGAACTTAGACTTTAAGCTTTCTCTATTTCAAAAGAGGTATATCACCAAAGAGGGCCGAGAGATTTGGGTGCAGGTATCCAGCAGACCGATTCCGATTCCAGGCACTGAGGACTTCTCTCTTCTCTCCGCGGTTGAGGACATCTCCGAACTCAAGTTGTTAGAGATTGAAACTGAGGAGGCCAAGGCGCTCGCCGAATCAAGATCAGCTGAGTTAGAGCAACTCTTTGAAAGCATGAGAGAAGGAGTTGTGCTTCAAGACGGGAAAACCAAGATTTCCAAATTCAATCGCGCTGCAATTCAGATTCTTGGTCTCTCCGCCGACGAGCTCTCAGGTCGAACTACTTTAGATCCAAAGTGGGTCACAAAGAGGCCCGATGGGAGCGCATTTCCTGGGGCAGAGCACCCATCTGTTTTATGTCTGAAGACAGGCAAGCCTCAACTCAATGTTCCTATGATCGTACAAAAACCAAACGGAGGCCCAAGCCTAATTTTGATCAATGCTGTGCCGATTTTAATTCCCGGCACAGATAGACCTTCGGGGGTCATGTGTACGTTTTCCGATATAACCAATGTTCAGAAAAATCAGATCGAACTAGAGCAAAGACTGAAAACATCATTGAAGTCGGCCGAAGAGCTGAATACATTTTATAAGCTAGCCATGGATAAAGCGGCCATTTTAGCGCTTACGGATAAATCGGGGAAAATCACATACGTTAACGAGAAGTTTTGTGAAATTTCAGGTTACTCGGAAGCAGAGCTCATTGGACAAGATCATCGCCTCTTAAACTCTGGTAGGATGGGCAAAAACTTCTTTAGGTCCATGTGGAAAGCAATCTCGTCTGGAACTACCTGGCATGGGGAGATCTGCAATCTTAGCAAAAAAGGAACTTACTACTGGGTGGACACGACGATTATCCCGTTTGTTGGTTCCTCTGGAAAAATTGAGAAATATATTGCCGTTAGACGCGACATTACTGCAGAAAAAGTTCAACAGTTAGAGCTTGCTGCGGCCTATGATCGAGCCGAAAAAGCAACGAGCACAAAGTCTGATTTCTTGTACACAATGAGCCACGAGATTCGGACGCCTTTGAATGGCATTATCGGTATGACGGGATTACTTGAAGAAACCCAACTGGATGCTGAGCAAAGAGATTGTGTCGATACTATTTGTGCCTCGGGTAAGGCTTTGCTCACGATCATTAACGATATTTTAGATTTCTCTAAAATTGAAGCAGGAAAAATGGAAATTGAGGGGACAGAGTTTGACTTTTCAACCTATCTTCATGAGCTTTTAAAGCCATTTCAGTACTCCGTTCAAAAAAAGAAGATTAGCCTATCCGTCGACTGTACTCCATATCACTACGCTGTGCTTGGGGATGATGGGAAAATTGGTCAAGTAGTCAACAACCTAGTTTCCAATGCGATCAAGTTCACAGAAAAGGGAAGCGTCGCAGTGTCTGCCGTATTAAAGGGAGACAGAGGTCGAACTCAGATTTGTATCACTGTTTGCGATACCGGCACTGGTATTCCTGATGAGGCGAAGGCAAGAATGTTCCAAGCCTTTTCTCAGGCAGAAAAAACGACCAGTCGAAAATTCGGAGGCACTGGGCTGGGGCTTTTTATTTCTAAGCGGCTCGTGGAAATGATGGGTGGAGAAATCACCTTTGACAGTGAGTTTGGAAAGGGTGCAGCATTTAAAGTCACCTTAAGCCTGCAGACGGGTGGAAGGCTGGAGCGCCACAGTGAGAGTCAAAAGTTCAGGCCAAGTCCAACTCCAACTCCATCTTTTGAGGGTCGGGTGTTAGTAGCCGAGGATAACTCGACTAATCAATTAGTGATCTCCAGAGTCTTAGATAAGTGGGGTTGTAAGTATCACCTAGTGGCAAACGGTAACGAGGTGATCGATTCCTTGCGCTATGCCCATTACGATTTAATTTTAATGGATTGCCAGATGCCAGAAATGGATGGTTATACGGCGACTCGGATCATCAGACAGAAAGCCTCAGCTGAGCGCAATATCCCAATCGTTGCTTTGACTGCGAATGCCGTCTCGGGTGATGAAACGAAGTGTCGAGAGGCAGGAATGGACGGTTACCTCTCGAAGCCGGTTGACAGGCAGGAGCTTGAGGTAGTTTTAAAGAGGTACCTGGTCCAATCGACCGACGAAAGGAAGAGCTTTGAACTTAGTAAGGAAGTGCTCAATCGGTTTGATGAACTACAAATGGAAGGCAAACCTGATATCCTTATTGAGATTATTAACTCTTTTTTGAGCCAATCAAGGCAGAGATTAGATGCTCTTGAGAGAGGTCTAAAGATCAATGATTTGGAGGGTGCTGCACGTGAGGTCCACACTTTGAAGTCAGGAGCACTGACACTAGGTGCCTTTGAGCTAGGGGATCTTTTAATTAAAGTTGAAGATCTTATTCGAGAAAAAAATAGAGTAGAACTTGAACCGATGCTTGAATCAATGCGAAATAGTTATAAATACACCTGTGAGGGGTTGATCAAGTTTAGAGAGAGGCGAGAAAAAGCTTAAAGATCGCATCAAAATCCGTTTTTTGAATTGCTTAAAAAAAGTCGAATTTCTCCTAGTGCTATTGCCTGTCCTCCATCGATTTCTAGTTCGATTTGGTATTTCTTTTGTTCAGAAATTAGCGTCGCATTGGATCGAGTGACTCTTACGAATATTTTTTCGCTATGAGGAGTGATTTTCTTTAACTCTGGGCCGCTCAGGTAAAAGGATGCACCTTTTTTGATTAAGTGGTCTGAAATAACATGAATTTCGTTCGGGTGGACGGATTCGATTGTAACTTGAAAATTAATTTTTACTTTCTGTTTACAAGCGTTCATCGGGTGTCAATACCTAGACTCGTTAGTAATGTTTTAAAAAGACCTTGGTTGAGTTCGGCCGGGCTGTCATCAATTTTAAATTGAGATGGACCTTCACTATTTCCAGGATATTCATCTGACATAAGGACGACTGATTTTCCGGCGCAGAATTTAACCTGACTCTCGATCTTGATTTGACTATGGCCCTGTTCAATAATAGATGCTTGGATTTCTGCTGTGGCTAATGGTTGGGCGCTGGCCGGAAATTGATACGATAGGCGTTCCTTTGATTGAAAAATAGATCTTACTTTTTGTAGAATAATTCGACTTTCAAAAGGCTTAGAAATAAAGTGGGCTGCGCCGAGTTCTAGAGCTTTTTGTGCCTCTTCTTGGCTCTTCGTTCCACTTAAAACGAGAACAGGGATGGTCGAAATAAGTTCGTTTTTTTGTCTGAACTTTAAAAAAGTAAAGCCGTCAAATTGAGGCATGTTGAGATCTAGTATGATTAAGTCCGGAACATGGTCCGTGATGAGCTTTAAAGCTTCTCTGATGTGATTGCAGGAGTGAACGATGCAGCCTCGAGTTTCTAGTGTGCGAGTGAGTAGTTTGAGTAGTACGTCATCATCATCGATGAGCATAATCTGCTTATTGATTAGCCTCATTTTTTTAGGTTAGACTCTTTTTGGAATAATGCTAGAGCCAATTCCAGCTGCTCGGTTTGCGGGATAATCGATTCATTCATCTCTATTTTTTTTTCGAAGCAGGTTGAAGGGAACAGCTAAAATCATCACAGCCATGCTTCCTCCCCCTATTAGGGTTCTCAGTAAAATCAGATTTGCCAGGTCCACGCGGAAGGCAAGGAACAGGTAGAATCCAGACTTGAGGTAGAGGTAGACAATCCAGATCCAAGTGAGACGTTTAAGGGCTGGGTCATCGGGCGTTCGGAACTTGGGTTGGACCGGTTTGGGGAGTGCTTTGGCGACCTCATAGGCCAGGGGGAGGCCAGCCCAAGTTGCGAAGAGAAAAAAAGTGGCCACCCCAAAGTTTTGGGCAAACGGCTCGAAGCGGTAGAATTGCGGGGTTTTAATCCAAAGATCAATGCCGCCGAAAACGACGGTGAACCCCGAAGCGAAGATGAAAATTGGTGACGGACGAACTCGAAAAACCACATGAGTCAGGAGTTGTAGGATTGATACTCCGACGGCGAACCCAATGGCAGCTTTGGGCCCCCATTCGTGGAACGCCCAGTAGAAGGTAACCGGGGTGGCCAAGTTAAGGAAGAAGTAGCTGACGCCTTGTTTGAGCTGCTCCCAGGAAGGGGTTTTCACTTGACACTCCGCGTGTAAACATATAAGCAATCGTTTATGCTTTTGCACAGCCCATTCCACCAGTCCACCCTTGTTCACGAGCCCGATCAGGAGCATAAAAAATTTGCGCTCCTTGCCCAAACATTCCAGGCATTAGGAGATTCCAGTCGGGTTCGGATTGTTTGGTATCTTTCTCAAAAAGAATACAAAGTCGGGGAGTTAGCCCACGTTCTATCAATGAGTCAGCCTGCAGTTAGTCATCACCTTCGAACTCTGAGGCAGCTCCGGTTAGTCAAGGTTCGCCGGGATGGCAGAACTTCGTTCTATGCTTTAGATGATCGACATATCGATCGTCTTCTGCAGGAGGGAATGGAGCACGTCGAGGAGTTGATGTGAAGACACTCAAACTGGGGCAACTTCAGGTGGGTCAAAGGGGACGAATTGTGCGAGTGGGGGTGGGCTCTGATTCCGCTGATTGGGTTCAGCGGCTCATGGCGATGGGGTTTTTGGAGGGTTCGATTGCAGAAGTAGTCCACGAGGCGCCGTTTGGTGGCGATCCTTTGGCCGTTCGAGTGCGAGGAACTCTTCTGGCCCTAAGGCGTCAGGAAGCCAATACCATTGAGGTTATCCCGGTATGAATGAAACTGAAGTTTTACAGAAAGTCTTCCTTCCCGAGGGGCTGAATCCAACTCGATCGAAATCTCCCGCCTTGAAAACGGTTGCACTTGCTGGGAATCCTAACTGCGGAAAAACTGCGCTTTTCAATGCCATTACGGGCGGGAAAGCCAAGGTCGGAAATTATCCCGGAGTTACGGTAGAGAGAAAAGAAGGTCGAGTTCGCACTTCATCTGGAACGGAACTAAGAATTGTTGACCTCCCCGGGACCTATAGTTTAGACGCAAAAACCCCCGACGAGTTGATTACTCGGGATGTTCTTTTTGGATTTGATCAGACAGTTGAAAAATCCCCTGACCTCTTGATCGCTGTAGCAGATGCGACTCAGCTTGAGCGAAATCTGGGGCTCGTGCTTGAGCTTCGAAAACTAGGCAGGCCCACTGTTTTGGCTCTCAATATGATGGACATCGCCAAGCAGCGAGGTCTAGATCTGGATCTAGATGTGCTTTCTAAGGAGCTAGGAATTCCTGTGGTTCCGACGGTTGCCCCTAGGCAAGAGGGTGTAGTTGAATTGCTCTCCGAGGTGGAAAAAAAATTAAACAATGAGGTTGCAGTCGCTCCTTCTGTTTGGATTCAAACCAGCCCCGAAGAAATTCGAGGCCGATTTTCTGAGGTCGATCGAATTCTCAGACTTGCGACTCGTAAGAGTTCGTCACCAACGATTTGGACTGATCGCGTGGATCGTGTAGTACTGCATCCTCTTTGGGGTAGTCTCATTTTATTCTGCGTCTTTGGTTTGATGTTTCAGGCAATTTTTAATTGGGCAGAGATTCCGAAGGATTGGATTGAGTCCCAGATTCGAGTTCTTTCGTCAGTATTGTATGAAGTTATGGCCCCTGGTCCTCTGAGAAGTCTACTGGCGGATGGAGTGATTGCTGGGGTGGGCTCAGTAATTGTTTTCTTGCCTCAGATTAGTTTACTCTTCTTGTTTATCTTGTTTTTAGAGGATTGTGGTTATATGCCCAGAGCCGCATTTTTGATGGATAAATGGATGGGCAAAGTGGGCTTACATGGGCGAGCATTTATTCCACTTCTTTCCTCCTTCGCTTGTGCAGTCCCTGGTATTATGGCGACTCGAACTATCGAAAATCGACGAGATCGGCTGACTACCATTTTAGTCGCGCCTCTGATGACTTGTTCAGCTCGTTTGCCAGTTTATTCTATGTTGATTGCTGCATTTATTCCCAATCGAGCTGTACTGGGACCGCTGCGATTGCAGGGATTAGTCATGTTTGGACTCTATCTCTTTGGTGTTTTAGCAGCACTTTTGGTGGCCCTGCTGCTTCGGTCCACTTTTTTCCGCGGTCCGAAACCGATTCTCTTAATGGAGCTACCCACCTATAAGTGGCCTGATGCAAAGAGTGTTGCTCTGGGCCTTTTCGAAAGAGCACGACTTTTTGTTGCCCGCGCGGGTACGGTGATTCTGTCGGTTTCTATTCTTTTGTGGTTCTTATCCACATATCCGAAGCCGCCGCAGGGAGCGATGGAACCTGCGATTTCTTATAGTTTTGCTGGAAAAATCGGGAAGGGCTTAGAGCCCCTGGTGAGACCTATCGGGTTTAACTGGAAAATTGCTGTGGCCCTGATTCCGAGTTTTGCGGCAAGAGAAGTGATGATTGGCTCCTTAGCTACCGTCTATGCTGTGGGAGAACAAAAAGAGGGGAGCACGGAGCTTCTCGGAGATCGGCTGTTCAGGGATTGGAGTTTGGCAACGGCGCTGAGTTTGTTGGTTTGGTACGTTCTGGCTTGTCAGTGCCTATCAACTTTAGCGGTTACCCGGCGAGAGACCAACTCCTGGCGTTGGCCAGCGGTAATGTTAATTTATATGACCTCACTGGCTTATTTGGGCTCGTTTCTGACCTACCAATTGGCCTCTTACCTGGGTCTAGGTTGAGGACGCTGAGCGTGCAAGAGTTGATTGTTTTTGTGATTGTAGGATTTAACCTCATCTGGATTCTGTCTCGATTTTATAGGACCCAGATTTCTATGCCCCTCTCTCTGTGGTTGCTCAAAAAAGGACGAGTCAAGTGGGCTATGCGAGTTCGGTGGCGCCGCTCGGGATGTGGTCAATGCGAGAATTAAGTGGTTCATTGAAAAAGCGTGCAGTGGTTGTCCATTCTGGCGGGATGGATTCAAGCATTTGTCTTGCCCAGGCAATCCAGGATTTCGGGCGGGAGAACGTTTTAGGTCTAACCTTTTCTTACCAGCAACGTCATTCGAGCGAGATAAAGCAAGCGAGATTGATTTGCGATCGTTGGCAGGTGGATCATGTAGAGATTGATTTGTCTTGTCTCACCCAGATCACAGAGAACTCGCTCACTCGTCACTCGCTGCCGATCGAGGCGAAGCCAGGGGAGCCGCCTAATAGCTTGGTTTTGGGTCGAAATGGTTTAATGGCGCGCTTGGCCGCAATTCACGCTGATTCTCTGGGCGCTCAGGTCATTTATATGGGAGTGATCGAAGTCGAGTCCGCCAATTCAGGATATCGGGACTGCTCGCGGCTTTATATGGATAAAATGGAAGAGATTCTTAGGATGGATTTAGCTGATTCGTCTTTTGAGATTCGAACTCCTCTCGTTTTTATGACCAAGCGGGAAACTCTGGGTTGTGCCCACCGGCTTGGAATTCTTGAGTTTCTCTTGGAGGAGACGATCACCTGCTACGAGGGAATCCCTAAAAAGGGATGCGGGCACTGCCCTGCTTGCCAGCTCAGAAATGAAGGAGTCGCTGAGTTTCTTTCCGAGCATCCAGAGATCCAGTTTTCTTATCGTGGAGAGTTCGTGGGGAGTAAAGTCTGAGTAAGCGATTTTTGCGGGTCATTTTCCTTTTGCCACTGAACTGCGATCCCTTGAACTAAAATCTGACCTTCAAATCCGTCATCTGAGCACTCGGGTGTTGGGTAGGCTTCCCGACGGCCATCCTCAAGAAAAACGATCGACTTCACCTCCACCACCGCGTCAGCCCCTTTTTTCTTTGCCATGTCGACGAGCTGTCGGATGGCCTTATGGTAATAATTTCTGCAAAGGGCTAACTCTTCGTGATTGGGGTCAAGGGATTGGAAGTTGACCTTGGCACGAACCCATCCTAGGGACTGAAATGGCCGATTGATTTTGTTGACGAAAGCGAGATTTGAGGGGAATTCAAAAGATTCGTATTTCGCCTGCGGAATCGAGCCGCAAGCGGTGTTGAGCGAAATCAAAGCAATAGCAAAACCCCTAAGGTTCGATGTATTCAAACTCTTGCTTCCTGAAATTTCGCAGAATCCATTTTTTCCCTTCGTGTTTCACGACATACTCGGGCAGAAGTGGAATTTTTCCCCCACCGCCAGGTGCATCGATAACGAAGTGAGGAACTGCCATCCCGCTCGTCCATCCTCGGAGATGTTCGATAATATTTAAGCCAGTTTCTACTGGTGTGCGGAAATGACTAATTCCTTGGGAAAGATCGCATTGGTAAATATAGTAGGGGCGAACTCTCATCATCAAAAGCTTGTGATTGAGTTCCTTGACGATCTGAGGATCATCGTTGATTCCTTTAAGTAAAACCATTTGATTATGAAGAACGCATCCAGCATCAGCTAGTCGTGCGCAAGCATCAAAGGCTTCTAACGTGCATTCTTTTGGGTGGTTGAAATGCGTGTGAACAAAAACGGGGTGATACTTTTTGAGCATGTCAGCAAAACTCTGGGTAATTCGCTGCGGAAGAGTCACTAAGTTTCGAGTTCCAATTCTGAATACTTCGATATGTTCCATGCCTCTCAATCTAGAGAGAATATATTCTAAGCGGTCATCGGAATTGGAGAGCGGATCGCCGCCCGAGATCACCACGTCCCGGATTTCTTTGTGGGACTCTATATAGGCCAGGGATTCTTCTAGCTGCTTATTAGCAGCCGAAGAAGATGGGTCGGATACTTTTCGTTTACGGGTACAATGCCGACAGTAAACCGGGCAGTTGTGGGTGGTGTAGAAGAGGACTCGATCCGGGTAGCGATGAGTGATGCCAGGGACGGGCATGTCACGCTCTTCAGCCAGGGGGTCCTCTAAATCGGTCGGTAAAATGATGAGTTCTCCGGGCTTTGGAACGGATTGCAGCCGGATGGGACAATTGGGATCATTTGGATCGATGAGAGAGGCGTAATAGGGAGTAATTCCCATATTGAACATTTCATGCGATTGGGCGAAAGCTTCTCGCTCCTCGGGAGCAACCTGAATCACTTTTTCAAGCTGATCCATCGATTTGAGTCGCTTTTGCTGCTGCCAGACCCAATTATTCCAATCCTTAGGATCGGCATCCTTCCAAATCTCAGGGCGCGGAGCACTCTTGAAGCGATCTCGAACGGTATTTTTAGTGATAATGTTGAAAGCCATGCTGAATCCCTCCTCAATCTATTCGGTTTTAAGAGTGCCAGATTCTGCCATTGAAGACAAGTGGACCTAAACACACACACACTATCAATTGATTTAGCTTATTAAGTGTAAGGTCCCGAAGTAATAGCTCAATCGGGACTTCGGGGCGCCAGGTTGAAAAAGACACTCTTTAGTTGTACTATTTAATCAAGTAATCATCGCCGTCTGCCGATCAGGAAAGTGAGGAATAAACGATGGAACCTATTCAAATTTTGGTGATCGACCCCGAACAAACCACCCGAGATCAGTTGAAAGCTGCTTTAGAGTTGGATGGAAGGATTGAGCTTCATTTAAGTTCGTCTGCAGAAGGTGCCGTAGAGACGCTCGTGCAAAGAAAACGCTGGGCATTAATTATTCTCAATGCTTGGCTGCCTGGCAAAGGGGCTTTTGCATTGATTCAGGAGTGCCGGCAGCGTGACCCAAGAACCCAGTTTATTTTACTGAGCCAAGACGCGGGCAAAGCTGAATTAGTCAATGCTCTGCGATTGGGAGTCACCGACTACTTTGAAAAACCTTTGCCGATCGATGAACTCAAAGCTGCGGTCAACACTGTGGTTGAGAAATTACAGGGGTTAGCTCAAGTGATTTCTTTGCCGAGAAATGAGACTCGCGTGCATTCCCCCGAGATTCCTCGGCCCTCACTTCCTGTTGGACCTCATTTGAGGCTCGTGAGCTCGGATTCAAATCCTGAGATTTCCCCTGAGAATTTAGAAGTTGAGTCAGTATCTGCCGCCCCTTTAGGGCCTAGCTACACTCATATGAAACGGAAGTGGATTGAGACGTTTGAGGTAGATTATCTCGCTCAGCTGCTTAATCTCCATAGTGGAAATGTCTCCGCTGCTGCTCGCGAAGCACGCCTCGATCGGAGTAATTTTTTGAGGTTGCTGAGAAAGTACGGACTCAAAGCAGAGGCTTATCGCGCAAAGATGGCGGCCTAGACTGCTTGGTCTTCTGTTCCAATATTGATCTTGGGATATGAATTAGGCGTCAGTAATTTAATTATGGTTATTAAAACAATAAAGGACCCTAAGGCAGAGCCTTTGGGTCCTTTACAGCCACGGGAACCTCATTCAGTGTGTGTGGGGGGGGGGAAGTGGGGCACCCGTGGAAAACGTCAAATTGTGAAAATGTTGTATAACCGGTAAGAAAGAGACGCAAGGAAAAAAATAAAAAAACTTCGCTCTTTCTGAAAGTAGTTAATTCATTAAATTTAAACTTCCCCTCTCTCGAACTAGGCTCCCATAATATGGGCGCCGCTATCTACATAAAGGGTGCTACCCGTAATATGTTTGCCCAGGGGCGAGCAAAGGAATGCAGCGAGGGCACCCACATCCTCGCCAGAGATATTCTCATGCAGGGGTGTCTTCTGCTCGGCGGCTGCGAGCATCGTTCTAAAGTCCCGAATTCCTGCGGCTGCCAGGGTTTTTACAGGTCCAGCAGAGATGGCATTGACACGAATTTTTTTGCTCCCAAGGTCATACGCCAAGTATCGCACCGAAGCCTCTAATGCTGCTTTTGCGACGCCCATGACGTTATAGTTGGGGACTACTTTTTCGGCACCGTAGTAGGAGAGAGTGACGATCGAGCCGTTTCTTCCTTCCATCAGGGGTTCTGCTCTCTTGGCAGCTGCAATCAAGCTGTAGGCGCTAATGTCGAGAGCGGTCCTAAAACCTTCACGAGAAGTATTCACGAAGCGGCCATCGAGATCTTCGCGATTCGCATAGGCGACGGAATGGATAAGAATGTCTAGGTGTCCCCATTGGTCTTTGGCCAGCTGAAAAAATGAGTCTAATTGCTGGTCATCCGAAACGTTACAAGGTGCGACGATCTCGGCCTGAACGGATTCGGCGAGCGGGCGGACGCGCCTTTCAAGTGCTTCTCCCAAGAAGTTGAAGCCGAGTTGGGCGCCTCCCTCATGAAGATGCTGAGCGATTGACCAAGCAAGACTTCTCTCGTTGGCTACGCCCAAAATGAGGGCTTTTTTACCTTCGAAGGGTTTTCCAGATAGAATGGACATAATTCTCCTTAATTTTCTTACCGGTTTTATAAGCCTGGCAAGAATTGGAATGCAAGAGTGATTTTCTTTCGATGTGATAGTTACTTTTTCGATAAAAAATATTAGGTTGAGCACGAGGTGGGTTTACATCTATGGCTCTCGTCGTTCAAAAATTTGGTGGTACCTCCGTAGGAACCATTGAAAGAATTCAGCATGTGGCTCGGTGGGCTCTAGATTCTCAGGCTCGCGGAAATGATATTGTTCTAGTCGTTTCAGCGATGTCCGGGGAAACGAACCGTTTGGTTGAATTGGCCAAGCAAATTCATCCCATGCCGGATTCTCACGAATATGACCTTCTGATTGCAAGTGGAGAGCAGGTGGCCGTCGGGCTAGTCACGCTCGCAATCAATACGGAAGCCGAGAAACGGGGGAGTCTTAAGAAAGGTCAGCTCGCAGCCAAGGGCTTGTTAGGGTATCAGGTGGGCATTTTTACGGATAATATTTTCTCAAAAGCGCGAATTCAGGGAATTGATACGACTCGTTTGAAAAGTTTGATTTCCAATCAAATCATTCCAGTCATCGCAGGCTTTCAGGGGGTTGACTCAGAGAGTAACATCACTACTTTGGGGCGAGGCGGTTCGGATACAAGTGCCGTAGCTATTGCCGCAGCCCTGAAGGCTGACGATTGTGAGATCTATACCGATGTGGATGGTGTTTATACGACTGATCCGAGGCTGTGTCGGGAAGCCAGGAAAATGAGTCGAATTTCATATGAAGAAATGATGGAACTCGCGAGTCTAGGTGCCAAGGTACTGCAAATTCGCTCAGTCGAGTTGGCCGCCAAATATCGACTACCTTTGCATGTTCGTTCGAGTTTTAATCCTGTGGAGGGTACGCGAGTGGTTTCTCAAGAGTTATTAGGTGGGCAGATGGAGCAGGTCGTGGTGGCAGGGGTGGCTGCTGATGGCGCCCAAGTGAAATTGACTTTGCAAAATATTACTGATGGTCCAGGAGTAGTGGCTCAAATTTTCGGTGCACTTTCTCGGGCATCGATCGTAGTTGATGTGATTGTTCAGGATATCCCCTCAAATGGTATGCTTACGATTAGTTTTACGGTAGGGCGTTCAGATCATCTCAAGGCTCGCCAAGTTTTAGACGAGTTAAAAGCCAAGACCTTTTCCTCCCTCCGGATCGCAGAAGAGAGCGATCTTGCTAAGGTGAGTGTCGTTGGAGTCGGGATGCAACACCACCCGGGCGTGGCTTCTAAAATGTTTCAGCTTCTGGCGGATGCCGATATTAATATTAAACTGATCACGACCTCCGAGATCAAAATTTCTTGCCTAATTGCGGCAGAAAAAACGAAGCAAGCCGTGGAGTGTCTTCATCGAGGTTTTGATCTTAATCGAGCTGATTAAAGGCGTCTTAATGAGGGGTTAATTATGAAGATCACTAGTTGGAATGTGAATGGAATTCGAGCGGCTGCTCGAAAAGATTTTCTAGTTTGGATGCAGAATTTTGGACCTGACATCGTTTGTGTTCAAGAATCAAAAGCCACTCCAGATCAATTGACGGACGAGTTGCGGAATCCATTTGGGTACCATTCTTATTGGCATTCAGCCGAAAAAGCCGGTTATAGTGGAGTTTCAATTTACTCGAAGAAAGAGCCACTCACAGTTTCGATGGGATTGAATGTCCCCGAATTTGACCTCGAGGGTCGAGTCATTACTGCTGAGTTCTCGGACTTTTTTCTCGTTAATGCTTACTTTCCCAATAGTCAACGGGAGGGGGCCCGACTCGGATATAAATTGAAATTCTGTGCCCAAATATATGATTACTTGGAGAGCCTGCGGTCTAAGCAAAAGCACATCATTGTTTGTGGAGATTTCAATATTGCCCATCGAGCAATTGATCTTAAAAATCCAAAATCGAATGAAAATAATGCCGGATTTCTCCCAGAGGAAAGGGCCTGGATGGAAAGCTTCATCAGTCGCGGCTATGTGGATGGGTTTAGACATTTTAACCCTGATCCGGGCCATTACACATGGTGGAGCTATCGCCCAGGTGTGAGAGAAAAAAATATAGGTTGGCGTTTGGACTATTTTGTTGTGAATCAAGACTTTAAAGACCGATTAAAATCAGTTGAGCATCAGCCCAAAGTGATGGGCTCGGATCATTGTCCTGTTGTCATGGAGCTTCGCGATTGAGGGAGTGAATCCGAGAAGATCGAACCACCTTGATTATTTGAATTGAACGGCAGATAACTTAGGTCATGTTTGAAAAGAAAATCGGCAAATTCGCGTTTATTCTCTGGGTTTTAATTTCGACTTCAGAGGCATTTGGGTTTGAACGACCCAAGCTTCTTGTTCTGATCGTAGTGGATCAGTTTCGTGCAGATTACCTGAGCCGGTTTAAATCCCAGTTTTTGCCACCGATTCAAAAAAATGGAAAGCTGGGAGGTTTTCGCTATTTGATGTCGAAGGGTGCCTATTATCCCCAGGGAAAATATGATGTCCTTCAGTCGGTTACATCGGTGGGGCACATGACGGTTTCTACGGGCTCCTACCCCTATCAGTCTGGAATCGTAAATAATGAATGGTATGATCGGGAAGAAAAAAAAGTAGTCTATTGCGCTGAGGATTCAAAAGCCCCTCTCATCCAGGATGAATCCCATGACCCAGAAGAGGGTAGGTCGCCAAAAAGGCTGATTGGCTCGACTATTGGTGATCAACTGAAGCTTTCTTTCGTAGGATCTCGAACGGTGAGCTTGGCGCTTAAGGATCGAGCCGCGATCTTGCTGGCCGGACATACGGCAGACCTTGCTCTGTGGTTTAATAAAAAGTCACGAAAGTGGACGAGCAGCGAGTATTATCTCCCGTCCAAAAAGCTCCCATCTTGGGTCAATGATTTGAATCAAAAGACTCAAGCCCTATTGAAGCCCTTAAATGGGCAGGATCCCGGCGGCACGATCGCCTCGCCGGTAGGCAATGCCATGACCGCGGATGCAGTCGAGATCGCCTTTAGGTCTTTGGGGCTTGGCCGAGGCAAAGCGACTGATCTGTTCGCAGTGAGTTTATCAAGCCATGATGTTGCAGGACATCTCTATGGTCCGAATAGTCCTGAAATGGAAGCCATGACGCTGTCTGATGATCGCTCGATTTCAAGGATTTTGAACGCGATTCAGAAGGCGACTCCAGGTGGATTGAAGGACGTAGTGATCGTTCTGTCTGGAGATCACGGTGTGGCTCCAAACGAAGACTGGTCTAAGTTGATTCATCTTCCTTACGGAAAAATAAATACGAGTGATGCTAAGGATCGGCTCAATTCTTATCTTGTTTCACAATTTGGTAAGCCAAGTTCAGGGTCATGGGTCATTGCCGAGATGGATTTTCAATTTTATCTCAATCAACCTGAGATCAAAGCTCAAGGGATTGAGTTAGCAAAAATAGAAGGGCTCGCTAAGGAGTTTTTGAGTTCGATCCCTGGCGTTGCTCACGTTTTCACTTCAACGGATTACTTGGCAGGGCGACTTCCACCTGGTAAATTTGAGAGACAAATTCTGCATAGCCACTTTTGGAAAAGAAGCGGCAATTTGGTACTGATCCCTCAACCCTTTGTCATTCCTGCTATGTCGACTTCAAAGGCAACTAATCATATAACAGGATACTCATACGATCAGACTGTGCCTATTTTATTTTCCGGAATGCATATTAATCAAGGAATTTATGCTAATTCTGCTGAGGTGATCGATATTGCTCCGACACTTGCTTTTTTGGCAGGGGTCATTCCGCCGAGCTCCTCGGAGGGACGAGTACTATCAGAGATCTTAGTTGGTCTAAGAGACTAAGCTTAGTTTCTGTAGGCACTCTCGATGCTCTGTTGATTGCAGTTCGTGCTAATTGAATAAGTGTGGGAGGAAATAAATGAAGAAAGAGACGTTTTTGTTCGGTTTATCTTTTTTTGCGCTTAGTCCATCCGAAAACTCAAAAGCTGCAATTTTTCAGGATATTTTTAATTATTCTGCTGAGGTTTGTGGAGTTTCTAAGGAGACTGTCGGGAATTCCTGGGGCCATGCCGTGATTTACCTGAAGGGAGTCTGTCGAACTCGAGCGCCAAGCGAGGTTCTTGAGTCCCATTCGGAGCCCAGTGCTCCTTGGAGGCTTAAAATTTGCGATGATGCGGATCCGATCGAAGATGTATCGACCTCTGCAGTGACTGAAAAATTGGAGAGGGGGGTCCTTTTAAGTGCTAATGCCAAGGTGTCTAATTCTCATTGGATTGCTATTCCTGGAAAGAACTTGGCGATGAGCGGGGGAGTTCCCGCTGATAAAAGATACGACACAGCCGAAATGAAGGCCGTTTGGGGAAGAGTTCTGGCGACAAAGGCTTATGATGGCTTAAAGTTGGTTCCTTCAGCCCAAATCCAATTCGAGCAAAACTTGGGTAGGTCGGAGGAAGAATACCTCTTGGCTGAAGGTTTTGGGACGGACTTTGCGCTTACCTTGGCAAGAAGCGCCAGTTGTTGGAAAATTCCTGTGAACAAAAAGCAGATGGAAGCCATGGTGAATTATGCAAATGACCTCAACTTGAAGCCGTATCGTTGGAATTTCTTGACCGCCAACTGCAACCATTTAGTCGTCGGAATTTTATCTGCAGCAAAGATTTTGAGCCCTGTTTATCAGGGGGCGTGGAATCTGCTTCATCTGCCGAAAATTTTCCCCATTGATACCCTCGTTCGAATCGGGAAGCAGGTGAATGGAGAGATTCCAACGATTGAGAAGGTTTTTAATAAAAAGCGGTTCCGCGATTCATTGCTCGAGTTTGGTCGTCTTCCGCTTCATTATGGGAATCTTTGGGAGATATTCCCTTTTCGTTCCTATGGTAACTTGGCGTTTGTTGAGCACCACCGACCCTGGGGTTGGCCTGGAGAGTTTGAGCGTGTCAGAGCCATGGATTTTGAGCCATCGTTAGTGGACTTCAATAAAAGTCTTTTAGAATACTCAAAAAAATTAGAACGAGCAAGACAACGGCTGGCAAGTAAAACTCAGGAGGAACGGCTCCGTTGGGTTTCGAAAAAAAATCGTTCAAATTTTATCCAGACTTTTGAGCTCTATCAGAATTGGTTGATTGAGGCCTCCGATGAGGTAAAAAAAATAGACCTCTCTCTGCTTTAGACTGATTAATTTAGCCCGATTTCCTGGACTGAGCTCTAGCCTGAATGCAGCGTTCTTCCTCCTGTCGGTGGACTTTTAAACTCTTTATGACCCCGGCGGGGAATTCTGGGTGAGCCTCCAAAAGCAGGGTTGCCTTTTTGACAATCTTTGGATCACAGAGAGAGGGAAACATTGAGTGCGCAAAGTTTTTAATGAGCTCATCACCCTCGATTTTATTTCTTTGCGCTAGCTTAGGAAGTGTTTCGAAGAAAAAGTCCGCAGTATCCTCAGAGAGTGTCTCCTGGTCGATCAGATAAAAGTTGCGCATCGCAACTCTGAGTTTTGAGATCGGGAGTGATGGATTTTCCTCAGTAAACAGATTTGCCCATTTTCGCTTTACTATCGGGTCAGGTAGAGATGTTTCAGCAGTAATTGCCGACTTCTGTCCAAGATCTGTCGGATCATCGTTGAGTTCTGATTGAATGAGTTTTTCGATTTCTGGCGCCTTTTTGCTCGCCAGTGTCGCAATGATCTCCCAACGTCTTTCTTGATCTACTTTAAATGAAGGAATTTTGGTCTTGCCCTCGATTATTTTTTTCAACGTAGAGAGGGCCTGCTCCGAAACCGCTGAGTTTAAAAAGGCTCGGTACCAGATCAGCTGAAGATCGCTTCCAGCAGGAGCTTTGAAAAGTTGATTTTCAGCAAACTTTTCAAATTTTTTCTGATACTCTTTTCGCATTTCGCCCTCGAGGAATTTAATGACTGAAGGGGATTGCAGAGAGCGCTGAGCCAGGTGTTGAAGAATTTTTGATAGAATGAGAGTGTCTTTTTCCTGACCTGCATGTTTCAGGACGGCTTCAGCGTAGTCCTGGGCTCGGAGCTTTCCATCAGTGACCATCTCCCAAAGGGTATGCCAGAGCATTTGACGGGTGAGTGGATCTTGGACTGACGTCATGGAGGCAAGAGTTTCATGTAAACTCGTCGGATCTAGCTCGATCTTCACGTAATCGTAATCGTTATAATTGGGAAATACGAGGGTTGGACAAGGTTTTCCAATGAGTCCTGCTATTGAAGTTTTTGGGCCAGTATAATTGACCTCCAACGGAGTCGAATCTGCGGTTAAGTTGTGTTTGTGTCTTTTCGGCGCTTTAGCTAAATCAAAAAGACCGATCTGAGTATGGTGAGAGCGGAGTTCTTGATTGGTAGACGTCTGA
This sequence comes from Bacteriovoracaceae bacterium, assembly GCA_947447665.1. Taxonomy (GTDB): domain Bacteria; phylum Bdellovibrionota; class UBA1018; order UBA1018; family UBA1018; genus CAINWE01. Next base: position 215,796 of record CANFJX010000001.1, on the reverse strand, counting down.
ATGAGGTCGAACTTTGTGAGGGTAGATTGCTCGGTGTCTGGATTGAGTTGGCATTCCCAGTCAGCCTTGAGCGTGTTGACGCCGGGTGTTTGGAGCCATGCCTTCTCCCATGCAACTAGATCCTCTCCTGAAGCCTCTGATAGTTTTTTGAAGAAATCGTTTAGAGTTGTATTTTTGTAAGCATATTTTTGGAAGTAGCGTTGGAGCCCCTCCCTAAATTCATCTTCGCCTAGAAAAGATTGCAATTGTTTTAGAACCGAAGCACCTTTTCCATAGGTAATTCCATCGAAAATCGATTCGGCTCGATCTGTATCTGCTACAGGATTTTCAATTGGGTGGGTGGTGATCATTTGATCTTCCCAGTAGGCCCATTGTTTATTGCCAGAGAAAAAGTCCTGCCAAGAGCCTTTAAATTCCGTAGCCTGGTCTACGGCTCGAGCGGCCATAAATGTGGCAAAGCTCTCGTTGAGCCAAAGGCCATTCCACCATTTCATAGTCACTAAATCCCCAAACCACATATGAGCCATTTCATGGAGAATAGTGTCTGCTCGCCTGCGTTTTTGGTCTTGAGTAACCCGAGATCGGAAAACAAAAGATTCTGAAAAGGTGACGGCGCCGACGTTTTCCATGGCCCCGGAGTTGAAATCTGGGACGAGGACCTGATCATATTTCCCGAATGGATATGGATAATCAAATTGGGTGCCGTAGTAATCAAGTCCTTGCTCAGTGATCTTTAGCCACTCCTGATGATCTACGTACTTTGCTAAAGACTTTCGAGCAAAAAGGCGAATCGGGATCGTATCTGCCTCGCCCTTCCATACCGAATAAGGACCCGCGTGAAGGGCAAAGAGATAGGTACTAAAGATCTGAGATTTGGGGAAAGACCAGAACTTGCTTTTGCCCTTCTCAACCACCGTCTTGGGTAAGGTGTTGGAGATGACCTCCCAGCTGGATGGAGCCGTGACCATTAATTCGTAGGAGGCCTTGAGGTCGGGCTGATCAAAACAAGGGAACATCCGGTGGGCGTCGTAGGGTTCGAAGTGGGTGAAAAGATAGGGATTACCGTCGACAGGATCCTGGAATCGGTGGAGACCTCGACCATCATGGCTAAATGGGTGTGTGTAAGTAATTTCAATCCGGTTTGCTGAGGGCTTGAGCTCAGATAAGTTAAAGTAAACGTGATGGCCGTCCAATCGCTCGGGGCGGTCTAAGTCGCTCAGGGATTGGCCGTTGAGTTGGATCGAGGAAATTTTTCCACCCTCGAGATCTATGAGTAGGGGTTGTTGAGTGTCTTTTGCCTTGGGTTTGAGGTCAAAAAGGAGGATAGCCCGCGCTTCAAATTCGTCGGCACTTTTTGTCAAATCAACGTCTAGGGCATAGTTCACTTGGGTGACTATTTTTGAGCGGATGACCGCCTGCTCTCGACTCAATCGGGGGCCTGGTTCGGTAGCTCCACGTCCCCTCTTGGATTCCAGATTTGTTCCTAGTTTTTGTTGCTTGAAGCTGCTGGAGCAGCTGACGTGGGTGAGTAGAGAAAGCGACAGAATTGAGTAGCCCAGAGTGATAAAAGGTCGAGTCATTGAGTAGTTCTCCAGTTTCTCGATCTTGCGACTAATTCTTCAGGATTTCAACCGGAATGCCCACTCTTTTTAGTAATTCAATTGAGTCCTTGACTCGATATTCATGACCATAGAAAAGTTTTTTTACATTTCCTAGATTGATCAACCGTTTGGCGCACTGAACGCAGGGGAGATGGGTGACGAAAACGATTTTTTCTATGAATCGAGGTGCGTCACAATTAATGACTGCATTTTCTTCAGAGTGAAGACACCCACAATTGCCAGGTTCCTCGCGGTCGCAACCATTGTGAAGGCCTGTTGCATTTCCATTGTAGCCGACGGCTAGAACTTTTCTAAAATCGGTGCTGGTGATCACCGTGCCGACTTGAAGCCTTTGACAGGTCGATCGCTGAGCGAGGGATGAGGCGAGGTCGAGATAGATTTTCTCAAAACTCGGCCGTTGCTGGGAATTCATGACCTAATCTCCTGGGGTTCTTACTTTTTAGGTTGGGTCTGCGCTTCCGTTTGGACAGGAACTTGAACGTGCGAAAGGTAGAAGCTTAACTCCCGGATCGATTCGTAAATATCGTCGACTGCACGATGAGCGTTTTTCTTCTCAAAGCCCAAATGATACTTTTCTCGGAACACCTCTTTAAAGGAGCTCACATCGACGAGACGATAATGAAGCACCTTTGCAAACTGAGGCATTTGCCGGTCGATGAAGCGCTTATCATTTCCGACTGAGTTGCCGGCGAGGACAATCCGGTCCTTCATGTCAAAGTGGCGACGAGCCAGCTCGAGGAGTTCGGTTTCGACCTGGGCCAGGGGTTTGCCGTGAGGAACGGCCGCAGTTAGGCCGCTTTGCCCATGAGTCTTTTTGCACCAGTCGTTCATCTTGTCCAGAACGTCCTGGGGCTGGAAGACCACGCTATGGTATTCTTCTAAAGTATTGAAATTGAGGTCAGTTATGACGACAGCCACCTCGAGAATTGAGTCGACTGCGTCATCTAGCCCGGTCATTTCGAGGTCGACCCAAAAAAAACGTTTTGCCATGCTGATCTCCTATCCTGGGAGTATAGGCGAGTTTCGAAAGTTTTCAAAGAAATCACTTGATTAAATCGATCATTTTTGGCTAGAGTATGGCACACGTTTTAGCAAGGAGAGATGTTTCATGGCTCGCATTTCGTTAGATAAAGTTCGTAACATTGGAGTTTCGGCGCACATTGACTCTGGAAAGACCACCCTCTCGGAGCGTATTCTTTTTTATACGAAGAGAATTCACAAGATTGAGGAAGTTAAAGGGAAGTCGGGTGTGGGCGCAACCATGGATTTCATGGATTTGGAGCGCGAGAAGGGGATTACCATCCAGTCTGCCGCGACCTACTGTGAGTGGAAAGACTATAACGTCAACTTAATTGATACTCCTGGCCACGTCGATTTCACGATTGAAGTGGAGCGCTCTCTGCGCGTTCTCGATGGTGCTATTTTGGTTCTCTGCTCCGTAGCAGGCGTCCAATCGCAGTCGATCACCGTCGATCGACAAATGAAGCGCTATAAAGTGCCAAGAATTTGTTTCATTAATAAGATGGACCGAGCTGGGGCGAACCCATTCCGAGGCGTCACGATGCTTCGTGAAAAGCTTGCCCACAATGCACATCTGATTACCTACCCAATCGGCGCTGAAGACCAGTTCAAAGGCATGGTCGATTTGGTGACCATGAAGGCCTTCTACTTTGACGGCGATAATGGCGAAAAGATTCGCGAAGAAGAAATTCCAGCCGATATCTTAGACGAGTGCACTAAGTACCGCGAGAATCTGATTGCTGCGGTCGGTGAATTTGACGAAGTAGTTGGAAATAAGTATCTCGAGGGCCAGGCCCCGACAGTTGATGAGCTTCGGACTGCGATCCGTAAGGCTACTCTGTCATTGAACTTTACTCCAGTGATGACGGGTTCTGCTTATAAGAATAAGGGCGTTCAGCTTTTATTAGACGCAGTGACTTATTACCTTCCTAGCCCAGCAGAAAAAGAAAACATTGCTCTCGACCAAAACAATGCCGAAGCAAAAGTGATACTCAAGTCAGATGCAAATCTCCCGTTTGTCGGTCTTGCTTTTAAGTTGGACGAAGGTCGGTACGGTCAGCTGACGTATATGAGAATTTACCAAGGCCGCGTTCGTAAGGGCGATGTGATTTTTAACTCGACCAACGACAAAAAAGTAAAGATCCCTCGTTTGGCACAAATGCATGCGGATGAGATGAACGATATCGACGAAGCTCAGGCAGGCGATATCGTCGCCATGTTCGGTGTGGATTGCGCATCCGGTGATACTTTCACGGATGGAACGATCAAGTACACGATGACTTCGATGTTTATCCCGAACGCAGTGATTTCTTTGGCTATTGCGCCGAAGGATAAGACTGGTCTGAATAACTTCTCAAAGGCTCTGAATAAATTCACCAAGGAAGACCCGACATTTCGAGTTCACCGTGATGAAGAGTCGGCTCAGACAATTATCAGTGGCATGGGCGAGCTCCACTTAGAAATTTACTGTGAACGAATCAAGCGAGAGTACGCTTGTGAAGTCATCGTAGGTAAGCCGCAGGTTGCTTTCCGTGAGACGATTACCAAACGAGGCGATTTCAACTACACTCATAAGAAACAAACCGGGGGCTCCGGACAGTTTGGTAAAGTGGTGGGTTACATCGAGCCACTTCCAAGCGATGCTGCAGTTCCTTACGAGTTTGTGGACGATATTACCGGCGGGTCAATTCCGCGTGAGTTTATCTCTGCTTGCGATAAGGGCTTTCAAGAAGCAATCAAGGAAGGCCGTTTGATTGGATTCCCGATTGTTGGCGTGAGAGCTCTCATCAATGATGGAGATAGCCATGATGTGGACTCCTCCGAGCAGGCTTTCAAAACCGCTTCTTTGATGGGTTTCCGTGAAGCTTACGAAAAAGCTGGTCCTGTGGTTCTTGAGCCGATTATGAAGCTTGAAACCCAGGCTCCTGAAGAGTTCCAAGGCTCTGTGATGGGTCAGATCAATCAGCGACGTGGGATGATTTCTAATAGCACGACGAATGAAGGTTATGCCATTATCGAGGCTGAAGTTCCATTGAGTGAAATGTTCGGTTACTCCACCGACCTACGATCTGCCACTCAGGGTAAGGGTGAATTTACCATGGAGTTCTTGAAGTATTCTGCAGTTCCGAGAAACGTTCAAGAAGACATGATAAAGAAGTATCAGGAGAAAAGAGCAAAAGAAGGAAAGTAAGAATGCAAACTCTCATTACTGTCATCCATGTATTTACATGCGTTCTCTTGGTCTTGGTAATTTTGGTTCAGTCGGGGAAGGGCGCTGAAATCAGCAGCTCTTTCGCTGGATCAAGCCAAACCGTTTTTGGCAGTTCGGGAGGAGCAAACTTTTTTACGCGGTTCACCTCCGCGGCTGCGGCTGTGTTTATGGTGACTTCCTTGACTCTTACCTTGATTGGTGGAGATTCAAAGAAGAGCCTCTTTGAGGGCGCTGTGCCTGCGACGCAAAACGCCGCTCCTGCTACTGCTGCAGGGGTTGCGCCGAATCCATCGGTCGCTCCTAGCTCCCCAGCAGCAGACGCTGCTCAGAAGTAGTTTCGCTTGAGATAATGGGGTGCCTCCCTTTCTCTGCCGATTGAGGCCATAGGGAGAGAGCTCCTAAAATCAGTTAGTTTTAGCAAAAGCCTTGGGGGCAACCCCAGGGCTTTTTTTTCGTTTTTTGGTTGTGGTAGCAAGGTACGCCCCTGTCCCCAATTCAATTTGAGCGGCACGCCTCTTAATCTGGCCCCGATTTCGCATCCTCCTTTCAAGATGATGCGAGTTGCGATGATTGCCCCGATCTTTGAGAGTGTGCCACCCAAGCTCTACGGCGGGACTGAGCGCGTCGTGGCGAATCTTTGTGAGGGCCTGGCCGATCTTGATGTTGAGGTGGTTCTCTTTGCATCAGGAGATTCACACGCACGGGGCCAACTAGTCCCGGTCACGGATCAGGCTCTGAGGCTGCGCAATCCCCCTGCTCAGGAACCCAACGCATATCACCTTCAGTTGATTGCGAAGGTGGCCGAACAAGCGGCTGAATTTGACGTCATTCACAATCATCATGATTATTGGATGCTGCCACTGAATCGAATGGTCGATACCCCGATCCTAACGACTCTTCATGGTCGGATGGACGTTCGAGAAGTGCAGCAGGCCTTTTTATCTTATCCCCATGGTCATTATGTTTCGATTAGTGATGCGCAGAGAACTCCGATTCCCGAGCTTAACTGGGTAAAGACGATTTATCATGGGCTGGACGTCCGTAAGTTTAAGTTCCAAGAAAAACCCGGGGAGTATCTAGCTTTTTTAGGGCGGATTAGCCCAGAAAAGCGGCCTGATTGGGCGATTGAGGTAGCCAAGACTGCTGGGATTCCACTCAAAATCGCCGCTAAGATTGAGGGCGCGGATGGTCAACGTTATTATGACGAAAAAGTTCGACCCCATGTAGACGGTAAGTGGGTTGAGTATGTGGGCGAAATTTCGGAGAACGAAAAGTCTGAGTTTTTGGGCAACGCGCTGGCCCTAGTTTTTCCAATCGATTGGCCAGAGCCTTTTGGATTAGTCATGATTGAGGCCTTGGCCTGCGGGACGCCTGTTTTAGCCCGGCCCTGTGGGTCGGTTTCCGAAATTCTTGAGAATGGAGTGACAGGGTTTACTCATTCTAAAGTTTCAGTGCTTGGCAAGCTAGCTAAGAAAATTCCTGGTGTAAGCCGCAGAGGTTGCAGGGAATGGGTGGAGACCCGATTTTCACTTCAACGCATGGCGGAGGAATATTTTCATGTCTATCGACATGTCGCCGGAAAAAGGCACGACTCCTATCGTCATCGACGGAATTTCTTACATTCCGTCGAGCGCCCTGCTCACCGGCATCTCTAAGATTAGTCTCAAGGATGATCGATCCTTTGCCGTTTTGGATCCGCTGGGCGAATCGCCCCGGCTCTATTCGGGGGGGTCCGAACTCGGGATTTATTATAACGATACTCGCTACGTGGGTGTTTGGGAGATGGTGTTCAACGGGATGACTCCGGTAGCGCTCTCTCGGGAGTTAAGATTCGGGGGAAGCACGGTAGTTTTCTCTATGACCAATCGTGACTTCATCAAGTTGGGAGGGGAGGGTCGTATTCCCCGAGATACTTTTCTCATTCGACGGATTTTGACGCTCTACCGAGATGCTCTCTATGAGACTGTGGAGATTAAAAATTTTGATCGTGAAGCCCATACCCTTCAAATCGAGCAGTGGGCGGGTGGCAAGTTTGATGATGTTTTTGAGGTACGGGGGTTTGCTCGGCCCAAGCGCGGGAGGATGCTACCTACGGAAGAGCGTGAGTCGGGCGACCATCGGATTTCGGTTTTGCAATACCTAGGGCTAGATGGGATCACGCGCAAGACTTTTGTTCATCGGCTTTTTAGGGCAGAAAAAATTCGCGTTTCCCCGTCGCTAGTTGGGTATTTTACTCGGGTTGATATTGGATCCAAAGAGACGGTTTCATTAAAGTCGATCATTTCCTTCGAGTCCCAAACTGATGGGCTTTTTGCTGGGCATCAGTACGAAAAAATTTCGATTGGGGAGAAAATGCAGCTCCTTCGCGAATCGAAATCAAAAAGTTCCTTTGAGCTCATTCAGTTTGAGTCGGATAATGTCATGATCAACCGTTCACTGATTCATGCTCAAACTGATATTTCGATGCTTCTTACTTTGGAGGAGGGTGGGCTTTTTTACCCCTATGCGGGTATTCCGTGGTTCAGTGCACCGTTCGGTCGCGATGGAATGATCACAGCCTATCAAATGCTTCCATGGTATCCTCATATTGCCAAGGGCGTTATTGACTATGCGATTCAGTTGTTAGGGAGCAAGGTTGACCCTTTTACGGATGAACAGCCTGGGAAAATTTTTCATGAGAAAAGAAGGGGAGAGATGGCGAATACGCGGGAGGTACCGTTTATTCCCTATTATGGCTCTGTGGACTCCACACCTCTGTTTCTCATTTTGCTTCATGAATATATCCGCTGGACTTTAGACCGAGATCAGCTCAAAAAATGGTGGCCTGAGGCACTGAGAGCTATGGCTTGGATCGAGAAGTGGGGTGATCCCAATGGAGATGGATTTTTGGAATACTCAAAGCAATCTCCCAGTGGATTGGTTAACCAGGGTTGGAAGGACTCCCATGATTCTGTCATGCATTCGAATGGGGTTTTGGCTCAGCCCCCGATCCGCCTCTGCGAGGTTCAGGGTTATGCATTTCGGGCGAGAATGGGAATGGCTTCGCTGGCTCGCTTTTTAGGTAAGGACGATCTCGCATCGCGATTCAGAAAGGAGGCCTTGGAGTTGCGATCCCGGTTCACAGAAAAATTTTGGGATAGTGCCGGGCAGTATTTTTACCTCGCGCTGGATGGAGAGTTGAAGCCTTGCGCAGTGAAAAGCTCTAATATGGGGCACTGTCTCTGGTCTCAGATATGTACCCCGGAACAGGCCAGAGCTGTGACTCGACATTTGATGTCGGATGCAATGTTCAGTGGCTTTGGGGTGAGAACTCTCGCAAAAGGGGAGGTGTCTTACAATCCCTTAAGTTACCATAATGGTTCCGTCTGGCCTCATGATAACTCGATGATCCTCGAGGGCCTACGCCTCTATGGTCATTTGCCTGCTCTAGAGACGCTTTCATTGGGCTTAATCGGCGTTTTAGAGGCGAGTGATGACTATCGTTTACCAGAGCTTTTTTGCGGATTTCGACGAAGGGGAAACGAGCCTCCGATTCCCTACGAAGTGGCTTGCAAGCCGCAGGCTTGGGCTGCTGGTTCAGTTTTTTTGATGCTTAAGTCAATGTTAGGTTTGTCAACCGATGTGGACCTCTCCTACTTGGTTTTTAATTCTCCCTTGTTGACAAAAAAAATGAACTATCTTGAAGTCAAAAACTTCCGGGGCCGAGACTGGGAGATGGACTTTCGGGTGGTCAGGACTCAGCACGGAACCACCTTAGAGGTGACCCGAAAGGTGGGAAATATTCGAGTGCTCACGGTCAAGTGATGATGCTGTCGTGGGTCGCTCGGTAGTCGCTATTCCGTTTCCCCTTCAATCTGCAAGGCGCAGAATCGATTACTCGAGAACAGATAGTCTCGCGGAAGTCCTCTGAGGCGTGTCTCGAGAGTGGTTTGCAAAATTGGATCTCTTGAGTGATTGTTAATTTCCCTGAAGAGAGCGCTCTCATCTGCTTCACTTAAACTCTTCATAGATGCGAGCTCGCTAATTTTTTCGAGCAGCCAGGACCGCTTTGCGATGACCCATGCTCGTTCAAGTGGAGGAGTCACCTTGAGTGTCTCGCCGTCGTAGATCCTGAGGAACAAAAGAGAAAGAAACGTCATATCCGTGAGCTCAGGTTGAAAGTCTTCCTTTTCAATCCATTCGAATATTTTCTCTTGGACAAGTTGAGTTAATCCGCCATGGCTCGGTTCTGGAAAGGGTTTTATTTTTTTGAAATGATTCGAGCTGATCAGTTCAAGGAGTCCTTCTAGGTCTTCTTTCCGTCCTTGGTGATCGACTCTGACTTCAATCTCATCCAGATAAGCTAGATCGACTAAATGAATAAATTCATAGAGCGTAACTGTATCCTCCGCTAAGCTGACGGTCTGGTTCTTGCTCTCGAGGAAACCTGAGCAGAGGAGGGCTCTAAAGAATTCGATTCTGCAAAGAATCGAGCGATCCAGAAAGAAGGAAGTTTTGGAGTCGTCTGGGCCAATTTTTATTGCAACTGAATGCCTTTGGTCGTGCAAGGCATAGGCAGGACGATCCACGTAGTGGCGGCCCGCATTCGCTGGTAGGATACCTAGAAAAGACGTGACGATAACAAAAGAATAAAGTACTAATCGCCACGGGTTACTGTGGCTTTTTTGGGCCTGATTCAGCCCACCATATTTCGCTGGAAACACACACTTCTCCATCTACTTTGGCCCCCTGAAAAAGTGCAAACAAGATCAGTAATCTCAAGTTTGCAATTCTACAAAATTACCGGCGGAGTAACATGGATCGGATCGCGTATCAAGTTTTGAATTTTTGAAAAATTCTCTACTGTGCTGAAACAGCCTGGGCAGCGCCCTGAAGAAGTGCAAAAAAGCTCTCGGGTTTTACGCTTGCGCCGCCCACGAGAACACCATCCACATGAGAGCAGGCGAGAATCGAGGCGGTGTTTTGTGGCGTGACGCTCCCGCCGTAAAGCAGAAGGGTGCTCTGGGCGGTGTTTGATCCCCATCTTTTTTCAATGAGTTCTCGGAGGAAGCGGTGGCTTGCCTCGATTTCTTCTGCGGTGGGGGTCAGACCGGTACCAATCGCCCATACGGGCTCATAAGCGATGATCAATTGCTTGGATAGGGCTTGAGGACCGGCATCCATTGGAATTGAATTCAAAAACTGTTCAGCGATGACTTCTTGAGTGCGGTTAGCTTTTCGCTCCTCCAAGTTTTCACCAATACAGGCAATGACGTGGAACTCCTGTTTGAGCAAACTTTGGGTTCGTTTCAACGCTGTTGCGTTTGTTTCACCAAAATATTGCCTTCGCTCTGAGTGTCCTACTAAGGCCCAATTCACGCCCAGCTGTCGGACCATTGGAGCTGAGATCTCACCCGTAAAAGCTCCCTGCATTTCCCAGTGAACTGTCTGGGCACCAATCTCGATTTTGAGCGGCACTTGGCTTTTGCTCTCGAGCGCCGAAGTGAGACTCACCGAAGGAGGAAAGAGAGCGATTTGGATCTGGCCTGAGTCGAGGGCAGATTTTTGATCAGGGCTGAGAGCCGTTGTGACGAGACGGGCAAGCTCCGAAAAAAATCGCCCAGTCTCGTTCGGCCCATGGTTCATTTTCCAGTTTCCAGCGATGAGCAGACCCCGATGCGAGTTCATGATTGAGTTTAGTCCTCTCTTAAGGCGCTGTGGATCAATTGAAGTTCTCGCTGGTTCAACTTCAGAATATCGATTCCAGGCAGGCCGTTGCCTTCGAGAAATTCAAGCACTGCACCGCCCCCTGTGGAAAGATGATCGAATCGGTCCGCGTACCCCGATTTCTTTACAGCTGAAACGGTGTCGCCACCACCCACGATTTTGATGGCCTGAGTTTCTGCGATGGCTTTGGCTATTTCGAAAGTGCCGTGAGCATATTCGGGCTTTTCAAACCATCCGAGGGGCCCATTCCAAAAAATGGTGCCGGCTTGAGCGAGAACCTCCGAGAATTTTTGAACTGTCTTGGGGCCGATATCAAATCCTCCGACTGTGTCGAGGGGTACATAAACGGGAATTTCCCGTTTCCTTGCATCTCTCATAATCGATCGAGCAGCCTCAATATCTTCAGTCTTGGGTTGTTTTGCCTCAGCAGGAATGCTGTCGCCTTGAACTGCCCAAAAGGCATGAGCCATAGCGCCGCCAATGAGGAGGCCATCTACTTTTCTGACGAGGGTTTCAATGGTCTTAATTTTATCCGAGACTTTTGATCCACCCAGTAGGGCGTAAAAGGGCTTTTTTGGTTGGTAAAGGAGGGGTTCCAGGAACGTGAGCTCCTTCTTCATGAGGAGGCCCATTCCGCGCTCTAAGAGAAGAGACGGTACGCCGTAGGTCGAAGCATGTTTGCGGTGGGCGGTTCCAAAGGCGTCATTGATGTAGATCTGAGCAAGCCGAGCGAGGCGGCTGGCAAACTCAGGATCGTTTGCCTCCTCTCCGGGATAAAATCGGAGATTTTCTAAAAGAAGAATTTGGCCATTCTTGAGACTCTGAACCATGAGCTCGATTCCATCGCCGATACATTCATGGGCTAGGGTGACCTCTTCGTTTAAGAGTTCTGCAAGATGGTTGGCCACCGGCTCTAAACTATACTCGGGATTTCTCTTCCCGTCGGGTCTTCCTAAATGGGAGGCCAAAACTAGCCGGGCGCCTTGCTCCATAGCATAGCGAATGGTGGGGAGTGCCTCCTGAATGCGGCTGTCATCCTCAATCTTACGATGTCCCTCGGCGTCGGGGGCGCTCAGCGGAACATTCAAATCCAAACGCAGAAAAACGACCTTACCCGCAAGACTAAAGTCTTGAATGGATTTGATCATGGGAGAGCCCAATAATCCGGTGCTCATTTTAGTAACTCCTTTTGTTTTGAAGAGGATAGATTGACATGAACGGCTCGGACCCAGTGTGCGCGGCCATTCATGTCGAGGAACGTGTTGATCTTCTGCTTAGCCTTGTTTCGTCATCCACTCGGTTAGATCGAGCATGCGGGCAGAAAAGCCCGACTCGTTATCGTACCAGGAGATCACCTTGAAGAAGGTGCCCTCCAATAGGGTGGTGAGTTCGGCATCGATGCTAGAACTGGCTGTGCACCCGTTGAAATCGATCGAAACCAAGGGAGCCGTGGAGTAGTCCAAGATTCCCTTCATGGGGCCTTCGGAGGCTGCCCTAAATGCTTGATTGATTTCGTCACGGGTAGTTGATTTTTTCAGCTCGCCTGTGAAATCGACGAGAGAAACATTAGGTGTAGGAACGCGAATCGCCAAGCCATCAATTTTTCCCTTAAGATGCGGCAAGACTAAACCTACCGCCTTGGCTGCTCCCGTGGTGGTTGGGATTTGGGATAAAGCCGCAGCTCGGGCTCGGCGCGGATCTTTGTGAGAGAGATCGAGAAGTTGTTGGTCATTCGTGTAACTATGAACAGTAAGCATCGTCCCACGGATCAGTCCAAAATGGTCATCGAGGACCTTCACCAGAGGAGCTAAACAGTTGGTTGTGCACGAAGCATTGGAAACAATGTGGTGCTGAGCGGGCTGATAGCTCTTTTCATTCACACCCATGCACAGGGTTGCGTCTGGATCTTTGGATGGAGCAGAAATAATTACTTTTTTAGCTCCTGCCTTGAGGTGCAGAGCAGCTTTTTCCTTGTCTGTAAAAACGCCTGTGCACTCATGGACAAAGGTCGCACCAAGGTGGCTCCAAGGGAGTGCTGCAGGGTCTCTTTCCGCGCTGAGTTGAATTTTTCGTGAGCCGACCCTGAGTGTGTTTCCTTCCAGGCGGACGTCATCTTTTAATGTGCCGTGGACAGAGTCATACTTGAGGAGGTGAGCCATTTGTTCCGGCTTGGAGAGGTCATTGATCCCGACGATCTCGATGGTGTCCCGCTCGAGCGCAAGACGGGCAATTTTTCTTCCAATTCGACCGAAACCATTAATAGCAACTTGGATTTTTTGACTCATAGGTAAGCTATACTCCTTCAGCGCTTGGGTTTCAACCTTCTGGTGGTCTAGATTCTTAGGAATGCTAGTTTTGGGCCAAGGTTGCTGCAGGAGCGAGAGTGTGGGAAGACAGAAGCATGAAAGAATCCCCCACCACTGCCAGTGATCTCCTTTCAGAAATCCAAGGTTTGCTCGAGCTCAGCGGCGAGAACCCGTTCCGGATTAGGGCATTCGAAAAAGCAGCCAAGGCCCTCTCGGGTCGAGAGGACCTGCTCGAGCGCGCCAAGCATGGAACCCTCCAGGAGCTTCCTGGGGTCGGAAAAGGGATTGAAGAAATTTTGGTAGAATTTTTGCTCCACGGAAAATGTTCAGCGCTGGAGGAACTCAGAAAATCAATTTCTCCGGCCTTGTTTGAGCTCACTCAAATTCCTGGCCTGGGTCCGAAAAAGGCCAAGCATCTTATTGAGGAGCTCGGGATCAGCTCTCGAGGAGAATTGGAGTACGCCTGCAAAGAAAATCGCCTGCTACGACTGAAAGGTTTTGGGGAAAAAGCGCAGAAAAAGATTCTAGAAGCCCTAGCTCTCCGGGCCTCTTATGAAGGGTACAGAAAGCTTTCGGATGTTTGGGAGGTCGCTGAGTCGCTTTATCGTGAGGTGAGTAGTAAATTTCCAAGACTTCAAATCAGCGAAACGGGTTCTCTGCGAAGGCGGAGCGAGGTTCTACAAAGTCTTGAGTTCATCGCTACACTGCCGGCGGATTTGGAAAATGATTTGGACCTGAGGGCGCGAGTTGAAAAATATTTCTCAGATTTTTGCGAGACTCAAAACGTTCTTTGTCCCATTCAGTTAAAATGGGTCGAGCCATCTGAGTTTGTCTATGAATGGGTTAAGACGACGGCCACGGATTCTCACTGGGAGGCGCTCGGTGCGCCAGAGCGGGCTCGGTTTCTGGATCTGGAGTCGGAAGATCTGTTTTATGCGAAGTTGGGCATGGAGTGGATTCCTCCAGAAACGAGAGAAACAGGGGAGGAAGTGGGTCTAGCTCGGTCGGGGGGGCTAGGGCAGTTGCTGCCTTGGAATGGTATCCGCGGTGTTTTCCACAATCACACCGCAAAGTCTGATGGATCTGCGACCCTAGAAGAAGTAGTCTCTCGTGCCGAAGAATTAGGAATGGAATATATCGGGATCTCAGATCATAGTCAATCGGCCTTCTACGCACAGGGTTTGAAGGAAGAAGACCTCGAGGCTCAGTATGCGGAAGTTCAAGAGGTCCAAGCGAGGCATCCTAAGATTAGAATTTTTTGGGGGATTGAAAGTGATATCTTGGCTGATGGTTCACTAGATTATCCTTCAAAGATTTTGAAGCGCTTTGATTTTGTCATCGCCTCGATTCATTCGCGATTCAATATGGATCGAGAAACCATGACTGAGCGAATTTTAAACGCCGTCCGGCATCCTGCCACCCGATTTTTGGGGCACCCGACGGGGCGCCTTCTTCTTGGTCGAAAAGGATATGATTTGGACATGGAAGCCGTGATCCAAGAAGCAGCGCGATGTGATGTTGCTGTAGAGCTGAACTCTAATCCGAATCGCCTCGATATAGATTGGCGCTGGGGTCCAGTCATGCGAAAATACCAGACGTTGACTTCGATCAATCCCGATGCTCATGACTTGGCGGGCTTGGAGGATACTCGTTACGGAATCGCGATGGCTCGCAAGGCTTTGTTACCAGTTGGACAGGTCCTCAACTCAAAATCAGTGCAAGAGGTTGAAAAATGGCTTCGGCGCCAGTGAGTGCTGCAGTGAAGCGAAGGATGCAGGAGATTCTCAAAGTCCTGTGGCGCGAGTATCCTGAGGCAGAATGTAGCTTGAAATTCGAGACTCCATTTCAACTCTTGGTGGCCGTGATGCTTTCGGCTCAGTGCACTGACGAGAGAGTGAATCAAGTAACGCCTGAGTTGTTCAGGGTGTTTCCTGACGCTGAAGCGATGGCGCACGGAAAGTTGGAGGAAATTCGTCACCTCATCCGTTCGGTTAATTTTTTTAATAATAAGTCCAAAGCACTTTATGAAACTTCTCGGCTTTTGGTCGCTCATCACGGCGGTCAAGTCCCAAGAAATTTGGACGATCTAGTGAAGCTCCGGGGAGTCGGTCGGAAAACGGCTAACGTAGTTTTAGGCGTGGGGTTTGGCGTACCGAGTCTCGTCGTTGATACCCATGTGGGACGACTGAGTAGACGAATGGGATTTACTCAATCTTCCGACCCAGCGAAGGTTGAGTTAGAGCTCGTGAAAATCGTACCGAAGGAAAATTGGACGGAGTACGCTCATCTGCTGATTGCTCATGGGAGAAAGATTTGTACCGCCAGGAAGGCACTCTGTGATGAGTGCCCCGTGAAGCAATATTGTCCGAAGGTCGGAGTTGCGGGGCGAAGTTCTGGTCGAGTTCACTGTAAATGAGTCCACTGTTTAACTTTGCGCTCCAGAAGTTGTAATTTGCGTGCAGAGTCGCACTCTTTGATCATCTGAAAGCCCGAGTTGAATCGAGTTGTAAAAGCAGCGAATGGGTTCATCGGTCGTTGAATTGGCGCAAAGAAGGACCCGCTGGTCTTTGGTCAAATTGAACAGGCCAGAGGAGTCAAAACATTGGTTGGGATTGGTGGATAGTGCTGCACCGCAAAGCTTAGCTCGTTGATCGATCGTCAATCCTCGCCCATCAGAATTTTCATAGCATCGAAAAGGAGCGTCAGAAGTCGCACCTTGGCAAAGATTTAATCTCTGGGTCGTCGTCATTACGGATCCGGTAGTGTATCCAAAGCACCGGGAGGGAGCGTCAGTAGTTGCGCCGCTGCAGAGAATGAGCTTCTGCCTGGTGGGTATGCCGAAGCCACTCACCTCTAACACACATTGGACAGGAGGGCTCAAAGCAGGATCGACGAAAGCAAACCCGTTTGGAATCAAAGTGATGTGGAGCGCTAGAATGCTGAGACTTTTTTTCATAAGTGACCCTGACCCAAGGTTCCGCTCACCTGCCTGCTTTTAGCAAGTTCTGTACTTGGATCAGGATCAGTCTATTTATGGATGTTGAGGTCCGCGCAACGGTTGTCCTTGGGTTTCGAGAGTGGCAAGCTCTTCTTCGGTAAAAATATCAGAGCGAGTCAAAAACCGAATGCCCTCGGGGGATTCAATAGAAAAGCCACTTCCTCTACCGGGGACGACATCGATCAGTAGTTTTGTGTGACTCCAATACTCGAACTGAGATCCGCTGATATAAAAAGGAGTCTCTGCAATCGTCCCTAAATACACGTCCTGCTGTCCAACTTTAAACTCATGCCTTGGGTAACACATCGGAGAGCTGCCATCACAGCAGCCCCCCGATTGATGAAAGAGGAGCGGCCCGTGGATATTTCGAAGTTTTTCAATCCACCGAGCTGCTTCGGGCGTCACATCGACGCGAAGGACTTGGGGCATTTAGAAAAATCCCATGGGATTTTTGTCATAGCTGACCAAGAGATTCTTTGTCTGCTGATAGTGCGATAGCATCATGGAGTGGTTTTCTCGGCCTATTCCGGATTGCTTGTATCCACCAAAGGCGGCGTGAGCAGGGTAGAGGTGGTAGCAGTTAGTCCAAACTCGTCCGGCCTGAATGGCTCGGCCCATTCTAAACGCTGTGTGAACGTGCCTGGTCCATAGTCCGGCTCCCAGACCATAGAGAGTATCATTGGCGATTTCCAACGCATGGGCCTCGTCTTTGAAACTTGTCACTGAGACGACTGGACCAAAGATCTCCTCTTGGAACACCCGCATTTTATTGTTTCCTTCCAAGATGGTTGGTTGGAAGTAATACCCGTTCTTCAAATTTCCTGAAAGCTCGGCTCTTTTTCCTCCTAAGAGAATCTTCGCTCCTTCTTTCTTTCCGATATCGACGTAAGACATAATTTTTTCGAGTTGATCGGAGGAAGCTTGAGCTCCGATCATGGTGTCTGTGTCGAGAGGATTTCCTTGTTTAACCGCCTGTGTTCGGGCGATTGCTTGGGGCAAAAACTCAGCGTAGATTTTTTGATCAATCAGTGCACGAGAGGGGCATGTACAGACCTCTCCCTGGTTGAGAGCAAACATCGTGAAGCCTTCGAGGGTTTTCTCGAAGAAGCTATCTTTCGATTCCATGATGTCAGCGAAGAAAATGTTAGGTGATTTTCCTCCCAGCTCTAGTGTGACTGGAATTAAATTCTCTGAGGCGTATTGCATGATCAAACGGCCTGTGGTCGTTTCCCCTGTAAAAGCGATTTTGGAGATTCGTTTGCTTGAAGCCAGCGGTTTGCCCGCCTCGACGCCAAAACCATTCACAATGTTCAGAACGCCTGGAGGGAGTAAGTCGCCTACTAATTCAGCGAGAACGAGGATGCTCCAAGGAGTTTGTTCTGCAGGCTTAATCACTACACAGTTTCCCGCGGCTAATGCAGGTGCGAGCTTCCAGGTCGCCATTAAGATAGGGAAATTCCATGGAATAATCTGTCCCACGACCCCCAGTGGTTCATGAAAATGATAGGCAATCGTGTTCTCGTCGATTTCACTGATTCCGCCCTCTTGTGCTCGAATGCAGCCAGCAAAATAACGGAAGTGATCGATGGCGAGTGGGATGTCGGCTGCGAGGGTTTCACGAATGGGTTTGCCGTTGTCCCAAGTCTCCGCTACCGCGAGCATCTCTAAATTGGCCTCCATACGATCTGCAATTCGGTTTAAAATGATGGC
This sequence comes from Bacteriovoracaceae bacterium, assembly GCA_947447665.1. Lineage (GTDB taxonomy): Bacteria > Bdellovibrionota > UBA1018 > UBA1018 > UBA1018 > CAINWE01. The sequence goes on along the minus strand of CANFJX010000001.1, from coordinate 198,222 downwards.
TCTTTCGGCCGAGGAGGTTTTACCCCAAGTGACTTTTGCTTGATGAGCAGCATCGAGCGCAGCCTCGATGTCTTCTGCTGTTGATCGTGGAATATCGCAGAATTCCTCTCCCGTGACAGGGGAAATATTCTTGAAGTACTGCCCTTTGATGGGGGTAGTCCACTTTCCGCCAATGTAATTACCGTATCGGCTTTTGAAGTTTGCTTTTGATCCTGGTTGATTTGGCTGAAGGTAGATCGACATAGGAATTCCTCCTGGGTTAAAGCTTCTTTGACTGTGCCCGGTGAGCGTAAATTAATTCAGTCTCTGATTCAAGTAATCTCTAAAATTAAGAGATCTATAAAATGAGGCAATACTGCGAATCATTTTTGCTTTATCATTGAGAAATGAATTGCAATTTTCTGAAATTAAACACAAACCAGAGTTTTCGATTCCTCCTTTTTTTGCTCCTTCAGTTTCTTGCGGCGTCCTCGCTTCACTCTGTACAAGCGGAGCTGAGTTACCTTCATCTCAAAGGCATCACTGAGCTCGTCGATGATCCTGGTGCATCCCCAGTTCATGGATATACTGCATTAAAAGCAGGCCTAGCCAATCGGCGATTCCTAGGGAATTACGGTGCTAAGAAAGAGGGTCATTCTTGTAGGTATGGTGCACGTCAGGTCGCAGGTCTGGTGGCCAAGAATCCCGATTGCCCGCAGGATTTTAACTCAGAGTGGTTGCAGCGTTTATTTCCTTCTCGCGACGGGGAGAATTTTGTGGCCAACCAAGTAGACTCTGATCCGGTCTCTCACCTTACACCCGAGGTGATGGGACGGGTATTGCAGCGAATTTCGCGGGTTCCTGACTCAGCCTGGACACAGGCCCAGGAGGTGCAAGGGATTGAGAATGATTTGATGCTCATTTTTTACGAAGGGTTGAACCCAGGGGCTTGTTCTCTCTGGCTCCAGCGGCAGCAGGGGGAGTTGGGTCGATTAACCACTGAAAAAAATACATTAGATAAAAAGAGTCGCAAGGGAGCATGCTCGGTTGAGGAAAAGGGGAATCTCACTGAGCAGGCCAATCAATTAGGAAAGCAAATTGCTAGTCTACAGATCATTCTTAACCAATCTTTCTCTTTGGCTACGGGATCAACTGACAGCGGAGCCAAAAAAATCAAGGGTGTGGGCAAAGAGAAAGATTTTCGAAATCTCGCGCAGCTCCTGGTTGGAGCTCTCAAAGAGTCCCGGGTGCCAACTCCATTACTGAACTCTAGTGTTTATCCAAAACATCTGCCCGAGCATGCTCTTCTTGCTTTTTTCATCAAAAGGGCCGAGAGCAAGGCAGACCTGATCGAACTATTTCGTGGGATGCCCTCGCTGGTCAGAGATCCTGAGTTTTTGGATCATCCGGAGAAACAGAGGGCCTGGATTCTGGATCAATGGAAGAGAGAGGATTATCATCTAGATAAAATTCAAGCAGCTTCAAAAGAATTCGCTCTTCAGTGGGTTCTTCATCCAGAGCAGTTGATCTTTGCTAGGATGGAGGAGGATTTGCGATCAAAGCTCATTCCTCCGATTTTATCCTACGCGAAGGCCAAACACCAAAGTTTGGGAACTGGAACTTATTCAGATTGTGGTGAGACCTCGCTTAGAAACTTTTTCAATATGATTTTCTATGATCCTGCGACAGGAAAATTTGATTTAAGGGTTCTCACTCAATGGGAGAAAAATAAGGCTGCTCCCGAGCTCCTTGAGTTTTACCGGAAGTATTCTGACCCTTCGAGCGCATCGACTCAGGTAGCTCGAGATGATTGGAGTGCAGTCGTCTCAGGGCGTCCATCAGTGCATTATCTTAAACCTTCTGGGGATCCCTCGGGTTCTCCGCAGTGCGAAATCAGCTCGGGAGTAGATAATATGATGGCAGTGATCGATGCGTTGATTTTTTCGGGTAAATATCGGTTATCGGCTGCTGGCGATCGAGCAGAAAGGCTTGATCACCTCTGTCGGTTTTTTTCACTTAGAGGGAAAAAGCTGAGTTGGTCTATTGATGGTGAAAAAGGGGATGCTGCATCCAGGTCCAGTATAAAAAATAATAATTCTAATATAAATATAAAATTTAATATTAACGGGAAACCCTCGTTTTCTTGGGAGTTTATGCAGGCGCACTTTACTGTGAGCGATCTAACTGAAACGAAGAGTTCTTGGAAAGATCAGCTCGGAGCAACTCTCATTGAAATCAGTCAGCCTGAGACGCGCGCTCTACTTCCTTGGTTTGCGAGTCCTAGCACTTTTGACGCACTTGAGTTACGAGAGAAAAATGGCGCCTCTGATTTGCAGCTTAGAGAAAACTTAATTTATGCTCTGCCCTTAGTGCATCACGATGGGAAGCTGGAGGGGTTTAAAAGAGTGGTTTCTAGTCCTCGTGAGCAAGCTCTCGCTCTGAGGCCCTTGGCCGAGCGAATTCGCGCGAAGCTTCCTGAGGAAGCTGACCTGTACACGAGACAGAGGATCTACAGTGCCCTTGCGGACGCCAATCACCCCTATGAGGGTGACAGGATTCACCCACTGGGCAACCCCGAGGTATCCTACATCCGAGTGAGTTCTCAGTATTTAGGAGCTGCTAAGAAAATGGGTCGAAGCTGGATGCGAGACGTCTATGGGCATAACCTGGCCATTGGCGAACCATTGATGGATGATCGAGGCAAAGAATTGTTCGTTGATTTCAATGGCGCTCAGAAGGCATGTATCGAACTTAACCCCCCTGAGTTGCAAAAGTCGGTCGAGCGGGCGTTCAATAATCGAGAGACTGCGTTGGATGCGATCCGCCAGAACAAGCCAGACGATTTTACCTCCCTCGGAGAGGTGCACCGGACCCACCCCATACTCGGCTGCTATTTGATGAGTCGAGAGGAATGGACAGTCCTCCAGGAGGACTTTAGAGCTCGCGAAAAAACGTACGTTCCTCAGGTCTTACCTAATTTGGCCAATCGGTTTTTTTGGTCGGCAACGGTTTTTCCAGGCGCCCGCAAACCCGTATGTATTTTTGATGGTAACGAGGGAGTGATTCACTGCGATGGTATTCGATCCGCCACCATGACGGTCCGCTGTGCCTGTGCTGTTCCCTCGCTTTCGGTGCAATAGGGGGCCTCTACCAAGGGGGCCTCTTCGAGGTGATCATGGATATCCAAGGAGGAATCGTGCGATTTAATTGGGTTGATGTGGTGAGGAAAATTCTTTTAAATCCAGCATCGAAGATCCTCTTTGATCGAGGTCCGCCGATGAGCCCTGTACCAAGAGTGAAGTCGATAAAGATATCCGTTTTTAGCGAAATTTCGTCGGCTTTTTCCATAAAATCGGGAATGGATTGAAACGTGAGTAATTCCTTTTGTTTTGCCTGAGCGGCGGTTTTCCATTGTGACTGGATCAGCGGGTCCTCATCAATGAGAACTGCATGAACAGGAGCTCTCTTTGTGAGTGGAGTCAGTGGTTTAGGTACGTAAATTTTGGTTGGGAGTGGCTTTTGTTTCGGCCCCACTGCCTGCTCCGAAGCTTGGGTTGCGGTCTTGGGTGTGGGCACAGGACTCTCATCAGTGGGTGGGAGGAGTACTGCTTTTCTCCGGATCGACCAACGGTAGGCCAGGAAGGCCAGACAGCAGAAAACCATGACGACCAGCAGATTAAGAAGGATAGCCATGAGGAATGCCAGACCAAGGTTATCTTCATCCTCTTGAGCGGGCGATTGTGAGGTCTCGGATGGGACTGGGATTTTGGGGTCTGGATGAGTTTCAAGTAGAGCAGGGGAGCTAGTTGCCGGAGTGGGTGATCGGAGTGGGGAGGCCGATGGAGCTGGGCTTGAGCTAGGAGAAGGCGTTGCTGCGGGGTTCAGGGAGCTTTTTTGGCCGGCTTTGAGTGGGAAGGGCTCAGATTTAGGTTTTTTTGTGACGACCCAATAAAAGACTAAGTTTTCGATGATGAGAAACAGGATGAGAAAAGCGCCGACTTTAATGAGCTTTTTCTTTTCTTTGTCCATTCATTAGCACCCCAGCTTTCTAGTTTAGCCGGAATGGACTTAGAGTCAACCCAGTCTCGGCTCGCATCAGCCGAAACTGGGTTGACGTCTTGAGTGCCGTAAATCAGTTCTTGGATGGGACGAGAAGTTCTTGGAGTTCGCCGCGTTCAAACATTTCAGACACAATGTCGCAGCCGCCTACAAATTTTCCATGGATAAAAATCTGAGGAACGGTAGGCCACTGAGTGAACTGCTCTAAAGCTTCCCACAAAGGGTCATCAGACAACACGTCGACACCCTTGAGGTTTTCTGCCCCAGCTGCTCTCAGTACCTGGCATGCACGGGATGAAAACCCGCATTGGGGGAACTGTGGGGTTCCTTTCATGAAGATGACCACTGGGGCGGAGTTGACGGTTTCTTCAACTTTAGAAATTAGGGGATGTGAATTGCTCATATTTTCTCACTTTTTGGATTTATTGTTTAGATTTAAACTTTACGTATTGCTCAGGGGTGTAGGTTTTTAAGGTGAGGGCATGAACCTCTCCTGAGTCGACTTCGGATTGCACTAGCTTAAAGACCATTCGATGTTGCTCGATCATCATCTTGCCCTCAAAAGCAGGGGAAATAATGAGGGCTTGATAGTGGTCCTCAGTACCGGTCATGTCAACCACTTCGACTTGGGTAGCTTGGCTCAGGCCTTCAAGGCGAGCTTTGAGTTGAATAGGATTCATAGCGCGTAGCGATACCATAGGCCGTCCAAAAATAGAATAGGATTGAGGCGATGAATCGGACCACCGAGAAGAGGCGGCGGCTCGTTTTGAGTTCTCGGCTTAGGGTTTGCTAACTAGACGAGAATGGAGCAATTTCCGTCAATACTTCCCGTTCTTCCTGTTAGGAATGCCGTATTATTTCCTGGAGTCTCAATGCCTTTAATTGTAGGCCGGGACCGCAGCATCAAAGCGATTGAACATGCTTTGGAGACTTCGGATCTTGTTCTCGTTGTTGCGCAGCGGGTGCTGACTTCTGAAGACCCAGGATTGGGGGATCTGTACGAAGTCGGAACTGTTTGCCGGATCGAAACCTCGACTGTGAATGAGAGCGGCGGGCGCCAAATCGTCGTAACTGGGATTGCGCGCGAGAGACTTTTTGATTTGCGGCTCGACCCGGGAGGATACTTGGTGGCCCGGGGGGAAAGTCTTTCGGATGTTCACTCCCCGGATACGACTCGCAATGAAGCCCTATTTTACAACCTGAAGGAAATCGCCCGAGAAGTAGTTCAGCTGCTTCCTGGGACTACCGAGTCATTGATTAAACTGATTGATCGAATTGAGGACTCGGCCTATTTGACCAATGTTTGTGCGGCTTACCTCAATCTTTCTCTCTCTCAAAAACAAGAGTTTTTGGAGAACGTCCTAGTTGAGTCCAGAATCGAAAGCCTCCTAACTTTCATGCATAAGGAAAGAGAGATTCTGAGTATTCAGCACGATATTCGAGAAAAAATGAGCGACCGTCTCAATAAAGCACAAAGAGAAGCGATCTTAAGGGAGCAGCTTAAGACGATCCGTTCAGAGCTGGGCGAGGAGCCGGGTGAAGATGCAGCCGACGAGCTTGAAAAGAAACTCAAAGATGTACAGCTCCCGCCCGAAGCTCTGCAGCAGGTACAGGAAGAAATGAAGCGCTTGCGAAGTCTACCGGTCGCCTCTGCCGAGTTTCATGTGGTGCGCACTTATCTCGAGTGGATGGCTGCATTACCTTGGAACAAAAAGACAGAAAGTCCCATTGATCTCAAGCGGGCCAGGCTTATTTTGGATGAGGATCACTATGGTTTAGAAGAGGTCAAAAAAAGAATCCTTCAATTTTTGGCGGTCGCTAAATTGAAAAATGACATTCACGGCCCGATCCTATGCTTGGTGGGGCCGCCCGGAGTGGGGAAGACTTCTCTGGGGCAGTCGATTGCTCGGGCCTTGGGGAGAAAGTTTATCAGAACCTCCCTGGGCGGAGTCCGTGATGAGGCAGAAATTCGTGGGCATCGTCGGACTTACGTAGGGGCGCTACCAGGGCGAATTATTCAGAGTATCAAGCGGGCAGGATCTCGAAATCCTCTGATGATGTTAGATGAGATTGATAAATTACGATCAGACTATCATGGTGATCCATCTTCTGCGATGCTCGAGGTACTTGATCCTGAGCAGAACAAGGCTTTTACAGATCATTACATCGATGTCCCATTTGACCTTTCGGATGTTTTTTTCGTCATGACTGCTAACGTCGTTGATACGATCCCTGCTCCGCTCCGAGATCGAATGGAAGTGATTGAAGTCAATAGTTACACCTCTTATGAGAAAGTACAGATCGCCAAGAGATACTTGGTTCCAAAGCTTCTAAAAGATCATGGCTTGAGGGAGGAGCAGATTCAGCTTTCAGACGATGCCCTACAATTGCTCATCACCCACTACACTCGCGAGGCGGGGGTTCGGGAACTTCAAAGAAAGATCGCAGCACTTTTTCGGGCGGTCGCAGAGAAGGTAGTACTGAGCTTGGAAGAGCATGAAGCGGTCACTCATCGAGTCGAAATTCAGGCTGACTTTCTCAGAGAAGTTCTAGGACCTGAGAAGTTCTATCCCGAGCTGACGGCACGGACCATGAAGCCAGGAATCGCCACTGGATTGGCCTGGACTCCTCAGGGCGGCGATTTATTGTTCATTGAGGTGACCGCCGTGCCTGCAGGCAAGGGGCATTTAATTCTCACGGGGCAACTTGGAGACGTGATGAAGGAGTCCGCTCATTTGGCTTTGAGCCTCACGCGGTCGACGTTGTCGAGCCTTTTGCCGATTCATTTTGATTTTGGAAATCATGACATTCATATTCATGTTCCAGCAGGTGCGATCCCCAAGGACGGGCCCTCGGCCGGAGTGACCATTTTTGTAGCCTTAGCCTCGATGGTTCTGAATAAAGCGATTTCACCGACGTTAGCGATGACCGGCGAAATCACCCTTCGGGGAGTTGTTCTCCCGGTAGGTGGGATTAAGGAAAAAGTTCTAGCCGCTCATCGAGGCGGTGTTAAGAAGATTGTTCTACCAAAAAGAAATGAACCGGATCTCATGCAGGTGCCTAAAGAAGTGAGAGATCAACTCACGTACCTTTGGGTGGAGACGGTTGAGGACGTGCTCGAAGCCGTCTTTCTGATTAAACCTGCCGAGGCATTTTTCAGCCAACCCGCCGCCTAAGGCAAGACACCCTACCCAAGTTTTTTTACCTCAGGAGTGAATCTATTCGAGTTTTTGCGAAGAATGACAGAGGTTGAGCCGAGACGCTGAGGTCTGGCTCAACGGTGTTAGGTCATTGGATAGGCTTTTTTCTTCTTCGCTTTCTTGCTTCTCTCAATAGCTACTTTATGAGCTGCTGGAGCTGTGCCTGCGAGGAAGGTGGTGTGTTGATCGTGGCGACGTTTTTTGTGCTTAACGCTTAATCGTTTTCCCATAGGCCGTGGACGCTAGCATGATTTTTGGGAGAGTGCAAATCGAACTGCTGGATGATTTGCGTTTGACACTCTTAACTTTTTACCGCTATTTCTTATAGGATCAAGAGGGAAGAAGAGATGAGCACTATTTTGCATCGTTTAGCTGCTTGGGCTGATTCAGAACCCGGGGTGATTGCGCAGAGATTTCGTCGTGGTGGCCAGTGGGTTCCAGTTACCGGGCGAGAATACTGCGACCGGGTTTACTGGTTGGCTCTTTTTCTGGAGTCTAAGGGGATGACCGGGAGCGATGTGGGCACGATTCTCTCGTATAATTGTCCAGAATGGGTTCACATGGACTTAGCATTTCTCCTTCTGGGTGCCAAATCTGCTGGAATTTATCCTAACTCCACTCAGAAAGACATTCACTACGTTTTAGATCATACTGAGAGTCGATTTTTTGCTGTCCAAAACAAGGCTTACTTTGACAAGTTGTCGGGTGCTCAAGGGCCTTCTGGATTGCCTGAGCGAGTTGAAACCGTAGTTGTTTTTGATGGCGATACGTCTTTTTCCCCGAAGGCGATTTCGTATGAGACGGCCCTGGCTCAGGGGAAGAAACTCGCTTCACAAAAAGGTGCCAAAACAGCTGCAAAAACGCTTCAGAATTATCTCGATGCTTTGGATCCCCATGCGGGAGCGTTTATGATTTATACGTCGGGGACTACGGGTAGCCCGAAGGGGGCTCTGCTTTCTCACGATAACTTAGTCTTTACGGTCGATCATGGACTGGCTCATTGGGGATTAGTCCCAAGGGACGGTGCCCTTTTTTCGTTCCTCCCGCTTTGTCATATTGCTGAGAAGATCCAAAACCTCGGTGGTGGAATTGCTCTCAGATACACCGTAAATTTTTGTTCTCAATTTGAAAAGGTCTCAGCCGAGCTGCCTTTGGCTGAACCGACTCTGTTGCTTTGCGTCCCTCGACTTTGGGAAAAAATGATGGAGGGAGTCAGTCATAAGTTGGCTGAGGCTCCGCTCGCCCGAAGATTACTGGCTCACTGGGCGTTGAGTGTGGGTGCGAAGGCAGCTCGCGCAAAATATGCTGGGCAGGAGCTTGGTTATGCTGACGCAATACAGTCGGTTCTTGCCGAACGATTAGTACTCAGCAAAATCAAAGCTGCGTTAGGTCTCAAGCGAGCTACCTCTTTGGCGTCGGGTGCTGCAGTTCTTCCTACCCATGTAGCTAAGTGGTTTCAGTCTCTGGGGTGCGAGATCATGGAAGTTTTTGGTCAGACCGAATCGACCGGGATTATCTTCATGACCGAGCGTGGAAAAGATCAGGCTGGGTCAGTGGGTGTCACTGTCCAGGGGATGGAAGTGAAAATCGCCGAGGATGGCGAGGTGCTCACTCGTGGACGTCATGTTTTCAAGGGCTATTTCAAAGATCCAGAGGCCACTGCGAAGACTATAGACTCTGAGGGTTGGCTACACACTGGAGATTTGGCTGAAAAGACTGCTCAGGGCGTGATGCGAATTCGAGGTCGAAAAAAAGAAATTATGAAGACCTCGGGAGGCAAGATCGTTGCTCCGCTTCATATTGAGGAAGATCTCAAGGCAGCGCCGCTGATTAGTCAAGTTTGTCTTGTCGGAGACGGGAGAAAGTTTATTTCCGCTCTCATTACCCTCTCGGAGGGCAAGATTGCGGAACTTTCGAAGACGAAAGGTGCCCTGCAAGGAGTTACCGTCACTCTTCCAAGCGTGGTTCAAGAGGTTCAGTCCTCTGTGGATCAGCTCAATCAAACTTTAGCGAGCTACGAGCAGATTAAGAAATTTGCGATCCTATCCAAGGAGTTTTCGATCGACCGAGGTGAGATGACTCCAACACTCAAAATGAAGCGAAACGTGATTGAGACTCGCTATCAAGACATTATTAATTCGTTCTATGACTAGAGTCTCGAATTGTTTTGAGTCGGGGGAAAGAAAAATCATCCCTGCGGCTCTCATCTACTTGCTTTGCAATGATCGGGTGTTGATGATTCATCGAAATGGCGACCCAACCGGCAAGGTGGACTTTCATTCTGGCAAGTGGAATGGCTTAGGAGGTAAGCTCGAGGCAGATGAATCTGCCCTTCAGGGCGCTCAGCGAGAATTATCTGAGGAGGCAGGACTGCATCTGCCAGAGGATCGTTTCCGATCTCAAGGTGTGATTCATTTTCCATTATTTAAAGCCAAGAAGAATGAAGATTGGATGGTCTTTCTTTTTACTGCCTCGTGCAGCGAGAGTGAGTTGCCCCAGGTTCAAGCTCAGTGTGACGAGGGGAGTCTTCATTGGGTGTCTGTTGCTGAGGTGACCTCGCTTAATCTGTGGCCGGGTGATCGGCTCTTTATCGCTGACGTGCTGGCTCAGAGGCCCCTGATGGGTACGATTTGGTACCGCGAAGGTCAGGTCGAGCGGGAATTCGTGCAGCGAATCTAGGGTGAAGAAGTGGTTCGATCGCTCAATTAAGATCTTTGCTGATGAAGTTACTTGAGCGATCGACTAAAAAAATAAAAGAATTTCACTTTTAGGTGCAAGACGGCCTTTGACGTTGGATTCTCCTTCGGTTTGAAAGAAGAGCGCTTCATGAGCTTGCCGGTTGTAAACACCCCGGACAATTGCTTCTCAGTAGCTATTTGATTGAACCGTCCATCCTTTGTTTGCGGGATTTAAATACCCCAACCTGGAATCCGCGGGATTGGCGATTCTTAAGGTCCCCGTTTTCATGAACCCGTTTTCGCCAAGCCGAAAATCTTCCTGGCCGGAGCTCTCTCCTCATTAAAATAATCGTTTGTTCTTCATTTAATCCGAACTGTATTTGGATTGCATCAAAAGGGGTGCGATCTTCCCAAGCCATTTGAATCACTCTCTCGATATCAGACGCAGTGAGAGCTTCATGAGTGATTTGTGATGATGAAACGATGGTTTTTTCCCCCCGGCATCGCTTGCTACAGTATTTGACCTCGTCCCATACCTTTTCCCACTTTTTGCGCCAGGTAAAACTCCTTTTACAAACTAAACATATTTTTTCGGGCAAAGGCTTCTTCATGATCTGTCCTCCAATAAAGCGCCTTCAGAATGAATTTCTGAGGTCTCAAGCTCCGGTGGAATGGTCACCATGAGCGAAAGAACCAAAAACAAGCAACACAAAAATGGATTGTAGAAGGCTATTCAAGCTTATCTTGGATGAATTTGTTCAAATCAAAAACGAGATATGCCAGCAATTTATCACTTTGGGTTGATAATGAACTCGACTTCCGAGTCCGTCGGACTAGTGCTTCTTAAGCCCAACGATCTTGGTACCTGCCATCAGGGTCATAGCGATTTGCCTGAGAAATTGGGTCAAAATAGCGATTTTTTCTCGGGTCAGCTCCCACTCCAGCAATATAATTCCAATTACCCCAGTTTGATGCAACATCATAATCGATTAATGTTTCTTCAAAATAGTTTGCTCCAAGGCGCCAATCTAATTGAAGATCATTCACCAGATAACTAGCGACCACTTGGCGACCTCGATTAGACATCCAACCTGTTTTTCTGAGTTCATTCATATGAGCATTAATGAATCGTTGTGCAGTTTTCCCCTCGATCCATTTTATAAATCCATCGGGCTGACTTGCAAAGTTCGTTTGCTTACATAGTTTCTGATTTTCTAGAATGCCCTGACTTCTGAAAACTTTAAATCCATGCTTTAATAAATAGAATTGAAAATAATCCCGCCAGACGAGCTCATAAATAAATGCTTCGGTCGAGGGATTTGCGCCATGGAGAGACTCAAAATTTTTTACTTCGCTATAGACTTGTCTTGCACTCAAGCGGCCCAACGAGAGAAAAGGCGATAAACGAGAAGAATCTAGATCATTCAAGAGACCATTCCGCGTATCTTTATAGCTTGATATCGCCCGAGTGACCCATAAGTAGTTCTTTAAGCGATCCTGCGCCAGTCCCCCTCGATCTATCTTCCATGGGGTATTCAATGGGGCTGGGATTGGCCATTTTGATTTTAAAACTACACCTCGATAAAAATCAGTGAAGACCCTCGGAAGTTCCTCTACGCCACCGGGAATTAGCTCAATCGGGTAGAGCGTACGGTTCCATGTGCGATGAACCTGATCATTCCCAATCACTTCAATCACACGCTGAAGCTCCGTATCTTCCCATGTGCCAGGTAGTGTTTCCGTATAAATCGATGCTCCATGGGCATGTGCTTTAATCCAAAGATCTGGAGAATCAGGCGTCGAGATCAAATCCAGCCCGACTGCATTGAGTTCAGTACTCAGCTCCTTGATCGCATTTTCTAAAAAAACTCGCCTGAAAGGTCCTGCGTTTTTGAAAAGCAGATGAGAGCTAAAAAATAATACCAAGCGCTTTCCCTGCTCTTGGGCAGATTGCACTGCCTTATTGAGCGATGGGTTATCTTCAATCCTTAAGTTCTTTCGAAACCAGTAGAGGATCATTTCACATTCTCAATTCTAAGCGACTCAACTACTTTAAAAAGCTGTTTTAAGGGCGAAGCTGAGTTTTTGCTTCACTCAGTTCCGCAAATCGCTTAACCGGATTAAACTTGCTTAATCCTCTCCGCGGATCATCGGAGCTGATTTAAGGAATTGTAGTCCCTTGTAGTTGTCCTCTGCCCACCGCAAACCCCAGTCAGATTTGAAGAGGATAACAGGCTGGCCATCGCGGTCTTCTAAGCACCGGCTGTCTTCACGTCGTTCAAAATAATCTGCGTCCAGACCCGTGCCCTGAACCCATCGTGCATGGATGTAGGGGAGTCGTTCGATTCGGACGACCACATTGTACTCGGCTTTGAGGCGATGTTCGAGAACCTCAAACTGAAGTCCCCCTACAGCTCCCAGAATCGGATCTTTGTCTCCAAATCCTCTTTGCTTATAAACCTGGACTACGCCCTCCTCGGAGAGTTGATCGAGGCCCTTTTTCATCTGCTTTCGCTTCATGGGATCGAGAATCGTGATACTCGCAAAGTACTCGGGTGAGAATCTCGGAACTCCGGTGTATTCAAATCGTTTGCCTTCACACAGCGTATCGCCAATTCGGAGCTCTCCACTCGTGTCGAGGAGGCCAACAATATCGCCAGGCCAGGCCTCGTCGATGATGATCCGCTCTTGGGCAAAAAAGTTCAGCGGTTTGGAGAGTTTAATGTCTTTGTTGAGGCGGGCGTGTTTTACCGACATGTTGCGGGTAAATTTGCCCGAGCAGACGCGCATGAATGCCACCCGGTCTCTGTGGGCAGGATCCATGTTGGCCTGAATTTTAAAAATAAATCCTGAAAAACGATCCGAAGTGGGCTCGATTTCTCCGTCCGCTGTTTTTCTTGCGAGCGGAGGAGGTGCGATTTCAATGAACTTTTCTAAGAATCGCTGGACTCCGAAGTTGTTCATTGCACTTCCGAAGAAAACTGGGGTGAGCTGACCCTCGAGCACCTTTTTGAGGTCGAAAGCGTCTCCGGCATATTCTAGCAGCTCGAGTTCTGTTTTTAGTTGATCGTGAAGCTCTTTTGCTTCATCCAGGTCTCCCTTGGGGCCACCGAGCATCTTGATAAAGTAGGGATCGTCAATGCCTGCAACCTTTTTAGGTGCTAGACGGCCCTTGACGTTAGCCTCTCCTTCGGTTTGGAAAAAGAGCACTTCATGGGCCTGGCGGTCGTACACGCCTCGAAATCGATCTCCCAAGCCGATCGGCCAGCTCATGGGGCAGGAGCGGATGCCAAGCACCTTTTCGAGCTCGTCAATGAGATCGAGGGGTTCACGACTCGGGCGATCGAGCTTGTTCATAAAGGTGAAAATTGGAATCTGGCGCATCCGGCAAACCTCAAAGAGTTTGCGGGTTTGGGCTTCGACACCCTTGGCTGCGTCAATGAGCATGACGGCAGCATCGGCAGCCATCAGGGTCCGGTAAGTATCTTCCGAGAAGTCTTTATGGCCTGGCGTATCGAGGAGGTTAATTTGCACCCCCTGGTACTCGAACTGAAGGACGCTTGAACTCACTGAAATTCCGCGTTGTTTCTCGATTTCCATCCAATCCGAGGTGGTATGTCGTTGGTTGGCCTTGGCCCGAACCGCACCAGCTAAATGAATCGCTCCGCCGTAGAGGAGGAGCTTTTCCGTCAGAGTCGTTTTACCGGCATCTGGATGCGAGATAATCGCAAACGTGCGCCTGCGAGAGACCTCGTTAAAGATGGGGCCTAAGTTGGGGGTGGTTTGGGTGCTTTCTTCAGTGCTCATGAGATTCTGCATTTTGCCCTAAAAGAGCCAAAAAGGCTACAACGTTCAAGGCTACAACGTTCAAGATGATGTTTTTGGTTCGGTTCTGTTCTTGGGTCGAACCGCGCCTGAGTGACTCGTATTTTTAGGACAGTTAGCCGGCTGTTAGATTTTTTTATTTTTAAATTTTCTTGAAAATTTCGAAGCTTAGCTACTATTCTTTTAAGAATGTTAATTAGAAAATTGAGCTTTATTTTCAACTTTTGTCTCATTTTTTCATGGATAGCGATTTTAAATCATTCGGACAGCTCTGCAGAGATATCAATTCAGAGAGTTTCCGCTGATCTCACCCCCTCAGAGTCGAGTTATTTTCAGGGGTGGAGCCTATTTGGTGGTGCAGCGGCAGGATATGGAATGGTTTCAGGATTAGACTACTCGAGTGCTCCGCACGGAGGGCAGTATCTCCTGGATGGAGTGTTGTCTTATCAGCTCAGAAATTGGGTTTTTGATGGGGGATTGGGCTGGACCTATAGCAGTGAGGTAGGGAGTCCTACTGCAAGTCAGTCTGCCCAAGTCATCACTCGTGCGGGCTTCCTGGAGCTGAGTCCTCGGTACCGGATCTCTGATCGGTTTCAACTCGGTATTGTCATTAACAAAACTTTTGGTGTTGATACGACTTATAGCGCGTTGGCGGGTCAGTCTACGAGTTCCTATTCTGCTGGCCTAAAAGCAGCGTATGAAATTCCAAATCATCACTTCCCTGTGAGACTTTACTCCCAGCTGACCACAGACTTCTCAGTTGCCAGTCAGCGAGCTTATCAGGGGTGGTTTGGTATTCAAATTGGGTTTTCATTTCAACCTCAGAAATCGCAAAGTGTTCAGGTTGTTCTGGATTCCCAAAGAGTTTTCTTTGGAAGTGGATCTTCAGCGGTCAGCTCAGACGTCGCTTCTGTTTTAAAAGAAGTGGGTCGCTATCTGAAGGAAAACGAAATTCCAGGAAAAGTAGAAGTCTCCGGCCATGCTGATCAGCGAGGAAGCTTTCAGTATAATCTCTCTCTATCTCAAGAGAGGGCTGAATCTGTACGGCAGGCTCTTGTCTCAGGAGGTGTGAATCTTTCAAGTGTCAAACTCAATGCCTATAGTTTTCTCCACCCCCTAGACCTCGAGAGTACAGAAGATTCATGGGCGAAAAATCGTCGAGTCGAGATTTTATTTGGTGAGGTTAAGAACCCAGAAGTACTCATCGAAAAACTAAAGCCACTCACGAGTTTAGATGTCTCTAAAAATAACAAGAAGCCAAAAGGAAAAACCTAATGAAAATGAATCGATCGTTGGCCCTCGCAGGATGGCTTAGTTTCTCGGTCGGATGCATGGGGTGCGGAAAAAGTGTTCAACTTCAGGACGTTTACCAATCTACTTTCAGTCCTCCTTCTGGAGCAAAGAATCCAGGTAATCCTTCATGTCCATTGTCCCAGGTAACTCAGTGGAGTTTTGTTCAGCCTAATCAATCCCTTCGAAATGCAGTCGATTTTTTATTCGTGCTCGATCACTCGAGTTCAATGCTCAGTAAGATCTCACGACTTAACGCAGCTGTGCCTGCTTTTTTGCATAGTCTTTCTCCGGGTCTTGATTACCGAATTGGAGTGATGTCAGCCTATGGGCGGACTCACATTTTAAACTCAAAGAATGAAGGTAATTTTCAGATTCAATCCGCTCTCAGGGGGGCCCTGGCGAGTGAGGTGGAGCGAGGAAAGAGTACGATTGGCGATGCCCTCCTCTATTCATTGGGTCAAAGCTTAGTGGAACCGCAGCTTTCTCAAATCAAGAATCTTGGGTTTTATCGGCCTGATGCAGCCTTGTCGGTGGTTCT
The DNA here is from genome assembly GCA_947447665.1 of Bacteriovoracaceae bacterium. Taxonomy (GTDB): domain Bacteria; phylum Bdellovibrionota; class UBA1018; order UBA1018; family UBA1018; genus CAINWE01. The sequence goes on along the minus strand of CANFJX010000001.1, from coordinate 182,650 downwards.
GATCACGGATAAAAATGATCTTTGCTATCCTCCTAACTTATATGGCTATTTTCAGTTTCCAGATTTCGTCCCCGCGCTGGTCGAGCATCAAAAGGGAGCTTTTCAGGGATTATGTTTGCAGAAAGATGGTCGCTCCTCAAAAATCACACCCGCGTCTACTTACTCTGCGCTGAAGGCAGTTAAGGGGAATGAACCAGTGCTCCTTGATGCAGTGATTCATATGGATCCAAAAAGAGTTCCCGCTAACCATCAAGAGTCGATTGGGCATGGAGTTTTAGAGCTGGTGCAAAATGATCCTCAAAATATAATTCGAGATATTTCTGATTTGGATGATCCATTTGCTCTCGTCGGCATAGGTGAGAGGGCGTCAAATCACCTTCAACTCCAGACCCAGTTTTATTTAGACGGTCGTTTTGAACTAGTTCCTGGCAGTTTGTCGATTACTGTAGCCGGGAAAAGTGTGGGTTTTGAGTTTAATTCAGACACTCGGGTGGTGAGTATTGGATCTCAGGATGCAGGTCAGAGCCAATCCGTCGTAGAGATTACCGCTTGTCAAGCGACTCCCTAGTTTTGGCGCTTCAGCTCTGGTTCCCGAGAGCTGGATAAAAATCTCCTTTTAGTGTAGAAGATCTGCGATGTTGACCGTATCCGAAGAGCAAAAAAGAAGAAATTCAACTACGACAGTTGTAGTTGGAATGTCAGGGGGCGTGGACTCTTCTGTCACTGCGTTAGTTCTAAAAAAACAGGGCTATCAAGTGGTCGGTCTTTTCATGAAAAACTGGGAAGAAAAAGACGTAAATGGCGTTTGCCGAGCGTCTTTAGAGTATGAGGACGTCGTTCGAGTTTGCCAAAAAATTGATATCCCCTATTACTCAGTCGAGTTCATAAAAGAATACTGGGATCATGTATTTACGCACTTTTTGGCAGAATACCGCGCCGGATACACTCCTAATCCAGATATTCTCTGTAATCGCGAAATAAAGTTTAATGTTTTTCTAAAAAAAGCTCTGAGTTTAGGCGCTGATTATTTAGCGACGGGACACTATGCTCAAAATTTAGTCACCAGTGGAGAGCATCAGCTGGTCAAGGGCAAGGACTCAAGTAAGGATCAGTCTTATTTTCTCTATACTTTAAAAAAAGAGACCCTCAATCAAGTTCTCTTTCCGATCGGTCATATCGAGAAGCCTTTGGTTCGAGCACTCGCTAAGGAGTATGATCTCTCCACTCATTCCAAAAAAGATAGCACGGGGATCTGCTTTATTGGCGAACGAAACTTTAAGAAGTTCTTGAGTCAATACCTACCAGCACAGCCTGGAAAGATAGAAACGCTGGACGGCAAGGTGGTCGGCGAGCACTCAGGAGTGGTGTATTATACCCTGGGTCAAAGAAAAGGACTGGGATTGGGCGGCGAGGGCGACGCCTGGTACGTGGTGGCCAAGGATTTAAAGAGAAACGTGATTTATGTCGAGCGTGGAGAAATGCATCCAGCTCTCTATACGGATTATCTCACTGCCACTGAGCTGTCTTGGGTTGCCGGCAGTCCTCCCGAACCCCACCCTTATCGGTGCAGGGCTAAAACCCGGTATCGACAGACTGATCAACCTTGCACGATTAGTTGGATAGAAAGCTCGGATGGAACAGAAAAGGTGAGGGTGGATTTTGATCTTCCCCAGCGTTCCGTCACCCCTCGACAATCCGTCGTCTTTTATGATGGCGATATTTGCTTAGGCGGCGGAATGATCGAGGGCACTGGCCCAAACTACTTTGAGCAAAACAGAAGGCTCCCTGAAGGAATTGCCGTCTAGAAGTTTTGACGGAAGTGCATATGGCGATCAGTCTATTTTCCAGAGTTCAAAGTTAATCTTCGTAAAATCAACTGTTAATCGAGCTGTTTCATGGGTCACCAGAGACACGTCTCCCGGCTCGCCTCGCTCAAATATCGGCATTTATTACGAATCAATGCGCTTTTTTGCATGTCTTTTATTTGACTTTATTTGTCATGTTTTTTTAATTACACTTAATTAATATAAATACTGAGTCCAAATATTGTAGTGATTTTTGATCAATAACTGGAAGGCTTATGAAGAACGTTTTGCTTCTAAATTTCAATGATTTTTTTTTGCGGTCTGGTTTGATCAAAAAGCAGAGACGAGACTCTGGCCTGCGGTCTCTTATTACTCTAGTCTTGATCGTCTCCATGACTAGCTGTGGTTCGCCAAATCAAAAAATACAAAATCCAGCCGCCCCTGCGAAACTGGCTTTGAGCACCGGATATACTCTCCTAGGGTCAGTCAGATCTGGGGATGGTTTCACTCCTCTTCCATCCGTCACTGCCCAAGATGCACTCGGTCATTCTATTGCTAATTACAGCGCCAGTTTGACTGCTACGGCTTACACTTCGAGTTCATGCGCTACTTCTGCTGCTGGAACTCTCGTGGCCACGGGCGCACCACCTTCACGTTCAAGCGCTGACTCTTTCAGTGGCTTCTCCTACTCGGGTGCCGCGGGGAATATCTACATCAAATTCTCCTCCACTCCTTTATCGGGGAGTCCGATCACCTCTTCTTGTCTGGGCCCCATCACGATCAAAGCCGGCGCAGCCTCGCAGCTAGTTTTCACGACCCAGCCGAGTCCAACGCCGACTTACTCATCAGGAGCGACCTTCGGCGGTTACACTGTTCAGGTCCAAGACGCATGGGGTAATCTAGTAACCACCCCAGCTGTTTCGATCTCGCTTGCACTCACTGGGCCTGTAACAGCTACTTTAAATGGAGGGGACGCTGTCCTTAGCAGTTCAGGTAGCGCAACATTTTCTTCTCTCTCTGTGGGCAAAGCAGGAACCTATGGGTTGACAGCCTCGGCTCCGGGGCTAACTGGGGCAACGAGTAATTCGGTCGTCATTAAAGCCGGCAAAGCCGGCGCAGCCTCGCAGCTGGTTTTCACGACCCAGCCGAGTCCAACGCCGACTTACTCATCAGGAGCGACCTTCGGCGGATACACCGTACAGGTCCAAGACGCATGGGGTAATGTAGTAACCACCCCAGCTGTTTCGATCTCGCTTGCACTCACTGGGCCTGTAACAGCTACTTTAAATGGAGGGGACGCTGTCCTTAGCAGTTCAGGTAGCACAGCATTTTCTTCTCTCTCTGTGGGCAAAGCAGGTACCTATCAGTTGACCGCCTCGGCTCCGGGGCTAACTGGGGCAACGAGTAATTCGGTCGTCATTAAAGCCGGCGCAGCCTCGCAGCTGGTTTTCACGACCCAGCCGAGTGCAACGCCGACCTACTTATCAGGAGCGACCTTCGGCGGATACACCGTACAGGTCCAAGACGCATGGGGTAATGTAGTAACCACCCCAGCTGTTTCGATCTCGCTTGCACTCACTAGTGCGCCCAACAATAGATCGGTAGCAGCAACCTTAAATGGAGGGCGCGCTGTCCTTAGCAGTTCAGGTAGCGCAACATTTTCTTCTCTTTCTTGGGTGAATGCAGGTGGAACCTCTGCGGGCAACGCTGGTTCGAGTGGCTCTCCCATCCCTACTGGATCATTTGCTCCGAGTTCATCTAATTCCTGGAGCGACAAGGCGGGGAATATCTTTATTGCAGATTTTAATGGTGCCGTGAGGGTAGTTGCTGCGAATAATGACTCCACTCCGATTGCGGGCATCCCCCCTACTCAGGTGGCCTCACCCGTTCCCAGTTGGACCCAGGGAGGTATCTATACGGTTGCAGGTGCCCTAGGACAAAGCCTAGACCAAAGGTTAACTTCTAGCGACACAATCTATTATTCGCTCACAGCTTCGGCTCCAAGCCTCACTTCGGCAGTAAGTAATTCTTTCGTCATTGAGGGATATCCTGCGACGCAGGCGAGCTTCAAATTTCCGTTTAGCACTGTTATCGATAGTCAGGGCAATTTATTTATCTCAGACAACCTCGATTGTACGATTTGGGAGGTGAGTGCCAGCACTGGGTTGATTGTCCGTGTTGCGGGTACTTCTGGCAACTGTGACAATACAGGAGGCGACGGTGTTGCAACCCAAGTGGATTTATCCTCGCCGAGTGCACTTGCCGTCGATAGTAATGATAATCTCTACATTGCCGACAAAACAAATTACGCTGTCCGAGTTTTAGTTCGAACTACGGGCTCAGCGACGATCGCTGGGATCACTCAAACGTGGATTTCAGGGCATCTTTACACGATCGCGGGCAGGCTTGGATCGGGAGGGAGCAGCACGGGCGACGGCGCGATTGCTGCTGCTGCTACCTTCACTAATCCTATGGGGCTGGCAGTGGACGGCTCTGGCAATCTATATATTGGCGATAATTATGAGGTCCGGGTCGTTGCAAACGTGAGCGGTTCAGCAACGATTGCTGGAGTCTACCAAACTTGGGCCGCGGGGAATATCTATACGGTCGCTGGCAATCCAAGCTCAGGAGGGGCAGGCGACAGAGTTACTGCAGTCGGCGGAGCAATTCTTGCGGGTAACGGCCCTAATCAGCTGGCGCTGGACTCGTCAGGTAACCTTTTTATTTCTGATACCGGTAATCACGCGGTTCGAGTTGTGCCCAATGCGTCTGTTTCCTCGATTCTTGGAATATCAGGGCCTTATCAGGCCGGCTACATCTACACGATCGCAGGACAAGTAGGTGTGCCTGGAAGGAGCATCACCGCAAATGTGCCTGCGACCGATCTCGCTTTTTTCGTGATTGGCGGCATTTCGTTTGACCCTTCAGGTAATCTGTTCATCGCGGACGATTTGAATTTTAGGATTATGAAGGTCAATGCCTCAACAGGAGAAATCGCTACGTTTGCAGGTAGCTCGTCAATTACTCTTTTTACGTTTAGTGGCGCAACAGGACCGATTGACGACGGCGGGCCAGCAACGAGCGCGCAGTTACTGTTTCCATGTCCTTAATGATCAGGTAGCGTCAGCTACCTCTTTATCTCCAGTGGCGGCGTTACACTGTGGCTCTTTCTTACCCTGTTATGAACTTGAGCTTTCTCAAGGAGGCTTGCCTGGTATATTTGCGGTCCGCGATCCAATCATTAGGCGTCAACGATTTGAAACTCAGATTGAAACTCTGCTGGAGCATGACTTAAGACTTTTGGTCCAAACCAGTCTTGATTTTACAACCTTGAGGAACCTGCTCTCTCTTATTGCGGCCCTGAGGCGTATCCTGCAATCTCTTGAGTCGATGTTTGTGATTCGTCTCATCGAAACTGAGTACTACCGCTATCGCACCTGGTGTAAAAGGGCTTAGGGGCATTCTGCCCTCAGGCAGATTCAGCTCAAAGAAATTACGTCCCCTGTAGCCGAGTTACCAGCGGGAAAATACGGATTCTCACTTGAGAGTTGGGGCCCGCGAGGAGAAAGTCGATTCGATCTGGGTTGCTCTGGTAAATCTGGTAGGCATATTCGGCGATGACCAGCGCGGCTTGATTCTCATTTTGCCTGTGGGTATTGAGCTTCATTTTGGATTTGAGCCAGAGGACTGCTTGCTTCTGCAGGTTGGGTCTTGCAAATGGGCGACTCAGGAGTTCTTCAACGTAGTCCGCTTGTAGGTCTTCTTTTTCATTGATCAGGGTTCTTCGGTACAGGATTTCTTGCAGCGGTTGTTTATCGCCTTGTCGGAGGGCGTTTTCAAGGTATTCAATTTCATATTCATCTTGAAGAATCTCAAAAGCTGGGCTTGAAGCGGATCCCTTTGTTGATGTTTTTGGAAAGACGAGGGCAATCGTATGGGTTTTCATTTTGCTTGGAAGCTCCTTATTTCCTACTAAATTGATCGGCTAATAAGACTAGAAACCTGAATTTTTTAAGAGTTGAAGGGATAGGGGAGAAAACGACGATTGGAAACGATCAGCGTGTCATGATAAACACACCTCGACCCATGAATAAATTTACAAATTTGCTCTCCACTGCCGAAGAAATTGCTGAATTAGCCCAGGCCCTGAAAAATCAGGTCATCATCGCCTTTGATACTGAGTTCATTCGTGAAACGACTTTCTACCCCATGGTAGAAATTATTCAGGTGGCCACGACGACGGATTCCTGGCTGGTTGATGCACGGGCCTTTAAACGGAATCATCCCGCATCGCGGCCCGATCTTTTTGAGCCAGGGATCCAACCTTTGTTGGATATTTTCACTGACCCAAAAATTCTAAAAGTCCTCCACGCAGCCCAAGGAGATCAAGAGTGCCTTTACACCAGCTTCGGGGTGGTTGCTTCGCCTACTCTGGATACGGCAGTGGCTGCATCGCTCTGTGGGTATGGCGAGGGAATTGGCCTAGGCAAGCTCCTCAAGGCAGTTTTTGATATTACCCTGGCCAAGGGACATGCTCGGACCAACTGGTCGGTGCGTCCTTTGCCCCAGCAATTGGTCGATTATGCTCATGCGGATGTCGAGTACCTCGTAGAACTAGGCCAAAAGCTTTTGGAAAATCTCGACCAGCTCGGGAGAAAGTCGTGGGCGTTCGAGGTCTCCGCTAAGTGGGAAAATGCCGCGCTCTACCAAATGGATGCCGAGGGTATCGCGCAGAAACTCGCCCGAGGGGGGCGTCTTGACAAAAAGGGTTACCCAGCTCTCATTAACTTGGTTCGATGGCGAGAGGAGCGAGTGAGAAAGCTCAATCTACCGCGCCGATGGGTAGCGGATGACCACGTCCTGCTTGATCTTGCCCATGTGCGGCCCAAGGATCTAGAGCATCTGGGTGCATTTCGTGGATTGAATAAAGGGGAATTTAAAAATAGCGGAGAGGCGATTTTGGCAGCCATCGAGTCTGCTGCAGAAACGACGGATATCGCTGTGCCTAAGAGCCCCAGGATAGCAGCTCCAACCGGTGATGAGATGCAGGCCTTTGAACTCATTCGCTGTTATGTGAGTGTTTTGGCCGAAAAGCATAAAATCGCTGCTAAGCACCTGCTCACCACTTCTCAGCTTTTGCCACTTTTACGACACGAAGTGAACAGTAGTGAAGACTTAGTTACTCAAGGGATCTTGGGTCCTGAGGCAGCGGCCCTGATTGGGGAGGAGTTGATCGCGATGGTTCAAGGAAAACGGGCACTCCGAGTGAAGGGGAACCAAGTTGAAATCATCAGAACTTAGTCTCGAATTAGAAGGCGCTCAAGTTTCGGTGCCAAAGTTTCCTGAAGTTTCACTTTTGAATGGGTCTTTCGTTTTTCGAAAAAGACGCATCCTCAATTGGGTAGTCTTAGGTACTACTTATTCCACCATGTATATGGGGAGATATAATCTTTCCCTAGCGAATCCCATACTCTCTCAGACTTATGGCTGGGACAAAACCCAGGTAGGCGCCATCATCACCCCGGCACTCCTGGCTTATGGGATTTTTGCGATCATAAATGGTCCCCTCGCGGATCGTATCGGCGGCAGAAAAGCCATTCTCATTGGGTCGCTGGGAACCGTTTTTTTTAATTTTCTATTTGGACTGGGTGCCTACCTGGGGTTTTTGGGAAAAGGGAATGCCCTGGTGGTTTATTTCGCCTCGATCTGGATGCTCAACTCTTACTTTCAGTCGTTTGGAGCAGTGTCACTAATTAAGGTCAACTCGGCTTGGTTTCATATCCGTGAGCGAGGTATGTTCTCGGCGATTTTTGGCTCGATGATTCAGATGGGTCGAGCACTGATTTTCTTTTTGGGTCCTTTATTAGCTTTTTGGCTCCCGTGGCAGTGGTTGTTTTTTATTCCGTCCCTGTTGATTCTTCTTATGGCGGGAGTGACTTTTCTTGCAGTACGAAATACCCCCGAGGAGTGCGGCTTGCCCAGTATCGATCCTGCCCAAGTATCGACCGGGGACTCGCAGGCTGTGACGGTTCGGTATATTTTAAAAAAGATTTTTATGAACCCAGTCACTCTAACCATTGCTCTAGCAGAGTTTTGCACCGGGTTTGTGAGGCAGGGGTTTGAGCAGTGGTTTCCTCGGTACATGATTGAAGTTCAACAGTTACCTTTGGACTCTCCTGTTTTCCAAAAGAATGCGATGGCCGTAATCATCGCCGGAATTATTGGGGCGGTTTTTGCGGGGTCAATATCGGATTGGGTGTTTCGAGGTCGAAGGACCCCCGTTGCTTTCCTGGGCTACTTAATCCAGGTTTTATCCCTGGGGGTGATTTGGCAGACGCGTGACGTGAGCTGGGTAGTTGCGGCATTTGTAGTCAACTCTTTTGCCATTAGCGTCGTGCACTCCATGCTCTCTGGGACGGCCTCGATGGATTTTGGGGGCAAGAAAGCTGCCGCCACCGCAGCCGGACTTTTTGATGGGATGCAATATATTGGCGGATCGTTCGTGGGTCTAGGCATGGGCTGGCTCCTGGATCGTTGGGGTTGGGGATCTTGGGGGCCGAGTATGATTGGTTTCTCGCTTTTAGGAATGGTCTTGATGGCGGTGCTGTGGAACGCGCGTCCCACAGATTCAAGCGGACACTGATGGAGAATCAGGAATGAGTTCTGCTATTCCTCGGATGAGCCAAGCGCCTGAATTGCTCGCCGGGCGATGTCGTAGGAGAACCCTCTGCGTAAGAGGGTTTGAATGGCTTTTCTACCGGTAGCTGGATCGCTTTTGGCCTCAGGGTAGCGCCTGGCTACTAGTCCTTGGGCGACTTCGAGTTCTGAGGTATTCGCCGCAGTCTCGATCAGAGTCTCGACGGCTCGACGCTCGGTGGTGATGCCTTTGGTCTTGAGTTTCATTCGGATCCAGTTGGGACCTTTGCCTCGCAGGGTTTGTTCTCGGACCAAGATGCGAGCGTATTTTTCATCATCGATGTACTTTCGTTCTACGAGTTCCTGCACCACCTCGGAAATGACGTCGGACGAGAAGCCTTTACGCTTGAGAGATTGCGAGATGTCGCCGGTGCTGCACTCGCGACGGTCGAGGCGGCGGAGGGCGGCTTGTCTTGCTTCGGTTTTTGGATCGTGACTCTGCGGCATGCTCTCTTGTTTATCGATGGAGGGTCACCCGAGTCAATCGACAATTGGCTTAAGCTCTGTGGCGAGTTTCGAGTTTAATTTTTCTAGTTTTGCTTTAGAATACCGAAAATGATGGATAAACGAAAATTGCTCAACGGTATCCTGGAACAGCTTCAGGGCGAATTAGAAATTGTGACTCAGTCGGCGGCATCTGCTCTTGAGGCAGCGACCCACTCTGAAAGCCAGGCTGAGGATCATCACGACACCCGTGGGATTGAAGCCTCCTATTTGGCAGGGGCTCAAGCCAGTCGAGCCTCAGAGATCCTTCGGTTGATCACGGTCTATAAATTTCTCTACCTCCCCGAGTACAAGCCAACGGATCTGATCGGTCCCGGTGCTTTGGTTGAGCTTGAAATCAATGGACACCGCTCTTTTTATTTTTTGGTACCCCAGGGTGGAGGGCTGTCGCTTCAGTTGGATGGAAAGCCGGTGCGGGTGATTACTCCTGTGGCTCCGTTGGGTGAAGCACTCCTAGGCAGAGCCAAGGGCGATACAGTCGAAGTAGAGAGTGGAAGCGTCACTCGGACTTACCGCGTGGTGGGAGTTTCTTAAACACACGGCTTATTCCATTCTTTTCATTTCATTCTTTTCATGGGGATAAATACTTTCTCCTCTGGACTCTTTTGGACATAGAGAACGGTAATCTCGTCTTTTTTCATGTGGTCGAAAAGGTCAGAAACTTCTTTTGCATTGTGGATTTCGTTTTGATTGGCGCTGACGATTACGTCGCCCACTGAAAGTCCTACGTCGAAAGCGGGACTCCCCGGTTGAACTTCTGCGATTATGGCTCCGGTTTGAGGGGGAGTTCTGAGTAGTTTTGAGATCTCAGGGGTGACGTCTTGGACGGAGATGCCGAGATCGCCATGCGTGGCTGGGTGTTGCGCTGAGTGAGCGACTTGCCCCGCCTTTTGATTGATGAGAGAGCTTTTCGGATCAGGTTGCTCTTGAATGCTGAGTTGAACTTGAAATAATTTCCCCTTGCGGTAGATCTCAATTGGAATTTTATTTGATATTTTTGAGCTAGCGACGAGAGATTTAAGTTGATTAGCCGAGTGGATGGGGAGATCCCCAAAGCGCGTGATGATGTCTCCGCATTTAAGCTTTGCTTGAGCTGCCGGACCTCGACTCTGAATCTGACTGATGAGGGCTCCTGTGACTTGGGGTGCCCTGAAATAGGTGGCTAACTGAGGATCAAGATCTTGAGCGATGAGGCCAATCCAACCACGGATAACGTGACCGTGCTGGACAATTCCCTCGAATACTTGTTTGGCAATTTTGGAGGGGATTGCAAAGCCTACGCCCGTAAACCCGCCCGTCTGGGAAAAAATGGCGGTGTTAATGCCAATCATTTCTCCACTTGAGTTGAGCAGAGGGCCTCCTGAGTTTCCTGGATTAATTGCCGCGTCAGTTTGAATGAAATCCTCGATGTCGAGCATGCCGAGTTGCCCGCGGCCCACGGCGCTAATGATTCCAGAGGTCACCGTATGGCTCAGGCCAAAGGGACTGCCGACGGCAATAATCCAGTCGCCCACATTGAGCTGTGCGGAATTCCCAAATGAGAGAGTGGGAAGCGGATGCTCAGCCGGGGAGTCGATTTGAATGACGGCTAAGTCAGTTTTGGCATCTCCTCCGACTAAATGTGCTGAAGTTCTATGGGAGTCATCGAGAAGTACGGTAATTTTTTCCGAATTTTGGACGACATGAAGATTGGTGAGGATCAGACCGTCCGCTCGCATAATGACTCCCGATCCAACGCCAAGGGCCATTGGGTCGGCGGTGTCGTTAGGTACTGAACCCGGGATACCAGGGGTGCTGAGTGGGTTGGACTGGGGGACAACCGCTCGAATTGAGGTAATGCTCACGACGGCAGGTGTCGCCCGCTTTGCGATTTGATTGAGCTCTCGAGAGACCTGATTCAAGATTTCGGCACCAGCTGAATAGGGCTGCGAGGAATGAGGGGTGGACCCTAGGCTAGTGAAAAGAAGGGGCCAAACGAGAAAACTCGTAATTTTCATCCTCATTGAGCTCTGCAGGGAAGATGCCCGGAGGAATGAACAGCTATAGATTTTCGCGTAAAGCTTTGACGGAGGCTAGTTGCCGCAGCACTTCTTGTGTTTTTTGCCGCTTCCGCAAGGGCAGGGATCATTTCTGCCTGTTTTTGGCTCAGGTCGGCGATAGGGGCCGGTTTGAATTCCCTGTGCGTCTAGGAATTTCCACTGACCCGATTCCTTTTCGAAGAAGCTTTTTTCGAGATGTTCTTCGCTTTTGCCGTCTTGAGTGTAGTAGGCGCCGAAAATCAATGTCCCTTTTTCGTCATCCTTTTTGCCGGCTTCCGATTGAAAAATTTTGAGTCCCATCCATTTCGAATTCTTGGACCACTCTTCGATTTCTTCTCGGTTGACTTCACTTCGGGTCTTGGAATGATGGGTGGATAAAATGTAGTCCACATCTCCACGTGTAAATGCAGTATAACGTGCTCTCAGAAGCTGTTCGGCAGTTTCAGCCGTCGCACCTCCCTCAATGAGGGGGAGGCAGCAAGTTTTGAGAGAGATACCGGAACCACAAGCGCATAAATTTGTGTCAGACATAGAGGTATGGTATCGGCAATAATTTTGGAGAGGTCAAGTCTTAATGGAAACAGATTATCGAAAGAGAATTCAAGAGGTCTTGAATCGAATTGAAAAGGCGTTCAACGAGGTGGACCCAGATATTGCCGAGTGCGAGCAGTCGATGGGGTCACTGACAATTACCCTTGCCGACCGATCGCGTTGCATTCTGAGTGCTCAGCCTTCGGTGCAGCAGCTCTGGCTAGCGCTAGCGTCCCGGGGGACGGCCTATCACTTTAATTTTGATCCCGCCAAGCAGGTTTGGTTGGATGATAAGGGTAAAAATATTGAAGTTTTATCTTTTTTGAGTTCCTATCTTCAAGAATCAACCGGAATAAGGATTAATTTATGAGCACTGCAGAACGAGTTGTCATTTATACGATGAATCATTGCCCTTACTGTCTGAAGGCTAAGCAGCTGCTGAAACAGCGGGGAGTGCCGTACAGCGAAGTGCTAGTCGCTGAAGAGGACGATGCTCAATGGGACGCGCTTTTCGAGCGCTCTGGAATGAGGACTATGCCTCAAATCTTCAATGGAGATCAGCTCATCGGGGGCTACACTCAGTTGGCTGAGCACGATGAAAAAGATCAGCTGAAATCACTTCTCGCGAGCACTTAAGAAACTTGGGTGGTTGAGGCTTGCTCGCATCTTGATGAGACCTTCTCTTAAGTCAACTTGAGGGGACCAAGGGCTGAGTCGGCTTTTAGCTAAAGAGAGATCGGGTTTTCTTTGTCTAGGATCATCCTGCGGAAGTGGTAAATGCCTGACTTCCAGAGTGCGGTCTGGGTAAATACTCCTCACGGCGTCTACGAGTTGATTGATCGTAAATTCACGATCATTGCCCAGGTTTACTGGTTCTGTCAGGTTTGCTTCGGCGTAGCGGACAATTCCGGCGATCAGGTCATCGACGTAGCAGAAGCTTCGGCTTTGTTCGCCGCTTCCGTAGACTGTAAGCGGTTGTCGTTGCTCGGCTTGGATTAGGAAATTAATCATCACACGGCCATCGGCTGGGTTCATTCTCGGACCGTAGGTATTGAAGATCCGGACCAATCCGTGCTGAGTGGAATGTTTCAGGTTGTGAGTGTAAATGAGTGCCTCGCCAAAACGCTTGCCTTCATCGTAGCAGGATCTGACTCCGAAACTATTGACGTTCCCCCAGTACGTCTCGGGCTGTGGACTCATGGCAGGGTCTCCATAAATTTCGCTGGTGGATGAAAAAATCACTCGGGCTCCTCGCTGGTCCGCAGCCTCAAGGGCGTGGCCCAAACCGACTGAATTGACAGCAAGAGTTTCTAGGCCAAGTTTCTGGTAATGCGGCGGAGAGGCGGGAGAGGCAAAATGAAAAATCGAGCGCACTGGAGCTAAGTCTTTGAGTGTGTTTAACCAAGAGTCCCACTTCCGGCTTACATCGGCTTCGATGGCTAGGAGTCGGCCTTCGGCGATTTCTTTTTTGAAGTGCTCTTGATTGGAGCGAGATCCAGTGCAGAAGTTATCGACTGCAACCACTTGATAGCCGCGATTCAAGTAGGTCTCAACCAAGTGAGATCCAAGAAAGCCAAAACCACCCGTGACAATTACCGATTCCTTCATTTCTGAATTTTCTCCAATTCTAATTCCCAGTCATAGCTAGTTTTGCAGATGAGGTCGAGCTGATCGAAGCGCGGAACCCAGCCCAGCCGAGAGCGAATCTTGGTCGAGTCGGCAAAGATAGCTATCGTATCTCCTGGACGTCGCCCAGTTTCTTCGACCTTGAAATCGACTCCGCTCACTTTTTTCATGCAATGGATAACTTCTCGCACTGAATATCCTCGTCCATAGCCGCAGTTGAAAAGATCGGAAGACCCCCCTTGGCGCAAATAATCGAGCGCCAGTAGGTGCGCGCTGGCTAGATCATCGACATGAATGTAGTCCCGGACGCAAGTGCCGTCAGGGGTTGGGTAGTCGGTTCCGAATACCTTCAAAAAAGGTCGCTTCCCGCGAGCTGTTTCAGCAGCAGCCTTGATGAGTTGAGTGGCTCGAGGAGTTGCCTGGCCCAGTCCGCCGCCCACCTTTGCTCCGGCGACGTTAAAGTAGCGCAGAACTACATGGTGCATCGAGCTTTGCCCAGCGAGTGCGGCTGCCCGTTCTAGTTCGGTTAAAATTTGTTCCGTGAGGAGTTTACTTCTGCCGTAGGGGCTCTCCGGATGAGGCGGCGTGCTCTCATTTACTTGCATTTGCTTTGGGGTGCCGTAGGCTGCACAAGTGGATGAAAAAATGAAGTTTTTGACCCCGTTGCGATGGCAGACCTCAAGGAGGTTCATCGCGCTCACTCCATTGTTGCGGTAGTACTTCAGTGGATTTCGAGTGGACTCCTCAACTTCAAGATGCCCAGCGAAATGAATGACCGAGTCGATTTTTTTTTCCCGAATGAGTTGCTCCGTTAGCCGCTGGTCACCTACGTCTCCTACTACGAGCTCGACCCCTTTCGGGACCGCCCATTGGAAACCAGAGTAAAGGTTGTCGAGCGCGATGGCTGGCTCATTTTTTTCGACGAGTTGATGCAAGGTGTGAGAGCCAATGTAACCAGCGCCGCCTGTGACTAAAATCATAGGATCATTCTCCTTAAGGATCGACTCTACCGGAGTCGCGTCTTGAGAGCTAGAGTTCATCCCAGCTAAAGGCTTGGATCTCTGAAAGGGAGTCGGACTGAGTTAGGACGAGCGCCAGGCGATCGATCCCAAGTGCCATTCCGGCGCCGGGTGGAATCCCTTGTTCGAGCGCATAGATATAGCGCTCGTCGATTTCGACCACGGTCTGTCCACCGCTTTTGCGATGTTCAAGTTCGCGCTGAAAAAATTCTCTTTGAAGCTGAGAGTCAGTCAAAAATGGAAAACCATCGGCGATTTCGATTCCACAGATATAGAGCTCACTACGCTCAGATACGGTCGGGTCGGAGTAGTTCACCTCACATGAGGAGATCATGAAAGCCGGCCATTCTTGGAGAAAGGTGGGCGTGGTGCGTCCGAGGTGGGGCTGGAGTTGGTCCAGCAAGAAGGAAAGTGTGAGGGATTGTTCTGATTTGAAATTTTCAGGGATTTTGATCTGAGCCGATTGGGCTGAGTTGAGCAGCGTCTCGAGGGAGAAATCTTTTAGGTGAGTCATCCCAAGGTATTTCTCGAATGCACGCCGGACGGTAATCCGCTCCCAGGGCAATTGCATGAGGTCGATCCGTTCGCCCTGAAACTCGAGGTAATTCTGTCTAGGGTAAAGCGCAGCAAAAGCCTTTTTGATAAATCCTTCTGCATCTTTTTCGATTTCACTCAGGGTGCCATAAGCTCGAGCCCATTCCAGCATGGTGAATTCAGAGGCGTGATAACGACCTCGGTCATTGGCTCGAAAATTTTTTGTCAGGGTAAAAACTTTTTCAAATCCTCCCACCATGAGGCGCTTAATTTGATACTCAGTGGAGCTGACCAAGTATCCCTCGCTTTGGCTAGAGATTGAGCCCGCCGGAATTGATTCAATGTGGCTATCGGGGCAGGTTCCTTTGACGAGGAGGGGCGTCTCTACTTCGAGATAATTGAGGTCGTACAGAAAGTGACGAACCTCATGGATGATCTCTTGTCGTTGACGCAGTTTCGAGATGCGTGACCTTTTCCCTAGTGGTCTCCTCCAACGGAGGGTGTCGGAGAGAGGGTCCCAGACGATTGGTTTTTTTCCGATCGCTTCTACTGAGATGGTCTTGTTCTGATCGTCCGTACGAACGGCCACGAGTTGGCCTTGGGTGAGGCCATGGATATCGATCTGGGGTGGAATCACGAAGACTCTGGATACTGACTCGGAAAATACTTCGATCCAGCTCGATCCCTGGTCGTCTCGACCCGTTTCTATGATTCGACCTCTTACTGTGTTTGGCATAGGGGGATTCCTCAATCGCAGTTTAAAATTTCTGGGGTGCAATTGCAAATTTTATCAAAAAGAGCGAAACAATCAGCATGTCTCAGAGTTCTTTGTTTCTGTCTCATCTAGATTGCTTGAATCACGGCCGGCTCGACCACTCCGAAAATCGGCGACGACTGGATGAAATCCTAAATTTTTTTAAGCAGTCTCGACCGGGCGCCGGAAGAGCTACTCTTAGGCTGGATCTTGCGCGGGAACGGATCGCGACCCGTGACGAGTTGCTCAGCATCCACTCACAAGATTACGTTGATCAGGTCTTATCCATGGATGGGAAAATCGGAGCGTTAGATCACGAGACGCCTTTAACTGAGGGGTCCGTTCGAGCAGCTCGTTTGGCGGTGGGGCTTGGGTTACATTTGCTCGATGAGGTTTTGTCGGGTGCGGTTCGAAACGGTTTTATCTTTGCTCGTCCTCCGGGTCACCACGCTAGGCCAAATCAGGGCATGGGATTTTGTGTATTTAATACGGTAGCATTGATTGCGAAAAAGGCATTGTCTCAAGGGGTAAAGCGTATTCTTGTTTTAGATTGGGATGTTCACCATGGAAATGGGACTCAAGAAGCGTTTTATGAAGACGACCAAGTCTTTTTCGTTGATCTACACCAAGAGGGGCTCTTCCCAAAGGACTCGGGGGGTGTCGAGGAAAAAGGCATGGGTCAGGGACTCGATTGGACTCTTAATGTCCCACTGCCTCACTCTTGCGGGGACGCGGATTATCTGGATGTGCTCAGAAATGTTGTGCAACCGCGAGTCTATGCTTTTCGGCCTGAGCTCATCTTGGTTTCGGCAGGGTTCGACGCACATATCTCCGATCCGCTGGGGTCGATGAGTCTGACTACGAACGGTTACCGGCAAATGACCCAAACGGTGAAGGCTTGGGCTGATGAGCTCTGCGGCGGTCGTTTGATTCTTAACCTCGAGGGTGGATACGATCCTGCCGCATTGGCGCAAAATGCGTTTCAGTGCGCCGAGGTTTTGGCGTCGGTAGAGAAGACCTAGGCGAGTGGATGGAAAGGGCGATTCAGTGAGTTCACAAGCGGATTTAATTTTAGACTGGATGCCGGATTGGGGAACTTCGGAAAAGCCCTGGGGCCAAGCAGAGGACTGGCTGAATCGGGGGAGGCAGCAAGTGCTGGGTTTCGCAATCGAGTCTGTAGACTGGGATCGAATCTGTTTAATGGAGTGTCCTGACGAATTTCGTTCCAGCTCAAAGCTTGGATATTATTCTAACTCGAATTTTAGAAAATGGATTTTAGGTTTGTTCTTGGCGGATCTAGTCTCTTACTCGGTATCTTCAGACCAGGTTGAGTTTCATCGCCTGGCTTATCTTGCCGCTACGTTTCCTCAGGGGTTTCGCCTTGCTTGGCTCAATATTTCGGGAGAGTGGTGGCCCGTGGGCTATACAGGGTGGTACCCCATCTCGTCCTCTGCTTTTGAAACACTTAAAAAACGCCCCGAGACGCTTCAAGATCGGATGATCGTGCCGTTACTTCAGGCCAAGGCTCCCTATCTTTATCTTTTTAACTACAGCGTGGCACCTTCCCTAAAGAAAACAATGTTGTCCAAGGCCCTGATGTCTCGTTATGCCCAGGATGTTGCAGCGCAGAGCCCTGCTGGACTGTCGGCGATTACGGTCTCTGAGGAGGGGAGTCGAGTTGCGTCGCGTTTTGGGATGACGCAGACGGGTGAGTTTAAAATAGGAGATGAAATCGAGCGCGTGTTTACGAGTTAGGCTCTCAGGGCAAGCTTTTTGGTGGACTCGGCCTGCCTGCGCTGCTAAAAGTAAAGCTCATTGAGTTTGGCGCGCCGATGTAGCTCAGTTGGTAGAGCAACGCTTTCGTAAAGCGTAGGTCTCCGGTTCGATTCCGGACATCGGCTCCAGCTAATGCCTTTTTCGTCTGTTTGTCTTAGGTTGAGTGCTCTGCTCTGCCTGACATTTCTTAACTAAATCAGAAGCTACTTGAACGCCCGGCACGACTTGCCCTTGGATGAGGGGTTGGAAGCATTGGGTTTCGAGATCTCGTCCAGCCGGAAGGTTGCGTGTAAATCCAGCTTCACCGCATGCATGCTGGATTTGCTCGCAGGCGGTGGGTGTGCCGCTCGCGATAGCTGAAGTTGCAAGAAGCAAAAAGATTCCCAGGTATTTTAACTTCATACGGACAGTCTCCTAAACCGCACTGTAGACCCATGAGTAGGGAGATGTAGGCGGCGTGTTGGCTAACACTTTGGTTCATTTCCTGGGGCGTTAGGTGACATTGATTAGCAACAAGAACAATCGCAATCATACCAAATCTATTCAGCAAGGGGTATATTTAGAGCCCTAAGTGAGGGGCTTAAAGCTTTCTCGGCGGTGAAAATCGGGCTGCTCCCCGCAGTGAGTGAGCGCCCAGTAGGATTTTTTTGCGTCCTTGGTTTCGAGTACAGTAGTCACGCCCAAAAGTAATTCGGAGTGTTGGGCTGAGAGGAGAGGAGAGAGGTCTATTGCTGCGTCGAGTCGATATTCCTCTTTGGACTTCATCTCGGAGCGGGTGAGTGGAGCGGTCTGAATGAGCGCCTCAGTCTTTTGATCTGATCGGTATCCGCTGAATCGATAAAAATTCCAATCACCTGACGGCGATAGGTTTAGTTCGTAGTAAGAGGGGTCATCTCTTTTGGTGAGAAACAGCTCAAAGCATGTGTGTTGCCAGAGCAAGTCCTTGCGAGAGGGGGAACTCGCTTTCGGTTCTGGGTAGGGAATTAAGATAGAAGCGAGACCTGGCCCTTGGATTTGATACTTTATCCGCAAGAGTTGGTTCTTAAGCTCGACTGTCGCCGTGACCTGCACAGGTGGGTGCACGGAGTGGGGAAATGGGATGAGTTGAAAAGTGTTCAATGGATCAATTGCCTTGATTTGAAGAAACCACGGCTTGGATTCCGGGGCTTCTTCAAGTCGATTCCAGGTCTCAAGTGGCATTATTTTCAGAAGTCGAAGCGGAGGTGTTTCCGTCTTTTTTTTCTGAAAATCGTTTTGACCCCGGCAATTTGAGTAATTTACGCAGGTGCTTCGTCTGTTCATCTACGAACTCGGTGCCCCGTTTTAAAGACTCGGGGTAACGACTTTTGACTTCTTGTGTCAGTGGGTTGTCCTTGGCGAATTTCATCCATTCGCTGGATGTGTCTTTAGCGGTAGTGACGAGCTGCTCGAGAGTTTCTGAGAGAAGTTGGTTGAACTTCATGAGTTTAATCCCCTTTGATCGTGTTAGATAGATGGCCTTGAACCTTAATTTTAATCTCTCTCCAAGTCGATCGTCCAGGAGGAAAGAGGGGGTTATTAAAAATATTTTGGTCATAGTTTCGGCAAGGTGCGCTAAAGAAAGGCTTGATCATCGTTGCCGTCCTGGGAGAAAGTAACCTTCCGTGAACGACTCAAAATTAAAGGAGATTAGGCCATGACTCATCAGTTAAAAATTTATTCAGACGGCGCAGATCGAGCATCGATGTTGGAGATGTCGAAAAACCCGAAGATCCAAGGTTTGACGACCAATCCTTCTCTCATGAAAAAAGCTGGAGTGACTGATTACGTGGGCTTCTGTAAAGACATTCTCCAGCACATCACGGATAAGCCGATCTCTCTAGAAGTTTTTGCCGATGAGTTTCCAGAAATGCGTCGCCAGGCCCTAGAAATTAATAGTTGGGGGAAGAATGTCTATGTAAAAATCCCTATCACCAACTCCCAAGGACATTCCTCGATCGAGCTCGTTCAAGATCTGGCCAAGCAGAAGGTGAAGTTGAACGTGACTGCCATTTTCACCCTGAAGCAGGTGTGGGAAACTTGCCAAGCTTTGAAGGGCGGAGCGCCTTCGGTGGTTTCTATTTTTGCTGGGCGAATTGCCGATACGGGGAGGGATCCGATGCCGCTGATGCAGGCAGCATTAGAGATGTGCCGGTCGACCGATTCGACCATTGAGTTGCTTTGGGCAAGTACGCGAGAGCTTTACAATATCAAGCAGGCCGAGCAAGCCGGTTGTGACATTATCACGGTGCCTTTTGACTTGATTAAGAAAATGACGATGTTTGGCCAGGATTTGACCCAAATGAGTTTGGAAACGGTCCAAACATTTAAGCGAGACGCTGAAGCCGCTGGGTTTAAAATTCGTTAGTTGCGATGGGCAGGTCCCAGGGGGGGCCCTCCTAGCCCGATAAATGGCCCAGTTTTCTTTTTTTAGTCGAGTTTTAGGTGCTATCTTGATAGGAGCAAGGCTTCAATTTTAGACAGAACAGGCAGCATCTAAGCCTTTTGAAAGGGAAGTATGGCAGTATCAGAAGTGATTCGGGAAAATAAAGTAGTTGACCTTGTGTTTACGCTGAAAAGCGCCGAGGGAGAAATCCTCGATCAGGCTGAGAAGGATGATCCTTTCACTTACCTTCATGGAGCCGATCAAGTCGTTCCTGGGTTAGAGGCTGGCCTTCAGGGTCTAAAAGTAGGCGATAAAAAGAAGGTCGTCGTGTCGGCGGCTGAGGGCTATGGTGAGCTGGATCCTCGACTCAAAGTAACGGCGTCACGCGGGCAATTCCCAAAGGGAGTTGAGTTAGAAGTAGGCACACAGTTTGAGACTGAAACTCCTGATGGAGATGAGGTCGTTTTTACTGTGTGTGCCATTGAGGGAGACAAGATTCACGTGGATGGAAATCATCCTCTGGCCGGTCAGACACTTCACTTCGAAGTTGAAGTTCTCAGTATTCGCGATGCGACTGCTGACGAGCTTGAACATGGGCATGCTCACGGACCTGAAGGGCACGAGCACCTCCATTAAGAATGAGGGTCTGTTGAAATGCATTCGCACGAATTGGGCAAAGCTTTTGAACCGCAGTCTTTCGAAAATTCAATTTACGAATTTTGGGAGAAAAATCGATGTTTTGAGGCTTCTGACCAATCGGCTCCTGGGCAAGAACCATTTTGTATTGTGATTCCTCCTCCAAACGTGACGGGTGTTCTCCATATGGGGCATGCCTTGACCAATACCCTCCAGGATATTTTAATTCGTTGGAGGAGGATGAAGGGCGACAATACCCTCTGGCTGCCCGGAACTGATCATGCGGGGATTGCTACTCAAACTTTGGTAGAAAAAGCGGTGGCGAAGGAAGGGAAAAACGCTTCTGGAAGGCCGCTTTCTCGCCATGATTTAGGCCGGGAAAAATTTGTTGAGCGTGTCTGGAAGTGGAAAGAAGACCACGGCTCTCAGATTAAAAATCAGCTTAAAAAAATGGGATCCTCTCTCGACTGGACTCGCGAGCGATTTACGATGGACGAGGGTCTTTCTGTCGCAGTTCGTGAAGTTTTTGTTCGGCTTTATCAAGAGGGTTTGATTTATCGAGGAGAGCGGGTCATCAATTGGTGTCCTCGATGTCAAACGGCCCTCTCGGATCTAGAAGTCGTGCCGACGGATCGCAAGGGAAGTTTTTGGCATATTGCCTACCGAGTTGTGGATGAGTCGGGAAAGCCAGTACTCAATGCGGACCAAACTCCAGCTCAGCTCGTCATTGCAACCACTCGTCCTGAGACCTTATTGGGTGATTCTGCCGTAGCGATTCATCCAGACGACGAGCGCTACTTTCACCTTCATGGCAAGAAAGTAATTCTTCCCCTGGTCGGAAGACAATTGCCGATTATTCTAGATGCTTATGTGGACCGTGAGTTTGGAAGCGGAGCGCTTAAGATTACACCTGCTCACGATTTCAATGACTATGAAATTGGCAAGCGCCACGACCTACCGATTGTCTCTGTGATGGGCAAAGAAGGCCGAGTCACTGCAGAAGGTGGTGCGTTTGCAGGGATGAAGTTTGCTGAGGCTCGTGAGGCGATCGTTCAGCAACTGCAAGAACAAGGATTTTTGGTTCGAGTGGAGGACCACGCACATAAAATTGGGCTCTGTCAGCGATGCGATACGGTAGCCGAGCCGATTATTTCAAAACAATGGTTTGTAAAAATTGCACCCTTGGCTGAGCCCGCCATAGCTGCAGTTCAGTCCGGCAAAATCGAGTTCTCTCCCAAAAGTTGGGAAAAAACGTACTTTGAGTGGATGAATCATATCCGTGATTGGTGTATTTCTCGCCAGCTCTGGTGGGGACATCAAATCCCTGCATGGTATTGCGGGCGTTGTGAGGGCATTTCGGTGGCCAGAGAGACGCCCACTCAATGTGATCACTGCCAAGCGCCGACCTCTGAGCTGAGGCAAGAAGAGGATGTTTTAGATACTTGGTTCAGTTCCGCACTATGGCCTTTTTCGACTTTGGGCTGGCCTCAATCTACCGATGCGCTCAAAACGTTTTATCCAACAGCAATCCTCGAAACGGGGTTCGACATCATTTTCTTCTGGGTAGCTCGGATGATCATGATGGGCATTCATTTTATGGGGGATGTGCCCTTCCGCAAGGTGTACCTCCATGCGATGGTTCGGGATGAAAAAGGCGAAAAAATGTCTAAGTCCAAAGGGAACGTCATTGATCCCTTGACTGTGATTCAACAGCACGGTGCGGACCCGCTTCGATTTACTCTGGCTATGATGGCAGGACAGGGTAGGGACATAAAACTTTCTGTGGATCGAGTCGAAGGCTATCGTGCGTTCTGTAATAAGTTGTGGAACGCAACTAAGTTTTTCCATCTTCAAATTCATCCCGATCAGGGTGGACCAGTGGAGGAGCCTGCGGGCGGCTTGGCCCGTTGGGTGCTTGAGCAGCATCAAGAGCTGTTGGTTCACCATCAGTGGATTCTTTCTCGACTTCAGAGCACAATTCAAACGGTTGAGGCGAGTCTCGAAAAGTTTGAGTTGAATGTCGCCGCTCAGGCTCTCTATCAGTTTACCTGGCATGAGTTCTGTGATTGGTACATTGAGCTTTCTAAACTTGCACTGCGCGAGGGCGGGGAGCGGCGAGTTCAGACCATTTATATTTTAAGGTATGTTTTAGGTGAGCTTTTGCAGTTGATGCATCCTTTCATGCCTTTTGTCACCGAGGAGCTTTGGCAGTCACTTCCTTGGAGAGCAGCGGCCTCGCATGCGACTCGAAAACAATTGGGCCTTCCCGATCTTACTACTTTGATGCTTCAGCCTTTTCCGCAGTTTCATGAGAAGTTGACTCATCCAGGGGCGGAGCAGATGATTGCATCGATTCAGTCGATTGTTGAGGCGTTCCGGAATTTCAGAGGAGAGAATAATATTTCACCGAAGGTGGAATTCTCCGTGAAATATTGCCCTGGCTCTGCAGAAGCGGATGCATTTTTGAGGGCACATTCGACTCAAATTCAGTTTATGAGTCGAATTGGAAATCTCGTTTCAGTGACTCCAGGGACACCCGAGGTTTCAGGTGAGTCGATGATTAGAATCTCTCATCCGCCTTTGGAGTTCAGAATTCAGCTTCAAGGTTTAGTTAACGTCGATGAAGAAGTGAAACGAGTCGAAAAGGAAATTGAAAAGTTAAATGGGGATCTCGCGTTTATTGAAGGAAAGCTTTCCCAGGAAACTTTTTTGAGTCGGGCCCCTGCCGCACTGGTCGAAAAAGAAAGAGCTCGACAGGGGGACCTTTTATCTAAGAAACTCGAGATGGAAAAGGTACTGGGTAGACTACGATCGTTAAAGTGAGAAAGTGAGATGGGGGATCAGGAACAGTTAAAGTCTAATCCGCTTACTCCGGGAGATCGATTTCCTGTAGGGGAGCGGACTGTTCAGATTGAACCTGGGCCGCTGACTCGATTTCAGGCGATCCGTCCTCAGATTCTGAAAAGAGTTTCTGAGCGAACCTTTGAAAATTTTACGGACTCCTCACTCGACATTCTTCTGGGGGAGGCGCTCTACTCAGAGCGACTGAGGATGAGCCGAGACCGCTGGAATCCGTTCACTCGATCGCGAATGCAGGGTGATCGAAAGCTATGGAATGAAGTGCAGCGGGGGCTTTTGCAGCCGGCAGCGGAGGTGGATCGTAAAGATCTCCTAAGGCAAGTCATCGATCATTATGCAGAGGAAATGGGCGGCTTCTTTGATCCTGCGGTCTATGAGTTAGCGATCCATGCAGTTCCCTGGGGTTTTAGCTGGATGCTGAATGCTGCCAGTGTGAGGCGGTTCTTGCCGTGGGGAATGACTGAGTCCTTGAGGTCTCGGATTAGGATCTTAGGCCACATTCCGGAACTTCAGAAACTCGCAGAACGTGGAACGATTCTTTTGGTTCCTACGCATCAGAGTAATCTCGATAGTCTTTTGGTTGGTTACGTCATTTACCTGATGTCCTTGCCTCCGTTTGCTTACGGCGCAGGGCTGAATCTTTTCTCTAATCCGATTCTCAGTTTTTTTATGAGACGTTTAGGCGCTTATACCGTGGATCGAAATAAGACTAATTCGATCTATAAGCAGACTCTCAAAAACTACAGTACTCAAATCTTAAAAGAAGGAATTCACTCGATCTTTTTCCCAGGCGGTGGACGGGCTCGAAGCGGTGCGATTGAAAGTCATCTTAAGTTGGGACTTTTGGGGACCGGCCTGGAAGCTCAGATTGAGGCGATGATGGAGGCGAGACCTAAGTCGAAGGTTTTCGTCGTACCAATGGTGGTGAGTTATCATTACGTGCTCGAAGCGCGCTCATTGATTGATAATTACCTAGGAGATGCAGGGAAGCACCGATTTATACCCGCGAGGGATGAGTCTTGGCAGATTCGCAAGGTATTCGGATTTTTTTGGAAACTCTTTGCTTCTCAGTCCAATGTGACGGTGCGGGTGGGGCGGGCTCTCGACATTTTTGGCAATTTTGTCGATGAGGAGGGTAATTCTGTGGGGCCGCAGGGCTTGAAAATGGATCCAGCTCGCTGGCTCACGAGCGAAGGCGAATTAAAAAAGAATTTGCAGCGCGATCACGAGTATACTCATGAACTAGGGCTTCGGCTTGCTGATCGTTTTCATAAAGAAAATACAGTCCTGACGTCCCATTTGGTGGCTTTCGCCTATTTTGAGACTTTGCGTGCCAAGTATCCTGACTTTGATTTGTTTCGATTTTTAAGGCTCTCTTTGCCTCAGAGAACTCTACCTTGGGTTGATTTTCTGGAGGCAGCAGAACGGTTTCGCCTTCAATTGATTCAACTTGCTCAAAAAGGGGAACTCTACCTCTCCGAGGAGCTTCAGAATAGCGAAGACATCAAGAGTTGGGTTCGCGACGGCATCAGGCAATTAGGCCTGTGTCATGACACTCCGGTGATGAGGGTTTCGGAGCAGACCGTTTGGACTGAGGATATGAATCTTCTCTATTACTATAGAAATCGCCTAGCTGGGTATGGACTTTCCCGCTTGGCAGAGCTCAGCGGGAGAAATAACCATTTTGGACAAAATGACCTCCAAGGATTTTTGGTATAATTCAACGGTTGCAGTCATTGGGGGCGGAAGCTGGGGAACTGTCCTGGCTCACCTGCTTTCTCGCAACTGTCGTTCGGTGAGAATCTGGCTGCGTGATGAAAGCCAAGTCAGGCAGTTTAATTCCACTCGAGTTCAAAGTCGATACATTCCTCATGTTCAGCTTGACCAGAAAGTTTCTGCGACGAGTTCGATGAATCATGTTTTAGAAGGAGGGGTGAGCGCCGTGTTTTGGGTTCTGCCCTCGAGTGCGTGCCGATTGAGGGCTAGGGATCTTGCCCCATTCATGAAGGGGGACGAAATAGTGCTTCATGCGACCAAGGGAATCGAGGGAGGCACGATGAAACGAATCTCGGAGATTCTCATCGAGGAGTTGCCTACGCGTCGGGTGGGTGTCGTGAGCGGACCGAATCTGGCTCATGAAATCGCATCAGGAGAGCCTGCTGCCACAGTTGTGGCTTCGGAGTTTGCAGAGGTTTGTCATGCGGGCGAGATTCTGCTTCGAGGACCGCAATTTCTCGTCTCGACCCAAACTGATCTCGTGGGTGTTGAATGGGCTGGGACGCTGAAAAATATTTTAGCGATTGCAGCGGGTGCGCTCGACGGCCTCGGATTAGGCTGGAATTCGCGTGCGATGCTCATCACTCTAGGATTGAATGAAATGGTCCGCTTTGGCACTGCAATGGGCGCTCAGGTTCAGACTTTTTTGGGGCTGGCCGGTATCGGAGATTTGCTAGCCACTTGCGGTAGCCCCAAGAGTAGGAATTATCGGGTGGGTTTCCGATTAGCTCGGGGTGAGCGGCTTGAGAAAATTATCGAAGAATTGGGGAGCACTGCTGAGGGTGTGGGAACGACGGAACACGTCTGGAAATTCGCTTCCGCCCGTGGGATCTCCATGCCGATCACTGAGGGGGTTTACCGCCTGACTCATGAGGGAAAGTCTGCTGGCGATGTTTTGAAGGATTTGATTCAGCGTTGGTGATTCGTAAGATTCAAGTTCAGGGTTGCAAAACGACTCTGAAATCGGCAAAATCAAAACCATCACCAGCGAACCCTAAAGGATTTTTATGTTGGACGAAAAGAATTTTACCAAATACCTCAGTCGTCACGAAATTGATGCAGCCATTCAGGTCATTGCAGAGAAAATTAATCGCGATTATGAGGGGCAGGAATTAGTCCTGGTAGGTGTCCTGAAGGGGGCCATACTCTTTATGGCTGACTTGCTAAGGCAATTGAAAGTACCGACTGAGGTCGAATTTGTCAGGCTGTCCAGCTATGGTAAAGCCAGATCATCGAGCGGCACTGTAACGATTCTTAAAGATATTCAAGCTGACATTAGAAATAAGCATGTGCTTATCGTAGAGGAAATTATTGATAGCGGTCGGACGCTTAAATTTCTCTATGAAAGACTGAAGTCCGCAGGGCCAGCGTCAGTTGAGATTGTCACCCTCCTTGATAAGTCCTCCAAGCGAGTTGTAGATGTCCCTGTGAAGTACATCGGTCAGACGATAGAAGATCAGTTTTTGGTGGGCTATGGCCTTGATCTCGAAGAATACAGTCGGAACTTGCCCGATATTTACTATCTAAAGTATCCTAACTAAACTAGGCACTCAAGCAACTCAGAGGGCAGCGATCTTAGATCTGCTGCGGTTGCTTTACCGCACTCGGAGTTTGCTCTGGCTGCTGAGCTGGGTTCACAGCCGCTTGCGCGGTTTGAGTCGAGGTTTCCTCTAGTTTTCTATACTTGGCTTCCTCAACTCCCGAGATGGCATCTTTAAAGTTGCGGATCGCCTTTCCGAGCGTATTTCCCAACTCAGGGAGGCGTCGCGGGCCAAAAATAAGCAAAACAATACCCAAAATAAGAAGGTGTTCACCAGATATTCCAAACATAAGCGTTTTATACAAGGCTGGATTCTTGGTGTCAATTGCTCAGATGCCTGAGCAGGCCGGCTAAAAGAGGGTTCCTCGCACCCACATCCCGATCGAAGTGGTTTCCAGGAGGGTGGCTTTTTCGCCTGTGGTTGCGTCAACTCTTTGGGCATTAATTGGATAAGTTGCGATAAAAGGGAAAACGGTGAGAGCAGGAGAGAGTTTGTAGGTGAAGCCAAGAAACACACTCATGGGGGCGACTCGCCAGGCTGAATTGGTTCCGTTGGAGGCAAAATCGGCATTCAAAGGATTCCAGCTCGATAGGACGTGCTTCCGATAATCAATTTTGGCACCCAGGGAAAGGCTGAGTGAGTTTGAAATCTGGTAGCTCACGGTGGGTTGGAGGGCGATAATGAGCTCGGGCTTGTTTTGGGCGGTGTAGCCGCCCTTGAGGAATGAGGGCTCTGCAGCGTTTCGGTCTGCATAAAAAAACACTCGAGGGGCGAGGACGCTAAAAACCGACCATTTACTCTGCTTTGGCTCATAAGTGAAATTAGCAAACATTCCGGGATTTAGGAGTACCGTTCTTTGTCGGACTTCAAATCCGCTGAAGGGCTGAGGTAGAAAATAAGGGAAATCCGTATTGATTGCACCACTGATTGACCAGTCTGTACCGTGGAGGAGTTTTCCTGAAATGCCGATTCGAGGGCTTTCCCAAATGAAAGGTTGAAAGTCGCTGAGTTGCTTGAAGTTAGTCAGGAAAATATTGAAACGGGTTTGGATGTCGAGGGCCAAGTTACTTGAAAACTTGTATCGAAAAGACACATTGTTTTGGAGGTAAAGGCCGTGTTTTTCTGCTTCTCCTAGCTGGTTGGGGCTAAAACCAAAAGAATCAGGATGAAGGCCGGGGCCATAGAAAAAGGAAAAATAGGTAACCCCGAGAGATTTCTTTAGCGCCTGAAGAGCGTCTTGAGGGGGTTCTTCAGTAGCGGTTACTTTGGCTGCGGGCGAAAGAGGGTCTGTTGAAATAGGGGACGGGACGTTTGCAGAGGCTTTAGTGGTGGCAGATAATAATAGGGTAATAAAAAATACCGTTTTTATCAAATATTGCACGTTGCATTAAGTACCATAGGTTCCTGTTTATTGCTCATTAAAAGTGTAATAAATCCAATCACCTTGGACTAGAGGGGGCTCCGGCAGGCCAGGTTCCTGAATTTGTGGGCCAAGTACCTGAATTTGATGGTGTATTTGGATTATATCCCGTTGGGAAACCGGAGCCTGTGGTTGGAAAATTAGGGTAACTGCCCGGGAAAAAGGGCAATCCTGGTGTGTAGCGATAGGGGTATCCAGCCGGATAAGCGGGAGGGGCAGATTCAAGGCGTCCAGGTGCAACGCTTGGGTCATCACTCCCATTGGGTGTGAGAAGATGGGCTTGGAGCCATTCGGCATCAATGTAGGGATTGACGTAGTCTTCGTCTGGATCAAAAGGTTTAGTGAGGTTGTACGGAACCCACATGTAATCGGGCCAAGCGTCAACCATATAGCCTTCCCCCATCATCCAGGCGCCGCCCACGTAGGCGTCGTTTTTTTTGGTCACGATCACATCTCCGCTGGCGGTAATTTTTCCATCGGATTCGAACTGAACGGGGCCGTCTAGCCACACTTCCATTTTGAGGGTGCGAGATTGAATGACTCCAGTGGGGTCGTCCTCCTCAAAGTTGAAGGCATGAGTTTGAACGTCGGGGGCTACCCCATCGTCTAACCACCAGATTTTAGAGGTCAGCTGGATTTTGTAGACATTGGGAGCATCGGGAGAGTTACCTAGATAGTCTGAAGGCTTGGGATATTCAAATCGATAACCGGCGAGTGGTTGGTTCCAGACTTGGGATCCTGTGTAGCGGTCAATCAAAACCGCACGTTTGAGTTTACCGATGTAGTTCGTGAGCACTAAGAAGTATTGGTCAGGGACGGTGTCCCAATATTTGGGTGAGTTGGGATCGTCTACGTCGATTCGCTCTCCGAAGAAGTCTGCGTCGACTGACATACCCGCTTCGGTGAGGAGTGCTTTAATATCCCCAATTCCAAAATTGATTTGATTTACTTTAACTGACTCGTGGGGCTCTGGAAAAAGTGCTGAGGCAGCACACCATCCATTGCAGTGCCCCCACCATTGCTGGACCTTCGGAACTCCTGCTCCGTGATTTTTGACCTCCCACTGCTGAGCTTGGGTCGTGTGTCCCCTTGCTGCATCATATTTTCCGGCGGGACTGATATTGTCTGAAAAACCCCCGGCTGCAATTCCATTCCTCGTGTAAGGCCACCAGTAACCGGCCCAGGGAGTGGGTTCCGTCTTTCCCTGAGTGAATGTGTTGATGAGGTGAGCAAAGTTTTTTTCCCCTCTGAGGTCTGAGGGCTGAAAAGTGCGGTCCGGGCCGCGCCCCGAGACACCCAGTGGAGATGCATTTTCTCCGAGATTTTGGGACTCCGAGCCCGTGCCGCAGGATATTAAACCTAAGCTCATCATTAAAATAATAGGGAGTGGCCAAGCTCTCGACTGTGCTCTCATTGAGTGCTCCTATCTAATAAAATAGCTATGCCGTTACTTGTTTTTAAAAAGGAGGGCCAAGGTTTACCGAGTTCCCAGATGATGTCGATCGGGCGCCCGAAGAAGTCATCTTGCTCGAACTGTAGCGTGTTTGAGGAGTTTAGCTGCCAACCCGTTTGGTTCACGAATTTCTGAATTGTAGAAGGAAGGTCCGGCGCCTTGAATGGAATTTTGTTAACGAAGGAGACTTCGGGGGTATCCAAGGGATAAAGCTCGAGGGGAGATATTTCTGTGTGAATTCCATTGGGGGATGCTGTCCGGAGTTGAGAGTTAGGCCCGATGCTGTAAATTTTTTCGCTCTGAAGCAACGAGTCGTTCATAGTGAGTTGTAAATATTGAACGTTCGGGTCGACGCGCTGAAAGCCAGGCTCCTCCATCTGCGTGACTTGTATGACGACCTGTGGGTGGGTTCCATTCTTCACTTCAGTCACCTGATATTTGAAGACTCCTCCGCGTCCGACTTGACTCTTGGTTTGATTCGACGCTCCCGTCATGCGCATCATGCCGTGCTCAAACTGCCATGCGGCCACGGTCCAGGTGTCTCCGACCTGATAGTAGCGCCCAAAGAGTCTCATCAGAAGTTGGGAGGACAGTGCCTGGTCAGTTCGAGATGAATAAAGCTTTTTCTTGAGCGCTAATTCGTTCGCTGTTTTTAATTGTAACAGGTATTCCTTTTCTGGCATGGCGGCAAATGCAGTCGCAGAAAAAAAGTACAATGCGGACATCACAAAAATTTTTTTTCTATTTCCTTGGATGAATAGCAAAGAGCTCATGTCTCGTCCTCCACCCGGCGGCTAGAAAGCAAGCCTTATGCCGGCAGAAAAAAATGGGTTGACATGAAGACTCAGCGAGCCGAAGGTCATGGGCTATGGTTGCAAGTGAGTTTAAATATGCTGGGTTTTGGCTCCGAGCTTTGGCTGATTTTGTCGATAGTATTCTGCTCGATCTGATTGCCATCGTTGCTGTTTTTGCAGTTCTAGGGGGGGCTTATTGGGTTCAGACAATTTTTTTTGATTCAGCGGGTAGGAGTTCTTTTTCCTGGGCCGAGGCTGTGGACTCTCTCGGGATGCAGATGGCAGTCGTGGGAAGTCGAGTATTTTTTTCGCTGATTTACTTCACTGTCCTGACTTCAAGGTTTGGAACTACTCCAGGAAAACGTCTATTTCGTATTTATGTCATTTCGACTGAGACGAAAGAGAAAGTCTCCCTGCGCCAATCATTGGTTCGGTGTCTGAGTTATTTTGCATCTTATATCACCCTGGGGGTTGGCTTTATGATGGCGGCTTTTCATCCTGAAAAGCGTGCTTTGCACGATTTGATTTCTGGAACGATGAGTGTCGTGAAGCTCAAGGGTTCGAGCTTAGTTCAGTGAAGTAAAATTAAATACATCGCAGAGCCCTCTAGAAGTCTATGGCTATTTATGAGCGACTGGCTTACTTTGGCGCTCCGATGAGGCCAGATTCAAGTTTAGACTTTAGGACGGTGCGAGGTATTCATTTTATTCGAGTGCGAGGTAATGTGGCTGAGCGCGCTAGGGCTCACGCCGCTCTCTTGAGGGAAAAAGTTGCTCAAGGACCGATTCCTGTTTTAATTAAAAAAAACGAATGGCTGATTCGAAGAGGTCCGGGATTATTGCAGAACCCTTGGATTCAAGATTCGGTCGTGGCTTTTTATAAAAAAATTCTAGTGCCACTCATCGATCGGCGTCTCGAGCCTGAGATACGTCAGGCAATCTCAGGCATGGCTGAGGAATTAGGTTTATCCTATTCAGAAATGCGCGAGTGCGTGATTCAAGCGGATGCAATGATGTTACTGGCTCGGTCTTCGTTAATGAAGCATGTGTTACCGGAGTGGATTCCGGGCGGCTTGCCTGGCTGCACGAGTGCCGTGGCTTTTCCGAGTTGGACTAAAGAGGGTCGATTTTTGGCTTGTAGGAACCTCGATTACTTGATTGTAGGGTCTTGGGAGCGGCAAGCTACAGTCGTGTTTAATGAGCCCGACCATCCAGGAGAGATTCCTTACGTTGCGCTGACTTCGGCAGGCGTTCACACGGGGGGGCTGACGGCGATGAATCGAGAGGGGCTTACCCTTTTTACTCATGCTCATTTTGGTAAAAAAGTGACCTTGCAAGGTCACCCAATTATCGTTGTGGGTGACGAGGTGATTCGCAAGGCAAAAACGCTCACTCAGGCCATTGACCTCGTGAGTCGCAAGCGGCCGTTTGCGAACTGGTCTTTCGTGATTTCGAGTGCTCGGGAAAAAGATGCTGCAGTTGTTCAAATGACCCCTGACGGTGTACGGGTCCACCGTGTGTCAGATGGACTTCTGACGCATACTAATTATTTTCATTCGGATGACTTTCGTAAAACCGAAGCTCTCTTGTCGGGTGCATACTGCGAAGATCTTCATGCTCGTTTTTTTCGTATGAGGCAACTACTTGAATCTCATCGCGGCAAGCTCGAGCCGCGCCATATGGCTGAGACCCTTGGAGACCACGTGGACTTTTTTACCGGGCAAGAGCGCGTGTTCGGAAATACGCTCAGTGTAGTCACGACGATTAAATCAGCGGTTTTTGAGCCAGAGTCCCTTAAGTTTTGGATGGGGTATCGGCAAGAGTCTCCGGTAGGCTTAGGAGATTTTCTCGAGGTTGATGTAGAAAAATTTTGGCAGCGTTCGGCATTAGAATGCGAGGAGTCAGCTCGGATAGTCACGGGCTTTCAGCCTAAATCTGCAGGGTTACTTGAGGCTGTGAGACACTACCGTAGCGCTTACTTAAGTTATCATGTCGAAAATCAACTGGAGGGTTACCAGGAAAAAACCTTGGCTCATCTTCAGCGGGCTATAGAAGCGTTTCCTCAGGATGGTCACCTTTGGTTGCAGGGAGCAATTGTGGCTTTTAAGATTCATCGATTTCAGGAGGCGCGAAACTATTTGGAAAAAACGCTCTCTCTGGTTCTTTCGAGTCACGTAGTTTTAGTGCGTGATTTGTATCTCGCTCGTTGTCTAGATGTGCTTGGAGAGCGGAAAAAAGCCCAGGCCATTTATGAAAAAAATATTGGCTTAGCAAGTGAGCCAAAATTAAGAAAGTCTTTTAAAAAGGGTCTGAGCAGGCAATACCGGGCGATAGACGCGACCCAAGTGGTCGTAGATCTTCAGTTTCCCGATACTTTTATTTATTAACTGAAAGGATCAATAAATTTTAGTGACTAAATTTTGAAGGTATTCTTATAATCTTCATATGAGTGTATTCAGTCGTTTTAAAAAAAATCCTGAAGGTTTGAGGCAACTTGTGCAGTTGTGGGAAACGACGCCACTGGTTAGGCGTCAAAAGATGATTGACATTGGGCTAAAGGAAGATCCTGAATACGCAAAGCTCGCTTTAAGTTTTATGCTTACTTTTGTTGATATCGTTCAGATGCCTGATTTAGAGCTGGCCGAGGTCTTATCTGAAGCGCCTTCCCAGTCGGTAGGTTTTGCAATCCATCAAAGTGATAAAAAAATTAAGGACCGGTTCCTTTCAAAGGTCCGATTGCCTATTGGGCTTGAGATTAGGGAAGTACTCGAAAATCAGAGCCCAAATGCTTCATTGATTGAGGCTGGGCAGCTTAAATTGATCGAGACAGCTCGAAAGTTGGAGAGAACCAACGTCATTGGAACGAAAAGAATTCCCCTCGGCTAAGCGCCTGCAGATGGATTGGTGTCACGCTGCAGATCCATATCCCAGAGTTCCCTTGCGAACTCGCGAACTTCATTGAGATCATCCCATGCTTTAGGTTGGTAGCCCTCGGGTCCTTCAAAGGTCTGGTGTTCCCACTTCATGGAGTCAGCTTGCAGCCGAGTTAGAGCTGCCGAGATGCCTTCGGATTGGGCGATGTTGAGGTAGATTTCCCGATCGAACTTAAACTGTGACATAGGGCTGACATTATAGAGATTTTGCAGAATCCACAATAGTTTGGTCCAAGGACCTAAAAAATTTTGTGCACTAAATGATCATCCTACGAACTAGCGTTTGACTTGGGGCGATGACTTGGTTAAAGTCACGGCTTCAAAGTTCGGGGCATAGCGCAGCCTGGCTAGCGCATCTGGTTTGGGACCAGAGGGTCGCAGGTTCGAATCCTGCTGCCCCGACCATTTTTAAAACTCCTCAAAAAAACTATTAAAAGTCCTTTTAAAGATAATTTTCTGGAAAAATAGCTCTCTCCGCAATTTCAACCAGAGTGTGAATGATCTTAATGTGGATTTCCTGAATTCGATCACTGGTCGCGCCCGGAGCGATCACATGTTGATCGCACATTTCGCGAAGGGCTCCCCCTGTTTTACCGAGTAGAGCGATGGAACGAATCGGGATCGTTTTGGCGGCCTCGACAGCCTGAATGAGGTTCTTCGAGTTTCCGCTGGTAGAAATGACCAGAAGGAGATCATTAGGACGAGCGAGCCCTTTGAGTTGTCTGGCAAAAATCTGATCAAAGCCGTAGTCGTTACTCACGCAGGTGACGTGACTGGGATCTCCCAAGGCAAGAGCCCCGAGGGGAGCTCGATCTTTGCGATAGCGTCCTGTGAGTTCCTCAGCGAAATGCATGGCATCGCAGTGGGAGCCTCCATTTCCGCAGCTAAACACGCTTCCGCCTCTCTGATAGGTCTGAACGATCTCTTTTGAGATGAGCTCAAGTTGGTGGAGTGTGCTCGAGGAGTCCATGAATGCCTGAAGGGCTTGCTGAGCATCTTTGAGGGAATCTTGCCAAATAGATTGATAGTTCATCATAGGGGAAAAGCTTACCCGTTTCAGGACATTCTGTATAGGTGAGTTCCCCTTGTTTATTCGTCTTTAAGCGGTATATTGCTGGGTAATACCATGAGATAGAGAAAGGCAGAGAGGGAAACGATGAGTCTTCTCAAGCGGGTCCAGGAAAAATTTAATTCTGATCTTTGGAAAACACGAGTGATGGTGATCGGCGATTATATGCTCGATCGTTACATTATTGGCGACGTGAAGCGCATCAGTCCTGAGGCGCCGATACCAGTGGTGGCTGTAAGTGAAGAGTTGTTTCGCTTGGGTGGGGCCGGAAACGTTGTATCTAACTTAGCCTCCTTGGGTTCGACAGCTGACTGCTTCCCATTCTTAGGTTTTGATGAGGGGTCCGAGCAGCTTTTAAAACTTTTTAATCGTAAGAATATTTCAGTCATTCCGTTCCGAAATGCTGAGGTGAGAACCATCATTAAGGCGCGGTTGGTTGCTAGAAAGCAACAAATTGCCCGAATCGACTGGGATCCTCCGCCTCAATTTCGCTTCCCAAAAGAACTCCAACAACAGCTTTTGCCCCACGTAGAGCGCCAGATGGAAGCCTCTCGCTCTCTCATTCTTTCAGATTATGGGAAAGGGATGTTGAATCAAGAGTTATTGACGGAGATTTTTGCGCTCGCTAAAAAACACTCCGTGGATTGCTTTGTCGATCCGAAACATTCCGATTATCGAGTTTACCGTGGGTGTGCCAGCATTACTCCTAATATCAAGGAAGCTCATGAGGCGACTGGAATCGAAGTGGTTTGCGACGAAACCGCCGAAAAGGCAGTCCGCCGTATCCACGAAATGACCGAGGCTCGGTCTGTGTTTGTGACTCGCGCGGAGAAAGGGATTACGGTCCTCGACGCACTCACTGATCAAGTCATGCATCTACCCGCTTTGGCCAGAGAAGTGGCCGACGTCTCTGGTGCCGGAGACACAGTAATTTCAATGCTTGCATTGGCTCATGAGGTGGGTTTTGGGGCGTTTGACTCGGCTGTGCTCGCTAATATCGCAGCATCCGTAGTGGTTTCTCACTTTGGTACTGTGCCTTGCACCCAGGAGGAGTTCCTAAGTTCCGCTCGATCTTTTTTGGATGGCCACAGTGAGAGCAGCTCCTGAGAGTAAAATAGTCCAGAGAATATAAATCCAAAGCAGGATGATCGGCACAGCGGCGAGGCTTCCGTAAATTTTGTGATAAGCCACGACGTGATGAGCGTAATAAACGTAGACGATGCGAGCTAGATTCCACAAGCCAGCGGTGATCGTTGCAGAAGTTAAAGAGCATGGCCAGAGTACTTGATCTTGAGGCACCCACTGATAGATACAAAAAAAGAAAGCTGTTTCGAGTAAAAAACTTCCGCTCCCTGATGGGAAGAGTTTCCAGAGTGGAAATTGCAGGGAGCTGGCAATTCCCAATCCTACAGCAAGGGCGAGGGGACCCAAAGAGATTAAAAGCCAATAACTCGAGAACCGTTTAAAGAAGCCACGGGTGACGGGAATTTCCCAAGCTCGGTTAATTGCTTTTTCGGCGCTGGAGAGCATGCTCGTGCTGGTGAAAATGAGACCGATTAAGCCGCTTAATCCGACGACTCCCGAATGGGTATTTCGAACAAAATTTCTCAGCGTTTGAATTACCTCGGCGCTTGTTCCTTCGGCTAGATAAGAGAGGATAAAAGGCTCAATCCCTTCATAGAGTTTTTCCATTCCTCCAAATGATTGAAATACAGCAAAGCTGACGGCCAGAATTGGGATAATGGAGAGAATTGTGGTGTAGGCCAGGCTGGATGCAACCATGAGGAGTTGGGCTCTTTGAATTCGATGGGCCGAATCTTTCAGGACTTCGAGTACTACTTTTGGGATCGCCAAGAGAGCACTGATTTTTTTAATCATGGGTCCCTCAATCCATTACTTTGGAATTTTCACTTTCCGTGATGAGCCGAGAGCCTCGCTGAAAGGTAAAATAAGCCCATGCCCACTCGATCAGAACTAAAATTCGATTCTTAAAGCCAATGAGATAGTAGATATGCACAACGAGCCAGGCGAGCCAGGCAAAATATCCTGAAAGACAGATTCTGCCTAGATCAGCCACTGCAAATGACCTGCCCACAGTGGCTAGATTGCCTTTGTCACGATATTGAAAAGGTCGAAGCTTCGGCTGGTTGCTGAGTTTGCGGAGAATTGATTTAGCCACATAGAGGCCTTGCTGCATCGCTACGGGAGCGACGCCTGGCAAAGGGCTCTGGTTCTGGAGAAAACAAGCCGTATCGCCGATGACGAAGATCTCAGGATGTCCAGGTAACGTTAGGTCGTCGTTTACTTGAACCCGGCCTGATCGATCCACTTGGGCTCCAAGCCACTTCCCTGCAGGTGAGGCGATGACGCCGGCTGACCAAATAACGGTTTTTGCAGGGATCTGAGTATTTCCCCATCGAACACCTTCCGCGCTAATGGATTCAACGCGGGTATTGGTTTGGATTTCTACTCCCATGGATTGGAGTTTTTTTGTAGCTCGAAGGGCAAGGCTCTCGGGAAAGCTTGCGAGGATTCGTTGGCCGGCCTCAATCAGGACGATTCGAGTCATTCTTGGGTCGATGCTTCGAAAATCCGATTTTAGAGCTTGGTGGGCCAGTTCTGCAATCGATCCAGCCATCTCCACGCCTGTGGGGCCTCCACCTACTAGGACAAAGGTGAGAAGGACTTTTTTTCTCTCCGGATCGGGTTCCACTTCTGCTTTCTCGAATGCTAGGAGAATACGACGGCGAATTGCCGTGGCATCTGCGATCGTTTTAAGACCTTCGGTGAATGGCTTCCATTCGTCGTGGCCATAAAAACTGTAACTTGAGCCTGTTGCTATGACGAGTTGATCATAGGGAATCTGGCGATCTTTTGCGAGAATCAGTCTCTTTTCTCGATCCAAGCCGGTGACTTCCGTCATCATGACTTGGATATTTTTTTGACCTCTCAAAATGGATCGAATTGGAGTGGCAATATGAGCAGGAGAGAGGCCGGCGGTTGCGACCTGATAGAGGAGCGGTTGGAAGAGGTGATGATTACTTCGGTCGATGAGCGTAATTTTAAGGGGAGCGTGCTTTAGTTCACGAGCTACCGTTAGCCCACCAAATCCGCCTCCGATAATGACTAAGTGATGTTCTTCTGCCATGTATCCGATGATACACCTTGTTGGTCGATCGGTCGGAGCAAAAATTCTAATTTTTGATAACGCTATGCTCCAAAGAGTACCAAGATTCTGCGTCATGATGTAATAAAGGGGGTAACTTTGAAGTCGACCTAACGAAAGAGGAATTAATGAAGCAATACCTGGAGTTACTGGATGACGTGCTAAAAAACGGGGTCGAAAAGACTGATCGCACCGGTACTGGCACATTATCGGTTTTTGGGAGACAGGTGCGCTATAATTTGGCTGAGGGTTTCCCCTTATTAACTACCAAAAAGCTTCATACTCGGTCCATTCTCCATGAGCTCCTCTGGTTTTTAAAGGGAGAGACCAACATCAAGTACCTGAAGGAGAACGGGGTTAAAATCTGGGATGAGTGGGCTACGCCTGACGGTGAGCTGGGGCCAGTCTATGGTAATCAGTGGCGTTTTTGGCCAGATGGCAAAGGTGGTTACATTGATCAGATTTCCGTCCTGATGGACGGGCTCAAGAATCGCCCCGACAGTCGGAGGCACTTGTTTCATGCTTGGAATGTCGCTTACCTTCCGGATGAAACCAAAAAGCCATGGGAAAATGCCGCAAGTGGTAAAATGGCGTTACCGCCTTGCCATCTTCTCTATCAATTTTATGTAGCGAACAACAAGCTGTCATGCTTGCTCTATATCCGATCGAATGATCTCTTTCTTGGAAATCCTTACAATACGGCCAGCGTCGCTTTTTTGACTCATATGATTGCTCAACAATGTGGCTATGAGCCAGGCGAGGTGATCTTATCGATAGGAGACTTGCATCTTTACAAGAATCATCTGGAGCAGGCTAAATTGCAGTTGACTCGTGAGCCTAGGCCTCGTTCAAAGTTAATCATTCATCGCAAGCCAGATTCTATTTTTGATTACAAGTTTGAGGACTTTGAGTTGGTTGGGTACGATCCACATCCGCATATCGCTGCGCCGATTGCTGTATGATCTCAGGAATTGTTGCGATGTCTCAAAATCGGGTGATTGGTAAGGACGGGGGCTTGCCCTGGAGATTGCCCGAAGATTTGAAGCGATTTCGTGCACTCACTTGGGGGAAGCCCGTGATTATGGGGCGAAAGACTTTCGAGTCGATTGGCAAGGTCCTGCCGGGTCGTCAGAACGTAGTCATTTCGCGGCAGACTCAGTTGCAGATCGAGGGAGCATGGGTAGTTGGTTCTCTCGATCAGGCCCTTCAGATCTGTCAGTCTGAGGCGACTGAGGTTTTTGTGATCGGCGGATCTGAGATTTATCGTACCGCCTTGCCGCAGATGAAGCGGCTTTATCTAACTTTGATTCATCAGGACGTAGACGGGGATGCTTACTTTCCCGAATTAGATTGGAGCGAGTGGGTAGAGGTGAGTCGCGAAGATCGAAATGAGCCGATGGCGTTTAGTTTTATTGTGCTAGAGCGGCCAAACTGGTGACGGCGCGCTGAAGCAGAGTCGAGGAATCGCCCCGCCCATCAAAAGATTGATGGACGGGGTCGAGTATTACAGTTTGTGATCGAGGAGCTGCAATGCCGCCCGGACCAATTTTTTCCGAGAGGAAGGAGAGGCAGCTTGGTATTTCTGAATGACCTCCTGAAGCTGACCATCTTTAGTGGCAAAAGCAACGGCAGAGGCTGTGCCTGCTAGCTTGCTTAGTACTAAAGGCTTCGCGGTCTTTTTGCCCCGTGTGGTGTTCACAAAGCTCTTAAAGTCAGATCGGATTGCCAAGTTGGCAACCTGTAAGTCATCGATCGGGATCTTTAGAACATTTGCTAACTGGGTCACTTTTTCCCAGGGCAAGGGAGCACGACCGTGCTCGATATTTGATACGAATTGCACAGAGCATTGACACGCCTTGGCAACGTCTAATAGGCCGAGGCCCTTTGCTAGACGATGGTTACGAATCAAGTCTCCGAGCGGGCCAAACGAACGATTGTCGCGAGAGCGACCTTTTGGGCGTCCACGTTTCATAATGGCACCTACTAACGCGTCTTCTACTTTTGTACAAGAGAAAATAGTGAAAAGATCTATTTTTAAAGCTCAGGTATTTAGGATTTTTATTGGACTCTTGAGAGAGTGAAAATTACACTATAAAAACAGCCATTCGGAGATGAGCCGATCTATGAGAAAATCTACAAATCAAATGAAAATTAAGATTTGGGGTGTTCGTGGATCGCTGCCGGCTCCACTTCCGCCAGAAGTATTGCAAAATCAAATGCAAAAAATCCTGACCGATTTTGAGAAGCGGGAGCTACCGCTTTCTGTCGATCCCAATTTGAGCGAGGTTGAACTCTTTCTCTCGTCGCAGCCCCGGCATAAGACCTTTGGTTATGGTGGGAATACACCTTGTGTAGAGATCTCCTCAGAGCATCATCGCGTCATTGTTGACGGCGGAAGTGGAATTCGTCTTTTAGGTTACGAATTAATGAAGGGACCCTGCGGAAAAGGTCTTGGAAGGCTCGACATAATCTTTACGCACTTTCATTGGGATCATTTGATCGGACTGCCTTTCTTTGCTCCCTTGTTTATTCCTGGGAATGAAATTCACGTTTACTCGGTGCAGCCAGATATTAAAAATATTTTTCAGATCTTATTTAGGAAACCGTTTTTTCCTATTGAGCTAGAATCGCTCGGAGCCACTCTTTTTTATCATCAACTGGAGCCACGTCGGCCGGTACTTTTTGGGGACCTTCAGGTTACGCCCTACCAGTTGGACCACCCAGACCCATGCTGGGGATTCAAGATTGAAAAAGGTGGGAAGGCACTTTCTTACTGCGTTGATACTGAGTGCACGCGGGTTTCTAGAGCTGCATTGGGACCCGACCTTCCGCTCTACCAAGGGATAGATACCATGATTTTTGATGCACAGTACACCCTTAAGGAAAGCCTAGAGAAGGTCAACTGGGGGCATGCTGCAGCCTCTCTCGGCTTGGATATCGCTATGCGCGAGGGTATCCGGAGGGTCGTTTTCGTGCATCATGATCCGGCATCATCCGACGAGAAGATTGCAGAGGCCGAAAGTCAGGCCCAAGAGTATTACATTCAGCAACTCAAGCGTGCAAATACGGGGGGCGGCTCGCCACTTTTCCCTGTCGAGTGGTTCTTTGGTCATGAGGGGTTGGTTCTCGAGGTTTAGCGATGACCTCGCGAAGCAGCGCCTCCTTTTCTGCCGATCAGGGCCATGTGTTCTCGATTCTTGGACACGCTTTGTCCGCCTTTTCTGCCGATTTCTGCCATGTGTTGCTTGTTCCTAGAGACTGCGAGACCTCCCTTGCGAGCGACTTCTTTTCTGGTCTGTGGGTCCATGGCAGCGGTTCCCCGGGCTCCAACACGTCGCTCGACGGGTCGTGGGGGAGTTTCGCCTGTCGTCGTAGAAGGGGGCTCTGGGGTGGTAGCAGGCGGAGTCGTTTTTGCTTCAGGAGCCTTGGTGAGGCTACTGGGAGTTTCAGTGACTTTTTGAGAACGGGAGGGGTCGGAATGGGGCGCTTGAATTTCATGCTCACGATCGTCGCTGGTTGACATTAGACCTCCATAAAAATGACCCATATGGGTCTTTTTTGGTTCAGGTTGATTTAGTTTCGCTTGATATAAGTTGGGGATGTGCAAGCTGCATTCCCTAGCGCAGAGCCGACTGGCTTGGGATTTAAAGACGGTTGATATAAGTAAGTGGAGGCTACCCAGCGATGCAAAAGCCTATGGATGGTGATCAGATGACTCGTTCTCGATTGAAAAAACGTATTCTAGTCTTGCCAGGCGGGGGGGCTACCGGGATTGCTACGATGCGAGTTCTGGAAGCTTTGGAGGAAAAACTTAACCGACCGATCGCCCATCTTTTTGATGAGATTTGGGCATCGTCGGTCGGCTCTCTGATGGCTGCCTATTTGACTGAGTCAACCTTGCAGGGTGGACTCGCAACTCCCGTGCGAACGGCAAAGCAAGTGAGTAACCTCATCCGTGAGTCATTTTCGAATCCCTGGAATGCATGGGGCTGTCTCGCTCGTCTCAAGAGAGAAGTAGATCCTCAGGTAACTCTGCGAGATACGGTGATTCCTTTAAAAATATTGGCAGCAGAAGTCAGAGACTATTCAGAGAAAGTAGGCTATTCTTTTGGAGATTTTTTAACGGAAACAATCGGATTAGGATCGGATACTCATTCATATCTTTCTCTGATTGAGGCAGTTTCTGCTTCCTGTGCGGTTCACCCAATTTTCCCAGTTCAACGGATAAGAGCCGCCACTCCTGGTGAAGACGTAATTCACTGTATTGATGCTGGATGCGGGGTATGCACTCAGCCAACTTTAGATCCTACTCAACATTTTTTAGCAGAGCTCTCCCGTAATGGATTTAAATTTGAGAATGGCATTCAGATTTTCTTCATCAGCAATGGCTGGGCTAGGTTGCTAGATAAAATTCCTGCCGAAATTGAGGTCTTTAATTTTGATTTGGATCTCTCACCTTGGTTCAAAAAAATAGGATCAGGTCAACTCCAGCAGCGAATTGTAGCCAATTGCTTCGGTGCAGGATTTGCCTCGCCATCCATCTTAGACACATTGGCAAGGGACTCGATTTTTGGAGATAATTGGGGTCTGTTTCAGAGAATGCTCGATGAGTTAACGGATAGGGAGTGAAAACTTTAAGCTCCTGGACCAGTTAGAGTATTGGGACCCCCGCAGAAATTCACTGCCTCATCGCACAGCGGTCCGGCTAAGTTCCTGTCTTCTTGGAAAGATAGTACTCGTAGTTCCCGTGATAAATGTTCATTACTCCGTGATCCACTTCAAAAACCTGGGACGCTACCGCACGGAGAAAATGCCGGTCATGGCTGACGATCAGCACTGTCCCATCAAAATTCTGGATCGCCTTCAAAAGGATTTCGCGAGATTTGATGTCCAAATGGTTGGTCGGCTCATCAAGGATGAGGAGATTTACGGGCGTGGCCAGAATCGTGGCGAGTACCACTCGGCTTTTTTCTCCTCCGGAGAGGACGGAAATTTTCTTGTGGACGTCATCTCCGCTGAACAAAAAGGAACCGAGCAGGTTCCTTACAAAACCTAGGGTGGCGTCGGGGATTCGATCATGGACTTCGTCGAAAATCGTTTTATTTGGGTTCAGTACCTCAAGTGAGTGCTGACTGAAGTAACCCATTTTTACATTAGCACCAATAACGACGTGGCCAGAAGTGGGGTCGACTTCGCCGCAAACCGTTTTTAGGAGGGTTGATTTGCCCGCTCCATTCACTCCAACAACAGCGATCTTATCGAGTCTTCGTACAACCCCATTTACGCCTTGGAATACTGATTTAGTCTTTCCGTTCTCTAGGTTCCAAACTTTCCCGACGCCATCAAATTTGACGACATCATTACCGCTTCGAGGTGGGGTGGGAAAATCAAACTGCATGGTTTTTTCTTCAGCCGGAATTTCGATACGGTCAATCTTATCTAGTTTTTTGACTCGGGATTGTACCTGGGCGGCATGAGAAGCTCGGGCTGCAAAGCGCGCAATGAACTCTTCCTCTTTGGCAAGCATGTCTTGTTGTTTTTGGTGGGCTGCGAGGAGTTGATCTTTTCTGATGTCTCGCTCGCGAAGGTAGAATTCGTAATTGCCCGTATAGCTGGTAATCGTTTTGTTAGCGACTTCGACAATTCGTGAAACGATTCGGTTCATGAAGTCTCGATCGTGGCTGGTCATGACCAGTGCGCCTTTGTATTGAATGAGCCATTCTTCTAGCCAAACGATGGACTCTAAATCGAGATGGTTGGTCGGTTCATCCATGAGAAGGACGTCGGGATTGAGCGCAAGGATGCGGGCCAAGGCAATTCGCATTTTCCAACCACCGCTGAAGCTCTCCACGGGGCGATCATAGTCGTCCGGGCCAATTCGTAATCCTGTGAGGATGGCCTTAGCTCGGGAGTCCAGATCGTATCCGCCACGTTGTTCGAACTCGCTCTGGGCGTCTCCGTATTTTTCAAGGAGATCGGCCATCGCGTCGTCTGAAATTGGATTTTCGGCGGAGTCCTGGAGTTGCTGCTCCATTTTGGCGACTTTCTCAGCAAGGTCCGAAATACGTCCTGCCCCTGCCTTTACTTCTTCTAATGCCGATCGTCCGCGCATTTCGCCCACGCTTTGAGAAAAGTAGCCAATGACTAATCGTTCAGCGATGTTGACATCGCCGGAGTCGATCCCTTCCTCTCTCGTGATCAATCGAAAAATCGTAGTTTTACCTGAGCCGTTCGCTCCAACGAGACCAATCTTATCCCCCGGACGGACTTGAAAGCTGGCGTCTTTGTATAAAATTCTAGATCCGTACTGCTTGGAAACGTTGGTAATATGAATCATTTTAAGTGCTCATGTATATCGTTACCTGCAAGCCGAGTCAACCGCTGGTGTTCTCAGACAGGGATTGGCTGGGCGGCAAAGAAGTGCTAAGATGTGAATCTGCCCAATGACCAAAAAAGAAACGTTTTATCTGCTCAATGAAGACGATGTAGACCCTCAGCGCCTAAAACGGGAGCGAGAGAGGGCTCGCAAGCTGAGAAAGTCTCAATGGTGGCTCAATCAGGTGAATTTAGGGGTTTGCTACTATTGCCAAAAGAAGTTTGCGTCCTCGCAACTCACGCTGGATCACGTCGTGCCGCTAGCCCGAGGGGGAAAGAGTCAGCCAGGAAATGTGGTTCCAGCTTGCAAGAGTTGTAATCGCGAGAAGAGTTTAGATACCCCGGTGGATCAGCTCCTCAAAAAACTAAAAAACGCCGGTCCTACGGAGAGTGAATGAGTCACGACAATCACAGTAAGGGATTCTTTTTTGAGTTAACTCCGGAACGAGTACTAGCTGCTGTTGAGTCCTCGGGGTTGGTATGCACGGGAAGGTGTTTAACGCTGAACAGCTTTGAAAATCGAGTTTATGATGTTGAGCTTGAATCTGAGGTGTTTCCCGAGGGTTTGCAGCACGGCCAGGGTCTGAGTGAGGAGAGTTCGGCATCGGTCCTTAAGTTAGACAGGCGTATTGTTAAGTTCTATCGACCTGGCCGATGGACGGAGCCTCAGATCTTGGAGGAACATCAATTTTTGATGGATTTGAACGAGCAGGAGATCCCAGCGATTGCCCCCCTCAGATTTACTGATGGCAAAACGCTT
This sequence comes from Bacteriovoracaceae bacterium, assembly GCA_947447665.1. Taxonomy (GTDB): domain Bacteria; phylum Bdellovibrionota; class UBA1018; order UBA1018; family UBA1018; genus CAINWE01. Next base: position 138,181 of record CANFJX010000001.1, on the reverse strand, counting down.
CATCAAATCCCAGGAAGTGAAATTTACTACTCGATTTTTCCCAAAGTGGGTGGCCGCGCACCCGATGAGCTTTCGGAAGATCAGCTCAGGCAAGTGGGTCGGCTCTTAGCTCGAATTCATAATGTAGGGGCCTCTCGAGTGGCTCAGTTTCGGCCCTCTCTGACCCCGGAGCTCTACGGAATTTCGAACTTAGAGTTTCTGGTTCGTGGGGGATGGATTCCCATGGAGTTTGAAAGTCGCTATCAGGCTGTAGTGCGAGAAATATGCACTCAAATTGAGCCTTGGTTTAGTTCCTCTCAATATCAGCGAGTCCATGGTGACTGTCATTTGGGGAATTTGCTTTGGAACACATCTGGATCTTTTTTCCTAGATTTTGACGATATGGTCAACGCACCCCCAGTGCAAGATCTATGGTTAATTGTACCAGGGCGAGATGCTGAAGCAGTTCATCAGAGAAATGTTTTACTAGAAGGTTACGAAGATTTTCGAGACTTCGATCGACGGACTCTGAGACTGATTGAACCCCTGAGGGCAATGAGGATTATTAATTATTCTGCTTGGATTGCGAAGCGTTGGGATGATCCAGTATTCCCCAAGACTTTTCCGCAGTTCCAAACTCATCAGTACTGGTCGCGGGAGCTCGACGATCTTGAGCGATTATTGCAATTAATCAGGGTCTGGGTTGACTCAGACATGAATTTTATTTAAGGTTTTTAAGTGACATCCAAATTTCAGCTTCATTTTCGGTATCTGGACCGGTTTCGGTTGCAGTTTCTCCTGTTTCTTAGCGTTCTTGTTTTCTCGGGGGTTGATGCTATTGCGTCGACTTCAGGAGTTCTCTATCAGCCTCGATTTGCATCTTGCGATCCCGTGTCAGATCCCCTCAAGAGTTCGATGAGCGAGCCATCTCCTCAGTTTTGTGCTCAATGGAACCCTGATTTTTTACATAATCGTCACCAGTGTTGCGCAGCGTTACCAGCACCTGGAAGAAAACGAAAATTCAAAGCCTGTTCTCGAGAGCGAGTCTCTCACGGCTTTTGTCACGAGATGACGCCTGAGCAAAGAGAGTATATTGAATCCTCTGCTTCTGGTAAAATTGGCGACGTTCTTTCTTTCCTTAACGAGCAAATCAGTCGCAAAGGAGAACAAGCTTATTGTACGGTCAATAATGGGTTCTTGGTGAATGGTCGTCCGATCGTTCCAAGTCAGCAAAATCGGATTTTTGTCCAGTCGCCAGAGAGATGCACTTATTTTGGGACTGATGCGATGGCAGGATTGCTAGAATGGCTGGGGCATGAGGTGTCTAAGTCTTTTCCATTAGAGGAATATTCTAAAGGTCATTTACTTCTAGGAGATGTCGCAGGTCCGAGGGGTGGTTGCCTCTTTGGTCGTTCGGGAACTCGGAGACACGCCTCTCACACGACAGGACAAGATGCAGATATTGGTTTTTTGACTCTAGTTCCGGGGCAGGCATCTCCCCTGCAGTTTCATCGCAAATTTGATGTTGAAAAAAATTGGTGGTTTTTGAAAAAGATTTTTAAAAATCCAATGGCCTGCGTGAAGGTAGTTTTTCTCGGTAGAGAGCACATTTCTAAGTTGAATCACCGATATTCTGGTAACGATCCGGAGTGGAACACGTTTCATCGGTTTATTCGCCACATGCCTGGGCATTCGAATCATTTTCACGTGCGAATTGGCTCAGGGCCAGGTCTTCTTGGATGCAAGCCTGAAGCTCACCCAGAATTAGAGTATGAGGAGGATGGCGATTCCTTCGAGGCTCACGAGCAAACCATTCTAGGGGAGATCGATCGGCTTAAAACCCGTCAGAGCTCGAGCGTCGAGCAATAGGCTGAGGTCTTGCTCCGTCAATAGATTTTTCTTGCGAATCAGCTCTACGATTGGAATTCCCAAATTCAGAGCTTCCTTCACTAATGCAGCTGTTTTTTGATAGCCGAGTTTCGGACTGAGGGCGGTGGCAATTTGCGGGGTGCTTTCGAAGTAGGCGCGGAGGCGGGGTAAGTTTGCTTCGAGCCCGTCGATACACTTGAGTCGAAGGGTTTGGAGTGCGCGAGTGCTGATCTCGGTGGCTTCGATTGCGGAGTAGGCCATGATGGGCATCATGACGTTGAGTTCTAATTGGCCTGCCTGGGTTGCCAAAGCGGTGGTTTGGTCGTAGCCGAGCACCGAGTACCAGGTTTGATTCGCCATTTCTAAGATGGATGGATTCACTTTTCCGGGCATAATGCTGCTCCCGGGTTGGACGGCGGGTAGGAAAATTTCTGAAAGCCCGGTCAATGGCCCGGAGGCCAGTAGGCGCAGGTCATTGCAGATGCGCGTTAGCTCGATTGCAGCGATTCTGAGGGAGGATGAATAGTAAGTGATGGGTGCTTGAGATTGCATGGCCTCGCAGAGATTAGGTGCAATCCTGAGTTTTTCACCGCAGAGGCTTTCTAGTTCTTTGCGAATTCTTTTCGTATATCCGATTGGAACGGTGAGCCCTGTTCCCGCAGCGCTTCCTCCGATGCCTAGCTCTCTGAGGGGATCTCTGGCTGCTTCAATCCACCGCGCACACTTGGAGAGAGTCAAGCTGTAGGCTGCAAATTCTTGCCCAAGCATCATCGGTACGGCGTCTTGTAAGTGCGTACGAGCCGACTTTGGAATGAGTTGCCAGCTCTTTGCTTTTTTTGCGAAGGATTTCGAAAGCTCTCTCAGTTCTGCAACGAGAGAGGAAGAAGTCTCTAGAAGTGCCAACCGCATCGCAGTGGGAAAAGTATCATTGGTCGATTGGGAGCGATTGACATGGTCATTTGGGTGAATGGGGGAGTAGCTCCCCAAAGGGCTTCCCGCATTTCGATTTGCAATATTTGCAATGACTTCATTGATGTTCATGTTTTGGCTGGTTCCGGCGCCGGCTTGATAGGGGTCAATGGGAAAGAGAGCCGGCCAGTCTTGCTCTTTGAATTTGAGGAGTTCTTGGATAGTGCTTCGGATCAGCCGTGATTGAGAGGCAGTGATAACTTTGCACGAATAGTTTGCCTCAGCTGCAGCGTATTTGATTCTGAGATAGGCACGCACTAAGGCTGGGTGAGCGGTCCTTCCGGAGATTTGAAAATTTTTTAACGCGCGTTCAGTTTGAGATCCATACAGTGCTAGCGCGGGGATTCGAATACTTCCGAGTGAGTCCGTTTCCTCGCGGAAGCGCTCTCCTCGGGCAGATGGGGCCTTGCGTTGGATGGGAGATTTTCGCGTTCGAATTTCAGTCGTTTTCTGTTTCATCAGGGTTTCTTTTTGCTTTTTTTTGTTAAAAGTTGGAAATCTGGCTCTAAATATGCAAAAACAAACCCTCAATGTCGAGCTGATTTGCTGAGACAGTAACTAAGTGAGTACCTATGCCAAGATTTACAACGCGATTTTTTCTACATGGGGAGCATACATGCGGATCTTAGTCGTGGAAGATGACTATTCGATTCGAGAGACATTGGCCATGGTTTTGGAGTCCTTCCAGTATCAGGCTGACTTGGTCGAGTCAGGTGAGCAAGTTCTCGAATACCTGGCCCACACTTGGCCCGATGTGATGCTTTTAGATTTGACCCTGCCGGGGATGACTGGCGAAGAGGTTTATCAAAACATTCTGAATCGATTTGGTCGTGTCCCTTCGACCGTGGTTTTCTCGGCTGCACAAGAGGGCGCAAGTCGTGCCAGCCATATGCCGGGAGCGTGGTTTTTAGGAAAGCCCTACACACTAGATCAGTTGCAGGAAGTGATTGCTCAGGCCGGCCATCCTAGGCAAGGCGCTGCGTAGCAAAACTGAGCCGTTTGGGGATTGAGTTTCAAGTTTTGCAGTGTTAATAGCGGAAGATGAGCAAAAAAAGAACAGTACGATCTCATACTTGTGGCCAACTAAACGCAGCTCATCTAGGACAAACTATCACCTTGTGTGGCTGGGTGGCGAAACGTCGAGACCATGGGGGGTTAATTTTCATTGACCTCAGGGATCGCTACGGTCTTACTCAAATCGTTTTTGATCCAGCCCTTGCCGGCGGAGATCTAGCGCATGATTTAGCCGGCCGAATTCGATCTGAATACGTGATTTGGTGCCAAGGGCAGGTTCGTCAGCGCCCCTCGGGCATGACTAACTCGAAAATGCCTACCGGTGATATTGAGGTCGTCTGTACTGATTTAGAAATTCTCTCTGAGTCTAAGACTCCCCCTTTTCCAATCGAAGAAGATCTCGATGTGGCCGAGCCAGTTCGTCTGAAGTATCGTTATTTGGATCTGCGCCGCCCCATCCTTCAGAAAAATTTACTCATGCGTCACCGCATGCTTTCTATCGTGAGAAATCATCTCGACCAAAATCAATTTATCGAAGTCGAGACTCCGATACTTTATAAATCTACCCCTGAAGGGGCTAGAGATTTTATCGTTCCAAGTCGGCTCAATTTGGGCAGTTTTTATGCTCTTCCGCAGTCTCCGCAAACCTTGAAGCAGCTTCTCATGATCAGTGGCATGGATCGTTATTATCAAGTTGCTCGTTGCTTTCGAGACGAGGACTTGCGGGCCGATCGCCAGCCTGAATTTTCTCAGATCGATATTGAGGTATCATTCCTCGATGAGGAAGCCTTTTTCCCTATCCTGGAGTCCATGATTGCAAAGCTTTGGCGAGAAACTCTAGGGCAAGAAATTACTCTGCCATTCCCGCGCATGCCCTATTCTGAGGCCATGAACCGCTTCGGTAGCGATAAGCCCGATGTTCGATTTGGTTTGGAGTTGGTTGATTTATCCGGGGTTTTCGAGAAGAGTGAGTTTCAGGTTTTCCGGAGCGCACTGACCCCAAGCTCGCAAAATAGGAAGGGCTCGGTTCGAGGGATCGTCGTTCCGGCTCAGGCCGAACGATTCTCCAGAAAAGATCTCGATGATTTGCAGTCTCACGCGAGTAGCTTTGGAGCGAAGGGACTTCTTTGGATCAAAGTTCAGGCCAATGGCGAACTCCAATCTCCCGCAGCGAAGTTCTTTTCCGAGAGTGAGAAAAAGTCCCTCGCCGATACGCTCCATTTAAAGCAGGGCGACCTTGTTTTAATCGTCGCGGATACCCGAAACAAGGTGGTTTTTGACTCGCTCGGTGCCCTTCGTCTTCAGTTGGGATCTAAGTTGGGGATGATTCCCAAGGTGGGTGAAGGTAAGCCGGCCTTCCTTTGGGTTGTTAATTTTCCTCTCCTTGAGTTTGATGACAAAGAGGGGAGATATTACGCTTGTCATCATCCGTTTACTTCTCCCCGTCCCGAGTTTTTTGAAGACTTTGTTGCGGGACGGAACCTGGACCAGATTCAAGCCTCAGCCTACGATATGGTCCTGAATGGCGTTGAAATCGGCGGCGGTAGTCTGAGAATTTATCGACCCGATGTTCAGGCGGCCATGTTTAAAATTTTAGGGTTGTCGCCTGATGAAGCTAAAGAGAAATTTGGATTCTTCCTAGAAGCCCTCCAGTATGGCACTCCACCTCATGGCGGGATTGCTTTCGGTGTGGATCGCTTGGCGGCCCTTCTTTGCGGTGTAGGACCTATTCGAGACGTAATGGCCTTTCCGAAAACTCAAAAGGGACATTGTCTCATGTCTGAAACCCCTTCGCATGTGAGCCCAGAACAGCTGGTTGAACTGGGGATTTCGGTCACCAGAAAATCAGAAGTAGAGTAGCAATGGGGAGAGAGTTCTCTTTTCGAACCCGCGAGAAAGCCCTAGAGAGGTTTCGGACTGAGACCTTCGATCTATTAATTGTAGGAGGTGGGATCACGGGCGCTGCAGTAGCACGTGATGCCGTTTCTCGTGGACTCAAAGTAGCACTCGTTGAGAAGAATGACTTTGCCTTTGGTACATCCTCACGAAGTTCTAAACTCATTCATGGTGGGCTCCGGTACCTAGAAAAATTGGAGTTTCGACTCGTTTTTGAATCCCTCTCCGAGCGAGCTCTCTTGCTAAAGACAGCTCCAGCACTGGTCAGGCCGCTTCCTTTTTATTGGCCAGTTTACGCGGGCGAATCTAAAGGACGAGGGATCCTGGGTCTTGGCCTCTGGCTCTATGACCTTCTGGCCTTGTTTAGAGCTCCCGGGTTTCATCGAAATCTCTCACGTAAGGCCATGCTGCGGGAGCTTCCTTTCTTAAAGTCCGAAGGGCTCAAAGGGGGATTCTGCTATTTCGACGCATCCATGTGGGATGACTTGCTTGCGGTGGAGATTCTTCACTCAGCCTCACAAGGGGGAGCTGCGGTCGCGAATTACGTGGAGGCAGTAGAGCCTCTTTGGAGCGATGGCTGGATTAGCGGATTTCGGATCCGGGATCTCGGAAGTCCGAATGGAGCCAATGAACCTGTCATCGATCTGAAAGCGACTCGAACGGTGGTCTGTGTTGGGCCGTGGACGGATCAACTGGGGACCTCCCTTTCAAAGGATTGGGGACCCTGGCTCAATCCGAGCAAAGGGGTTCACTTGATTTTCGATCTCAAGCGAATTCCGCTGCCTGGTGCCATGGTGATGAGTCACCCCGACGACGGTAGAATTTCATTTGTCATTCCCCGGCCTGATTATGGCGCTGGTGTTGTGATCGTGGGCACGACTGATGGGCCCACGCCTCCCGAGCCTGAAAAAGCTGAGATCTCTCATGAGGATGTTAAGTATCTTTTAGATTTATTAAATAAATATTTTCCGAGTTTGAAACTCAGCGCAGCAGATATTTTAAGTGGATATGTGGGGGTGAGACCGTTGGTGGGGCCTTCTGCAAGCCTAGCCGGAAGCGAGGGTCAGCAGAAAGCTGCACGCCCGCATTCTGATCCGAGTAGTGCTTCGCTTCAAAAAGTGAGTCGTGAGCATCATATTGACCGAGGACCAGGCGGTACGGTGGTGGTAGCGGGTGGAAAGTACACAACTCATCGTAAAATGGCTGAAGAAATTGTAGATTTTACACTCAAGCAATGGAGTATTGATTCTAAGAAAAATTTGAAGCTCCATCTACCTGAACATTTGACGCGACCGGAGACCCGAGTTCCTATTAATCCAAGCGCAACACCTGAGGTTTTTGAAAGGCTGGCGACGCAGGCTAGCTCTCGAGAAACAGCGTTGCCGGCAGAATTGGTGAGTCTCTATGGGGCCGAAGCTGAGGAGATTCTAAAAATTCATCAAGTGGAGGGAGGGTCTGTCCTTAAAGACCCGGAGGGTTTTCCTTATCTTGAGGCTCAGTTCAGATTTGCGATGCGGACCCAAATGGTTTTTCATCTCGAAGATTTCTACCTGAGGCGGACTGCTCTTTTTGCTTCACGGAAGGATCACGGACTTCCTTGGGCGGATCGCTTGTCGAAAGTTTGGGCCCAGGAGCTAGGACTAGGCGAGAGCGATGCACAGCTTGAAAAAAATAGGCTAGAAAAAGAAATTCGACATCGTACTGAGTGGTCTAAGAGCATAGGGTAGGGTTCTAAAAGTTGTTCTAGGGCGCGGCCTCTCCCCCCTTCATGAGGAAATGAAAATGCAAAATAGCCCGATAGTAAAAATGCCCCGGCTAATTTATGGAACTGCCTGGAAAAAAGAGCAGACGTGTGACCGGGTCGTTCAAGCGATCACTGCGGGATTTCGTGGCATCGACACTGCCGGCCAGCCCAAGCACTATCATGAGCCAGGTGTGGGTGCTGCGTTGAGGATTCTTCAGGCTCAGGGCGTGATGCGCGATCGTTTGTTTATTCAAACTAAGTTTACGCCGATTTCTGGCCAAGACCCCGCCCATCTTCCCTATGATCCGAGTGCACCGCTTTCGGCTCAAGTTGCGCAGTCACTCGCCTCATCCCAAAAGAATTTGGGAACCGATTACGTGGACTCCTTTGTTTTGCATTCACCCTTGAGTCAGTGGAGCCAAATGATGGAAGTTTGGAAGGCCATGGAGGCGGTTTATTTTCAAGGTAGTGCAAAAATACTTGGAATCAGTAATTGCTATGATTTGGAAGTGCTCAAAGCACTTTATGAACACTCCACGGTCAAGCCCAGTGTGGTTCAGAATCGTTTTTACCGCGATACAGATTACGACGCGGAGCTCAGACTTTGGTGCAAGCACCGGAATATTGAGTACCAAAGTTTTTGGACGCTGACGGCAAATCCGCAGATTTTAGAGAGCGCAATGACTCAGGAAATTGCGGAGTCCCATGGTAAAACTGCAGCTCAGGTCTTCTTTCGTTTTCTAACGCAAATTGGTGTTGTGCCTCTCTCTGGCACGTGTTCCGAGATCCACATGCGTGAAGATCTCGAGATTTTTAGTTTTGAGTTGGCTGAGCGAGAAGTGGAATTATTTCACGCTCAGCTTCGTTGAACTAAATCTAACTCTTAGGCCGGCATCGCATCCAGAAACTCCCAGAGCGCTGAGCAAGCGCTGTTTGCGGCGTTTTGAGCCCGCTCTTTCTGCTCTGGCGAAAGCCGAGTAATCAAGCTTTCAAGTTCTTGGGTGTGCCAAATGTCAGCTTTTTCGTGAACTTCAAAAAATCTGAGCCCTTGGGATGCCTGGGCATCTTGAAGATAGTATTTTTTCAGCGCCTCGCTCTTAAATCGAGCTACCTCGGGCACCTGAGATTCGTAGGCGAGGATTGCGCCGAGCCCTTCTTCAGGGCTTGAGCTCACCAGAGATTGAAACGCGGCCACGAGTTTGCTGACCGCTTCACCGGGCTGGCTTTGCATGACGCTCATCCGGTCAAGGCCGAGCGCTTCAGCAAAGTCTAGCCAAAGCTCAGGGTGAGGGGCATTCTTATTTTCTTCGTCTAAGAGGTTCCCTAGAATGACCTGTCTTTGGCTCAGGTCTTCCATTTGAGAGTGAAGTCGACTCAAGTAGCGGGGAAAATGGGAGACCTGCCAGTAATATTGACCAGCGTAAGTGCGGAGAGCGTCGCGACTGACTTCTCCCTTTTCCCATCGTTGATACCAAGGGTGAGATAGAATGCAGGGACTAATAGTGAGTAATTTTAACGACATAAAGCCTCCGTTGGGTCCAAGTCTGGACGGTCTGGGTAGATCAGTCAAAACGATTTGATCATACAAATCGTTTCGGGACTAAACAAGTGCTATCGTCGGTCGGTGTTTAAGTAAAATTTAAAAGCTACACAGCGAATCGATTTTAGAAAAGTCGATCCCAGCCTTCGTTTTGAGTCCTACATTTTTCAGCTCACGATGACTTTTGCCTAATTGAGAGTCCATATTCAGTTCTGGATTGAACCAGTAAAAAGGGAACTTAAAAGCCGGCATGATTGTAACCAGGCCATTTTCTTCAACGGCAATCTTGAACACCTCGTTAGGTGCGAACGTGACGAGATAGTCCGCTGGTAACATCTCGGATGAGTACCCAGAACCCTTAGCGTGAGGTACGGTTCGGCAACGTATTTTCCCTACCGCCTTTTTCTTGTTGTTTTGCGACCATTCAAGCGGGTTGTTCAAGGTGAGTCCTACCGTATATTCCCAGCGAGGCACATTTGGGTTGAATTTGACTCGGACAATATAGCCCTGAGGATTGACCCAGATGTATTGAGAATAAGCGCCGCAGTGACCCCAGACACCGTAGAACCCGGCATCATAAAGCGCACCTGCAAGATCACCTTCTTGGAACTTTCCGTCTTTGATCTTGCCGTTGAATTCGACTGCTTTAAAAATTTTATTTAAGTTCTGGACGTCTTTGAGAAGTCGATCGACGAAGTTTCTAGAATAAACGATTTTTAAAAGGGATTGCTCAGGGTAGTAAAGGTCTTTTATCAATGAGATGGGGGAGAGGGGCCAACGGACCATCATGTCTCGCGCATTTTTCAACGAACTGGCAATTTCTAGAGCATATTCAAAGCTGTCTGATGAGCGGTCAAAATAACTGATCGACGTAACTACAGCTGAAAATAACACAGAAGAAGGCACAGTGTCGCTCGAGGCCGCAACGATTTCGTTATAGTAATCGACCAGAATTAGTCCCGAAGATAAATATTGGGAGTCCCCCGCTTGAGCCGGAGATGAAAGGGAAAGATCGAGCAGTTTTTGGGCGCCCGCAGTGTCTTCATTTTCAATTAGTAGCTGAGCCATGCTTTCGGCAAGGTCCGATGGCCAAATATTCCGATGTCGAGGCAGCTCCCTTTTTTTTCTCCAGCTGCTGATCAGTGCTTTCAGTTCACTGGATCGGCTTGGATGCTCATGAGCGAATTTTTTGAGTTCCTTTAGAATCTTACGCTCTACCTCGAGCATCGCTTGGTATTCGGACTCTTCGCGTTTGATTCTCTTCTCAGTTTCGACCATGGACTCAGTAGGAGTATCGTAACCTTCGTTAGGATTCTGATTGAAAAGGCATTTTGTGATCAGCCCTTCTTTTTCGGGAGGCGCAGTATTTTCAGCATCAATCAGGGCTTGATCTTTTAGGTATTCTGAACGAATTCTTGCGTAATCAACTGGAAGGAGCTTTTTCTTAAGTTCTCTCTCGATTGCTTCATCATCGATGTTTGCAGCCTGAATCGTTCCGCAAAATAAAGACATACAGAAGAGAGTAAATAAGGTTTTAAAACTATTCATATCAACCATTTTTGTTGTTATCTATCTCGAAGACTGGGTTGAATTACATGTATTTTTACATTAAGTCTAGTTAAAAATTATTGAAGTCAACCTAACCAGCGATTCTTCAGGTACTTGAAGTAGCTCGGAAAGGTCTTACTCCAGGATTCTCGGATTTCCTGGCCCGTCGTGACCAGCCACCCTTGGTGGGAATATTTTTTACTGCTGGTGGTGAGCGGGTAGGCGACCGGCTGGATTTCGATTCGATTGAGTTTGGCCTGACAGATGAGTTGGACGTCTTCGTTCTCGTTGAGGCGCGGATCAAACCCGCCAGCTTTCTCTAAGGTTTCACGCGAGGCACAGATACCTTGATTGCCGAAGGGGAGGGCGAGGAGTCGGGAACGGAGCCAGGCTCCGAGTGCGTTCACTCGGGCGATACGGGGGCCATCAGTGATGAGGTCGAGATCAAAGTAGTGAATGGCGGAAGGTTTTTTTGTAATCGAAGTCTCGAGCGCGGTGAGCGTCTGTGAGGAGACCCGACAGTCGGAGTTGAGCATCCAAACCCATCGATTCTTGCATTTTTGAAGGGCCAAGTTAAGCTGGGTAGCTCGATTTTCTGCCGCATGAAGCCAAAAAGTTCGATCGGACGCATCCGACTTCTTAGCTGAACTCTCCACGAGGTCGGATTGAGGTTTGGAGCCCACTAAAATCATCTCCGAATCATTGGAGAAGAGCGAAAAATCCTGGACGAGCTTGGTCCAAGATAAGTCGCCAGGTGAAGTGAGAACAATCACGGAGAGGTCTATTCGGGTTTCGCTCATATCTAGAAGAATTGTACCTTGACCCCTTCCTTTTGGAAAAAGCTTTTAATCGCTCCCGAGTCAATTGGTTCGAGACGCCAGAGGAGTTGATAGAGGAGCTTTAGAGTTTTTTCACCTTCGGGAGAGTGAATTTGGTCAGATACCTTGCGGACGTCGCCGGTAATGGCGATGAGATTACCAACGAGTTTCGATAGGTCGGACTTAAATAGCGCACTCTTGTCCACCCAGGCTAAGGTATGGTTTAGATTGCCGCTGAGCTTGTAAAGTAATTCAATAGACTTGGTAATATCACCTTTGTTTTCATCGATTATGTCTTTGATTTTGCCCGCCAAATCGAAACTTTGGGAGATAAGTTGGTCGACGCGTGGGGGATCGATACCGGCAACGACCTCTCCTCCTTGGATTTGAGGAGATTTGAGGTGGCCGGGGGTGATTTCAATGTACCGCTCTCCAATGATGCCCGCCAAGTTGATATAAAATCGACTATCCTGCCGGACTCCTAGGAGGGCCTCCTTGCGGACGGATATTTTCACCTTCAGTGGCACAATGGCTTTCCCGTCGAGGATTTCAATGCTCCCTGGTTCTTGGAGTGCCACGGTGCTCAGATCTACGGGCGCAAAAAAATCGATTTTTTCAACCTTCCCTACTTTGATTCCTGAGACGCGCACGGGAGATCCAACTTCAATTCCTCCTGCGAAATGGTAAGTGACGTAGAATGAGGTGGATCTTTGAAAGGGGTTTTGAACTCCGACGATCCAGGCAAAAAGCAGGGCTAAAAGGCCCGTGGAGAAGATCAGCCCTCCTACTTTGACTTCGTTTGATAGTTTCATATTTTTCGTCCCTTTCTCGCTCATAAAAACCACGTAAACAGATAAGTAATCAAAAAATCCAAAATAATAATGGCGACTGTGGCCGAGACTACGGCTTGGGTTGTTGCTGTCCCCACCCCTTGAGCCCCACCCTCGCAGCGGAATCCGTAGGCACATGAAATGATCGGGATTAGCGAACCGAAGGCCACTCCTTTGACGAGGGCGCACGCCAAGTCTGCGACTCCGATAAAATGCTTCATCCCATTTAAAAACTCAAGGATACCAAAATTATATCCTAAAACTCCGACCAAGCCGGAGCAGCAGAGTGTTACGGCGACGGCCAAGAGGGTCAGGCATGCACTGGAGACGATCCCAGCAATGAATCGTGGGAAAACCAGATACTCCACTGGGTCGATTCTCAGCAGTTTGAGAGCATCGATTTGCTCGGTGACCTTCATAGTTCCTATTTCAGCAGTAATGGAGGCACCTACTTTGGATACGAGTAGTAAGGCTGGAATCGCAATTCCTAGTTCTCGAAAAATAAATTGACCCGTAAATCCGGGAATCATGGAAACATCGTGGAGTGCCAAGTCCATGTGCCAAGCGATTTGCTGGGTGACCACGACACCAGCAAAGGCAGTGGAAAGAACGACGATTGGGATACTTTTAATTCCACTCTGAATGATAGATTGCATGATCTCAGATCGACGCCATGCGCTCGGTTGGAAAAGGTTCAGCAAGGTCTTGAAGAAAAGTTGGATAATACTGACCCAAACCAGCGATTGATTCATGGCGAGACTCCCAGGGCACTCTGAGTCAGTTTCTCTGCCAGATCAAGAAGGTGAGTGATGCCAAAATTAGCAAACAAGATGTAGAGATTGGTGTAGATGGCCGCCTGAGTGACTGCCTGACCCACGCCCCGAGCTCCGCCGGATGCTGTGAAGCCCCGATGGCAGGAAACAGTGGCCACGATCGCTCCGTAAATCAGAGCCTTGAAGAGTGCAGCGAAAAAGGTACTGACCGAAACAAATTTGGGAATACTCGAAGCAAATTCAAGAGTGTTGATGCCACAGGCAAACCAGGCCACAGCCATGGCACCCCCGACGCTGATTAAGAGGCCCAAAAAGAGTAGAATCAGGCTCGATAAGATAATGCCGAATAGGCGTGGTACGACTAGATAGTGAATGGGGTTGGTGCCAAGGCATTCGATGGCGTCGATTTGTTCAGTAACTCGCATAGTGCCGAGCTCTGCGGCTGTGAAGGCGCCAATTTTTCCAGCTAACAGAAATGAAATGATCAGGGGTCCGACTTCTCGAATCACGGTAGAGGTGTTAAGTCCCCCAAGAAAAATCTCTGCGTCATATTTTGCGAGAATCAGGTCGATTTGGAGAACTAAAATAGCCCCGACAAAAACTCCGGCAAAGAGCACTGTCGAGAGCGATCGGTAAGAAACGAAAGCGATCTGAGCCAGAATAGGCTGAAAATTACCCTGAGTCGAAAAGAGCGTACGAACGACCCGGACAAAAAATAAACTGGTTGCTCCCAGTTCCTGAAAAAAGGCCATCATTGCCTAACCCCAGCGAGTGAATCAAACCGTTCCTCAGGAGGAAGGAGAGCTAAGGTCTCGGATAAAAAGTCCTGAATCAATGGTTCTTGAGAAAGTTTCAGGAGTTCATTACTCGTATGAGCTAAAATTTTACCATGGTCTAAAACTAGGATTCGGTCGGCGATTTTTAAGGCGCAGGCCATATCATGGGAAACAACTAGGCTGGTGACTTGGAGTTTTCTTGATAGGTCGTGGATCAGATCATTGACCGCATTGGTAGTAATGGGATCGAGCCCAGTGGTGGGTTCGTCAAAGAGGAGATACGAGGGATTGGGCGCCAGAGTGCGAGCCAAGGAGACTCGCTTTTGCATCCCGTAGGAAAGCTCCGAGGGCAGTCGATCTAAAATCTCAGGACCTAAGTGCACGAGTGCAAGTTTTTCAATTACACGTCTCTTGATTTCTTCCTCGGGGAGCGCTCCCCCAGCGCTTCGGATGAACTGGACCGTCTTTAGTCCAAATGCAATGTTCTCATAAACTGTGAGGGAGTCCAAAAGTGCAGGGTGCTGAAACACCATTCCGCATTTTTGACGGACCCGGGCAAGTTGGTTCTCGTCAAGCTGAGTGACGTCCTGATGATCAACGTAGATGTGTCCCGAGTCAGGCTTGAGTAGGCCAATCATCTGCTTGAGGGTTACTGATTTGCCCATCCCGCTGCGCCCTAAGATAAAAAGAATTTCGCCCCGCTCCACTTCGAAAGACACTCCATCGAGCACACGCTTAGAGCCGAAGGATTTTGATACCTGCTCAAAACGAATACTCATGCGATACCTCCGGTGAGAGGACCTGATTTGAGGCCGTAAATAAATTGTCGAATCATGGGGTCGCCAGTGATTTGAACTTGTTGGGGAGTTCCTCCAGGAATCAACTTTCCATTGGCGAGGAGAAAAATTTGGTTCCCGATCTGGTAGGCTCGCTGCATGTCGTTGGTCACGGTTAAAAGAGTACTGCGAGTTTCCTTCATCAGTTTACGGATGAGTTCGGCAATCTTTTTTGAGGTGATGGGATCGAGCCCTGCAGTGGGCTCGTCGTAGAGGATGACCTCGGGCTGAACGATGAGGGCACGTGCGATCCCAAGGCGCTTTTGCATGCCGCCAGAGATCTCATCTGGGAAGAGCTTTTCGCAACCTCCGAGTCCGACTTGCTCAAGAAATCTCGTGACTTGTTCTTGCGCAGGAGGACCGGTAATTTTTTTAACTTCTCGCAAAGGAAATAGAAGGTTTTCCTCGACGGTTAACGAGTCAAAGAGAGCGTTTTTCTGAAAAAGCATTCCCACGTTTTTGCTCGAAACTTGAATTTCACCCTCAGTCGGTGCAATCAGTCCAGCGATCGTTTTTAATAGAATGCTTTTGCCACTTCCCGACGGACCGATTAATACGACTGAGTCGCCCTCAGGAACTTCTAAGGAAAGATTTCGAAAAATCCAACGACCCTGAAATTCTTTTCCAGCATTCTTGATTGAAATCATAAGCGAGGCCCCGCCAAATCTGGAGAGCCGACGTTCTTGATTCCGGGGTGAATCCAAGGAAAAAGCACGTCCTGAATGAGTACCTTACGGTTGAGTGGAAGATGGATCTCGTGTCGACTTTGCCCGAGGCGTTCTGCTTGATCGAGCCAAAAAGTCCGCGCCATTTCGAGGCTACCTTGTTTTTGAATCTGACTCCGAGCCTGAGCGGCCAGCTCAGATCTGGCGTCGGGGGTTTTCCATGCATATTGCTCTGGAGCCTCGAGAGGGACTTGTGAGGCCCAATTCAATAGGTCGGAGGTGAGTTGCTCCAGGAAGTCGACGAGGGTTTCGAAATTTGAATTTTTTTGTGCTGCCCAATCAATGAGCGAGTTCAAGTGCAAGTGGGGTTCTTCGAGAAACTTCAGAACCTCTTTCCTTTTATTCCAAAGATCGTCTTGGGCAAAGCTGAGAGCCCGATCCCAGCTCCCTTGAGAAAGCTCAGCACAAACTTGGGATTGGATAGGATTCATTCCTCGTTCCATCAAAAGATTTTGAATCTCTAAGAGTGGGAGTGGTTTAAGTTTGACCGTCTGGCATCGGGAAACGAGCGTCGGAAGCAGGAGAGTGGCGTCATGGGTGGTGAGTAAAAACTGCCAGCCGGCTGGGGTCTCCTCCAAGAGCTTGAGCATCGAGTTAGCTGCTTGCAAAGTCATCCGCTCCACATGTGGAATAAGAATGATCCGCAATTGATGGTGGTAGGTCCCAAATCCGACCGTGGCTCTGAGTTCTCGAAACTGATCAATTTTTAGGGACTCGGCGTCCTCGTCTGGAATGATCTCAGTATAGGCCGTGTGACTGCCGGCGAGGAAGCTTCGGCAGGAGTGGCAGCTCTTGCAGGGGGCGGGACTTCCTTGCGGCTCGGGATTTTCGCAGAGGAGCCATTGGGCGAGGAACATCGCCATGGCCCTTTTTCCGATTCCCGCTTGGCCGGTAAACAGGAGAACAGGGGGGGTCTTATTGGATTTCTTCCATTGGGCAATAGGAGCAAAGAGCCCCTTCCCATGATGCTTCAGGAGCAACTCAGGAAATGTCTCGAGTTTGAGGAGGGGGGTGCTTAGATCCTTGGGGCCTTGGGTCAACGCGTTTTAGTTCCTATGGGGTTACTACTCGAAATCTTCGGACTACCTCTTTTAGCACAGTTTTGGTCAACTGCTCAGGAGTTTGGTGATGGATTTTTAACGTAAGCCAACGCTTGGGGTTCTCGCGTCGGGCTCTGAGGAAGCCCCGACGGACTTTCTCCTGGAATTTGACTCCCTCTTCTTCAAAACGATTGCCATCCTGAGCTCTCCGGAGCCCGACTTCGGGATCAATGTCTAGAAAGACGGTAAGATCGGGTATGAGTCCTTGGGTGGCTAACTCGTTGAGAAGTGTAACTTTTTTCCAGGGGAGCCCCCGTGCATAGCCTTGATAGGCGAGGCTTGAGTCGGTAAATCGATCGCAGAGGACTATTTTCCCCTCGCTCAGTGCAGGTAAAACGAACTGAGCCAGATTTTCAGACCGAGCAGCTTCGTAGAGGAGAAGTTCGGTCCAGGCGTTCATCGGGAAGTTGAGGACGGTCTCCCGAATTTTCTCTGAGACGGGATTGCCCCCAGGCTCGCGGGTAGAGACCACCTTTTTTCCAGCTTTTTCCAAGCCTTGTCTGAGGTGACTGATGAGGGTCGACTTGCCTGATCCCTCGGTTCCTTCGAAAGTGATGAAGATTCCTCGTTTTGTTTTTGCCATCTCTTTCGTGGGTTAGCTGAGGTGGGGCAAGGCGTCAAGGGAATCCTGGAAAGCCCACGGGCGCCCTTCTGCAAGTTCCCTCCTTTGGCAGGCGGCTTGCTTAAAGGTTCGTGGGGGAAACATGCGTTATTTTAATGAGTTGCGGCGGTCTGCATGGATGCGTGTCGGGGTGCTGTCAGTGGGGTGGATGTTGTTCGAGCCGGCACAGGCCGATGCCCGCACGGAGGTGTTCGATCCCGCTGAGGTCGAGTCGGGGAGTTTGGATTTGGATCCGGGCCGATCTGAGTTCCCCAGGCCTAACTTTCTAGGCTCGTTTCAAAAAAACGCGGTGGAGACGTTTGAGCCGAGTGATATTCTGAAAAACATTACAGTAAATTACTTTGGCATGATCTCGAGTCCTTCTCTCCAGGCGGTTGCCCCGGGATATCGGGAGTCGCTTCTTCTACGTAATTTTCTCGGCGTGGGCTACCGCCTCAGTGAGCTTGTGACTTTGTCTGGAAATGCTTATTGGAGTGTGCGAGGTCTTGAGCAGTTTCCGACGCAAATTCATGACCCTTTTGTTCGTCTGGCTGATGGATCGTTTCTCAGTGGTGAGAATTGGAATCTGTACGTCGACGCAAGACTACACCTTCCATTATCCAGCGCATCGGTGAATTCGGGACTGAATCTCGGGATTCAGAGCGTTCAGGCTCTCACGTATTCGATTCCCGAGAGTCGCTTTGCCTTGGGTCTATCAAGCTCGATTCGAGCTAATGTCTTGAGTGTTCAGGGGTATGGAAGTGATCTGGACCTGTATCTCGGGCCTAATCTATTCTATCAGCTCGCACCTTCTTTGGGGCTGAATTGCCTTTTTGAAAGCCAGATGAGCCACGTTCGTTCGCGTAGCTCATCTGGCTGGAGTGCTTTGATTTTTGATCTAGAGCCAGGACTGGCCTGGGACGTCATGCCCAACTTGAGTGTGAACCCGTACATCCATCTTCCAATGGGTGGTCTGACGAGCTTTTCGCCGACTTATGCAGGTCTTTTACTCAGTTGGACGCTCTTATGAGCGCGGGCCGCGTCCACCACCTGAGTGGGGTCGGTCTCCGCCTCGAGGTCTAAAAGGACGGTCCCCTTGGCTTTCTGCGCCTTCTGGAGCAGGAAGAAGGACCTTTCTGGAGAGACGAATCTTTCCAGCCTTATCCACTTCAATGACCTTAACCTCGACCTCGTCGCCCTCTTTCATGAAGTCGAGCACGTTGTTCACCCGCTCATGGGCAATTTCGGAGATATGAAGCAAACCGTCTTGGCTTGGGAGAATTCCGATGAAGGCTCCAAAGTCGACAACTTTTTTAACAAGACCCTTGTAGATCTTGCCGATTTCAACTTCAGCAACAATACTTCGGATCATGTCAATTGCCTTTTGCGCTGCTACGCCATCATTGGAGGCAATATTAATTTTTCCGTCGTCGTTGATGTCGATCTTACAGCCAGTCTGAGCGATAATTTCCTTAATCACTTTGCCGCCCGAGCCAATCACTTCACGGATCTTATCCACGGGAACGGACATCGTGGTGATTCGAGGAGCGAATTTGGACATGTCAGTACGCGGCGTTTCGAGAGCATGACTCATCTCATTCAAGATGTGAATCCGACCTTCTCTTGCCTGGGCTAGAGCAGTCTTCATGATGGCTTCATCGACGCCTTCAATTTTGATGTCCATTTGAATCCCGGTAACACCGTCCCGAGTTCCAGCGACTTTGAAATCCATATCGCCGAGATGGTCTTCATCTCCGAGAATATCAGTGAGGACAGCGACTCGGCTTCCTTCTTTAATTAAACCCATCGCAATTCCAGCGACTGGTTTACTGAAGGGAACGCCAGCGTCCATCAATGCCATGGAGGAGCTGCAGACGGATCCCATAGAGGAAGAGCCGTTGCTTTCTAGGGTTTCGCAGACCAATCGAACCGTGTAAGGAAACTTATCGTAGGCTGGCATCATCGCTTTAATCGAGCGCTCTGCCAAGGCTCCATGACCAATCTCACGACGGCTTTGGCCGCCCATTCTTCCGGTTTCTCCCACGCTGAAGGGAGGGAAGTTGTAATGGAGCATAAACTTCTTCATGGCATTCTGAAACATCGTGTCGACGATCTGTTCGTCATCTGACGTTCCAAGAGTGACCGTGGCGAGAACTTGGGTTTCGCCTCGGGTGAAAAGAGCGCTCCCATGGGTTCTGGGGAGTAAGCCTGCCTCAACTGCAATCGGACGGACCGTCTTGGTGTCTCGTCCATCGATTCGAACTTTTTCAGTGAGGATCATCTCACGCATCAGGTTGTACTGGAGGAGTTCAAACGCAGCCTTGACGTCGGACTCTAATTGCTCAGCAGTCGCAGGATTGGATGCTCGCACAGAGGCTGGAACCATGGCTTCAATTACGGCCTTTTTGGTTGCTCCGACGAGATCGTATCGTGCTTGCTTGTCTTTGGTTTTTAGCGCCTTTTGGAGGGCTTCCTTGGCGTGACTTTCAACCTTAGACTTGATGCTGGTTTCAATCGTGTGTGGAGTGAAGACGCGCTTTGGCTTCCCGCAGAGCTTGCGAAGCTCTTCTACCATCTCAATGACTTTTTTGATCTCTTTGTGACCGTGCACGATGCCTTCGAGGATTACTTCCTCTGGAAGTTCTCTGGCTCCGCCTTCGACCATCATGATGGCGTTTTTAGTGCCTGTGATCAGGACTTCCATATCGGTTTCGCCGGTATCGATTTGTGACCAGGTCGGATTGACAACATATTGGCCATTGACCCGTCCCATGCGGCAAGCAGCGGTCGGGCCGCTGAATGGAATGTCCGAGATATGAAGTGCTGCAGAGGCGCCTAAGGCGGCTGCAACGTCAACGTCAGCATCTGGATCGACTGAGAGGATTGAAGCAACCACTTGAGTATCGTAAAAGTAACCCTCTGGAAATAGTGGGCGAATCGGTCGGTCGATCATTCGAGCCGACAGAGTCGCTTCTTGGGTCGGGCGCCCTTCACGCTTGTGGAAGCTGCCAGGAATTTTTCCGGCTGCGTAGAATTTTTCAGAAAACTCTACGGTCAGTGGGAAAAAGTCTGCGCCCTTGCGGGGCTCGTGGCTGGAGCATACCGTGACTAATACACGGGTATCACCATAACTGACTAATACGGAACCGTCTGCCTGTTTGGCTAATTTGCCCGTTTCAATGGACAGCGTCTTGCCGCCCATCTCACAAGATACACGATGAATCATAATATCCTCCTACAGAGGTGCTTTGCAATCGATGAAAAATACTGGATGACGTTCAGGAGCAGCGCTTACTTTCTCAATTCAAGAGACTGAATGAGCTGGGTGTAGCGCTTTTGATCCGAGGTCTTGAGGTAAGTCAGGAGTCGGCGTCTCTGGCCTACCATCTTGAGGAGACCACGGCGAGAGTGATGATCCTTTGGGTTGATTTTGAAATGTTCGTTCAGCTCATTGATGTGGGAGGTGAGGAGGGCAACTTGAACCTCTGGCGAACCGGTATCAGCTGCGCCTTGAGCGTGCTTCGCGATGATTTGGGATTTTTTTTCTCTAACTGCTGTTTTTCCTGCCATGATTTTTACCTAAATGATTAAAATGAAGAGTTCTTCTCTATTTATTTCGGTCAGGAATTAGCACGATGCGTAGGCCAGTGTAAAGGACATTTTGTCTAGCATGCGGGTATGTACTTTAGGGAGTCGCCAAGTTGACATTCACTGAGGTGCCAGGATGGGACGTAAAAACTCGCGAAGTTTATCGATGACTTTCGCCTCAATCTGCCTAGCTCGCTCCCGAGTTAGTCCGTAGAGGTCGGCGACCTCTTGCAGGGTCTTGGGTTCTTCTGCCAGAAGTCGGTCGCTTAAAATCCGGCGCTCTTTGTCGTTCAATTGCTTTTGAAACTCGGGAAGCTGCTGTTTTAGTATTTGTATGAGTTCCTGGCGCCCGAGAACTTCATCCGCGCTTTCTTTTCCGTCTACGAGGAGATCTTTGTGAGAGGTCTGGTTCTCTGCATCGGTGTAAGCGGGGGCTTCTAATGAGGTCTCTGCCCCTCGTCCTGACAGACGTTGGCCCATCTCAATCACGTCTTTTTCTCGGACGTTGAGTTTTTCAGCAAGAAGTTTGGGGCCAGCCACGAGACCCTGAGCCTCCAGTTTTTCCTTTTCTCGCATTAGGTGGTAAAAAAGTTTTTTCTGCGCCTGGGTAGTTCCCACTTTGACGAGCCGGAAATTGTCGAGCAGGTACTTGAGAACGTAGGAGCGAATCCACCAGGATGCATAATATCCGAGCCGGGTTCCTTGGGTTGGGTCAAATTTTGAAACCGCCTTCATGAGCCCGATATTTCCTTCTTGGATAAGATCGAGGACATTTGAGTAGAAGTTTCGGTATTCAAAAGCGATCTTAACGACCAGTCGAAGATTTGCGGTGATGAGTGCTTTGGCCGCTGACAAGTCTCCATGGTCTTTCAGGCGAATGGCTAGGGCATATTCTTCCTGGGGGTCTAGGAGGGGGTAGTTTTTCATCTCCTGTAAATAACGTTTGAGTGGGTCATTGGAAGGAGCAGGAACGATCTCTGTCTCTGATTGCAGAGAGGTGGTCGGGAGACTGGATGAGATTTCTGATTCTGTGGGCTCGCTTGGATCCTCTAATTCATCCTCGTCCTCTTCTGAGGATTCGATAGGTTCATCTTCCCAATCTTTACTTTCTCGGTCTTTACTTGACTCTTTTAGTTTTGTAACGGGAGTTTTTTGTGGTCCTTTTTGCGAACCTGGAGATTTTTGCTTCATAGTGTGCCCGAATTTTCTATACTAGATGAGAGATGGACTCAAGTAGCACTATTTTTTCGTTGAGCGGAATTCGAGTGGCTTTAGGAGAGACCCGGGAGATTTACCTGAAGGTTTCGGAGTCTTTTTTGTCCTCAGCCATTCAAATCCCTGTCACCGTGATTCGTGGGGTGAAGCCTGGACCTACGGCGTTTGTTTTTGCTGCAATTCATGGGGATGAAATTAATGGGGCCGATATTGTTCGACGGCTCATTTTCGATGTCGATCATGAACGCTTGGTGGGGACGTTAATTGCGGTACCAGTGGTGAATATTGCTGGTTTCTTGAATCAGTCCCGGTACCTACTATATCATCGTGATTTGAATCGTTTTTTTCCGGGAGTTAAACACGGGAATAACGCGGAGCGGGTTGCTCATAAGCTATTTACAGAAATTGTTCAAAAATGTGATTTCGGGATCGACCTTCACACAGCCGCGAGTGGACGTCTTAACTTGCCCCATGTGCGAGGGGATATGGGTCAGCCCAGAGTTCGCAAGCTTGCCCGTGCATTTGGAGCTACGGTGCTGGTGGATCAAGCGGGAGTGAGGGGTTCTCTCAGGCGAGAGGCGACGGATGCAGGGATTCCTACAATCTTATTTGAAGCAGGAGAGACAGGACGGTTTTCCCAAAAGATTTCATTGGTTGGATTACGCGGGGTGCTCCAAGTCCTCGCTGAGATGGGCATGTGGCACTCGGATGAGGAGTTTGTTCGCCCACCTTTTCAAGTGATTGTCAAAGGTAGTGAGTGGTTGAGGGCGGAGAAGGGCGGGATTCTTGATCTTGCTGTTAAGCCTGGGGATTTGCTTTATACCGGGGATTTGATTGGCTCTATTCTGAATCCCTTCGGTAAGACTGTGACTCAAATTCGTTCCACTTGTACCGGCATCGTGATCGGTGTTACGACTGCGCCCCTCACTATTCCGGGGACGGGGATTATTCATATTGCCCGATTGAAAAAGACACTTTCGTTAGTGGAGCGATCTCTTAAGGGTAAAAAGCGGAAAAAAAAGTGATCTCCCCTTAGATCCTCATCCAGCGGATGGGTGCACTTAAAGACAATAAAAAATAATTATAAGAGGTGGATGTAAGGCTGGGAAGAGGCTGAGTCGATCCAGATGAGTAATTCGAGAATTGGCCGTAGATCATTTCAAAATTGAGCCAGACTGGGGAGTAGATTCGAGTACTGTAGCCAATTTTAAACGCTGTCCCTTGGAGACCGACTGCTTTGGAGATGTTGCTGATGGCGAGGTATTCGTTGGGTGTGACGGAGTTGAGGAAGTTAAATCCAATCCAAAATCGCATCGGGATCGCCGGGAGTTGCGCACCAAGAGTGATACCGAGCTGAGTATTGCTCCACGAGGGGGCTTGGGGGTCTTGCGAGCTAATGCTTGGAAACTGCACGAAGTCTAAGGATGCAAAGTAAGTCTCCTCGAGGACCGCTCCGAGTCGAAAGCCTAGTCCCCAGGAAGCTGTGAAATCAAAGGCTTTGACCGGCGGGTAGTGGGGATGAGCGGGCTGAGAAAAGTCGGTTGCTCCAGATGACACCTTAAGGTGACCCCAGCCTGCAGCGCCAAAATAGGGCTCGATCTCTAAATCGAGAGTAGAGCCTAGGGTGGACCGAGACACGCAAATTGTGGCTAAGAGAAGGACTGCTCTTACGGAGTGGGCTCTTAGGTCTGAGGCTTTTCGTCGAATCATTCTAGAGTATTTAAGGTAGTCATTTAATGTCCAGAGTTTCAGAGCTCGCTGCTATTGCTACAAGTAGATCGGAACTCCGATTGAAATGAGAAGCTGAGAATTACTGACTTTACCAGCTGGATTGCTGATGCTGGCCGCTCCTTGGTATGAAAATTTAGCATAATTACTTGCCAAAAACTCAGCGTTTAAGCTGAAGAGCGCAAGTAAGGAGTAGCTCGCTCCCACCTTTAGGGAGTATCCATGCAGGATGCTTGAGGACGTGCCTGTTAAATCGTCGAGAAAGTTATAACCCACCCAGAGTCGGACACCGACTATGGGCATGGAAAATCCCGCAACGACTCCGACCTTGGTATTCGAGGCACCTTGGGTAATTAGGGGATCGTTTGGTGTTGAGTTGTAAGTGCTGCCTATGGCGTTGGTCTTGGTGAAAAGGGATGGGGTGTAGCTGCCGTCGGCAGCCAAAAAAAGGAGGTCCATAAACTGAACTCCCGCGCGAGCCCCAAATGTAAGACCGTTATAACTAGCGTAATTAGTTTGAATGTTGGAATATTTTCCAGGGCCAACGCTAGAAACACCCAGTACGCTATAGCCGACGTATGGGTCTACGAGGTAGTCAATGGCGGAAACGGCAAATGCCGGTGATGATCCACAAAAGACTAATCCAACTACCAGGATGGACATCGATTTGATGATCTGGATTCTCATAGATATACCCCTTTTATATCGTGAAAGTTACTGATTCGAAGCTTTTCATAATTTAGGTAAGGAGTCAATCCTGCCCGAATTTACGGGAACAGTTTACCTCAGCATGAATTACAGGTAACGTGATTCAATGACTCGCACACCCAAGTTTCAGAAAACTGTCTTCGAGAATGGATTGACCTTGGTCACGGAGAGACTGACCGAATTCAGAAGTCTCTCATTGGGGGTTTGGGTGAAAACCGGCACCCGGCACGAATCACCAAAGACAGCAGGAGTTTCCCATTTTTTGGAACATATGCTGTTCA
Source organism: Bacteriovoracaceae bacterium (assembly GCA_947447665.1). Lineage (GTDB taxonomy): Bacteria > Bdellovibrionota > UBA1018 > UBA1018 > UBA1018 > CAINWE01. The sequence goes on along the minus strand of CANFJX010000001.1, from coordinate 113,643 downwards.
AGGGAACTGAAAAGCGATCTGCCCTTCAGATTGCCAAGGAGATCGATCAGGTGGGCGGCGAGTTCAACGCGTTTACTGCCCGAGAGCATACTTGTTTTCATCTCCTCCTTCTCGATCGAGACTACAATTTAGGATTAGATATTTTAGTCGATATTTTAATGAACTCTACTTTTAAGCCTGACGAGTTTGAACGTGAGCGTAGAGTGATTCTCCAGGAGATTTCGATGGTGGAGGAATCCCCAGAGGAATTGGCCTATGATATTTATTTCGAGAAAATCTACGGATCGCACGGCCTAGGCAAGCCAATTTTAGGCACGGAAAAAAGTGTGAAAAAAATGGCGAGGAAAGATTTGATCGAATTTTTTCATGAACATTATAGACCCGACCAGTTAGTGATCTCTGTTGCCGGAGACGTTTCCCATGAAACGATTAAAAAGAAATTGAAGCCTTTGGCTCGTCAAAAGTGGCCAGGCCGCAACCAATCATCACGAGCTCAAGACAAAAGGTTGAGCAAATCTCCGCAAGTGCAAAGTGGTGCTTGGTGGGTGAATCGTCCAACCGAGCAGGTCCACTTGATTTGGGGCGTTGAGGGCCCTCGGTTTGCGTCTTCAGATCGCTTTGCTACTTTTCTTCTGAATGTTTATTTGGGAGGAGGGATGAGTTCTTCGTTATTTCAGGAGATTCGCGAAAAAAATGGTCTAGCTTACACCGTTTACTCTAGCCTCTCTCCTTTTATCGATTCGGGTGTTTTTTCGATCTATGCGGCCACCCAGTTAGAGCAGGTTCCTTTGTGTTTGAGGCTTGTTGAGGAGTGCATTCAAAAGGTAAAGAACAAAGGCTTATCTAAAGCTGACCTGCGTATGATCCAAGATAATTTAAAAGGAACGATTTTGCTTTCGTCAGATTGTGTCGAATCTCGAATGTCGAGTATCGCGAAGAATGAAATTTTCCTCGAACGCTATGTTTCTGTGAAAGAGGTTTGTCGGGAGATTGAGCGAGTGACGATTGCAGATGTGCAGCGCGTAGCCGGCCAGCTGTTTGAAAACAGTAGGCGTAGCATTTTTGCTCTGGGGCCTAAGCCCTCTCTCAAGATCGCTAAAAAGTTCGGAATTTGAAGCGATAAAGCAAGATGGAGTAAAATGAGAAAATAAAACTCTCCGTGAGGGTAAAGTTTTTAGGCTCTTGAAAGGCAGTTGAATTTGTCAGAAAATCGGAAAAAAATTAGCCAGAAGATTTCGCCCTCTCAAAAAAAGACTCTTCATCCCCGAAATCGGCATCAGGGTCATTACGATTTTGGTCTCCTGATTAAGGCCTGTCCGGAGCTTGCTTCATTTGTTTCAGAGAATCCCTACCAAGAACTAACAATTGACTTTTCAAATCCGGATGCTGTTAAGGCGCTTAATGGAGCTCTTTTGAGTCATTTTTACGGCATTTCTAATTGGAAGATACCCTCGAATTATCTCTGCCCACCAGTTCCCGGCAGGGCCGACTATTTACATTACGTCGCAGATTTACTCAGTGCCTGTAACGAAGGAGTCATTCCGCGCGGCGATTTGGTTCGCGTCTTAGATATTGGAGTGGGGGCCAACTGCATTTATCCCGTGATCGGCTATTGCGAGTACGGATGGCATTTTGTTGGTTCTGATGTTGATTCAGTCGCGCTTGGCTCTGCTCAGCAAATTGTGCAGTCGAATCAAAAACTAATAAATTCAATAGATTTTCGACTGCAAAAGCAGTCTTCGAGTATTTTTAATGATCTGCTTCGAGCTGAGGAAGTCTTTGATGTTTCCATTTGTAATCCTCCATTTCATGCGTCTCTTGCCGCCTCTAAAGAGGGAACCCTGAGAAAGTGGAAAAATCTAGGCCGTGGTTCGCCACAGAAAAAAGGTAAAAGTCAGGATCCTTTGTTGAATTTCGGCGGACAACCGACTGAGCTTTCTTACCCTGGGGGCGAGGCTGCCTTTGTGCGCAGAATGGTTGAAGAGAGCTTATCTATTTCTAAAAAAATATTTTGGTTTACGACGCTCATCTCGAAAGAGGCCACTCTCCCGAGCGTCTATCGAGCACTCAGTAAAGCAAAAGCCATAGAGTGTCGCACCATCGAAATGGCCCAGGGACAAAAGAAGAGTCGACTCGTCGCTTGGACGTTCCTGAGCTCAAAGCAGCAAAGAGAGTGGCGCACCCAGCGGTGGGCCTCTGCATCTTTGTGAGGTGGTGAGCGCAGGATCTTTATAGGTCTATGACGCTTGTTTGGTGCTGGTCGAGGCGGCTAGGCATTTTTCATGCACCTGTCTTGATTGAGGTGATCTTATGAAGGAAATTAAATGTCGAGATCTAGGTAAGGATTGTGACTTTGTTTGTCGTGGCAATACCGTGGAAGACGTACTTAAAAAAGCAGCTGAACACGGCAAAAAGGAACATGGAATGACAGAATTGAGCAGAGAGCTAAAGGAAAAAATCCGTTCTGCCGCAAAAGACATTAAGGCAGCTTAGGATTTCTTTCGTCGGCTTAGGGCTAAAAGGACGATCAAAAAGATCACTCCGCCTAAGATGTAAATAAGGGGCGGCTGTTTCTTTTGGGTTGGTGCTAGGGCTTGATCTGCGCCCCCTTGGACTTGAGTCATTGCACCTGGGAATACGGTTTCATTTCCAATATTTGTTGGGATTTGAGCATTTTGAAAAAGTGTGGTGCTCTGAGGTGCTGCGTTGATCCCTCCCACCTTACGGAACACCTTGAGGGTCCTGGCGAGGTTTTCAAAGTCATCGACGTACTGTTGATATTTTGCTTTGCTGATTGAGTAGGTGATGAGGATTCCAATGTCTTGTTTTACTGTTGCTAAGTATCGGGTGTAGAAGCCTGGAATTTCAGATTCCAAGTGTAATGCGTCAACCCAAGCTTGACCGTTGATGTTTACGGTTTTTGCGTATTTTGCGTCAGACTTGACGGGCTTTCCTTGTGGGCTATTAAAACTTTTTGGTGCTTTTAAATAGGTAAGGTATTGATCAAGACTATCTTGATCTCCCTTGAGCTTAGCCGCTAGAACGATGATTGCTTCTCTTTTTTTCTTGTCATCGGTATTTTGACAAACCCACTCCGCGCCCTCAAGTGAGCACTGCCATTGTGCAGGAAGTTCGAATTCGGCGAACTGATTGGCAAATTTTGTTGCAAGGCTGAGGTGTGGGATCAGGATCCAGATGGATGCGATTGAAAGAGACAATGAAATTCGTAGGGCTCGGTTCATACTCGCTCCTTGCAATGGGGGACACCGTCTAGATTCACTATATGAATAGTTTACAATAGATTGCGGAGATTCAAAAGAGGGATTTGTTACGGGCTTGATCGCAGGGAAACTCAATGAATAGCTTTTACTTTAAAGCATTGGGCTTTTTGACTCACTGAGTTGAGCATCGGCAGAGCTGATAGGTCTGGCTAAATAGTCCTCTGAGATCCATTGGTCTTGATAATATTCTAATATTTTTAGCGCTGATTGATGTGGCTTTGAGTGACTGACTCTGGCCATCGCAAGTGGTCGCTGAGTGGAGTCAAACGGAGAGATTAAGTGAAAGTAGTCCCCGGTCCGAATCCCCTCTTCGGACCCGCGGTCGATTTTTATCAGGTCGAGCTTTTCGTTCATTTTTAAAATTTTTGCATCCATGGGTTTTGCTTGGATTATTAGTGGGGTGACTGGAGTAGGTGGATCAAGTGGTGTTGAGGGACTTAGGGCGATCTCTTTTGTTTTTTGTAGAGGCATTTGGAATCGAAGCGCCCAACTTGTCAGTTGAGGAGTCATTTGCCCCCAAATTGATTGGTTGAAAGAAATCGCCAGGAGGGTTTGATTCTGCCAGCGATATCCCAATACGATTCGGCCCTGGATCCAGGAGGGGTTCATAGCTCCCGTGATGAGGCTTCCCTCTTGGCCCAAGTTGTTGCGGAAAAAGGTGGGATGATAGGTATGGGGGTCAGACTTGAGGGAGACCAATCCTTGAATTGATCCCTCTAAAGAGAATCGGCCCTGAGCTGGGCTAAGTTTGATACCTGCTACCCAGGGGATTGCGCCCGAATACAAGTGGGTCCTTTGAGTAATGCCGGCACCGAGGGAGAATTCCATTTCTGTTTTCGGCCAGAAAGAGGCGGGTAGGATCAAAAACGCTCCTCCTGTTAAATCGAGTGTGCCATCACCGAGCGCAAGGTAATGGCTTTCTGGCTGATAAGTTGGGAAATCAATTTGGAGTTGGGTCTGTACATTTAGGCTTTTGAATAATTGAAATTGATATTGAACTCCGACCGTCTGATCTGCAAAATTGAAGCGCCCACGAATTCCGCTCAAGCTCATCCGGCCAAAAACCGCCCATGAGTTCGCCCATTCATGCGCGAGAGTTAGATCGGTGATGAGTCGTTCGTACTGGAGATCTTTGGGTTCTAGAGTTGCTCCAGCATGATCCCAGTTTGTGCTGGAATTAAAGTAGTTGACCTGGGTGCCAATGAGGGTTTGTCCCGATGAGGTCAAGTACGGCATCCAGGGATGAAGAGTGAAATTGCCGTATGCTGGCACTGCAGACAAACTTATCCACCCGAGAGCAGTAAGAAAGATCCCAGTTCTCCCGGGTTTTGGTGTTTGGTTCATTTTAAACTCTTTGGGTCAGAAATGAGCCTTGACTTGCGACCGCCTTGGGGAGTGGTGGTAATTAGCTAAGTAATTAGAATTAATAAATTTTTTTGCTATGGTTCTAATTGAATTAGGATAAAATGTGTAGTGCATAGGTGGTCTGCTAAGGCATTTTTCATGCCGACTTGATGCAATTGGGTTGGTGATCAAGATAGCGGGAAGATCCAAAAAGTATTTTGGGATATGAAAGATTTCGAGCCCTATCCAAAAACATTTTCTGGATCACCTCTAACAGTGATAGATTCGAAGACCATATGACACTCTACAAACAAGCGTTAGATTACCACTCCAGCGGCCGTAAAGGTAAAATCGAAGTAATTCCTTCCAAGCCGGTCTCTACTCAGCATGACCTCTCTTTGGCTTACTCACCCGGCGTGGCAGAGCCCTGTCGGATGATTGCTGAGAAGGAAGAGCTCGTTTACGAATACACAGCCAAGGGAAATTTGGTGGCCGTGTTGTCGAACGGTACGGCGGTTTTGGGTTTGGGGGATATCGGGCCATCGGCGGCCAAACCGGTCATGGAAGGCAAAGGGGTGCTCTTTAAGAAGTTTGCCGATATTGATGTCTTCGATATCGAGCTCAACGCAAAGAATCCCGATGATGTGATTCGTGCCTGTGAGATGTTGGAGCCAACCTTTGGCGGGATCAATTTAGAAGATATTAAAGCTCCTGAGTGCTTTTACATCGAAGAAGAATTGAAAAAAAGGCTTAAAATTCCTGTTTTTCATGATGATCAGCACGGAACAGCAGTGATCAGTGGAGCTGCATTTTTGAATGCCCTAGAGATTGTAAATAAGAAAGTTGAGGAAGTTCGTGTCGTATTTTGCGGGGGAGGCGCCGCAGCGATTGCGTGTGCTAATCTCTACCTCCATTTGGGGGTGAAAAAAGAGAATATCCTCATGACGGACTCGAAAGGTGTGATTTATACCGGACGCAAAGAGGGTATGAATCCGTACAAGGAAAGGTTTGCGGTTGAAACCGATCGTCGAACGGTTGCCCAGGCATTAGAAGGTGCAGATGCGTTTGTCGGGGTGTCGGTGAAAGATGGGATCTCGGCCGAAATGGTCAAGAAAATGGCTCCAAATCCAATCATCTTTGCTATGGCTAATCCCGATCCAGAAGTCCTCCCTGAAGAAGTTCTCAAGGTGAGGCCCGATGCGATTATGGCGACTGGACGATCGGATTACCCGAACCAGGTGAATAACGTTCTTGGATTCCCTTTTATTTTTAGGGGAGCGCTGGACACCATGGCTACGTCGATCAATGAAGAGATGAAGATGGCAGCCGTTAAGGCTCTTGCCCAGTTAGCCAAGCAGGATGTGCCGGAGAGTGTTTCGAGAGCTTATGGCGGTCAAAAATTTAAATTCGGTAGGGAATATTTAATTCCGAAGCCTTTTGATCGTCGAGCACTTCTTTGGGTTGCGCCCGCTGTTGCTGAGGCTGCAATCCGTTCTGGGGTAGCTCGTAAAAATCTAGATTTAATCCATTACAAGGAAAGCTTGGAAACCTTGCTAGGTTCGGCCTACACTATTATGCGCGGAATTAAAAAGCGTGTTCAAGGTGATACGAGTGAGGGAAAAGGGCGCCCTACGATTGTCTTCCCGGAGGGAGATGATCCAAAAATTTTGAAAGCCGCCAGCATCATACGGGAAGAAGGTATTGCTGAGCCCATTCTTTTGGGGCACGAACAGGTAATTGAAAAGCTCAAAGAGGAGTTGGGGCTAGAAGATGGTCTCAAGGGTATTCGGGTGATCCGACCTTCGACCAGTGCTCATCTTGAGGAGTATGCTCAGGTCTTCTTTGAGAAGCGAAAGCGAAAAGGGGTGACCTTAGCTTTGGCTCAAAGTAACCTGAAGCGAAATAATTACTTCGGCGCCATGATGGTAGAGATGGGGCATGCGGACGGACTACTCAACGGGATAACGCAAAGTTATCCGGCAGCGCTTAGACCTGCGATGCAAGTGATTGGAGCTAAGCCAGGCTCGCGCTTGGTTGGCGTATATATGATGATTTTCAAAAAACGGGTACTTTGGTTTGCGGATACCACGGTCAATATTCAGCCTAACGCTGAAGAGTTGGCTGATATTGCGATTCAAACCTCTGACATGGTTCGGAGCTTTATGGTTCAAGAGCCTAAAGTGGCGATGCTGTCTTTCTCGAATTTCGGTTCCAATCCGCATCCTAACACGGTCAAGGTGCGCGAGGCGGTTGAGATCATCAAGCGTCGTGCCCCGGGATTGATCGTGGACGGAGAAATGCAGGCCGATACGGCCCTCAATCCAGAGATCTCGGCCAATTCTTTTCCCTTCAATCAGGTTCCTGGTAACGCTAATGTCCTTATTTTTCCTGACTTGGAGTCCGGCAACATTGCTTATAAACTATTAGCCAGGATGAGCTCCGCTGAGGCGATTGGCCCCATCTTGGCCGGGATGAATAAGCCAGTTTTTGTGCTTCAGCAAAACTCCGATGTTAATGATGTCGTGAATATGGCAGCGATCACAGCAATGGAAATTCAACTGAGAAAAAAAGAAGGAAGATCGGTCCATGTCTAAGAAAATTATCCTGACCCAAAACGCACCTCAGCCTATCGGTCCTTACAGTCAGGCCGTGCGTGTCGGAGACATGCTTTTTTGCTCAGGTCAGATCCCACTCGATCCGACCACAGGACAAGTCGTCTCGCCAGAGCTCAGTGCACAGACCAAGAAGGTGATGGAAAATTTACAGGCTGTTCTCGAGGCTGCAGGCTGTACCTGGGAGTCCGTAGTTAAGACCACGATCTTTCTTAAGTCGATGAACGATTTTCCGAAAGTGAATGAGATCTATGGCGCTCACTTTGTCGCAAACCCGCCGGCCCGTTCCACCGTCGAGGTGGCCCGACTACCGAAAGATGTGCTCGTGGAGATTGAATTGATCGCTCAGTGCAGAAGTTGATCTCCTTGTAATAGTCAGTTTAGAATCAGATAGGCGCTCAAAATTTGAGGGATTATCTGATGGTGAATGTAAAGAAACTGATTAGCTTTGTTTTCATTAGCCTGCTCTCCTTAACTGGGCAAGGTTACTGCGAACCAGGAAGGGATCTTTCTTTATCAGTTTCTGCCTCACGGGGCGGTTCATCGATTGGTTCGATCGATGAGAACCTGCTGCGGCTGGTGATTCCGCCTACTCGTAATGGGAGTAAGTCAGAGAATCCTAGACACGCGGCATCCGGAGAGTTGGCCTCCTTTAAGAATTACGGAAGCGAGAACCACACAAGTGCCAAAGCCACCGCTGCCACAGGGGGGCTTGAGTCAGCACCATTCTGTCATGTGAGTCGTATGGACCCCGTCGTCATGCGTGCCGAGGCGGTTCTGGAGCTCATGCGTCGCTTGAATGATCGGTCGCCTGGTGCTGGTTCTCCTGATGCCTTAATGCTTCAGGTGTTCAATGCCCTTCATCAAGAGGTCTATCGTAAATTTATTCAAGCGCTTCGAGAATCCTCGCAAGCATTTGCAGATCTTCCCGACCTATCTATTTATCTCTTGCTGACAGAGGTCGAGAAGGGAAAGCAGAGTGGAAAAGCATTACCTTATGAGTTGAAAGTGGAAGACTTGAAGGGGGCGGACGTCTCCATTCAAGTGAGACGAGATGAAAATGGAATGATCCTCGATCGGGGTCGAATTGGTCAGGGGAGTTATAAAGAAGCCCGTAAAGTCGTTGTTTATGACAATTTGAAATTGGTTGCTGAACTTGCTCTAAAAAATGGTGAAACAGTCAGTCGATCAGCTCAGGCTGGCTTTGTTCAGGAGAGGCGGATGCTTTCAGAGATTCTGGGTCTTGAGCCAGCGAAGAAGAGGGGGCTGGTGAAAACGCTACGCTTCGGTGAGAAGACTATTTTGCAAGAGGTCTATGATCAAGATGCCTACAAGTTTTTTGGGGTAAAAAGGGACCTGCGTCCTGAAATCAAAAATAAATCGATCGCTGGTCGCGTCGATTCAGCAACCAGTTGGAAACTTCTGACCGATGCGAGCGCAGGACTTCAGCAGCTTCATCAGATGGGTTGGGTTCATGCCGATATCAAACCCGAAAATATGCTGATGAGAAAAGGTCAGTTTGAAGCCGAGCTAGTGCTCACCGATTTTGGACTCTCCTATAAGCCCCATGAGTATCTTAAACGGGGCGAGCGAAGACCTTGTGGTGGGACTCCTGGATATGTTTCCCCTTATCGGTACCGTCAATGCAAAACTGTCTCCGACTCTAAGGGTTGGTCACGAGAAAGCCCTGAGGAGAATATTGATCTAGCGCAGCGTGAGGATGTTTTTGCTTTTGCGACTACGATCTACGAAGCCATGGAAGGACAGGCTGCACCTTGGGGTCCAGGGTGTTTATATCATTTAGTAGAAAAAGCGGCAAAATGCATGCAAGAGGAGTTGAGAGCTTACCAGCGGGCAGTTTCAAAAAACGAGATCTATGATCCGCGTTCGATCCTGATCTCTCGCGGGGTCGAGCTGGACGACTCGAAGCGATTGAACTCCCGACAGCTCTATGGAGGGATGAGTCTTTTGCAATCGCGACCGACAGTCTTGGCTGTTGGAGTTAAGCTCGAGGAGCTGCAAAGCCTTTACCCTGGGCGCTTAATTGTAAAAGAGAAATTGGAAAGTAGTTTAAAACAAATCTCATTACGTAAGGATACTCACGTCGAACCCCCGGTCCTGCTGAGTGCTGAGCCCATTTTGGGAGACTCGTCTAATTTTTTGCTGAAACTCAGCTACTATGATCAAACCGGTAGATTTTCCTCCAAAACATTGAAGGACGTTAATCCGAAGGATTCCGCGGCAGTCGAGCGGGAGATTCAGTTTTTGCGCCAGATCGGCGAAGTAAACTGGAGCCCGGCGTCTTGAGGCGCAGGGAGACATTCGAATACAATACCTTGTGATCTAAGTAAATTCCGGACCGGATTGCACCCGGCGCCGGAGATCAAAATAGTTCGGACGTCTGGTGAGCTTAAGCCGTCTGAGTGGTTTCAGGCTTGTAGGTCCGCTTGACGGGACGCACGATCACGCCTGAGCGGATGCAGCGAGTGCAGACACGGACGGTCTGAGTATCTCCGTTGATGACGGCTTTCATCTTCTTGAGATTGGGGAGCCATCGGGTCCGAGTTTTAATGTTGGAATGAGAAACTAGATTTCCGGTGGTGGGGCCTTTTTCACAATATTCACAAAAACGTGCCATAATTCAATCTCCTTCAAGATGACCTTGCGAGCGAATTACCCTAGTTGAAACCTTTCGCTTTTGCAAGTTCGAAAAGTCATGTTACCACTGAACAGGAAATGAATCTGTACCAAAAGCCCCAGCTGAGCCGTTTTTCACTGGTTTTGCTCCGATCCCTCCTAGTCTTGGGCGGTGTTTTTTCGATTTCAATGGTTTTAGCTTATTTTTCGGCTGGGGAAATCTATCAGTATCAGGACTCGGCGGCTCGGGGGCATCTTCCTCCCGTTGATGCGATTGTGTGCCTAGCGGGGGGGCGGGGTAGGATTGGGCTCGCTGCAGATGTTTGGTTTCAGTATTGGGAAACGGCCCAGTCTCAGGTTGGGACGCATCATAACGTGCCGACGCTCTATTTAGCTGGGATGGGACCCCAAGTGCACTGGGCGCAGGTGACTAAGCAGTTCAAGCCCCAGGTTCAGAAGGTGATTCTTCCCAAAGATGTCCTGATCGAAAACGAGAGTTCAAATACGGTGGCTAACGCTGTTTGGTTGGCTGAGTATGCAAAAACACGAAATTGGAAGAAGGTACTTCTCTTGACCTCGGCTTATCACATGAAAAGGGCGCAATTGATTTTTGAACAGATCCTGACTAGTCGAGGCAATCAGGTCCACTTAGAAACTCTATCAGTGTTTCAGGATCCCTTTAGTTCTTCTCACTGGCGGCGAGAGTCGATTGGAGTTCGCGTGACGGTTTTAGAGTACGTCAAGTGGCTCTACTATCGATTTTTTTGGAACGTTGATGATCTCTAAGGCTTAGCAAACAGGAGTCCATGGGACTTGATTTGTGCCATGAGGGAGTGAATGGCCTGAGCTCGGTGGGAGATCTGATTCTTTTCAGCTTCAGTCATTTCTGCCAAGGTTTGAGTTTTGCCGGTGGGTACAAAAATAGGATCGTAGCCAAATCCATGGGTCCCGCGGGGGGAATCTGTGATTTTGCCTTCTAGCGTTCCGGTGGCATGGATTAAGATTCCTTCAATCACGAGCGCAAGTGTGCATGTGAATGCAGCGGAGCGGTCTTCTGTTCCCTTCATTTCACTGAGGAGGAGATCCACATTTGCTTGATCTTGAGACTTTTTTGGTTGTGGCGGAGCATAACGATGACTTCGAACGCCGGGCCGTCCTTGAAGCGCTCGAACTTCGAGCCCTGAATCATCGCCCAGGGCAGGGTAGTGGCAGCCTTGATTAATGAGGCGAGCTTTAGCGACTGCATTTTCTAGGTAGGTGGAATGCTTCTCTACGCTTTGTAGGCCGTCCGGGTTGCGGATAAATTTCTCAACCGGCAACAGGGTGATTTCTGGGTAAACAGTAAGGAGGGCTTGAAACTCCTCAAATTTGTGTCGATTCAGAGAGGCTAAAACCAGTTGATTTGAAAGTCGCATTTCTGATTCCTACCACAGGCCGCTTGGTTCGCTCAAGGGTCAGTTTGTTTCAGCTTTTCAGATTTTCTAGCTTGAGCTAGGTTTACCGCATGGGTTTAAGGCAGTTCAAAGGGTTCGGTATTCTTTTTTTCGTTTTCATGCAGGTTTTTTGGAGTGGATGTATTGCTAAAAGGGGTGCTGATGCTCCTTTGACTCGCACGGTGAATTTAGCGATTTGGTCTAATTATCTCCCTCTTGAACTCGTCCAGGAGTTTGAGAAAAAGCACGGGATTCACGTCCGAATTTCTAATTACTCCTCGAATGAGGAGCTCATGGCCAAGCTTCAGACGGGCTCATCAGAGTACGATGTCATTGTCCCGTCGGATTATATGGTTTTTGAGATGATCCACCTGGGGCTAGTTCGCGAGTTGGATTACACTCAGCTCAAAAATGTTAAATCGCTGAACCCAAAATTTCTTAAGAAAGCTTACGACCCTGAGAATCGATTTTCTCTCCCCTATGATTGGGGGACAACAGGTATTGCTATCGACCACTCCCAGTACCCAGGGAAAATTAGAAGTTGGAAAGAACTTTTTGAGTCGTCAGACCTCGCCGGGAAGTTATCGTTATTGGATGATTCGCGTGAGGTGATGGGTGCCGCGTTAAAAGCCCTCGGGTACAGCCTAAACTCTGTGAATCCCGTTCAACTCAATGAGGCAAAGGAACTTCTTTTGAAGGTTAAGGGACGAGTCAAAACGTTTACGTCAGAGCCGCTGACTCCGCTTTTGAATCGCGAAATCGCGGTGGCTCAAATTTATATGAGCGACGCCCTTCAAGTTCGGGCAATCCGGGGTGATGTGATCGAGTATTTGATTCCTCAAGAGGGCGGGACTCTTTGGATTGACAATTTAGCCATTCCCAAGCAAGCCAAACATTCCGCAGAGGCTCATGTGCTCCTCGATTTTCTTTTGGAGCCTAGGACTAATGCAGAAACGGTTAAGCGAGTTTGGGTGGGGCCCGCTAATAGCGAGGCAATTCAGTTGCTACCTGCTTCGTATCGCAATCATCATCTGCTTTTTCCTTCAGTGAGTGTTGAGGCGACTTGCGAGATGATTCAAGATCTTGGCGCTTCTCTGGCTGTTTGGGATCGTATTTGGACTGAGTTTAAAACTCGGTAAATAATTTTAGTCAGATAAAAGTCCGACAATATGAGTAAGGTATAAGTCCCTGAATTAATACAGAAAATTTCTAAAGTCGGCAATATTTGCTCCGACAAGAGTGTTGTAGGTCATGCATGGAATGCCCACCTACTCACTCATGGAGGAAAAAAAAATGATATTACCAGGAGGATAAAATGGGTTTGAGAATTAATACAAATATTCAGTCTTTGGCAGCGCAACGACATTTAGCAATTAACGGCGACAAGCAGAAAATTAGCTTGGAGCGACTAGCTTCAGGTCAGCGAATCAACAAGGCCGGTGATGATGCCGCTGGATTAGCAATTAGCGAAAAGCTGAAGGCTGAGATTCGCAGTATGAAGCAGGCTCAAAGAAACGCCAACGACGGTGTGAGCCTAATTCAGGTGGCTGAAGGATCGATGAGCGAAATCAGCAATATTTTAGTCCGACTCAGAGAACTTTCGATTCAGTCTGCTTCTGATACCATGGGTGATGTTGAGCGCGGATTTCTTAATAAAGAAGTGGTGCAGCTCAAAGAAGAAATTTCACGAATCACCAACTCAACCGAATATGACGGTACTAAACTTTTAGATGGCACCGCCCCTGTGCTTGAATTTCAAGTGGGGACCAAAAATAATCCAATGAATGATCGGTTCATGTTTGATACTCAGTCGCTTACGACCACGATGAGTGTGCTCGGAATCGACGGTGTAACTGCTGATACCAAAGCCAATGCACAAGCCAATTTGGGAATGATTGATTCCGCGATTCAAAAGCTTAGCGGTAATCGCTCGACGCTCGGTGCTCTCCAAAATCGCATGCAATCGACGATCAACAATTTAGGGGTTTATAAAGAAAACCTGGAAGCTGCGAACAGCCGGATTCGCGACACGGATATGGCCGAAGAGTCGAGTGAGCTGACTAAAGCCAATATTTTGAATCAAGCGACGATGTCTGTCCTTGGTCAGGCCAATCAGACCCCTCAATTAGCGCTGAAGCTTCTGAGTTAGTTCTTGTTTCTTGACTGGAAAGGCTCTATAAGAGCGGTCTATGTCAGATACGATTGAAGCCTACTGTGTGAAGTGTAAGTCCAAACGTTCGATGAAGGATGGTCAGAAAGTGACCATGAAGAATGGCAAGAATGCCATGCAGGGAAAGTGCGAAACCTGCGGTACGGGCATGTATAAAATAATGCCCAAACAGTCTTCATGATTTGAAGGGTTCAACTGGATCTTGTTTTTTAATGAGTGAAAAGTCGTTTTTCCCAGTTCATCACCCTGACTATCGTTACTCGGTGTCCAAGAATCCCTATTGGGAGAAGTTGCAAGGCCTGAGTAATCGGGTTTATTGCGACCATCAAACGGAAGCCTTTCACGGACGTTGCCTGGAGCTTTTCCCTCAGGCTGCTCGTGGGAAGCTCACGGTGGAAGTAGGCTGTAACGCAGGTCATGTAATAGTGGAGTCTGCGTTTCAGAACCCTGGCGAGAGTTTTATCGGCATCGATTGGAAGTTTAAGCCCATCTATCGAGGGGCTGAGAAAGCTTCCAAGAGGGGTCTTCAAAACTTAGGGTTTTTCAGGGCTCATGCGGAGCGCCTTCCTTTTATGTTTGGTAATGGGGAAATTGATCGTCTGAATTTTTATTTTCCCGATCCGTGGCCAAAAAAAGCTCAGATCAAAAATCGTTTTTTTAACTCAGAGAGACTTCGACTGATTGCTCCTTTAATGAAGCCGGGTGGCCTTTTTCATATAAAAACGGACCATCGTGGCTACTTTGAGTGGATGATCCAGGCGATTCAAGAGAATCTGAACTTGTGGGAAATTTTGAGCGTAAGTGAGAACTTACATCGAGATGATCCTGCGCCGCATCTCCTAGATTTTCCTGATGTAACGCTTTTTGAAAAGCTGTTCATTCGTGACCAAATTCCGATTCATGAAATTAAGTTGCAGGTACGTCGCTAAGTCAGAGCCTAATTTCATTAAGAATAAATAAAAAAAATAAAACAAAACACTCTGACTTTACGTCGACATTTAGAATAGAACGGATGCCCAATATTTTTAGCACCTGTTTTTTAAGTGTCGTATTATGCTTTGATTTGCCTAGCTAAGATGGGTAATTAGTTCTTCGTAATGATCAAGTCTTGCGAGTAGGTCTTGATTCCGCCGCTGTAGGAAAATTCCACATGAATTTTATTCTGCCCAGGCATGAGGGGGACATAGTCTGTTGAAAAGTGAGTCGAGTCGTTCTGGGCAAAAACCGTTGCGACGAACTGATTCGATGTATTGGTGACTGAAGCTGAGTTGAGTTTACCCCCTTCTAGGGAGGGTTTTATTCCGCAGAGCTCGCCTTGGATTCGAGCCTTGGTGGCTTGAGTGACCGATTCAATGCTTTTGCTGCAGTCGAGTTCTAGGTTGAGCAGTGTTGGAGAGGTAATCGATGACGCAATGCTTCGGCCCTCTGACGTTGGCTTTGCTTTCATGGCGACCAAGGCTGTGGAAGTTGGTCCAGAGGGGGTTTCGTAAAGGAGTTGGTAGAGGGAGTGGACGAAAACCACTCCTAAGGCTGAAGCAATGAGCACTTCAATCGGGTTAATTTGAAATCTTTTTTGATTCGGATTTTCCACTTTGGACATACAAATGTCTCTTCGGCGGATTACCTGATAGCTTTAGTTCTAGTTTGTTTTTATAGCTCCGTTTGCGTGGGCTTTGACCCTCGTCTGCTCAAGACTTCGATTTCTTCCCCTTGAATGTTTAAAACTTGATACTGGGGCGAGGGGGCTACAAAACCATGGGACATCCCAACGTCAATTCTCCAAACGCGTTCAGCGCAAGCGGAGGTGATTTGGTGGTTCGGTTGGATTGTATGACCGATCACCATTCGCTTAACAGAAAGCCGCTCTAATACCGTTTGCAAGTCACTGCAGACATCCAGATGGGTGATGGTCACCTGATGAGGGGGGATGGGATCCGGTGGGAGAAGTCCGTAGACTCGGGACCAGATTGGGCTATCCTCCCCGTTCAAAAACAAGGGAGCCTCATTTTGGCGGTGGTTCAGAAGCCAAGAGCTCAAGTCGCGGTCAGAGAACAACCAGTTCTGAATCTCCTTTTGGAGTCGATCGAGGCCGTAATCGAGGGCTTTGAGGGTAATTCCTCCATGAACAAAGACCGTATCCCCGACGATGGCAAAAAAGGTGCGTTGAGCAAAGTGAGTAAAATGAACGGATCCGGGGGAGAATGCCACAGTGCGGGGGGTCAAATTGGTATAATTTGGATGCCCGAGAGAACCAAAAGCACGGGGAAGTCCTAGTTCTAGGTCATCCCACGCCTCCAAATGGGCGGTGCGGCCTAGTACGGGGTTGTAAGGCATTGGGAACATGACATCCCAGAGGTATTTAAGTGATTCGAGGTCATTCGAATAGGTTGGATTAAATTGGGTAGTTGCCCTCTTACTGGCATAATCGAATTGATGCTGGAGATTCATAAATTCATGATTGCCATTGATCAAAATTAAGAGGGAGTCATGGTATTTGGCTTCTTCCTCCAGCTTTGCAAAATAGTTTAATAACCCTAAATCATGATCGCCTCGATCAATTAAGTCGCCGGTTTGTACTACGACCAAGTGCTGACCCACCCAGTTTCCCTTTGCGTCGACGGCTCCAGCGAGTTCTAAAGTCTTCCGGGCGGCTCTCAGGTCTCCGTGGAGGTCCCCAATGGCAACTACCCGAGGGGAATAGTTCAAACGTTCGATGTGGACTCTATATTTTTCGAATTCATCTGCTCGCGCAAGTGAGAAACTTAAAATCCACCAGGGCAGTAATGTAAAAAGTCTTTTCAAACCTGGCTCGCCTCCATGACGTTTGGAGACTTTTACCGAGAAAGTTTTAGTAGATCAACTCCTAAAACTTAAAATACTCTGCTAGAATCAAGTCAAATGGATATTCTTGGCCAATCGGCGCTTTTTGTTTCTTTGACGAGTTTTGCGTTGGGTTTTTCGGTTCTTTCTAGGAATGTTAAAAACACGTTGTTTATATCCTTTGCGATTCTGACGACGCTGATTTGCTCATGGTCGCTGTCATTTTTTTTGGAAAAAATTTGGAGCGGATTCGGATTTTATCGGCTCCATCTGTTTTTTAACGTGCTTTTGGCTCCTGCTAGCCTCTGGTTTATCCAGATTTTCATTCGGGTGAGCGATAGATTTAGTCGTCGACTCCTCGACTTCAGTACGATTCTGGCTATTTTTCTGTCAGCCTCTTTGGGCTTGAAACTAGATTCTAATCCATGGATCTTGCAGATGGTCTACTTTTCACCGGCACTAGTCATTTTTCAAGTTTTAAGGTTGATGTGGATGGACTGGTTTCTTAGGTCACCTAAAGTCCCAACGGTAGGGCTCGAGCGCCGGCATTTCATCTATTTGGGAGCCCTTGTCGTCTTGTTGACCTCTGTTATGGATCATGTCCCCAATATCGGGAAAATTCTGCCATCAGCTGGAAATTTAACCTTGGCTGTTTATCTTTTTTTTCTGAGCCAGGCTATTACACAGCAGCGGCTCCTTAACGTGAGTGCACTTTTTTCGAGATTTCTGGTGCTATTAGTGGTGGCGCTGACGCTGACGCTTCTTTACTCGCTGTTGGTGGCGTGGATTGAGAATAGTCCCAGTCTGTTTTTTCTCAATTCCTTCATTGCTTCTTTTTTGCTGCTCATGCTTTTGGAGCCCCTTAGAAGCACAGTGGGTTATTTTACTCAGAGGCTTTTGACAAAAAAACACAGACACCTTCAGCAGGCACTTCGAGAGGCCCAGCGGAAGCTAACTGGAATAGTTGATTTTACGGCTCTTGCTCATGAGATCCTCTCCTCGTCGGAGCAAATTATTCGGCCAGAATGGGCTGCGTTTTTTGTTTTAAGAAGTGATGGAACTAAATTTCGAAGAGTACGACTGGTGGGTAAGGAGCCCGAACCTGAGCTGATTGCAGGAGGAGAACGATCCGTTTTTAAAGAGGTTTTGTCAAATCACTCACTCATTCAGTATTGTGAGGAGTTAACTAAAAAAGGAAAATTTCCAGTCATTTTTGATCAGCTCTTAGAGAATGAAATGGACCGATCGGCAAGTCGAGTTCAGAGGGCTCATTACTTGGCACTCATCGAAGGACTAAAAGCCTTAGGCTCTAATCTATTGATTCCCTTGATTCATTCTCGAAGAATTCTAGGATTTGTGACTTTGCAGGTGATGGCCCCTCCTGAACCTTGGGGTAATAACTGGGGACTTTTGCCGATTGTTTACCCTTATTACGAGCAGGCGGCTGAAGTAATGAGCAATTTAGAGGTCTACGCTCGGCAGAGAGAAAAGGAACGTCTGGCTGCTTTGGGTGAGATGGCAGCTGGCTTGGCTCATGAGATCAGAAATCCACTGGGAGCGATTAAGGGTGCAGCGCAGTTTTTAGATCCCTCTTACGACCGTCCTGAAAGCAAATTTCTTAAAGTAATTATCGAAGAAGTGGATCGACTGAATCGAGTGGTATCTCAGTTTCTGGACTATTCGAAGCCTGCGGTGACTCAATTCTCACGGTTCGATCTAGGGCAGCTCGTAGAGAGAACTATCGAGATCATGCGCCCAGGAGTTCGTGAGGGGATCGAAATTGAGTTATTGCCTCATCGATTTCCGATCTGGGTCATGGGAGCCGCAGAGCAAGTTCAGCAAGTGTTAATTAATTTGATCCAAAATTCTCAAAACGCTTTGGAGGCTGTTCAGGTGGGTGTGATTCGTGTGAGTTTAGTCACTCATCGAGATCTGGCGTATCCCGAGGTGAGTCTAGTTGTTGAAGATAACGGTAAGGGGATTAAGAGGGAAAATTTAGAGAAGCTCTTTATTCCCTTTTTTACGACTTCTCCGAGTGGAACGGGTCTTGGTTTGTCGATTTCCCACAAAATTGTCGAAAGTCATCGAGGCCGGTTTGAGGTGGTAAGCGAAGAGGGGCGATTTACGCGCGTATCCGTGATATTACCTTGGCTGAGTTCAGGGCGGTCAACCCAGGCGTAAATGTCAGGGGAAAAGGAGTTCGAGTGCAAGGTCGGGTTCTCATCGTTGATGATGAAAAAAATATTACGTTTGTAATTCAGGCTATGCTTGAACGTGAGCGATTTGAGACTTTGGTTTTTAATCACAGTTCTGAAGCTTTGGAGGCGATTTCGTCCGAAGAAATTGACTTGGTAATCTCTGACTTGTATATGCCTGGTCCTGGTGGCCTTGAGATTCTCGAGTACTGTCAGCTAAACTTCCCTCAGCTCCCGGTGGTGATGATCACCGCATTCGGCACGGTGGAGGCCGCCGTCGCGGCTCTTAAAAAGGGAGCGTTTGATTTTATTACCAAGCCTTTCGACCAGGACGACCTTCTTGGCGTAGTGAAAAAGGCAGTGGCAACGTATAGGCAGAGAATGAAGGAGCCGATTATCTTTTTCCCCCAGAACCAAGGGGCGAGTGCCCCCGCTGGAGGAGCGGCTCAAGGGATTTCTTCAATCATTGGGTCAAGTCCTCAGATGCAGGATGTTTTTAAAGTGATCTCAAAGATTGCCCAGTCGCCTTCGACGGTGCTGGTTTGGGGTGAAAGTGGAACGGGCAAAGAGTTGGTTGCCTACGAGATTCATCGCCAGTCGGATCGCACCTCAAAGTCTTTCGTCAAAATAAACTGTGCAGCCATTCCTGCGACGCTCATTGAAAGTGAACTTTTTGGATTTGAGAAAGGGGCTTTTACGGGGGCTGTTGCAAGCAAGCCCGGTCGCTTCGAGCTAGCTCATGAGGGGACTCTCTTTCTAGATGAAGTCGCCGAAATGCCTCTTGAAATGCAGGCCAAGCTCCTAAGGGTTCTGCAGGAGCAGGAGTTTGAAAGGGTGGGCGGAGTAGCCACGATTGCGGTGGATGTTCGTATTATTGCTGCTACCAACAAGGATCTGGAGGCAGAAGTAAAAGCCGGTCGGTTTCGAGAAGATCTTTTTTATCGCCTCAACGTGGTCCCCATTCGTTTACCAAGTTTGAGGGAGAGGAAAGAAGATATTGACCTTTTAGTTAAGTATTTCCTCGGAGAGTTTAATAAAAAGTTGAACCGTGGAATACAAGGGGTGACTCCAGAGATACTCTACGTTTTGCGAAATCACTCCTGGCCCGGGAATATTCGGCAACTCGAAAATGTTTTGGAGCGGATGATGTTGATGTGCGAAGGCTCAGTGCTGAGCGCCGTCGATCTGCCGGAAGAGTTGAATGTGGGTTTACCGCCCAAAGACGAACAGGTGGTCGTCGATGAGTCGTCGAGTTTGAAGCAAATCGTTCGCCGTCAGACACAAGCACTTGAAAAAGATTTGATCGAAAAGGCACTCGAAGAAACTCACGGTAATGTAACCCGCGCAGCAGAAAAACTTGGGCTTTCGCGCAAAGGCCTACAGTTGAAAATGAAGGAATTGGGAATTCGTCGATCTTTTGACTGAGTTTTGTTTTGAGCTATTTTAAAAATAATCGTTGCCCCGAAATCAAAAAAATGATGATTTCGGGGCAGCAACTATTTAAGGGAAAAGGCCGCGCAGGAGCATTGCCCTGTTCAGGCGATCGACTCCTGAAATGAGTGCAGCAGTCTTCATTCCGGATTTGTAAGTGGATTGAACATCGACCACTTTCTTGAATGCATTAGCCATTACTTCGGCCAGCTTTTGATTCACTTCAGCTTCGCTCCAAAAGAAGTTCTGCATCCCCTGGACCCATTCGAAGTATGAAACAATCACACCGCCTGCATTACAAAGAACGTCAGGAATAATGAATACACCGCGACTTTCCAACTCCTTCAATGCCTCATTAGTGATGGGACCGTTTGCCCCTTCTGCAATGATCGTGGCATTCACAGTGGAAACGTTTTTCGAGGTGATCACGCCGTCAATCGCCGCAGGGATCAAAACATCTACATGGGTTCTGAGAAGCTCGTCATTGGTGATGGCGTCTGCTTCTGGGTAGCCTACGAGTGTCCTGTTTTTTGCCATGTATTTGAGGACGTCAGGAATGTTCAGGCCATTTTTGTTGTAAAGTCCGCCGCCTACGTCACTGACAGCAACTACCTTGGTGTTAAGCTGATGGATTTCTTGGGCAGCGACTGCGCCGACCTTACCAAAACCGTGGATAGCCACGGTCGTGGATGAATCCATTTTTGGTCCTGGTTTGCCAATCGAGTGAAGGTGTTTAGCCGCGTGTTGAATCGTGTAGACTACCCCTCGACCCGTGCTCTCGGCTCGGCCTAAAGACCCTCCGATTTCAATCGGCTTGCCGGTGACCACGCCAGGAATTGCGAACCCCCGCTCCTGCGAGTAAGTATCCATCATCCATGCCATGTGCTGGGCGTCGGTTCCGACGTCAGGGGCAGGGATGTCCTTGTCTGGTCCAATAATCATATTGATTTCGCTCGTATAGCGACGAGTAAGGGCCTGAGCTTCTTGTCGAGACAGCTTAGATGGGTCGACTCGAATACCTCCCTTTGCTCCACCGAGTGGGAGACCCACCAGCGAGCATTTGAAAGTCATGAGCATAGCCAGTCCGGCGACTTCAGACAGGTTGACTTCAGGGTGAAATCGAACTCCGCCCTTTCCGGGTCCTAGGGTCATATTGTGCTGAACTCGGTAGCCTTCAAAGCATCGAATGCTTCCATCGTCCAGGCGGATAGGGACAGAGACGACGAGGGCTCGCTTTGGAACCTTGAGTCGTTCGGAAATGTTGGGATCTAATCCCATCGTGTCTGCAGCTTCTTGAAGCTGTAACACTGCATTTTTGTACAGATCGCTGGTATCCCAGAGATGGGAGCTGAGGTTGACTTGTGTTTCTGACATAGTTTTTCCTTCGGTTTGGCCTATGAGCTTACTTTTAAAACTCGTACGAATCAACTCTGGCGTTGAAGATAATGCTTTTGGAACCAGGATCCAAATCTTTAATGCCCAAAAACATTATCTTGAAAGCCCGGACACTAAATGAATATCTTTAAGTCTTGGTTAGAGTCTGAGTGCTGCAGTTGGGCAGTGCATCAATATTTGGAATCAATGAGAGGATTGAGGAGATGGTCGCAAAAAAATTGAAGGTCGTGGTTCTTTACGGCGGCAAGTCAGGCGAGCATGAAGTTTCGTTGCGTTCGGCCGCTTCCGTTTTTCATCGCTTGGATCGGAATCAATTTGAGGTCATCCCGGTCGCAATCGACAAGGCAGGTCGATGGTTAGCTCAGCGGCCCGAGACAGTTTCAAATGCAAGAGAAGTCCTTCCCGTCCATTTGGATGCACCTCAGGTAGTGCTTATCCCTGGAGAGGCGGGGGGACGGTCTCGCTTTTTCTGCCTTAACGGAGAGCTCCCTGCCTATTTGGGGCCTCGTGGAGAGGTGGACGTGATTTTTCCCGTCGTTCATGGGACTTTTTGTGAGGATGGGACCCTTCAAGGTCTTCTGGAGCTAGCTGATGTGGCCTATGTGGGGTGTGGCGTGCTCGCTTCTGCTGTGGGGATGGATAAAGAATTTGCTAAACGCCTGCTCCGAGATGCAGGTGTTCCAATTGTTCCTTACATCTGTGTAAAAAAGGGGCAATGGAGTGCGTCCCCAAAAGAATGGATAAGTTCCGTAGCATCTCAGCTAGGAGGCTATCCAGTTTTCGTCAAACCTGCAAACTCCGGTTCGAGCGTAGGAGTGCATCAAGTTAAGTCACTGAGCGAGTTAGCGCCAGCGATGGAGGACGCATTCAATTACGACACCAAGGTTTTAATTGAGAAAGCAGTCTCTGCCCGGGAAATCGAGTTCAGTGTTCTTGAACATCCAGAACCATCCCAGCCTCCTTTAGTGAGTGTGCCAGGTGAGATTGTGCCTAGTCATTCATTCTATTCTTACGAAGCTAAGTACTTGGATGAGGCAGGAGCGAAATTAGAGATTCCTGCTCAGTTGAGCGAAAATCAAGCGACGCAGGCCAAGGCCCTGGCAAGTAAAACGTTCCAAGCCCTCGACTGTGAAGGATTGGCGAGGGTTGATCTATTTCTGGATCGACATACAGGTGAGTTTTTTGTGAATGAAGTTAACACTCTTCCAGGATTTACATCCATCAGCATGTATCCGAAGCTGTGGGAGAAATCGGGAATTGAGTATTCTGATCTGCTTACTCGCTTGGTTGATTTAGCTAGAGCAAGGCATAGTACAAAAAAAATGTTAAAGCGCGATCTTTAAATTAGGCATGAGCGGGGCGTTCTAGCTTGTGTTTTTCGTTGCTGGATGAAAATCAGTAACTTCTAAGGCTTGAGCTAGAAAATCCCTCTGCCACATTCTTCATCCTTTGATTGCGGGTTCCTCTGCGGGGGCTTTTCCGTAGTTGGGATCAATAATCTCAAGATATCCACACTCTTTTTCAGGACATTTGTGCATAAGTCCAGCCTTTTTGGTGATCTTTTCGGTGAGGAGAGGGTATTTGCACTTCGGGCACGCCTGAGTGATGGGTTTGTCCCAGATCGCAAAATTGCATTTGGGCCAACGGTTACAACTATAGAAAAATCTTCCATATTTGGAGCGCTTTTGAGCTATTTCGCCCTCTTGGCAAGTCGGGCAAGGGATTCCTAGAGTAATCGCTTGAGTATATTTACAGTTGGGATAATCGCTGCAGGCAAGGAATTTGCCGTACTTACCATTTTTAACGATGAGGGGTTTTTGACATTTTTCGCATTTTTTATCAGTGAATTCCTTCGGAACGATGACGATATTTCCTTGCTCATCTTTCCGGAAGTCTTGGGTGTTTTTACATTCAGGATAGTTCGAGCAGGCAAGAAATGATCCTAATTTGCCCCACTTAATGACAAAGTTGTGCTGACACTTCTCGCATTGGATTTGAGTGGGGACCTCTTGTTGTTTGAGGTTCTTCATCTGCTTCTTAGCAATTTCGAGCGTTTTTTCGAAGGGCTTCCAAAATTTGCCCAGCGTCTTTTTCCAATCGGCGTTGCCATCTTCGATATCATCGAGTTGGCTTTCCATGGATGCAGTAAATTCGCTGTTCAAGATGTCAGGAAAAGAGGCGACCAGAAGTTCAGTTACTACTGTTCCCAGTTCGCTTGGGTAGTACCGTCCCTCTCGTTTTTCTACATATTCTCGGTCCTGGATATTCGACAAGATGGAGGCGTAGGTGGAAGGTCGACCGATTCCTTTTTCTTCTAAGTCACGAATGAGGGAAGCGTCCGTGTACCGTGGGGGGGGTTGAGTGAAATGTTGGGACGGCTTGAGCTCCAGATTTTTAACCGAATCCCCTGGCTGAATCTTTGGAAGTTTGAGGGCTCCTTCTTGAGTGCCCGCTTCTCCTTTGTCTCCTTCTTCGAATCCTTCCATATACACTGCAGTGAATCCGGGAAACTTAAGGACGGAGCCTGTCGCTCGAAATTGTTGCAAGTTCCCATCTTGGTCTTTTGTGATGAGGTCGACTGCAGTTTGATCATAAATTGCTGGGTTCATTTGTGAAGAAACAAAGCGATTCCAGATGAGCTGGTAGAGTCGATATGAGTCTTTTTCGAGGAAATGCTGGATCCTCTCTGGGGAGTAATCCAGAGAAGTAGGGCGGATCGCCTCGTGAGCTTCTTGAGCACTCTTCTTTGATTTATAGAGATTGGGTTCAGTCGGTAAATAGTTTTTACCGTATTGAGCCTCGATGTATTCGCGGACTGATTGAATCGCAGCCGGATCGGTCCGAACACAATCGGTACGCATGTAGGTAATTAGACCGTGGGTCCCTAAGTCCCCTAAGTCAATCCCTTCGTAGAGTTGCTGGGCTAAAGTCATGGTCTTTTTTGCGCTGAATCCCAGCTTTCTGGCTGCGTCCTGTTGAAGTTTACTCGTAATAAATGGAGGGGATGGTTTTCTGGAGCGTTCTTTTTGTTCAATCGCTTGAACACTCCACTGCGCATTCCTGAGATTTTTTAAGATTTGATCCATGGTCGCCTGATCAGGGAGAACAGGGTCTTTCCCGTTCGTCTTAAATAGTCTCGCTGCGAAGTCCACTCCGTCTTTAGAGAATACGCCCTCGAGCTCCCAGTATTCCTCGGGTTTGAAGCTCTTAATTTCGATTTCACGATCCACTACGAGGCGCAACGCAACGGATTGAACCCGTCCTGCCGAAATGCCTCGCTTGACCTTATCCCAAAGGAGCGGGCTGATTTTGTAGCCTACCAGCCGATCTAAGATGCGGCGGGCTTGTTGGGCGTGAAATTTGTCCGAGTTGAGCGTCTGTGGGTTGCTCATTGCTTCTAAAACAGAAGGTTTAGTAATGGCGTTAAATAGTACGCGATGAAACTTTTTGCCTCGTGCCTTGAGTTCTTCCTGAATGTGCCAGGCGATGGCTTCGCCTTCACGGTCAGGGTCAGTTGCGAGATAGAGGACGGGTACTAGTTTTGCGGCTTTTTTAAGCTCTTCAATCACTTTGACTTTGGTGGGAATGACCTGATAGTCGGGCTCAAAACCCTTCTTTGTGTCGACGCCCAGTTTGCTTTTCGGGAGATCTTTGATGTGACCGACACTGGCCTTAACGATGTAGTCCCTGCCGAGGTATTTTTGGATCGTCTTTGCTTTGGAGGGTGACTCAACGATCACAAGAGCTTTCTTTGCCATCCCCCTACCATAGTCGGAGTGTTTCGTGTTTTTCAAGTGACAACCCACCGGAAGTCAAAATTAAGGATAAAAGCTGAGTCTTATTGAGTAGTTATGAGGGTTCCAAAAAAATCCTGAATCTGCTTATTCTTCAAGCCAAGATCCAGAGCAGTGAAAAACTGCTCTGGTTGCCACCCGCCTGTCATCGCCCAATTGAGTAAATCGGAGACTTGAGCGCCCCCCTCGAGTTGGGTGCGGCGCTGAACTTCAAAGCAAAGTGATTCGACATCTGCGCTTTGAGTGAGGCGCAGAGTTTCGGGCTTCGCAATTTGTTTTTTGCGGAGATGCGCGGTGGCGAGATCGAGCCAGGATGCTCCTAAGCTATGGATCCCCCAAAAGGGTATCGCATGGTCCCGATCCAGGAGCACTTGATTGCCAGAGAGCGAGGGGTCCCCCGGAAAGGCCGGCAGCGCGAAGCAGAGGCGATTTTGTTCACGGGCCCAATAAGCAGTATTAAGGGCTCCGGATCGCTGGCCTGCCTCCACGACCCAAGTGGCCTTGGACCAACCCGCGATGAGTCGGTTTCTTTGAAGAAAGTTAGACTGAAAACCAGTGGTGCCCGGATGAAACTCAGACACCAGGAGTCCTCCATGGTTAAGCATTTGATTTCGAATGGGTAGGCTTTCCCTCGGATAACGCAAATCGAGTCCCGTTCCTAGAATTCCGATGGTCGGTAGTCCCGCCTGAACTGCCGCGGTGTGTGCTACCGAGTCAATCCCTCGGGCCATCCCTGATAAGATGATGAGCGGGGTGGAGGCAAGCTCGGCAATTCTCTTTTCTAAAAACGAGCAAGTCCTGGGTTGGGGGTTACGAGTTCCAACTACGGCGAGTCCCGATTCGGGGAGCCTTTTAAAAAGCTCAAGCGCCTGTGGATTGCCCTGAACATAGAGCTGCTCGGGTGGGTGAGGAACATTCCAGAGTTCAGCTGGAATGTTCGGATCCGGTCGTTGAAATTTGAAGATAGGAAATTGGCTTTTCATAGAAATAACTGCCTGAGCAAGAGTTGATCCTGGGTGCCTGGGAGTACAAGTAGTTCCAGAAGTTCGAGTTCCAGACTGAACGACTGGTTTCAGTAGATTGTTTTTGCCAATTACGAGTTGGGCGGAGCAGGGAGGTCAGGGAGGGCTGGAGGTTGATTGGGGTTGGAGGGCTGCGTCTCCTGGGCTGAGGGAGTCGGAGTTTTTGGCTCGGTCCCCGGCGGAGTCGGAAGTGTTTCAAGAGGGATGACTGCCGGTGCCTCTACTGACTGGGTTTCAGTCAGTGGGGGCGGAGCGGTCATAGGAATTACGGGCGCTTCGTGGGTGGGCGCCTGCGGCAAAGTCTCGGGCGGAGGAGGCTGGTTGTCAGTTAAAGGAGGAGCCGCTTGAACTGGAAGTGGGGAGGGGCTTACTTTTGCTTCGCTAGGAACTGGAGACACTGGAGGAACTAAATGGGGTAACGGACTGCTTGAGGGGCCGGGAGTCACAGATTGACTCATGCTTTCGGCTCCCTTCCATTTTTCGAGTTGACGCAGAACCTTGTTTTCCTTCGATCCGAGGGTATCCTTGTGGTCTAACTGGTCGAGTTCGTCGAGTGCATCTCCTCCTTTAGCGCTGAATCCTGTTTTAGACTTCAAGTCAGTGAGATCCGTTAAGAGCACGGCATCTGTAGCTTCTTTCAGCGGTCTTTTTGAGTTGATAACGACCGCAACAGAGTTGGTTGCAGTCACTTGGGTGACCAGAAGGTCTGCGTCGATCATAAAACTTGAACCGCTGAACTCTTGATTAGTGACAGGATCCTTCGTCTGGTAAATTCTAAAAATCATTCCAGGTTGGACTCCATCTTCGGTCCCTCGATCGATGAAAGCTTCTTTGTGTTGAGCCAAAAAAGTTGTGGATTCATTTGGGTCGAGCATGACTACGCCCCGGAGCGGTTGAGGGCCAGGAATGGGAGTCGGCTGGAGGATTTTAGAAGCCTCTGGTACTAGGTAAGTATTTCGTCCGAAGTTTTTGTAGGTGCTTGTAACTGTCCCAATAAATAAATTTTCTTGGACTCCAGAAATTTTCACTTTTCCGAGAATTGGGTAAATCAATCCGCCCCGCTTGAATTTCCCCGACCGCAGACGGATGGGGTCTTCCTCCACCACGGAATACGTTTCGCCTATCTGAAGTGTATTTTTAGTTCGGATCAGCGCCAGATCGCCTTGAGTCAGGAACCGAGATTCGGATTGAGATCCAATAATTTTGCCTAAGAGCTCTAATTTTTTGGAGCTCGGGATATATTTGGGATGAAGGTAAACCTTGACCTTGGATGAAACTAAGTCGTTTAAGCTAAATCCATTTTTATCAATGTTGAGGGTTGAGGTGTGTTGATCGAATTCCCATTTTTGGGTGGGCAAAAGTTTCCATTCAGTCGATCGAAGTTCAGCTTTTTTTTGTGGTTTGGAAAGAATCGATTTCTGATCAAGGATGGGTTGATCGACGGCTGCAAAAAGTTCATTACAATGCGGCGAGATCCAGAGCGCTAAAAAAAGTAACTTTTGGATCTTCATAGTTGTATTTAGATTTTACTCTTTCCCGAGTTGAGGTTTGAAAGACCTGGGTTTGACTTTTCTCTCAGTTCCTCAATCTGGCTCGGTGCCGTCGGGGGGGATTGATTGAGAGAGGTCGTGGGTGAGTTGGCGGGAGGAAGCGTGGAAGGTCCCGGCAGGGTTGGGCGATGAGTGTCTGTGGGATTCGAAGTTTCTCCAGCCGCTGGAGATTGCGGAAAGATGGAAGTCAGGAGTTGTCGATAGTGAGCCGATTCTTTTGGTCTTTTTAGTGCATCTTCGGCGAATGCAAGGCGACTAAGCGTGTCAGAAATGTGCACGCTGTGCTCATAAGCGATTAAAACTTGGCTGTATTCTTGGATCGCGAGGCGATATTCTTTTTGTTTAAAGTAAGACTCTCCAATGTAGAACTGAGCGGATCCAGCAAGCGGGTGATCTGGATTTTTCTCAATGAATTCGGTCAAAGCTAAAATAGATTCTGAGAGTTTTTCAGTTCTGAAAAACATCAAGCCCTTACGAAAGTTGCTCAGCTCATCGTTCTGGTTAGAGAGACTGTCTAGATCTCGAGATTCTTGCAGGCCAATGATGGGAGAGCCGAGATGTTCGGTTGGTGGAGTCGTAATCTCCGTTGTCTCCATTTTTTGCTTACTCAAAACCTGATCTAGCCGAGACTGAACCTCCTCGAGGTGGGTTGTCAGCGTGGCTGTTTTTGACTCAAGTGATTGGAGTCGTTCAGAAATGGAGATTAAAATTTTTTCCGGATCTATGGGGTGCGAGCTTTCCTTCTCTGACGCGAACGTCAATGAAATGGCGGCTAAGAAAAAAATAGGGTAATAGATTTTTGATTTCACGTTCTCTTATAGGATAGGGTGCTCCGTGAATTTCATCAAGAGCTGGATTTATAAAATAGATATTATTTATATAGGGTAATCTGAATGGCTATGGTTTTACATTCACTAAGAAAAGTAATTCGCGTTAAAAAAGAAGACTCTGCTTATGTTTATTTCATTTTGGAGTCCTATGAAGGGATTACGAGCTATTCAACCTTAGAGTTTAAGACGGGCGATCTTTACCGGGATTTGGAGCTGAGAATACCTCCTGACTTTGAGCAGGAAGTAGAAGTCTTGCTTAAATCCTTCGGAGATATGATCTACCCCCTGGCCTCTTCTTAGGCCCTTTTAGGCCGATTTTCGGATGTAGAGTCCGGGAAAAGTTTTGGGATCTAAAGCCCCCCATATCAATATTTCGTGTTCAGAGTGAGAGAAAGTGGTTCCTCGAGCGGTGTGGTACGGGACTTGTAAAAGCGGACGTCCATGGTGCTTTGGATCGTGAGTGGTTTTTTTCTAATTCGCGGAACCCGATTTGTTTTTGGGGAGGCTCGGTTTTTAGACTCTTTTTTTGGAGTCCGCAAAAACCGGCAAAAAGTCATCCAGGTCGTCTTATTCCTTCGAGAGCTAGAGGAGACACTGATGGCAGGACTGGTGCCTGACCCCCGCCGCTGGGCCCAGTTGAAAAAATTAGAAAAGCCGTGGGGGCGGCTAGCTTCCGAAAGTTTGGAAGATCTTAGGTCATCTGGAGGTGCCTTACTTCCCACTCTTCATCGACTGAGGGCTCTTGCCGAAGATCATGGGGTCGCCCTGGAGGACGCCCAGGCCAAAACCGCTCAGGCTTTGGTTCAATCCCTCGTTTGCGCTTTTTTGGTCCCCTTCGTGGGGGTTGTCTTGTACTTGCTCCTGCCGGCTATTCAGCAAAATTCTAAACTTTGGGGGTTAGCCTGCGCGGGAGCACTGGGTTGGATGGCTCAGGGAGTGTTTTGGATGCTCCGTGTCGCCGAATCCGCCCGATGGGGTGGGTTGACCCCAGTCCATCGGACTTGGGTGCTGAGTTCCCTCTGTGCAGGGGAGAGGCTCTTGGCTCTCGTTCGGTTAGGGATGCCGCCTGATCTCGCTTGGACTCGGGCCAGTGAGTTCTTGGCGAATGAAACTCCCGATCTAGCTCAGGCCTGGGGATGCTCCGTTTGGGAGACCCCGCAAGTTCAATTCTTCGGTAGAGCTGAGGAAATCATCGTCGTTGCCGGTCACTCAATCCGAAAAGCCGCCCTCGTAGCTCTCATGGAAGGCCGCCCCTGCCTAGAGCGGGTTGAAGCGGTCCTTCGTGGACTGAGAGTTAGTATGAAAACGCAGGTAGAGAGGGAGCTCTCATTAGTGGGAACTCATGCGCTGAAGCCGCTTTTTCTGTGCATTGCGCCCTCAATTCTCGGACTGCTTTTTTTTGCCTTATGGCTCACTGGCGTGGATTCGATAGGGGATGCCCCTGGGGTGAGTCTTGCCACGTTTTGAGGGACTGCTGCTGGAGTGGTCACTTAGGGTTATCCTCCTGTCTTTGATTGCGGGTGGAGCTCCTTGGAGATTTCCAAATCGTGGGAAGGCTTGGATCCAATCCGTTCGCTTGCCCAATCAAGCCCCAATTAAATCAGCAGGGGTACGTAGGGATTCTTCTGGCGCGAGACGACTTCAAATGCAGCGTTCCCATTCGAATTGAAGGTTGCCTCCAATTTGCCCCGACGATAGACGAGGACTTTTAGATCAGAGAGTTTTGAGTTTGCGCTATAAAGTAAGGAGCCATTGGTATCTTCGAGCGTCAATCCGGCAAAATCTTTGTGTTCTGCTTTGATGTGCCCACGAAATGAGAGGTCGCCCGTATCGGCCTGAAAAATCCAGTCATTCAGCGTTGCATTGGACTTCATATAGAGCGCTTGCCTCAGGCGATTGAAGAGGTAGTCTTTGCCCTCATAGCGGAAGTAAAAAGCCGAAAACTGCGGGAGCACCCAGGGCCCTAGCTGTGATCGGGTCGTAATTCCCTCAAAAATGAAGTCCGCCGGTTCATTCTTTTCATTTCTGAAGAGATTGCAATGGCCCCAAACCCAGGAGTGCCAGTTCTTTGGAGTGAGACTCCGTCCCAACATGCCGCGAGCTGATTTGAACTCGAAAGCTTCACCATTTACTTCGACTTTTCCTGCAAAAAGGAGATCTTCATAGGGCGTAAGCGTCAGGTGTTTTGATAATCCAAGTTTTGAGAGTGATTCAGGTACTAAATTAAAGGTACTCGATCGAATCGACTTAAAAGAGAGATCCCATTCAATGGTCTGACCCTTTGAGGAAATTTTTCCACGAGTGCTATGATTTTCCAGCCTACAGGAGCCCATTTGAATGCAGTCCCCCTGTCCTCTGGAGAAGGCTTGAATGTCGAGCGATTGCCTCAGGGCAGTTTTTTTTACTTCCTGTTGGGGTTCTCTCTCGAAAAAGATGGCCCAAATATCAGCAGTTCGTTTAAACCCATTTTTACTCGTCAGTAAGTCCCATTCCAACCAGAGTGCGCGGGGTTGTAAGGGGTCATTGAGTTTGAGATACCACTTTTCCTGGAGAGCTCCAGAGTAAGGTGTGGACGCATCTGCGACGATAGCATTGAGTGGTCGGCTAATGATCATAGTTTTTGTAGTCTACCACTGGCCGGAGAAGAATTGTATCTCCTTCCATTCCTTCCACCCTGACCATTTCAGTAATTTTCCGTTCCAAGCCGATCCTTTTCACTTGGGCAATCCACTGGATGCCCAGGCTGAGTAGCTCCCGAATTCCTCGGACCGGAAGGCGACCCTCTGAGGCGAGAAGACACAGAAGTTCTATCCTCCTGAGAGCATCCCGCGGGGAGTTTGAATGGAGGGTAGCGATCGTTCCACGGTGCCCCGTGTTGAGGGCCTGAAGGAGCTCTAAAACCTCTGACCCCCGACATTCACCCAAAATAATTCGGTCAGGTCTCATTCTTAGGGTTTGTCTGAGTAAATCTCGGAGCGTGACTTCTCCATAGCCATCAGCATTTGCGGGGCGGCTGACTAGGCTGAGGAAGTGGGGATGAGTAGGGGAGAGCTCTGGGGTGTCCTCGAGAGCGATCATTCTTTCAGTAGGAGGCACCCGGGAGAGGAGATCGTTTGCTAGGGTGGTTTTACCGCTTCCAGTAGCGCCAGAAATCAAAACTGAGTCTCCTTTTTTTACGACATCAATCAAAAGTGAGAAGAAGGGGCCTGAGCTCCAGCGCACTGAGTCGAGGGAGTTGCTTTTGGTCGAATTGCGCTGTGGGAGGCTTCGAATAGAGATGGAGAGGCCTTGTTGGGCTAGGGGCGGAAAAACTGCATGAATCCGATGTCCAGAGATAAAACTTGCATCGATGAAAGGGAATTTTGCATCCCAAGTCTTTCCTATTTTGGACAGATGTCCCAAGAGCCATGCTCTCAGGTCAGACTCACTCCAAGGCGATTCATGGTTCAAGGGTAAAGCCTCGAGTCCCATTCCACGGTCGATAAAAACAGAATGATCGCCGTTAATGCAGACGTCTGTGATCGATGGATCGCTAAGCAGTCGGTTCAACCATACCAGGGGAGAGTCTACTCGAGCACATTCCATGGGAAGTCCTTTGAAGATTTAATTTCCGCTTCTTCATCCAACGATCCACGATTTTCCGGGCGATGGAGGGGGCGTATCGGGAAGTCTTGTCGCAGGTGTTCGACCGAGACTGGGGGAGGCGAAAGTCTGGGGAAAAGAATGGCCACTAATTCAGATCGCTCATTCAGATAGTCCTCGGATCCAAAGAGGCTTCCGAGAATAGGAATTTTCCGAAGAGCGGGAAGCCCTTTGGCTTCCTCTCGTATTTTGTCTTGGAGCAGTCCGGATAAAAGTAGCGGAGTGCCAAATTGGGCGTCGACCTGAGTCGTCATTCGATTGCTTTGAATCCCTGGGATCCCTTCTCCGCTGGTTGACGGACCTAGGTGGCTCACTTCAGTCATGACATCTAACCGAACTCGGTTGCCTGCGACGTGAGTGACCTTGAGTTTGAGGGTGAGGCCGTATTTTTTCCAGTTCACATTGGAGTTAAAACGCGTTCTTGAGACGATTGGGAGTTCTCCTCCAGCAAAGAGCTCTGCTTCTCCAGGCGCTCTCACAACTAGTTCAGGATTGGAGAGGACCCTGGCGTGCCCTTGGCCCTCGAGATGCTGGATGGCTAAGTCGATTTTGAGGGCATCCTGGGGGCCTTGAGGAGTAATTTGAAAAGATGCAGGGGTCATCGTTCCCCAAAAAAAACCGAGGTGGCTCAATTCATTCTTTTTGAGCTCAAGCAAAAAAACCTTGAAGGAGACTGTGGGTGAGTGATCTGGGAGGCTCTCTAGATCAAAAAATAGGAGGGGGAAAAGCCCGAGAAGCTGCTTTTTAATCGAGGCAGCCTCCTTGGGGCGCTCTAGGGTTCCTCTAATCCAAAGATGGTTTCCGATTTTCTCTGACCTGAGCTGTTGAAAGTATCCCGAGGATTTTAGCCAATGATCGACACGCTCCAAGGCTAGTTGGAGTAAGTGTGCAGATGGATAAGTCTCATCCCGGATTTCGCTCGGAAATCCGTCCAAAAGAGCTGCGATGCGGGCGCTTTCGGATAAGCTCAGGATTTCACCTCGCAAAATCACTTGCGCTCCAGCGTAAAGGACTTCTATTTCCATAAGTTTTTCGATCCCTCGGTCGAGCTTTGGGTTCGCCCGAGTCTCTTCAGTTCGTTGGATGTGAATGCTTCGATGTTCGGACGAGCCGTCTGATTTCCAGACCCAAAGGTCACAGACGCCTTCGTCGGCAGCCTTCAGTAATAAGCTAGAATGAGATTGGCTAGGGCGACCTGGGTGAAAGATGGGTAGTTTGAGTACCCGAATTTTTCGATTGCCGAGGGAATAGCGAGTTAGGTTTGGAATGTAGATCAGCCTTTGTTCTCCCGTAGTTAGAAATAATTGAGGCATTTGGCGTACGATGGGCGGCTCAGATGCTCGTCCTAGGGGTAGATGGAAAGCTAGTAAAGTTAAAAAATAAGTGGATAAGCGCACAGCGTTCCCGGTGTCGCAAGATTTGCTCCAATCTCGATTTTGCGATAGGGTCTCATTCTTCTTTTACCTCAGTATTGACAATAGGGTTCGATCGAGGCTAAAACACAATTTCAACTTTTTTTTGGAGGTAAGTATGCCCTCACGTATGATGAAAACTAAAACTGCTCGAAAAGTCCGAAAAGCCCGTAAAGGTAAGGTTCGTAAACGTCGCGAGCAGAACAAAGGCACAACGCCGAAGTTCCCGATTCATCTCGACAGCTAAGATCACAGTTTAAAGCTAGCTTCATTTTTTAAAATCGGCGTCTAAGGGAGTAGGTTATGTCATCTCAATATCTCTTTACCTCTGAATCTGTAACAGAAGGTCATCCAGATAAAATGGCTGATCAAATTTCGGACGCCGTTTTAGATGCACTGCTTGCCCAAGATCCGCATGCCAGGGTCGCTTGCGAAACGTTGATAACAACGGGTTTAGTAGTGATTGCTGGAGAGGTGACTACCTCTGCTCAGGCGAACTATGCTGACATTGCTCGCCAGACTATTAAGCGGATTGGTTACGACTCCTCTGAAAAAGGGTTTGATTATAAAACTTGCGGAGTTGTAGTGACCTTAGACCGTCAGTCACCTGACATTGCTCAGGGGGTAACTGTCGGGCAAGGGCTTCACAATCAAAGGGAGCAGGGAGCTGGGGACCAAGGCCTTATGTTCGGGTATGCTGTTCGGGAGTCCGAGCAGTTGATGCCCTTGTCGATTGACCTTTCCCATAAGTTGGCACTTCGCTTGTCCCAAGTCAGAAAAGACGGGACTCTCGGGTGGCTTAGACCGGATGGAAAGACTCAGGTCACAGTCGAGTACGAGCAAGGTCGCCCTAAGCGCGTGGATGCAGTGGTGGTGAGTTCTCAACATGATGAACCCGTAACCCATAAGCAGATTCAAGAGGCTCTGATTGAAGAGGTCATTAAAAAGACCATTCCACATCAATATTTAGACAATAAGACTAAGTTCTACGTTAATCCGACAGGCAGGTTTGTGGTCGGTGGTCCTATGGGGGATTGCGGTCTCACTGGGCGAAAGATCATCGTCGATACTTATGGCGGACATGGGGCTCATGGCGGGGGGGCTTTCTCAGGGAAAGATCCATCCAAAGTAGATCGCTCTGCTTGTTACATGGGCCGGTACATTGCGAAAAATATTGTCGCTGCTGGACTCGCAGATCGTTGTCTGGTGCAACTTGCTTATGCGATCGGAATGGCAGAACCAGTGAGCGTTATGGTCAATGCCTTCGGTACCGAGAAGGTTGAGTCGACAAAGCTGGAGGCAGCGGCCCGTGAGATATTCAGTCTAAGGCCTGCTGGGATTATTGAGTCACTCAATCTTCTCAGGCCTATTTACTCCAAGACGGCCGCGTATGGCCACTTTGGTCGAAACGAACCCGAGTTTACTTGGGAAAAAACAGATCAGGTCGAATCACTTCTTGCTTTGAAGTGATTGTTTGATTCGCTAAACTTGGCTGATGAGTTATTTCTTTCTCCTAATTAGGATCTATCCATACTGGGCTTTGCCCTGTATTTGGGTGACAGTTGAGCTCGCTATCTTCTACCGCCGTCGAAAGAGTAAAAATCAGTTTTTTTTCTTAGTTTTTTCATCAATTCTTGCACTGCTTTTGGTCCTATGGATTTGGAATCGCGGTGATCTTTATGCTGAGCGTTGGATTTCTTACTTGTTTAAGAATTTCCTAGTGCCTCGGACTTACCTTCATTCTGGTTATGGGGTGACTTGAAGTGCTGAACTATTTTTTTATCTAATAAATATCTAAGAATTAATTTTGACACATCGGTAAAGATTGCTTAGCCTAAATAAAAGGGCAAAAATGTTTTGCTTGGCGTTGTAACTCAAGGATGGGTGAAGGGGAGGGAGCATTGATGCTCACGCATAGGTCTCCGTTGGTTGGAGAAAGCTTAGTTATTCAGGATATTTTCAAGACGATTGAAAAGGTGGCTCAAACCGATAGCACCGTTCTTATTACAGGAGAAAGCGGAACGGGTAAGGAGTTAGTTGCCCGAGCGATCCATGACAACTCCAATCGAGCCTCCGCTCCCTGGGTAGTAGTTAATTGCGGCGCAATACCATCAGAACTTTTGGAAGCCGAATTGTTCGGCCATGTGAAGGGTGCCTTTACAGGTGCAACCCAAAATCGGGAAGGTCGTTTTGAGTCCGCCCAAGGTGGCACCCTATTTTTGGATGAAATTGGCGATATCCCAATCCATCTCCAAGTTAAGCTCCTCCGAGTTTTGCAGACGCGTCAAATCGAACCTGTGGGAACCTGTAAAACCCTTGATCTCAATGTTCGAATTATTGCTGCAACGAATCGAGATCTCGAAGATGCAGTTCAAAAACGAGAATTTAGAGAAGACCTTTATTATCGTTTGAATGTGATTCCTGTTAAAATTCCCTCATTGCGTGAAAGAAAGAGTGACATTCCGCTTTTGATCCATCACTTCATTCACCAGTTTAATGAGTTGACCCAACACACGGTAGAGCCCCCTTCAGGACAAATTATGGAGGCCCTGCTAGCCTATGATTGGCCAGGTAACGTTCGAGAGCTCGAAAACTTGATGGAACGTCTTGTCATTCTCAAGGGGCAGGGCTCTGTGGATTTGGGCGATCTCCCTCATCGAGTCTTTCAGAAGTATGTTGAGGGGCGTCCCCCGGGGGCTGGAGCTCTTTCTGAGTGGGAGTTTCCAAGAATGATCCTACCTACGTCGGGCGTTGACCTTAAGTCGATCGTCGCGGCATTTGAGAATCATCTAGTCGATCAAGCCCTGAATCGGACAAGCGGAAACAAGAACCGCGCGAGTGAGCTTTTGCAGATGAACAGGACTACCCTGGTCGAGAAGCTTCGTAAACGCGGCATGATCGTCCCGACCTCTCCCAGAGAAGGGATTAGGCGCTTTGATGAAGACGACGCATCTCCTGCAGGGAATGCCTAAGTCCCGAGTTACTGTGACTGATCCTTGGTTTTTCCCTCTTTGAGAGTCTGTCGTACTAAATTACGGACAATGCGGTTTCGATTGACTCCACCTAGGAGTGATTTGATATCATCATAAAGACTTGCGTCGTTTACTAGGGCTCCAATTGTACCTGTCCCATTATTAATTTTTTCTAAAATTTGATTTAATTGGGAGACGGCTCCTTTAAGTTTAATTTGATCCATTTCTTGATTCAGTTTCTCAGTGCCCAAAGAAATATTTTTTGATGACTGAACTAAATTTTTGAAAAAAGAGTCGCTCCGATGATCCATCTCGAAGGTTTTTAAAATACGGTCTAAGCTATCAAGTACTCCATTTAGGGTGACCATGAGGTGGTCACTTTTTGATAAAAATTGCGAAATGTCTTTTGATGGCCGCTGAGAGATCTCCGATTGAGCCGGTAGAATGGGGTCCTCCGATTTTCCGCCGTTCAAATTGACATATTTATCACCTAAAATTCCCTGTGTTGCGATTTCGAAGGAGGCTCCTTCATGGATCCATTCGCTCGCATCTTTTGATATGGAAAATGTGACTTCGATGTTTTTTTGAGTCTTATCAAAATGGATGTTTTCCACCACTCCGACCGGAACGCCCGCTAAAATAATTTTGGCCCCTGGAATGAGTCCTTCTGCGCTTTGAACGTGCGAGTAGTAGGTGTTTTTTCGGGTGAATAAGTTTTTACTCCCTCCCAGGATCACGATCGTGGCCAGAATCAGGCCGACTCCTAAGGAGACAAAAATTCCTACTTTAATTTCATTTTCAACCTGATTCGCCATCTAATCGATCTCCTAATGGAACGAGCCACTCACAAAAGATTGTACGAGCGGGTCTGTTGATTTTTTGATGTTTTCAACTGTATCAATAATATAAATTTTCCCTTGGTAGAGAATCGCAATTCGATCTGCGATCTCAAAAGCACTAGGAATATCATGGGTGACGAAAATGCCTGTGATCCCACCCTTCTTGAGTTTCTTGATATTCTCAAGTAGCCGCTTGGTGTTGACTGGGTCTAATCCGGCTGTTGGCTCATCAAATAAAATGACTTTTGGCTCCAAGATAGTTGCTCGTGCCAGGCCGGCGCGCTTTTGCATTCCCCCTGATAACTCGCTAGGGAAGAGTGAGTTGCTTCCCTTCATGTCGATCAGTTCGAGCATTTTATTGACCCGAAGATGGATTTCCTGAGCTGACAGAGAGGTGTGTTCCTTGAGGGGGTAGGCGAGATTTTCCTCGACGGTGAGTGAGTCAAAGAGGGCGCCGTTTTGAAAGACATATCCCATTTGGGTTCGAATCTTGACGAGGTGCTTCTCCTTGAGTCCGACAATATTAGTACCTTCAAAGATAATTTCACCCTGGTCAGGCTTTTCAAGACCGATGATCGATCGCAAGACGACACTTTTGCCAGTTCCCGAGCCACCGAAAAGACCTAGGATTTCTCCTTCATAGAGCTCGAAAGAAACTCCTCGATGCACTACCTTCTGACCGAAGGCCTTGTGTAAATTTCTTACTTCGAGAGCGATTCTAGGATTAGTTGTTTTCTGGATCATGTCGCGGGTACCTAATGAGCATAAACTGTGATGATAAAAAGTTTGGTGAGGAAGTAGTCTCCAATCATAATAAAAATACTCGAGGTGACAACGACCCAGGTCGTTGAATTACCGACTCCCTGGGTGCCTCCCTCAGTGTTTAAGCCTTTCCAGCAGGCAGTCACCGAGATGAAAAAAGCAAAAACGACTGTTTTAGCCATTCCTGTCAGGATGTCCGTCATCACCAAGGATTCAATCGATTTAGATATAAAATATTCAGAGTTGATTGCCAAATCATTGTAGCAAACGATCATGGCTCCAATTAGACCAATATAGTCTGCTAATAGTGTCAAAATCGGTAAGGCAATCAGACTGGCTAAGAGTCGAGGAATAACGATCCTCTTAATTGGGCTAGTCCCTAGGGCTCGGATCGCATCAATTTGCTGAGTGACCTTCATGGATCCTACTTCTGAGGCGATCCCTGATCCAATTCTGCCCGCTACCAAAAGGCTGGTAAACACTGGGCCCATTTCGCGCAAAATAGCCATTGCAACAATCTTGGGAACGTAAAGAGTTCCTCCGAATTTAGCTAAGCCGTATCCAAATTGCAGGGCCATCACGGAGCCCGTTGCTAGAGCGGTAATACTGACGAGCAAAATGGATTGTACGCCAATCGTTAGGATTTGCTGAAGCACGAGTCTGGGATAGAATGGACGCTCGAAGCATTCACTGCCAATCTCGAAACAGAGCTTGGTAAATCCGCCTACGAACTGGAAAAAGGAAAGAAGTCGAGCCCCGATGCGTTGAGCGAAGGCCGAATAATGGGATTGGGAGTTCATACTGAGCAGCTTTCTGAATGTTACGCTCATAGTCTCCTTTCTTGTTTAGTCTATTTCTATTTGAAATGAAACGTAGAAACAAAGTGAGCAAAGTCGTCTTGATCCTCAGGAGATAGCGGTGGGCGCCCCACTAAAATCAAGTCATAGGAGCAATCTCCCCTTTGAAAGACGACTACCTCCATTGCGACTGGCTCGTGATTCACTTCTCCTGAAACGCTCGACCAGAGCGCATCTACTTTTTCAATCTGTCTTTTGCAAACTGTCTTGTATTTTAAATCTGAGATTCCTAGAAGTAAAACGCGGGTCAGCTCACTCAAATTTTTGGCTGGTCGGGAGTCAGAGCGAGTTTTACACCCAGAAGTGAGCGAGATTACAGACGAAGTTCGGATGGATTCGAATGTTAAATCGGGGCGAGTACTTTCCGTCACTTCGGAGTCTTGGGAGGGGCTGATCTTTTTCCAATGGGGTCGAAGCTGGGTTAACTCCTCCACGGTGTATTGGCTTGACTTTTCCTCAGTTGATCGAATGTTTCCGAAAAACAGGCTACATGAACTGAGAAGTCCCATTAAAAAAATAGAGTAAGGAATAAAAAAATTTCTCATTTTGAATCTCTCATTTGAACTACTGTCAAACTATCGTCGTAAAGTGTCGGGTTTTCTGACGAAGTGACAAAATCACGTAGCGTTCATTTTCCCACTAGCGCATTCTACCTAGTCAAAGATTACCTTGCATGATCAGTAGATTACAGCGATTTGCTTCCATTTTCTTCTCTTTTTTTTGATTGGCACTTGTTTTGCTTACTCAAGAGATAGGAACAAATATTTGTGAAATCGCCCAAGAGCAGGAAGCTCTTATTGACAATTTTGGTTTGCATCCCTTTCTGGACTGTTCTTGCCCCTGTGGGAGCATGGGCAGAGGCCCCTAGTTTCTTGGGGCTTCAAACTTTCAAGACTTACAGCCGACTCACCTTAAATATTGACGGAAGTATCTCGAGTCGATGGAAAAAGACTTCTCGAGGGTTTGAGATTCTGTTACCGGGCTCAAGTTTGATTGATTTAGGAGTTTCTCCCGAAGACTCGAAGTACCTAAAGAAACAGATGAGTGACCTTAAGGACCTAAGGATTGCTAAGCTACGCTTGGCTGAGGACTCCGCTGGAGTTCGAATCATTGGGACGTGGAAGTTTCCTGGGGGAAAGCAAACCCTAGCTCAGCCAGTCATGGACACCTTTGATTTCATGGAGAAAACTCCTCCACGCTTAGTGATTGACCTCTGGGTGCGCCCGGGACTCACTCTCACTGATGATTTAAGTCAAAAAGAGAAGCACAGGCTCGATACAGCGCTGAAGAAGATGCAAGAGGATGAGAAAGCTCGTGCTAACAGCCAGCTTGCGATAGCAGGTCGAAATGCAGAAATCCATGACCTTGAGCGCTATTGTCATCAGCCCCTGTCAGAAAAAGACGATTTTTTTCTCAGATTTCATCCAGTGCATCCTAAATTCGACCTCTCCAAGTGGCTCCCCCAAGTTACCGCCGACTCTTCCTTTGACTACTTTCAGCCCGAGGGTAAAAGTCGCGAGGATCAATACGTCAGACTGGCAAGAAAGCTCTACCTTGCGGGCAATTTCGCATTAGCGATCCGTACTCTGGGATTTCTAGAGTCCGAATACCCACGGTCTCAATTTCTCGTTGAGATGAGGTTTATGAAGGCCAATGCCCTCATCAAACTCGGCCATGAAGATGCAGCTGAGAGCATTCTAAATCAGCTCATTCGGGACTATGGGAAGTCTCCAGTGGCGCTTCATTCCGCTATGTTTATGGCGCTCAAACTCACCCAGAAAGAGTCTCCTGCTCTTGCGTTGGAAAAGTTGCTTTGGCTAATAGGCAATCACTCGGATCATCGATTGAACTGGGTTTTCCATATGGGTGCAGCTGAGTGCTTTTACGCGCTCGGACAAACGGAGCTTGCTACGAGAGAATATAACTGGGTTACCGAGAATGGAGTCTCTCGAGAAGAGGGTGCGGAAGGCGCTTTTCGTCTGGGTGATCTATATCTTAGGAAGTTTCAATACGAACGAGCGCTGGTCTCCTATTATCAGGGAATTCAGCCGTATGAAGCCTATGGCGGTAAATTTCCAGAGTATTATCTCAATCGAGGCGAGACCCTCTACCAGCTAGGCCAACTGGAGCGAGCAAAGGAGGAGTTGACCCACTTTTTAGAAAGATTTCCGACTCATCCGGAGGGGTGGAGAGCATCCTTTCGCCTTGCGGAGATTGCCGGACGAGATCCTCAAGGAGGGGGCCTCAATTCTGCGGGATTTAGAGAGAATCTCCTTGCGACGGTGAATCGGTATCCTTTTAGCGCAGGGGCCGTTCTAGCCCGTATTAGGCTTGCCTCTTGTGGAGATCGCGGCGGTTTTGATTTCAAGACCCAGGAAAAATTTTTCTCAGAGGATGCACAACGGTTTGATGGTTCTGGAGCAGTAGTCATGGTGGATTATCCCGATTTTCGAGCTCTGGCACATATGCGGGCTCTCGAAGCTTCCGGCAGTACAAAAGCAGTGTTGGACCTGGCTCTTAAGGAGTTGAAAGTAGCTCGATCCTCATTGGTAAAAAACTTCCTAGGAGATGCCGCCCACGATGCCTTTCGAAAAACGATTCTTGAACTTCTAGATAAAGGGAAGAGCTATGAAGCCCTTAGTCTTTACGTAGCGAAGTCTCCTGGCTTGCCACTTCATAGCGATGCAACGGATCGAGACTACCTACTGAAACTTTCAGAGGTTGCCTCTAATTTAGAGCTGGGAAAACTAGCAGGCGACTTATTCCAAGCCTATAAAAAGCAGACGGGAGCAAAGCGCTCCTTGGCTACAGTGGCTCCAGAGTCGAAAGATCGACTTGCAGAGCAGAATTTCGCCCTAGCCAAGTCTTTATGGATTAAATCAAAAAACTCTTTAGGAAATAAAGACTCAACTAATGGTACAAACATAATTCAAATTAAAAAATTGCTGAATGACCTGCCAGGGGAATCAAGGTTTAGTCTCGAAAAAGAAGTCATCCTTGGATTGATTGCAGAGCACGAGGGAGACCTAGTTAACGCTATTCAGCATGCCGCTCAGGCTAAATTAGTGCAAGATGGGGTGAGAGTTGAGAGCTGGCTCGCAAATCTATACCTCGAAGCAAAAAATTCCTCGGTTGCATTGAAACTCCTCGCGAGTGTTGAAAAAAAATTAACCCAAAATTCATCCAGCATTTCCGCTGAACAGGCTGCGCTGCAAAGCCTGGGCTTGGCGGCTGCCCCAGACCTGATTCAGGTGATCTTGACTCAAGCCCGAATTCACGAAAATGAGGAGCGATGGGGAGATGTGGCCTCAGACTATTCCCGACTCATGGAGAGTGGCGTAAGGAGCAATCGGATTCTATTTGGATATGCCCGGTCCCTTGTAAAATTAGGAAAAGACTCGAGCAAAGAGACGATCCTCAAAACCCTCAATGAAATTGTCAAAACCGAGCCTGGAGACCCCGACGGAAATTTCTGGAAAAATCTAGCGATTGAAACGCTAGCGAGTAAAAAAATACAAGATTCTATTCAAAAAAATGCCAAGGAGGGCACGATATGAATGAGATACTGACCCAAGACCGCAGGATGCGCGACATAATTCAGCTTGCTAAGACGGTAGCACGAAGTAAGGCCACGATTCTGATTCAGGGCGATAGTGGAACTGGCAAGGAGCTGATAGCCAATCTAATTCATGAAAATAGCAGCCGGAGTGGGCGCCCTTTTGTAGCGATCAACTGCGCAGCAATTCCAGAAAATCTATTGGAGTCCGAGCTCTTTGGCTATGAGAGAGGAGCATTCACTGGTGCTGTGACCGCAAAGTCCGGAAAGTTTGAGTTGGCCAACGGCGGGACGCTGCTTTTAGATGAAATCTCTGAGATGGATTTTCGACTTCAGGCAAAACTGCTACGGGTGATACAAGAGGGCGAGGTGGACAGGATTGGGGGGAGAAAACCATCGGCTGTTGATGTTCGAATTATTGCTACAACCAATCGGAGTTTATCTCATTGCGTCCAAGATGGGTCTTTTAGAGAAGATTTATTCTACCGTCTTAATGTTGTAAATCTAACGATCCCGCCACTTCGAGAAAGAGTGGGAGACGTCGAGCTCATATCGGCCTATCTGGTCGAAAAATACGCTAAAAAGAACGCAAAAACCATACAGGGTATAGCCCCTGAGGCGCTGAGCTATCTTCAATCGCACCGCTGGCCCGGTAATGTGAGAGAGCTTGAAAATGTCATAGAACGGGCCGTCATTACGAGTCAAGACGCTCAGTTAGGTATTAAAGATCTTTTCATTGAGCGTCCAGAAGGTGACTCAAGCCAGCTGACTCAAGATTTGGCTGACTCAGAGAAAAGCTGGATTCCAGGGAGAACATTGGACGATATCGAGCGTACCGTAATCATCGAGGCGCTTCAGTACCATCAGGGAAATCGAACCCATACAGCTAAAGCCCTTGGCATATCAATTCGAACTCTAAGGAATAAAATATCGGACTACAAGGGGTTAGGAATTCATCTGTGATCGGCATTTTTTTCCCAGGATTGTAAATTAATTCTGATAAAAATTTCCTAGGTATCAGCACTATTTTTAGCGTCTTAAAAATAGTTTCTGATAAACTTAAATAGAATAGATTAAGAATTAGAAGTAATGGAGGAGTCGAGTGGATATTGGTTTTGACTCAGTGATAGGTGGTCTGAATACATCTCTCAATCTGAGACAGCTCAATCAAAATGTGATTAGCTCGAATATCGCAAACGCAGATACCCCTGGCTACAAGGCCAAAGCAGTTGAGTTTGAAACTGCTCTCAGGGAAGTGCTTGGAACAGATCAGCAAGTTGCTCCCAGCGAGACCCAGCAGGGGCATCGAGCTCACCGCCCGACGGATCCAGTTCAGCCCGAAATTTACGACGACCCAAATGGCGTAGAATCCCTCGATGGGAACACCGTGGATCGTTCGGCGGAGATGGTTAAACTTGCTCAAAATCAACTTTTATATGACGCCTCTGCAGAAATGCTGAAGCGCAAGTTGGGCATGCTTAAGTATGCAATTTCAGAAGGGGGAGGTAATCGGTAATGGACCTATTTTCTTCAATGCGCGTGAGCGCTTCCGGACTTGATGCTCAGACCAAGAGAATGAATACCATTTCTAGCAATATTGCCAATGCAGAAACGACCCGAGGTGCTGGGCCAGGCGGTGGGCCTTATCGTAGAAAAGACCCGGTTCTAGCAGCACAGACTGATAGGGAAAGCTTTGGGGAGATTCTGCAGAACCGGCTGGACGAAGACGTCCAGGGGGTTCAGGTCGTAGATATTGCGGAGGACGAGCGCCCAGCTCGAATGGTCTATAATCCGAACCATCCAGACGCCAATGAGGATGGATATGTCGCTATGCCCAACGTGAATCCGGTTGAAGAAATGGCTAATATGATTAGTGCCCAAAGATCCTATGAGGCCAACGTGACAGCCATGAATGCAGCAAAGTCGATGGCACAAAAAGCGCTAGAAATCGGGAGATAATTTATTATGAATCAAATTAGCGGCCTTCCCACTGTTAGTAGCGCAGCCCTCGAGCTGAGTGCAAAGAGAGAGCCTGAGTCGACGGCTCACTCAGGTAAGACCTTTACAGAGATGCTGAAAGACTCCATGGAACAGGTAAATACTCAGCAGTCTCAAGCCGATC
The DNA here is from genome assembly GCA_947447665.1 of Bacteriovoracaceae bacterium. Lineage (GTDB taxonomy): Bacteria > Bdellovibrionota > UBA1018 > UBA1018 > UBA1018 > CAINWE01. The sequence goes on along the minus strand of CANFJX010000001.1, from coordinate 68,967 downwards.
AGGCGATCAAAGAGTTAGTCGCTGGCCGTAGTAAAAACATTCATGAAACAATGCTCACCATCGAAAAAGCAGATACATCACTCAAATTGATGATGCAGGTCCGGAATAAAATATTAGATGCCTATAAGGAAGTAATGAGAATGCCTGTTTAAAAATGGGCTTTAGTTAAACGAAAAAATAATGATCTAGATTGCCATCAGACCGGAGCCTCGAGTGGAAGAATACCTAAAAAAAATAGGGGTACAAATTGCCGATTTCATAAAGGATATGTCATCCGGAAAAAAAGCGGCAATGGCGTTAACCTTATTTGCTATAATCGGTGCGATTGCTCTTTTATTTGTTTGGGCAGGAAATAAGACTTACGTCCCTATTATGACCAATATTAATCCTGAGGAGTCGACTAATATAATTCGGCTTCTGAGAGAAAAACAAATTCCATTCAGAATGGAAGCAAACGGAAAAACTATTTCTGTTCCTCCTGAAAATCTTTATGAGTTTCGATTGGAGCTCGCCTCCATGGGGCTCCCCCAGTCAGGGGTGATCGGCTACGAGGTATTTGATAAGCAATCGATTGGCGTCTCCAGTTTTGTGCAGAAGCTGAATCAAAAGAGGGCACAAGAGGGCGAGTTAATGCGAACCATTAACTCAATTCGCGGGGTTAGGCGCTCACGGGTGCATTTAGCGATACCGCAAAAGAGCACCTTTGTTGAGGATCAAAAGAAGTCTACGGCATCGGTCGTCATAGATCTCGACCCGGGAGTTATCCTGAATGATAAGCAAGTCTTTGGGATCGGCAATCTGGTCGCTCGAGCCGTTGAGGGAATGGAGGTATCCGACGTTGTTATTATGAACTCGGAGGGTAAAGTTCTGTCTAGGAACCCGACGGACTCTCTGAGTGCAGCGACTGCTACGCAGCTCGACTTCCAACAGAAAGTCGAAGCTGACTTCGAAAAAAGGCTTGAAGAAGTTCTCAATCACGTCGTGGGTGAAGGACACGTGGTAGCGAAGGTCAGCGCAGAGCTTGATTTTTCTCAGGTGAATGAGACTCAAACCTCCTTTGATGCTGACGGTTCTGCAGTTCGCTCGGTCGAGAAACATAATGACAGTATGAATGGGACCCGTCCTGGACCTTTGGGTGCTGGGGGTGTGGCCTCGAATACGCCAGGGCAGCCGCCAGCTGTAAATAATGAGGTCAAGACAGAGACAGTGAAAAATAATGAGGTTACTAATTACGAGATTCCTCAAATTATCAAAAAGACTACACGTTCTGCTGGAAGTATTAAGCGTCTTTCCGTTGCGGTCGTCATAGATCAGAAAATATCTAAGTCGAAAGACAAGGATGGGAAATCTGTAACCAAGAGTGAGGCATGGTCGCCGGAAAAATTGAAAGAATTGGAGCAAATCGCCGCGGGCGCAGTAGGTTTGGATAGGAAAAGGGGCGATACCCTTGAAATTAAGAATATCGAGTTTACTCACGAAGATTTCGAGGAAGCGCAGAAAATCGTCTCGGATGCAGAGCAGAAAAGCTATATTCAGAATCTCATTACTTATTGCATGATAGGGCTCACGATTCTTCTATTCTTCACGTTCGTAGTCAGGCCATTTATCAAATGGATTACTGAAAATACGATCGATAGTATGGACACTTTCTTGCCGCAAACAGTCGAGGAATTAGAAAAGCTTCAAAGGGGAACCGCCATAGCAGCGATCGAAGAGATTATCCCAGTCATTCCGGATAGTATTGATCCGGAGAAAGTCGAAGGGGAAATGATTAAGGAAAAGATTATTACTTTGGTCGACGCGAACCCCCATAAAGCAGCATTGATTCTCAGGGACTGGCTCCATAAGAAAGCGCCCGATAGCAAGCCTGCTGAGGCTGGTAAAGGAAAGGAAAAGGCAGCAAGCGCCTAAAAAAATCTATGGCATACGAGAACTTTGAAGAAATGTCTGGTTTGGAACGTTCAGCGTTACTTTTGAATATTCTAGGCAACCAAGTTACGTCGCAGATTTTTAAAAAAATGAAGGATAACGACGTCAAGCGATTAGTGAGTGCCATGGGGGCGATTAGTAAGGTCCCAATTTCAGCTGTTAAGGATACTCTCGAAGGTTTCTACAGGGAGATCGCTGAGGAAGATACCCTTATTTTTGGGCATGCTACCGGTCGAGAGTTCGTCCTATCTACCTTGGGAGAGGAGCGGGCTAAGACGGTGTTAGGGCAACTTTCTGTTTTCGAGGGAAGTAGAACACTCGAAGCGTTAGAGCTCGTAGATTCCAGGACTTTGGCTAACTTCCTGGTAAACGAACATCCGCAGACCACTGCATTGATTTTGGCTCATCTCGAGTCGAATAAAAAGTGTGAGGTGCTTAAGCGTTTGCCTGAGATGATTCAAACTGAAGTAGTGCTTAGAATTGCCAATTTAGATTTTATCTCGCCGAGCTTGATTGCTCAAGTCGACGAAGTTCTCAAGCAGGAGTTGGCTACTTTGGGTTCTATCGATACCCAACAATTGGGCGGCGTTCAACCGATTGCCGATATGCTCAATGTCATGGACAAGTCCAACGAACAAAATATCATGGCCAAGGTCGAGGAAAAAGACCCTCAATTGGCAGAAGAAATTCGCAAGTTGATGTTTGTCTTCGAGGATATTTCGTTTGTGGACGATCGAGGCATGCAGACTCTCCTTAAAGAGGTTGCTAATGACAAGCTCGTGATTGCACTGAAGACTGCTACAGTTGAGGTGAGAGATAAAATATTTAAAAATATCTCGAAGCGGGCTTCGGAGCTACTTAAAGATGATTTGGATGCTCTTGGTCCTGTGAAGCTATCCGAGGTCGAGGCTGCACAGCAGGAGATTATTACAATTGCGAAGAGACTCGAGTCTGAAGGAAAGATTATGATCAGTCGTGGCGGCGGGGCTGACGCAATCGTGTGAGGAAAAAATGTGGAATCGAAAGCTGACTGAGTTTCAGGTCCAGCAGGAAAATCAGGGTCAAGAGAAGTCAAAGGACGTCAAGGTTCTTAATTTTGACCGTGTAAATCAGCCAGAAGTGAAGGATTTTGTCTTCGAATCCCTCAGGTCGAGCGGCGCCGAGCAATATGCCGAAGTGAAAAGTCGGTTTGGCTCCTTGGCTGCTACCGATGCTGATTCTAGAGAGAGAGTCCAAAAAGACCGTCGCTTTAGTATTAATCCGCTACTGAAGGGGCCACTTTCCATTAAGGACGAGGAGCAGCGAGCGATCGCAGCAGAAGTGAATAGTATTGTCGCTGAGATTGCTGAGGGTGAGAAGAAGGCGGCAAGCGAGTTAGGATACCAAGATGGATTTAAAAAAGGGTTTGACGAGGCCTTAAAGGTTCTTCAGAAGGAATCCGCTTCAAAAATTGCTCAGTTTGATGAATTTTTGAGCGAAATGGAAAACTCTAGGGCTGAGATTTATCGCATCAATGAGCGGATTTTAATAGAAATGGTCTATAGAATTTCAAAGATGCTTCTCATGAAGGATCTTTCAGTTGATCCGGAGTATCTCCTGAGGCTTGCAAAAGAGCTGATTAGCAAGGTCGGCGTGAGGGAAAACATTACCTTAAAAATTAATCCTCGGGATGGAGAAGTGATTGCTACTCTAAAGGAAGGCGTTGAGAAGGCTTTTGGTCATATTACAAATTTTAACGTCGAGATGTCTAGTCACGTCAAGCAAAGCGGAATTGAGATCGAAACGGAATGGAACATGATTAATACAAGCATCGAAACACAGTTGTTGGAAATTCACCGATCCTTGATTCCTGATGGAGCGTCATCCAAATCCCTTCCGCCTCAAGAGGATCAGGGAGCTTGAAGTGGAAAATTGATAAACACCTCTACGATGAGCGATTGAGCCAGTCACTTCTCTATAATGAGGCTGGAAAGGTGACCAAATCGATTGGTCTCATTTTTGAGGCACACCTGCCGGGTGCCGGCGTGGGAAGTTTATGTCGAATTCTACCTTCGGGGGATCGAGATCTTGGACAGAATGAGAACATGATCGAGGCCGAGGTGATTGGATTTCGGGATAAGCGCGTTATTTTGATGCCGTTTGAAGAGGTTCAAGGAGTTAACAAGGATAGTCTGGTCGTTTTGAAGAAGAAGTTCTCCTCAATCACCGTAGGCGGTGCTCTTTTGGGGCGCGTTTTGGATGGGCAAGGCAATCCTATCGATGGCAAAGGCCCGGTTAACTTTGGAGCTATGCATTCGGAGGAGAGGGGGCTTTACCAGAAGCCGGCCCATCCGTTAGACCGCAATGTCGTATCTAAGCCTCTGGATCTTGGTGTTCGCAGCATCAATGGCCTGCTGACCTGCGGTCAAGGCCAGCGAATGGGGATTATGGCTGGATCCGGTGTAGGTAAGTCAGTGTTACTCGGGATGATGGCCAGGAGAACTCAGGCGGACGTCAATGTGATTGCCTTGATCGGAGAACGAGGTCGCGAAGTCCGGGAGTTTATTGAGCGGGATTTAGGTCCTGAGGGCTTACAACGTTCAGTTGTCGTGGTTTCAACGTCAGATAAATCGCCGCTCTTAAGAATGCGCGGGGCATTTCTGGCAACAGCAATTGCAGAGTACTTTAGAGACCAGGGGAAAAGTGTTCTGCTCCTCATGGACTCAGTGACCCGGTTTTGTATGGCTCAAAGGGAAATTGGTCTGTCCCTGGGGGAGCCGCCTGCATCAAAAGGTTATACTCCGAGTGTTTTTTCTACGATCCCTAAACTCCTTGAGCGCGCTGGCACGTCTCCCGGCAAGGGTAGTATTACCGGGTTATACGCTGTTCTAGTGGAGGGGGATGATATGGATGATCCTATTGCCGACTCAGTGAGATCCATATTAGACGGGCACATTGTACTGAGTCGAAAAATCGCGCAGCGGAATCAGTTCCCTGCAATTGATGTTTTGCAGAGTGCGAGTCGAGTGATGCGATCTGTAATTGATTCTAATCATTTGGCTTGGTCATCTCAGATCAAAGAATGGATCGCAACCTACGCTCAAGTGGAAGAGCTCATCAATATCGGTGCTTATGTCCGAGGGAGTAATCCTAAAATCGATCAGGCAGTTGCGGTTCATGATCGAATTCTCGAATTCTTAAGACAGAATGTAGAAGATTCAAGTGATATGCAAGATACCTTGAGTCGAATGCATTCGATTGTGCGATTAGGTGAGGCTGCACTCAGTGGGCAACAAATGCCTCAGAGTGGTAAGAGCTCGAGCCAGCCAGCCGGTAGATTGCAGTTTTAAGCTTCATTCGTCCACGAAGATGGATTTAAAAAAAAATGAACTGGGAAAAAGATTCAGTCTATTTTAAATAAAAAATATAAATCATGATTAAAAGGTAATGAAAAGATTTAGATTCCCACTTGAATCCCTTCTGCAAGCAAGACGTCTCAGTGAAGCTGAAGCTTCTAGAGGCCTAGCAGAGGCACAGAAAAAACTTCAGATTGAAATTGAAATCAAGAGAGCACTTCAGTCTCAACTGGACCAGTCCCTAAACGAAAGATCGGATATGGGTCGATTTCCCACTCCTGCGTCTGGATTTCAATTTGTTCAGAATTATATCATTGGTACAAAACAGAGAATAATGAAATCAGACCAGGCCATTTTTAGAGCAAATAGGGGTGTCGAAAAAGCCATGAGGTTGTATTTGCAGGCTAAGAGACTCACTCGGATGATTGAAACTCTGAAGGACCGGGCTCTTGCTGATTTCAAGTTTGGACTTAAAAAGGCGGAGCAGAAAGAACAAGATGAGCTCACTATTATGAGAAATCATCTTGTTGTCGCTGATCGAGAGGCAGATCTATGATTCGGCGACTCTATACTAAAATTTTAATTTATTCATTTTTAGGTTTAGGTTCGATTGGTCTTGCTGTGACTTTCGTAATGGCTAAGGACGAGGATCCAAAAGCGCTGGAAAATAAGGTGGAATCAGTCAAAGAGGTTTCGGCTGAATCGAAAGCTGATAGTAAGGGCGAAAAGAAATCAGAAAGTCGATCTGATTCAAAGCCAAAATCAGGCACCTGCGTGGCCTCTGAATCTGCCGTAGAGGATATTCGCCATGCTCAAGAAGAAATAGAAAAAAAACAAAAAGAGCTAGCTACAAAAGAAGCAGACTTAAAAAATCGAGAGAATGCAATTTCTGAAGAGCTTAAGAAATTAACTCTTGAACGCGAATCAATTCAGCATGTTCAGCAAGATCAATTAAAAGAAACCGAAGAGAAAAAAGCTAAACTCATCGAAACTCTTTTGGCTATGAGCCCGAAAGCTGCTGCGAAGGTTTTTTCTACAATCGATAACTCTTTAGCGGTCTCAGTAATGTCTCAAATGGATACCCCCCGTTTAGCGAAAATTATGAATTTGATTGAAGCAAAACGGTCTACTCAATTGTCAGAGCTCTTGGTCGGATTAGCCCGGGCCAAGGATGTCTCCGCTCCTATGGCGGAGCGGTCTGTGTCGAGCGACGCAGCAGTGGCTAACGAAAAGTTAAAAAAGGGGGGTGATAAGTAAAATGAATGCAATGAATACAATGAAAAATATAGATCACCCTCAGTTACAAGGCAATGTTCTCAGTAGGTCCATCGGCGATAGGGCAGATTCAAGGGAATCTTCAGCAAAGCAATCTGACGATTCTGAGTTCGATCTCGAATTAGTTCAAGCCCGTCTGGCCGCTCAACCAGCAGTAGTTCCGATGCCAGAGAAGTTGATTAATCAGGGAAATGACCAAGCGAGTGATAAGACTGGCGAGATGACAGTTGAGAAGACTGTTGAGAAGGCAATAGGTCAAGCTCAGGTGGGAGACAAGAATCCGCTGAGTCTAAAGTCCGCTAACTCAATTCAGATTGAATTACCGACGGTCACTTCGAGAATTCCGACTCTCAATCAGACCCTGCAGCAGGCCTCGACGGAACTAACTCGGGGTCAGGCGGATATTGGGAAAATGGGGGCTCAGATCCACTCTGCGAGCGAACTGGACTCAGAGACTGGCGCTCCGAATATGGACTCTCCGTTCGATGGTGCCTCGAGATTGATGGGAGCAGCAGGTACTCCGGCGTCCGGCAACGAAAAGAAAATGCTGACCAGATCCGGTGGAGTTCAACTCAGCTCTGGGCACCCGATGGGCGAGATTGAAATCGGAGCCAGGGTGAGCAAGGAAAAATATCTTCCCACCCAGGTAGGCCTCCCTCTGTCTGATTTGAACTCCGACTCAAGTGATCTAAACTTAGCCCAGTTTGATTTGGAACCTTCTCAATCAATTCAGGAGAGTAGTCCCCAACGGAAATGGGTTTCTGGAAATGATTTCTTAGCCACAAAAAACACACTAGTTAACACGCAGGTGATCCCGAATCCCCTCAAAAATTCAGAGCAATCTGAGTCGATGCTAAAGGGCGCTGATCCTCAAAATTTAGTTCTCGCAGGAGGCGCCAGTCTCCTGAAGCCAATGATCAAGGAAAAACCTCTTTTTGGCTCTGAGTTGTCGGCTCGGAAAGTGGGAGCATTTCAAGCGGGTTCGCTTTTCCAGGAGTTGAAAGGCGAAAAGACTGCGACTCCATTGATTCCAGGTGCGGTCACCGCTCAGAAGCAGGCGTTGCCACAAATATTGATGAAGGAAAGAGTCAAAGAGAAATTAGCCTTTGGAGAAGAGCAGAGCCCTGCTTTAAGTTTAGACTCGAGTACTCTGGTACAGGTTCCCGGTCAATTGGGCTCGCCCCCTGAGCTGGCTTCGAAGCAGGCTCCCAAGAGCGAGGTCACTGCCCAGGTGCTTGGCAACCCCGGTCGCCCTGAAAGATTAGCGCCCGAGGGGCTATCGAATATGGGTCTCGGAATCCTCCGGACTAGCTACCAAGGTGGCGGCGAGATTCGCGTGCGCCTCAGACCAGATCACCTAGGGGAGCTAAATATTCGGGTACTAACGGATGGCAATCGGGTAGCCCTAAAAATACAAGCTTCAGATGAGCGATCGAAGAAGATTCTCGAGGAGAGTCTTGGTTCACTGAAGCAAAATTTATCAGCGCAAAATTTGAGTTTGGGTACGGTGGATCTCAGTGTTGCTAAGAATGATTCTCCATTGGATATGAAACCTTTTCAGGGTCCAACAGAATTTCTGAGTGATTCTGGGCAGGGAAGAAATCAAAATAACTCACAACCTGAGCGCTTCTACGAGGATCAAAAGGCGCCTAGGCAGGAAGCTGGTAATTCATTACGGAGGTCCGGAGAGATGTTGAGAAATATGACAAAGAATTCTCAGGGGATGAGCCGATTGGATGTGATGGTTTAGTTAGAGTTTTAAATAAATTTTTTTAGGTCTGGATCATTAAATTAGGTTCAAGTGGGTTGCGAAGGAAATAAATGAATCATGCTAAGTAGTATAAGAAATCAAGGAAGTCTTCCGGTCCCATCGAGTCAGGAATCATCTGTAACTGGGCAGTTTTCACAGGAAGTTGATCAAAAGGAAAGCGCAACAGCGGCAAAGTTTGGAGATGTATATAAGCAGATTCAGGCTAAGTATGGACAAAAAGCTGAGAAACCTAGGGAAGCGAAAAAGACTCTTGGAAAAGATGATTTTCTTAGGATTATGATCAGCCAAATGAAAAATCAAGATCCAACTAATCCATTCAAGGCTGAGCAGATGGCGACTCAGGTTGCTCAGTTTACATCAGTAGAGCAGTTACAAAATGTGAATCAAAATATAAATAAGCTTGGAGCTCAAAATAAGCCACTTGAACAGATGGTGATGACTAATATGATCGGTAAGACAGTAACCATCGATCGTGAGCGATTTCCACATACTGAAGGCGAGAATGAGTCACTGAACTTCAACTTGCCTAGACCAGCTGTGTCGGCCCGAGTTTCAGTAATGAACGCAGCAGGGGAAGAAGTTTTTCATAAAGAGCTTGGAAAACAAAGTGCGGGCGAGGTAAGCTTAATATGGGACGGTCTGAAAAATAATTCGCTTCCTAGTAAGTCCGGAGATTACACTTTGAAAATTGAGGCTAAGGATGAGCGTGGACAAAACATCTCGATGAATCCACAGGCGCAATCGAAGGTGATTGGAGTGAGTTTCGAGGGACTTGAGCCCGTACTTTTGGTGGGGGATGCTCATCACCAAGAAAAGATTACGATGCGGAATATCGTCCGAGTGGATTTAGAGCAGTCGCAGATGCCGAGTCAGAAGCCAAATTTTGTGCCGTTCCAGAGTCCATTAAGTGCGATGCCGCCAGTAATGGCTCCGCAGAACCAAGTGGTGGCAGCTCAGCCGGCGGTTGTTAATCAAGATACTGAAAAAGGTTTTCCTAATGGATTGAAAGGGGGTGAGTCGCAGTGAGTCAAGGACCGTTTCTCTATCCAAGTATCACCTCTCTGCCTGGGCAGAGCGGTGTTGGTTCCTCGGATCGTCCGATCCGAAAGGGAGAAGGAGTTCAGGGGGAGTTTGATCAGGTCTTCGAAGAGAAGTTAAAGACTTCAAAATCACCAGGGGATTTAGACCAGATCAGAGCTCCATTGAAGTTTTCAGCCCACGCAAGTCAACGGCTTCGTGATCGAAAAATCAACCTGGACGCTACCACGCTTGCTAAGGTGAATGAGGCTGTAGATAGAGCCGATTCAAAGGGGGTTGAGGACACACTCATTTTGACTGCTGATGCAGCCTTAATAGTGAACGTCAAGAATAGAACAGTAATTACGGCAGTGGATCGAAACTCGATGTCTGGTAATGTGTTTACGAATATTGATGGAGCAGTTTTAATTTAGTTTGAGTGGTAGAAGGGCTGGACCCGTAGAGGGAAGCCTAGCTGATCCCGACTGATTGACGGATCAGAGTTGAATCTCTAAACGAGTAAATGACGCAAGGAGGCGTCTCTATGGGTATATTAGCATCTCTTTATACAGGTTTGTCTGGTCTTTCGGGTCAAAGTGAAGCCATGTCTCTTTATGGTGATAATATCGCCAATGCGAGCACCGTCGGTTTTAAGACGAGTCGTCCAGAATTCTCGGACATGATATCAAAATCGCTCAAGGGTCTTTTGGGTGGAAATCAGATTGGCTGTGGGGTGCATCTTTCGGCCGTGAACCCTGTCCTTTCGCAGGGATCGATCCTTCAAACCGATTCTCCTACTGATCTAGCTGTGACTGGTGATGGTTACTTCGTACTTTCTGGTTCGGATGGTCAATGCTATTCACGCAACGGGAGCTTCCATTTTGATAAGGATGGCAAACTGATCAATAATGACAACTACCATGTGATGGGATTCCAGGCCGATGATACTGGTAAAATAACGTCAAAGATGGGTGAAATCGGGATCAAAAAGACCGTAATTGACGCAAAAAAGACCACGGAAGTTAAATTAAATATGAACCTCGACCTTAGGGCTGATCTTACTAAGGTCTTTGATCCAGCAAATCCAGATTCGTCTGCTCATTTTGGAACGGGTGTTACGGTCTTCGATACCGCAGGGACGGCCCACGTTTCAACGGTCTATTTTAATCGGACCCAGGATGGTGTGTGGACGTGGAGAGCGATGGTAAAGGGTGACGAAGTTGTTAACGGGAAGAAAGATGAAATGGTCGAGTGCGCCAAGGGTAAGTTGGTATTCGATACCGACGGACGACTTAAGGAGCAGACCACCGAGAAGTCAGTGTTTAATTTCAATAAGGGCGCCCAGCCTGACCAAGCCATCAAGTTTAACTTCGGGGATGATAAGATGCACGGGGGCCAGGGTCTCCAGGTCACTCAATATGGATCGTCATCCGAAGCTTATAAGACCGGCCAGGATGGATTCACTGCAGGGACACTCTCTGGAATGACCTTCAATGATGACGGTTCTTTGACGGCGGTCTATTCTAACGGTGAGAATGTCAACGTAGCTCAGGTGGCATTGGCTAAATTTGAAAATCCAGAAGGTATGTTCAAAATGGGTCAAAACCGAATGCGTGAGAGCAGATCTTCCGGACAGGCAACTATTGGTTCGCCACAAACGGGTGGTCGTGGTCGTGTATCGTCGAAGACTCTTGAGTCTTCGACTACCGATGTAGCTTCGGAGCTGATTAACTTAATGCAAGCTCAAAGAAACTTCCAAGCAAATACGAAGGTGGTGACCACCTCCGATGAAATGCTGCAGGAAGTAATTAATCTTAAGCGTAACTAGATTACGTAAATTCACATAATTAATTTAAAAATCCCGATAGAGCGAAAAATAAGCACCGCTCTATCGGGATTTACTGCTTGCCTATTTCACCTCTTGCATAGCAAAATAGATAATATTGCTGGAGGTGCCCTTTCATGTCTTCTGATAAAAAAAGTGATGCTCAAGAAAGCGCAGTTCCGCCCCCTGTCGAGCAAAAAGGCGGAAATAATAAATTAGTGATAATTCTTTCGCTAGTGAATGTGCTTGTGACTTTAGGGATGTTGGCTCTCCTCTTTGTGAGTTTTAAGAAGGATAAGGAGCGGACCTCGGTTGAAGATATTGCTGTCCAATCTGAGAGCGATAAAAAAGAAGGTGGCGAAGCTAAGGGTGGCCACGGCGAGCACGGCGGCGAGGGTGGTGGAGAGCACGGCGGAGAGCACGGCGGAGAGCACGGAGGCTCCCTCACTCGAGCGTTATTTGCCACTAAATCTGGTGAAAAAATGGTCGCGCTGGATCAGTTCACCGTCAATCTTTCAACGCCTGGCAGCAGTAGCCCCAAATTTGTTCGGGTTACTATATCTCTAGAAGTCCCCAATGAGGACACTGAGGGAGAAGTAAATCAAAAAAACCCTCAGATAAGAAACGCTGTCATCGACCTTTTTAACAGCAAAAAGCCATCAGACCTGGCAACCGTCGATGGCAGAGAATACCTAAAAGAAGAAATCAAAAGTTCACTTAATAGTTTTTTGGTCAGCGGTAAAGTGAAAGGCGTATTTTTCACGAGTTTCTCATTGTCAGGTTGAGTGGGAATTTGAGGTGCGGCAGGAGGCTTCATCTCGTTTAGCTAGGATGGCTCAAAGATGAATCAGGTTTTATCACAAGATGAAGTTGATGCATTACTCAATGCAGTTTCTGAAGGAGGGGCCGCCTCAACTCCAGTCGGAGGGAGTGCCAATTTGTCAGGGGCTGGTGATGGGGCGCTCGAAGTTATCCCCGATGTGGAGTATACTCTATTTGATTTGAGCAATCAGGACCGAGTTATTCGTGGGCGAATGCCAACGCTCGACATTATTTACGAGCGTTTTATTCGGCTCTTTAGGATGTCACTGTCAAATGCGTTGAGAAAAATCGCGGCGATCAGCGTAATATCGACTGACCTCATCAAGTTCGGTGAGTTTGTGAATACTTTACCGATTCCTAGCTGTATGTGCATCATGAAATTTGAATCGCTTCGCGGTCCAGCTATCCTTGTTTTTGAATCAAAACTCACCTATGCACTCGTTGATAGCTTCTTTGGTGGAACAGATCGACCCTATACAAAGATGGAGGGGAAAGAGTTCACCCGCATCGAGCTCTCCATTATGCGAAAAGTAATGGATATTGCGATTAAGGATCTGGAGGAAGCCTGGCTCCCAGTTCATAAGGTGGATGTAAATTTTGTTAGGACCGAGGTGAATCCACAGTTTGTCGGAGTGGTGCCACCATCAGACGTGATTGTTTCGACCACATTTGAAGTCGAGCTAGAAAATGCCAGTGGGACCATGGCTCTTGTTATCCCCTATGCGACCCTCGAGCCAATCAAGAATAAACTCAATTCTTCATTTCAGACTGAGATGGACCATGCAGACCGTGAATGGACAGAAAAGCTAGAGGGACATCTTCGTACGATTGAGGCAGAGGTCCTGGTGAACTTGGGTTCGGCTACTATCACGGTCGGAGACCTGGTTAATTTAGAAGTCGGTGACATTATCCCGCTTGGACAAGATGCAGATGGAGAACTCAAGGTGACTATTGAGGGCGTTCCAAAGTTAAATTGTTTATTAGGTGTTTCGAGGGGTAATCGAGCAGTTCAAGTGACACGAATCGTAGATAGTAAGTAAGAGAGGAAGATAATCATGGCTGATGCTGCTTCACCTATGGGTGATATGAAGTTGGGAAATATCGATGCGGCCTTTTCTGCGCAAGGCACAGCTTCGGCGGGAGGGGGTTCTGCTGGTGCGAGTGGCTCTGCACGGGGTAATGGTCCGGCGATTCAATCGCTAGATTTCATTCTTGATATTCCATTGAAAGTAACGGCTGAGTTGGGCCGATGTCGCATGGCGATCCGAGAGATCTTGCAGTTGGGTCAGGGTTCTGTCGTAGAATTGTCCAAGTTTGCTGGCGAACCGCTTGAGATTTTAATCAATGATAAGTTGATTGCGAGGGGGGAAGTTGTAGTCGTCAACGAGAAATTTGGTGTGCGATTGACTGATATTATTTCTCCTGTGGAGCGAATTGAGCAGCTTAAATGAAGAAAAATGATGTCCTGCTATCAAAATCGGTAGCAATAGGGGATGGATTTTCGATTGCTAAGAGGTGGGACTCGTCTCGAGAGTTCAAGGTGTTAGCGACCTTGATACTTTCGTTTGCGTGGACAAATAACTCCTTTGCTGGCGCTGCTCTCAAGCAAGTCGAACTCCATCATGGCGACGAAGTTACGCTTAGTTTAGATGGCAAAATCGAGCAAAGTCATGTGACCACAGAATATTTAAAGGATATTATTCAGATTTCACTGAACTCTGTGACGGTGTATCCAGCCAAAGTGAAGTCATCGACTGATGGTCCTATTTCTAAGGTCTTTGTCTATCAGTATACTCCTAAAGTGGTGAGGTGCAGAATCTCGGTACGTGGGCAGGCAGAGAGCTATAAAAAGCGTTTGCAGATGAATTTCCAGGGCAAAACCCTTCACTTCAGAGTCACCGGAGCCTCCGCTGGAACGGCCCAGGAGTCCGAAATCTCCAAATTTGCGAGCGCCGTGAAGCAGAGAATTGTACCAGAGGGAGTCAGTCTCAAGGAAGAGCAGGCGAGTTTACAGCAGAAGGTAGAGCAAGCCCCTCTCCTCCAGGAGGCTAAAGGTGAAAAAGTCGTAATAAAGCGCTCAAGCTCTCTCGGGGGAGCTAAGCCAATGCCATCCTTTGGAGGTGTGTTTCTCAAGTTGGCTTCCGTGGTGGGTTTGTTTGGTGCCCTGGCATTTGGTTTAAAGAAAGTAGGCTCGTTGAAGAAGGTGAAAAGTTCTGGAATATTATCAGCCATTCAAAAGGTCTCTGGTCTTCAGATTGGGCATAAGGAGGGATTGATTCAGGTTCTCTCAACCCAGCACTTGGGGCCGAAAAATAGTATTTCTGTTGTGAAAGTGGCGGGAAGAACTTTGGTTCTTGGTATTTCGCAGGACTCGATCCAACTGATTACTCAAATTTTGGATTCAGACGAGGATGAGGAGCTGGAAATAGCAGAGGATACTCAAAACGCTCCTCCAGCAGGAAGTCCTTCATTTGCAGAACTTCTAGGAGAGCAGAAGGAGCCGCCTACGATGATGGCCTCGCAAGGCGTGAGGTCGAGAATTCGGAGTCGATTGGAGGGGTTAAAGCCCCTATGAAATTTTTGAAGCACCTGATTCTTATTAGTCTTGTTTTGATTGCGTGCCACGCCCCCGCGATGGCTGAGAGTTCGTCTGCCGCGGGGGGATTAATCCCTGGAACTTCGGGGTTGAGCTTGCCTTCGCTGAGTCTGTCCTTTGCTAATCAACAAAAGCCCACTGAATTGGTATCGGTCATCAGAATCATTATGATGCTCACGGTCCTCTCACTGGCTCCCTCAATCTTGATTATGATGACTTCTTTCACTCGAATCGTGGTGGTTCTAAGTTTCCTAAGGCAAGCGTTGGGGACGCAGCAAATGCCCCCTAATCAACTGATTGTCGGGCTGTCTCTTTTTCTGTCTTTCTTTGTTATGGCACCAACATTTAAAGCGATCTCCTCCAACGCAATCGAGCCCTATCTTAATGAGAAAATTGATCAGAAAGTCGCTATTGACCGCGCTGAGGCTCCTCTAAGAGAGTTCATGTTTAATCAGACCCGAGAGAAGGATCTCGAACTTTTTCTCTCTTTGTCTAAGGAAGCTAAGCCGAAAACGAGAGCCGATGTTGCGACGTATGTGCTGGTTCCTGCATTTGTTATTAGTGAGCTGAAGACAGCATTTCAGATCGGCTTTATGCTTTATCTTCCCTTTCTAGTACTCGATATGGTGGTAGCGAGTGTTCTCATGGCGATGGGCATGATGATGCTACCTCCTGTAGTCATAGCGCTGCCTTTTAAATTGCTGTTGTTTGTTCTGGTGGATGGTTGGGAACTGATCGTGGGGAGTTTGGTGAAAAGTTTTGGTTAAGATGATCAGCTTCAGTGTTGAGCTTGGAGCTCATGGAGATAGGGAATGAACGAAGAACTACTGATGTCGTTAGCATCCGAAGCAGTCAAGACCATTATCTATATTGCAGGACCTCTTTTGGTGGCTGCAATGGTTGTCGGTATTTTAGTGAGTATCTTGCAGGCAGTCACTCAAATTAACGAGTCAACTTTGACTTTTATTCCGAAAATGGTCGCTGTACTAGTGGTTTTAACGGTGATGGCTCCCTGGATGCTGGATGTGCTTGAATCATATACGGTAAATGTGATTGGAAATGTAGGTAATGTAATTCGGTGATGTCCATGTTTAATTTCAACATCGATGAGATGATCTCATTTATCGCTGTGCTGATTCGCCTCAGTGTTCTCCTGAGTGTTCTACCGTTCTTTGGGGACAAAATGATTCCCTTACCTGTTCGTGCTCTTCTGTCTTTGTCTATTTCTACGGTTCTCTTTCCAGTTTTAGTAGCTGGGAACTACATTCACCCCAAAGATGCTCGAATTTGGGGTGGAACTGCAGGAGGCCTAATTGGGACCATGGCTCTTGAAGTTGGCTTCGCTTTGGTCTTAGGTTTTTCAGCCAAAATAGCATTTGATGGAATTGCTTTTGGGGCCAACCTTGTAGGTAATTTCATGGGCTTCGCATCAGCGAGTATTTATGATCCGCATCAAGAGTCACAAACTGAAATTGTAGCACAGCTTCAGATGACCCTGGCGATGCTCTTGTTTTTGATTCTTGATGGGCACCATCTTCTTTTGAGGGCGGCCTTGGAAAGCTACAAGGTTGTAGGCATCGGAGGGATGGGCTTTTATTCATCTCTGGTTCAAAAAATAGTTCAAATGACAGCTGACGTGATTCGTATTGGACTCCAAATCGCAGCCCCTGTCGCAATTTCGATGTTTGCTGTGAATGTAGTATTTGGAATTCTCTCGAAGGCGATGCCGCAGCTCAATGTTTTTATGTTGTCTTTTGCCGTGAGCGCGCTCGTTGGTTTTGCTGTCATGTTCCTAAGTATCGAGGAGTTCCAGGGACTAGCTAGAAGTATTTTTGAGAGAATCGGTGATTCGATGTGGATCGTGATGCAGGCCATCGCAAGTAGGAGATAGAGTTGGCAGAGAATCAGGAAGACAGATCTAGAGAGGACTTAACCGAGGAGGCGTCCCCCCATCGGATCGAAGAATATCGAGACAAGGGGTCCGTAGCACAAAGCCGAGAAGTGGCAGGTCTTGCTGTTCTCATTGCTGCCTGTGTGACGGCCTATACGATGTCGCCCCATTTTGGTGAGCAACTCGGCGACTTCATGAAGGAAGTGTTTCGGACAGATCTATCGTCGAGAGTAGACTTGGGTGCGCCCAATATCGTGAGGAGCTATCTCATGAAGGCCGTGGGCTTAATGATTTCAGTGGGTTTCCCGATTTGTGGTGCAGGCTTCGTTCTGGGTGTGTTGGCCAGTTTCGTGCAAACTGGTCCCATTTTTTCTATCGATCCCATTATGCCGGACTTTGGAAAGATCAATCCGATCTCTGGATTTCAAAGACTTTTTTCTATGAAGCAGGTGGTTGAAGGCCTGCGGCTGATCGGCAAGATGTCGATTGTCCTAGTGGTCTCTTATATGCTCATCAAGGCCGAGGTCATCAGTTCTCCAAGCTATCTGAGTGGCGACTTGGGTAACTTAGCAGCTAGCTACGGAAGAATTGCTAAGTCAATTTTCTATGTAATGATCTTAGTGTTGGGAGTTTTTGCTGGAATTGACTTGGTTCTTCAGCGCCTGGAATTTAGCAAGAATGTTCGAATGACCAAACAGGAAGCCAAACAAGAGTCTAAGGAGCGGGAAGGGGATCCGCAAGTTCGCGCTCGAATTCGTTCGATTCAGCGGGAAATGTCTCGTCGAAGAATGATGCAAGCTGTGAAGAAAGCAGATGTAATTGTTACTAACCCTACCCACATTGCTATCGCAATTGTTTATGAGAAAAACTCTATGGCTGCCCCGAGAGTTGTGGCCAAGGGAGCTGATCTTATTGCTCAAAAGATCAAACAGATTGCCGCGGCTGCCGGAGTTCCATTGGTAGAAAACGTCCCGCTAGCACGAACTCTCTACAAGTCGGTGAAGGTGGGGCAATACGTTCCAAGAAATCTTTATCACGCAGTCGCAGAGGTTCTCGCATACGTCTATAAATTAAGAAATGGAATGATGTGAACTTAATAGAAAAGATAACAAAAAATTCAGATCTCGTGATGGCTTGCGGTTTGATGGCGATTTTGGCCGTAATGATCATCCCGATGCCTCGATTTCTCATGGATATCCTCTTGTCGATCGAAATTGCTCTATCGATCATCTTGCTTCTGACTTCGGTCTATGCGACTCGAGCTCTTGATTTCAGTATATTCCCATCTCTTCTTTTGATTACGACGTTATTTAGACTTTCGTTGAACGTTGCGACGACTCGACTCATTCTCCTTCATGGCGCTGAAGACGGAACCTCAGCCGCAGGTGAAGTCATTCGGTCTTTCGGTGAGTTCGTTGTGGGAGGTAATTACGCCGTCGGTGTAGTTATTTTTATTATTTTAGTAATTATTAATTTTATTGTTATCACTAAGGGCGCGGGCCGAGTCGCAGAAGTCGCCGCAAGATTTACTTTGGACGCTATGCCAGGGAAGCAAATGTCCATTGATGCAGATCTCAATGCGGGCCTAATTAACGAGGAGGAGGCGCGTCGTCGCAGAGGTGAAATCGCCAGAGAAGCCGATTTCTATGGGGCTATGGACGGTTCGTCTAAATTCGTTCGAGGAGATGCGATCGCAGGTATCATGATCGTTGTCGTCAATGTGGTCGGCGGAATTATTATCGGCACTCTCCAAAAGGGGATGGAGCTGAGCACCGCTGCATCGACGTTCACCCTTCTGACCATCGGGGACGGGTTGGTGACCCAGATACCTGCTCTGATTGTATCAACTGCCGCAGGTATTATTGTCACTCGAACTGCAACCAGCACCAACTTTAGCCAAGAGGTTTCAAAGCAGCTGATTATGAAACCCAAAGCGCTCATGGCTGCGGGGGGCGTCATGGGCTTTATGGCCGTGATTCCCGGTTTACCCTTTGTTCCCTTTATTACCTTGGCGCTGGGGTTGTGTGGGTTTTCTTACCAAATTCAAAAGCGGACTCAGGAAGATGAGGCTGCGAAGTTGAAAAAAGTCACCCAAGAAAAACTCAAGCCCTCGCAGGAGAAACTGGAAAATCTACTGCCCGTCGACCTCTTGGAGCTTGAAGTGGGTTACGGGTTGATCAATATCGTAGATGTTGAGCAAAACGGAGATCTACTCGAGCGGATTTCTAATATTCGCAAGCAGTTTGCACTAGACTTGGGTGTGATTATCCCTCCTCTTAGAATTCGAGATAACTTGGAGCTCAAGCCAGGAGATTATCAAGTGCTCCTCAAGGGAGTGCAAATCGGCTCTGGTTCTCTCATGGTCGGGAGCCTGCTGGCAATGGATCCCGGAAACGTACTAGAACCAGTAAGCGGGATTCCAACTCGTGAGCCTGCCTTTGGTTTAGATGCCCTTTGGATTACCCCCCGGCAGAAGGATGAGGCGACCTATGCGGGTTATACCGTGGTTGACCTTTCAACGGTTACCGCAACTCATCTGACTGAGCTCATTCGTCAAAATATTCATGAGCTTCTTGGGCGGCAAGAACTTCAAGTACTCTTGGATTCGTTCAAACAAATTGCTCCCAAGGTGGTGGAGGACCTCATTCCAGGATTACTTCCCGTGGGCACAGTTCTTAAGGTTCTTAAGAACCTCCTTAAGGAGGGCGTATCTATCCGAGATCTACGCTCCATTCTCGAGTCGCTGGCTGATCTAGCGCTCACCCAAAAAGATCCTGTCTTCTTAACTGAAGGCGTTCGAGCGGTTCTATCTAGAACGATTACTAAAAAATTAGTCAATGGTTCTGGACAGTTGGTGCTGATCACTTTGGATCGAACCGTTGAGGAAACGATTGCGCAAGGAATGATTCAGACGGATCAAGGACTACAGCTCTCTGTTGATCCTGAATTTGTGCGTAATTTTGTCGCTCAATTGAATCAGCAGGCGGTTGAAATGAGCCGAGAAACCAGTCAAGCGGTCGTCTTATGTTCACCCTTGATTCGGTTCCATCTTAAGGGTCTGATTGATCGATTTATACCGAACGTTACAGTCTTGTCTCATAATGAGATTTCTCCCAGCGTGAGTGTCAAAGCCTTTGGAACAGTGAGGTTATCATATGCAAGTTAAGAAATTTGAAGCAACTACCATGCAAGAAGCTCTAGAAAGCATTAAGCGAGAGCTCGGGCCAGAAGCCGTGATTCTTCAGACTCGGAACATGAAGAAAGGCTTTGGCCTGCTTTCGAAGGCGACAATCGAAGTGACTGCGGCGGTTTCAGACCGATCCATGACGAAAAAGACCCGCGTAGAGAGCCGATTGCCCGCCAATAGTCGTGATGCGCTCAATCAATTACCAGCGGAGAAGCAGGCAGGACTTTATGATAAGTACACAAACCGCCACCTGCAGCGCGCTGAGTCCACTCAGGAGCGAGTGCAGATTCGGACAAAGGGAGATCAGCAAGCTGCTTCAAAGAAAATTACAGCGACCCGGTACATCGACATTGAAGATGACAAAGCTCAGACTCGCCTTGCTGCTCCAGGGGGAAGTTACAGCTCAACTCCCGCAGCTATCCCAGCCTCCGTTTTACAATCATCTAACAATCAAAGTACTGCTGAGTTAGAGCAAGAGGTCCAGGAGTTGAAGCAAATGCTTCAGGATTTGAAAAAAAATCAAGCTGAGCCGCGAGACATGGGCTCTAGTGAGCGTGAAGGCGATGCCGAGAAAAGACATAATGTCCCTCATATTTCACTCGATATCCCAGCGCTTCAAGACGTTTTCGAGCAATTGGTGGTGAATGGAGTAGATCGGCGATACGCGCTCGCTCTCATCAAAAAAGCAGCTTTTGAGCTCGGCAATGAGCGCTCTAAGCAGATCGATCAAGTGGTCGATGTTGTGGCGAGCGAATTGATGGAAACCATTCAGGTTGTCTCTCCGCTGGATAAGATTCAGGCAGATCGAAACGCTGGCAAGTCTCGAGGGCCTGCCGTGATTTCCTTTATTGGACCTACTGGCGTCGGAAAAACCACCACTCTAGCTAAGATTGCAAGCGAAGCTCAAACCAAGAGGCAGCTTAAAGTAGGGCTCATAAACTTAGACTATTATAAGATCACGGCGTTTGACCAGCTCGCGACCTATGGTAAAATTCTGCAGGTTCCTTTTCGTTCCGTAGCATCTGTTGAAGATTTAAAGATTGCACTTCAAGACTTTAAAAATCTCGACCTTGTCCTAGTGGATACAACGGGAAGGTCCCATCGTGACCCACAGTCATTGAAGGAGATTCAGGAGCTGCTTGGGGCAGTGCCTGAATCGAATACTTTCTTAATATTGTCGGCAACAACACGGGATTCAGAACTTTTTGATGCAGCAAGCAAATTCGCAGCTTTTAAGCCAAAGGGTTTAATTCTATCTAAACTAGACGAAGTGATTGTCTATGGTGGGATTTATAACCTTTTTCAGAAAGTGAAGCTCCCTCTGCTTTATTTTACTACTGGGCAAAAAGTTCCAGATGATATTGAGGGCGCAACTCGAGAGCGTCTAGTTTCGCTACTTCTTGGTCTCTAAATTTTTTTTAAACTGCGATTGGTGAATTTGAAATCTCTGCTATGATAGAGATAAGATCAAAAGAGGGGTGGGGCTAGCTCATGAGTCTAAATCAGGGGATTCAAAAGTATCGAGAAAATCTAAAGAAAATAGCCAAAGCAAGCGCTGACTCTCAGTTGAACCAAGGTGGGAAGTCTCGCACTCACCCAACTAAGACATCCGAAAAGCCTAAAGACCAATCAGAGCAAAAAATTTCTGTCGGTGAGGCTATCGAAGAAAGACAGCTGGCTGATCAGGCGGCCCAAGAGGAAGAAGCTCTTCAAAATGAGATTGCGCGGGAGCTCGCGTTAGAGGCGAATCAGACTGAAAATCTTGTGAAGCCGGATTGCTCGCCTGTTAATAGCACTAGAGATCAGTTAGTGTTGGAGTATGCACCGCTGATTAAGTACATCGCTCAGAAGATCGCAGCTCGTCTCCCCGCAAATATTGAGTTGGATGACTTGATGAGCTCGGGCGTCATTGGTTTGATGGATGCCATTGATAAGTATGATGCAAGTCGTGACAATAAGTTCAAGACCTATGCGGAATTTAGAATTCGTGGAGCGATTCTCGATGAACTTAGGGCACAGGATTGGGTGCCTCGCTCTGTCCGGGAGAAGGCGAAACTCTTAGAGCGATGCTTTGCAAAGATTGAGCATCAAAAGGGACGACAAGCGACTGATGATGAAGTCTGTCAGGAATTAGGAATTAGTCAGGCTGAATACCACGAGCTTTTAGGCCAGGTAAGGACGGTCTCGCTTCTTTCTTACGATGACGTCTCTCATTTCTCAAAAGCTGATAAGAAAGCGTTGCACAGCGGTGGTGAAGGTCATTCGAGAAGTCAAACACCCTATAGCGAAGTGAATCTAGGGCATATAAAAAAGGTCGTTGCGGATGCGATTCGAGACCTTCCTGAAAAGCAAAGATTAGTCCTTTCTCTTTACTATTACGAAGATCTGAATCTTAAAGAAATCGGGAAGGTTTTAGACGTGACCGAGTCACGAGTGAGTCAACTTCATACCCAAGCGATCCTGAGATTGAAATCTAAACTTAAAAATAATTGGGAAGACTTTGTCTCTTTATTTAGTTGAACGATTCTAGGTCTAAAACTCTATGTGGCAAACTCCAAATCAAGCCGGTGGTCCTCCATCGCAAGGCAAAAAAAAGCGTAGATCTAAGCGTCTCTTCCATATCAAGCGAATGGATGCGTTATGCGAGGTTTTTCAACCTGGAGAGCCGGGCACTGATGCCGCTCCATCAGTTGCGACGAGCACCACAGTTCGGTTAGTTTTGAATGATTTTTCACTTAAAGGTGCCGGCTTTTTTGCATCAATTATGTTGCGCGAGGGACAAGAAATTAGATTAACCCTTACCGAGCCGAGCAAACTAGTATTAGTAGCCAAGGTGATTTGGTGCCAGGAGTATAATTTGAATAGCCACGTGATCTCAAAGGAGCCTTTCGCATTCCGAGCTGGGGTGGAGTTTGACTTAAAAACCCCCGAGGAGTCGAGTGCCCTTGGCGCTTTGTTAGAGGAAATTCAAGCGCAGCATCTCACTCAGAAGTGAATTCCCATACCCAAAGTGTAGCGGCGATCCTCCTGCTGCCCCGCATTTAAGCCGAGCTCCTCTCCGTAGGAGGCTAGGTTCAGAGTGAAATAGTGGACGTCCAGCCCAAGTCCGGCTGTCCAATATCCCTGATTCAGTCCCATTCGTAAAGCTAGGGATTTCCAGTGAGTTTCCAAACCCAAGTGCAGTAATCGAAAAAAACTTCCAGAGGCATTATTGAAGAGATCACTGGCCTCGAGAGCAATCACCGAATCGCTCAGGAAGCCCCACTCTTGGCGAACGACAGAAACCCCTACCCCTGCGCTACGAGGTTGTTGAATCGGGGAACTAGGGATTTTTGCTAGAGAAACTGGAATCGTATTGAATGCCCCGCCCAGGAGGTTTTGCCCTGCTAACCCCGCATGGAACTCCCAAGCCCCCAGCTGCAGAAACCGGTACATGACTCCGAGGTCCAAATTGTACATGGCTCCTTCGTTCGCTAATGAGCTGAGATTTGCATTGCTTCCACGAATTAAGTCAATCAGGCTCACGGCGCCATTGACTGAAAATCGATAGCTGCCGTGAAGCGTCATTCCGATCGAAAGAGACTCGTCGTGCAAAACTTTATAGCCAAAGGTGAGTGCCGGCCCAATGTCTGCAATCAGGGCACCGCTGCTGTTGAAGTTGTTACTTAAAGTTATATTGGACTGGCCCCCAGCAATAATTCCAAAAGCGATGGCAAATCTTCGGTCGTCATTAGCCGCTAGGTACCAAGCCGGCAAAACGATTTGCATTCGTTGGTGAAGGTTCTTGCCTGCCTGTTTATTCAGAATGTTAGCAAGAGTTCCATTAGTTTGAGAGATTGCATTGAGTGTGTTGGAGTTCGTTTCGGCGCTGAGATCAAAGAGAGTTAGCTTCGATTCAGGGTTGGCCGTGACTCGGGCTGGGTTACTGAAGAAATTTTCCTCATAAAGGCCGGTCGTCATGATGACGCCCCCCATTCCGACGCTTCGAGTGCTCAGGAACGGACGAATGATCGGCTCGATTGCCCAGGCTGAGGAACATCCAAGATAGAAGGCAAAAGCTGAAATCACACGTGAAAAGCGCATTTTGGGCGAACCCTGGTTAGAGAATTTCATGATTGGCTCCCGACTCCCAGTGAGAGCATGAGATAGAGATAGGCTCGCGCGTTCTTACTGTTTCCAGTAGGGGTAATGGACACGCTCGTGAACTCTCCGAAAAAAGAAGCGACCGAGGAGATCAGTTTGCTCCCTGAGCCAATGAGATTGATCGCAGTTTGAACTTCAGCGAGTCCAGCGTTGAACATAAAGAGAGTGGGGGCACCCCCGTAGTTGAGATCTTCGATGTCCGCATCTAAGGCAGAGGAGAGAGGGCCCGAGAGCGCTTGACCGGAGATCAGAGTGTTCGCGGCAGGGCCGCTACAATTGGGAGAATTTGCGGCATTAATCGCTGAAAGAGCCAAGCAGCCCGTCGAATTGACTACCAAGTCAGAGGCTTGATAGACTCCGGTAGTGCTCGCATCCTCGGCGAGAAGCTCTGCCATAAACGCTAAGGTAGTGATGAGCCGAAGGACCCCTTGGGCCTGAGGGTTTTGAATTTTGAGTGCAAGTTGATAATTGTGAAAAAGATTGAGTCGGAGAGAGCTAGACGCTTGGTAACTCAGGCTGCCTGCAAAGAGAGTGAGGAGTCTGCCAATGCTCGCGTCGCTTTGTAAAATAGTGGATGCAAAGGTGCCCACCGTAATTCCACTCTTAGCAAGGTTGGCAATCGCAAGCTCTGAGTAGGTCGTATCGCTCATTGAGGGCGATAGCTTGAGATAGTACTCTGTCGCGCAAGAATAGTCCCCTCGGTCTAAGCAAGACCTAGCTGCTGCGAGATTTTGAGCATCTCCGGCGGGAGAGTCCACGAACTGATAAGCATTGCAGCCCGTTAAGGCAAAAGTCAGCGCTAAAATAGAAAAGTAGCTCTTCACTTGATCCCCTCTCCTGATGCGATAAAACGCCTACTTCAAATCGGTAGAATTGATCGTATGAATGAACTTTAGAAATGTAAAGCAAAGCTTTTTACGACGGTTTTGAGCTTAGCTCCGCTGCGAGATTTTGAACTTTCTGTTGCAGAGCTCCCAGATCCGATGTGTTTTCGATTACCCACTGAGCGTGTTGGCGTCGATCTGCGCTCGATGCCTGAGTATTCAGAATGGATTCTGCTATTTTTTCATCCATGCCGTTTCTCGCGCGGAGGCGGGAGAGTTGGAGTTCTCGTGTTGCCTCAACGGTGATGAGTCCCGTAAATTCTTGGTGTCGACCGGTTTCAACCAAGAGAGTCGCTTCGTAAATGATCCGAGAGTGGTCTTTAGCTAGACGGAGCATTTCGTCGGTGCTTTTTGCTTGAATCAGAGGATGGAGGATAGCCTCGAGATCGTCCTTCGCCTGTGGATCAGAAAAGACGATGTTTCTCAGTTGGGATCGATCGACCGTTCCAAAACGGTGCAAAATTTTATCATGAGCAGCTCCCCCGGGTTGGGAGAGTTCTCGAGTGATTTGATCAGCGTCGATCACTGGAGTTCCGAGTTCGCGGAAAATCTGAGCGACCGTAGACTTACCAGAGGCGATGCCTCCTGTGAGGCCATAGATCTCGATTTTTTCGAGCAATTTAGCTTCGTTCCAGTACTTATCCATTTCTGAGAGGTCTGACTGTTCAGGCCTTTTACCCTGCCACTTGAGTCGATTCTCTACGTGGCGAAATCGCTTTTCAAAACGCGAGAGGGTTCCTCGGAGAGCGTCCTCGGGGCTGATTTTATTTAAATGGGCGACGTTGCTGAGTGTGAAAAGGAGATCGCCGAGTTCGGACTCGATTCTTTTCTTGAGGGTGGCTTCTTCGGTGGGGTTTGGTGTCAATGAGCTCTTTCTGAGAGTTTCGAGATCGAGAACTTCTTTCTTGAGCTCTGCAAGTTCCTCGTCCACCTTAGCAAGGGGGCCTGCCATGTCGTCCCACTGAAATCCAACCCGCGTGACTTTTTCGATCACCCGAGTCGAGCGTTGGAGGGAGGGCATACCTTTGGGTATTCCATCGAGTACACTCGATTTCAGAGATCCCTTCTTTTCTTTCTGTTTTTCTTTTTCCCAGCGCTTTACGGCGTTTTCAGCTGAGGCTTCCTTGATTTCTCCGAAGACGTGGGGATGGCGCCGGATGAGCTTTTGATTCAAACTCTCCGCCACGTCATAAAAGTCGAAAACCCCTTGTTCTTGGGTCATTTCAGAGTGGAGTACGACCTGCATGAGAACGTCACCTAGTTCTTCTCTGAAGTGATTTGCCAGAGCTACTTTTTTCAAGTCCTCAGGCGTATGGATTTGGTCGATGACATCGAGGACTTCATAGGCTTCCTCGATCATATAAGGGCGCAAGCTCTGGTGAGTTTGGGCCCGGTCCCAGGGACAGCCCTCCGGAGCGCGGAGGCGGTGGACGGTTTCAATGAGGTGCGTGAGGGATTCGATTCGGGATGGGGTTCTTGACTCTGGACTACTCATGGTGAAATCTCTAACATGAACGTGGGGTGGGAGAAATAGAGAAAGGACTTTGAGTGGCCCAGGTTAAATCGAAGCTTAATACGATCGCAGAGTTTCAAATTCAGGCGCAGGTTCGACTTAAAAAACTTTTAGAACTAGGTCAGTCACTGCCGGAGCTGTCGAGGTTGCATCGGAGAAAGCCTTGGGTAGTTCATATCAAGATTGTAGGTCGAGCGACCATTCAAAAACTCAATCAAACCTATCGTGGCAAGTCCGGTCCGACGGATGTATTGAGTTTTCCTGCACCAGACCCATTTCCAGCTCTCGGAGTACTCGGGGAATTGGTCATCGGACTGCCTGTGCTCAAGGCACAAGCTCGCCGACTTGGACACTCCGCTTCTGCTGAGCTCGATGTGCTTTTAGTTCACGGACTTTTGCACCTTCTAGGGCTCGATCACGAAAAGGGGGAGCGCGAAGCCAGGGAGATGGCTAAGTGGGAGGTAAAGTTGTTGAGTCTCTGGGGGCGGCCCGAATCTCGAGACTTGGGCTTGATCGATCGCTCACACTCGGGTAATAAAAAGAGATGAATTCAAAATCTTCAAGCTCCTCGTCCCTGTTGGCTCCTCATGAGATTCGCGCCGCTTTGGCTGATTTGACCGAGAAACTTTCTTTCCTACGAGGTTCACTTTGACCTAGCGGTCAAACAAAGAAGGATCGAAGAACTCACCGATTTGTCTCAAAAAGAAAGCTTCTGGAGCGATAACCGGAAAGCCAGATCTTTAACTCAAGAGAAGTCGCGTCTTGAGTCCGAAGTGAACGAATTTTTTGAGCTGGAGCGGGCGCTGAACGATGCTGCTACCCTTTATGAGTTAGCTCAAAGTGAAAATGATGAATCGACCCTAGGGGAAGTGTCTGAGATGATTCCGGCCTTAGTAACTCGCTTTGAGTCGGTCGAGTTTCATAAGATGCTCTCCGAGGATGTGGATTCCAAAAACGCGATTGTGACGATTAACGCTGGCGCCGGTGGCACTGAATCCCAAGACTGGGCTCAGATGCTTTTGCGGATGTACCAACGTTGGGCGCAAGATAAAGGATTTCGGGTTGAGCTTCTAGATGCCCTGACCGGGGAAGAGGCGGGGATCAAAAACGCGACTCTGACGATCACTGGGCCTTTTGCTTACGGACAGCTCAAGTCCGAGGCTGGGGTGCATCGCTTGGTTCGGATTTCACCCTTCGATTCGAACGCCCGGCGGCACACATCGTTTACGAGTGTGTATGTGACTCCTGAGATTGATGACGACTTTGAGGTAGTGATCAATCCCGCCGATGTGAGGGTCGATGTTTTCCGGGCCGGGGGTAAGGGTGGGCAAGGCGTGAACACGACTGACTCAGCCGTTCGACTGACTCACATGCCCTCTGGGATCGTGGTGGCATGCCAGCAAGAGCGTTCGCAAATCAAAAACAAGGACTTAGCCATGAAAGTCCTACGTTCTCGTCTTTATGAGCGGCACCTGGAGGAGGAGCGAAAAAAACAGGCGGTTATCGAAGACTCTAAAAAAGATATCGCCTGGGGCAGCCAGATCCGATCCTACGTCCTTCATCCCTATAAAATGGTGAAAGACCATAGGACAGGTTTCGTCGTCCCAACTGCTGAGAAAACGCTCGACGGGGAGTTGGATGGATTCATTAAGGCTTATCTCTCTTGCCGGATGACTGGCGAGTGGGCACGGGGTGGAGCGGATGAGTTGGTTTAATTCCAACTCTGATAATTGACAACGGGTGCTCGCTCAAGCAAAGTGCCCTTGAAATGGGGAGCACTATGGCGACGGCTGCACAGACGAGACGGCTTTTTAGGGATTTAGGTCGAATCGATGGGGATTTCGCGAGGAAGATTGAGCCGTTTTTGCGTGGACTTTACGATTATTATTTCCGTTGCAACGTGTCGGGTTGGGAAAATATTCCTGAAAAAAAGGCACTCTTCGTCGGGAATCATAATGGTCTCCTTACCTTCGAGGTCCTCATGGTTTTTTACGCTTGGTGGAAGCGTTTTGGGACTTCCAAGCGAGCCTTAGGCTTGGCGCACGGAGTGGCGCTTCAGAACCCCTTTTTTAGATGGATTATTCCGCGCTTAGGCGCAATTCCAGCCGATCCTGAGATTGCTTTTCAAGCCTTGAGTCGAGATTATTCTCTTTTGGTCTATCCAGGCGGGGAGAAAGAGTCGTTCCGTCCTTACTCCGAACGGAAGAAGATCGACTTCTTTCAGCGCAAGGGGTTCATTCGTCTTGCTTTAAAGGCCAAGGTGCCGATTGTGCCTATCGTGAGCATCGGAGCTCATGAGAGCTACGTGATTTTGCATCGAGGGGAGGAGATTGCCGAAAAGCTAGGCCTGAAGGAAAAGTTCCGTCTTCATGGCGTGCCGATTACTTTCCGTTCATTATTCTTTCTTTGGTGCGTGGCCTCGGGGCTAGTGACCTTCTTCCCTCTACTTTTGGCGCCGAGTGCTTTTTTTTCCATTTTTGTCCCGATGCCAGCCAAGATGGATTTTAAAATCCTGGAGCCTATTGATCCCCAGGCCCTCTGGAACTCAGCATGGTCGGAGGAGCAAAATCTTCAATCGATCTACGATTATGTCCTGAAAGAGATGCAGGCCGTTCTAACGGCAGAGTACGCGAAGCGAAAGTTTCCGCTTCTGGGTTAGTTCTATTTTGGCTCTTTTCGTAACAATCTGCATTGACAATGAGCACAAAATAGAATAGCTGTTGTTCCCACAGTTGGGAGTCATTCCGATTGTTAATTTGCGGGGGTGTAGTTGAGTTGGTTACAACGTCGCCCTGTCACGGCGAAGGTCGTGGGTTCGAGTCCCATCACTCCCGCCATTTAATACTGAAGTCAAAAAATGTTTCCTCACCGTGACGGGGGAGCATTTCCTAGGTTCCTGACGATCCCAAATCACTATTTTCAATGTATTATCGCTCTTTTTTGTGATGACTGTTTCGATCAGTCGGTCGATGTAATTGCTTTACTATATGCCATTAACTTGACCATTTAATTGTTTCTAGGCAGTCTCAGGCAAAATGATCAAAATGCTTTCGGTCAGAAATTTCATAGTTGTTCTATTCGCCTACGGTTTAGGGGCCTGGCTCTACTGCGTACCATTTGTTGGAGATCAGAAAGTTTACATTTCGACCGCAAAGGAAATGTGGGAGCGCGGAAGCATTCTGCATCCATATCTCATGGGCGAAACGAGTTACTTTAAACCGCCCTGGCTCTACTGGACGATTCTCACCGGGTGGAAAATTTTTGGCTTTAGTCTCTTTGGAACTTTTTTCTTCTCGCTATTCGCAACAGCCTTGACCGCTCTGATTTTAGATTCGATATCAATTGAATTAATGCAATATCAAGAGGGCACCAAAGAACGGAGATTTCCCTTAGCTGGTATTTGGTTCGCTGCATGTTCTGGCACCCTTACCTACGGCACTAGTGCCCAGATGGAAATTTGGATTGTCTTTTTCTATTCCTTGGCGTGGTTCTGTTTTCTAAAGCATTTCAAGTCGGGACAAAAAAAATGGCTCATTTTAGGATTAATTGTCTCCGGTGTTTCAGCTTTGAATAAGAGTCCGCTGTATTCTGTGTTTTCTGTTTTGGGATATTATTCTTTCCTTTTTCTGTCCCCTAAAAGCGGATGGGATGGAGTTAAAGGATCCACGCCTCAAAAAAGCCCTCGTTCCTGGTTTTTGAAGCCCAGTTTTTATCTCGCCAATTTAATTGGTATCGCAGTAGGTCTGAGTTGGTTTGTACTCATGTGGTTTACTGACCGGGAAAGATTCTGGAGCCATTATGTTATCCAGGAGACTTTAGGTAAACGAGGAGGTAACGGTGGGTCATTACTTCATATGTGGTTAGATGTCTTGACCTTCACCTTTCCGTTCTCGCTTTTACTTATTCCAGCATTCGTCCGATTGCCTGGACTTGGGAAAAATCGATTAATTTTCCTCCTGTCTTGGAGTCTTATTCCAGCCGCATTCTTTAGTTACTTTCCATATAGAACAGAAACCTATCTTTATATTTTAATTCCATCTTTAGCTCTTCTGCTTGATTGGGGGCTTGAAAATTGTACTAGTGCACTCTTGAAATGGACTGCAAAAATCAATGGTGTTTTAGTTGCTGGGAGCATGTTGGGAATATCTGCTCTACTTGGATTTACGCATCTTGTAAGTTTTTCTTGGATTGTTTTGCTGGTCATCGTAAGTATTGGTTTTTTTATCACTTCTTGGTGGCTTTTTTTGAGCTCTGGTAAAACTAATATCAAGAAGCTTGCTTTTTCTTCGTTAGGCTTGATTTTTGCTATCCGAATCTGTGCGATCTCTCTCGGTGAAAACGACATCAAGGATCTTCGTACGATTACAGAACGCCTTCCAGAGCGTAAATTAGCATTCCTTGATAATGGTCGAAACATCTGGCACGAGATCGGACTTCTTTCTGTCACAACTCGAAATGCTGCCATAAGGCTACATACGACGAGTGATTCTCTGCAGGCACTTCAAAATGGTGCGATTTTGGTTCTAAATAAGGATCAAGCAGAAGCCCTTCCTTTACATAATCTTCCGCACTTGCAGCACGCCTCATGGTGGCGATTGCAGCGAAGTTTTACTGTGCCTAATTTAGCTGATTTGCGGGAGATCGGGGATCAAAAGAACCGCAGGGAGTTGAGACTGTATTGGCTTCAGTAGCCAATTCAGATTGGTTAATTAATCGCGAGGAGGGCTGGATAGGGGCTCTAATGTGTTTTAGATCAGGATCGAGTGGCCCAGCCTAAATAGGCGCTAATACCCACAAGAAAAGTGAAAGCCCTCGGGTCCTATGATCTCGGGGCTTTTTTTCGCTCTTGATCAAAGGTGGACCTGATCTCTTAATAAGTCGGTTGATATTCCTTCAGATTCATGTAGAATTCGTCGCCGTGAAGTCTTTCCTGATTTTTGCTTCAATTTTAATCACCTACACCCCAGTTTTTGCATCTATTGATGTGACTCGGTTGGTTCCTCATGCGACCTATTTTTACCTGACTGATATTCAGCAGCCCAGTCCTTTGCATGGGGGGTCTGTCAAGCTGGTCCAACTCATTCCAATTGTTTCGGCTGAATTTAATCCATGGCTGGGTGGTTATGGTGCCTTGGATATTCAGGCCACTCGAGGCGCGAGCCGGGTTTTAGCAATCACTAAAACAGTGTCCCTTACATTGAATCAATCTGGGTCTGTTCCTGTCCTCCCGGATCCATGGATCACTGAGGTACGACAAGGAGATCGCTCCATACCGAATGATGCCGTCCTTCTACCTTTGTATTTTACTAGGGAGTTTGAAGGGAAAGATCTTTTTGATGCACTTGAAGCGATGATCGCTGCCGGAAAAAAAGAATCACTTTCAAAGTTGATCAATTATTTGATGGATAAAGTTCAATCAGGCTTAAAAATAAATGCGAATCATCAGGTATCCTCTTCGAATCATGACGTACTTTTGAGAAAGTCGAGAATAGATCGACGAGGTTTTCCTTCGAAAAAGTTTCGGCAAACTCTCACTTTGGATATCGCCCTCTTTCATGAGATTGAATGCAGTGTTTTAGAGTTTTGCCGAGATGGGACAAGGAGAACGAAGCGAAACGTCGAAAAAAAAGATCGGGTTAAGTTCTCATTGCACTATCCAGAGGATCTAGTCGACGAGGATTACAAGGCCACGCAAACTGTCTATCTGGAGGGAGGGGGAGATTCATTAGCTGATGTGGACGAAGAGATTTTATTGACCCTCGAACATGCTCCGGACGGCCTGATTCTCACACTTTCGAGTGGAGATATTCAGATCGGGCAGATACACCTGAATCTTTCCAAAAATCCCCTAGGGAGAGAGCTTTTAACTAAAGATCAGGGAAACTCGAGGCCTCTCGATGAGTCCCCTAGCATTCGTGTGAAAAATATCGATTACCCATGGTTTAGCTCTAAAGCTTTCGTAAAATTAGAATGGCCTCAGGCTCTGTCTCAGTCGATCCTTCGCCCTAGGGTGGTCATCGACACGTCATTATCTCTTGGCCGGTTGACCTACTGCTCAGAAGCTGCAGACCCAGGGAGCGCAGCTGACTTTCTTTGGCGCGCTTTTGATATTCGATTCTTTTGGGTGTTCTGAGTGTCTGATTTGTTTGGTTTTGCAAAATTAGAAAATCCGTCGGACGAAAGCCGAGTGCACGCGCCCGCAGGGCCACTGGCTCACCGGATGCGCCCAGTTCGATTGGACGAGTTTTTCGGTCATGAGAAGGTGGTCGGCCTAGGTAAGCCGCTTCGTCGATGGATCGAGACGGACCAGATGCCGTCGCTTATTTTCTGGGGGCCACCGGGGTGCGGTAAGACAACCCTGGCTCAGTTGATTGCTCGGCATACATCAGCCCGATTTGAGAATCTCAGCGCAGTGCAGGTGGGTGTCAAAGAGATCAAGGAAATCACCCTCAAGGCAAAAGAGACACGCCAGTACGAAAATCGGAAAACAATTTTATTTTTAGATGAGATTCATCGTTTCAATAAGTCCCAACAAGACGCTCTTTTACCTCACGTGGAGGATGGGACTTTGACTCTCATTGGTGCAACGACAGAAAATCCTTCCTTTGAGCTGAATTACGCTCTGCTCTCGCGAGCAAGAGTGATTCGATTCGAAGCATTGGGTGATCAGGCCGTTGCTCAAGCATTGTCTCAAGCTTTGGTCCATCCTGTTCGCGGTTTGGGGGGGCTTTTTGATTTGGAGCCCGAGGCCCTTCAGTGGCTGGCGGAGATCGCTCAGGGGGATGTTCGCAAGGCCTTGGGCGGACTCGAAATGATTGCGCTCGAGGTGAGGGGATCCGGGCAAAATAATCATAGTTTAAACTTGCCGCAGATCCGGGCCATTCTTGAGGCCTCAGGTGGACGGCAGCCCATCGCTCATGACAAAAAAGGAGAACATCATTACGACGTCATTTCGGCGCTGATCAAAAGTATGCGTGCCAGCGATTCGGGCGCCGGACTCTATTATCTCGCCCGAATGATCGAAGGGGGAGATGATCCCATGTTTATCGCGAGGCGATTAGTGATCTTTGCGTCGGAGGACATTGGTAACGCTGACCCCCGTGCACTCTTGATTGCCACTGCTGCCCAACAGGCGACCCATTTGATCGGTATGCCTGAGGCTCGAATTAACCTCGCCCAAGCCGTGATCTACCTCGCTCAGGCTGCCAAAAGTCGGGCCTGCTATCAAGGTATTGAGTCTGCAATTGCAGAGGTTCGAAAGACTGGCGCACTGCCGGTGCCATTACACTTGCGCAATACTCGGAGCCATTAAAATAACTGCTGAAATAGGAAGGTAAACGTCATGGAGTTGACCAGGATTTTTTCTTCCAGATCTGCAGCACCACCGTGGCCGCCATTGATATTTTCAAAGTATTTAAATGGGTGGCCGTATGCCTCCATTTTTGCAGCCATTTTGCGGGCGTGACCTGGGTGGACCCGGTCGTCACGAGTTGAGGTGGTGAAGAAGACGGTAGGGTAGTGCTGATCTTTTTTTAGATTCTGATAAGGAGAGTATTTCTCGATATAAGGTCTCATTGCGGGATCGTCAGGGTTTCCATATTCGTCCATCCAGCTCGCTCCAGCCAGGAGATGATGGTACCTAAGCATATCGAGAAGTGGAACCTGGCAAACGACTGCTTTAAAAAGATCGGGCCGCTGGACGTAGGTGGCTCCAACGAGTAGGCCCCCATTGCTACCTCCCATAATTCCAAGGTGCTTGGGCGAGGTGATTCCTGTTTTGATCAAGTCTTCAGCAGAGGCAATAAAATCATCAAATGTAGTTTGATGGTTTTCTTTCGTGGCTGCTTGGTGCCAGGCTGGTCCAAACTCTCCACCTCCTCGAATATTGGCGATCGCAACGACGCCGCCCTTCTCAAGCCAGACTTTACCCCAGGTGCTAAGGTAAAAAGGAGTCTGAGAGATTTCGAATCCGCCGTAACCATAGAGTAAGGTGGGGTGAGAGCCGTCGAGTTCGGTTCCATTTTTTCTGATTATGAAGTAAGGAATTTTTGTCCCGTCCTTGCTGGTAGCCTCCTTTTGGGCAATCTCTAAGTCAGACGGATCAAATCGTCGAGGTTCTTGTTTGATGACCTGAGGAAATGCAGTGCTCTTACCCGCTTCGACGTTGACTGAGTATAGAGTCGTGGGGGTGATAAAGTCTTGATAGGTGAAGAAAACTTGGTCTCCTAGTGGGTCTACAGATTGGATGCCGATCACGCCCTGATTTGGAAAGCTAAAGGGAGTGAGTTGCCACCCCAGCCCCGCATGAGTACCGCGAAAGGCTTTGCCCCGGACGTTGTCCAGGATAGTGAGATACAGTGCATCGTGAGTCCAGCTCACTGATTGAATGGACATTTTCTTTGTGGGTTCAAAAACAATCTCAGCCGTCGAGGGGTCTTGTCCAATTGCCAGAGAAATGAGGGCCCCCTTAGGGAGATGGCGAGTCCCTGGATTCCAGTCTTCTCGAAGAATTGCGAGAGCACGTCCCTGGAAGATGCCATTAAATTCGGCTCGAGTGGGGAGCGGCAATTTTTGAAGTCCATCGCTAGAACTCCAAAGCCAGATTTCACTTTCAAAAAAGCTGAGATTTCGAGAAATCGTGACCCAGTGTTTCTCCGAGGTCAGATCACTGGAGACGCTTAATCCAACATCCTCACGGGCTCCGCGAAAAATTTCCTGCGCCTCAGAAAGCGGTTGGCCGCGCTTCCAAGATTTGACGACAAATGGGTACCCTGATTGAGTGACGGTATCAGGTCCAAAGTGAGTTCCGATCAAAATAGTATCTTCATCGACCCAGGCGACTTCTGATTTAGCTTCGGGCACTTGAAAGCCATCCACCACGAACTCTTTTGTGGTGATATTGAACTCTCGAATCACGGCAGCGTCTTTTCCTCCGGGTGATAATGAGAGAAGGCAGCGCTCATAGGTGGGGGCTAAGCAGTTGGTTCCCTTGTATACCCAGTTTTTCCCTTCGCGAACATTCAGGGCGTCCAGATCCAGGAGAATCTCCCACTGAGGAGAGGCTTTTTTGTATTCATTGAGGAGAGTTCTTCGCCAGAGGCCTCGGACATGCTCCTCGTCTTGCCAGAAATTGTAGACATATCCTGCACGGTAACTGCCAAATGGGGTGCGATCGTGGGCTAGGATAATTTCGCGCATCTGTTTTTCAATCAGGGGATAGCGAGGGTCCGACTGGAGAGCTCCCAGGGAATCTTGATTTTGATTTTTGACCCAAGTCATGGCGCTGGATGAGTCGATTTCCTCTAACCATAGGTAAGGATCCTCATCCTGATGCTGATCGGGTTTTGCCGGATTGGCCATGGCTGACTTGAGTGAGGTGGTGAGGGCTACAAAAAGGAGGAACAGAGCTGAGTAGAATTTCATAAGAATCCCCTAATTCAATGATTACACTGCCTGCGGCTCATTTGGGGATATGAGGATTAGCTCTAAAATTCAATTAAAAAAGGTGATTCTGGGTTGCTGGCTGATGGGGTTACTTCCGGTGAGCGCTTTGGGGGCAGCGTTCGGTGGCAGTTTTTCTTAAAACTAGGACTCAGCGCTGGATTTGTTGAATAAAGCCCGATAAGATCCAGGTACATGAATTCAAACGACTCCGTCAAATCTCAAGGTCCTAAAATCACGCCTAATCCTAATTACGAAAAACGCGAAAATCCCGCTCCCGAATCAGTCGAAACGCCAGAGTTGCCTGCTGCAGTTGCTACGTGGGATTCGCTGGGCCTTTCGCCCGCCACTTTGGAACAAGTTGCCAAGGCAGGATTTAAATCCCCGACACCCATTCAAGCTGCCTCGATCCCGCTGGCGCTAGAGGGACACGATTTGATTGCGTCGGCTCAAACAGGTACGGGTAAAACGGCCAGTTTTGTTTTGCCGATCGTCGAGCGTTTGGCTGGAAAACAAGGAACTTTGGGTCTAATTTTATCTCCCACACGCGAAATTGCTCAACAAACACAGGCTACTTTGGAGCTTTTGGGGCATCCCCTGGGCGTTAGGTCGATTGTCCTCATTGGTGGGATTGACATGAAGATCGATGAGAAGGCGCTAGCGACCTACCCTCAAGTGCTAGTTGCTACGCCTGGGAGACTTTGTGATCATCTCGACCGAGGCAAGATTTGGCTCGACTTCTTGCAGTGGGTGGTTCTCGACGAAGCAGACCGAATGCTTGATATGGGATTTGCGGACCAGCTTGCGCGGATTACACAGGATATTCCGGAGTCGGCTCAGCGTTTAGTTTTTTCGGCAACCATCCCGCCTTTGGTTCAAAAGCTTGCTCAAAAGATTTTGAAAAATCCAAAACAAGTGAAAATTGGCCAGTCGATGACTGCTGCGAAGACGGTGGAGCAGCGGGTTATTTGGATGAAGGAAGAATCCAAAGGTCGGCAGCTCAGAAGATTGTTGGACGAGGAAAAGGGCAGTCTGATCGTTTTCACTCGCTCTAAAGACGGTGCGAGTCGGCTCTGGAGGTCACTGCATAGTCGCGGGATGAGCGAAGTGGCTGTCATCCACTCGGATCGCCGCCAGTCGGATCGCGAGCAAGCCTTGGTTGATTTTAAAGAAGGAAAGTGCCGAGTTTTGATTGCCACCGATGTAGCCGGGCGAGGAATTCACGTCGATGACGTCGCCCATGTGGTAAATTACGATCTTCCCCGTGAGCCTGAGGATTACATTCATCGAATTGGACGCACGGGGCGGATAGGTGCAACGGGTAAGGCGACGAGTTTTGCCACGGCCCGTGACCGGGAGCTTTTCGCGGAGATCGAGAAAATTGCTGGGGCTCGGATTGAGCAAGAAGTTTTGGACCGTATGCCGGATGATCGATCTGGACCCAGGCCTCATGGGGGGCGCCCCCAAGCGGGTCCGCATAAACGTGGAAATGATCGAAACCGTCGTCGTTCGGGCTCCTAGGAAGCTTTTCGCAGAGATCGAAAAAATCGCTGGGGCTCGGATTGAGTAAGAAGGTTTGGACCGTGTGCTGGATGATCGATCTGGCCCGAGGCTTGGTGGGGAATTCACCCCAAGGGGGGGCATTCAAAAGCGGAAATAATCGAAATTTTCGCCCTTCGGGAGCGTATGGGTCGCATTTCTGAGTATCAAGCTTGGGTTGATCCGAGATTGATGAGTTGATTTACGTTGTTAGAAGGTTGTTTACTGTTTTAACGCGGGTGAAAAAAAAGCCCGATAAAGTGACCTTTCGTTCCCGTGGGGGGCAGAAAGGTTTTATCGGGCTAAACGAGTCTAAACTTGTTTTTATCTCAGCTTAAAAGCTTGAGAGGCAACCGAATCTTAGTATCGGCCGCGTCCACCGCTGAAGCCGCCGCGTCCACCGCGATCACGGTTTCCACCAGCGAAACCACCGGTGCGTCCGCCTTCACGGGGAACCATTGGCTTAGCTTCATTGACAGTCATTGGACGGCCGTCATAGTCCGCGCCATTGAACTTGCTGATTGCATCAGCAGCTTCGGCTTCGGTGGACATTTCAACAAATCCGAAGCCTTTGCTTCGGCCTGAATCGCGGTCCACGATGATCTTGGCAGACTCGACCTTGCCGCATTGCGAAAAGGTGTCGACCAAAACTTGATCGGTTGCAGAAAATGGCAAATTACCAACATATAGTTTTTTACCCATATAACCTCCTATAAGGCTGGGAGCCGCTGAAGAGGATATGGGCAACACGCCCGCAGACTCTGACGCGACAATCATTACAGGAAATACTCTAGCAGATTTGCTTCAGTTAGTGAACCGAAAATCCCATAGCAATCAAACTTAACCTGATTTGAGCTCAAAATTCGGGGTAACTGCGGTCAATCAGGGGGGTAATGCCCTGATAAACGGGGCAAAAGTTGCCTGATCGACTGCTGACGGGACTGATTGGGCGGGTGTGCGGATGAAAATCGGATCGAATTCTATTGCTTTGGCGGGTTGTTTTCCAGAGTATTCAACCTATATGATGAAATCCACGTTGAGGCTTAGACTGCGGTGTTTTTTCATTCAGTCCGGATTGCTTAGTTTGGCGGCATTAAGTCATGGGAGCGACTCAGTGCTCACTCTGTCCAACGCAATCGAGACGGGAAGGCGGGGGAGTCCCGAACTCCGTCGCCTCGAGCTAGTCGCTGACGCAGCTGCTTCAAAGCGCTGGGAAGCATTGTCTGGATACATTCCTCAGGTTGGGGTGAGCTCGAATTATTTCTTGGCCGCGAATTATGCAGCCGTCGGATTTAATATGGGAGGTTTTCCTCCTGGGTTTAAATTTCCCTCGGCCTATCCGCAAACCAACATTGAGATCACGGGTTCATGGACCTTTTTTGATGGATTCGGGACCTGGAATCTCTATCGGGCCGCTGTGCTCGATTACGAGGCGTCGCAGTTGGATTTGAGTCATGCCCAATTTCGCAATGCCCAATTGATCCAGGTTAAGTTCTTTCAGGCTTTGGCCGCGCAGCAGTTGGCTGATGTGGCTAATCAGAATATTGGAACGCTTGAGCATCACCTCACTTTGGTGCAGGTGAATGAGCAAGCAGGTACTGGAACTCGAGTAGACGTCCTAAGGTTGCAGGCGCAGCTCGAAGAAGCGCGAGCTGAAAAAATTCTAGCCGATGATAACGTGGTTCTAGCCAGGCGAAGTTTGGGAGAGATGATGGGGTTGGACGAGGCTCCTGCCAGTCTCGATGGGAGCCTTCCAGTCCCTGAAGAGCGTAAAGTGCCCGAAGCTCTCCAACTGAGAGTGAACGAGCGAGAGGATTTTCAAGCTCAAAGTAAGCGTGAGGCGGCCTCGGATCGGACTAACTCAGCAGCGCTGGGTGCTTTGTTCCCGAAGGTATCTCTTTTTGCTGTCGAACAATTCTATGCTTATACTGGATCCTTTAACCCATTGATTGCGGGTAGTTCGGGATTACAAAATGCCTATGGCTTGGGATTGAAGCTCACCTGGAATCTGTTTGACGGCGGGAGTTCGATAGCTCGCAAGGCTGGACTCGAAGCCCGAGCAAAGCAGGCTACCGAGGTGACTCGTAAAATGCTTCTGAGCGCTGGAACTGAGTTTGAGACGTGGAAGCGGCGCTACAATTATAACGTTCATTTATTTAAGGCCCGGCAAAGATCAGTCGAGCAATCTGAGGAAAGCGTGAGGCTTGCCTTGATTTCTGTCAAAGCAGGAACTAAAACCCACTCCGAATTCTTGGATGCTGAGCGAGATCTTTTTCGTTCTAGGGCGGGAGTTATCGAAGCCCAAATCGCAGCAGCTGAAGCACTGTCAAATCTTGAGCTAGCTGTAGGGCATGCGATTAAATAGTTATTGTTTTAATTTATATTGATTAGATTTAAAAAATAAGATTAAAATGAGATTACACCTATAAGTAGAGGGAATGTCTTATCATGAAAATCTTAAGGGCACGTCTTTTTACAGTGAAGCTAACTCTCGCGTTGAGTCTCCTTCTAGTTGTGTCGTGCGCTCTACCGAAAAGTCTGTCTAATCGGCCTCAAGCCGTGCCATCTGGGCATCCCGAACGAAGTAGGACCTGGAATGAAGGTCAAATTAATCGACCTTAGTAACTAAATCCGGCCTACCCGTCCGTTTTAGAGTCGCAAAGCGTTTTACTTTCTATTGCTGCGATGCTTCATGTTTTGCTTCGGGTCGCTGCAAGGGTTTTAGCCCATGAGCAGCTCTTGCTTCGTCGCATCGTTTGTTGGGCTTACCGTCAGCGTAGGAGGCTTGAAACTTGCGGCATGGAGATGGGCGATTTGAGTAGACTGTGCACCCGACTGTTTTTCCTATTTTTCCTCCTAACGCGATGCATCGATTGCCGCTTTTTTCTAGTGTTCCCTTCATGCATCTTTTGAAGGAATTTAAATCTGCCGTTAGTTGTACGGGTACTGGATGGTCCGATTCCTTTTCCGCCTCTCGCCAATAAAACTCGACTCGGAAGTAGCAACAGCAAGCGCCACACGATGTGCAAGGATTAGACTCTGGATCATTTATTTTTTTCTGGACCTTCATTGAATTAAACCCCCCTGGTTTTTAATCATTATTCAAATTTTAATGATGTTATCCAATTTTTTTTCGTCAAAAAAATAAATATTAAGGTCTAGATATTGCACCGCCCTTGCGATGGAGGTTTTTTCATGCGATCCACAAAAAGAAAGCAATCAAGTGTCCTTGCTTCAGATTCTGTTTCCACTAGTCAGAGACCACGTTTGGCCAGATCTCAGCGCACAGTTCGTTCGAGAAGAGTGGGGAAGGGGCCCGAGGGGGTTTTTCGCAGAGCAGTTCGCTGGGTTCAGAAATTCGTAACTCAGTCCGTCACAGGACGAAGAAGATAACCGTTTTAGGCAGCGGATTTTGTCTCTTTTCGCGGAGAGTTTTTAAAAGATGAAGAGCGGTCGAAGTGGGCGCTTACGCCTGCTCCGCCGCCCATAAATGAGAATAAAGTCCCTAAGATGAGGCCACTAAAAAGAGTCCATCCTCCGGTCGAGACGACGCTTACGGTTGTTTCTCCAATCGTTTTAATAGGGAGCGATTTTAAGGGGTTTTTTCCGAGAGAGCTTCGAATCGCATCCTGCACCATCGGGCTTTTTCCAATCTCACCTAGGCTCCGGCTAACGAGGCCGAGAGTGGATCCGATTTGGATGAGTGTGAGACCGAAAAACAGTGCAGAAATAACTACTCCTTGAAGTTGCCCGACACGAGCTGAGATCGCTCCCGAGAGGCGCGCGCCTACATAGCTTCCCATGTAAAGTGACAAAGTGACTGACAAGATTAGCCAAAATGCCGAGCTGGCTCCCATGCTTGCCAGTGGAGCGGAGCCTTCGATGATTGCTCTGAGGCTCGAGCCACCTAGGGCGATTCCTAAACTAATTAAAGTAAGGTGAGTCAAGAGGGCGACCAGCACACCTGCCAGGACGCCTTTCCAGGAAATGGGTGCTAAGGACCTAGCTTCAGCTGGAGCAAGCTCGAGTGGGCGGGCGATACTTGAAATTGAAATAGGGCGGTCCGGCTCGCTTCTAGTTCGGTCAATTTGAATATCCATAGACATAGCCTCCTGTAGATCAGTTTTATTTTTATCTGTATTCGAGCAATTGCTGTACCTGTATTTTTAGATCTGGATGATTTATTGCAAATAGAATTAAATAATAAAAAATAGATCACAAATTAAAAGGAGTTCTAAAGTGGCAAAACTAGAACAAGCAAAACAGGCATTCGAACGTGTGATAGATGAAGTTACTCCTAGTGAGCCTGGGCGGACAGCTAAAATTTTTCAAACGATCGAGGAAAAAGCATCTAAAATCCCATCCGTAAGTTTTATGGGCTTAGCTATTGGAAGTATGGTTCTCTCTGCTGCATTAGAAATTTTTTCCAAAAAGAAAGAGTATGGGAATTTTGTTGGCCTTTGGGCTCCAAGTTTTTTAATGATGGGAATTTATAATAAGTTAACCCGGATTGAGACCAGCGAGTTCTCTCACCAACAAGAGAAAAAGGCAGCTTGAATGGTGATTAAGGGCTGCTTAGATGACGTTATGTAGGGGAGTTGAAATGCACTAGCGGAATTTTTAGGTAAATGGTAAGAGCGGGTGAATGAAGAATCTTTCGATTTTATTTGGTGCTGGCGTGGGCGGGATTGTGGTTTGTCTAGTGATGACTATTTATACTTCTATTCAGGAAAATCGGATTAAAAATGCACCCCCACCTTTTACCATACCGACTCCCGCCATTTCTCAGCATTAATGGTATTAAAGGCCCATGAACTCGAACCACTTTTCAGCCCAAAGGTAATGTAGATAAGGGTTCATTGGATCATCAGAGAGTTCAAGTGGATCTCCCTGCTTTGTTTGAAGCCGGGTGGCGACTTCTTTCCAGTGGCTGCGTTGCCAAAATGGGTTAGTTTTTTTGACAAAATCCAAATCTAGGCGAAGGCTTCTTTCTGCGGCGAGAGTTCCGATGGGATTGACGTCGTTGAAGCGAGCTTGAGTGGCCTGAAGAATTTCCTTAGGCTGGTAAAGTTCAAGATAGAGATAGGTGGCGTAGACGCAGGCGTGGAGGTAGTTTCTATACTGGCGTTTTGTATTTTGGGTGGGCGCCGGTCTCAACTCTGTACCTAAGTCATATATTGCACCGCAAAGGTGCAGTAAAGAGCCTAGAGTTTGCCCTACTTCGTCACTCAGGGCCATGTCGGCAGCGATGACTAAGCTTTCTGCGAAGTTGAGATATCTTCTTACTGATTCCTTCTTTTTTGGCGCATTAGGGAGAATTTTCCATAAGATCCGGTGATTTTGTTCGTGAAATAAATTCGAAATCAAATTTCTGATTTGAAAAAGATGAGCTGGGTTCCTTCGTTGAATTGGATTGGTAGCCGCCCAAATGTATTCTTTTTCGACTGGACTATATTCGATAATAGATTCAAGTAGAGCGAGCGAGCTGAGTGTTCTGGGAGAGGAGTTTAAACAGGGGCGATAAGCCCCTTGGTTTTGAATGAATAGTTTTCGGCTCTTAAGATAGAGAGGACTGAGAGCTAGAAGGTGGCGGTCAAACGGTTGGTTTGGTGCAGCGAGTGGGTGCCATTGCGGAGGAGTATGAAGGGCTAGGAGGCGGATGGCTTGGTCGAGTGAGCGCTTTTTGGTTTTGCTCCACTGATTGCTGAGCGTGGATTTCCAGTCTGATTCGGAGTGGGTTTTGCATGAATGATCCCAAATGATCGGGATTTTAGATGCTTTAGGATATTTGCTTTTCATCGGAGCTCTTTTTTTTCCAGTCTTTTGGTTCTTTGGGTACTTCCTTACTTCCCTGATTCGTCTTCTTTGGCAAGGTCAAAGTCTGGAAGAAGTGAAGGATCAACGCCCCCCGGCTCAAGAGGCATCCGTCCAGCCGCCAAGCAAAGCTGCTTAGTTCAGTGCAATTCGGCTTTCTCTGCCTAGTTGCGTGTAGAAGCGAACATAGCGTTGCATGACACGGGTTGGGTATTGCTTGGGTAGTTTTTGCTGAGCTAAAAATCTTTGGACCTTTCTTGAGCCCATATTGTAGGCCGCAAGGTAGAGCTGACTTTTGAAACCAAATTTTTCTCTCAGGTAAGAAAGGTAAGCCGATCCCAATGCGATG
Organism: Bacteriovoracaceae bacterium; assembly: GCA_947447665.1. GTDB lineage: Bacteria > Bdellovibrionota > UBA1018 > UBA1018 > UBA1018 > CAINWE01. The sequence goes on along the minus strand of CANFJX010000001.1, from coordinate 25,636 downwards.
TTCGTGACTGGATTTTTTAGGCTCTTAGCTCCAGAGAACGGGATATTGTATTTTTTGGCAATCCACTTCGCCGTATCAGGAGTGATTTGCATGAGGCCAATTTCGCCAAAACTTCCTACGATCTCTGGATTGAAGCTACTTTCGTTTTCGATCACTGCCATGAGAAATACAGGATCAAAACTGTGTTTTTTGCTTTCCACCATAATTGCATTCGAGATTTTGCGTGTGTATTTTTTCCATTTAGTTCTGAGTTCTCGATCTGTCCAATGATAAATGTACTCGTCCAAAGATGCGATTCCCTCGCCTTTTTTGACGATGCTTTTCTGGTAGGACTTTCCGAGGAGTTCTTTAGCATGGGTGCGGCGAATAGAGAGATTCTCAGCGTCGCCTTCCTTTTGTGATGCTGGCATCCGAGAGAAGTGTAAGAGGTGCAGGAGACTGTCCGTGGTTTGAGCTGATGCTACATTGGGGAGTAAAGCGGTGAGGCATATCATGCACTTCGAAACTAAATTACTTTGCATTCGATTCTTCATGCTACTAGTTAAAGCAAGTCTTGGGCCTGATTTGGGTAGGGGGTAAGATTATGATATCTAAAGGAAATGTTGATATCAAGAAACGAGCCCAACATCATCTAAAAATGGGGCTGTGCGGAGTATTTGCAGATGACTAATAGTTCATCGAAAAAACTATTGAGCACTGTGGTTTAACTAGATGGGCGCGGTTGACGGGTCTCAACCGGTTTCATAGTTCAGGACGAGTTCTAATGCCCTTTGCGAAAAGTGGGTTTTAGTTTGAATGCGATCCAAGTTAGCGGGTGCTTGGATGGAGATGGTTTGTGGGGGAGATTTAATAGAAACTATTGAAGAGTAGCAGAGTCCAACGGGCTTCTTTAGTGAGCCTCCACCGGGTCCCGCAATTCCTGTAGTAGATAAAGCGATTAGATTTTTTGATTTGATGAGTGAACTCGAAGGTGACTGGCTCAGGGCCGCCTCGAGAGCTCGGAGGCCATGGAGTGCGAGCTCGATTGCAACTTCCTGGGATACGGCTCCATTGAATGAGATCGTTTTCTCTAAGACTCCGAGGTTGATTTTTGAGGAATTATCATAGGTCACCCAGGATCCCCAGAAGACTTCAGACGCTCCGGGGACGTTGGTGAGAAGGTGAGCAATCAGGCCACCGGTACAAGACTCAATGGTGCATAAAATTATTTTTTGTGCTTTGAGTTTCTGGATCACAGCCGCTTCTAGAGTCATGAGGGATTGTCTCGCTTATTTTTGTTTGATTTCACCTTTTACCAGTGAGATCGTTTGCAGCCAATGAAAGAAATCAAATCAAGCCAAGCTTTACAAGATTGTTATTCTCCTCAAAGTGAATGTTTTGGGTGCGGCCCCGCTAATACGCAAGGCCTGCGAGTGAAGAGCGTCGTTCAGGGGGATGAGGTTATAGCCGACTGGCAGCCGGAGTCCCATCACGAGGCCTTTCCTGGTGTTCTGAACGGCGGGATTATTGGAGCGCTTCTGGATTGCCATTCTAACTGGACGGCTGCCTGGCATCTGATGGAGAAGGCCCACGCCGATCACCCGCCTTGTACCGTGACCGCTGAATATTCAGTTCGGCTTTTGCGTCCCACGCCAACGAAAGGTCCCATTCATCTGAGCGCCAGAGTCGTCGAGTCTCAAGTTGATCGGGCTGTTATTGAGGCGACCCTCTCAGCAGGGGGTAAGGTTTGCGCTCAATGCCGCGGGACATTTGTGGCAGTCAAGCCAGGGCACCCAGCTTATCATCGCTGGTAGGTGCGGATCTACCCTGAGCTGCCCATGGGGAGTTCTGGAGCCTTAATCGAAATTGTAATGGGGGTTTGGGATATGGCGGTTTGACCTTTGTCGTTGCTGGCCACTACATTGGCTTCATAGCGAACGGTCCTGCCGGTGACCGCGAGCAGCTGGAGTTGTTCAGTGCTCAGGGTTGCGCGCCAGGTGGTCCCGCCTAGGTTTTCCATCGGTACTTCTACCGGAACGTGAATGAATTTGAGTTTTACGTCTGCTATTTTATGATTGAAATCCTTTACGTCGGCTGTGATTGCAGGTTTCTCCGTCGGGAGGAGGTTCTGATTGAGCTGAATTGTGGCTGGGGTAGTTCTTGCGTTCATGATGGTCGGACCAGTTGACGCGATATCTTTTCCTGACTCTGGTTGTCCAGATAAGCTTGCACATCCGGTGAGGTTGGCTAAGAGCGCCAGAGAGATCACGGCAAAAAAATGAGTTTTCGATTTGGTTTTCATGTGGCTAAGGCAAAGCAAGATTGGTACCATGTTGACCTGTGCTCAAACTAAAGTTGAAGAAATACTCTGGGTTAATCGCCTTTATTTTTCTCGTCGCTGGAATTTTGACTTATATCATTTCATTTGGGAAGTTCGTGGATGCTCAGTCTGCGGCGAGGCAGCTCAGCTCGGTACTCCATCCCTGAAGTTAATAAAATGAAGGCTGGTTCACTTTATTTCTTGAAATCCTAGGGTAACAAAGGTAAGTAGTTGGAACTTCAAAACGATGCCTCAAATTGTCCCCATCGTCTAGAGGCCTAGGACACCGCCCTTTCACGGCGGTAACCGGGGTTCGAATCCCCGTGGGGACGCCATTTTATCAGCGATATTGAATCCGACTTTTGGGTTTTTATCAAAATTGAGAGCCGGCCTTTTGGCCGGTTTTTTTTTGCCCTTGAGCGTGGATCTGATGCGCCGGCTCCCTGTATCATTCCATTCAGAATCATGACGAGTTTCAATTTAAAATTAATCTAAAAAATCACTGGGCTGGATTCCATTCAATTCTAGGCATTCAGGATATTGTTATGAACTGAATGCCTAGAATTACTCCACGGTCGCTTGCTTGACTTGTCGAAATAAGACAGGGGGAAAAAAACCAGGCGGCCCAGATTTTAGGAATTAACCGAAAGACCATTGTCCTGGGGTTGGTCTGAGTTGTGCTTTGAGATGAGTTCAGTAGTTAATTTTTAAAAATGACTCTCCAAGGAGCTACCGATGAAACAGATACCGAAAATAGAAAAATTTATGACTCCCATGCCTCACACGATCGGTAAAGATATTCCAGTCGGTAAGGCGCTGGATTTAATGAGAACCCATCGGATTCGTCACATTCCTGTCCAGGATGCAGGGAAGTTGGTGGGTGTGGTGAGTGACCGAGATATCAAGCTGGCGGGTTCGTTTGTCTCAACTGAAGAGCTGAAGGTCGAGGATGTGATGACACCGGATCCTTATACGATTCGACCTGGAACCTCATTGGATGAGGTGGTTTCCGAAATGGCTGAGCATAAATATGGGTGCGCGATCGTGGCCCAGGACAATGGTAAAGTCGTCGGTCTTTTTACTGTGGTTGATGGTCTTCGAGCTTTTAAAGAGGTCCTTCATGAAAATTACCGACCTACCGAGCACTAAATTGAGGACGCTTTAACCTCGTTGGTAAGCTCCTCATTGCGCTCAAAGCTTGAAATATTCTCTAGTGTGACTTCGGCGATTTTGTTGAGGGCTTCTTGCGTGAGAAAGGCTTGATGTGAAGTAATTAAGACGTTAGGGAATGTGAGGAGGCGAGCAAGGATGTCATCTTGGAGTCCCGATTCAGAGAGATCCTGAAAGAATATGTTCTCTTCCTCTTCGTAGACGTCTAGTCCTGCAGCTCCGAGATGTCCGTTTTTGAGTGAGGCGATGAGAGCCTTGGTATCGATGAGTCTGCCTCGGCCGGTATTGATGAGAAAAACTCCCGACTTCATTTGAGCGAGTGATTTTTCGTTGATCATATGGTGTGTGGTTTCGTTTAAAGGCACGTGAAGCGAAATGATATCTGAGCGAGAGTAAAGCTCAGTGAGGGTGACGTATTTGACCCCGAGGGCAGTAAGCTCAGGATTTGGGAAGACGTCATAGGCGAGGACCTGGCATCCGAAGCCCTTCATAATAGTTGCCATGATCGATCCAATTCGGCCGGTTCCAAGGATTCCAACGGTTTTGCCACAGAGGTCAAATCCCACCAGTCCTTCGAGAGAAAAGTTGAGTTCTCGCACGCGCGAGTTAGCGCGAATGATTTTACGATTGAGGGCCAAGAGCAGAGTCACGGCATGTTCAGCCACAGCGTGAGGGGAGTAGGCAGGGACTCGGACGACTTTGAGTCCTAGTTTTTGTGCTGCGACTAGGTCGACATGATTGAATCCTGCAGAGCGAAGGGCGATGAGTTGGGCCCCCTCTTTTTTGAGTATTTCTAGGGTGGCTTCGTTGAGCCGGTCATTGACGAAAGCACAAATTACCGGGAAATTTGCCGCGAGTTTTGCTGTTTCTGCAGTTAGCCTGGGCTCAAAGTAAACGATCTCATGACCGATTCGTTGGTTGGCCGCATCAAATGATTTGCGCTCAAACCGATGTACGTCAAAAAATGCTACTTTCATTCTAATTTCCCCTCTTCGGAACCGGCTAGCATCGCATGCATGGATCTCTCCTGATCCCTCGTTTGCTTCTCTGCAATGGGCATGCTATTCGAACCCAATGACGCCTAATCCAACACAAATTCAACCTCTGAGTGCAACTGAAATTTTATTGGGCTGGAGCAATCAAGACCAATTTGCGCTCCCCTATATCGAGCTCAGGTTTTATTGTCCCTGTGCAGGGTGCGTGGACGAGCACACAGGACAGAGGACGGTCGATCGTTCTTCTATTTCTCCCGAAATTCGCGCCACGGATGTTCGCCTGATTGGTCGCTATGCGGTGCAACTCACTTGGAGCGATGGTCATGATACAGGAATGTACCATTATGATCGACTTTGGGAGCTTTGCCAGAAGCAGGGGCGAAAAATTAAGTCCTAGCCTGGTTTTGTCGCCTGGGAAGTACTCGGAGGAGAGGCTGCCGGAGCTGCCGGAGCAGGAGTTGCTGCGGGGGCTGAAGCCGAAGCCGAAGCTGTCGCCGGGGCCGCCGAACTTTTCGAAGGGCTTTTCTTATAGTCTGTGCTGTACCAGCCGCTCCCCTTGAGGGCAAAAGAACTCAAACTCATCAGTTTGGTCACCGGAGCCTGGCAATCGGGGCAGTCGCTCAACGGAGCGTCTGAGAACTTTTGCATGACTTCGTGGATTTTTTCACAACTTTCACATCGATATTCGTAAAGAGGCATAACATAAAAGTAATGATCTATTGGCTTCTGTCAATAGACCCAGCGTATTTTTTGGGTTAGGCTTGAAAAAACAGGGGGATCTATCTATGACTCAAGCTCCATTGTGCCCGATCTCAACGGCTTTCACTCAACTCCTCGGTTGCGACTTTCCGATTATCGGAGCTCCGATGTTTCTGGTTAGCAATGCGGAGCTGGTCTCTGCGGTAAGTTCCGCTGGGGGAGTGGGGGCGACTCCCTCGCTCAACTGGAGAACGACGGCAGAGTTTCGAGATCAAATCCAGAAGATCAAGCGGATGACCAATCGCCCCTTCGGAGTTAATTTAATTGTCAATCAAGCCAATCCTCGGATCAACCAGGATTTGGAGGTTTGTGTTGAAGAGCGAGTCCCCTTAGTGATTACGTCTCTAGGGAACCCCAAGGAAACGATCAAGCGAATGCACTCTGTGGGTTGCAAGGTATTTTGTGACGTCACTAATCTGGCCTACGCAAAAAAAGTGGAAGACTTGGGTGCGGATGGAGTCATCGCAGTGTGCGTCGGAGCAGGGGGACATGCAGGTCCAATTTCTCCATTAGTTTTAATTCCTTACCTGAAAAAGCATCTTAAAATTCCAGTGGTCGCAGCCGGAGGAATTGCTACGGGTGAGCAGGTAGCCGCTGCCCTTGCTCTCGGGGCGTCGGCAGTTCAAATCGGAACGCGTTTTATTGCCACCCAAGAGAGTTCGGTAGATATGGCTTATAAAAATGCGATTTTGAACGCGGAGCCTGAAGATATTGTCATGACCAAGAAAATTTCTGGTACTCCAGTAGCGGTGATTAAAACCCCTTACATTGAGAAACAGGGGTTGGAACTCAACCCGATTGAAGCGTTTTTATTTAAGCACCCTCAAACCAAAAAATATATGAAGATGATCCGAGCCTACGTCGGCGCCAAAGCTTTGGAGAAGGCCGTAGCTGGGCCTACCTGGAAAGAAGTTTGGAGTGCAGGCCAAGGCGTGGGATTGATTGATCAGATTATGCCCGCTGCCGATGTAGTTGCTGAGCTCGTTCAAGAGTACTATGCGACTTGCGAGAGACTCCCGCGTTAATGTTCGGACTCAGGTTGAAGTGCTTGAAAGTTTCCAAGGCGATGACTGGAGACAAGCTCCACGGTGCTGGCTTGCGGACCTTTTTCTCCAGATTCTTCTGAAAATCTCACTTCCATTCCGACTTGGAGTTGTTCATATTGGCCGTTCAAAACGCTTTTACTATTGAAATAGATTTCTCGGCCATCCTCGGTCTGGATAAAACCGAATCCACCATCATCTCGGACTAGACGCAAGACGTGCCCACGAGGCGGCTTCTCTAGGGTTTTGATATCTCTTCGGAGCCGGCGCGCATAATCCTCCAGCCCGCGCTTAATCGCATCAAAAGCATCCCGGATGGCAACATAGATGTCTTTATGGGCTTTGTTGAGTCCGGTATCTCGGCTGACTGATATTTCTTCGCCAGGTACTCGGAGATCAATATGGATGGCAAAAAGATTCCCCGTGTGGTGATGACGATTAGTTTTTGAAACAACCACCCGGCAGCTGATGATCCGAGGATAAAATTGATCGAGGCGCTCGACCCGCTCGCGGATGCGAGCTTCGACAGCGTCCGAGTGACTAACTTCCTTAAATGTGATTTGTAAAGGTACCTGCATGCCAAAAAAAGGTGCAAGTCCTATTCCTGGGTCAGATAGTCCCGGTCGTTAGGAAATTTAAGATCGGGCGAAGGAAGAGCTAAGCCCACTGACAGTGATGATGTGTATGGGGTTTTGCCAATGTGAGTTAATGAAATGAGACAAAGCAGAAGGTGGGGTGCTGAGCCTATTCAACCGCCTTTCGGAGCGTCAATGCTTTGTGATGATCGCAGGTAAATCAGCGAAGGAAGCGCAATCAGAGCAGCGATCACGCAGGTGATTTCGCCAGCGACCGCGAGTGCACCGAAACTCACAAAGCCTTGATTGCGAGCGATGAGAAGGGAGATATAGCCAGTAATTGTAGAGAAACTACACAATCCGACGGCGCTGCCCGTGCTTCGAATTACTTGGAGAATTTTGGCGTTGGGATCCTCTCGGAATCGCTGAAAAATATTTACTCCATAATCCACTCCAATTCCAAAAGTAATGGGAAGGGCAATGAAGTTGAGGAAGTTAATTTTAATTTGGAAGCCCAAGATAATCCCAGCAAGCCAAAGGACTCCTAGAATGAGCGCAAAGAGCACCAAGCTAATCGTCCGAAGGTTTCTAAAAAGAATGATTACGAGTAAGACTACTGCAAGAAATGCGAAGACAGTTGCCTTGGGACCATCAGATGAGATTGCGCTAACCATATCGGCTACGACCGCGTTTGAGCCGGCAACTGGCGCACCGGGCTCAATCTGATCGGCGATTTCCCTGAGCGTGGAAACGAACTGAATCAAGTTATTGCCATCGGCCATTTCCCCGTTGGCTCGCTTAGGATCAATGACAACGAGTTTTCCGGTGGAGCCGTCTTGTTCCCGAAAAAGATCAATGATGAGAGGGGGTAGATCTCTTTCTTCGACAGGTTTTAGCGTGGCTGAGGTCAGAAATTGGTCGACGAGAACCCTGTCCGTTTCAGATAGGTGTTTGAGGATTTTTGGGCCGAGCAGAGTACGGATTTGCTTGAGCACCTCGATTTTTTCATTCTGCTGAGTAGGTAGAAAGTCATCAAGAGTTTTGACGGCCTCAATTAAATTGCCTTTTGGATCTTCCTTGATTCTTAGTCTGAGGATTTCGGCAATTTTTCTCGTGTTGGCTCTGGACTTAGGTAGGATTACGACCGGGCCCAGATCTCGTCTTAAGATTTCATCGACATAACGATAATGATGGGCCGCCCCTTTACTGATGCTATCGCGATTTCTGAGCCGAGATAAATCAGTTTCGAGAAGATCGGAGCTGAAGTTTCGAAACATAAAAATCGACAAGAGTGTGAAAACTAAAGAGACTCCGAAGATCGTTCTAGGGAATTTTTGAATCGTTTGGGCGATGAAACCAGCAAGGTAGGGTTTTGGGTGCTGCTTGGCTCGCATGATGAGCGAACGCTTGCGATCAAAGAGCACAAGATAAGCCGGGAGAACCGTATAGGCACTCACCCAGCAGAGCACCATTCCGATCAGTCCGATGATGCCAAATTGTTTAAAGCCTCGGAAGCCAGTGAGCATTAACGAGCCATAGGAAAGTCCAGCAGCGAGGGCGGCAGTCCAGGTTGATGTCGCTGTATTTGCCATCGCAAGTCGAGTGGCTGCTTCTGGACTGTGATTATTTCTTCGTTCTTCTAGGTACCTGGCTAGGTAAATAATGCCAAAATTAATTCCGTTCCCAATGATGATGCTACCTAAGAACGCTGAGTTGGCATTGAGGTATCCGACTGCAAAATAGGAAGCCCCAAAGGTCCAGAGGGTGCCCACAATCAAGCTGAGCATAAGCGCAAAGGTCGCTCGGAGGGTTCGATAAAATATGAGCATGCCGAACGTAACGACGATGGTCACAATCACGGTGGAAACTTCAAGGTCTTCCACGAGAGCCGTCTGCTCTTCGATCAGGGTTTCCACGTCGCCCGAGAATCGAACTTCGATATCCGAAGCATAGGTCTTAGGATGAAGCGATTGAATCGCTTGGTCGACGATCTCTTTGAGTTCCGTTGCCCCGTGAATTCCGGTCGCTTCGCCAGGAAGTTTTACCAAAAGAAGTCGCTTGGTCTCATCGGGAGAGGCATAGAACCCATTGGGTAAGTGATCAAAACCGCCTAGGTCTTTTTTATATTTTTGCTTCATTTCGATGAAGTTGAAGCTAGGCTCAGGTAGGGTCACGCCACTAAATATGTGAATGGGGTTATAGAGCTCTTTTTCGAAGTCAATTTTGTCTGCGATATAGGTTCTGATTTTTTTTAGATCTTCAAGTTCGAGGTAGAGGGCTTGACGTTCCTTGAAGAATTTGAGCTCTCGGTCGATTCTGTATTCGACACCGGCGACTTTTGAGGCGGGAGCCTTTTCTAGCAGATGCGCCAAGTCGATGATGAGCTTTTTACTGGCCTCGGTTTGTGAGGAAAAGACCAAGACTGCTAGATTATCGATAGACCGGAGCCTCACTGAAACTTCTTTGAGGTCAATTACGCTTCGGGCGGAGGTGGGAAGGAGTTCGTGAATGTCGGTTTTAAGATTCTTATAGAGCTCAATCGAATAGAATCCGCCGAGGACAGCAGCGAGTGTTCCGATGAGAGCCACGAGTTTCGCTTCTCGTAGGATGAGATTAGAAAACCATTTCACGCGCGGAGGTCTCTCTTTCTAGTTTTTGATCACGATCATCTTGTAATTCTCGCCAAACTGGTCTTAACTACGAAGTCGTGAGTCCCATCAAAGTATTGACTTCTCTTATCACGGTTTTGGGTGATTTTTCGATTTTTGTCTATGACACCCTGCTTTCAGTCCGGTTTTTATGGCGAAGAAGAGGTTTTTTCGTTCGCCAGTGCGAGTTTATCGGGGTGGACTCGGTCTTGATTATCGTCGTCGCTGCACTTTTTATGGGAGCGGTGCTGGGCTATCAACTCTACACCTCACTCCATCGATTGGGAAGTGAGTCACTTCTCGGCGGAACCGTGGGGGTTGCCCTGTTCCGGGAGCTTGCACCGGTGATGACCGCGATCATGGTGACGGGGCGGGCCGGAGCGGGGATGGCTGCAGAGATTTCCAGTATGAATGTGAGTGAGCAGGTCGATGCTTTGGAAGTCATGGCGGTAGACCCGATTGAATATTTGGTTTGCCCGAGGGTGGTTGCGGGGTTTTTAATGGTTCCCATTTTAGCCTTAATTTTTACCTCGGTGGCTTCTGTTTCTGCTTGTTTTGTTGCGTGTGGGATTTTAGATCTCCAGTACATTATCTACTGGAATCATTATCTGACGGTCGTCGATCCCATCGATCTGGTTCATTGCCTGGTCAAGTCTGCGAGTTTTGGGCTCGTGCTGACTTGGATGGGGTGTTTTTGTGGACTCAGAGCCTACGGAGGAGCTAGTGCAGTAGGTCAAGCGACTCGAACTACGGTCGTGGCGACCTGTCTTTCTGTTTTACTCAGTGACTACCTACTGACGGCAATTCTGCCTCTCGGTTTAAAGCAATTAAAGGTGACTTAAGATGGATACATCGCACTCAAGTGTTGCGACAAAATTTAAGGTTGGGGTGTTTGCCCTGTTCGGCCTGTTTCTGATCATCGCCATTACAGTTTTGGTGAATAACAGGCCATTCTGGTGGAGACCTTGTCAGCTAGTGAAGATCAGCGTGGACGACGCGAATGGGTTAAAGGGGAAATCACCGGTTCGCTCTCTTGGGATTGATATCGGCTATCTCAAGTCAGTGATGCTCGAAGAAACTCACGTGACGCTAGGAATTTGTCTCACAGCCCCGGTTCAGGTGCTTCCGACGACCAAAGCTTATCTCAAAGGCGAGGGGTTTTTGGGTGATAAATTTGTCGAACTAAGGCCAGTAAAATATTTGACTCCGAACGAGTCCACTGGAGATTTGACTCCTGCATCGTCTTCTCCTCGTCCGCAGTCCTCCTTCATGCGGGGCCACCAATTTTTGGATTGGCTGATCCCATCGGCCGAGGCGAGTGTTACGAATGAGCCATCGGTACAGCCGTCTCACGAGCCAAGGGCTCAGACTCGGGTTCGATCGACCTCGGGCAAAGGTGGAGCGGAGATCCCTGTGGGAGAAGAGTCCCAAGATGTTCAGCACTTGGTAAGCCGAGTTGATGAGCTGGTCCAGCAGATGAGTAGCTTAACGGGCAATCTTAAGCGCGTCATTAATCCCGAAGACTTAAAAAATACGATGCAGAAGCTGAATGCTACCCTCGAAAATGCCTCTAAAACATTATCGCCAGAGAGTGGCTTGAACCAGACGGCTCAGCGAACTTTAGCGAAACTAGAAGACGGCATTGAGCAACTGCGCGACTTGATGACCCGAGTGAATAAAGGCGAGGGTTCGGTGGGTATGCTGCTGAATGATCCGATTTATGCTCAGGAAATTCGTCTTGCAATTAAGAACATTAATCTCCTTTTGAATCGAGTGAGTTCGGTTCGATTTACTCCCGATTTGGGCGCAGTATGGTTGGGTGGAATTAATGGAGCTAGGGGTTGGTTTCATCTTGCGATTTGGCCAAAGGCGAATCGCTACTACCTTCTCGGGATTGGCAGTGACAGCCGCGGAAGAGTTTCTTCGACGGATGTTTCTACTTCGGCAGGAGGCGGATTACCAGTTAAGGTAACTAGTCAGGTGACCGATTACTCGGCGATGTTTTTTACCGCAATGATGGGAAAGGTTTATCGAGATCGTTGGGATCTTTCCGTGGGGCTTTTGTATGGAGATGGAGCGATTTCGCTGAAGTACAATTTTGGACCCCAAAATGCTGTCGATCAGTTTCAACTAGGTTTGGATGCCTATGTGCGAGTGGGTAGTGGGGCGAATGCTCGCGTCTATGCCAATCTACAGCCATTCCGAAATGTCTATTTGAAAGCCGGTTTTGAGCAACTTCCTTTTCTTTCTCAAGCCAATGCCGCGACCTACTTCGTCGGGGGTGGGCTGACTTTCGATGACGAGGACTTTAAGTTACTTTTTGCACTGAAGTAATCACCGCTTGGGTGCTCCAGGTTCAAAATAAGGATTCTTGAGTAGGAAAGAATGGAAAAAGAATTAGTTTCAGTATCTTCCGAGGATTCGGTCTGGCTCGTGACTCTCTCGGGAAATGATGTGCCTGGAATCACGTCGGAGGTAACAGGGATTCTTGCGCGGCACGATGTGGAGATTCTAGACTTGTCGCAGGCGGTGATTCAAAAACTCCTCTCTCTTTCTTTTTTGTTTCAAACGCGTTCCTCACATCACGATGAAAATCAGGTGATTCAGGATTTAGTAGAGAAAGCCTCTGAGCTCAAACTGAGGGTCGAATATAAAAAGATGGGTACTAGTTCTTTGGGGGGGCATTCGGACAGGCCAGCCCACCATTATGCTGTGACGTTGATTGCGGAGTCGGTTGGCGCGCAGGCGCTGCATGAGGTGACACAAGTTCTTGCGCGTTACGATCTTAATATCGATGTGATCAAGAAATTGAGTGAAAATCAGTTCGGATGTGTGGAGATGTTGGTCTCCGGCTCCGTTGGAGTCGATGAGAGGAGTCTTAGAAAAGATCTTCTTTCGATCGCCAAGGATCAAGGGGTCGACATCGCTCTGCAGACGGAAGGCCTTTATCGTCGTGCCAAGCGGTTGGTCGTTTTGGACATGGATTCTACGCTGATTCAGGGCGAGGTAATCGATGAGCTGGCTCGCGAAAAAGGAGTTTTTGAGCAAGTGGCTTCGATCACTCACCAGGCGATGCAGGGAGAGATGGATTTTGACGAGAGTCTGCGCCTTCGCTGCGCGCTTCTTAAAGGATTGAGCTCTGCGGATCTTTTGAGGGTTTATGAAAAAATCGAGATTACGCCTGGGGCGCAGGATTTAATTCGTGTTTTAAAAAGATTAGGCTACAAGACCGCCGTGATTAGTGGGGGGTTTACCTTTGTTGCGGATCGCCTCAAGGAACGACTCGGTATTGATTTTGCTTACGCCAATACTTTGGAAATTCAAAATAACTGCGTGACCGGACGGGTTCTACCTCCGATCGTGAACGCTCAGCGAAAAGCTGACCTCCTTGAGGTCATTGCTCAACAGGAGCAGATCGTCCTGGATCAGGTCATTGCGATTGGCGACGGTGCTAATGATCTGCTGATGCTCGAGAAAGCGGGGCTTGGAATCGCATTTAATGCGAAGCCCTTGGTGAGAGAAAAGGCAGATCTTTCTTTCAGTCAAAAAAATATGCGTTCGATTCTCTACCTTCTTGGGTTGTCGGCGCGGGATGTTTCTCAGGTCTTAATTAAATCGAAGTAAAGCCACATCGGATAGGTGTCGGTCACTAGTTCAGAAACTGAGATTTTCATTCACCTTTCGAGGCTTCTTTGCGGATTGGAGAATGGTGCGCCGGTGGCATCGACGAGTACTTTCTGCGCCGGTCGGCTTAAAAAACTTTCTCCGTACCAGGTTTTGGAGTAGTTTGAGAAGTCGTTTAACAGCTAGATGATGAGTGAGGATTAAAGTTATGGAAATGGCGTTATTGAGTTCAGATGGGTTCATGTTTTTGTTGAGATGGCTTCATTTATTTTTTGGGGTCATGTGGATAGGGCTCCTTTATTATTTTAACTTTGTTCAGGGTTCCTTTTTTGCTGAGACTGATCCTGCCACGAAATCCAATGCGATCCAAAAGCTTGTTCCTAGGGCTCTTTGGTGGTTTCGTTGGGCTGCCATGTTTACGATGTTGTCGGGTTTGACTTACCTAGCTAGCAAGGGTCACCGAGACGGTTTTGAAATCTTCCTGACTTCTTGGGGTGTTGCGATTCTCACCGGGTCGGCTCTGGGTCTATTCATGTGGGCTAATGTGTGGTTTGTTATTTGGCCAAACCAAAAAATCGTAATCGCCTCCGCTACCCAAGCCGCAGCAGGTGGGAAAGCTCTTCCTGAGGCTGCTGCAGCCGGTGCTCGCGCAGGCGTTGCTTCTAGAACCAATACGATGTTCTCGATCCCGATGCTTTTCTTCATGGGAGCTGCTAGCCATCTTCCTATGGCAGTGAACCCAAATGCTAATCTTTGGATTCTTGTGGGCGTGTTCGCGGTGATTTTCGGATTACTAGAAGCCAATGCTCTTAAGGGTAAGACCGGGCCGATGACCACGATTCAAGGTGTAATCAGTTGCGGATTCGGGCTTGCCGGCCTTCTTTATGTTCTAGTTGAAGTTTTGACTAAATGACTTTTGAACGCGGGAGGGGAGTGATCCCCTCCTCTTTCTTCATTTTTGCTGGTTTAATTTCCGTGGTGGGTCTTATTTCGTGCAATAAGAAAGCAGGCCCGTCTTCGAGCACGGGTGCGTCCGAGCCCAGCGCTTTGGTCAAGCGGGGGCGATCTGTTTATCAAACTCAGTGTATTGCTTGTCATAATTCCAATCCTCGTAAGGTGGGTGCACTCGGGCCAGATGTTTACGGCTCATCCAGGGAGCTGCTTGAGGCTAGAATTCTGAGGGGTGAATATCCCCCTGGCTACAAGCCCAAGCGCGAGACTCACGTGATGGGGCGTTTGCCTCACCTGAAGTCTGAGATCGACGCTATTCACGCTTATCTCAACTCTAACGAATAAGTTTTTCCTCAATCCTTTCAATAAGATAGTTTGAGAGTTGCTCTCGGTGCCTTTGTGCGTGCTAAAACCATACTAATTTAGTAAACTATTAGTAGATGCAGGTTAAATGGTGTTCAAAGGGAGTTTCGAAATGAAGTCAAAACGAGCTGGTTTCTTAGTCGTTCTGGCCATCGTGGCCTCTTCCTTGAGTGCTCAAGCTGGGGCGGGTTCTCGCTCCGAGCAGCCCAAAACGGCTGCTAGGTCTGCAATCAGGGAGCCCTCGAGCGATCAGAGACAAAAGTCTGTTTTATTGGGGAATCCCGAAGACCCAAACTTCCAATGGAGCTCGATGCTCAACTTCCGTGAGCATTTCCCCCCTGCTACTTATCATCCGATAGGCGTGAAGCTGGGGTCTTGGCAAGTTCTGGATGAGCCACCTCCGGTAGTGTACAATAGCTACCTTCTCCCCGCGAGTATCCGAGAGGATGGCTGGTATCTACCCACCACTTTGGAGCTGTTTAGGCTTCCCAAACCTTTCTAATTCACTTCTTAACTTCTAGCTTTTGTCCAGAGATCGCAAAAGGCTTTGTAATTATTAGCAATTTGCTGAATAGCGTGCTCACGCGAATGAGTGCCATCTTTGACCCCTTTGAGGGGTTCCCAGAAAATGGTTCGCCCGACTGCAAATCCAATCAGGCCTGGCACTTTTGCGGCCGTGCTCAACCAGTGCTTCACTTTTTCGGCATTTTCGCCTCGACCTAAGACAATCACACCCACCTGGGAGCGTCCCCCGACTCTTGCTTGAGCGGCGACTCTCTTACAATCTTCGATCGTTTCGATCCCTTCCAGTTTCCAAACGTCTGGCTCAACTCCAGAGTCTTGCAGTTGTTCCATGGCTTCGACCATCAAATTAGGGCGTAATTCGTGGTCATATCGAGAGGTGCTTCCCGCGACGGATTTGAGTTGGTCTGCGGTGGCGGGCACCAGTAGCTCAAACATGTACTTAATTTGGTGAGAGTGGCAAAATAAAGAGAGTTTTTTTAGTCGCTCCGCTTGGCGCTGGTTGAGAGTCGAGTCGCTGTGAGGATTGTAGCGCACGAGGACTTTCACGAAGGTGGGGCTAAATTTCTGAATATGTTTCCCAAACTCTTCGCCATATTCGAAATCAAATTCGTCTTGTCCTGATTTCTCAGCAGGGCAAGCAGTCATGAAGCCTTCGGCTTTGCATTCCTTCAGAATTTCAGAGCCAAACTGCTCGTCTACCAAAATCCCGCCTTTTTCGCGTGGAACTCCCGCGGCGATGGCTTTCTTGAAACCATCGTAGATCATCTTTTTGTAGCTAGCAATTTCGCGGGTCTCTTCTTCGGTTGGATTTCGTCCCTTGATTCCAAAAAGCTTCTCTTGAAAGGAGCCTCGATGATCGAACGGCATAATGTAAAGGTCCTGCGTAAAACCGAGGTCTTTGGGTAAATGAATGGATTGTGCCATAATTTGAAGCTCCTTTAATTAGCTTTTTCTATCTGACTGGGACTAGAAAGACAACAAAAACCAATGGGGACGGTAGGTTACGATTAAGTTCTAGCCATCATTAGGAATATCGTAACTCCAGGCACATCCTATGCAATTTTCTCGTCCCACGATTCTATGATGAAAAAAAACAAGATTTCCTTACTTGCACTGCTAGTCATGCTGGTGCTTCCCGTTTCTGCCCTGACTGCAGAGTCAGGAGTCAGCCCCCATCTTACGCCAGAAAAAGCATTAGAGGAGCTAATTTACTCGCTAAGAGAAATGTCTCTGCCGTTGTTAAAGACCTTCCCGTTCGTTCGGCTTTGGTAAAAGAGGCTGTAGATGCCGGAAGAGTGAGAGTGGTTCAAGGAATTTATAGTCTGGAAACAGAACGCGTGGAATTTTGGTAGTTGCTCTCGTCCATTAAGGTTGCGATCACTAAGTCACTGGCAACGTTGAGCGTAGCTCGGAGTCGGCCCATCAACCAGTCGATGCTCATGAGGAGTGGGATCATCTCAGTAGGTAAGTGAGCAGCACTGAGCACTAGAGAAAGCGTGATCAGTCCAGCCTCAGGGACGCCAGCGATGCCCACCGCTGCGATCACTGAGCTGCAGAGAATCTGGAGTTTTTGGACCCAATTCAGGTGGATTCCATAGAGTTGCGCAATCGATAGAGCGGCGCAGGCCTCGTAAAGTAAAATTCCATCGTGATTAAGATTGGTTCCGACACAAGCGACTAGGCGAGCCGATTGAGGAGAAATCTGAAGCTTTTTCTCTAGAGTTCGCAAAGTCACAGGCAAAGTGGCTAGGCTGCTACCTGTGCCGAGCGCAGTGACGAGCGCCTCCTTTGAGTTTATAAAAAAGGTAAAGGGCGAGCGTTTGCCCAGTGTGGCTATGAGGAATGGATAATAACAAAGTAGCTGCAGCATGAGTCCGCCGACCACCACTGCAATCAAGCCGCCGAGGGCTTCAAAGTCAGCCCATCCGGGCGTGCTTGCGAGGTGCGCTATAGTACAGAACACCGCGATGGGTAAGACAAGGACGACTCCATGGAGGATTCGAATGAACACTTCGAGAGTTTGATTGATTTTTTTTAGAATAAATTGATGTGCCGCGAATTTTCGAATCAGAGATCCCAGTGCCAATGCAATTAGAGCAACTTGCAATAAGTTGGGTTGTAGCCATGAGCGGGTGTGTTGCGTGGAGTCGAGGATTCGGTTACCTGCAGGTCCATTCAAAAAGAAGGTCTGTGGGGACATTTCTGAAAAAAAATTTGCGGTTAATTCAGTCATAACCAAGCAAATCAGGGAAGCCACCCCTGCGTTCATGGTGCTCAATCCGATCAGCTTAAGGCCCTTTCGCCAAGGGATGGTTATTTTCGAGAATGCATCCAGAATCGAGAAAAATAGAAGCGGCGTGGCCAGGGTTTTTAAAGTCAGAAGGACCCAGGCACTCACTTCCTGAAGGGGGAGTCCCTGGGTGATCCCGAGACGACCTGAGCTGAATCCTAGAATGATCGCTAAGCTGATGAGTGAAATCATCTTGGGTGAATGTGAGACATCCGGCACCGCCTATTTAATATGATATAAGTTCCTGATAGATTTTAAAGGCAATTTTCAAATTTGCCAAGAACCCTGCCATTGGCTCTTTTAGCGTTGTATTTGATAAGAAAAAGAGGTGGAGCACGGGACCCTCCTCTGCTAATGTTCGCCTATGATTTCAGTGCACCCGCCCTCGGGCTTTCGAGACTTTTTGAATCAAGAAGCAAAACGCCGCCTTTTTTTGATGAATCAGATTTCTCATGTTTATCAGTCCTTCGGGTTTCTCCCTCTGGAGACCCCGGTGGTCGAAAATTTGGATCTCCTCATGGGTGGCGGTGGCGGTGAGGAAAATGAAAAACTCATTTTCAAGATCCTTAAGCGAGGCGAAAAGTTAGCTGAAGCCTTACCCTCAGGGGATGAAAATCGGATTGCGGAGTTTGGGCTACGCTTTGATCTCACCTTGCCGTTGTCTCGTGTCGTTGCCCTTCATCGGGGCAAGATCCAGATGCCTTGGAAGGTTTTTCACATTGGGCCGGTTTGGAGAGCAGAGCGGGCACAAAAGGGCCGATATCGTGAGTTCATTCAATGTGATGTTGATATCGTCGGTGCGAAAGGTTTGGGGGCTGAGATTGAAGTGATTCAAGCCGCTGCGTTCGCCCTCCAGTCGGTGGGAGCCTCAGGGTTTGAGTTAAGAGTGAATGATCGTCGCCTGATTCAGGCCATGGCTGAAAAATTTGGGTTTACCGGGCCTAAGGTTGAGCAGTTCGCCGTGATCATGGATAAGAAAGATAAAGTCGAGATATCCGTGCTCCTCGAGCAACTCAGGGAAGCTTTGGGAGAATCTTTGCCGTCTGATGTTCAGCCCGTTTTAGAGGGGCAGCTGACGCTCGATCAAGCTGTCGAGTTTCATGCTGAAGCTGGAAATGATCTTCGAACTTTAGTGTCGACCTTGCAGTCGCTCCATTTGCCGCTGACTGGGATCGTTTTTGATCCCTCGCTCGTGCGGGGCATGGGCTATTATACGGGCCCGGTCTTTGAGTTACGGCACGCTTCGGCAGGATATTCGTTCGGCGGTGGAGGGCGCTATGACCGCCTCATTGGGCGATGGAGCGGCCAAGAGGTTCCGGCTTGCGGTATTAGTATTGGCTTCGAGCGGTTAGTCCTTCTTCTTGCCGAGCTGGAAAAAGAGTCTCAGTCGGATTCTCCGATTTTGTTTTTGCCTGTTTTTGATGAATCACTCCGGCCCCGTATCTGTGCTTTGGCTGCAGAGTTGAGAGGTCTTGGGCTGAGCGTGGATGTTTTTCCCGACTCGGGCAAAATCAAAAATCAGTTTCGTTTTGCTTCGGAGCAAGGTTATCGATGGGTTTTGGTGGCTGGAGAGAACGAGTGGTCGAGCGGTATCTTTAAGCTCAAAGATTTTAAGTCAGGCGTGGAGATCGACGTTCAGAGCGAGGATCTTAAGGATCACTTGCTCAAAGTTTTTAGCCAATCAAAAAAGTTCTGAATCGAATCACCAATCCAAAAGGGCCGAAGGTGAGGAAGTCCCGGTACAGGGGTTTCCAGCTCGGCCCTCTTAAAGCTCGTGAGAACAGCAGCAGCCGGAATCTCAGCGCGGAGAGCTGCCTCAAGTCCTGTGGGAGAATCCTCGATGGCGACACAGCTTTCGATGCTCACTCCAAGTGATGCCGCTCCCATCAAATAAGGGAGTGGGTCTGGCTTTGCAGATCTCGCATCATCACGGGAGATGATTTCATTAAAAAAAGGTGTCAGCTTAAGGTGGTTCATGGTCCTGAGCAGCTCGTTGCGGCGCCCGTTGGAGACGACAGCGGTACGGATGTCGTTTTGCTTGAGCCACTGAAGTCCCTCAAAAACTCCGGGAAAAGTCACGAGCTTTGTGGTCATCGAAGCGATGTAGAATTCGTTTTTCCTCTGGGCGAGTTTTTGGAGCTCCTCGTCCGTTGGTTGATGGTCGGGCCGATGCTCGAGAAAGACACGCCTTAAAATTTCAGGGGCGGTTTTTCCGACTAAGTTTTTAATTAAGTCCAGATTTCTGGGGAGATGAAGCTCATCCAAGAGTTGCATCCAAGCGGATAAATGGATAGGTTCGCTGGCAACCAGAACGCCATCATAGTCAAAGAGCACTGCGCGCGGCAGTGTAGTGACTTGGGCAGAGTGAAAAGGATTCGGACGAGTCTTAAGAGGAGTAATCATATGTTGAGTGAGAAGCACCATAAACCAAATTTAATTGATATTCTACGAGTTTCGTCGGAAGCCACACTTCCTACTCGCGCACACCCAGATGATGCGGGATTAGATCTCTATAATCTGGAGGATGTCCTTCTCGAATCGGGGCAAGGCAAGGTCGTGAAGACAGGAATTGCTTTAGCTATCCCTGCAGGACACGTGGGAATGGTCGCGGACCGATCTTCTTTGGCTAAGAAGGGGATTAAGTCGGCGGGTGGAATCATCGATGCAGGTTATCGAGGAGAAGTTCACATCGTTTTGTGGAATATCTCGAAAGAGGCAGTTCAGCTCAAGCGCGGAGAGCGGATTGCTCAGCTTTTGATTTTGCCGATAGCGACCCCTGCCGTTCGGGAAGTCGAGCATTTGGACGAAACTCAGCGGGGTAAGGGCGGATTTGGAAGTACGGGCCGCTAATAGAAATGTGGCCCAGAGGGCGAACCTGTTTAACCTCCGGGCCACGGTGTGGAACCCTGTTCCACACCGTGACCCAGCTGCAATCAGCGAGCCACAAAAAACTTTTGGGCGAGCGCGATGTGGGCGACTTCCTCTTCTGCGATTTGCCCAAAGATTTTAGCACTGATCGGATCGGTTTTAAGAAGCGCTTCATAAAATCGGACCCCCGCCTTGCGCCCTCGTTCTTCTGCGTTGGCCATGAAAAGCGCAAAATCCCGTGCAGAAGAACATCTCATGAGCGACACCCAAAGGTGATCCGAAACACTTCGTTCTCGAACGTCAAGCTGGAGCTCATCCATTCGGGTGAGAAGCCACTGAAGGTGTTTGTTTTCCTCACCTGACAAACTGAGCCAGGCTTCTTTGAGGGCGGGCTCAGCGTCTTCATAGTGCGATGCAGCCCAAAGAAAAGCCTCGCGGGCTTGAATTTCTGCAAAAGCGGCTGATCTGAGCCGATCGCCGACCCCCTGCAGTGTGGTGAGAGAACGGGAGAGGTCTCCCCACTCACCGGTTGGAGCAACTCGGAACGGTTCCCAATTCGGTCGAGGCCACTGGGCGGCTAGGTCTACTGGGTGATTTATCTGATCTTGAGTCATTTTTGGGCTCCAAGTTGGCAGATGATTTTATAGTGAGCTGGAGTGACCGGCATCACAGACAATCTGGATTGTTTGATCAGGATCAGGTCCTTCAGCTTGGGGTTGGCTTTGAGTTCTGCCAAAGAAATGGGTCTTGATAAAGGCTCCACGGGCACAAGATCAATCTGAACCCAGTCCCCTGCTTTTTCTGGATCGGGATCTGGGTACTGGGCTCGCACTACTTCAGCGATGCCAACCACTGCTTTGTCCGCACCGCTGTGGTAAATGAGCGCGCGGTCTCCTACTTGCGCTTGCCGCAGGTAGTTTCTGGCTTGAAAGTTGCGTACGTGGTCCCAGTTCGTCTTTCCGTCGCGGATGAGTTGGGAAAAGCGGTAAGTCTCGGGTTCTGTCTTGAGAAGCCAATAGGATTGTGACATTCGCCGTTTTTCGCATAAGATGGTCCGCATGGCAAATTTCGGTATTCTTTTCTTCTGCTTGTTTGCAGGGATCCTATTGCGATGGACCCCTAAGTTCCCGAAAGAGACCCCTGCGGTACTCAATCAGTTTATTTTTCACATCTCCTTGCCCGCGATGATGATCTATCAATTTCACCGGGTGTCTTTCGGCGCTTCTGCAATTTTTCCGATTTTGATGCCTTGGTTGTTGTTCTTGATGAGTTATTGCTTTTTTATCGTTCTAGGAAAAACTTTCCAACTCACCCGCAAGCAAGTAGGCGCTTTGATCTTGACCGGCGGCTTGGGGAATACATCGTTCGTAGGGTTTCCCATGTTGGAGGCGCTTTTGGGGCCGGAGTCGATTTCAGTAGGAATGCTCTCAGATCAATTGGGTTCTTTTTTAATTTTATCCACAGTAGGTTTAATGGTGGGGTGCCAGTTTTCCGGGAGAGTTTTTTCTTGGAATAGTTTTTTTAAGAAGATTTCAACGTTTCCACCCTTTTACGCTCTGATTTTGGGCTTGTGCTTGCGCTGGGTTCCTTTTCATCCGGCCCTGGACGAAGTTCTGACGCGCTTAGCTGGCACGATTACCCCGCTGGCGATGGTCTCCGTGGGATACCAGCTCAGATTGGATCGCTCAGTGCTGAGGCGCTACCAGTCGAAGCTAGTTTTAGGGCTAGGCTTTAAGCTCCTCTTGGTGCCTGTTTTGTTTTGTGTGGGTTCGATGTTCTGGTACGGATCGATCGCGCGTGAAACTCAAATCACGCTGATTCAATCGGCCATGGCTCCAATGATCAGCTCAGGAATTTTGGCAGTAGAGTTTGGTTTTGATGAGGAGCTTGCAGGCCTGATGGTGGGGCTTGGTATTCCCCTGTCTTTTTTGACCGTCCCGTTGCTTAATGGGTTGCTGTTTTCCTAGATTCACGGATCCACTGGGCACCAAAAAAGAGGAGCAGAGCGTAGATTGAGCTCGAAATCAGGTACGGGATTTCGGGTGCGATAGCGAAAGTCAGTAGACCGCAAAAGGGTCCGAGTGCTCGAGCAAGGCTTCCGAGACCTTGCGATACGCCGAGGGTGCTTCCTTGTTCTTGAGCCGTGGCCGCCTTGGAGATCAGCGAGTTTAAACTGGGGTTGATTAGGCTGCTGCCCAATGCCATCGGTAAAACGATGAGAAAATAGAGCGGATAGCTCGGGCTCCATGGAAACATCGCCATGACGATCGCGCTGACTGCCAGGCCAGCGAGTAGTAGTCGCCGCTCACCCCATTTTGCTACCAACTTGCGGATCATTCCTCCCTGAATTAATGCGCCGACCAGACCAGCGACCATGAGCACTAATCCGGTCCGATAGCCTGCCTCGCCGGTTTCAAATCCAAATTTGCTTTGAAACAAGAGGGAGAATGTTTGCTCCATGGTGGAGAACGCAAAAGTCACTGCAAAAAAAGTGAGAAATAAAACTCGAAGTTCTGGCTTCTGAAACGCCTGAGTGAGTTGATGCATGCTGAACCATTTTTTTCGAATTTTGTTCGCTGCCGGGTTTTCATTCAATTTGAGTCGGAGTTCTGGCGGAAAGCTTTCTGGTAGTCGGAAGACTGCCAAGAGCGCATTCAGGCCACAGATTAAAGCGGCAATCAGGCCGGGGGCTGCCAAACCTAGCTTCACTGAGGCGATTCCGCCCAGGGGCGGTCCGAGGGTAAATCCAATTCCAAAGGCGGCTCCTAGGAGACCCATTCCCTTGGCTCGTTCTTGAGGAGTGGTCACGTCGGCGATATAGGCCTGGGCGGTCGAAATATTTGCAGCAAAAATCCCGCCCAAAGCTCGAGATGTAACGAGCCAAATATAACTGGGGGCAAGCGCAAAGGCGACATACGAAAGGGTCGAGCCTGCGAGAGAAATCAGGAGAACGGGCCTTCGTCCTACCCGATCCGAGAGTGCTCCCCAAAGCGGAGCGAAAAAAAACTGCATCATGGAGTAAATCCCACCTAGAATCGAAAGTTGAACGCCCGTAGCACCATAATGACGCCCATAAAGACCGATCAGCGGGATGACCATCCCAAATCCAATCAAATCGATTAAAACCGTAGTAAAAATAATAAAAAGAGGTGATGAGCGAGTGCCGTCTTTGGAGTTCATAGCGGGGTTCATAGGGACGCACTCTAATGTTTACGGCGCAGAAAGACAAGGGGAGTGGGGAGCTGGGTAGTTAGTTCCACTTACATGCGAAACTACCACCCTGCGTGCTGTACCAGATCCCACCGGCACCCACGCAAACGCATAAGCCGTGGTTTGCGGTGAGTACGACTGCACCATCCAGAGTGGGAGAGCAGGCGGTGAGGGAGGCGGGGGGGGTAGAAGTAGCGCTCCCGACTGGTTGTTGCTTAAGGGTAACAAAGCCGCTGCTCACTCTGATGGAGCCTGCGACCTCGAGAGCCTGAGCAGGCCACGGATCGGGAGCGCTCGTAGCACTGATTTTGCGGGAACCAGCGGGGATGGGCCCGATTCCGACCCTCCCGTCATCCATGACGGTCATGAGGTTAGATCCAGACGAATCGCTGATTTGGAGCGCGGGGCTACTCGAAAGAGCGTCGGGGCCGCGAACGACCAGAGACGTTGTTGAGTCGGTAGAGCCCGTTTTTAAACTGAGGTTTCCTCCCACGGCAACGACGGAGGATGTAGGATTGAACTTGAGTAGCCCATTGAAGGTTGCTCCGTTCGCAACGGAAACGTTGCCGTTGGCCACGATGCTCTGGGAATTAATTTGGATGGGTTGGGTTTGGCTGGGCTTTCCGACGTTGATATTGCCGCTGTTATCTAGCTTAAAAAGTGAGTTGGTCTGATCGGTGATCAAAAGGGGAGAGGAAGATGGAGACTTGCTAGCGATATCGAGTCGGACTCTTTGGTTCGGGCTGGTTCCGATTCCAATGTTGCCACTGGTTGTGCCGATGAGGGAGGAGCCTCCAATCGCTACGTTGCTGGGCAGATTGTAAGTGGTAGAGAAATTCGAAGGCATGCTGAGTGTGCAGCTGTTGTCGGCGAAAACGGGTTGGGGTAGTAGCATCCCGAGGTAGCAGAAAACGAGCATTTGGAGGGAATCGTTCAGTCTAGTTTGACTCGTTTTCATGTTCAATCACTACCTCCATTGACAGCTGGCAGCGGTGTAGCTGTCCTGCCAGCCTGAGTTGGTGCAAATGCAAAGGGTGTAAAGGGAAGTGAGTGCCATGGCTCCTAGTCGGCTTGAGGCGCCGTCCCCACTCATCGGACAAGGGGGGGCAAAGTTTTGCTTGGTGAATTGAATCAAATCACCATTCACTGAGAGTGTTCCGCCTAGATCTAAGTTTTCCTGGGGTTGGGCTTCATTGATTCCCACATTAGCGGAGCTCCCGGAGCTCACGACTTTTTGCACCAGAAGAAGTGGCTGTGTTTGTAAGGTGATACTTAATGCTGGAGTCACAGTCCGAAAGGTGGGCGAACCCCAAATGGCGAGGGTTGGGGCAACACCCGTTTTGAGATTGAGTCCTGGCCCCGGCCCACTGCCGACTTGGAGTCCAAGACCGAGCGCGAGGGGGGACGGAGCAGGGGCAGGAGAAGAGGACGGGATTGGGTTGACATTAATGCTGAGGTTGCCGTCGAAAAGAGTGGTGCCAGAACCTGTAGTTAGAGTTTGTTTAAAGTTCAATTGGTCAGCGTAGAGACTGAGGGGTTGGTTTAAACTCGCCGAGCCAATTTGAGTTGCACCAGAGGTGTCAATGGAGAGAAGTTGGGTTGGAGATGAGTTAGTGACTGTCAGGGTTGTGCCTGAGCTCCCGGCTACCTCGAGTTGAGCCGTGGGGGTGCTGGTTCCGATGCCGACGTTTCCGCTTTGGGAAATAAAGAGGGCGTTATTGGAAGCTCCGACGCTAAATCCAGTGGGAGGAACAGGGATCTGGACCGTCGAAACAGAGCAAGGCGATGGTGACGGTGATGGAGTTGCGCACAGAGCGCTTGGGGTGCTCATAAAAGAAAGAAGACCCGCTAGAATGCCGAGTGGATTTAGATAACAGCGTAAATGAGTTCTAGTCTTCAGTTCCAGCATGATCGATTGAACCTATAATTTAAATATACAGTAAAAATAAATTAGTTGAATGTGTCAGTTGAGACACGGAGCATTAGGGAGAGGGGACGAGCATTGGGGAGAGGGGACGGAGCACCATTTTGGCTCGGTTCTTTCATATCGCTGCTGGCTATGCGAGCCTCTCGATTTTCCGTACTTTCACAGTCTTCTGGAATTGTTCACCTTTTTTGGAGGTGCCACAACCGCGAGTACCTGCTGGAGCGTCCCAATGCTAAAGGGCTTTTCTTTCAGAGTCTGATTTTCGGTTTGAAGCACCGAGGATCGTCCGGTTCAGTCAAACTTCATGCCTTCTGCCTGATGAGTAATCACGTGCATCAGCAACTGAGTTACGAAAACGGAGCAGAAAAGCTCTCTCACGTTATGCGCGT